>NZ_CP089848.1:2400000-3600000 GCF_021266465.1 Paralcaligenes sp. KSB-10 | reverse complement strand
CATTGAAGCCCTCGCCGTCGCGTTTGTCGTCGTCGTGGTGGGCGGCATGGGCAGTTTTTCCGGAGCTCTTCTGGGCGGATTGCTGGTGGGCATCGTGCAAAGCATCATGAGTACCTTGTGGCCCCAGGGCGCCAGCCTGATGATCTATGTCTCAATGGCGCTGGTCCTGCTATTGCGCCCCAACGGCCTGATGGGGAGAGCCTGAATGGAACTGCTGCACAAACACCGATTCCTGCTCCTGGCCCTGGCCGCCGTCCTGCTCCTGCCCTTGCTCCTGAAGTCGGGCTCACTGGCCACCGAGGTGCTGATTTACGCCCTGGCGGCGCTCGCATGCAATGTTTTGCTGGGATACACGGGCCTGCTGTCCTTCGGCCAGGGGATCTTCTTCGGCGCAGGCAGCTACGCCCTGGGCATTGCCTTGACGCGCACCAGCCTGTCCATGCCGCTGACCCTGCTTCTGGCCATGCTGGTCGGAGCGCTTGTCGCCGCGGCGGTCGGCTGGCTCAGCATACGGCAAAAAGGCGTTTACTTCGTCATGCTCACGCTCGCGCTGGCGCAGATGTTTTATTTCCTGGCGTACTCGCTGCCGGACTGGACCGGCGGCGACAATGGCTTGTTGAACATTCCCACGCTGCCGCTCACCGCATTCGGCCACACGCTGCTGCCCAATAAAACCAGTTGGGAATACTACAGCTTCGTCGCGATTATTTTTCTGATCGTGTTTTATCTGCTCCAACGCATCGTCGAATCGATTTTCGGCCGCACGCTGCTCGCCATACGCGACAATCCGGCGCGCGCCACGGCAATCGGCTACAACATCAGGCTTTTCAAGCTGGTCGCCTTTATGGTGTCGGGTGCCACGACGGCCCTGGCCGGGGCCCTGTACGCCATGATGACCGGCATTGCGCCCCTGACCAGCATCAACTATCACATCAGCGAAACGATCCTGGTCATCACGGTAATCGGCGGGACCGGTAATCTGTTCGCTTCGGTGCTGGGCGCGGCGCTGTATGTCATCGCGTCCGACTGGCTATCCGACCTGTGGCCGCGCTGGCTGCTGCTGTTCGGCTTGCTGCTGATGGTCGTCAGCCTGTATTTGCAAGGAGGGCTATGGGGCTTGTGTGAACTGGTCTTCAAACGCGCCCGCGGCAATCGGGCGGATAGCCCGGCCAAGGAGCACAAACCATGACCCAGCCCATTCTGGAAGCCCGCAACATTGTCAAACGCTACGGGAAATTCGTGGCGCTGGCCGGCGTCGATTTATGCGTGCAGGCCAAAACCATACACTCGGTAATCGGCCCCAATGGGGCGGGAAAAACCACACTTTTCCATTCGCTCACCGGTACCGTGCCTCTTACGGAAGGGTCGATTATTTTCGACGGCCACGATGTCAGCCAGCGGGCGGATTATCAGCGGGTGCAGGCCGGCATGGCGCGATCATTCCAGGTCACTTCGCTGTTTCCCACTCTGTCGGTCCATGAAAACCTCAGGCTGGCCACGCAAGGCATACGCCCTTTGCAGGCACTGCGATTATGGTCGCTCATCAAAATGCGCCGCGAACAAGCCGACATGATCGAGGCCATACTTGAGAAAGTCGGCCTGACCCAGGTCAGGCACAAGCTGAGCAGCGCGCTGTCGCACGGCCAGCAGAGGCGCCTCGAAGTCGGCATGGCGCTGGCGGCCAGGCCCAGGGCCATCTTTCTGGACGAGCCGACATCCGGCATGGGTATCGACGACATCGACTCCATGAAGAAACTGATTTACAGCCTGCGCGATGAACTCACGGTCATCCTGATTGAACACAATATGGGCATAGTCATGGATATCTCCGACACAATTACCGTCATGCAGCAGGGCAAGGTATTGGTGGAGGGCGAACCGCAGGCCATCAAGTCGGACGACCGGGTAAGAAGCGCCTACCTGGGCAATATGATTACCGGAGGCCGATAATGTTGAAGGTACAGGAGATACACAGCTACTACGGCAAAAGCCACGTCATCCAGGGCGTTTCCATCGAAGTCGGACAGGGAGAGCTGGTTACGCTGCTGGGCCGCAATGGGGCGGGCAAATCCACGACGCTGAAAAGCATTGCCGGCCTGATCGCGCCGGCAAGCGGAACCGTTCTGTTCAAAGGGCAGGACATCACCCACTTGCCCGCCTATCGGATTGCCGGCCGGGGGGTTTGCCTGGTGCCCGAACATCGCGGCATCTTCCGTTTGCTGACAGTGGAAGAAAACCTGAATCTGGGTAGAAAAAAGGGCTCCCCCTGGTCACTGCAAGATATATACAAAATCTTCCCACGGCTATACGAGCGGCGGCGCAACGGCGGCGCGCAGCTCTCCGGAGGCGAACAGCAAATGCTGGCCATAGGCCGCGCATTGATGAATCATCCCCAACTGCTCATGCTTGACGAACCCGTTGAAGGCCTGGCGCCGATCATCGTGGAAGAAATCGTCGCGCAGCTGAAGCTGCTCAAGGCCCAGGGAATTTCCATACTGCTGGTCGAACAAAACCTGGAAGTCTGCACTCAACTGGCTGAACGCCACTACATCATCGAAGGCGGCAAGATCGTCTACAGCAACGACAACGCGTCGTTCATGCACGACACGTACGCCAAAGATCAATACCTGGGCGTCGGGGCAGTCCAGTAAGCATCGCCCTGAAATTTCGATTCGAGAACACCATGAATTCATCCCTCTCTGCAAGCGCGACTCTGCACATCAATGGCGATCGCCTCTGGCAATCGCTCATGTCGCTGGCGAAAATCGGCGCCACCCCAAAAGGGGGTGTCTGCCGCCTGGCCCTGACCGAACTCGACCGCCAGGGGCGCGACCAGTTCGTGCAATGGGCCAAGGACATTGGCTGCTCGATCCGCATCGATGAAATCGGCAATATTTTCGCCCGCCGCCCGGGTCGCAATAATGATTTGCCGCCGGTACTCACCGGCAGCCATATCGATACCCAGCCCACCGGGGGGAAATTCGACGGCAATTACGGCGTCCTGGCGGGGCTGGAAGTGCTGCGCACCCTCAACGATCGCCAAATCCGCACCGAGGCGCCCATCGAAGTGGTGGTGTGGACCAATGAAGAAGGTTCGCGCTTCGTACCCGTCATGATGGGCTCGGGCGTTTTCGTGGATGCCTTCCCATTGGCCGAGACGCTTGCGCAAACCGATGCGCAGAACATCAGTGTCGCCAGCGCCCTGAACAGCATAGGCTATGCCGGCAATACACGCAGCCAACACTTTCCCATCAAGGCCTACTTCGAAGCGCACATCGAACAGGGCCCCATACTCGAAGCCAGGCAAGACACCATAGGCGTCGTGACCGGGGCCCTGGGCCAGCGCTGGTATGACATCACCATCACCGGCATGGAAGCCCATGCCGGCCCCACGCCCATGGAGTTGCGCAAGGATGCCCTGCTGGCCGCCGCCGGTTTGATCCAGTCGGTCAACCGGATCGCGCTCACCCACGCTCCCCACGGGCGCGGTACCGTCGGATGGATCGACAACTTTCCCAACTCGCGCAATGTCATTCCTGGGCGCGTGAAACTCAGTGTCGATCTGCGCGCCGCCTCGGACGAGGTATTGAGTTCCATGGACGCCGCGCTGCACGCCGCATGCCGCGAACTGCGGGCGGACAGCACTCTCGCGATCGACATTGAGCAAGTGGTTTACTTCCCGCCGCAACCTTTCCACCAGGAACAGATCCAGGCCGTGCGCAATGCCGCCGACCAATTGGGCTTCACGCATACCGATATCGTCAGCGGTGCCGGCCATGACGCCGTTTACCTGGCCCGCGTGGCACCCACGGCCATGATCTTCATTCCCTGCAAAGACGGCATCAGCCATAATGAAATCGAAGACGCCAAGCCGGAACACATTCAAGCCGGCGGCAACGTGCTGCTGCTGGCCATACTGGAGCAGGCGGGAATCGCCTCGGCCGGCTCCTGAACCGCGGCACCCTGGCGGCAAGCCGCAGGCTCATGCGGCGCACACGGCCCGCGCGCTCACGAGCGACTCAGAAATGACATTACACGGATAGACAGTCATGAAACTACTCATAGCCAGAATGAATCACGAAACCAATACATTCTCGCCAGTCCCCACCCCGCTTGCCTCATTCGGCATCGATGGCCCCACCTACGGAGCCGATGCCTATGCCGAAAACCTGGGCGGCCGCACGGCAATGAGCGCATTTATCGATCTGGCAAAGGCGGCCGGCGCCGACCTCATCACGCCGATCTCCGCCACGGCCAATCCCAGCGGCCCGGTCGAAAAAACGGCCTATGACACCCTATGCCGCCACATACTCGATGCCTCCGATCATTGCGACGCCATGATGCTGGACCTGCACGGCGCCATGGTGGCCGAAAACAGCCACGACGGCGAAGGCGATCTACTGGAGCGCCTGAAGGCCCGCCATCCTGAAAAAGCCATTGCCGTCGCGCTCGACCTGCATGGCAACGTCACGCAAAAAATGATGGACAACGCCGATATCATCGTGAGCTTCAAAACCTATCCCCACATCGATATGTACGAAACCGGCGAACATGCAGGCAGGCTGCTGCTGGCCAGGCTCAAAGGTGAAATCAGCCCGGCGCTTGCCTGGGAACGCCTGCCCCTGATGACCCATACACTGAAAAGCGCCAGCAATTCGCCCGCCATGTGCGCCGCCATCCAGGCCGCCAGGGAAGCGGAGCAAAGCAGCGTCCTGGCCGCCTCCGTGCTGGCCGGCTTCGCCCTGGCCGATATTCCCGCCCCCTGCATCAGCGTCGTGACCGTAGGCAAGGACGCGGCCTCCGCGCGCCAGGCCGCCCGCCAGATCGCATTGAAAATCTGGGCTTCAAGAGAAGGATTCGTATACCATAGCCCCCCATTGGCCGAATCGATAGGCAGCGCCAAAGCGCTGGCGGCAAAAGCCGGCCCGCAGGCCGGCTGCGGAAATCCGCAAGGCCCGATACTGTTGCTGGATCACAGCGACAACTGCATGTCCGGTGGCACCTGCGACACCATGGACGTGCTGCAAGAAGCCCTGACTCAAGGTCTGGGCAATATCGGCGTCGGCCCGCTGTGCGATCCTCAAGCCGTCGAACAACTGGTACATGCGGGAGAGGGCGCAACGGTCACTCTTCAGCTGGGCAACAAGCGGCCTCTGACAAGCCTGGGCATTGTGAAGGAACCGGTCACGCTCACCGGCCAGGTCAAACACCTGGGCAACGGCGAATACATCATTTCCGGGCCTACCTACACCGGCATGAAATGCAGCATGGGCAGAACCGCCTTGTTTGCATGCGGCGATCTGGAAATTGTGATCACCGAACGCACCCACGAGCCCTGGGATCTGGGGGTGTTCACTTGCGTAGGGCTGGATCCGGCACGCAAGAGTTTCCTGCTGCTGAAATCACGCATGTATTGCCGCCCGGTATTTTTTCCCATCGCCAAGGGGTTTGTGGAATGCGACAGCAGCGGCGTCACCAGTTCGAACTACGCCCTGTTCCCGTTCAAGAATGTGCACCATCCCGTCTACCCGCTCGATCCCAATACCCACTGGCCGAATCGATAATTTCATTTTTCAACCGCCCCTGAGCATGAACGCAAAGAAATCCCCACCAACTACTCCAATGCAAGCTGGGGTGGCGGCCCAGGCAGGGTGAGCGAGCTTGAGTCCGCCGCGGCCGGCGCCTGGATCGGGAGGCAAGGGAGCGGTTGTTTGAGCGTCACGGGTGTCCACAGCCCGGGGGGCTGTGGACGACGCGAGTTCCGCGACCGCCCGATCCAGGCGCCGGCCGCGGGCAGTCCTGGCGCAGCCAGGACCGGACGATGCGAGCTCCACCCTGCCTGGGCCGCCACCCCAGCGTCTCAAGAACGCATATCGTGCAGGCATTTGTCCTGGCCATTGACCCGCCATGCTCGCGCCTAAAGAGAACACCGAAGACGAGCCAAAACAGAGTACGCAAGCCCCACGCACACCACCACAATCAAAAAGGATCCAACGGATAAATAGGCCGGCGCACGTGTTCGAACTTCAATTTGGAATAGTCCGAAGTCGTCACCCCTATTCCATTGCACTCAATCACATGCCTGGCCACACCCGTAAATCCCGCACGCCAATGCACCCGGCTCTTCATGATCACGTAATGCATATTGCGCACATCGATTCCCAGCGAATAAAAACAATTCAAGTCGAAGGGCTCCATATGCCCCGATGCAACCACGATCAGAATATTGCCGGTGTCCAGCACCACCGTCGGGCCAGTGGAAATCTCGACCCCCGCGCTCATCGGCCCCCACAGCTTGAAGCGCCCATCGCTGATCGTGCGCACCGTCACCGTCAATTCAAGAGACGGATTTTCCTCGTTTGTGGCCAACAGCCGGGCCTTGCCGCCCAGCGACAACGTCACCTTATTGCCAACCCCGGCCTGTATCGCCTGCGCCACCGCCGCCGGATCATAAATAGCGTAAAACACCGCATTGCTCAAACCCTGCGCAAGGGCTTCCTTCAGGACCACAGTGGTGTCCATGGTCCCGCCCGAAGCCACATTGTCGCAGTGATCCAGCAGGATAACCGGGTACTCGGTCTGCCGCGTCGCCGATCCGACCGCCTCGGTCAAAGGCACAGACTCGAACAGAAACTCCGCGCGCCGGTCCCAGGCTTCGTCAAGCAGGGAATCGCGAACCGCAGTCGCCGCATCGGGATTTGCGTCAGTGCACACCACGACACTCAGACCCGCATTGGCAATATCGGCATGGGGAAACCCGACAAACAGCGAAGCAGCCAGAGTGCCTGCCTGCTCAAGCGACTTGCAGCGCTCCTGCAGATCGCGATTCGGGCCGCTGTGGGTGCCCTGCCGCATGACATGCGGCAGCATGGGGCGATTGCCCCATGTCATCACCGGCCTGAGCTCCCCCTGGATGGTCTTGCAGATGATTTCCGCCGCACGCACTCCGGCCTCGTAAATATCCACATGCGGATACGTGTGATAACCCGTAATCACCGTCGAATTCGACACCATGTCGGGATACAGATTGGCATGCATGTCCAGCGTGACGCCTATCGGAACAGAAGGCTGGATGCGCCGCAGGCGGCGCAGCAATTCTCCTTCGCCGTCATCGAAACCCTCGACCACCATGGCGCCATGCAGATCCAGCAAAATTCCGTCGTAGGCGCCTTCGGCCGCGCTTAGTATGGCGGCGACAATTCTTTCGTAAGCGTCGCGATCCACAGGGCCGCTGGGCCATGCGTCGGCGACAATCGGCACCACGATTTCCGCCCCGTAGCGGGAAGCCACATCGATAAAGCCTCCTATGCCTGTGCCGGTCCCCGTACGGGCAGCAATCGCCTGTGCGCCGCTCAGAACCCCATTGGACCCCTTGAAAAATCGTTCAAACCTGGTCTCCACCGGAGAAAACGTGTTTGTTTCATGCTTGAACGTTGCCAACAAAAGTCTCATCCTCGGCCTCTTTATATATGAATGCATCCAGATCCTGCACAGCACCTGTTTTACCATTTGACAGCCCAGGGCGCATCCACTACGTTGGCAGGCATCGATGGTCCCTCATTGCGGCAGGCTCAACAAATCATGCAAATCGAAGAATCTTTTGGAACCGTCAGGCAAATCTATGACGGCGCCTTGTTGCCCGATACCCAGGTTCGCACATTCCGCCATATCGACCGACTCTTCCCAAGCAGGACGATTGCCCGCGGCCCCCGGATCCGCCCCCTGCCTGGCCGAGCAACACATCTACAAAACTTTGCATTCGCTTCGCAAGGCAAAAGCTACGATCTCTACGATTTTCTCTCGATCAACCGTGTCGGCGGCCTGCTCGTCATCAAGAACGGCGGGGTCTGCTACGAAACTTACCAGCTGGGCAACACAGAAAGCACGCGCTGGGTATCGATGTCGATCGCCAAAACAGTCACGGCCACCCTGGCAGGAGTCGCGATCCAGGACGGCTGCATAAAAAGCCTGGCCGATCCCATAACCCGCTACCTGCCAGCCTTGAACCACAGCGCCTACGATGGCGTCACCGTTGAACAATTGCTCACCATGACCTCGGGCGTCCAATGGGACGAAACCTACACCAACCCGCTGTCGGACCGGCGCCGCATACTTGATCTGCAGATTGCGCAGCAGCCGGGCGCAATTCTCGACATGATGGCCAGCCTGCCGCGCGCCGCCGCGCCGGGCAGCCGCTGGAACTACAGCACCGGCGAAACCCATATCGCCGGTGCTCTGGTGCGGGCGGCAACGCAATGTTCCCTGGCCGATTATTTCTCGGAGCGAATCTGGTCGAAGCTGGGCACCGAGTCGGATGCCACCTGGTGGCTGGAGTCGCCCGACGGACTCGAGGTCGGCGGCAGCGGCATCTCTGCCGGCCTGCGCGACTACGGCCGGTTCGGCCTGTTTCTGCTGAATCGCGGCATCATCGATGGGGTTGAAATCTTGCCCGCCGGCTGGATGCGGGCCGCCAGCCGGCCGTTCCTGGCTGCGGGAGTAAAAATCGACTACGGCTATATGGTATGGCCCCTGCCCGACACCCGACACCCCGTACACCACGGTGCCTTCCAGGCCATAGGCATTTTCGGCCAGCACCTGTACGTCAACCCCGCGCAGAATCTCGTGGCCATGGTCTGGGGCGCTCTGCCCAAGCCCATGTTCAAAGACCAGACCCAAATCCAGGTGGAGGATTTCTTCGCCGGACTCTGCCTGGCCCTGCAGTAGCGCAGGGCTAAACCACCATATTCACGGACTGTCGGCGTGCGCAGTCCATGAAATCCTGGATCAGCCGCTCGCCCTGATCCTCGAGACGCCAGAGCAGGCTTACCGACCCCTGGTAGGGAATAAACAGGTCCAGCACTTCAAGCGCAGCGCCTTGTATACACCAGGCTGTAGCGCGGGACATGGGTGCAATCAGGTCGGTGCCCTCCAGCAGCACCGCGTTGGTGTGTATATAGGCCGACTCGACCAGGACATTGGGTTTGCCCAGATTCATGGACTCCAGTGTCAATTCCATGAGATTGCGAAACGGGCTGCCGGGCGGCGGGGCCATCCACGGGTAGCTCAAGGCCTGGGCCCAGGTCACGTTCTTGGTCCCAGCCAAAGGATGCGAACGGCACACTGCCAGGCAAAGCGGAGTGTCGCACAGTTTTTCATGCGTCAGGTCCGGCGGAGCCTGGCCTTCCTCGATCCGCCCGATAACGAGATCAAGCTCGCCCGACAGCAATTTCGAATTCAGGTGATCCAGCGTGTCTTCACGTATGTGCACAAACACCTTGGGATGCAGACGGTGGAAATCGCGCAGCACACCCGGCAACAAGGCTATGGCCACCATGGGCGACACCCCCACTGCCACCTGCCCCTCCGTCGGCCCCTTCATGTAATCGACCACGGCACGCGCCCGGTCCAGACGCCCCACAATTCCCTTGGCCTGCCGCGCCAGTTCCAACGCCAGGGGCAAGGGCGTCAGGCCCCGCGCATGACGCTGGAACAAAGGGGCTCCGACATTCCCCTCGAATTCCTTTACCCACTTGGACAGCGCCGGCTGCGTCACATTGAACTCCTGCGCCACCTGGCTCATGTTTCCAAGCTCGCACAAGCGAACCAGCATTTGCAGATTCCTGAGTCGGATTTTGTAGCTCCAGTCCATCAGAGTGCCTTTTTACATACAAGATATAACCAAATCATATGGAAATAAAACTTATTTTCATTTTTCATTTATACATCAGTTGCCGATAATCAACCATCCCCCGGTTTTATCGCACTTGCGGCACACGGCACCCCCAATAATGAGTCAACCTAATTTCATCCTGTTCATCACCGATCAGCAAAAGGCGCAGCATCTCGGCGCGTACGGCAACACCGTCATCAAGACCCCGAATCTGGATGCCCTGGCGAAACGGGGATGGAAGGCCGAGCGCTTTTATGTCGCCACCCCGATTTGCATGCCCAACCGCTCATCGCTCATGACCGGGCGCATGCCCTCCGTCCACGGCGCGCGCCACAACGGCATTCCCTTGCCGCTCGAGTCTGTGACCTTTGCCGACAAACTCAAAGAGGCCGGATACGAAACCGCGCTGGTGGGTAAATCCCATTTGCAGAACATGACCGGCAAAGGTCCGCAATGGCCCCGGCCCACCGATCCCGAAACCCTCGGGGAAGCGCGCCGCTCGTACGGAGGCAATTACGATCAGGAATGGGGCCCATACTGGCGCAACAATCCCGACCATGACCTGGCAACCCCCTTCTATGGCTTTTCACGCGTCGCCCTGACCGTGGACCATGGCGACCAGGTCTGGGGGCACTACTGGCGCTGGCTGCAGGAGCAGCATCCCGAAGCGGCACGACAAGCCGGGCCGGAACAGGCCATACCCACGCCCGACTACGAACTGAGCCGCTTCCGGCAAGCATGGCGCACCCGCGTACCCGAGGAGCTTTCCACCAACGCCTACATCGGCGGGAAAACCTGCGAACTGATCCGCGAATACGCGCAAGGCGACAAGCCTTTCTTCATCAAATGCTCATTCCCCGATCCGCATCACCCCTTTACACCCCACGGCAAATACTGGGACATGTACGATCCCGACAAGGTGGATCTGCCGGAATCCTTCCACGCCAGCCAGGCGCATACACCGCCGCCGCACGTGGCGTGGCTCTACAAGCAGCGCGAACTATCAAAGGCCGTCAAGCATACCCCCGCCCTGTTTTCATGCACCGAACGCGAAGCGCGGGAAGCGATCGCACTGAACTACGGCTCGATTTCCCATATCGATCACGTCGTCGGCCAAGTCATGGCCGAATTGCAGGCACAGGGCGTCGCCGATAACACCATCGTTATTTTCATGAGCGACCACGGCGACTACCTGGGAGATCATCAATTGCTGTGGAAGGGCCCCATCCATTACCAGAGCCTGATTCGCACGCCCTTTATATGGATGGACCCGAGCCGCCCGCAAGCCCGGCACAACGAAGGGGCGCTCGCCTCGACCATCGATATCGCGCCCTCGATTCTGGAGCGCACCGGCCTTGTGCCCTACAACGGCATGCAAGGCAAATCCCTGCTGCAGCTCATGGACAACAGCACCCCGGGCCTGCGCAATCATGTGTTGATCGAAGAAGAAGGCCAGCGCGTCATGTTCGGCATGGATACCCGCGTGAGAATGCGCACCCTATTGGACAAAGAGTACCGGCTTAGTCTTTACGACGCCGCCGATTTCGGAGAGCTCTACGATCTGAAGCGCGACCCGATGGAACTCGAAAACCTGTGGGATTCGCCCACGCATGCGTCCCGCAAATCGGCATTGCTCGAAGCCCTGGCCCTGTCCATGCTCTCGCATACCGACACCAGTCCGAACCCCAGCGCCATTGCCTGAGTCGAGCCGCCATTTTTTTCCAAAAACCATTATCAAATAACTATCGGAGACAACCATGTCAACCACGCAATTAAAACATCGCTTGATCGGCGGCCTTGGCGCCCTGTTTCTATGCCTGGGCGGTACGGCGCAAGCCGCCTATCCGGAACGGCCTGTTTCCATCGTCGTGAATTTCAGTGCAGGCGGCCCGCTGGATTTCGTTGCCCGTCTCTTCGCGGCCAAAACCAGCAAAGAACTTCATCAATCGGTAATCGTCGAGAACAAGGCCGGCGCCTCCGGCTCAATCGGCGGGGAATATGCGGCGCGCGCCAAGCCCGACGGCTACACCTTACTGCTGAGCGTCGACACGCTGGCCACCGTCAACCCTTTCGTCTATAAAAACAACCATTTCGATGCCAACAAAGACCTCGCCGTCGTCGGCAGGGCCGGCGCATTCAACCTGGGCCTGGTCACCCGGGCAGGCCTGGGGCCCACGACGCTCAAGCAGTTTGTCGATATGGCAGGTAAAACCGCACTCACCTACGCCTCGGCGGGGGCCGCGTCACCGGGACATCTGGCCATGGAAGCCTTCAAACTCGGCAGCCATGTGGAAATGACGCATGTTCCTTACAAAGGCAATGCGCCCGCGGTCAATGCCTTGCTGTCCGGTCAGGTCGACAGCGGATTCCTGGC
The DNA here is from genome assembly GCF_021266465.1 of Paralcaligenes sp. KSB-10. Taxonomy (NCBI): domain Bacteria; kingdom Pseudomonadati; phylum Pseudomonadota; class Betaproteobacteria; order Burkholderiales; family Alcaligenaceae; genus Paralcaligenes; species Paralcaligenes sp. KSB-10. Next base: position 3,587,956 of record NZ_CP089848.1, on the reverse strand, counting down.
CGTTGCGAACATGCTCCCGCACATCAATGCCCACAAGCTGGTGGCGCTCGCTGTGTCGGGCACACAGCGCGATCCGCTGTTGCCCAACACCCCCACAATTGCCGAATCCGGCATCCCCGGAATGGAAAATTTCAACATGGGCTTTGGCTTTGTATTGATGGCGCCCAGGAATACCCCCAAGGACATCGTGATGAAGTGGAACACGCTGCTCAACCAGTTCCTCAAAGAACCCGATGTACTGGAAAAACTGAAAATCATGGATATCAATCCCACCTACGGCACACCGGCCGAGGCTGAAAAAGAAATACAGGCAGCGGCCCGGCAATGGAAGGTGGTGATAGAAAAAGCGCACGTTACCGTGAACTGAAGATGGGCCTATATGGCGCCTGCCGCCTCAAGCGGAAAAACGCCGGCAGATAAAGCGCAGTTCGCGCACAAAATTATTTGCGCTTGGGGTCAGCAGTTTGGCATCGTGGCAAACCAGCCCGACATTCAGCTCCGGCAATAACTCCCGGATGGACAGAGGATGGAGCGAATGGCCGAAGACCGTGAAGTCGTATGCCGTGTCCGCCAGGCAGCCAACCATGTCGGTGCTGGAAATCAGCATCGCATACAGGCTTGCCGAGGTGCAGCGTATGACTCGCCGCGGTTGCGGCAAGCGATGCTGGGCGAATATTTCATACAGCATGTTGCCGGGCTCTTCGTTGGAATCCCAGACCAGCCACGGCAGATCCGCCAAATCGGCCAGACCGCATGCCGTTTGCACCGGATGCCCTTTTCTTACCCCGACCGTGAGGCCGACTTTGTACATCGTTTCCCAATAGTAGGCGGGCGCCTCGGGCAGACCCACCCGTGAAACCAGCCCGACATCAATGGTGCCGTCGGTCAGCCCTTCGATGATCTGCGCAGGGCGCAGCTCCAGGACCTTCAGATTGACATCCGGACTCTGCCGCTGAAAGTCGATGATCGCGTTGGCCAGAGGGCCGATACAGGCTACCGGTGTCGCGCCTATCACCAGGCTGCCGCTTCTTACCCCTACAAGCGCATTGATTTCTTCTTTGGCATGGCGCAATTGCTGCTCGATCGCCCTGGCATGCTTGAGCAGGCCCAGGCCGTACGCGGTCAAATGCGCCCCCTTCGGGGTACGAACCACCATGGGCACTGCCATTTCCTGCTCAAGATCCTGCAAGGCCTTGGTAATGGCGGGTTGGCTCAGATGCAAAGCCAGTGCCGCACCCTGGATGCTGCCGCAATCGGCAATCGCAATCAAGGCCCTCAGATGATGGCTTTTCATGATTTCTACCTTTTGCGCAGGCGGGTAAGGGCATCAATATAACTGTCATTTATACCCATCAATATAAATCATTTGATCTTCATTGTGAGACAAAGCATTCTAAAAAAAACAATAATTCATCGATATGCAGTAATCACACCGCAAGGAGACAAGCATGTTGCGTTTTTTTATCGGAGTAGTGATTCCCTATCTGGGCGTCATCGGTCTGCTGCCATGGGCCAATACAGTCAGCTACACCCTGCTGGGTGTGCCATTCCTGTATCTGTGGATTTTCGCCTGGTTCGCACTGACCTCCTTGTGCCTGGCCATTTGCTGGTATTGCTTCGACCGGCACCGTACGCCTACTGCCCTTTAACTCGCGATACCTATTCCATAAACGAGACCCAACATGGCTACAACCGTCTTTTTAGGCATCATCCTGTTTTCCGTGTGGCTGGCATTGCGAGCCGGACGAACCGTTCGAGACAAAAGCTCTCATGATTATTTTGTGGCTTCGCGTCAATTTGGCGGTCTGCTGGTGTTTTTCCTGACGGCCGGCGAGATCTACAGCATAGGCACCATGATTGGCTTTCCCGGCGGAATCTACGCCAAGGGCCCGACCTACGGCATCTGGTTCCTCGGCTATATTTTGCTGGCTTATCCTCTCATTTATTTTATCGGGCCGCATATCTGGCGCGCTGGCAAAAAATACAATGCGGTGACCCTGCCCGATTTATTCAAAGGGCATTTTCAAAGCCGGTTCCTCGAACTGGTCGTCACCATAACCGCCGTGCTGTTCCTGATACCGTGGGGCCAACTGCAATTTACCGGCCTGATCGTTGCACTGCATGGCCTGGGCTGGAAATTCGCGCCTGTGGTCCTGGTTATTATTTCCGCCGCACTGGCCTTCTTATATATTGTCATTTCAGGCGTGCGCAGCACCGCGGCCATTGCGGTACTGAAAGACATCATTATGGTGCTGGCCATTGTGGTGACCGGCGTGGCGGTATCCTGGCATTTCGATGTAAAAGAAGTGTTCGACGCGGCCAGCAAACAAGTCAGCAACACCATGAACACCGCGCAGATGCAGTTTTCGATCAGCACGATTTTCTTTCAGGCAATGGGCTTTTTGTGCATACCGATGCTGACGCAATTCCTGTTTACCGCCAAAAGCGACCAAACCATACGGCGCGCGCAAATCCCCATGCCGCTCTATATGTTCATGTATCCGTTTCTGGTTCTGGCCTCTTACTACGCCATCAGCGCAAACCTGAAGCTGGCTTCGCCCAACGATGCGTTCATTATTGCCGCCGTGCATCTGCTGCCTGGCTGGCTGATCGGTGTTGTGGCGGCCGGAGCGGCCTTGTCGGGGCTGCTGGTGCTGGCCGGGCTGTGCCTGTCGATCGGACCCCTGGTCAGCCGCAACCTGATGCCGCACACCCCGGAGGCCAAACAAAAGAAAGTCGCTCGCATTGTGGTGGTGATCTACCTGCTGGCATCCATGGTGCTGACGCTCGTCACCCCTAACCTGATGCTCACCCTGATCAATACGGCGTACTACGGATTCACGCAGTTCTTTCCCGCCATCATTGCTGTCCTGTTCCTGAAAAACATCAATCCCGTGGCGCTCGGCGTTGGCATTCTGGTCGGGCAGGGCGCCGCCATCTATGCCGATACCGCAGGCATCCATTTCGGCGGCATCAATATCGGGCTGGTATGCCTGTGCCTCAACGTCCTGATCGCGGGCGCGGGCACCGTGCTGTTCAAGCCAAGACACGCCAGCATGCCTATCTATCAACACGTCATCGACTAGGAACTCATCATGAGCAAGCCCGTGGTCAAGGTTTTTCTTGCCAGGAAAATCATCACCATCAATCCCGCGCAGCCTTGCGCCACACATATCGCTGTAAGGGACGGCAAGATTCTGTCGCTGGGCACCGCCGACGACGTCAAACAATGGGGCAGCGTCGAGATCGACACTCGTTTTGCCGACAAGACGCTGATGCCCGGCTTTGTGGAAGGCCATTGCCACCTGATGGAAGGATCGATGTGGAGCGCCGTCTATGTCGGCTACTACGATCGCCGCGGCCCCGATGGCAAATTGTGGAGCGGGCTGAAAACCATAGAAAGCGTGATCGGGCGCCTGGCCGAGGCCCAGGCCCTGATGGGCGATTCAGGCAAACCTTTGCTGGCCTGGGGATTCGACCCCATTTTCTTTGGCGATGCACGGTTGAGCGCCGGCGAACTGGATCGCGTTTCCGCCACCCGCCCGATTGTCGTGCTGCATGCCAGCGTGCACCTCATGAATGTGAATTCGGCCATGCTGGATCTGGCCGAAATTACGGGCGGCGACGAAATAGAAGGAGTACCGCTTGGCGCCGATGGCAAACCCACCGGAGAACTGCAAGAGTTTGCCGCCATGCTGCCGGTGTACCGGGTGATAGGCCAGGGCCTGTCGATCGCCGCCAGCGAGAATCTCGATTCAATCTGGAACTTCGGCCGCGTCGCACAACTGGCCGGCGTCACTACCGCCACCGATCTGGTCAACGATTTGTCGGAGGCTGGCAATAAAAATCTGCAGCAAGTCGCGGCCGATCCGGATTATCCGGTCAGGCTGGTTCCGGCCTATGCTCCCCAGCGCAGCGGAGAAAACAACGCACAGCGTGTCCTGGATGCCATCGGCGCCAGCACGGACAAGCTGCGGTTCGGACTCGTCAAGCTTATTGTCGATGGCTCCATCCAGGGCTTTACGGCACGCTTGCGCTGGCCCGGATACTTCAACGGCAGTCCGAATGGATTGTGGCTGGTCCCGCCGGCCCAGCTCGAAGATCTGATCAAGACCTTCCACTGCGCCGGCCTGCAGTTGCACATCCATACCAATGGCGACGAGGCCACCGAAGTGACGCTCGATGCCCTTGAACGCGTGCTGGATCAATACCCGCGGCACGATCACCGCCATACCCTGCAGCACTGTCAAATGGCGGACGCGGCCCAGTTCCGCCGCATGGCCAAGCTAGGCCTGTGCGTCAATCTGTTCGCCAACCATATTTATTACTGGGGCGACGCGCACTACACAAAGACTATGGGGCCCGATCGGGCCAATCGCATGGATGCGGGCGGCAGCGCGATACGCCATGGCGTGCCGGTGGCCTTTCATTCCGATGCGCCCATCACACCGCTCAACCCTCTGTTCACAGCCTGGTGCGCCATGCAGCGCGAAACGGCAGGCGGGCGCATACTGGGCGAATCGGAGCGCATTACCCTGGACCAGGCCTTGCACGCCATCACACTGGGCGCCGCTTATACGCTGAAGCTGGACCACCAGATAGGCAGCCTCGAAATCGGGAAATTCGCCGATTTCGCCGTGCTGGAAGAAGACCCCCTGTCAATCGACCCGGCCCGCCTTAAAGACATACGCGTGTGGGGCACCGTGGTGGCCGGACGGATGTTTGAAGCGCCGGGAAAAAACGGATGATCAGCTCGGCCCAGCCCATCAAGCTGATTGTGATCGGCGGCTACCTGGGTTCGGGCAAAACCTCACTCCTGAACCATATACTGACTCACTCTCGGGGCAAGAGAATTACTGTGCTGGTCAACGACTTCGGCCAGATCAATATCGATGCCGCCCTGATCGCCCGCCGCACTCAAGAGGTCATCGCACTGGCCAACGGCTGCATATGCTGCACCATCGGCGGCGAGCTTGCCACCGCACTGATTCGCCTGGGAACGGCCACTGCGCGCCCCGAGTATCTGATTATCGAAAGCAGCGGAGTATCCAACCCGGGGAAAATCGCGCAAATCGGCCTGCTGGACAAAACCTACGAACTTGACAGCATTGTCGTTACAGTCGACGCCGAGCGTATCGACCAGCATCTGCAAGACCCCTACGTCGGAGACATGGTGGCGCAGCAGATCCGCGCCGCACACTTGCTGTTGATCAACAAGATCGACCTGATCGACTCCGCCACCAAACAGAAACGTATCGGCCTTTTAAAAACCGTCAGCGGCCGGCAAAGACTTATCGAAACCGTCAACGGCGCCATCGCTCCGGAATTGTTTTTCTCGCCCGATTTCGCACCGGGCGCCAGGCCGGAGCCCTTTTCCAGGCTGGCGGACAAGCCGTTGAGCCGCGTGGCCAGCTTTTCCGTCACGACGGGCGACTTCCCGGACAAGGCACAACTGGAGCGAAACTTGAAATCCTTGCCCAACGAGGTGCTGCGCGCCAAGGGCATCGTTTATTTTGCCGCCGACCCGCGCGCATTCAGCGTCCAGGTGGTCGGCCATCGCGTCGCGATCAAGCCTGTAGCCGTCGGCGCCGACATGGCGCGCGTATCGGTCCTGGTCTTCATTGGCCTGCAGGAAACCATGGATCAGTCCGGCATCGAAAGCCTGATCAGGCACTGCGACTGAGTGTTCGCGTTTCGGCCGCTGGCCTCTCAGCTCTCGTAGTCACGCGAAATGCGGCGGATGCATGCCAGCCCCGCCTCGACGGATTGCGGATGAAGTTCATCCTTGCGCCAGTACATGGATACCGATCCGTATCCGGGAAGCTCGAGCGGCAAAATGCGCAACAGCTGCAATCTGGCAAGCATCAGCGTTGCCCGGTGCGAGGCGGTGCCGATCATATCGCTGTTGTTCAGCATGGTGATATTGGCTGTCACCGAATTGGACTCGACATGATCGACCGGCAACTCCTGGCCGACGGCCGCCAGCCCCTCGTCCATGGCATTGCGTATGGGGGTGCCGCGCGGCCAAACCACCCAGCGATAAGAGCGCACATCGCTCCAGCCGATCTCGGACAACTCGAACAAGGGGTGGCCGGGCCGCGCCACCAGATCGATAGGTTCCACGTACAGCACTTCGGTCGCCACGCTCGATTCGTCGTAACGTTCGGTGGTGGTGCGCCCTATGACAATATCCAGATCGCCCTGTCCAAGCAGCGTCAGCAGGCGATCCATTGTGCCCTCGACAAAGCTGACCCGCAATTGCGGCATTTGCGCCAACAGCTCCAGCACGGCGCGCGGTGCGGTTTCCGAAGCGGCGGCCCCCGAGGCGCCTATTACCACGCGCCCGCCACCGCCTTCGCGCAGCACCTGCATATCGGTGGCGGCACGATCCAGCTGGGCATCGATGCGCTGGGCATGAGCCACCAGTGCCTCGCCATGCGACGTCAGCCTCAGGCCGCGGGCATGGCGTTCGAAAAGCGGCAGGCCTATGTCTTCTTCCAGATCTTTTAACCATTTGGACAGGCCCGGCTGCGTGGTGTTGAGCATGGCCGCCGAGTGGCTCAGGTTCCGCGTCTGAGCCAGACTGAGTATGATTTTCAGGTTCCGCAAGCGGATGCGATGGGTCCAATCCATAGATGTGCTTTGCCTTGCAGGGCTTTGATGAGGCGCAGCCATTAGCTTACGCTATTCTCTGGCCAGACCCAGGACCTTGCACTATAGCTGTCGGCACGCCTTGCCGGCAAAATTCGATACGCCGGCGATCCACGAAGCAAATTTGCGGATGGAAATTACAGTGCGGCCAGGCAGTTCTCCTGTCGCCAGCCATACAACCATTCGAGCGCGTTATAAAAATGCTCTTGCGGCTTGCCCTTCCATAGCTGATTGCGCACCAGCCGCTCGACTCCCTGCGCATGGTAGATGCGCCCCATCTCGCGGGTCGACCACACGACACGCGCCGTTCGCGGGATGCGTATCGATTCGTAGAGCCTGAATGCCGCCGCGAAATCGCCCTCGGCAAGGCGCAGGGCCTCGCCGAGCGTCACAGCATCTTCCAGTGCCATGCATGCGCCCTGCGCCATATATTGCGTCATGGGATGAGCCGAGTCGCCGGCCAGGGTGCTCAAACCGCGCCCCCACTCGCCAACGGGATCGCGATCCGCTGTCGCCCAGCGTTTCCAGGATGTAGGGCGATCCAGCATCTGATGCGGCCGCTCATGTATGCCCGCAAAGTAAGACAGCACTTCTTCCTTGCTGCCGTCGCGCACACCCCATTCTTCCTGCTCGCGGCTGTGAAAGGTGACAACCAGGTTGTATTGCTGGCCGCCGCGCAAGGGGTAGTGCACCAGATGGCAGCGCGGCCCCGCCCACAGCATGGGGGCATTGACGCAAAGGTCTTCGGGCATATTGGCGCGCTCGACGACCGCCCGGTAGACCACATGGCCCGTCACACGGTGCTCGCCGCCTATGGTTTTCTGCCGGATCACCGATTTGACCCCATCGCAGCCGATTACCGCGTCAGCCTTGTAGGACACGCCCTGGGTATCGATGACCTCAACCCCGGCCGGCCCCACTTTGACATCGACAATATGCGTCGATGTCTTGAACTGGATCAGCGGATTTTCGCGCACCGCCTCGAGTATCGACAAATGGATATCGGCTCGGTGTATGACGGCATACGGCCCGCCAAAACGCTGCCGGAATGCCGCGCCGGTTTCGATGCGCACGACTTCCTGGGCGTCGATGGCGTCCATCATGATGATGTGGTCGGTAAATACCGCCCGTTTGCGCGCTATCTCGCCTACGCCCAGGGCATCGAGCGCCGCAAACGCGTTGGGGCCCAGCTGAATTCCTGCGCCGATTTCGCCTATATGGGCGGCCTGCTCCAGCAACAGTACCTCTATGTTCTGGCGGGCCAGCGCCAGCGCCGTCGCCAGGCCGCCGATTCCGCCCCCGACAATAAGAACTTTCTGTTTCGTATCTTTCATGACTTCCCTGCCTGCAATGACTTCCATTGCGCCACGCTGCGGCGCCTACCCCAGAAATACTCCGTTTTCCCGCAGAACGTCCTGCAATTCCCCGATGGGGAAATCGCGCAGGGCCATTCCCCGCCCAAGGCTTAGCGCCGCCAATGTGCCGGCCGCTTCGCCCATCACGAAACAGCTGCCGCTGACGCGGGCAGCGGATTGCCCTTCGTGCGTCATGGACGCGCAACGACCGGCAACCAGAACATTGTTCACTCCTGCGTCGCCGCGCGGCACGATCATGCGCAAGGGCAACTGGTTATAGCCGCGTGACTCGGGAATCGGCGGCCACATCCACTTCACATCGCCGGCCACGTGCAATTCCAGCGGCCAGCCATTGACCCCTATCGTGTCCTCGAAATCGGCGCAATTCAATACATCGTCCTGCGTCAGGCTGTACTCGCCCTGTATCCGCCGCGTTTCGCGTATACCCAGCTGGGGGGCGATATCCAGAACATAGGCGTTTTCGAATCCCGGCACTTTGGCGCGCAGAAAGCGCAGGTAGTCGACAATCTGACGGCGTCCTTCCTGCTCTCCTCTGGAGAGGGAACCGGCATCCGTGCCGTCGGCGGCGGAGCCGTCGGGCTGGCTAAGCTGTGTGACATTGACACGCCATTCGTAGGCATGCCGTTGCGGCCGGACGATGGCGCCGCGCCGTGGAAACTTGAACTCCCGGCTGGCCTCGGCCTCGTCCATCAAGGCGGGAATCTGTTTCCAGGCCTCTCCCGCCCGGGCCGCATCAACATTGCCGACCTTGAACATCAATGTGGGGTAGAGCATTTGCCCCGCCCCGGTTCCTTTTTCGTAGGGAATGCCTGCCCAGTGAGCAAGGTCGCCATCGCCGGAACAATCGATGAAGCACCGGGCGCGAACCGCCCTCCGGCCGGACTTGGTTTCCAGAAAAAGCGTATCGACCTGGCCCTGTTGATTCTTGACCAGACCTGTCGCCAGCGCATGGAACAGTACGTCCGCGCCACAAGCGCCAAGCAGCTCGTCCGCGGCGCACTTGAACGCCGAGATATCGTAAGCCTGGGCATGAATCTTGCCGAAAATCAGATGCGGCTCATTCAGCCCATCGAGCCGGCGCATGCGATCCAGCAATTCGTCCGCCGTGCCATGCACGACTTGCCTGATTTCACCGTGCACATTGGCGTGCAGGCCGCAAAAATTGGAGACTCCGGCCGCCGTACCCATCCCCCCCAGAAAACCGTAGCGCTCCAGCAGCAAGACCCGCGCACCATGACGACCGGCAGTGGCCGCCGCCAGGATTCCAGCAGGGCCTCCACCCAGAACAACCACATCGTATTCGCCGTACAGCGGCACCTGACGCGCGGGTTCTTGTATATAGTCCATCACGACTCCTCAACTACGCATGAACCCAGCGGCCGGCTCACGATCCGCGAGCGGCCGCCAGGCCCCGTTCAATTCACCTGCAGATGCAATTGCTCGATCAAGGGCTTCCAGCGCGCCAGTTCCTCATCCATGTAACGACGGAATTCGGCGGGCGTGCTGGCCACGGGATCCATGTACTGCGCCTTGAGCCGTTTGGTGACTTCAGGGCTCTTGATGGCCTGGATCAGGGCATCGGACAGCTTTTTCTGTACATCGGCCGGCGTCTTGGCTGGAGCGACGAACCCTATCCAGGCCGATCCCACAATGCCTGGCACACCGACCTCGCTCATGGTGGGGATAGAGGGCAGGGCGCCGGAGCGCCGCTCCGACGTGACCGCCAAGGCACGCAAGCGGCCATCGTTGACCATGGCCATCACGGAAATGGGGGGCAGGGCGGCGAACTGCGTGTCTCCCGTCAACATGGAAGTAAGCGCCTTGGGCGAAGAAGGGTAAGGGACATGAGTCGCCTTTGCCTTGATTTTCTGCAGCAGCAGCTCGACGGCCAATTGGGACACGGTACCCGTGCCGGGCGTTGCAAAATTCAGTTTGCCGGGATTGTCCTTGATCGATTTCATCAAGTCCTGAATCGTCTTGATCCCCGACTTGCTGGGCACTACCAGCACATCGGGCTGGTCCACGGCCAGCGTCAAGGGGGCAAGCTCGGTTTTCGGGTCGTAGGGCAGGTCTTTGTACAACACGGTATTGTTGACCAGAGGCCCTGTAATCGATGCGCCGAACGTGTAGCCGTCGGGCTTGGCATGGGCAATCGCCGCGGTACCCAGGTCGCCACCCGCGCCCGGCTTGTTCTGGACAATAATGGTTTGACCCAATATTTTGCTGGCCTGGTCGGCCACGATACGGGACATTTGATCGGGGCTGGAACCCGGCCCGAAAGGCACGATCAAGGTCAGCGTATGATCCGGCCACGCCGCCGCGTGGCTCGCCGCCAGCGGCGACAGGGCCAGCCCGCAAGCAAGCGCCGCCGCATTAAAGCCATTCTTCCATTTACCTGGAATTCTGATCATTCCTGTCTCCTGTTGGTACCATAAAATTGAAGTACAGCTGCTCGTTCTCTATGAACGCGGCCACCATGGCCCTATAGGTTTTCTCGACGACCTGCTCAAGATTTTCAAAGCCGCGGTTATGTTCACGAGCCAGTCCAATTGCCTTTTCAAACACCTCGGCCTGCCGGGCCGGCGCCCTGACCTGAAACGCATCCCGCTTGAAGCGCGCGGCATCTTTTACGTACATGGCGCGCTCGGCAATCAGGCGCACAATGTCGCCATCAAGGCGATCGATGCTGGCGCGCACCTGCGACAGCGATGCGCACAAAGGCATATAGGCGGGATCGGTAAACTCGCGCAAGGGCGCGCCATCCACTGCAGGTTCTCGTTCTGTCATTGTTCATCCATCGATGGGCAACGCCTCGCGGCTACTTGATGAAATCGGGCTGCAGCCCGGGAGCCGCCTGCTGGAAGGCCGGCAGGGCATTGCAATGTTCATATACGGCCATGACGCGCTTGAACTCGTCCAGCTTGCAGCCCATGCGCAGTGCATTGGCCACCTGCGGCACCAGGCAACAATCGGCCAAGGTAGGCCCATCGCCCACACAATAGCGGCCGGCCCCTGATTGCCGCAGCAAAGCCTCCAGCGAACGCAATCCCTCATCGATCCAGTGGCGATACCACGCTGTTTTTTGCTCGTCGCTGGCGCCAAGCACCTCGACCAGGTAGCGCAAGACCTTGAGGTTGTTGACCGGATGCATATCGCAAGCGATCAGGTTGGCAATTTCAAGCACTCGCGCACGCTGCGGCGGCTCCCGTGGAATCAGACGGGGTTCGGGATGCGTGGCATCCAGGTAGTCGATGATGGCCAGCGACTGGCCCAGATTGAAGTCGCCATCCACCAGCAGGGGCACGCCTTCGCCGGGATTTTTCGCCACGTAGTCGGCCGCCCTGTGCTGCAATGTGCGGATATTCACCGGCAGGTAATCGTACCGCACCTGCTTCAAGGCCAGCACAATACGGACGCGATACGAAGTGGAGCTGTTGAAGAAACTATAAAGCTGCATGGTTGACGATCCGGAACATTATTTCAATTGGCAGTAATCTTGGCGCGCTTGATGACATCGGCCCAGCGCGCATCGTCCTTGGCAATCAAGGCGCCAAATTGTTCAGGCGTCGATGCGGCGGGTACCATGCCTTGCGACTCGAACGCCACGGCCGTTGCCGGAGATGCCAGGACCTCATTGACCGCCTTGTTCATTTTGCCGATGATCGCGGCGGGAGTGCCTTTGGGTGCCAGAACGCCGTACCACATATCGACATTCGCGCCCTTTAAGCCAGCCTCGCCCAGTGTGGGAATTTCAGGAAGCTGTGGAACCCGGTTCGGGCTTCCAACCGCAATGGCTTTGAGCTTCCCGGCCTTTATCTGCGGCAGGGCGACATGGATGGGCAGGAACATGTAGTCCAGGCGGCCGCCCAGCATATCCTGCACGGCGCCCGCCGTGCCCTTGTAGGGTACGTGCAGCATCTGAATCCCGGTCAGGCCGTCAAGCAGGGCCATGGCCAGGTGATGCGGCGTTCCCACACCCGGCGAGCCGTACGTCAGCTTGCCGGGCTCGGCCTTGGCCGCGGCGACGAGCCCGGCGACGGTATGTATCGGATTGGCGGGGCCCGTCACCAGGACCAGCGTACCCCACGAGGTCTGGCCAACCGGCGCAAAATCCTTGACCGGATCGTAGGGAAGCTTGTAGAGCGTGCGATTCATCACCAAGGTGCTCACCGTCACCAGGAAGGTATAGCCATCCGGTTTGGCACGCGCCGCTTTTTCCGTACCGATATTGCCGCTGGCCCCCGCCAGGTTCTCGACCACGACCGGCTGGCCCAGTTTCTTGGGCAGCGCCGCAGACAGTTGCCGGGCGATCAGATCGATCCCCGTGGCGGGCGTAAACGGCACGATGAGCGTGATGGGCTGGCTGGGCCAATCGGCGGCGTAGCTCAGCGAACATGCGGCGGCCAGCAAGGCCGCCAGTGCGATACGAATCGAGTTGAACATAATGTCTCCCTGTTTTATTTCTTAGGAATCAATCGGCGCTTACAAAAAGGACTGCCTGGACTTCAAGGTGCCGGGATCGAACCCGGCAATCTGCTTATAGCGATTCGAGATGGCCTCCAGCTCGCCGCGGCTGATGATGTCTTCGATACGATCGAAGGGCTTGTCGCCCGACTTCTCATAAACTTCTCTGAGTATGGTATCGGGCGGGTTTTGACGATTGGTAAGGACGACACGCGTGGTGGCCTCGACCCGCGCCCGGTCGTAATTCATCAAGGCCTCATGGGTCAAGCCCAAGCGCTTCAGCTGGCCCGCCAGATACCGTGCATCGATGATGGCCTGGCCGGCACCGTTGGATCCTCTGGGCACCATGGGATGCGCCGCATCGCCCAAGAGGGTCATGCGCCCCTGGGTCCAGGTGGGAAGCGGGTCCTGATCCACCATCGGATATTCAAATATGGCCTGCGCGTCCTGTATCAGCCTGGCTACGTCCAGCCAGTCAAAATGCCAGTCGGCAAACGCCGGGAAAAAATCATCGAGGCGGCCCTGCCGAGTCCAGTCCCGCTGCACCCGCGCAGGCGATTCGATCTCGGCCACCCAGTTGATCAACTGGTTTCCCTGCGCATCGATATTGTTGCGAATCGGATAGATCACCATCTTGCCATGCGCCAGCCAGCCCGCCCGCACCATGCTGGCGCCCGTCAGAAACGGCTTGCAGGATGTCACGCCGCGCCACATGTTTATGCCGGAATAACGCGGCGCCCCTTCATGCGGATAAAGCTGCCTGCGCAGCGCGGAATGAATCCCGTCGCACCCGACAACGATGGCCGCGGTGACGGGCGCAAGTCCATTCCCGTCGCCGTCCTCGAAACTGGCCACGGCATGATCGCCCTCCTGGCTGACTCCCGTACAACGGCATCCGGTCACCACACTCTCCGCGCCGAGACACTCCAGCACGGCAGCCAGCAAGGCCATCTGCAGATCACCGCGATGAACGGAATACTGAGGCCAGTCATAGCCCGCAGCCTGTCCTGCCGGCTCGTTATACACAAACTGCCCATGGCGGGTAAAGAATATGGATTCTTTGGTTCTGACTCCGACAGCGTCCAGCCTGGGCAGCAGGCCCAGCTCGTCCAATTCTTTGGTGGCATGCGGCAGCAGATTTATGCCTACTCCGAGCGGTCTGATCTCATCGACGGCCTCGTACACGCGGCAGGAAATACCCGCCTGGTGCAGGCTCAGAGCGAGCACCAGTCCCCCTACGCCCGCGCCGATGATGGCGACTTCGGTGTCGAACCTGGCCATTCAAACCACCTTCACCGAAAGCGTACCCAGGCCGGCTATGGTGCCTGTCATCAGATCTCCCACCACGACCGGCCCCACACCTTCAGGCGTACCGGTATAGATCAGATCGCCGGGCTCAAGCCGGAAATAACGGGACAGGTAGCTTACCGTCTCGGCCACCGACCAGATCAGCTTGGCTGTCGTACTGTGCTGTCTGACCTCGCCGTTTACCGTCAATGAAATCGAAGCGTCCTCGGCATGGCTGAACTGGCTGGCGGGATACAGGGGGCCGATGGGCGCGCTGCCGTCGAAAGCCTTGCCCAGTTCCCAGGGCCGGCCGGCCTGCCGCATTTTCATCTGCAGATCACGGCGCGTCATATCCAGCCCTACCGCATAACCCCAGACGTGGCCCAGCGCGTCTTCGACACGAATCCCGGCCCCGCCCTTGCCGATTGCCGCAACCAGCTCGATTTCATAATGTAAATTTTCGGTCTCGGCCGGATACGCAAAATCCAGCGTCCGGCCTTCGGCAACGGGCTGCACGGCATCGGCCGGCTTGCAAAAAAAGAAGGGAGGTTCACGGTCGGGATCAAAGCCCATTTCACGAGCATGCGCGGCATAATTGCGCCCCACGCAATACACCCGGCGCACGGGGAACCGATCGGCCGACCCCACAACCGGAATCGACACCACTTCTGGAGGATTGATTACAAATGACATTCCATGACCTTTATATCTAATAATTCGATACGACCCACTGCAATACGGCGCACCGCGCCTCAGTCCATCCGTTCTTCGCGCAACAGGCCCAGCACGGCCTGAATCGGGCGATCCGAATAACTGAACAGCACGGCATCATCATCGGCAAAAAGCCGGACCGCCAGCCACGAAGGCGCCACAAACACATCGCGTGGCCCGAACTCGAAGCGTTCTTCGCCTATGCATACCGAGCCTGTGCCTTCGACCACCGAGAATACGGTGGCATCGGTGGAGCGGTAGGCCTTGCCCTGGAATCCCGCCGGCAGCAATTGCATGAACGTCGCCATGGTGGGCATCGCATAACCGCCGGTCGTCGGATCCGTATAGCGTAGTTTCACGCCATCCCAGGCATCCACTTCGCCATGGCGGTACAAATGATCGAGCGCCTCGCGGCTACGCTCGTAGGGATAATTGAAAATCGGGGAAGTCTTGCCGGCGTGTTCATGGCGCACCGGCGCCATGTTGTAGCCGAAACGCGCAAAGCTATTGCCTTCCGGGCGCACCACGGGCTGCTCGGCCTTGGGATAGTTTTCGGCAAAGCCCGCATCCATGAAGCGAATAAATGGAATATCGAGGCCATCCAGCCAGACCACAGGCTCGCCGCCCTCGGCCACCTGCACATTACCGTGGTCATGCCAGGTCCAGGACGGCGTGATGATGAAATCGCCCGGCCGCATGGTGGTACGCTCGCCATTGACCGAGGTATACGCCCCTTTGCCCTCGACGATAAAGCGCAGTGCCGACTGCACATGGCGATGGCTGGGTGCGATTTCGCCCGGCAGAATGAGCTGCAAACCCGCGTACAACGTTTGCGTTATGCTGGCCAGGCCCTTCAGTCCGGGATTTTCCAGGACCAGAACACGGCGCACAGCCTCCGCGGCGCTGATCAAGCCGCCGGACTCCATGATTTCGGCGCGCACGGCGGCGTATTTCCAGATTGCGGGAACACAAGGCGAACTGGGTGATTTCGGCACCAGATTGTGCAGCGACTCCCATAAAGGGGTCATATTCTTGTCGCCGATACGTCGGTAGTAATCGTCGCGCTCGGCCTGATTGGCCGCCACTTTTTTCATTTTGTCTCTCCTGGGCAAGCTCATGCCCGCGATGGCGGGCTGCTGCCTGTCACACGCATTATCGTCACACGACCACACCGTGCAGGCCGTGCAGCGCCATGAATTTTGTTTATTGTGTCCTGTCCGGTATATGTTTAAAAATGAAATATTATTATTGATCATACGAAAACTTATATACCTGGTCGAGTATTTCAATACCAATAATGGCAACGTGTATGAAATCTTTTCTCCAAAGCCCTCATTCTGTATAGACGACGTATCGGACTACCTATATATTCAAGACATATAGTTAAACCACAGCGGCTTTAACCCGCTTTGCTATGCATAAAACCAATTCAATCAGAGGCAGTGTCATGAGGAAAAGCATTTCGCCGTTACATTTTGTTTCGGCGATTATTTTGAGCATAGGGGCAAGCAACGCACACGCGTCGGCATTTCAGCTCATCGAGCAAAACGCGAGCGGCCTGGGCAATGGGTATGCAGGGTCGGCAGCCATTGCCGATAACGCCAGCACCATATTTTTCAACCCCGCCGGCATGACGCGCCTGCCGGGCGTGAATATCTCGGCGGGTGCCACGGCCATCTCAACGTCGTTCAAGTTTTCAAACAATGGCAGCACCGGTCCGGGAGGCTTGCCGCTGGGCTCGAATACAGGCGGCGATGCGGGCTCGCTGGGCGTCATCCCCAATGCCTACATTTCATGGCAGCTCAATCCCGACTGGTTCGTGGGCCTGGGGGTAAACGCCCCGTTCGGTCTTGCGACCAGCTACAACAAAAGCTGGATCGGCCGCTATCAGTCCACCAGCTTCAGTATCGAAACCATCAATGTCAACCCCTCGATCGCCTACAAGGTCAATGACCGGCTTTCCTTGGGCGCGGGCGTCAACTGGCAGCATCTCGATGCCGACTACCGGCGCAACCTGCCCGCGGCGGGGCTGATTGCACAGCTGCCCAATGGCTTGCCCCCCAATCTTTTCCAGCAATATGCCGGGCAATTGGCCGCCTCGCCCGACATGAATGCCCGGGCCGAACTGAAGGGCGATGCCTGGGGCTGGAATCTGGGCCTGCTCTACCAGGTTACGGACGATACCCGTATCGGCGTCTCGTACCGTTCCAAAATGAAATACAACCTCTCCGGCACCACGACGCTCTCGACGATTCCCGGCTTGTTTGCAGGAAAACTGCCCGGCAAAGTCGACAACAGTGCCGACGTTACCTTGCCGGATACCGCCATTTTCAGCATCGTGCACGACCTGAACAGCAAATGGCAGTTATTGGGCGATGTATCCTGGACTGGCTGGAGCAGCATACCGTCGCTGGACATCAACAACGGCGCACTGGGCGAGGACAGCCTGAAACTGAAATTCCGCGACACCTGGCGCGTGGCATTGGGTGTCAACTATCAGTTCAATCAGCGCTGGCAATTCAAGACCGGCATCGCCTACGACCAGACACCGATACCCAACAGCTCATTGCGCCCCACTTCATTGCCCGATTCCGACCGGATCATCGCATCGATTGGCGCCCAGTATCGCTTCAATGAACGCACCACGATCGATGTGGGCTACGCGCACCTGTTCTTCCACTCCTCGATCAACAACAGCACCGATCCTAAAAAGGGTACTGTGAGCGGTGATCTACAGACCAGCGCCGATATGCTGGGGGTGCAGATGTCATACCGTTTCTAGGCAGGCGCCGCCGCGTCCAGGACGGCCGACAGCGCGAGTCCCAGACGCTCCCCAAGCCCCAATAGACGGCTCGCGTAATGGCATGCCTGGAATTACTTTACGGGATGTCTGGAATTAACGTGCACGCACCCATGCCTCCATCACGTGGTCACGTATACCTCGATGTACGACTCGATCGACTAAACACGGACTCCCCAACGTATACCTCGATGCATGACCTCAACGCAAGCCGCAGGGTGGGCGGTGCTGTGTAGTCCGGCGGTAGTCCAGCGCCGGGTGCTGACGAAGGGAAGGCGGGGGCCTTCGGCGGGCGCTGTCTGAGTGGCGCCCCGCACCGCGGGGCGACGCGAGTTCGCCCGACGCCCGCCTGGACGAGGCAGACCCGGGCAGTCGGGGCGCGTAGCGCCACGACCGCTGGACGTGCCGGACTGCACAGCACCGCCCACCCTGTGGCGTCTTTATAGAATTAACCGCCGCCTACACAGCAACGCACCGTCCAACCTCATCGTTCAAGCCTGTACAAGCAGCTCAAACCTAAAAACGGCTCAAAAAAAATCGACTGAAACACGCCCAGTGCCATAAAACACTTAAGCCAAAAAATGTTCCAATCAGCGCTTTCACAATTGTCTTCCCACCAAACGCCGGGCATGCCTGGAATGATCGCATCGAAGATGGTGTGCCCCACCTGAGGCGGATGGCGCAAGCGCTGCCCACGCGCCGATAAATGAAAAAAGCCCGAAGATCGCTCTTCGGGCCCTTTTCTGAAGCGTCCGCATCGTTTTTAGATGATGCGAGCAGCCTCGATCAGACGTACAACTGTCCACGACTTATCGCGGCTGATAGGGCGGCCTTCTGCAATTTCTACAGTGTCGCCTTCGTTGTACTGATTCGTCTCGTCGTGCGCCTTGTACTTGTTGGAGCGCATGACAATCTTGCCGTAGACGGGGTGCTTGACGCGGCGTTCGACTTGAACCACGACTGTCTTTTCCATCTTGTTGCTGACGACCTGGCCGATCAACGTACGTTGACGCTTGGTTTCTTGAGTATTTTGAGTTTCGCTCATCTTACTTTCCTGCCTTCTCAGTCACCAGGGTACGGACACGCGCGATATCGCGACGGACCTTGCCAAGCTGACTGGTATTGGAAAGCTGCTGGGTGGCACGCTGCATGCGCAGGCTGAATTGTGCTCTCAGCAGGCTCTCGAGCTCTTTACTAAGCTCGGTTGCATCTTTGGAACGGAGTTCGCTGGCTTTCATAGGGTCTCCTTAAGCTCCAATATGACGCGACACGAATGTCGTCGAGATTGGCAACTTAGCGGCGGCCAGGCGGAACGCTTCACGTGCAAGCTCTTCGCTTACACCTTCCATTTCGTAGAGCACCTTGCCGGGTTGAATTTCTGCGACCCAGTATTCGGGATTGCCTTTACCGTTACCCATACGCACTTCTGCTGGCTTTTGGGAAATAGGCTTATCGGGAAAGATACGAATCCAGATACGGCCGCCACGTTTAACGTGACGGTTGATCGCACGACGTGCGGCTTCGATTTGGCGAGCGGTCAGACGGCCACGACCGGTGGCTTTCAGACCATATTCGCCAAACGACACTTGAGCACCGCGCGTAGCCAGGCCGGTATTGCGGCCTTTTTGCTCTTTGCGGTATTTTCTGCGTGACGGTTGCAGCATGTTTATTCTCCTTCAGGCGCCGGCGCGGCAGCCGCAGCTGGCGCAGCGTCTTTGCGAGGGCCACCGCGACCACGGCCGGCAGCCGGACGACGGCCATCCGGACGCTCACCGCGAGGTGCGCGACGAGGACGACGCTCTTCATCGCGAGGAGCCGCGGTCTCGGGGGGCATTTCGCCGTTAGGCAGCATGTCGCCCTTGTAGACCCAGACTTTGATACCGATAATGCCGTAGGTCGTTTGTGCTTCGGCTGTGCCGTAGTCGATATTGGCGCGCAATGTATGAAGAGGTACGCGACCTTCGCGATACCACTCGGTGCGAGCAATTTCGATACCGTTCAGACGGCCCGCACTCATGATCTTGACGCCCTGGGCACCGAGACGCATGGCATTTTGCATCGCGCGTTTCATGGCGCGACGGAACATGATGCGTTTTTCGAGCTGCTGGGCAATCGAGTCGGCAATAAGCTGAGCATCGGTTTCAGGCTTGCGAATCTCTTCGATGTTGACATGCACGGGCACGCCCATCAAACGCTGCAGATCGGCCTTCAGGCTTTCGATGTCTTCGCCGCGCTTGCCGATCACGACACCCGGACGAGCCGAGTAAACCGTAATGCGGGCATTCTTGGCAGGACGCTCGATAATCACGCGACCGACGGAAGCGCTCTTGAGTTTTTTCTTCAGATATTCGCGTACACGAATGTCTTCGGCGAGCATGCCGCCAAAGGCTTTATCGTCGGCATACCAGCGCGAACTCCAGTTGCGGTTAACCGCGAGGCGGAACCCAATCGGGTGTATTTTCTGTCCCATTGTCGCTCCTTAAGCGCCGACTTTGACCACAATGTGGCAAGTCTGCTTCTCGATACGGTTACCGCGGCCTTTGGCACGGGCGGAGAAACGCTTCATCGATTGAGCCTTGTCCACATAAATAGTGGTGACTTTAAGCTCGTCGATATCGGCGCCGTCGTTGTGCTCGGCGTTGGCGATCGCGGACTCAAGTGCTTTCTTGAGTATGCCCGCGGCTTTTTTGGGTGTGAAAGTCAGGATATTCAGGGCCTGAGACACCGATTTGCCACGGACGGTGTCCGCAACAAGGCGCGTCTTTTGCGCTGAAATATGGACTCCACGAATGATAGCTGTAGTTTCCATCGCTTACCTCTTGGCCTTCTTGTCCGCAGCATGGCCCTTGAACGTACGGGTCAGGGCGAACTCGCCGAGCTTGTGGCCGACCATGTTCTCGTTGATGTAAACGGGAACGTGCTGGCGACCATTGTGCACAGCAATCGTCAGCCCAATGAACTCGGGCAGTATGGTGGAACGGCGCGACCAGGTTTTGATCGGCTTTTTGTCCTTGCCTCCGACGGCAGCATCGACCTTTTTGATCAGATGCGCGTCGACGAATGGACCTTTCTTGATCGAACGTGACATGTTGTTCGCCCCTTACTTGCGCTTGCGACGCGAGACAATCATATTGTCTGTGCGCTTGTTACGACGGGTTCTGAAGCCCTTGGCCGGCGTGCCCCATGGGCTGACCGGTTCCCGACCTTCACCAGTACGTCCTTCACCACCACCGTGCGGGTGATCGACCGGGTTCATGGCAACGCCACGCACCGTAGGACGGACACCGCGCCAGCGCATGGCACCGGCTTTGCCGATTTGACGCAAGCTATGTTCTTCGTTGCCGACTTCGCCAATCGTTGCGCGGCAGTCGATGTGTACGCGACGCACTTCACCCGAACGCAGGCGCACTTGGGCATAGGTGCCTTCGCGAGCCAGCAGGACGGCCGATGCGCCGGCCGAACGCGCCATTTGCGCGCCTTTGCCAGGCAGCATCTCGATGCAGTGTATCGTCGTACCCACGGGAATATTGCGGATAGGCAGGGTATTGCCGGCGCGGATCGGAGCTTCCACCCCGGACACCAGCGTTGCGCCTACCGCCAGACCACGAGGGGCGATGATGTAGCTGCGTTCACCGTCTGCATAGCAAAGCAGCGCAATGTGCGCAGTGCGGTTGGGATCGTATTCGAGGCGTTCAACCTTGGCAGGAATGCCGTCTTTGCTGCGACGAAAGTCGACCAGACGATAATGCTGCTTGTGACCGCCGCCACGATGGCGAACCGTGATGTGGCCGTTGTTGTTACGGCCCGAACCACGCGTTTTCTTTTCGAGCAGAGCTGCGAATGGCGCGCCTTTGTGCAGATCAGGGCTGACGACCTTGATCATGCCGCGGCGGCCAGCCGAAGTCGGCTTGACTTTTACGAGTGCCATTTAGTTCACCTCCGTAAAGTCGAGTTCCTGACCGTCTTTGAGCGAGACATATGCCTTGCGCTCATTGCGACGGCGACCCATGTAACGACCAAAGCGTTTTTCCTTGCCCTTGCGGTTCAGGACCTGCACGGACTCGACTTCCACCTTGAACAGGAGTTCGACGGCGGCCTTGATTTCGGGCTTGGTAGCATCGGCGACGACACGGAAAGCGACTTGCTGATTTTTTTCGGCAACGAAGGTAGCTTTTTCAGTCACGATCGGAGCCAGGATAATTTGCATTAAACGTTCGGCGTTCATCCCAACATCTCCTCGAATTGAGCGATGGCCGGCTTGGTGATCAGCACTTTTTTATAGTGGATCAACGACAGCGGATCGGCATAACGCGGTTCGACCACGGCAACGTGCGGCAAATTGCGCGTTGCGAGATAAACGTTTTCGTCGAGCACATCGGTAATGATGAGAACCGACTCGAGACCCATGCCTTTGAGCTTGGCAGCGGCCAGCTTGGTCTTGGGAGATTCGAGAGCAAAGGTGTCCACCACGGCGATACGATCTTCGCGGGCCAACTGGGAAAGGATCGCACGGATACCGGCGCGATACATTTTCTTGTTGACCTTCTGGCTGAAGTTTTCTTCAGGTGAGTTCGGGAATGCACGACCACCCCCACGCCAGATGGGCGAGGATGTCATACCCGAACGGGCACGACCGGTGCCTTTTTGGCGCCAGGGTTTTTTGGTGCTGTGCTTGACTTCTGCACGATCTTTTTGCGCACGATTGCCGCTGCGCGCATTGGCTTGAAACGCCACGACGATCTGGTGTACGAGCGCCTCGTTGAAATCGCGGCCGAACACTGTGTCGGGCGCGGCGAAGGTCGAAGCAGAGTGACCCTGGTCATTCAGGAGCTTGAGTTCCATGATTAAGCTCCTTTCTTGGCCGACATCTTGATGGCCGGACGCACGATGACATCGGAATTCTTGTGGCCGGGGACAGCGCCCTTGACCAACAACAAACCGCGTTCTGCGTCGACACGAACGATGTCGAGATTTTGAACAGTACGAGTCGCATCACCCAAATGGCCGGACATGCGCTTACCCGGGAAAATACGACCCGGATCCTGTGCCTGACCAATCGAACCCGGAACGCGATGCGAACGCGAGTTACCGTGCGAAGCACGTTGCGATTTGAAATGGTGACGCTTGATCGTGCCGGCAAAGCCTTTACCGATCGTCGTGCCTGTTACATCAACTTTCTGGCCTGCTTCGAATACGCTTTCAACGGCCACGACGGCACCGGCTGAAAACTCAGCGGCTTTGGCGGGGTCTAGACGGAATTCTTTGAGGATGCTACCGGCTTCGGTGCCGGCTTTGGCATAATGCCCTGCCACCGGCTTGGTCACGCGCGAGGCGCGACGGCTACCATAGGCAACTTGCACGGCTGCATAACCATCGACTTCTGGCGACTTGACTTGGGTAACGCGGTTGTTCGACACGTCCAGTACTGTAACCGGGATGGACTCGCCTTCCTCGGTAAAAATACGGGTCATGCCGACTTTGCGCCCCACGAGTCCCAGCCGATAGGCGGCAGGCGTAGGTGTCGGATTCGACATCGTTTTCTCCATTCCCAACTACGATTGGTCGGGGCTAATTAGGCGCGGCGCAAGGTTACTTCCCCCGCCACGCAAATGTAATATGTGCTTGCGCACGCAATCACATAACCAAGAACTTTGGCTAAGCTAACAACTTTAACACGGATTTTGCCCACTTGGCAAGCTGCTGCCTGCCAAGAATGCCTGTTTGCCGATGCCGTATTGCCTGCGCGCCACAAGCACCCGGATCAATTGATCTTCACGCCCGAACGCTTGATGACATCCTGCCAGTAGGGCGCCTCTTTTTGCAGATCGGCCTTGAACGCGGCTGCGCTGCCCAGATTGACCAAAAAGCCCTGGGCTTGCAGCTTTTGCTGGATTGCCGGATCGGCCAGTACCTTATGCAGGGCCTGCTCGATGCGCGCCACCACCGCGGCCGGAGTGCCTTTGGGCGCCGCCAGTCCCCACCAGTTGCTGACCACGGCATCGCCTATGCCCACTTCTTTGGTAGTAGGGACATCCGGCAATTCGGCGAACCTTTTGGGCAGGGCAACCGCCAAAACGCGCAGCTTGCCGGAAGGCAGATAAGCGGAAGCCACTCCGTAGCCGCCGATATAGACCTGGATCTGATTGGATAGCAACGCCTGCACGCCCGGGGCCGACCCGCGATACGTAATGGCCGTCATGTCGCCATGCACGGCCTCGGACAACATCCAGCCCGACAGGGCCGGAGTGGTGCCGGCGCCCGGCGTGCCATAGTTCAGGACGCCTGGATGTTGTGCGGCATAAGCCTTGAATTCGGCAAAATCATGCGCCGGCACATTGGCGTTCAGATAAATGAATGCGGGAACCTCGGCCACCTTGGCGATGGGCTCCAAAGCTTTCAGGGGATCGAAGTTCATCTTGTAGAGGAACTGGTTGATGACGAAATTATTGGTTGCGCCAAATACCAGGGTATAGCCGTCTGGGGCCGCGCGCACCACCTCTTGCGTGCCGATGTTTCCGCCCGCTCCCGATTTGTAGTCCAGTACGACCGACTGGCCCAATTCTTTGTTCAATCCGGGCTGCAGCATCCTGAACACGATATCCCCGGCCGCTCCCGCGGCATACGGCAATACCACCCGTATCGGATGATCTGGATAAGCCGCGGCGGCGGCCGCACTGAAGCTCAGGCCTAAAACGGCCAGCCATTTACCTAATCCATAACGCCTTGCAAACATAATCTATCTCCCGGACAACGGCATAAGGGCAAAGGCCGGCACCTCTTTTTCATAAAGCTTCTAACTCAGTGCCCTGGCCAGATTTCCACGCACCGCCTTACTATAAATCGATCCGCATCAAATCATGGGCCAGCCGTATCGATCCCTTGTAGTTCTTGCGCAAGTCCCGCACAACTTCATCAAGCATGTCCGGGCCCATCAAGTCCACGGGCAGGTGATTCGCTGCCGCCCGCTTGATCACCGGGCTGGTGGAGTCGTAATGCCCGAAATGGGTGGCAACGAGTGCCTGCACATTGGCTTGCGTGGCAATTTTCCCTAATTCCAAAGGGCTCGTGTGTGCGTAGGTGCCGACCCCGGATTTAGCCCGATGCGCCAGGAACGACTCGGGAAAGGTGCATTCGTGGATCAGCAGGTCGGCATCCTTGGCCAGCCGTATCATGGACTCGCACGGCTTGGTGTCGCCGCTGAAAGCCACGACCTTGCCCTCGGCTTCCAGGCGAATGCCGAAGCAATCGGTAATTTCCGTGGGGATATGGTCAACGAGATCGACGTAAATCTTGACGTCTTCGTCCTGGTAGATCAGGCCAGGACTGACCTCGGTTACCAGCGGACGCACCGCCTCGATATTCTTCTGTCGCACGCCATAAGAGGCACGAGCCTGGATATCGACCTTGAAGGCGCCGTTTTCAAACGAATGGTCGACGAAGTCCTGTGTACCGCGCGGCCCGTACACTTTAAGCCGGCCTTCGCGGTTGAACACCCAGCTGGACAAGACAAAAAAGGGCAGGCCGCAGACATGATCGTAATGCAAGTGGCTGATGAATACCCAGCCCACGTCGGCGGGATTGATATTGGCCCGCACCATCTGGCGCGTTGAACCTTCGCCGCAGTCGAACAGATAATTCCGGCCATTATCCAGGGTGACCAGAATCGACGATTGCGCCCTATCGGGATCGGGTAGCGCCGCACCCGTGCCAAGCATAGTGATTTTCAAGTGTGTCTCCTAAAGCCCAAGAACTCTCAAGCCCACGGCAGGCCGATCCGCAGCCAAATTTCATGGACAAGAGTCTTTTAAAGTATCAAAGTCCGTTTTTTGTGACTTTATCATTTTTTTTGAAGAAGTCAATCAGTAAAATTCAAATTTTCCGCAAAATGCGGCATCAATCCGCTTCGTCGCGCGGATGGAATTGCGTCTCGACGCACAGGTGCTTGGCCGGATACAGGACTCGCGCAACATATACGATCTCTTGCTGCTCGTTGCGCGCGACCCGCAGCGCCTGCGCTACCGCCGTGCCGATCTCGATATGCAATTGCTTGGCGACCAGGGCGTCGGCGGACCGGATCGTCAATATTTGCGTAGCCGTATGCAGTTCGTCTTTGAAATACCGGTTGATCACAGGCAGTACCGGCTCGGACTTGAAGGCCGATTTTTTCAGATCCACCAAGCGCTTGATGACATAGACGGTATTGATGCTATAGGGCATATCGTCGGTCCAGTTTACCCGCATGGTCCACCAATAAAGCCCACTGCCAGCCTGCCCCTGCACTTCGGCAGGAAGCGTACCGTAGCCGCTATCGAGCACCACAAAGCGAACCCGCAGGTTCTCGATATGCCGTACCAGTGAATGCCAGTCTCCGGGCAACATCAGCCAACGCTCTTTGGTGGCATCGCCAATCACGAACGTACCTTTGCCTCGCGTGCGCTCGATCAGGCCTTCACGCTCGAGTTCGTCAAGCGCCGCGCGTACCGTCGCCCGGGACACTCCGTATTCGGCGACGAAATCCAGCAAGGTGGGAATGCGCGAACCGACCGGCCATTCGCCGTTCTCCAACCTCTCTCGCAAGATGTACTTGACCCTGAGCGACAGAGGCAAGCGCGACTGCTTTCTAAGCGCCGAGTTGATGTTTTCGATCATTCATGTGATTCTTTTCATAGAATGGAGTGTCATATTACAACCATCGGCGCAAGAGATACACGTCTATATTCAGCCCGATAAAGGCCCAATTCCGTAAATTACAGACGCGCGTCACAAGCTGCGCGAAACTATGCCGTGCGCCGCACCACAAAACGTTCGACGTAATCATTGGCGGGCCGGTTCCTGATTTCGTCGGGCGGGCCGGCCTGCTCGACCCTGCCGTCCCGCAGGATGGCGATATGCTGGCCCAACCGCAAGGCTTCGTCGATATCGTGGGTAATAAAAACAATGGTTTTTTGCAGCCGCTGCTGCAAAACCAGAAGCTGATCCTGCATGTCGTAGCGTATCAGCGGATCCAGGGCTGAAAACGGCTCGTCCATCAACAAAATCTCGGTGTCCATTGCCAGGGCGCGCGCCAGGCCCACTCGTTGACGCATGCCGCCGGAAAGTTCGTCGGGGTAGCTTTGGCCGTAATCGCTCAGGCCCACACGCTGCAGCCAGGCCAGCGCGGCCTCTCGGGCCCGTTTCTTGTCGTCGCCGCGCACATGCAGGCCGAAAGCCACGTTATCGAGCACATTGATATGCGGCAGCAAGCCGAAGTTCTGAAATACCATGCTGATGGTGCGGCGCCGCAACTGGCGCAGGCCCGGCATATCGAGCAGCAATATATTCCGGCCGTCGATCAGGATTTCACCGGCCGATGGATCGATCAAGCGATTGAGATGGCGCACGAGAGTGGATTTTCCAGAACCCGACAAGCCCATGATGCACGATATTTTGCCTGCGGGGAGTGCCAGGCTGACGCCAGCAAGGCCCACATTGCACTGCGTTCGGGCCTGCACCGACTGCTTGTCGCCGCCCTGGCGCAAAAGCTCCAGCGCATGACGCTGATTGGAGCCGAATACTTTGTACACATTGCGAACTTCGATTTTGGTTTCGTTCATTTCGCACCACCCACCCTGTTGCGCCGTTTGGTGCTGCGCTGCGACTTGCCGTATGCCTGCGTAATGCGGTCGATCACGATAGCCAGGATCACAATGGCCAGGCCGGCCTGCAAGCCCAGCCCCACATTCAGGGTCTGTATGCCTGCCAGCACGTCTTCGCCCAACCCGCGCGCACCGATCATGGACGCCACCACGACCATCGACAGCGACATCATCGTGGTCTGATTGACCCCCGCCATAATGCTGGGACGAGCCAAGGGCAGAGTCACCCGCGTCAGCATCTGCCAGCGAGTCACTCCAAACGACTGAGCCGCCTCGACCATATTGCGATCAACCTGGCGCAATCCCAGGGTGGTCAGGCGTATGAGCGGCGGCACGGCATAAATAATGGTCGCAAACAAGGCCGGCACCTTGCCCAGCCCGAAGAACATCAGCACCGGAATCAGATACACGAAGCTGGGCAGGGTCTGCATGACATCGAGTACGGGCGTCAGGACGCGGCGCAGCCAGCGATGACGAGCCGCGAGTATGCCGACGGGAATGCCCAGGACAATCGCGAATACGGTGGACACCAGCACCAGCGCAAAGGTTTGCATCAGCTTGTCCCACAAACCTACGCTGCCTATGGCGTACAGGCCGGCCACATAGCAAATGGCCAGGAATTTTTTTCGGGTGGCATGCCACGCCAGCAGGCCGACGAGAAAAAGCAGGATGGCCGGATGGATGGCCTGCAGGCTGCGTTCCACCGGCAACAGAATGGCATCCAGAATAAGATCGCTGAGTCTGTGGAGGCTGGCGCCGTACTGTTTTACCGCGGCCAGCAACTGATGATTCACGTAGTCGCTCATGGAGAGCGTGGGGAATATCGAATAGCCGGCTGACTTGGCGCCGGCCCGCAGGCCCAGGGCTTGCTCCAGGCGTGTTATTTTGTCGGCGGGCAGCCAGGCCTGCCAGACCTCGGGGTTCTTGCGCAAAAAACGCTGAGCAGCGATATCCCCCCGGATATGCTGGCTCGTCATGGTGTAGATCACCCGATCGAGCAGAGTGGGCTCGAACTGCACGCGCTGGAATAACTGGATAAGCTCGGGGTTTTGCGCGGCAAAAGGCGACGACACCGCAATCCCCAGATGGGCAACCAGAAAATCGCTGGGGCAGGGCTGGCCCTTGCCGCTGACCATGGCGTCCCAACAGGCCTGGTTGAAGGGCGGCATACCGATCTTCTGAAATTTGTACTTGGCCATCAACCCGGTCGGCTGCCAGTAGTAGAACAATATCGGCTTGCCCTGATCGTAGGCGGAGCTGATGGCGGCGTCCAGTGCGGCGCCCGTTCCGGCGCGGAAATTCGTGTAGTCCTTGCCCAGGCCGAACAGCGTCAAATAACGCGTATTGAACTGCTCGCAGGCCCATCCGCTGGGGCAATTCAGAAAGCGGCCCTTCCCGGGCTCCTCGGGGTCGGTGAATAAATTCTTGTATCCGGGCAAATCCTGCCAGGATTTCAAATTGGGGGCGGCTGCCTTGATGCCTCGTTCGGGGTCGCCATGGACCAGATAATAAGGCACGTACCAACCCTGCTCGGCGCCCCCTTTCAGCGTATTGCCCACCACCCGAACCGCACCGGATTTGATCCCCTGTTCGATGATCGCCGAGCGGCCCGTCCACTCTTCGGCGACCACCTGCAAATCATTTTGCACCAACGCGGTTTCGGTGGCGGCCGGCGTACCCGGCACAGTCTCGGTCTTGCAGTCGTAGGCCTTTTGCAGAATCTGCTGCAAGACATTCATGGTGAACTCGGCGCTTTCCCAGTTCTGGCTCGCAAACCGTATGGGGGCCCCGCCATTGCATGGCGGCGTTTGTGCCATGCCAACCGGAGCATACAGTGCGCTGCCGACCCACACCAATAATGTCAGGACTAACCCCATGACCCACCTCTCCTGTTGTTTCCTGGCCATAAAGCAAAAGCGCCATGCTTTTCAAGCATGGCGCTTTTTTAAACCGGCTAGGCTTATGCAAGCATAGATTACTGCAACGCAATTTCCACGTCTACACCAGCGGGCAGATCGAGGCGCATCAGTGCATCGACGGTTTTGTCGGTTGGATCGACAATGTCCATCAGGCGCTGATGAGTGCGCATTTCGAATTGATCACGCGACGTTTTGTTGACGTGCGGCGAACGCAGCACATCGTAACGGCGGATGCGTGTGGGCAGTGGCACGGGGCCACGCACAACAGCACCCGTACGCTTGGCTGTTTCAACAATTTCAGCGGCCGATTGATCGATCAGCTTGTAGTCGAACGCTTTCAGGCGGATGCGGATTTTCTGGTTTTTCATGGTGTTTCCTAAAGAACGAAATGGGCGGGAACCTTGATTCCCGCCTGGAGATATGCTGCTTACTTGATGATTTTGGCAACGACGCCGGCGCCCACGGTACGGCCGCCTTCGCGGATCGCAAAGCGCAGCCCCTCTTCCATGGCGATCGGCGCTATCAGCTTGACCGTCATCGACACGTTGTCGCCCGGCAACACCATCTCTTTGTCTTTCGGCAAATCGATCGTCCCCGTCACGTCCGTCGTGCGGAAGTAAAACTGCGGGCGATACCCGTTAAAGAACGGCGTGTGACGCCCACCCTCTTCCTTGGACAGAATGTACACCTCCGAGGTGAACTCCGTGTGCGGATTGATCGAACCCGGTTTGGACAACACCTGGCCGCGCTCGACGTCCTCGCGCTTGGTGCCGCGCAACAAAATACCCACGTTGTCGCCCGCCTGGCCCTGGTCCAGCAGCTTGCGGAACATCTCCACGCCCGTGCACGTCGTCTTGACCGTGTCCTTGATGCCCACAATCTCGATTTCCTCGCCCACCTTCACCACGCCGCGCTCGATCCGGCCCGTCACCACCGTGCCACGACCCGAGATCGAGAACACATCTTCCACCGGCATCAGGAACGCCCCATCCACCGCCCGCTCGGGCATCGGGATGTACGTGTCCAGCGCCTCGGCCAACGCCAAAATCGCCTGCTCGCCCAACGGACCCTTGTCGCCTTCCAGCGCCAGCTTGGCCGATCCCTTGATGATCGGCGTGTCGTCGCCCGGAAAGTCGTACTTCGAGAGCAACTCGCGCACTTCCATTTCCACCAGCTCGAGCAACTCCTCGTCGTCGACCATGTCGGCCTTGTTCAAAAACACAATAATGTACGGCACGCCCACCTGGCGGCTCAGCAATATGTGCTCGCGCGTCTGCGGCATCGGGCCGTCCGCGGCCGATACCACCAAAATCGCTCCGTCCATCTGCGCCGCGCCCGTGATCATGTTCTTCACATAGTCCGCGTGACCCGGGCAGTCCACGTGCGCGTAGTGACGGTTCTTCGTCTCGTATTCCACGTGCGAGGTGTTGATCGTGATGCCGCGCGCCTTCTCTTCGGGCGCCGCGTCAATCTGATCGTACCCTTTCGCCTCGCCACCAAACGCCGCCGACAGCACCGTCGTGATCGCCGCCGTTAACGTCGTTTTGCCGTGGTCCACGTGACCTATCGTACCTACGTTGACGTGCGGTTTGGTCCGTTCAAACTTACCTTTTGCCATGATTTATCCCATCAATATTTTCAAGGAAACAAAAAATTTACCCGCCCATCCGAAAATGGGCGGACCTTATTACTTACCGCGTGCGCTGATGACTTCGTCAGCGACGTTCTTGGGTGCTTCTGAGTAGTGCTTGAACTCCATGGTGTAGGTTGCGCGACCTTGCGTTTGCGAACGCAGGCTGGTCGAATAACCAAACATTTCGGCCAAGGGCACTTCTGCCTTGATAACCTTGCCGCCGCCCACCATGTCGTCCATGCCCTGAACCATACCGCGACGCGAGGACAGATCGCCCATCACCGTACCGGCATAATCTTCGGGGGTCTCGACTTCAACCGCCATCATGGGTTCAAGCAAGACCGGGCTGGCTTTGCGCATACCGTCTTTGAAAGCGATGGAAGCGGCCATGCGGAAGGCGTTTTCGTTCGAGTCCACGTCGTGGTACGAACCAAAGAACAGCGTCGCCTTGACATCGACCACCGGGTAACCCGCCACCACGCCGGCTGGCAGAGTTTCGCGTATGCCCTTGTCGACCGCGGGAATATATTCGCGAGGAACCACACCGCCCTTGATGGCGTCGACGAACTCGAAGCCACCGCCGGGAGGCAAAGGCTCAAGCTTGAGCACAACGTGGCCGTACTGGCCGCGACCGCCCGACTGCTTGACGAACTTGCCTTCGATTTCTTCGCAGGTCTTGCGTATCGTTTCGCGGTAGGCCACTTGCGGCTTGCCGACGTTGGCTTCAACGCCGAATTCGCGCCTCATGCGATCGACCAGCACTTCGAGGTGCAGTTCGCCCATACCGGAAATAATGGTTTGGCCGGACTCTTCATCGCTGCGTACGCGGAACGAAGGATCTTCCTGGGCAAGGCGCGACAGCGCGATGCCCATTTTTTCCTGGTCGGCCTTGGTCTTGGGTTCGACGGCCTGCGAAATCACGGGCTCGGGGAACTCCATGCGCTCGAGCAACACGTGCGAATCGAGATCGCAAAGCGTTTCGCCGGTCGTGACGTCTTTCAGGCCCACCACAGCGGCGATGTCGCCCGCCAGAACTTCCTTGATTTCGGCGCGGTTGTTCGCGTGCATCTGCAGAATACGACCGATACGCTCTTTCTTGCCCTTGATGGGGTTATAGACCGTATCGCCGGATTTCAAGACACCCGAATAAACGCGCACGAAGGTCAGCTGACCCACAAACGGATCGCTCATCAGCTTGAATGCCAATGCCGAGAACTTCGCGTCGTCGTTGGCTTCGCGAGTAATGGCGTTGCCTTCGTCATCGACGCCATCGACAGGCGGGATATCGACAGGCGACGGCAGATAATCGATGACGGCGTCGAGCATGCGTTGCACGCCCTTGTTCTTGAACGCGGTGCCGCACAGCATAGGCTGGATTTCGCCGGCGATGGTGCGCGTGCGAATGCCCAGATTGATCTCGTCTTCGGTCAGTACACCGGTTTCAAGATACTTATCCATGAGTTCTTCGGAGGACTCCGCAGCCGACTCGACCAGCTTCTCGTGCCATTCCTTGGCTTGATCGGCAAGCTCGGCAGGGATCTCGCTGTATTCGAACTTCATGCCCTGGCTGGCTTCGTCCCAGATAATGGCTTTCATCTTGACGAGATCAACCACACCGGTGAAGCTTTCCTCGGCGCCGATAGGAATCACGATCGGCACGGGGCTGGCCTTGAGGCGCAGCTTGAGCTGATCGTAAACCTTGAAGAAATTGGCGCCGGTACGGTCCATTTTGTTGACGAATGCCAAACGCGGCACGCCATACTTATTGGCCTGGCGCCATACCGTTTCGGATTGAGGCTGAACGCCGCCCACAGCGCAATACACCATGCAGGCGCCGTCGAGCACACGCATCGAACGCTCTACCTCGATGGTAAAGTCGACGTGTCCCGGGGTGTCGATGATGTTGATGCGATGCTCGGGGTAATTACCCGCCATGCCACGCCAGAATGCCGTCGTGGCAGCCGAAGTGATGGTGATGCCGCGCTCTTGCTCTTGTTCCATCCAATCCATGGTGGCAGCGCCGTCATGAACTTCGCCAATTTTGTGATTGACGCCGGTGTAGAACAGAATGCGTTCGGTGGTTGTGGTTTTCCCTGCATCAATGTGCGCAGAAATGCCTATGTTGCGGTAGCGCTCAATGGGGGTTTTGCGGGCCATTTTTTTGTATCCTTAGATTACCAACGGAAATGGCTGAAAGCTTTGTTGGCTTCGGCCATTTTGTGCGTGTCTTCGCGTTTCTTCATTGCGGCACCACGGCCTTCGGAAGCATCCAGCAACTCGCCGGCCAGACGCAAATCCATCGATTTTTCGCCGCGCTTCTTGGCTGCTTCACGCAACCAGCGCATGGCGAGGGCCAGGCGGCGCACAGGGCGCACTTCAACCGGCACTTGATAGTTTGCGCCACCGACACGGCGGCTTTTTACTTCAACGATAGGCTTGATATTGGTGATTGCAAGATTGAAAATCTCGATAGGCTCTTTGCCAGTTTTAGCCTGTACCTGATCCAGGGCGCCATAAACAATGCGCTCGGCAACTGCTTTCTTGCCGGACAACATGACGACGTTCATGAATTTGGCAAGGTCAACGCTGCCAAATTTGGGATCGGGGAGAATATCACGCTTGGGAACTTCGCGACGACGGGGCATTTTTTACTTCCTTGTGACTGTTCAGTTGAACCGTGCTTGCACGGCCACGACCATTTACATTAATGGTCACTTACATGCGATGGACACCGTGTCCATGGCTGCACTTTGACTGGATGAACCAGCCGGGAACTTCAGGCTTTTTTCGGGCGTTTCGCACCGTACTTGGAGCGCGATTGCTTGCGGTCTTTAACGCCTTGCAAATCGAGCGAGCCGCGTACGATGTGGTAACGCACACCAGGCAAGTCTTTTACACGACCACCGCGCACAAGAACCACCGAGTGTTCCTGCAAGTTGTGGCCTTCACCGCCGATGTACGAAATGACTTCGAAACCGTTGGTAAGACGAACCTTGGCGACTTTACGCAGCGCCGAGTTAGGTTTTTTAGGGGTTGTGGTGTACACGCGAGTGCAAACACCACGGCGCTGAGGGCAGTTTTCGAGCGCGGGGCTCTTACTGTTCGCGCGACTGACTTCGCGCGGCTTGCGCACGAGTTGGCTAATGGTTGGCATGACCTTTACGCATCCTTTGATCTGTACGCATTTGTACTGGCGCACTGATTTACGTATTTGAATGAGTCGCCCGGTTTTTTTGCAGCAATTGATTGCCGGAAACAAAACGACCTGGGCGGTTTACGCAAAACCGCCCAGCACGAATAACGTAAAAGAGCGGGTCTTGCATTTTGCGGCCGGTTTTGCTGGCCGCATCTAAATAGAAAATTCGGCAATGAAATTTTCAGTTAGCTCGCAATCGTAGCATACAGGCATAAAGGCGGTCAACATGCCAGGCATGCGCGCCTGGATGAAAGACAACAGTGCGGCTGATTTGCAACCAAATCAGCCGCAACCGTGCCGTTTCAAGACCGCTACTTCGGTTTCGCTGCGGTTTTGGGGGCGTTGGCCTCGTCGGAGCCCTTGCCCGAGCCATAGGTCGCATACAGGTATTCCGCCATGGCCGGCATGTCGGCATCGGGAATCTGCGCGCCGTAGGTCGCTTTCATTTTCTTGACCTCGCCTTCCCACCACGCGTGCGAGGAAGCGGGCTGGGTCTGGATATACTGCGCCGAATGGCAAGCCGTGCAATTGCGCAACACCAGTGTGTACCCGGGCATCGTGCTGGGCTTGAACGCGGTGGAGTCGGGCGGCAGCTGAATTTCCAGGGCCTGCGTCGGCAGCGCCACCAGGCTCAGCAGCACGGCCGCCACGCCGCCAGCCATGAAAAGAGTCATTTGCTTTTTCATAGTCTTTCCCTAGATAGCGGTGACGCGAGTTATTTCGACGGCGTTGCGCATATAGCCCGACGGATTCCACAAGCCCTCCATTGGCTGGCTCTGCCCTATGCGATTGACGGCCCGCACCTTCAGCTCAAGCGCGCCTTTTTTGGCCGGCTTGAAGGGCAGGGTCCATTCGCGGAAGGAGTATTTGCCATGGTCTTTACCCAGTTTGGCCTGATGCCAGGTGCGGCCACCGTCGGCGGACACCTCGACGCCGGTCACGCCGTACCCGCCATCGAAGGCGATACCTCGCAACAGAGTCGACCTGGCGGCGGGGATTTTATCGCCATCGAGCACGCTGGTAATAAAGGAACGGATGGAAAACCGGCCTATGGGCCGCGATTTTTCCATTTTTCCCCCGGGCGCCACACAGGCGCATTCATTGTCGGGAATACGGTAGGCCTTGGCCATCCAGAAATTATCGAGCGTTTTATCGACGACCTCGATATCGGACAAATGCTTGACCCAATACGTGCCGTAATATCCCGGCACAATCAAGCGCAGCGGGTACCCGTTGAGCATAGGCAGATCAGCGCCATTCATGGCCCAGGCAAGCATGACTTCGCCGTCCATGGCGTGGTCGAGATCGAGCGCCTTGATGAAATCGGGGCCGTCTCCCACAGGAGGATGATCCAGGCCATTGAAGGTGACTTGCACGGCACCGGCCTGCACGCCGGCCTTTTCCAGTATTTTCTTCAGAGGCACGCCCGTCCAGATCGCGTTGCCCATGGCGCCGTTGGCCGATTCCCCGCCATTGACGCGCGGATTGGAGAAACCACGGCTATTTCCGGAACATTGGTGCACCGCAGCAATTTCGGCGGCCCCCATGCTCTTGATTTCATCGAGGGAAAGAGTCAATGGGCTGTTTACCTTGCCCTTGATATTCAGGCGATAAGTCTTCGGATCGATATTGGTTGGAATGCCACTCCAGTGATAGCGCACGAAAAAGGCATCGTTGGGAGTAAAAATACCATCGTTGAAAACCTTGAAGGGGGTTTCAAGCTGCGGCGGACGGCTGGTCAGCAGAATCAGCGGGCGTTTTTGAGGGAAAGTCGCCATTTGCCGCAAGCCATTCGCAAAAGGCAGATCGACCGTAGCGGGCGACCCGGCCGTCGCGGCAAGCGCATCCAGCGACAGCGCGCCCAGTGCGGAGCCCGCACCCACCGCGCCTGCCATCTGCAGGAATTTTCGGCGCGAGCCGACTATTGCGTCCTGATTCTTAAAGTGCTTGGACATCATTGCTCCTGGAATCATGAAATTATCGCTGCCGAACTCATTTCATCGGAGAAGAGCCACTGCGCGCCGCCAGGCCGCTCAAAGCCTGTGGAACAATGTTCACCCTCGCCCAATGCCCGCGCACTGTTTTTAATTGATCGCGTGTTCTCGTATGGTAGTTTTGTAAACTGACTAACAGCTGAACATTTCCGTTGCGGGCCGGCCCGGTGCCACGAGCGCTCGACACTGTAGTATGGTTAACGTACCATTGCTTACATAAAATGTGTCGGCTTGGTGCTTACACGAATCGGATTTCATGCCGAAACCCGCAATTGCCAAGCTATGTATCACGCGCGTTTAAAGGATTCATCAACAACTTTATGAATATCGCCTCCCTTGAAGATGACCCGGCTCAAGCGCAATTAATACAACACACTCTTGCCGAAGCTGGCCACCAGTGCACGATCTTCACCAAAGGCAAAGAACTGCTTGCCGTACTGCAAAAGTCGCAGCCCTTCGATCTTTTGCTGATCGACTGGGAGGTTCCCGATGTTTCCGGAATCGACGTCGTCCGCTGGATACGCTCGCACCTGGGTTTTAATGTGCCCCTGATGTTCCTGACCAGTCGCACTCTTGAAGAAGACCTGGTGGTAGGCCTGCAGGCCGGTGCCGACGACTATATGGCCAAACCCATACGCCACGCCGAGCTGCTGGCGCGCATCGCGGCGCTGTCGCGGCGCAACAACGCCCTGTCCTCGAATACACAGGCTTTCGATGTCGGCGTCTACGCCATCGACCCTGCCAGAGGAACCATCCACGTGCGCGGCCAGGCAGTGGCTCTTGCCCCCAAAGAATACGAACTGGCGCTGTTGTTTCTACGCAATCCGGGCCGTCTTTTCTCCAGGGATGTCTTAAGCGCCGCCGTCTGGAACCGCGAGGTTCCCGCCACTTCGCGCACACTCGACACGCACCTTTCCAATATCCGGCAAAAGCTTCAGCTGCGACCCGAAAACGGCGTCCGCCTGAACTCGTCGTACGCATTGGGCTATCGTCTCGAATTTGTCCTGAATACCACCGCTTAACTCAAGGATGCCATGTCCGGCCGACACTTGTTTCTATCGCTATTTATTACCGGGATGCTCGGGTCGGCCTCAACCGCGGCATTTGCCCAGGCCTCCGGAGCGCGCGGCGACGACTTCCTGTACCGGGTCATGCCCAACGACACCCTGATCGCCCTGGCCTCGCGGTTTACGACCGGGCCTGGCAACTGGAACACGCTGCAATCCATCAATGCCGTCCAGGATCCCGCCAAGCTGCCGATCGGGCTTGAGCTGAAAATTCCATTTGCAATGATCCCGGAACTGCCCGCCAGCGCCACGGTTACCCACGTCAGCGGGCAAGCCAGCGCCGATGGCCAGAATCTGCGGGCCCAAGACCGGATTGCAGAGGGCAAAACCATTGCCACCGGCAGCGATGGCTTTGTCACCTTGCTGCTCAGCGACGGCAGCGTGCTTTCCATACCCTCCTCCTCCACGCTGGCGCTCGAACGCATGCGGGCCTTCAAAGGCACAGGCCTGATCGACTCGATCACCCGCATGAAGCAGGGCTCGCTCGAGTCCAGCGTCGCACCCAAGGGGACGGGGGTCGGGCGCTTCGAAGTTCGCACTCCGGTCAGCATTACCGGCGTGCGCGGCACTCGCCTGCGTGTGCATGCTTCGACGCGAGGCGCACAAAGCGAAGTCGTCAAAGGTACGGCCCAGATCACGTCGCAACAGTCGCAAAACGCCACGCTGCACCAGGATCAAGGCACGGCCATCGACCCGCAGGGCAAGCTCCTGGGGGTACGCACGCTCTTGCCCGCCGCCGCCCTCTCCGCTCCGAAACGAGCCGGAGGCGGCAGCTGGTCTCTGAGTTTTCCTCCGGTGCCGGGAGCCAGCGAATACCTGGTTCGAGTGTCATCGGACAAGGACGGCGCCGACTTGGTATCCAGTCGGCGATTCGCCGCACCGGACGTCAAGTTCAGCGCTCCGGGTCCGGGCACGTATTATGTTGCGGTGCGCGCCATCGACGCTTTGGGAATCGGCGGCAATGATGCCCGACAGGCTTTCTTGGGCACCAGTGTCTTGAATTCCTCGAACGGAACCCCGGTCTTGTCAGGCTCCGGCACCTACATATTGCTCACGGACTACTGACATGGCGCGTCTGAACGGACGAGCACACGCAGGTTTTCAGGGGCACTTGGCGCGACGCATACACCGCGAATGGCTAATGGTAGCGGTGGCTCTGACACTGCTCACGTTTGCGATGAGCTATTTCGGCAGCGGTACCGGCCTGTCGCGCCTGGACCATACCTTTTATGACCTGGGCCTGTCGGTATCGACCCAACGGCCGGCAGATCAAGACATTATCATTATTGCCGTCGACGACGGCAGCCTCGAGCGGATCGGGCACTGGCCCTGGCGGCGCACCGTACACGCCCAGCTGCTGAACCGGCTGCACGAAGCGAAAGCGGTTGGTCTGGATATTGTTTTTGGCGAAGCGAACCCGGCTTTCCTTTCGGACGACCAGGAACTCGCCAACGCGATCGGCGCCCAAGGCAGGGTCATACTGCCCCTGCTGCTGGAGCCTTCCGGCATAGTGCAAAGGCCTTTGGCTTCCATGGCCAATGCCGCCCGCGGCCTGGGCTATATAAACATCCATCCGGATTCCGACGGCGCCATACGCTCGATTACCCTGCAGCACGCGCTGCCTTCGGGCTCATACGTCGACCATTTCATTCTCGCAATGCTGCAGGCGTCCGGCACGGACCCGCGGCTTGCCCGCCCAGCCACATCGCCTCGCCTGATTCCGTATGCCGGGCCGCCAGGCCATTTCACCATGTACCCATACTGGGCGGTTCTCGACGGCGATGTGCCCGCGTCGCGCTTCAAAGATAAATACGTGCTGGTCGGCACCTGGGGCACCGGCCTGGGTGACGCCTTCCCGACTCCTCTTGCGCACAACGGCCAGGCCATGTCCGGCGTGGAAATCCTGGCCAATGCCCTGCAAAGCACGCTTCAGAATGAATGGATCCGCACCCCGAACCGGTGGCAAGGCGCACTGCTCGCCACCCTGCCGGTGTTACTGGTCTGCCTGATATTGCGACGGCTTTCGCCACGGCGTTCGTTCTTTATCGCCGCGTCTCTGCTATTGTTGATTTTTATCCTTGATGGGCTGCTGATGCGCTATGCCCTCCTGTGGATACCGCCCACCGCCAGCCTGATCGGCGTGGCACTGGTCTACCCGGTCTGGAGCTGGCGCAGCCAGGAAGCCGCGCTGAAGCAAATCGATCATCAACTCTCGAAGCTGCAGCGCGAACACGCTCCATTCAAGGAAGAAGCGCTCATTCGCGATACCGGGCGCGGCGACGCATCGCTGCCCGGACGCATCATCAAACTGCATCGGGCCATCGATCACACGCGGCATCTGCGGCGTTTCTTTACCGACAGCCTGGACGCCACGCCCGATCCAACCATTATTTTCGACACCAATGGGCAGTTGCGGTTCGCGAGCATCGCGGCCATGGACTATGCCGTTCGCCTGGACGGCCCCCGTACCGTGGATGGCCAGCAGGCGGAGGACTATTTAAAAAACATCATTACCGACACAGCCTTGCGACAAAATATCGCCGCCACGCTGAAGGCCGTGGCAAACCCCGGCTTCGACGTCCGGGCGACGGGGCAAACCCTGTGGCAGCAAGGCCTGGAACTGCGCGACAGCAAGGGCAACGACATACTGCTCAAGTGCGTACCCATACGCACAGCCGACGGCACATGCGCGGGAACCATCCTTACCCTCGTGGATATTTCACCCATCCGGCTGGCCGAGCGCCGGCGTGAAGAAACCCTGCGTTTTGTTTCACACGATATGCGTTCGCCGCAAAATTCCATACTGGCGCTCGTCGAACTGCAGGCCAATTCCGGAACCGCCCTGCCCGAGCCTGAACTGCTGGCGCGCATCCGTCAGTATTCACATAAAACCCTGACCCTGGTCGACGGTTTCGTGCAGCTCGCCCGTGCCGAATCCAGGCGGATCGTTTATCGGCCGCTGGACCTTGCAGGCCTGCTCGCCCAGGTTTGCGACGAATACTGGACCCTGGCCCACAAACGCGACATTGTCATCGAATACATCCACGATGCCCCGTGTGCGTATGTGGAAGGCGACCGAGACCTGCTGGGCCGTGCGCTGGGCAACCTTGTCGACAATGCCATCAAATACAGCCCCGACGGGAGCCAAATACATTGCCATCTTGAAGCACAGGAAAATGACTGGGCAATTTGCCTGAGCGATCAGGGGCGCGGCATGAGCCAGGCGCAGCTCGGCTTGCTGTTCACGCCCTTCCAGCGCCTGGGCGAGGACACCCCCGGCAATCCCGCGGGAATCGGCCTGGGCCTGGCGTTCGTCAAGACCATTGTCAATCGTCATCACGGCACAATCAGCGTGCGTAGCGAGGAAGGGACGGGAACCACTTTTACGGTACGGCTGCCCAGGGCCGAGGCCGAGCCTCAAACGGTAAACGACGCATCGGATTCGTGAGGAGGGCCTTGTGGCCACTCGTCATCCGCGTTCTTGAGACGCGGGGGTGGCGGCCCAGGCGGGGTGGGCTCGCCTCGTCCGGTCCTGGCGTTGCCAGGACTGCCCGCGGCCGGCGCCTGGATCGGGCGGTCGCGGAACTCGCGTCGTCCACAGCCCCCCGGGCTGTGGACACCCTTGACGCTCAAACTGTTGTGGTCTAATTTTGGTGGACACTTTTGAAGCGAATCATTATTACTTAATAAGGTGATTCCATGACAAAGAAACAAGAGCCCGGCCATCCTCGCAAGATTGATGCAGCCTTCAAACACGAAGTGGTTCGTTTGGTGCTGGATAAAGATATGTCCCCGCGTGAAGCGGCCATCGCTATGGGAGTAGGTGACACGGCGGTGCGTCGCTGGGTACAACAGCATAAGAGCGCCAATGGGTTACCTCGGCCCAGCGAGCCGTTAACGGTCGAACAACTGCGCATCCGTGAGCTGGAAATCGAGAATCGCCAACTACGCGAGGATAACGATATTCTAAAAAAAGCGTCGGCCTTCTTTGCACGAACCCTCAGATAGGGTTTGATGTCGTTAAGCATTTGCAAACGAAGGCCGTCGTGGTGTCGCGCGCATGTCGATTATTAGGGGTAAGTCGCTCTGGGTATTACAAGTCCCGCCGGGCACCGACACGCTCGATTCGAGATGTACGCGAAGAGGTCTACGTACGGGCTGCTTTTAACGCCAGCCATGAAACCTACGGCAGTCGCCGTATCGTCTTGGCCGTACGCAGCCAGGGACTGAGCATTGGGCGCTATCGAGTCCGTAAGCTCATGAGGCAGGCACAGTTAACACCTCGCTGGAAGCGTCGGTTTGTCACCTCCCCTAACAGCCACCCGAATGTACGAGTGGGCCAGAACCTCCTTAATCGGCAGTTCTCAGTACAACAACCCAATCAATCATGGGTCTGTGACATTACGCATGTGGGCACCGGACGAGGATGGCTTTATCTGGCGGCGGTACTCGATCTGTACTCACGCAAAGTCGTCGGATGGGCCAGCTCCACCAAGCTGGGCGGCAGCCTGGTCATACAGGCCTTGGATATGGCCATGGTTCAGCGCCATCCTCCTCGTGGCCTGGTACTGCATTCTGATCGAGGCTCACAGTTCACCGGTGA
Source organism: Paralcaligenes sp. KSB-10 (assembly GCF_021266465.1). Taxonomy (NCBI): domain Bacteria; kingdom Pseudomonadati; phylum Pseudomonadota; class Betaproteobacteria; order Burkholderiales; family Alcaligenaceae; genus Paralcaligenes; species Paralcaligenes sp. KSB-10. The sequence goes on along the minus strand of NZ_CP089848.1, from coordinate 3,546,620 downwards.
TGCTTACCAACAGTATTTGCACCGATACGGCATCCAATGCAGTATGAGCCGAGCCGGAAACTGTTGGGATAACGCCGTAATGGAACGGTTCTTTTTAAGTCTGAAGCGTGAATGGCTCTGGCCGCAACGCTATGCCAATCAAAGTGAGGCCGCTAAAGATATCGCTCGGTATATCCATCTGTTCTATAACCCCATTCGTATGCATTCCACATTGGGTTACTTGGCGCCCGATGTTTATGAGAAAGTAGAAGCCAGAAAAACTCGCCTGAAACTGTCCACTAAAACTTGACCACTACAAACAACCGCTCCCTTGCATCCCGATCCAGGCGCCGGCCGCGGCGGACTCAAGCTCGCTCACCCCACCTGGGCCGCCACCCCCGCTTGCATCGGAGTTTTTTGCGAGAGCGCACCAAATAAAAAAACGCCGGGGATGAACCCGGCGTTCTGAACAGCGCCCGACCCGCCAGCCGCACAAATGCGGGCGGGCGGAATCAAGCTTACTCGGCGGACTCCGACGTGTCGCCCGCATCGGCCGAAGCCAACGGAACTTCTTCCGTTGCAGCCGGTGCATCTTCAAACGGATTGGCCAGCGCACGAGCGGCTTGACGTTCAGCCGCTTCAAGCAGCTCTTTGTCTTTGCGCGCCAGGTGATAGGCCATGCCTGTACCGGCTGGAATCAGGCGGCCGACAATCACGTTTTCTTTCAAGCCACGCAAATCGTCGCGCTTGCCCATGATGGCCGCTTCCGTCAGCACCCGGGTCGTTTCCTGGAACGATGCCGCCGAAATGAACGAATCGGTCGACAGCGAGGCCTTGGTAATGCCCAGCAAGACGTTATCGTAGGTAGCCGGCAATTTGCCGTCGGCCTCCATGCGATCGTTTTCGTTGAGCAACTCGGAACGCTCGACCTGTTCGCCAGGAATGAAGCTGGTATCGCCGGCATCGACAATGTTCACGCGACGCAGCATCTGGCGCACGATCACTTCGATGTGCTTGTCGTTGATTTTCACGCCCTGCAAGCGATACACATCCTGCACTTCGTTAACCACATAGCTGGCCAGGCGCTCGATGCCCTGCAAACGCAGAATATCGTGCGGATCGGCCGGGCCATCGACAATCATTTCGCCCTTGTTGACGACCTGGCCATCGTGAACCAGGACCTGCTTCTCTTTCGGAATCAGGAACTCATGGCCCACGCCATCAAGGTCGGTAATGACCAGGCGCTGCTTGCCCTTGGTATCCTTGCCGAACGAAACCGTGCCTGTAATGTCGGCCAGCATGCCGGCATCTTTGGGCGAACGGGCTTCGAACAGCTCGGCCACACGTGGCAGACCCCCGGTGATATCGCGAGTTTTCTGCGACTCTTGGGGAATACGCGCCAGAACTTCACCCACCGTGACCTGCTGGCCATCGCGCACGGTAATCAGGGCCCCAACCGGGAACGAGATATTGACCGAGTGATCGGTGCCGGCGATTTTCACTTCTTCGCCGGCTTCGTTGATCAGCTTGATTTGCGGACGCAGCATGGTTTTGCCGCTACGCGTTTTGGGCGTAATGACAACCAGCGTGGACAAACCGGTGACTTCATCGACCTGCTTGGCAACCGTCCCGCCTTCTTCGATATTCTCGAAGCGTACCTGACCTGCGTATTCCGACACAATCGGACGGGTCAGCGGATCCCAGGAAGCCAAACGCTGGCCGGCCTTGACCGCTTCGCTGTCGCCCACCAGGACGGTCGCGCCATAAGGAACCTTATGGCGTTCGCGCTCGCGGCGATTGTCGTCGAAAATCACGATTTCGCCTGAACGGGAAATGGCAATGCGTTCGCCTTTGGCGTTAGTCACGTAACGCATGGTGATGGCGAAACCAATGCTGCCGGTCGACTTGGTTTCGATCGAGCTGGCCATCGCCGCGCGGGATGCCGCACCACCGATGTGGAAGGTACGCATGGTCAGCTGCGTGCCCGGTTCGCCAATCGACTGGGCGGCGATCACACCGATGGCCTCGCCCTTGTTCACCATGGAACCACGGCCCAGATCGCGGCCGTAGCAATGCGCGCACAAACCATGGCGCGTTTCGCAAGTCAGGGGCGTACGCACCTTGACTTCATCCACACCCAGCAGATCGATCTGTTCGACCAGATCTTCGTCGAGCAGAGTGCCTGCCGTAATGGCCGTTTCCTGGGTTTCAGGATTGACAATATCAACTGCCGCTACACGCCCCAGAATACGATCGCGCAAAGGCTCGATGATTTCGCCACCCTCGACCAGGGCTTTCATGGAATAGCCGCGTGTCGTGCCGCAATCGGGCTCGGTAATGACCAGATCCTGAGTCACATCGACCAGGCGGCGCGTCAGGTAGCCCGAGTTTGCCGTCTTCAGCGCGGTATCGGCCAGGCCTTTACGCGCACCGTGCGTCGAGATGAAATACTGCAATACATTCAAACCTTCACGGAAATTTGCCGTGATCGGCGTCTCGATGATGGAGCCATCGGGCTTGGCCATCAGGCCTCGCATACCGGCCAGCTGGCGAATCTGCGCAGCGGAACCCCGAGCGCCCGAGTCGGCCATCATGTAGATCGAGTTGAACGATTCCTGGCGCACTTCTTCGCCATGACGATTGGTCACGGGTTCGGTTGCCAGTTGTTCCATCATGGCCTTGCCGACTTTATCGCCGGCCTTGCCCCAGATATCGACCACATTGTTATAGCGTTCCTGCGACGTCACCAGACCCGACGAGTACTGCTTGTCGATCTCTTTGACCTCTTTGCTGGCCTGCGCCAGGATATCTTCCTTGACACGGGGAATCAGCATATCGCCCATGGCAATCGAGATGCCGCCGCGCGTGGCCAGGCGGAAACCCGACTGCATCAGCTTGTCGGCAAAAATAACCGTGGCCCGCAAGCCGCAGCGACGAAACGATTGATTGATGAGACGGGAGATCTCTTTTTTCTTCAGCGCGCGATTCAGCACCGAGAACGGCAAGCCCTTGGGCAGAATCTCGGAAAGCAGGGCACGTCCAACCGTGGTTTCGAAGCGTCGCAGCACCGGCTGCCATTCGCCATCGGCGTCTTTTTCAAACTCGTTCAGACGCACGGTGACGCGGCTTTGCAGCTCGACTTCGCGATTGTCGTAAGCGCGCTGGACTTCGGACACGTCCATGAAGAACAGGCCTTCGCCCTTGCCGTTGATGCGTTCGCGCGTCGTGTAATACAGACCCAGAACGATATCCTGCGAAGGCACGATCGACGGTTCGCCGTTGGCCGGGAACAGAATGTTGTTCGAAGCCAGCATCAGCGTGCGCGCTTCGATCTGCGCTTCAAGCGACAGGGGTACGTGTACCGCCATCTGATCGCCGTCGAAGTCGGCGTTGAATGCCGCGCAAACCAGCGGATGCAGCTGAATGGCCTTGCCTTCGATCAGGACCGGTTCGAAGGCCTGGATGCCCAGGCGGTGCAGCGTGGGCGCACGGTTGAGCATGACAGGGTGTTCGCGAATGACCTCTTCGAGAATATCCCACACCACCGGCTCCTGGCTTTCCACCAGCTTCTTGGCAGCCTTGATGGTCGTGGCCAGGCCCATCATTTCGAGGCGGTTGAAAATGAACGGCTTGAACAATTCCAAAGCCATCAGCTTGGGCAAGCCGCACTGATGCAGCTTGAGCTGCGGACCCACCACAATCACCGAACGGCCGGAGTAGTCGACACGCTTGCCCAGCAGGTTCTGGCGGAAACGGCCGCTCTTGCCCTTGATCATGTCGGCCAGCGATTTGAGCTGGCGCTTGTTGGCACCAGTCATGGCTTTGCCGCGACGACCGTTATCGAGCAGGGAGTCGACCGATTCCTGCAGCATGCGTTTCTCGTTGCGCAGAATGATATCGGGCGCCTTCAGTTCCAGCAGGCGTTTCAGTCGGTTGTTGCGGTTGATGACGCGGCGATACAGGTCGTTCAGATCCGAGGTAGCGAAGCGGCCGCCATCGAGCGGCACCAGCGGACGCAAGTCGGGCGGCAGAACCGGCAGGACTTCCATGACCATCCACTCGGGCTTGATGCCCGATTTCTGGAAGCCTTCCAGCACTTTGAGGCGCTTGGAAATCTTTTTGATCTTGGCGTCGGACGACGTGGCCTTGAGCTCGGCGCGCAGGGTTTCGACGTCGCGATCGATATCGATCGTACGCAGCAACTCGCGGACCGCCTCGGCGCCCATGAGCGCATGGAAGTCGTCGCCGTATTCTTCGGTCTTGGCCAGGAAATCGTCATCGGACATGATCTGACCGCGCTTGAGCGGGGTCATGCCAGGCTCGATTACGCACCATGCTTCGAAATAAAGCACGCGCTCGATGTCGCGCAGGGTCATGTCCAGCACCATGCCCAGGCGGGATGGCAGGCTTTTCAGGAACCAGATGTGAGCCACCGGACTGGCCAGCTCGATATGGCCCATGCGCTCGCGACGCACCTTGGCCACCGTGACTTCGACGCCGCATTTCTCGCAAATGACGCCGCGGTGTTTCAGGCGTTTGTATTTGCCGCACAAGCACTCGTAGTCCTTGATCGGGCCAAAAATCTTGGCGCAGAACAGGCCGTCACGCTCGGGCTTGAAGGTACGATAGTTGATAGTCTCGGGCTTGCGGACTTCGCCGTAAGACCAGGACCGCACTTTTTCGGGCGACGCGATGCCGATCTTGATGGCATCGAATTGCTCGTCTTGCGAGACTTGTTTGAAAAGGTCGAGTAGCGCTTTCATTATTTACGCTCCAGATCCATGTCGAGAGACAGGGATCGAATTTCTTTAACCAACACGTTGAACGACTCTGGCATACCGGCATCGATGACGTGGTCGCCCTTGACGATGTTCTCGTAGACCTTGGTACGGCCGGAGATGTCGTCGGACTTGACCGTGAGCATTTCCTGCAAGGTATACGAAGCACCGTAGGCTTCCAGCGCCCAGACTTCCATCTCGCCGAAACGCTGGCCGCCGAACTGGGCTTTGCCGCCCAGCGGTTGCTGCGTAACCAGCGAGTAAGGACCGGTAGAGCGAGCATGCATCTTGTCGTCGACCAGGTGATGCAGCTTGAGATAGTGCATATAGCCGATCGTGACAGGACGTTCGAATTGTTCGCCGGTACGGCCATCGAACAGCCAGGCCTGAGTGCGCGATTCCGTCAGCTTGAGGCGTTCGGCCACATCGTCAGGATAGGCCAGCTCGAGCATCTGGGTGATTTCCGCTTCGGTCGCGCCGTCGAAAACCGGCGTCGCAAACGGCACGCCGTTTTTGAGATTGCGGGCCAGTTCGATGACTTCGTCGTCTGTAAGGTCCGATATGCGCGCGCCGGTGCCGGTATTGTTGTATACCTGCTCCAGATAAGAACGTATACCCTTGACCTGCACCACCTTTTCTTCGCCGATCATGTCGGCGATGCGCTGACCCACGCCTTTGGCGGCCCAGCCCAGGTGCACTTCAAGCACCTGGCCGATATTCATCCGCGAAGGCACGCCCAGGGGATTGAGCACGATGTCGGCGGGAGTGCCGTCGGCCATATGAGGCATGTCTTCGACAGGCGTAATACGGGAGACCACACCCTTGTTGCCGTGACGGCCGGCCATCTTGTCGCCAGGCTGCAGGCGGCGCTTGACGGCCAGATACACCTTGATCATCTTGAGCACGCCCGGAGGCAGCTCGTCGCCCTGGGTGAGTTTCTTGCGCTTTTCTTCGAACGCCAGATCGAACTGGTGGCGCTTCTGCTCCAGCGATTCCTTGGCCTGTTCCAGCACCACGGCATGCGCTTCGTCGGCCAGGCGGATATCGAACCACTGCCAGCGATCCAGGTCGGCCAGGTAATCCTTGGCCAGCACGGCGCCCTTGGCGAGCTTGCGAGGGCCGCCATTGACGGTTTTGCCGACCAGGAATTTCTCGATACGATCGAAGGTATCGTCTTCCACGATACGCAGCTGATCGTTGAGATCCTGGCGATAGCGACGCAGCTCGTCGTCGATGATCGACTGGGCGCGCTTGTCGCGTTCTATGCCTTCGCGAGTAAAGACCTGGACGTCGATAACCGTACCGATCATGCCCGAAGGCACGCGCAGCGAAGTATCTTTGACGTCGGAGGCTTTTTCGCCAAAAATGGCGCGCAGCAACTTTTCTTCCGGAGTCAGCTGGGTTTCGCCTTTGGGCGTCACTTTGCCGACCAGCACATCATCGGCACGCACTTCGGCACCAATGTACACAATGCCCGAGTCGTCCAGGCGATTGAGTTGCGTCTCGGCCAGATTGCTGATGTCGCGGGTGATTTCTTCCTGACCCAGCTTGGTATCGCGCGCCACGACCGTCAGTTCTTCGATGTGGATCGAAGTATAGCGATCGTCGGCCACGACCTTTTCGGAAATCAGGATCGAATCCTCGAAGTTATAGCCGTTCCAGGGCATGAACGCGATCAGCATGTTCTGGCCCAATGCCAGTTCGCCCAGATCGGTCGACGCGCCGTCGGCCAGAACGTCGCCGCGGGCAACCTTGTCGCCACGCTTGACGATAGGGCGCTGGTTGATGTTGGTGTTCTGGTTGGAGCGTGTGTACTTGATGAGGTTGTAGATATCGACACCCACCTCGCCGGCGACATTCTCGTCGTCGTTGACGCGGATCACGACACGCTCGGCATCGACGTGATCGACCAGACCGCCACGCAAGGCCTGCACCGTAGTACCCGAGTCGACCGCCACTGTGCGTTCGATTCCGGTGCCTACCAGGGGCTTTTCAGGGCGCAGGCAAGGTACGGCCTGGCGTTGCATGTTGGCGCCCATGAGCGCGCGGTTGGCATCGTCGTGCTCGAGGAAGGGAATCAGCGAGGCAGCCACCGATACGATCTGCGAAGGCGCCACGTCCATGTAGTGCACGTTGGCCGGAGCCGTCAGCATGGTTTCGCCGGCTTCGCGGCAGGCAACCAGGTCGTCGGTGAAACGGCCTTCTTCGTCGAGCTCGGCGTTAGCCTGGGCAATCACGTAGTGGCTTTCTTCGATAGCCGACAGGTAGTCGATTTGTTCGCTGACTTTGCCGTCGACGATTTTGCGGTAGGGCGTTTCAAGAAAGCCGTATTCGTTCAAACGCGCGTACAGGGCCATCGAATTGATCAGGCCGATGTTCGGGCCTTCAGGCGTTTCGATAGGGCAAACCCGGCCATAATGAGTCGGGTGCACGTCGCGCACTTCAAAGCCCGCACGCTCGCGCGTCAAGCCGCCAGGTCCCAAAGCCGATACACGGCGTTTGTGCGTGATCTCGGACAAGGGGTTGGTCTGATCCATGAACTGCGACAGCTGGCTCGAACCGAAGAATTCCTTGATCGCCGCCGAAATCGGCTTGGAGTTGATCAAGTCGTGCGGCATCAGATTTTCGGTTTCAGCCTGACCGAGGCGCTCTTTGACCGCGCGTTCGACACGTACCAGGCCGGCCCGGAACTGGTTCTCGGCCAGTTCGCCGACACAGCGCACGCGACGATTGCCAAGGTGATCGATATCATCGATCTGGCCGCGGCCGTTACGCAACTCGACCAGCACCTTGATGGTTTCGAGTATGTCTTCGTTGGTCAGGGTCATGGCGCCCGTGATGTCGTCGCCACGGCCCAGACGGCTGTTGACCTTCATGCGGCCGACGCGCGACAGATCGTAGGCGTCTTCGCTGTAGAACAGGCGCTGGAACAAGGCTTCGACGGCATCCTCGGTAGGAGGTTCGCCGGGACGCATCATGCGATAGATGGCAACGCGAGCCGCCATTTGATCGGCCGTTTCATCGGTGCGCAGGGTTTGCGAAATATAGGGACCGCGATCCAGATCATTGGTGTACAAGGTCTGGGTTTCGCGAATATTGGCCGCGCGGAATTCGCCCAGCACGGACTCGGTGATTTCGTCGTTGGCATTGGCAATGATTTCGCCGGTTTCGGCGTTGATCACGTTTTTGGCCAATACCCGGCCCAGCAGGAAGTCTTCCGGAACCGAAACGTATTCGACGTTGGCGGCCGACAGATCGCGCAAATGCTTGGCATTGATACGCTTGTCTTTTTCGACGATGACCTTGCCGGAGCGATCGAGAATATCGAAACGGGCCACTTCACCCTTCCAGCGTTCAGGCACGAACTCAAGCATGCCGCCTTCGTTCTTGATTTCGAAATTATCGAAATCGAAGAAGTGCGCCAGGATCGATTCGGGAGTCATGCCGATCGCCTTGAGCAGAATCGTGACCGGCATCTTGCGGCGGCGATCGACCCGGAAAAACAACACGTCCTTGGGATCGAACTCGAAGTCGAGCCACGAACCGCGGTAAGGAATCACACGCGCCGAAAACAGCAATTTGCCCGAACTGTGGGTCTTGCCCCGATCGTGCTCGAAGAACACCCCGGGCGAACGATGCAGCTGCGACACGATGACGCGCTCGGTGCCGTTGATTACGAACGAGCCCGTATCGGTCATGAGCGGAATTTCGCCCATATAGACTTCTTGCTCTTTTACTTCTTTGACGGTAGGCTTACTGACTTCGCGATCCATCAGCACCAGGCGCACCTTGGCGCGCAGGGGCGAAGCGTAGGTCAGGCCACGCAGCTGGCATTCTTTGACGTCGAACACGGGCTCGCCGAGCACGTAGCTTACGAACTCGAGGCGTGCCATCTGATTATGGCTAACGATAGGAAATATGGAAGTGAAAGCCGCTTGCAGGCCTTCATCTTTACGTTTAGAAGGTGTAGTATCCGCCTGCAAAAAGGTTAAAAACGATTGCAGTTGAGTCGCCAGCAAGTAAGGAACGTCTTGAACGTCCTCACGTTTGGCGAAGCTCTTACGTATGCGCTTTTTTTCGGTATACGAATAAGGCATGAGCACTCCGACTCGAGGGTTACATGGGCCGTCAACCACGGCCCCGGTTTACGACTCCAGAAAATCCAACTTGATGGCAACACTCAAATCATGGATTTTCTGGAAACGCAAAAGCCCGGGAAGGCTTCAGCGCTTCCCGGGCGGGTACAGCAAGCTTTATTTAAGCTCGGCTTTTGCGCCAGCTTCTTCAAGCTTTTTCTTGGCGGCTTCGGCATCTGCCTTGGCCAGGCCTTCTTTAACGGGCTTGGGAGCACCGTCAACCAGGTCCTTGGCTTCTTTCAAGCCCAAACCGGTCAGTTCGCGAACTGCTTTAATGACGCTAACTTTGTTTGCGCCGATTTCGGTCAGTACAACGGTGAACTCGGTTTGCTCTTCAGCGGCGGCAGCGCCACCAGCGGCGGGAGCAGCCACAGCCACAGCGGCGGCAGCAGCCGACACGCCAAATTTTTCTTCCATTTCCTTGATCAGCTCGGACAATTCGAGCACGGTCATGCTAGCGACAGCGTCAAGGATTTCAGCTTTGCTTAATGCCATTTTTTAGAACTCCAAATATTGATAAATGCCAGGGTTGGGTGTCGCTCGGTCGTTCGACGATTTCCGATTCCACTGCTTACGCAGCTTCTTTCTGGTCGCGCACAGCCGCGAGGCCGCGTACGAACTTGGTCGGAACTTCGTTGAGCGTACGCACAAATTGCGCAATCGGGGCTTGCATGGTACCCAGCAGTTTCGACAGCAACTCTTCACGCGAGGGCATGGTGGCCAAAGCCTTCACACCTTCTTGGCTCAAGACGTTATTGGGCAATGCCCCGCCTTTGATAACCAGCTTTTCGTTGCTTTTCGCGAAACCGGCAAGTACTTTTGCCGCCGACACTGGATCGGTGCTAATCCCGTAGATTAGCGGACCAGTGAGCTGATCCGACAAACCCTCGAAAGGGGTTCCGGAAACAGCACGGCGAACCAGCGTGTTTTTGAGAACACGCAGATACACGCCCGACTCACGCGCAGTTTTGCGCAGTACGGTGACAGAGGCGACGTCCAGACCACGGTACTCGGCGATAACAATCGATTGTGCCTTTGCAACTTCTACAGAGACTTCTTCGATTACTACCGCTTTCTCTTGGCGATTGAGACTCACGGTTTGAACACTCCATCAAAAGACGTCCGGGAGGGTCCCCGACGTCAACCGAATGCGGCGCACCTGGTCGAGTTCTTTAGAAAAGAATTCTTCCATGGGCGCCGTCTGCGCTGGATTCAGGCCAGAAACAGCCTGGGATTAAGCTTGGACTTGCGGATACATGCGTTCTGCAGGTCGTTCGCTCCAGCGGTCTTTGACAGCGGCGTCCGAGAAACCGGACGCAGCCCAAAGTTCTTTTTGCCTAGGGCTTGAATCAAGCCGTCAGCGAAGCAATTTCTACGCGAGCCCCGCCACCCATCGTGGACGACACAGCGAGCTTGCGCAGATAAATACCTTTTGCAGCAGCGGGACGAGCCTTGTTCAGGGCATCGACCAGGGCGGCCAGGTTGGTTTGCAACTGTTCCACGCCAAATGAAGCGCGGCCAATCGTGGCATGGATGATGCCGGCCTTGTCGGTACGGTACTGCACCTGACCCGCCTTGGCATTCTTGACTGCCGTGACGACATCGGGGGTAACCGTGCCTACTTTGGGGTTAGGCATCAGGCCGCGAGGGCCCAGTATCTGACCCAGGGCGCCAACCACGCGCATGGTGTCGGGCGAAGCGATCACGACGTCGAAGTCGAGCTGACCGGCCTTGATGCTTTCGGCCAGGTCGTCAAGACCAACGATATCGGCGCCGGCAGCCTTGGCGGCCTCGGCTTTTTCGCCCTGAGCGAACACAGCCACACGTACCGTTTTACCGGTACCGGCGGGCAGAACCACCGAGCCACGCACGAGTTGATCCGATTTCTTGGGGTCGATACCCAATTGAACGGCAACGTCGATGGACTCGTCGAACTTGGCGGTGGCGGTTTCTTTAACCAGGGCCAGCGCTTCGGTAACCGGATAAAACTTGCTGCGATCGATTTTTGCCTGGATTGCGACAACGCGTTTGCTTAATTTCGACATGCTTACACCCCTTCAACCGTAATGCCCATGCTACGAGCGCTGCCAGCGATCGTACGTACGGCTGCATCCAGATCGGCGGCCGTCAGGTCGGGCGATTTGGCTTTGGCGATCTCTTCGGCTTGCGCACGAGTCAGAGTGCCCACTTTGTCGAGGTTGGGACGAGCCGAACCTTTTTGCACACCCGAGGCCTTCTTGATCAGGACAGTCGCCGGCGGCGTCTTCATGATGAAGGTGAAGCTCTTGTCGGCGTAGGCGGTGATGACCACAGGAATTGGCAAACCCGGCTCCATGCCTTGGGTTTTGGCATTGAATGCCTTGCAGAATTCCATGATGTTCAGACCACGCTGACCCAGCGCCGGACCGATAGGGGGTGAGGGATTAGCCTTACCAGCTGGCACTTGCAGCTTGATAAAGCCGACGATTTTCTTCGCCATGCTTTGCTCCTTGCGGGTTCAAACACGAGCATTGCGCGGCAACACTCGCTCCCCGGGGTTGAAATCAGGTCTTTTCGACCTGGCCAAAATCGAGTTCCACAGGGGTGGCGCGGCCAAAAATCGTAACCGACACACGCACCTTGCTTTTCTCGTAATTCACTTCTTCGACGTTGCCGTTGAAATCGGCAAACGGACCTTCCTTGACGCGGACCATTTCGCCCACCTCAAAGAGAACTTTGGGTTTGGGCTTCTCGGTGCCTTCTTCCATCTGGGACAGGATCTTCTCGACTTCGCGGTCGGAGATCGGCGCCGGACGATTGCCGGACCCACCCAGAAAGCCGGTAACCCGGTTCGTATTCTTTACCAAATGCCAGGTTTCGTCGGTGAGATCCATCTCGACCAGAACGTAACCGGGAAAAATGCGTCGCTCGCTAATGGACTTTTTACCGCCCTTGACCTCGACGACTTCTTCGGAGGGAACCAGGATACGGCCGAAAGACGTTTGCAATGCGGCCCGCTCGATACGCTCGAGCAGCGCCTTATGCACACTTTTTTCCATTCCGGAATAGACATGGACGACATACCAACGCTTGCTCATGTGTGCCCTTTATTTCCAGCCCAGCAGCAAGCCATAAATGACCCACTCCAGACCTTTGTCGACAACCCACAGCAAGATACCCATCACGGCGACGAAAGCAAAGACGATCCCGGTCATCTGGGTCGTTTCCTTGCGCGTTGGCCACGTCACGCGCTTGACTTCGTTATACGAATCCCGCCCGAAACTCAGCGTGCGGCGGCCCGGTTCGCTAAACCATGCGATCAACGCGGCCACGGCCAAGCTGCCGAGAAATACGCCGACTCGAAGAACAGAGGACTGATTTTCGAGTACCGAATACGCGACTATGCCAGCAATAATGACCAAAACTGCCAAACCGAGCTTGAGGCGGTCTACAGTACTGGTAACGGTTTCAACATTGGTATTCGACATATTCCGGCGCGTGAAAGGCCACGCTATACGCAACCTGCGATGTGATACTGATTGTGGCAGGGGCAGAAGGAATCGAACCTTCAACCTTCGGTTTTGGAGACCGACGCTCTGCCAATTGAGCTATGCCCCTAAACCCGAAGAGCGACAAGTCTGCCTGATAGCCCGCCGCTCTTTACAACCGCTATGCTATACATCAATTCGAACGAACTAGCCTGGGTTTTAAACTAATTCGCAAGACAACATTGGAGTATAACGCTTACTTGATGATTTTGGCAACGACGCCGGCGCCCACGGTACGGCCGCCTTCGCGGATCGCAAAGCGCAGCCCCTCTTCCATGGCGATCGGCGCTATCAGCTTGACCGTCATCGACACGTTGTCGCCCGGCAACACCATCTCTTTGTCTTTCGGCAAATCGATCGTCCCCGTCACGTCCGTCGTGCGGAAGTAAAACTGCGGGCGATACCCGTTAAAGAACGGCGTGTGACGCCCACCCTCTTCCTTGGACAGAATGTACACCTCCGAGGTGAACTCCGTGTGCGGATTGATCGAACCCGGTTTGGACAACACCTGGCCGCGCTCGACGTCTTCGCGCTTGGTGCCGCGCAACAATATACCCACGTTGTCGCCCGCCTGGCCCTGGTCCAGCAGCTTGCGGAACATCTCCACGCCCGTGCACGTCGTCTTGACCGTGTCCTTGATGCCCACAATCTCGATTTCCTCGCCCACCTTCACCACGCCGCGCTCGATCCGGCCCGTCACCACCGTGCCACGACCCGAGATCGAGAACACATCTTCCACCGGCATCAGGAACGCCCCATCCACCGCCCGCTCGGGCATCGGGATGTACGTGTCCAGCGCCTCGGCCAACGCCAGAATCGCCTGCTCGCCCAACGGACCCTTGTCGCCTTCCAGCGCCAGCTTGGCCGATCCCTTGATGATCGGCGTGTCGTCGCCCGGAAAGTCGTACTTCGAGAGCAACTCGCGCACTTCCATTTCCACCAGCTCGAGCAACTCCTCGTCGTCGACCATGTCGGCCTTGTTCAAAAACACAATAATGTACGGCACGCCCACCTGGCGGCTCAGCAATATGTGCTCGCGCGTCTGCGGCATCGGGCCGTCCGCGGCCGATACCACCAAAATCGCTCCGTCCATCTGCGCCGCGCCCGTGATCATGTTCTTCACATAGTCCGCGTGACCCGGGCAGTCCACGTGCGCGTAGTGACGGTTCTTCGTCTCGTATTCCACGTGCGAGGTGTTGATCGTGATGCCGCGCGCCTTCTCTTCGGGCGCCGCGTCAATCTGATCGTACCCTTTCGCCTCGCCACCAAACGCCGCCGACAGCACCGTCGTGATCGCCGCCGTTAACGTCGTTTTGCCGTGGTCCACGTGACCTATCGTACCTACGTTGACGTGCGGTTTGGTCCGTTCAAACTTACCTTTTGCCATGGCTGACTCCTGACTATGGAATAAAGCTATAAATAATAATGAAAATGGTTGGTGCCCATGACGCGGATCGAACGCGTGACCTCTCCCTTACCAAGGGAGTGCTCTACCACTGAGCCACATGGGCAACTTCTTTTTGTTGCACCCACCCTGCCGGGCGAGAATCAAAAAACTGGAGCGGGTGAAGGGAATCGAACCCTCGTCGTAAGCTTGGAAGGCTTCTGCTCTACCATTGAGCTACACCCGCAGGGGATTCTGTTCATACCTGTTTTACATGTGGCCGGCGCTGTGGCTGCCCCGCACTACCGTAACCGCCCGGTGCGAACACGTATTAATTACCTGCCATTAATCGCCCGCATCACGGCGCCGGTTCCAGCGCGTCGTTGCCTACAACAGCCCGCATATTCTCTACGGCCATAAAACTCTGGTGGTGGGGGTTGGATTCGAACCAACGTAGACGCAAGGTCAACAGATTTACAGTCTGCCCCCTTTAACCACTCGGGCACCCCACCAAAAGAGAACTGCGAATTATGCAGAGTTTTTAAAAACTTGTCAAATTGGGCGAAGGCGCCAAACCGTGCCGGCAAGCCTCGCCGCGGCCCCGAATTTCAGGCCTCGACCACGCCCGACAAGCCCTGGCGTTCAAGCAGGGAATTCAGATGCTCCCAGCCATGAAAATCGATCATGAGCTGGCCGCGGCTTTTGGCACCGACCTTGAGCGTAACCCGGGTCCCGAGATGATCGGACAGCGCCTGCTCAAGCCGCTTGACATCGCCCGACTGGGCCACGGATTTGCGCGGCGCCCTGGTCTGGGCTTCCTCCGCTTCGCGTATGCTGCGCGCCACCAGCTTTTCAGTTTCACGCACCGACAGGCGTTTGGCGATGATTTCGTTGGCCAGCAGAATCTGCGAGGCGGAGTCCGTTGCCAACAGCGCCCGCGCGTGGCCCATGTCGATGTCGCCGGCCAGCAGCATGGTCTGCACCGGGTTGGTCAAGTTGAGCAGGCGCAGCAAGTTGCTGGTGGCCGAACGCGAGCGTCCAATTGCCTGAGCCGCCTGTTCATGGGTCAGGCCGAACTCATCGAGCAGACGCCGCACGCCGTGGGCTTCTTCAAGCGGGTTCAGATCTTCGCGTTGGATATTTTCGATCAGCGCCATCACCGCCGCGCTTTCGTCGGGAACCTCGCGCACCAGCACCGGCACCTCGGCCAGGCCAGCCAATTGAGCCGCGCGGAAACGTCGTTCACCCGCGATGATTTCGTAATGTCCGTCTTCTTTGCCACCCAAAGGCCGCACCAGAATAGGCTGCATGATGCCCTGTGTACGGATGGATTCCGCGAGTTCGTTCAAGGCGCCTTCATCCATGCGGGTGCGCGGCTGGTATTTGCCGGCGCGCATTTTTCGCACATCCAGGACCGATGGCGGCGCGCTCTTTTTTTCAACCGCCTTGCCCAGATCGCCGATCGCGCTTGCATCCTCGCCCAGCAAGGCTTCCAGGCCGCGGCCCAGGCCCTTTGGTTTCTTTGTTGCCATAGTGTTTTCCTTTAATTCCCTGTGCCCGTCTGTTGGGCGCCAAGCAGCTTGGCCTCTTGTTTGACACGCTTGATAAGCTCGTTGCCGAATTCGATATAGGCTTTGGCGCCGCGCGAATTCTTGTCATACACCGTACCCGGCAAACCGTGGCTGGGCGCCTCTGCCAGCCGTACATTGCGCGGCACGATGGCCTTGAACACCTTGTCGCCAAAATGCGTTTCGATCTGCGCCGAGACCTGTTGCTGCAGCGTGACTCGCGGATCGAACATGACTCTTAACAAACCGATCAAATGCAGTTCGGGGTTGATATTGCGATGCACGCGCTTGACGGTGTTGACCAGGTCGGACAGGCCTTCGAGCGCAAAATATTCACACTGCATCGGGATAATCACGCCATGGGCCGATGCCAGCCCGTTCAATGTCAGCAAAGAGAGTGTCGGCGGACAGTCGATAAGTATGAAATCGTATTCGCCAATGATCAGGGCAATGGCCTGCTTGAGCTGCTGCTCGCGATCATCCATCTGGATCAGGTCGATTTCAGCGCCGGACAGCTCGCGATTGGCGGGCAACACATCGTATCCGCCGGCATCCGATCGAACCCGCGCGCCCGCGATGGTGGCCTCGCCGATCAACACCTGATACAGGTTTTTCTCGATGGAATTCTTGTCGATGCCGCTACCCATGGTGGCATTGCCCTGCGGGTCCAGGTCGATCAGCAGGACCCGCTTGTTATGCGCCGCCAGGGCCGCGGCAAGATTGATGGCGGTCGTGGTCTTGCCGACCCCTCCTTTCTGGTTGGCAATACAAAATACATGGGCCCTGTTGTTTGAAGCATTTTGACTCATAGATTTCCTTGGCGGCGATTCATCCAGACCAGACAACGCTGGGCATTCAATTCGGGTACGACTAAAGGTTCGATATGCGCCACGCACCAGTCGGTTTCCTGCTGCAGCGCCTGCACTTCCTCCTGCGGGTCGCGGCCTTTCATGGCCAGCAGCCACCCCTGGCGGGCAGCGTGTCCGCCCGCCAGTGTCGCAAAATCGGCCAGCGAAGCAAAGGCCCGCGACACGACAATGTCTGCATTCAAGCTATCGAGCGCCTCCGCCCGCGCATGTACCGCGTGCAAATTGGGCAAATGCAAGGCTCCGGACATTTGCCGCACGAATGCCGTTTTTTTTTCCACCGCGTCGACGCAGTGAACCTGCCACTCAGGACGCATCACAGCGATTACAACGCCCGGCAGGCCTCCCCCCGAACCGATATCGGCAATCGTCCCATTGACGCGGCCATCGGCGCTTAGCGCCGCCCGCATGGGCTCCACCACCGAAAGGCTGTCAAAAACATGCTGGACCAGCATTTGCCCGCCATCGCGCACCGCCGTCAGATTGTAGGTGCGGTTCCAGCGCTGCATCTGGGCAATGTAGTTCAGCAGGGTCCCGTTCTGTGCACGATTCAGTTCGATGCCCAATGACCGGGCGGCCTCGTCCAGCCGATGAGCCTGATCCGTGGCCATTACGCCGCTTTCTTGCCATATTGCAGGCGTTTGAGGTGGATCATCAGCAAAGAGATGGCGGCGGGCGTCACGCCCGATATACGGCCGGCCTGGCCTATCGTTTCCGGGCGGCTCGCCTTGAGCCGCTGGCGCACTTCTATCGACAGACTGGTCACCACGTCGTAATCGATGTCCGCGGGGATGGCCTGCTGTTCATGAGCGGACTGCTTATCGACTTCCTCCTGCTGGCGTGTCACATAACCCGCGTATTTCACCTGGATTTCAACCTGCTCGGCTGCCACTTTATCACTCAGTCCGGGCCCAGCGAGGCTTTCCCCATCGATCTTGCGAACCTCCATCAGCGCCCGATAACTGACCTGAGGGCGTTTCAATAAGTCAGTTAGTGAGTACTCACGCTCTATTTGCTTGCCCAGCAAGGCTTCAGCGGTATGTACCGCCAGAGTTTTCGGGTTGATCCAGATCGATTTCAAACGTTCGACTTCCGAGGCCACGGCGTCGCGTTTACGATTGAATAAATCCCAACGAGCGTCGTCGACCAAGCCCAGGCGACGGCCTTCTTCGGTCAGCCGCATATCCGCGTTGTCTTCCCTCAAGCTGAGCCTATATTCGGCACGCGAAGTAAACATGCGATAAGGTTCCGTCACGCCCCGGGTAACCAGGTCATCGACCAAAACCCCTAGATAGGCCTCATTACGCTTCGGCGTCCAGGAATCCAGGCCCTGCGCCTGGCGAGCCGCATTCAGGCCAGCCAGCAGGCCTTGGGCGGCGGCTTCCTCGTACCCGGTGGTGCCATTGATCTGCCCGGCAAAAAACAAGCCCTTGATTGCGCGGGTTTCCAGGCTTGCGCTTAATTCACGTGGATCGAAATAGTCATACTCGATGGCATACCCTGGACGCATGATGACTGCGCTTTCCAAGCCGGGCAAGGTTCTTAGCAAGGCCAACTGCACATCAAAAGGAAGGCTGGTCGACACCCCGTTGGGATAAATTTCATTTGTCGCCAGCCCCTCTGGCTCCAGAAAAATCTGATGGCTGTTCTTGTCGGCAAACCGTTGAATCTTGTCTTCGATCGACGGACAGTAGCGCGGCCCTATTCCCTCGATGACACCGCTATACAAGGGCGAGCGATCCAGGCCTGCACGGATAATGTCATGAGTACGCTCGCTGGTATGGGTAATCCAGCATGGCAATTGCCGTGGGTGCATGGTGCTCGAACCCATGTACGAGAAAACAGGCACCGGGTCGGTGTCGCCAGGCTGCACCTCAGTACGGCTGAAATCGATAGTCCGGGAATCGACCCGCGGCGGCGTGCCAGTCTTCAGGCGCCCTTGCGGCAGTTTAAGCTCTTTAAGCCTCTGGCCCAGCGTTATAGCAGGAGGATCTCCGGCACGGCCTGCCGAATAATGATTGAGCCCCACGTGAATCAACCCATTGAGAAATGTGCCGGCAGTCAACACGACCGTTCGCGCCTTGAACGTCAGGCCGATCTGTGTGACCGCACCAACAACTCTATCCCCATCAAGCATCAAATCTTCAACGGCCTGCTGGAAGATCGTCAGATTGGGCTGATTTTGCAGAATAGTCCGAATTGCCTTGCGGTACAGAGATCGGTCGGCTTGAGCACGGGTCGCACGAACAGCGGGGCCTTTTGAGCGATTCAATATCCGAAACTGTATCCCCGCCTGATCAGTAGCATAGGCCATGGCACCACCCAGAGCATCTACCTCTTTGACGAGATGCCCCTTACCGATTCCTCCTATGGAAGGATTGCAGGACATTTGGCCCAGCGTTTCCATATTGTGGGTCAATAGAAGGGTGCTCGCGCCTGTTCGAGCCGCGGCCAGCGCCGCTTCGGTTCCGGCGTGCCCGCCGCCGATGACGATTACGTCAAACTCATCTGGATAAATCATTTTGATTGGGGTTTCATAAGAACAACGAACGTCATTATACCGCCCGCGTTTCCGATGTTCCACGTGAAACATAGATCATCTTGTAAGAATTTCAATGTCATTTGCATGTTCCACGTGAAACATCTATGTTTAACAAACAGCACACTTAGTAAGGTTCAATGAAATGCTTGGCGAACGAGGTAGATATCATGGCTATTTGTAAGGCCAAGGTGCGCCTATAGGCCCGTAATGGGAGATCAAAACAACAGGCTGAGCGGTGATTTCTGCCACGGGGAAAGCAAAACCCGAATGGGCTTCGAGAGGAGTGAAACTTGGCAGGACGAAGCACTTAGTGTCGCGATGTGTGTGTCGACTAAAGCATTTTTTGGTCAAAGTGGTTACGGCACTCGATGGATTGGTCGCTTTGGTATTTGAAGACGCCGTCTATCGGGGCTTGGGATCAGGACCGGCACGGCGTGCTTGATCCGGATCTACCTCGTCCAGGCGGGCGTCGGGCGAACTCGCCCAGCCTCGCGAGGCTGGGCTCAGACAGCGCCCGCCGAAAGCCCCCGCCTTCCCTACGGTAGCATCCGGCGCACGCCTTACGCCGGCCCTGACCCCAAGCCCCGATAGACGGCTCGCGTTGTGGCATGCCTGGAATTGCATCACGGGATGCCCGGAATTTACGTGCTTGCACCTACCGTTAATGGGCCAGCACCCCTAGAACCGTTAACGTGCCCGCACTCATGCCTCCATCACGTGGCCGTATCTACTTCGATTGACTTCTTGATGGATTGACGACTCGATTGACTAAACGCCCACCGCCTCAACGTATCCCGTGATTGGCTAAACGCCGCTTCCCCAACATATACCTCGATGCATTACCTCAACGCGAGCCGCAGGGTGGGCGGTGCTGTGTAGTCCGGCGGTAGTCCAGCGGCGGGTGCTGACGAAGGGAAGGCGGGGGCCTTCGGCGGGCGCTGTCTGAGTGTCGCCCCGCACCGCGGGGCGACGCGAGTTCGCCCGACGCCCGCCTGGACGAGGCAGACCCGGGTAGTCGGCTAGCGCAGCTAGCCGACCGCTGGACGTGCCGGACTACACAGCACCGCCCACCCTGCGGCGTCTTTATAGAATCAACCGCCGCCTACACAGCCAACACAGCAACGCACCGTCCAAAACCATCGCCCCAGCCAATACAGGCAGCTCAAAGTCACTACCCAAGCCTAAATGCTACTAAAACGAAAGCCACTAAAATGAATTGGCATCCAAATCAGCAAAAGCATGTTCGACGTGAAACATACGAAACAAAGCAAGCATCATTCCGCCACGAACCAGCTTATTAAGAGCACTCACAATAATCCAAGCGGGCACTTGACAAGATGATGAGCCAACGGAAAACGCAGATATCGATCGATTCGAATCAAGAAACAACCCGCAACTTAGCCAAACGATAAAGCAGACAAAACACGATTGGACAACTCTGTGGATAAGTCGGTGAATAGCCTGGGGATTAGCGGTGCATAAGCAGGGAAAAGTCCAGGATAAAACCGCCCTCAAATGCAAAAACGCCCCGGCCGAAACAAGCCAGGGCGTTCAAAAAGCCGTGCAGTGAACTGCACAAACTCAGCGGAGATTACAAAGGGCGAATCTCGGCTGCTTGCGGGCCTTTAGGGCCGTCTTTAACTTCGAATTCGACTTCCTGGCCTTCATTCAGGCTGCGGTAGCCGCGACCTTCGATTGCTGAGAAGTGAGCAAACACATCGGTGCCGCCCGAATCTGGAGTAATGAAACCGAAGCCTTTATCGGCGTTGAACCACTTGACTTTGCCCTTTTGAGCCATGATGTTGTAGCGTCCTAAAAATAAACAAAAATGCAATAAACCAAGAACGCCGACACGAACTAGACTGGATCCTGCTATAGACACCTGGCACTAATGCTTGAAGCCTAAAGCATATTGATCAACTATAAACGAGACCCGCGCACTGCTTGATTTCCACTGCAGGTGTGAGCATACCCACGCCGCTTCTCTTAATCAAATACTTGTTTACCCCAGTGTGGTATTTTTCCGTCAGGCACGCGCTATAGTTGTGTGAAGGGCTGCTTTTTTAACATTACTCGTCCAGACGGCTCAAAATCTCTCTTTTCCTTTGCCATCAATCGCCATGAAGTTCGAATCCAAACTACCCGATATCGGTACAACCATTTTTACGGTCATGAGCCAGCTCGCCACCGAGCATCGGGCAATCAACCTGGGCCAGGGATTTCCCGACTTTAATCCAGATCCAAAGCTACTGGCCCAAGTGACTCAGGCCATGTCGGACGGACACAATCAATATCCGCCCATGCCAGGCATCCTGCCGCTGCGCCAAGAGGTCGCCGGCAAGGTCCAGACCCTGTACGGCAGGGCCTACGATCCCATCACAGAAATAACCATCACCAGCGGCGCCACCGAGGCGCTGATGGCCAGCATACAGGCCTTCGTGAAGCCCGGCGACGAAGTCATCGTGATCGAGCCGTTCTACGACCTCTACATACCCACCATTGAACTCGCCGGCGGCGTTCCGGTGGTCGTGCCCATGCAGGCGCCGACCGCCGACCAACCGCTGTATCGCGTCGACTGGCAGCGTGTGCGGGACGCCGTCAGCCCCCGCACACGCATGCTGATGCTGAATTTCCCGCACAACCCGACTGGCATCATCCTGGGCGAAAGCGATCTGGACGCGCTCGAAGCTCTTGTCCGCGACACCGGCATCATGTTGCTGGCCGACGAAGTTTATGAACACATCGTATTCGATGGCAACACGCATCAAAGCGTGGCGCGCCGCGAATCCCTTGCAGCCAACGCCATCGTCATCTCCTCATTTGGGAAAACGTATCACGCCACCGGCTGGAAAATCGGTTATTGCTGCGCCCCCAAAGCCCTCACCGCCGAAATCCGCAAAGTGCATCAATTCATGGTGTTCACGGTAAGCTCGCCCATGCAATTCGCGCTGGCTCATTACATGCAAGATCCGGCGCCATACCTGGGCTTGTCCGACTTCTATCAAAAAAAGCGCGACCGACTCCATGCCGGCCTGAGCACCACGCGCTTCAACCCTCTGCCCAGTCAAGGCACCTTCTTTTTGTTGGCGGACTACCAGCAGGTTTCCGATCTGCCGGAAGCTGAATTTGCGCACTGGCTGACCACCCGGCATGGCGTTACCGTCATTCCCGTCTCGGCGTTTTACCAGGATCCCGGCGCTCCCGGATCCAACCATCAACTGATCCGCTTTTGCTTCGCCAAACAGGACCATACACTGGACGCCGCCGTGGCAAAACTGGCCCGCATCTGAAACACAAAGCCCGCCGGCGTCTTCACAGCGTTTTTCCGTAGGACCCACAAAAAATAACCCCCACTGCCAGAAGCAGGGGGGACCGAAAACTAGCTGAAAACCCTCAATCCATGGGGGTTTTCATTGAACAGCCTCGTCAGGCAGGGGTTTGAACCGCACGCGCTCTTTTCTTGATGTAGCGCATCAGCTGCGGCATAACGACCACCAGTATCGACACAATCCACAAACCCTTTGATACATTGCTGTCGAACAACACATGCACGGCTCCGTCGGTCATGGACAGGGCGCGCCGCAAGTTCTGTTCCATCATATTGCCGAGCACCACACCCAGCACCAAGGGCGCCATGGGAATGCCGCCCTTGCGCAGGAAATAGCCAAGAGCGCCTATGCCCGCCACCATCAGCAGATCGAAGGTCCCCGCATTAATGGCATAAACACCGATATAGCTGATGCACAAAATACCAGGCACCATCAGCCAGCCCGGAACGGCAAGCACTTTGGAAAAAATGCGCACCATGGGCACGTTCATGACAAACAGCATGACATTGGCAATAAACAGCGAAGCGATCAAACCCCACACCAGTTCGGGCTTGGTGTCGAACAGCACCGGACCCGGAGTGATGTTGTACAAGGTCAAGGCACCCATCATCACGGCCGTGGTACCCGAACCGGGCACGCCCAACGTAAGCATGGGAACAAAGGAACCGATTGCCGAGGAAGTGGCCGCCGCTTCAGGAGCCACCAGGCCGCGCAAATCGCCCCGGCCAAACTTGGCATTGGGGTCCTTTTCTTCGCAAATCCGTTTTTCGTTCGAATAGGCAACGGCAGCCGCCACGCTGGCGCCTGCACCGGGCAGTACCCCCACGCCGAAACCCAGCAGCGCGCTGCGCACTACGCTCCACCATGTGAAAGCCATTTCCTTCAGATTGAAGATCTTGCGGCCGCTGGACTTGACTTCAACCGTGTGGCCAGCCATGACTTTCTCAAGCATTTCAAGCATTTCGGACACCGCAAACAAGGCGATGACCACCACAACGAATTCGATCCCGTCAAACAGATGCACAGATTCGAACGTATAGCGATAAACGCCCGAGTTGGAGTCTACCCCCACGGTCGCTATCGCAAGGCCTATCATGGCCGCCAAAACGCCTTTGACGGGCTGTTTACCCAGCAGGCTGGTCAGACAGCAGAAGGCGAAGATCATCAGGACGAAATACTCGGCCGGTCCGAATGCCAACGCCCACTTCGCCAGCAACGGCGCCAGCAGAATGATCCCGAAAACCGAGACGATCGAGCCGAAAAACGCCGACCAGGCCGACAAGGACAAGGCCACATTGGCCAAACCCTGGCGCGCCAGCGGATAGCCGTCGAGCGTCGTCATGATGGCACTGGCTTCGCCCGGCACATTGATGAGAATAGAGGTAATCCGGCCGCCGTACTCGGCCCCTACATAAACCGCCGCCAGCAGGATCAGCGCCGTTTCCGGCGGCAGATTCATGGCAAAGGCGATGGGAATCAACATGGCGACGCCGTTGATGGGCCCCAGGCCCGGCAATACACCAACCAGCGTTCCAAAAAACGAGCCTATGGCCGCAACCAGCAGATTATTCCAGGAAAAGGCAACATGGAAGCCTATTGCGAGATGATCCAAAATGCCATTCATAGCAAACCTCCCAAAATACCTGTGGGCAGCACCACATCCAGGCCCCGATCAAACAAAAAGAAGAACAGCCCGCTCATGATCAAGCCGCCGCTGATCACTTTTAACCAGGAACCGCTGAACAGGCGGCCAACCAGAACCGTCATGCAGGTGGTGGCCACGATAAAACCCAATAACTGGAAAAAATAGGCATAAGCGGCGCAATACGCCACCATTAGCGTGATGCGACTGTTGGCGCCCGCCGGATTGGCTTCCGCCTGGTTGCCGCCCTTGACGACCATCCACACACCGCACAAGGCGATAATGAAGGCGACCAACAGGGGGAACGCACGCGGCCCGACGGGTTCATAGGAAAAGGGGGCTTCAATATCCCAGCCGAACCAAGTCATCAGCGCGGCAAAAACAAGGGCGGCAATGCCCAGAATTCGATCATTCATAATTAAAAGATTCCACGGTCTGTCCCGGGTAGGAGCTACGCCTGGCCTACGCTTGGAAACAAGCATCCTTGGTCGAGGCGAGCAAGCGGGCTGGCACCCTGTCGCCTGCGCGACTTGGACAGCCAGCCCTATTTCGATACTGCCTATTTTTTGATCAGGCCAAAGGAATCGGCCAATTCGGCATACGCCTTGACGCGCTGTTTAACGTAGGCATCAAGCTCGGCACCGGTTTTGTTGAATGGAAATAGGCCCTGTTTTTGCTGTAATGCCGCAAAGTCGGGGTTCTCCTGGGTCTTCTTGAAGGCGTCAACCCACCAGTTGTATTGCGCGTCGGAAACCTTGGGCCCTACATAGAAGCCGCGAATGATGGGCCATTCAATGTCAAACCCTTGCTCTTTGGCGGTGGGAACGCTGGACAGCTTGCCGGGCAAACGGACATCGTTGAACACCGCCAGCACCCGGATGGGAGCGCCACCTTCAAGCATGGTGAAGGCTTCGGCCGCATCACCCATATAGGCCTGGATATGGCCGCCGCGCAGTGCGGTCAGCGCCTCGCCGCCCCCTTCGAATGCCACAAAACGCATTTTCTTGTAATCGACACCCGCCGCTTTGGCGGTCAGGGCCGCTTTCATCCAGTCCTGGCTGCCCACGGTGCCGCCGGCACCCAGCACAATCTTGCTGGGATCGGTTTTGAAGGCCTCCATCAGCTCCTTCAGGTTTTTATAGGGCGAGTCGTCGCGCACCACCGCTACGCCATAATCGGAACCAATAGCCGCCAGCCAGCGCACATCGTTGACATTGTATTTGCCGAATTTGCCTTGAGCGAGGTTCAGCAGGGAGCCGCCGGAAAAAGCAATGATGGTGCTGCCGTTATCGGGCTTTTGCGCCACTACGTGATTGTAGGCAACCGCACCGATGCCGCCAGGCATATAGACGATGCGCATGGGTTCTTTAAGTTGTCCAGCCACCTTCAAACCCTCCTGGGCCAGGCGACAGGTCAGGTCAAACCCGCCTCCGGGCTGAGCCGGCGCAATACACTCGGGGCGGCGGGGTTCATCGGCAGCCGAAGCCGCCGTCATGGCCAGCAGGGAACTTGTACCAAGCAGCAAGCCCGCCATCATTGTGGACAAAAACGTTTTTTTCACTCTTATCTCCTGGTAAGAATCATTTACAGGTCAGGTACCAAAACCCTTTTCTATTGTCTGGTTCGACAAAGGTACGTAACCGTACAAAACGCTTGCTTTCTAAAGGCTTTCAACTTGATTGTTTTTTTCCAAAAGACGTCTTTGGTAGGGGAAACCTAGGGTAAACACTAGCTTGGCGCGGCATCCTTGCCGCAACGATTCCAACATAAACCGGCCGCGATGCTGCACCATGATGGTGTGGACAATAGCCAGCCCCAGGCCGGCGCCGCTGGTATTTTTACCGGCCGCGCCGCGCCGAAACCGGATGCCGGCTTTTTCGATATCATCGCTGGACATGCCCGGCCCGTTGTCTTCCACGATCAGGCAGGCACTGGGACCTTCCACTCTTATGCGCAGCGTCAGCACTCCGCCATTGGGTGTATAGCGGATGGCGTTATCAAGCAGGTTGACCGCGGCTTCACGCAATAGCCATTCCAGCCCCCAGACCTGAACAGGCACTTCAGGACATTCCAGACCGAAATCCAGGCGCTTGGCGCGCGCCACCGGATACATATCCTTGAATATTGCCTGAGCCATTTGCACAAGATCTATTTTCTCCAGTCCCTCACCGGTTTCAAATGGCGATCCCTCCTTGGCCTTGGCCAGCGACAGCATCTGGTTGGTCGTACGCACGGCGCGATCCAGTCCTTCACGCATGGCTTGCAAAGCCGAATGTATTTCCTGAGGATCCTTTTCGCGCAATGCATAGCCCAGTTGCGCCCGCAACACGGATAACGGGGTGCGCAACTGATGCGAGGCATCATCGAGAAACTGACGCTGCAGTCGTGCTTGCTGCGCATAACGGGCCATATGCAAATTGACCGCGGTAACCAGAGGCTGTACTTCGGCGGGCACGTCATCGGCCTCGACTGGCCGCAAATCGTCAAAACGACGCTTTTCCAGATTTTGACGCAAACGAGTCAAGGGACGCACCGCGAACAGTACGCCAAGCACCACGATCAACACAACCAGCGCAACAACGGCCAGATCGCGTTCAATCGAACGCAGCAGCATGGAATGAATGAATTGCTCGCGCGAATCGATGTCTTCGGCAACCTGGACAATCACCCGCCCACCACGATCGTTATACAAGGGCGGATTCATGGGCCGCGCCAGCGCCGCAACACGTATGGCCTGCCCCAGATAATTGGCCGTGTAGAACTGGGGCACACCCGAAACCAGAGGAGTCGGCGGCAGAGGCAGTTCCTGGTTGCCTATTTCCGCCAGACCATCTTCGGTCATGACTCGGTAATACACCCGTTCGTTCGCAGTGAGCTCGAAGAACTCCAGCAGCAAATAAGGCTGCTCCAGCGACAGACCGCCGCTGGCCGTGGAAATGTTGTAGTCCATGGAGCGCAAAGCCCCTGCCAGGGAACGGTCGTAGGCAATATCGATCTGCGCGCGCAGTTGGTGATTGGACGCCCATAGCGCCGCTACCATGATAAGAATAAGAGCAGGCACCAGCGACCAGAGCAACACCGACTTCAGTCCGCCGGTCCAGGGGTAAATCTGCTTAAGTTGCACCAAGGGGCTCCAGGCTATACCCCATGCCTCGCAACGTCACTATTTGCGTACCGGTGTCGACCAATTTTTTGCGTAGCCGGTGAACCAGTACCTCGACCGCTTCCAGATTCACTTCCTTTTCGTCGGAATTGATGCGATCCAGGATCTGTTGCTTGGCAACGGGCTCGCCGCTTTTTTGGATCAACACCTTCAGCACAGCATATTCTTTGGGCGACAAGGCCAGAACCTGGCCATTGATCAAAAATCGCTGTGCCGCCGTATCGAGACTCAAGGCCCCCAGAGCCAAACGGGGATGTTCGCGCCCCCGACTGCGGCGAATCAAGGCAACAAGCCGGGCTTCAAGTTCTTCAACTACAAACGGCTTGGGTAAAAAATCATCGGCACCCTCGTGCAAAGTATCAATCCGCTCAACCAGGGAGTCCCGGGCAGTCAGCACCAGGACGGGAGTTCTGTCGTCTCGGGCGCGCAACCGGGTCAAAAAAGTGTGGCCATCCATTCCGGGCAAGCCCAGGTCAAGAATTACAGCATCGAATTCTTCCACTGCCAAACGCCGTTCGGCCAGCTCGGCATCGTCGGCCCAATCGACTGTGAATCCACCGTGTCTGGCCAGACTGCGTGAAAGCCAGTGAGCCAATTCTATTTCATCTTCAACGAGGAGTATACGCATTTGCTTTTTGGGCGATGCCTAGGGGTGGAAAGGAAAGTGTTTTAGTTTTTCCTTATTTTTTATATATATAAAGATTAATAATAATGGGTGTTTGTGGATAAGTGGAACATCACGAAATTGTTCAATTGTTTCAGTTGCTTGGAAGCCATTTTTGGCGGGAATAAGTTCTGTTCTGGGGGTGGACTGAAGTCGAACAACTTTTGGCTTTTGGAAAAAAGGGTGGCTTATCCCTATCTCGTCCACAGCCTGTGCACAATTCGTTTGCTTAGGAGTTATCCACAGGCTAAAAAATGGTAAATAAATGTAATTTTTGGCTAATCGGCCTTTACTGTATCGACGATTTCGCCTGAATCGAATACCAGGCGGTTTTCGGGCCATTGAAGGGCGGCCAGCTTGAAGCGCGAGGTATCGATGGACCGATTGGCCCGGCGGTCGCGCCATCGGGCGCCCACCGAAAAGTCCACGCAAAATACATTGCGGTGTTTACCGTGCCAGGCAGCGGGCGGAATACTTTTGAAAAGCTGGCTATAGCGAGGGCTGTTTTCTTCCTGGTGGCTTCGAAACAGCCGCCAGTAATGACCGATCACGACCGGCGTAAGTTCGTCGTAGTCGTCCCACCAGTTGACCCGGTCTGAAAAGCGCCACCGGTTGCCGGCAAAGAAAGGGCTGCTTGCCATGCGTTCCACGCCTGAAGTCAGCACCTTGAGCGGATTGACCATCTGCTGGGCGGCTTCGTATTCGGCGATTGCGTGCAAAAAGGGCGGCGGCGAGTGTTCGTCTTCGAGTTCTTTGATCCATTGCTGTTTTTCAGCGAGGTAGCGCTGATACAAACCGGAAGCTTGTGCTGTGCTTTGCGCGAGATAGTCCCAGATCTTGAATTGTTCCGTCACGCTGCCCAGGGGCAGGGAGCTGACGGCCTCGATGGCCGGGTTGCTCCAGGCGGCATGCACCACTCTGATGTCTTTGCGGACCAGGGCGACCGGCAGGCCACCTAGAAATTTTTTCAGCGCCTGGCGTTGTTCTGGAGGAGTGCGTCGGAAAGGCGCGTAATTTTTCTGGTCGCGTTCGTGGCGTTCGTCGAAGAACCAGCCCGACCCGTCTTTGATATCGTCGACCAGCAGATTCATTTCGTGATTGCCCAGGATGGCGTGGGCGTTGCCCTGTTCGACCAGGTGCTGTACGAACTGGATGACGCCGTAACTGTCGGGACCGCGATCGCACAGATCGCCGACAAACACCAGTTTGCGCTGGTCCGGGTGCTCTCCCTGGGCGTTGTAGCCCAGATGCACCAGCAGGGTCAGCAGGGCGGTGAGTTCGCCGTGGATATCGCCGACAATATCCAGGGCATTTTCGGGCAGGCGCTGTACCAGAGACATGGCGGTCAGGCGGCTGAGGCCGAGGTTGACAGCAGCCCTTCGCGCTCGATGAAGGAAATGATGTCTGCAAGGCCGATATGGTGTTTCAGATCGCACATGACAAAGGGGCGGTCGCCGCGCATGCGTCCGGCGTCTTCCTCCATGACCTTGAGAGAAGCGCCGACATAGGGCGCCAGGTCGATTTTATTGATGATGAGCAAGTCGGATTTGGTAATGCCGGGGCCACCTTTGCGGGGGATTTTCTCGCCGCCGGCGACGTCGATCACGTAAAGGGTCAGGTCGGAAAGTTCGGGACTGAAAGTTGCTGCGAGATTATCGCCGCCCGACTCCACGAAAACGATGTCGGCGTTGGGAAACTTGGCAAGCATGCGGTCTATGGCCTCAAGATTGATCGACGCATCTTCACGAATGGCGGTGTGGGGGCAGCCGCCCGTTTCAACCCCCATGATGCGTTCCGCGGGCAAGGCGCCCGAAATGGTCAGGAGGCGTTGATCTTCCTTGGTGTAGATATCGTTGGTGATGGCGATAAGATCGTATTTGCGGGACATGCCTTTGCACAAGGCTTCCAGCAAAGTGGTTTTGCCTGAACCAACCGGACCGCCAACGCCGACCCGCAGCGGAGGAAGTGTTTTGGTCCGTGCCGCGGAAGAAATGAGGGGCTTGGACATGGATATCCTTTACGAACGAAACAAGCGGGAGTATTGAGTCTCGTGGCGGGATGACAGAATTGCCAGTTGGGGACCCATGGAACATATATGCGGAGGGCTATCGGCGGCGCGAATTTCCGCCTGCTGGATAACGTCGGGAATAAGCTGGCGCAATTGATTCAGAATGCGCTGGCCTGCCGCCTGCCCCAGGGGAATGGTTTTGATGGCGGCCATGACCTGGTTTTCAAGCCAGGAAAACAGGCAGGCCGTCAGGCCGTCCTGCCGGTTCAAAGTCAGCGCGTGGGCGGAAAAGGCATGGGCGGCGAGCAAGGTGATGGGGTCATGTTGGAGCAGATGCGACAGGGCGGCCTTTTCACCCCAGTTCAGATCAGAAGCCAGCTTGGCCAGCGACCAGCCCATTTGTTCGGTTTCCCTGCGCATTTCATTTGTTTCGCGTGAAGCGTGGAACCAGTCGTTCCAATAGCTGGCCTGAACGAAGTCCCGGGTAGACCAGGCATCGAATAAAAGCATCCAGACGGGGGCGTCGCACTGAGCCATGACCACCGTGAGCTGGTCTTCGATCCAGCGGCTGGCGCTGGATTCGTCGCTGACGAGCTGCTGGTCGACCGCGGCTTCAAAACCCTGCGAATAGCTGAACCCGCCAATGGGAAGTGCAGGAGAAGACAGTTGCAGCAGCGCGGCCAGTTGGCTCGTATTCATGGTTCGAGCCTATTCGTGCTTGTGGTGATGATGCGAATGGCTGTGCGAGTGCCCGTGATCGTTCGTAGCTTCGCGAGCCGTGTAGGCGGCTTGCGCCAGTGCGTAATCTTCTTCGAAGGTTTCGTCATGCCCGTGCTTGTGGCCGCCGCCGTAGGCACCGGCATCCGGCTCGAACACGTGTTCGATGGTTTCGACGCTTATATCGCCCAGGTGCCGCAGCATATCTACCAGGACTGGATCGTGTTCAAGCTGCAAATAACCCGGCCCGATTTCGACCAGGATGTGGCGATTGCCCAGATGGTAGGCGGCGCGTGTGAGTTGGGTTGGTGTTTTGGCCGTAACTCGCAAGACGGTTTCTTGAGCGGCTTGCACCAGAATGAATTTTCCATCGTCGGCAACGAGCATATCGCCATTGCGCAAGACTGTGCCGCGTTCGAGCAGGAGTCCGACTTCTTCTCCCGTATCGAGGGTGATTTTCTGGCGGCTGCGGCGTCGTGCCTCGAAGGGTAGGATCACTGTGGGGGCATGGCGGGTCAGGGCCTTGGCGACCGTGACTCCGCGCAGGTATTTTTTGATGAGTCGCATGTTTAGAATAAAAAATAGCGCTGCGCCATGGGCAGTATTTTGGCGGGCTCGCAACTGAGCAACTGGCCGTCGGCCATGACCTGGTACGTTTGCGGGTCGACCGTAATATGGGGCAGCCAGTCGTTGTGCACCATGTCTTTCTTGGAGACGGTGCGGCAGCCGTGCACGGCTTCCAGGGTTTTGACCAACCCCAGGGCGTGGACGGCGGGATTTTCCATGCCGGCTTGTGAGAGGAAGGTCAGGGAAGTTTTCAAGCCCTTGCCGAATGAACCGAACATGGGGCGCGAGTGTACCGGCTGCGGGGTGGAAATGGAGGCACCCGGATCGCCCACGGTGGCTGAAGCGATCATGCCGCCTTTCAGCACCAGATTGGCTTTCACGCCAAAAAAGGCCGGGCGCCAGAGCACGATATCGGCCAGCTTGCCCACCTCGATGGATCCGACCTTGTGCGAAATGCCGTGGGCGATGGCCGGATTAATGGTGTATTTGGCAATGTAGCGCTTGATGCGCTGGTTGTCGGAGCGAGCGCTGTCGCCCTGCAGTGCGCCACGCTGGATTTTCATTTTGTCGGCGCTTTGCCAGGTACGCAAAACCACTTCGCCCACGCGTCCCATGGCCTGCGAGTCGGAGCTCATGATGGAAAAGGCGCCCAAATCGTGCAGCACGTCTTCGGCGGCGATGGTTTCGCGGCGAATGCGGCTTTCGGCAAAGGCCAGGTCTTCGGCGATAGAGGGGTTCAGGTGATGGCAGACCATCAGCATGTCCAGATGCTCGTCGATGGTATTGGCCGTGAACGGCATGGTCGGATTGGTGGAAGCCGGCAGGACATTGGGCAATCCCGCCGCGCGGATGATATCGGGAGCATGGCCGCCACCCGCACCTTCGGTATGGAATGAGTGAATGGTACGGCCCTTGAACGCTTTGAAGGTGGCTTCGACGAAGCCGGATTCGTTCAGCGTGTCGCTATGTATGGCGACCTGGATATCGGTCCGCTCGGCAACCGACAGGCAGCAGTCGATGGCAGCAGGCGTGCTGCCCCAGTCTTCGTGCAGTTTGAGGCCGATTGCGCCAGCGCTGACCTGCTCGAACAAAGGACCCGGCAGGCTGGCATTGCCTTTCCCCAGCAAGCCGATATTGACCGGAAAGGCATCCAGCGCCGACAGCATGGAATGAATATGCCAGGGGCCGGGCGTGCATGTCGTGGCCAGCGTGCCGGTAGCGGGACCCGTGCCGCCCCCGATCAGGGTGGTGGTCCCGGTCGCCAGGGCTTCTTCGATCTGCTGCGGGCAAATGAAATGGATATGGCTATCGATGGCGCCCGCCGTCACTATCATGCCTTCGCCGGCGATGGCCTCGGTGCCCGGGCCGACCACAATGGTGACTCCCGGCTGGATATCGGGATTGCCGGCCTTGCCTATACCTGATATGTGGCCGTTCTTGATGCCGATATCGGCCTTGATGATGCCGCTTACCGCATCGATGATCAGCGCGTTGGTGATCACGGTATCGACGCAGTCGGCGCTCATGCGCTGGCTTTGCCCCATGCCGTCGCGGATGACCTTGCCGCCGCCGAATTTAACCTCCTCGCCGAAAATGGTGTAGTCTTTTTCGACTTCGGCGAGCAACTGGGTATCGGCCAGGCGTACGCGGTCGCCCTTGCCGTTGACGGTGGTGGGGCCGAATATTTCGGCATAAGCGCTGCGCGATATGGTTACCATCAGAGCGCTCCCATGACGTCGCCATTGAACCCGTAGATTTTGCGTTCGCCGGCGACGGCAACCAGTTCCACCGTGCGTTTCTGTCCCGGTTCGAAGCGCACCGCCGTGCCCGCGGCAATATTCAGGCGAAAACCGCGCGCGGCCCTGCGGTCGAATTTCAGCGCGGCATTGGCTTCGGCAAAATGATAGTGCGAGCCTATCTGTACCGGGCGATCGCCCGTATTGACCACATCGACCACACACGTTTTGCGGCCGGCGTTAAGTTCTATTTGGCCGGGTTCGGCAAGGATTTCACCTGGAATCATGTCGCTATCCTAAAAAAACGGGTCGCTTCAGGCCAGTGCCGATGCCAGCGACACCCCATACAAGGCAATGGCGCCGCCCGCCAGGCGCGTCAACCATACATTGTGCTGTTTCAGGCTGAAACCCGCCGCCAGGCCCGCCACGTGCAGCGAGAAAGTCGTCAGCATGAACCCTGCCACAAAGGCCAGCGCGCTACCGCTTTCGGGCAGCTCGGAGCCGTGCGCCATACCGTGGAAAATGGCGAAAAACCCCACCAGCGCCGCGCCGGCCCAGGTTGGCAGAGATAGACGGCTGGCCACGAGCAGGCCCAGGACCAGCACCGAGGCCGTGATGATGGGTTCGACGGCCGGCAGACGCAGGCCGGCAATTCCCATGAAAGCCCCAGCCAGCAGCAGGCAGAGAAAGCTGACGGGTGTCCAGGCGGCCTGCCGCAGGTTTTTGTGCGCGAGCGCGCTCCATAGTCCGACGGCCAGCATGGCGAACAGGTGATCGAAACCGGTCAGGGGATGTATCAGGCCGGACAGAAACATATTGCTGGACACTTCGTGTCCGGGATGCGCTGAAGCGACCCCTGTCACAAGAGCCAGGCCAAGGGCGCGGGCGGAAAAAATGCCGACGGAGCGCAAGGTAGTATGAGTTGACATAGGGAGTTCCATAAAAGAGTAAGAACGGGCAGGTCTTAAATAATGGGGTTGTGCACGGTAACCAGCTTGGTTCCGTCGGGAAAGGTTGCTTCAACCTGAATATCGGGAATCATTTCGGGTACGCCTTCCATGACATCGGCGCGCGACAGTACCTGGGTACCTTCATGCATGAGTTCGGCTACGGTACGGCCGTCGCGGGCACCTTCGAGCAGGGCAGCGGTAATCAGGGCAATCGATTCGGGATAGTTGAGTTTTACGCCGCGGGCCTTGCGTCTTTCGGCCAGAAGGGCAGCGGTAAAAATCAGTAATTTGTCCTTTTCGCGCGGGGTCAATTCCATGGAGGGATTCCTGTTGGGTATCGGTACAGTGTAGTATTTCAGCGTGGCCAAACACAGCTTATTATGGCGCAATAAAGCGTTGTTCATGTACTCCAGAGACGCAAATATTGCCCCGGTGTTTCAAGCAACGCAGGGCGCAGCGCCATCCACAATTCGATGAGCAAGGCCTTGATATCGGCCACATGCCGGCCCAATACCCGTACCAGGCACAGGCCTTGTTCGTTTTTTTGCGGCAGACAGGTGATGCCGGCACGCAACGCGTCACTCCAGGGCAGGGTTTGAGCCAGGCGGTCGATTTGCCCGGATTCCAGGCTCGGTCCAAAGGCCCATAGCGTTCCCATCGCCGGAAAGCCCGCCAGCCCATTGGCCGTGGTTCGAAGCAGGCCGTCGGCATGAATTTCACCGGCATCCAGCCAGATAAGACGTTCGTCCAGCAGAATGCGGGTATTAAGCTGCACCGCGCCTGCCGCCCATGCTGGCTGCGCGGCAACGCTGCCCAGTTGGGTGATTTCCCAACCTATCGCGCGGGAACCGTTTTGCAGGTGCAACTGGGTCGAGGAAGTGGCCTGCGCCTGCTCGAAAAAGATATTTTCCTGCGGCAACCAGTCCAGCCGCGCTTCGGCGCCCAAATGGAGGTCGACCGTCTGCGAGGCATGTCGGCCATTGGACTTGTACCAGCGCGTGGCTCCCGGGGTGGTCAGCAGGGCGTGGGCGCCCTGGTCCGCGTGAATATCGATTGCCAGGGCATCGCCGCCGGCGATGCCGGAGGGCGGATGCAATATCGCAACGTGGCAGACGTTCGGCCCTTCAGGATAGAGGGCTTTCTGCACCAACAAAGGGCCCTCGTGCCGGTTCCCGGAAAGTACGGTTTTATTTGAATCGTGACGCGAGAAGGAAAGCGATAATCTGGCGTGCCATTCGGTCAAAGGGGTCGGCATTTGGGCAAATATCAGAATGTGTGCCGGCTATTCGTCAAGAAAGCCGTGCTGGTATCCCATGCTGCGCGAAATCGATTTGGCGCACGCCACGACGTCCGGCACGAACTGCTTCATGCGTGCGGGAGTAAGCCGGTCGAGCGGGCCGGAAATCCCGACCGCCGCCACGGGCTGGTCAAGACTGTTGAAGGTCGCGACGGCCAGGCCGCCCACGCCGTCCCGCCATTCGCCGCGATTCACCGCGTATCCGGTGCGGACGATCTTGCGCAGTTCTTCTTTGAGCACAGGCAGCGATGTCAGGGTAACCTTGGTGTGCGTCGCCAGTGCGCTGGCGAAGCGCTCCAGATACCCTTCCGGCTGATAAGCCAGCAAGGCCTTGCCCGTTGCCACCGCGTAGGCGGGCGCGCGGCCGCCCACCATGGAATAGGCGCGTATGGGCTGAGGGCAGTCGATCTTGTCGATGTAGACCACATCGATGCCATCGAGCACCGACAGGTGCACCGTTTCGCCTGTTTTGTCCGCAAGTATGCGCATGGCGGGTGAAGCCAGTTTGCGGACGTCGAGTTGCGCCAGTTGCCGCGCACCCAGTTCGAACAGACGAATCGTGCCGCGGTAGGCACCGCCTTCTTCGTCCTTGATCACGTAGCCGGCATGCACCAGCGTCTGCAGGGTTCGATGTGTGTTGCTGCGGGTAAGGCCGACACGGGCTGCGAGTTCGTCTATGGTTTTAGGCTGGTTTTCGACGTCGGTAACTGCTTCGAGAACCATCAAGCCTTTTAGCAGCGTCTTGTCCATCTACCAGGCTCCTAGAATTCAGAATAAAGAAGATACCATGAATGCCCGCTGATTCCGGAGGTATGCGGCGCTGTCACGCCGCCGTGCGGATCGAGGCCGAGCGGTCCCATAAATTGGGAAGGGTTGCCGACGAGTAGCCCGATATGAAGTTCTTGGCCTCGCCGGTGGCCGGATCAAACACACTTCGGGTGATTGCACCGATATTTCCGCCATACAAGTGTATGCTGATCGAAGCGGCATCGGCATGCGCATTCCATACTTTATGGATGTCGCCGTCAATAGGCGACAGCTCTTCCACCTTGCCTGGCTCAAGGCGCCGTGCAGCGCCGCATTCACTGTACCCGCCCCTCGCGTTGCGGCGGAAGCGCTGGCTTATTTCCGCGCCGCGCAGCATGCCGATATACCCCCAGACAGTGTGATCGTGCACCGGCGTGGACTGTCCGGGACCCCAGACGAAGCTGACCAGCGAGAAACGCTCGAGAGGGTCGCAATGCAAAAGGTATTGCTGGTAGTGCAGGGGATGCGGCGCGCAGCACGTGTCGGGAAGCCAGTCGTCGAATGCGATCAGTTCCCGGAACGCCGCCAGCAGGTCCGGGTGAGGCACATGCTCCGGCGAAGCCTGATCGGCCATGAGCGTGGCCGTGGCCACGAAATTTCGTAAACGGTGGATATTGCCCTGCATAGGAACGCGCTCCTATTTTGCATCCTGGACTCGCACCAGGACCCGGCCCTTGGACAGTTGACCTGCCAGAAGCGGGATGGCAAGATCCGCGGCGCGCTCCAGAGGCACTTCTTCGATCATGCTTTCCAGTTGATCCAGCGGGATTGTCCTGGCCAGATCGCTCCAGGCCGAACGGCGCCGTTCCATCGGGGCGTGAACGCTGTCGACCCCCGCCAACGTGATGCCGCGCAAGATGAAGGGGGCTACGGTTGCGGGAAAGTCCATGCCCTGTGCAAGGCCGCAGGCGGCGACAATACCGTCATAGCGGATGGCGGCGCAGATGTTGGCCAGGGTCTGGCTGCCGACGCTATCGATGGCACCGGCCCAATTTTCCTTTTGCAAAGGCTTGCCCGGCTGGCTGAGCGTTTGGCGGTCGATGATACGGTTGGCGCCCAGGGACGTCAGACGGTCATGCGCGTCCGGGCGGCCGGTGGAAGCGACCACCTCGAAGCCGCGCCGAGCCAGAATTGCAATTGCGGTGCTGCCGACGCCACCGTTGGCGCCTGTCACCAGTATGGGACCGCTTGCGGGAGTCAGGCCGTGTTGCTCGAGCTTGTGCACGCAAAGCATGGCGGTATATCCGGCGGTGCCCAATGCCATGCATTGCCGGGCCGTCAGCCCCGCGGGAACTGGCAGCAGCCATTTTCCGGGAACGCGTGCGATCTCGGCCAGACCGCCCCAGTGCGTTTCGCCCACGCCCCAGCCGTTGAGCAAGACGCTGGTGCCGGCCGCAAAGGCTGGATCGCCGGAATGTTCGACAACGCCGGCGAAGTCTATGCCAGGCACCATCGGGAAGCTGCGCACGACCGGGCCGCGTCCGGTGATCGCCAGGGCGTCTTTGTAGTTGAGCGTCGAGTATTGAATACGCACGGTGACGTCGCCCGCGGGCAACTGATCTTCACTTACTTGAGTGATTGCCGCCTTGGTGGCTTTTTCTTCCTGTGTAAGCAGTAATGCCTTGAACATCGGGCTCTCCTAAACGGTTTGGGTGAATGGGTTCAACGGCCATTGAATTTCGGGGGGCGATTTTCCTTGAAGCTGTTCAGGCCCTCTTGAAAATCCGCGCTTTGGAACACACGTTCGTTTTCCCGCCATGCGTGGCCGGCAGTTTCCACGGGGCTGCGGGGAATGGTGGCGGCAGCGAAGCGTTTGAGCATGCTCATGACCAGGGGCGCATTGTCGGCAAGCCGGCGAGCCAGTTTCATGGCTTCTTCCATATGCTGTCCCGGCGGCACAAGCCGGTTCACCAGCCCTACTTGATAGGCTCGCTCGGCGCTGAGGGGTTCGCCCAGCAGCATCAATTCCATGGCGATCTTGTGCGGTATGCGGGCCGCCAACGATGCAATCATGCCGCCGGCAAATCCCATTTTTGCCTCTGGGTACATAAACCGCGAGTCTTCCGTGGCCACGCACAAATCGCACATTTGCACGAGCACGATTGCGCCGCCGATGCACCACCCGCTTACCGAGGCAATAAGTGGTTTCTCAAGAATGACGCCAACGCCTGGGGTAAAACTGCGGTAGTCGGGCGGAGCTTCGGAGTGCATGTCCTTGCCTGCGGAAAAGGCCTTGTTGCCTACGCCTGTGAGGATACCCACGCGGTCTTCGCTGCTGTCGTTCAGGCGCTGCCAGGCCTGTGCCAGGCCGGCCTCGACTTCGGGGCCGATCGCATTCATGCGGTCGGGGCGGTTTATGGAAATGACGGCAATTCCGTCCTTCGATTCATAGGTGACCGCGTTGTTCACAGCATTTCTCCCAGTTTTTTCCGTAGTTGGTGTTTAAGTACTTTGCCGTTCGGGGCAACAGGCAGCGTTTGCATGAAAAGGATACGCGTCGGCCGTTTGTAAGGGGACAGGCGCGGTGCCAGAAACCGCCGCAAATCGTCCTCGGCAAGCGAGCTGTTGGCGATGGGCTCGACGATGGCGATGATCTCTTCATTGCCGTCGATCATGTAGCCCAGTACGGCCGAATACTGTACCGATGCGTGGGCATTCAAAGCTGTTTCCACCTCCAGCGGAGAGACGTTGAAGCCCGAGTGAATGATCAGGTCTTTGGTTCGGCCTTCGATGTGTATGCGCCCGTCAGGCCTTTGGCTGGCCAAGTCCTGGGTGTTGAACCAGCCGTCGGGCGTCAAGGCCTTGGCGGTCAGGTCGGGCGCGCGGTAGTAGCCTTTCATGACGCAGGGACCGCGTACCCAGAGTTCTCCGACTTCACCGTCGGCCACCTGTTTGCCGGCGGCATTCCATATCCGTACTTCCATGCCGGGGTTGGGCGGCCCCACCGCGCTGTCGGGATTGTCGAGGTCTATTCGTGTCCAGCAAGAGGCCGAGGCTTCCGTCAGCCCGTAGCCGTTATGCAGGGGCAGGCCGAATACCGTTTCGACTTCGGTTTTCAACGCCGGATCAAGGGGCGCGCCGCCTACGGCGATAAAGCGTAGCGATGCATCGATCCGGTGTCCGGGTTCGGCCGATTTGGCCAACTTGGCGAACATTGCCGGCGCGCCTTGCAGAATGGTGATGCCGTCGCGTTGCAGTGCCTGCAGACAGGGCTGAACCGAAAAGCGCGGAATGAGCGTGATGCGCGCGCCCGCCGACAGCGTGCCGATAAGGCCCGAAGACAAACCCATGACATGGGTAATGGGCAGCACGCCATAAACATGGTCGGCTGGAGTCACGCGGCGCAGATCCCTCATCAGCGCACCGATATGCAGCAGGTTGGCATGCGTGAGCATCACTCCTTTGGGTGTGCCGGTGCTGCCTGTGGTGTAGATCAGCGCCGCGACCTGGCGATGGGGCTCCTCATGCACCGGCTCGCGCTCGCAATCGTCATTCAGGGCGCCGAGAGCGATACGGCCGAAAGGCGTTGCCTGGGCTATGGCCCCATGCCGGTCGGCGTGTTCTTGCGCGCTTGAAGAATTGTCGACGACGTAGATGATGCGCCGCGCCTGGGCGTGTTCGCAAACCGCGTCCACCTCGGCGGGAGCCTGCCGGGCGTTCTCGAGCACGGCCCAGGCATTGACCCGTCCGGCGGCCAGGATCAGTACCGCCAGGGCGGCACTGTTTTCACCAATCATGACAACGCGGTCGCCTGGACGAATATTGCTTGCCAGGAGATATCGCCCGGCCTCGTCCACCATTTGCTCCAGCACGCGGTAGTTCCAGCAGACATGCGCATCGGCGATGGCGGTGTTTTCGGGCGTGCTGCGAGCCCAATGTGTGATGCAGTCCGCTAATCGTTGCATGACGGGTTCCTTGCGAAATTACTGCGGGATGACTTTCATTTGCTGGGTGATTTTTTGCCACCGGTCGAGTTCGGCATTGATGTATTGTTTGAAGGCCTGGGGGTTGCTATCGACAGGCGTGGCGCCCAACGATGCAAATACCTGGCGCAGACTCGGGTCTTTCAGCACCACCGCGATTTCGCTGCTCAGCTTGTTGACGATTTCCGGCGGGGTCTTTGCCGGTGCCCATACACCGTACCACGCGGTGACATCGTACGTGGGCAGGGTTTCCGAAATCGCCGGTACGTCGGGCAGGTATGGTGTGCGTTTGGCAGTGGTTACTCCCAGGGCACGGACCTGGCCGGCCTGGATGTAGGGCATCGCTTCATTGGCGAAGAACATGGTGGTCTGGCCGCCGATGGTCGATTGAATGGCCGGCGCACCGCCCTTGAACGGAACATTGATGATCTTCACGTCCGCCAGTATTTTGAACAGCTCGCAGGACAGATAAGGCGATGATCCAATACCCGAGACGGCGCAGCTAAGCGAATTTGGCTTGTCCTTGGCCAGCTTGATCAACTCGGCGATCGATTTTGCGGGTACGGACTTGTTGACGCCGAGATAGTTGGGAACGGAAACGATCTGGGTGACGGGTTCCAGATCGGTGCGGATGTTGTAGATTGGATCTTTGTAAAAGTAGGCATTGAGGACATTGGAAATGCTGCCAAGCAGGAGGGTGTAGCCGTCGGGCTGCGAGCGGCTGACGTGTTGCGAGCCCAGCATGCTGCCTGCGCCTGGCCTGTTCTCGACGACGATGTTCTGGCCCAGCCGGGTCGCCAGTTTGGCGGAAACCGCCCGTCCGAGAATATCGGTTGCTCCGCCGGGCGCATACGGGATGATCATGCGGATGGGTTTGTCGGCAGGCCAGGCTGCCGACGCGCTTGCAGGCCAAAGGATGGATGCGGCGGTAATTGCCGATGCCAGGCCGGCGCTGATGCGGAACACTCTGTTTTTTTTCATGGCTTGTCTCCTCGCCGCCCTGTCAGTGTGGCGGTTTCAGGTTGTTTGAAATGGAGTTGTGTTGCTGCCTGCTTTATTTGTCGAACTGGCCGAACGCTTCGATGGCCCGTACCGAATATACGTATGCGGCGCCGGCATTCAAGGCTACCGCGGTTCCCAGGGCCTCGCTGACTTCCTCGATGGTTGCGCCGGCCTTTTGGGCGGCGGCCGCGTGCGACGAAATGCAGCCGTCGCAACGGGTGGTGACGGCCACGGCCAATGCAATCAGTTCGCGGGTCTTGGCATCCAGGGCCTTGCCCTGGCCGAGCGCTTCGTTCAGCCCCCGGTATGCCGTTACGACGGCGGGATTGCTTTCCGCAAAGGCACTGCCGGCCTTGCGCATATTGGTCAGCGTGTCTACCCAATTGTTCATCATGAGAATCTCCTAGTGCGAGGGAATAATGGTTTGGTGAAAAGAGGCCGGAATGTGTGGCTATAGACGCGGCCGGGGTTGAATCAGGCCGCCGCCGGTTTTGGGAGGATGGGCGCGAATGGCGTCTTCGATGGGGTCGGTTCCCCAGCCCGGACGATCGGGAACGATAAGGTGGCCATTCTTGTATTCGGGTGCGTGGGTAAACAAGTCGTCGTCCCATTCCAGGCGATCGATGTCGGTCTCCATGATGCGAAAGTTCGGTGTCGCGCAAGCGAAGTGCGCGTTCATCAGGGTGCAGAGGTGGCCGTAGAAATTGTGTGGCGCGATGTTTACCTCGTGGATTTCGGCCAGGTTGGCGATTTTCATCGATTGCCATACGCCGTTCCATACAGCATCCACAATAGCGACATCCACCGCGTTTTTTTGGAAGAAGGGCAGGAATTCGCGCCCGCCGAAAAGGGTTTCGCATGAGCTGATCGGATGCGGGCTATGGTTGCGGATGTAGGCCAGGGCATCGGCGCTGTAGCTGTCGATTTCGACCCAGAAGATGTCCTGGTCGGCAATCGCGCGCAACAGCTTCAGGTACCCTTCCGTTTTGGCGTTGAAATTCAGGTCCAGCAAAATGTCCATGTCGGGCCCCGCTCCATCGCGCAGGGCCTCGATGTTGTCGCGCAGATTGCGGATCACGCGCTTGTCGACATTGAGTTCGGGATAGAAGGGGGCGGCAAAGCCGGGGCGCCAGGCGTGGGCCGGGCCGTCGTCGAACAGGAAGAGATTGGTCTTCAGTGCCGTGAGCCCGCGCTGCCTGGCTTCCGCGCCCATAGCCTGGACGCCGTCGAGATCGGTGACGGGCGGCTTGAAATATTTGGGGTGATTGATGCGCCAGGCGGGGCAGTGCGACCAGTACACGCGCAGCGAATCGCGGATCTTGCCGCCCAGCAATTCGTAGCACGGAACACCCAAGGCCTTGGCCTTGGCGTCCAGCAGCGCATTTTCCAGTGCGCCTATGCCTTCGGCCACCACGCCGCCGGCGGCCGGGCGGGTGCGGCAATATACGTCGGCGTAGAAGGCCTCTTGCCCGGGGAAAGGCTGGTCGATCAGTGTCTTGGACAGCTGCTCGATAACGGCGGTGACGCCCGGAGAGCCGAAGCCTTCGTCATATTCACTCCAGCCGGTCACTCCGGTATCGGTACTGATTTTGACGAAATAGTAATTCCGCCAACCGGCGTCGCAGCAGAGCGTTTCTACTTGGGTAACCTTCACCTGGCCTCTCCTTGATTTGGCAAAGTGCCGCCGGCGCCACGGGATTGGCGCCGCGGCTTTTAAATGACCTGGTTGCGCAGCGGCATCTCTCCGGATTCCAGGCGGTGCATGTTCTCGATCAGCAAATCGACCACACGGCGTTCGTACAGGCGCATGTTTCCCGCTGTATGCGGCGTGATGACGACGTTTTCCATATCCCACAACGGACTTTCGTGGCTTAGCGGCTCGGCGGCAAAGCAATCGAGGCCTGCGCCGGCGATCTGTCCGTCGGCCAATGCGGTGATGAGCGCCGATTCATTTACGACCAGGCCGCGGCTGGTGTTGATCAGATAGGCTGTGCGCGGCAACAGGGCCAGCCGTTCCGCGTTGATCATGCCGCGTGTTTCTTCCGTCAGAGGACATGTCAGGGCGAGCACATCCGCCTGCGGCAGCAGGGTATCCAGGCGCTCCGGGGGAATCACGAGATCCACATCGGGCATTGGCGCGTCGATTTGCCTGCGCACGCCGATTACGCGCATGCCGAAAGCCTTGGCCAGCGTGGCCAGCCGCGCCCCGATGGCTCCCAGGCCGATTATGAGCATGGTTTTGCCATGCAGCTCCTGCTCACGGGCATCTATCGGCAGGGCCCGCATTTGCCAACTGTGCCGGGCTTGATTGCGATGCGCCAGATTCAGATTGCGTGTCAATGTCAGCAGCAGGCCCATGGCGTGCTCCGATACGGCATGCACATTGATGCCTTGCGCGCTGGCGAGCCGTACGCCGTGACGGCCGATACGCGCGGTGTCGAATTGTTCGGTTCCCGATGATGAGGCCTGGATGAATCGCAGCTTCGGAGCGAGGTCCAGGAGGGCGTCAGTCCAGATCCGGGCGGTAACGAGGATGTTCACGCTTGCTATGCGCGCTTGCAGTTCCGCAAGGGTTCCGGCCTGGAAGCAGTCATGCCCTGTGCCGCGCGCTGCGAACTCTTCGGCAAAGCGGAATGCCGGGTGAGCGAAGCCTATGGTCAGCGCAGGCATTTTTAACCTGGCTGACTGGCGCTGCCGCAGGGTATTGCTACCGCCGTGGCATCGCCGCGATAGGGGACAAGAGTCGACGAAAGTTCATCCATCCAATTTCCTTTCCGATGCGACCGGGTGCAGGCTCGCTGATAGATTATTAAATCCTAAATATTAGGATTTAATAATCTTAATTTGGGAATTGAAATATATTAACGGAATGAAATGAAGAAAGAAAGCAGATTCTTCGGCTTGTATCGATTACTTTGTGCTTACCTTATATCTGCAAGGAATGAAGGTGGTACGCAAAAAAAGAGTGATGAAATCATCGAGCCGCGGATTGATGTGTTCATCCTGGCGATGATTTCAGCGTCTGGCGGGGGTATGATTTACTGAATCGTGGCTTCCCGTATTTTGATTTTTTAAATTCATATTATGGGACTTTCACCGAAGTCGGCTGACTATTCGAGCCTGTGCTCTAAATTCACCGAGGGGCGCTTGCAAGGCATTGCGGTGTCCGCTTGGATAATGGTGCTAGAGAACTTTCGGTTCAAGTGCTTACGGCATTGAGTGTGTTTCAGTCACTTTCGTTTTGAGTCGTTTTAGGCTTATGCGGCTTTGGACTGTGTTGTCTGTGTGCGCGATCGTATCTCTATCAAGACGCCACAGGGTGGGCGGTGCTGTGCAGTCCGGCACGTCCAGCGGTCGTGGTGCTGCGCACCCCGACTGCCCGGGTCTGCCTCGTCCAGGCGGGCGTCGGGCCAACTCGCAGTGCCTCGCACGCGAGGCACTGCTCAAACAGGGCCCGCCGAAAGCCCCCGCCTTCCCTTCGTCAGCACCCGGCGCTGGACTACCGCCGGACTGCACAGCACCGCCCACCCTGCGGCTGCGTGACGGGCTTGCATAGAGAGAGATGCATTGGGGTCATGCACCGAGAGAAACGTTGAGGTCATGCATCGAGGTATACGCTGAGTCGGCAAGTTCATTCCAGGCATGCCACTACGTGAGCCGTCTATCGGGGCTTGGGGTCAGGACCGGCGTAAGGCGTGCGCCGGATGCTACCGTAGGGAAGGCGGGGGCTTTCGGCGGGCGCTGTCTGAGCCCAGCCTCGCGAGGCTGGGCGAGTTCGCCCGACGCCCGCCTGGACGAGGTAGATCCGGATCAAGCACGCCGTGCCGGCCCTGACCCCAAGCCCCGATAGACGGCGTCTTTATATACCAAACCGTAAATACCAAAGCAACCAAAACATCGAATGCCATAAACACTCGAACAAAAAATGCTCTAACTCGGCTATTCTAGGTGCGTTTAGCTGGGTGTAGAGATAAGGCCCGCGCGGTCGCCCGCCCAGCGTGTTTCAATTGGGCC
Organism: Paralcaligenes sp. KSB-10; assembly: GCF_021266465.1. Lineage (NCBI taxonomy): Bacteria > Pseudomonadati > Pseudomonadota > Betaproteobacteria > Burkholderiales > Alcaligenaceae > Paralcaligenes > Paralcaligenes sp. KSB-10. The sequence continues at coordinate 3,502,021 of NZ_CP089848.1, read as the reverse complement.
ATCATGTATTTCGACGCCAAACTCTGGGCCATGACGCAGGGCATACGGCTGCGCATTATGCTTTGCGCGTTGCTGGGAGTGCTGGGACTCGCCGCCGGGATTGCCCGGTTTGCACTGCTGGGGCAGTTCCTGGCACGGCTGTTTGCCGGTGCCGGCATCCAGGGCCTCTGGCCGCCGCTGGCCGGCGCGGTTGCTGCCATCCTGTTGCGCGGCGCATTCGAACACGCGCTGAATACCTTGGCCAACCGCAATGCCGCCCGTATTCAGGAAACCTTGCGCGCCCGGCTCCACGACAAGATCGTGGAACTGGGGCCGGCCTGGTTTGGCGGCCAACGTACGGGCGGAGTGATGCTGGCTGTCGTGGACGGTGTGGAGCAACTGCAGGTATTTTTTGGGCGCTACCTGCCGCAGTTGTTTGTGGCCGCCTGCGCGCCGGTCATGATTTTTGCCTTTATCGCGTGGTGGGACTGGCCTGTGGCGACGGTGCTGCTGGTAGCGGCCTTGATTACGCTCGTCCTGCCTCTGTTGTCGCATCGCGGCAACCGTGACGCCGCGCAAGGCCGCCAGCAAGCCTTCAAGGTGTTTGGCGAAGAGTTCCTGGATGCCATGCAGGGTCTGCCCACGCTGAAATCGTTCGGGCAAAGCCGCGCCTGGGGCGAGCGCCTGGCCACGCGAGCTCGGGCCCTGTCCGACAATACATTCAAAGTGCTGGGCCGCGAGGTGTCCACGCGTTTCGTGACTGATCTGGGCATTACGCTGGGCGCCGCCGCCGCATTGGCGACTGGAGCGTGGCGTGTGTCTCAGGGCGAGATGACGCTGGCCGCGCTATTGGTCGTGCTGATGGCCGGCACAGAAATTTTCCGTCCGCTGCGCGACTTGAGGTCCGTGATACATAGCGGCATGGTTGGACAGTCGGCGGCAGCCAGCGTGCATGAGCTATTGGAAGCTACCAGCTCGGCGCCTCAATGTGCCGCGGCGGCGCCCGGCCCGCGGCATGTCGACGGCGGATTGTCGATCGACTTCAAGGATGTGAAGTTCTCGTACCCGGGCGGCCGCCTGGCCACGCATGCTGGCCTGAGCTTTTCGGTGGCGCCCGGCGAGCGAGTCGGCATTGTCGGCCCCAGCGGCGCCGGCAAGTCGTCGCTTGTGCGCTTGCTGCTGCGCCTGCACGACCCGCAAGGCGGCGTGGTCGAATTGAATGGCGCCGACCTGCGCACACTGGACCCTAATGCGGTACGGGCGCAGATTTCGGTGGTGGCGCAAGACAGTATGTTGTTCCATGGGACGGTGGAGGAAAACCTGCTTCTGGCAAGGCCCGGCGCAACGCGCGCGCAAATGGAGGAGGCGGCCCGCGCCGCCAACGCCCACGATTTCATCCAGGCCCTGCCGCAAGGCTATGACACTGTGCTTGGCGAGCGCGGGACCCAGTTGTCGGGCGGCCAGCGCCAGCGCCTGACGATTGCCCGTGCTTTGTTGCGCGATACGCCTGTGTTGATTCTTGACGAGGCCTTATCTTCGGTGGATGCCGAGAACGAGGCCGAGATCCAGGAGGCATTGGAGCGCCTCAGTCGTGGGCGCACCACGCTGGTCCTGGCGCACAGGCTGTCCAGTGTTATCAATGCCGATCGTATTCTGGTGCTGGAGGGTGGCCGTATCGTCGAAACCGGTACGCATGCCTTGCTGATGGCCGGCGACACCCTGTACCGGCGTCTGATGGGTGCGCAGGACGGCGGCATGCTGGAGTCGAACGGGCCGCGAGAGCGCTCCTCTACGGCCGAGCCCGGACCCGCCGCCGTCGACGGCGAGCGCCCTGTCGCAACACCGTTGGATGCGGAGGCCCGGCAGATCGGCATGCGCAAAGTGTTAGGCACGCTTCTGGATATTATCCGCCCGTGGCGCCGGGACTTTGCCATTACGGTGGTCTGCGGCATTGGTCGCGTGGCGGCTTTCATTGGCGTGTCGGTCCTGAGCGCGGCGATTATTGTCCAGCTCAAGAACGGCATGCCTTACGGCGCGCTGCTGGCGGCACTGTTTGCCGCGGCTGTTGCGGCCGCCCTGCTGCACTGGATCGAGTCGTGGCTGACGCATGCCATTGCCTACCGCCTGTTGGCGGAATTGCGCATTGCTCTCTATGACAAGTTGGAGGCGCTGGCGCCGTCATATCTGTTGCGGCGCCGCTCCGGCGATTTGGTTGGCTTGGCCACGCAGGATGTGGAAACGGTCGAGTATTTTTTTGCCCATACGGTTGCACCGGCGTTTGTGGCGGTACTGGTGCCCACGGTGGTGCTGCTCATTCTGGGGGTTGTCGGGTGGCCCCTGCTGCTGGCGCTATTGCCTTTTCTGGCATGGGCCGCGGCATCGCCCATCCTTAGCCGGGCGCGTATCGATGCCATGGGGAGCCAGGCGAGGCAGGCGCTGGGGTTATTGAGCGCCAACCTGGCGGAAACCATTCAGGGCCTGCCCGATCTGCTGGCCTTTTCGGCTACGAACCGGCGCCGGGAGAGGTTTTTGCTCATGGTCGGCGATTACCAGAAGGTGCGATTGGCGCTGCTTGCGGACTTATCGCGCCAGGGCGCACTGCTGGAGATCGCAACAGGCCTGGGTGGCTTGTCGGTGGCCGCGGTCGGCGCGTGGTGGGTGACGCAAGGCCAGTTGGCCGCCGGCGTATTGCCGCTATTGATTCTGCTGTCCGGCGCGGCCTTTCTGCCCGTATCGGAAATCGCCCAGGTCAGCCGCCAATTGGCCGACACGCTGGCTTCCACGCGCCGGCTGCGTGCTGTGCACGACGAGCCTCTTGCCATTGTAGGTGGTGCCAAAGCGCCGCCCGTGCAGGTCGGCGGCCTGCCGCTGTCGTTCGAACGCGTCTCCTTTACCTATCCCGGCCGCCATGATCCTGCCTTGGACAATGTAAGCCTCGACCTTGCGGCGGGTGCCACGCTGGCCGTGGTTGGCCCGTCGGGCGCCGGAAAAAGCACCTTGGCCAGCCTGCTGCTGCGCTTTTGGGATCCGGCCAGCGGCGCGCTGCGCATCGATGGAGTGGACTTGCGCGAATTGACGCTGGAAGCGCTCTACGCCCGCATCGCCCTGGTGGCGTAAGATACATGGCTGCTGAACGGCACCCTGGAAGACAATATCCGCCTGGCCCGTCCAGATGCCAGCGGCACCGATGTGGCGCTGGCAGTGGAGCGCGCGGTATTGGCCGACTTTGTCGCTGCGCAGCCCGAGGGTTTGGCAACCCGGGTCGGCGAACGCGGCGTGGCCTTGTCTGGGGGGCAGCGCCAGCGTATTGCCATCGCCCGGGCGTTCTTGCGCGATGCGCCCATACTCATCCTCGACGAAGCCACCTCGCATCTGGACGCCATCAGCGAAACTCAGGTGCACGAAGCGCTGACCCGCCTCATGCGCCATCGCACCACGCTGATCATCGCACATCGCCTGTCCACCATCCGCCAGGCTGACGCCATTGCCGTTGTCGACCGCGGCCGCATCGTGGAATGCGGCACGCATGCGCAGTTGTTGGCGCGGAATGGCGCATACGCTCATCTGGTGGGGCGGCAGTTGGCGGCTGCGCGGCGAGTGGCGTAACGGACGGAAGGTCGCGCGATTATCCGTCGCTCCACTCGCCGCGCAATTCGCTGTCCCGAAGCAGGCGCAGCAGGGTTTCGGCGGGCAGGCTCAAGTGCTTGGCGCCCAGGGCGATGAATTCGACTTCCGGTAGGGCCGGCAACGCTGAACTGTTCAGTGGCGGCGCCAGGCCCCGTCCCGTCAGGAAATGCGGACGCACGGTAAGGCCGAGTCCAGCGCGCGCCGCCGCGATGCAGCCGGCATGCGAACTGCTCGTGCAGACGATTTGCCATCTTGCTCCGGCTTTGGCCAGCACGTCGAGCACGATGGCTCGCGTCACGCTGGGCTCGGCTGCCAGCACCAGCGGTAGCGCTTGTTCCATGTCCACCTCGGTGTCCGGTTTGGCCAACCACTCGAGCTGGCTGTTGAACAATGCGATCCCACGCGGCATGCCCGCGCGCCGCTTGCCGATCAGCAGGTCGATGGTACCGGCGTTGAGCAGCCCGTAAAGCTGTCCCGCCATGCCGATGGTGATTTGCAGCTCCACGTCGGGATGCGCGTTGCGGAAGGCGGCCAGCAGGCTGGGCAGCGGCCCTAGCGCGATGTCGTCCGATGAGCCCAGCCGCACCCGGCCGCGCAGCCTGGGCGAGCGGAACTGCGATTCGGCATGGGCCATGGCTTTCAGAATCATGCGTGCATGGATGAGCATCGCTTCGCCGTCGGGTGTGAGCGCGAGCGAATGGGTATCGCGGATCAGCAGCCGCCGGCTTATGCTGTCTTCGAGCCGGCGTACATGTTCACTGACACTCGATTGCGTTATGCCGAGCTGGCGGCCGGCGTCGGTGAAACTCTGCGAGGTGGCCACGGTCGCGAAGGTGCGGAGCCAGATGGGATTGAGCATGGGATATTGTTATCGGAAATGCCAATGATAGTCAATGCAATAAACGGGCTTCCCGATAAGCATGGCCTTGTTTAAAATTGATTTCCCAAGCACCCTCGCAGCATTTTCCTGCAATGTCCAAAACTTCTCCTCACAGGGCGCTTCTGTGGATAGCCGCCGGCGGCTTCTTCATGCAGACGCTGGACACAACCATCGTCAATACCGCTTTGCCCTCGATCGCCCACAGCCTGGGAGTCCAGCCGCTGGCGACGCAATCCATCATCATTGCCTACACGCTGACAATGGCGCTCTTGACGCCGGCCTCCGGTTGGCTCGCCGACCGCTACGGCTCGCGGCGTGTTTATTTCGTGTCCATCCTGTTGTTCGTCATAGGTTCGCTATGTTGTGCGGGGGCGCATTCCCTGGCGCAACTGGTGGCGGCACGGGTTGTCCAGGGCGCCGGCGGAGCGATGCTGGTGCCGATCGGCCGGCTCGTCGTGCTGCGCGCCATCAGGGGCGAGGCCTATGTGGCGGCCCTCGCCATGATTTCCGTGGCCGGCCAGGTGGGGCCTATTCTGGGCCCCACCATGGGCGGCTGGTTCGTCCAGTCCTTTTCCTGGCATCTGATCTTCCTTATCAATGTGCCTATCGGCCTGGCCGGCATGATGGCCGTGCGCCGCTTCCTGCCCAGCGACGCGGTATCCGGCGCTCCATCGTTCGATTTTATCGGCTGCGGCTTGCTGTCCCTGTGCATGGTGGCGTTTTCGCTCGCGGTTGAAAGTCCTGTGCACGACCACAGGCTGCTCATCTCGGGAGTCTTGCTCGCGCTCAGCGCGGCCGCCGCGCTGGCGTACATTCCCCATGCGCGGCACCGGAAAAATCCGCTCTTCCGGCTGAGTCTGTTCCGCGAACCCAATTTCAGTGTCGGACTGATGGGCAATCTGGTGTGCCGGGTTGGCTCCAGCGCGGTACCCTTTCTGCTGCCCCTGTTGCTGCAGTTGCATCTGGGCTATAGCCCCCTGCATTCCGGCCTGATGCTGCTGCCGGCGGCGATCGCGGGAACCATCGCAAAAAGCTGGATCGCTCCGCTGATCAGGCGCTATGGCTACGACGCGTTCCTGATCTGGAATACGGTGCTTGTCGGAGTCTCGATAGCTGGTTTCGCGTCCTTCTCGGCAAGTACGCCGCTGGCGCTGGAAGTTTCGATCCTGGTCCTTTTCGGGGCCTGCAATTCCATGCAATATGCGGCCATGAACGGAGTTACGCTCAAGGGCTTGTCCAGCCAGGATGCGGGTGCAGGCAACAGCCTGTTCTCGATGGTGCAGATGCTGGCCATGGGCCTGGGCGTGTCGATGGGGGGCGGCCTGGTTTCGATATTTTCCGGCATGGGCCTGGAGACGGCATTCCGGATCACATTCATCAGTGTGGGCCTTGTCACGCTGGCCTCGGCCCTGGTGTTCCGGCATCTCGAGGCGCCACAGTTGGAGCCGCAAGCGGCCTAGGCCCTCGCGCCAGCAGCTATGCAAGTAGTTTGGATCGTAGTATTGCCTCGGAAAAGGAAACACAATGCAGTCGTATGGAATCAAAACGATAGACACGCATACATCGCTGGAATTGCGTGAATTGGCTATACCGGAGCCAGGGCCGAACCAGGTGCTGATTCGCGTGCGCGCGGCAGGTCTGAACCGTGGCGAATTGATGGCTGGCCATGGTCAGCATGACAAGTCGGACACAATCAAGGCAGCCGGCCATGAAGGCGCCGGCGATATCGTGAAGCTTGGCCCGGCTGTGGAGGGTCTGAAGGTGGGCGACCGGGTCATGGGCCGCTGCCGTGGCGCCTTTTCTGAATACTCCCTGGTGGAAACGGCCGACACCATGAGAGTGCCCGACAATCTGTCATGGGAAGAGGCTGCGGCCATCCCGCTGGCATTCATGGTGGTTTACGACATGCTCGTCGTGCAGGGACGTTTGGCTGCCGGTCAGTGGCTGCTGGTAACCGGTGTGTCGTCGGGCGTGGGCGTGGCGGCGCTGCAAACCGCCAAGGCGCTGGGGGCCAGGGTGATCGGCACTTCAGGATCGGCCGACAAAATCGGCCGGCTACAGGAACTTGGCCTGGACCTTGGCTTGTGCACCCGGCGCGCCGATTTTCATGATGCCGTGATGGAGGCCACCCAGGGCAGGGGAGCCAATCTTGCCGTGAACACCGTGGGAGGCACGATGTTCGCGGAATGCATTGGTACGCTGGCCTTCGAGGGGCGCCTGGCCATAGTGGGGCATGTCGACGGAGTATTGACAAGCGAAATCGATATCGCCGCCCTGCATTCGAAACGCTTGACCCTTTTCGGCGTTTCCAACAGGCTGCGCGGGCCGGCACAGCGCCTGCCTCTCGTCGAGGGTTTTGTCGCCGATATCCTGCCGATGTTCGCCGACGGCCGCATTCGGCCAATGATCGACAAGACCTATCCATTCGATCAGCTAGAGGCGGCGAAGGCCTATATGGAAGCGAATCTGCATGTGGGAAAGATTGTCGTGTCGGTTTCCGCTTGATCCGTAGTGCGCAGCCTTTATTCCTGCAGGAGCGGAACAGTGGATGGGGATGCCTGCTTGCTGCGAACCATTATTTTGGACTGGCGTTTATGGCCTTGGCGGCGACCGTTTTGTTCGGTAGCAAGATTTTCCAGTGGAAAGAAGGATAGAAATCGTTTGAGGCTGCCTGGAGGCGACCTCATAAACAGGTGTAAATGGGTCAAGAAATGGTGGCCAATGAAGAATTGGGTGGAAATGGGTGTGTTATTGGATGCATGATCCATCCAGATTCGGCCCGGATCACCCCGGATATCCTGGGCCTGGTCGCCGGGATCGATGAGTTCAAGGGCGCCAGGAGCCGATGTGCTTGAGCGAGGCGACAGTCGAGAAGCCCGCCGGTTTCTCGACGCTGATTCACTTCCCAATACAAAAACTGGAGAAAATCTCGCCCAGCAGATCGTCGCTGGTGAATTGGCCGGTAATTGAACACAGGGCATCGTGCGTCAGCCGCAGTTCTTCGGCGAACAGGTCCAGCACCTGGTCGTTGTGGCTGGCGTATTCGGCGGCCGCGGCAAGATGTTCGTCGGCCCGCTGCAGTGCGTGCAAATGACGTTCGCGGGCCAGCCAGGGCGATTCGGTGCCGGGGTTCCAGCCGGCGATATCAAGCAGTTTCTGTCGCAGCACATCGAGGCCGGCGCCGGTTTTGGCCGATATCGCGATGGCTGGCTGGCTGGACGCGCGATGCGTGCCGTGGTCGCCGGGTGTGTCGGAGTCCTGGCTGCCGACTTGTCCGGACCCCACGCTTGAAAGATCGTTGGCGCCTGGAAGCCGGTCCAGCAGATCGGTTTTATTCAGCACTTCCAGAACGGGCGTGCGTGCCGGCAGGCGGCTGGTAATGGCAACGTCCAGCGCGTCGCTGCGGCTGCGCGCGTCCTGCAAATGAATGATGACGTCGGCTTTTTCGATTTCCGCCCAGCTGCGGGCTATGCCTATGCTTTCAACCGTGTCGTCGGTGTCGCGCAGTCCGGCGGTGTCCACGATATGGATGGGGACTCCCTGGATGTGAATTTGCTGAATGACTTTGTCGCGGGTGGTGCCGGCGATGGGGGTCACGATGGCGATATCGTCGCCGGCCAGTGCATTGAGCAGGCTGGATTTGCCGACATTGGGTTGCCCGGCCAATACAACGTGCAAGCCTTCGCGCAATATCATGCCTTGCCGCGCCTGCCGGGTGAGGGCACGAAGGTCATCCTGGATGCCCGTCAGCGTTTCGCGCGCCTGGTATTTTTCGAGGAAGTCGATTTCTTCTTCGGGAAAGTCCAGGGTGGCCTCAACAAGCATGCGCAAATGCACGATGCGGTCGCCCAGCGCATTCACGTGGGCAGAAAAGGCGCCGCTCAGCGAGGCCATGGCACTGCGGGCGGCGGCTTCGGACGAAGCATCGATCAGATCGGCCACGGCCTCGGCCTGGGCCAGATCGAGCCTGTCGTTCAAAAAAGCGCGCTGGGTAAATTCACCCGGCTCGGCATGGCGCAGGCCAAGGTCGTGGCCCAGCTCGATGCAGCGTTCCTGCAGGCGCCGCAGCACGGCGGGGCCGCCATGCCCCTGCAGTTCGAGGACATCTTCGCCGGTGTAGGAGTTGGGCCCTTTGAAGAACAGCGCTATGCCCGCGTCGATGGCGTTGCCCGCTGCGTCGTTGAATGGCAGGTAATGGGCATGACGCGGCGTCAGCGGCGAGCTGAACAGCCGGCCGATCAGCGCGCCCAGGTCGCGTCCCGAAATGCGCACGACGCCGATGCCGCCGCGTCCGGGGGCGGTGGCAATGGCAACGATAGGGTCGGTGGAATGGGTTGTCATGGTGATCGGGAACGGGAATGGCAAGTCTGAATAGGCATTTTAGTATGGCCGTTTCGGAAAAGTCATACTCGTACTACTATTGACTGGCCAGGCTATTTTCTCAAACACCTTATTGAGGATCAGTCATGCCGTATCTTATAGAAACCTTCGATAAACCCCATGCGTCGGCCTTGCGCCAGGCCTTGCGCGATAATCATCTGGATTTCCTGGAGGATCACAAGGAGTTGCTGGTAGCCTGCGGCGCCAAGCTGGATGATGACGGTATCGCGGCTTCAGGAAGCGTTTACATCGTCGATGTCGATACGCGAGAACAAGCCGAACAGTTCATTGCCGAAGATCCGTATTCAAAGGGCCATTTGTCTGAGCGCACCGTGATTACACGCTGGCGCAAGGCGTATCTGGATGGCAAGAGCTATCTGTGATGCGACGATGCCGTTGGCAATAACCCAGCCAATGTCAACGCCCATATGAAGTGTAGGGGCGGCCCTTGTGGCCGCCCGTCGTGAGTCTTCGGAAAACGGGTGCCCACAAGGGGCACCCATACACTACCGCCTATTGACTTTCAAGACGGTATCTACAACCAGCTGTTTTAAATCCCCAGCGCCGCCTTTACACCGGCTCCATAGGCCGGGTCGGCCTTTGTGCAATGCTCGATATGGCGCAGCTGTACGTCCTTCGACACCCCGGCAATGGCTCGCGCCGTATTTTCGAAAAGCGCTTTTTTCTGTTTGGCGCTCATCAAGCGAAAGAGCGCGCCCGGCTGCGAGAAGTAGTCTTCATCGACCCGGTGATTCCAGTGATCCGCCGCTCCTTCGAGCGACAGCGGCGGTTCGCGGAAATCGGGCTGCTCTTGCCATTCGCCCTGGTTGTTTGGCTCGTTTCCTGTGATACCGCCGTAATTGCCGTCGACGCGCATGGCGCCATCGCGGTGATAGCTGTGGAAGGGGCATTTCGGCGCGTTGACCGGAATTTGATGATGATTCACCCCAAGGCGATAACGTTGTGCGTCGCCGTACGAAAACAGGCGGGCCTGCAGCATTTTGTCGGGCGAGAAACTGATGCCGGGCACCACGTTGGCCGGGTTGAAGGCCGCCTGCTCGATTTCGGCAAAGAAGTTCTCGGGGTTGCGATTCAGTTCCAGTACGCCAACCTCGATAAGCGGGTAGTCTTTATGCGGCCAGACTTTGGTCAGGTCGAAGGGGTTGAGGTGATAGGTGCCGGCCTCTTTTTCGGGCATGATCTGTACGTATAGGGTCCAGCGGGGAAAGTCTTTTTTCTCGATGCTTTCGTACAGATCGCGTTGCGAGCTTTCGCGGTCGCGCCCCACCAGCTCGCCCGCTTGCGCATCGCTAAGATTCTTGATGCCCTGCTGCGTCTTGAAGGTGAACTTGACCCAGGTCCGCTCGTTCCTGGCATTGAGAAAACTGAAAGTATGGCTTCCAAACAGATGCATGTTGCGGAATCCGGTGGGGATTCCGCGATCGCTCATGACGATGGTGATTTGGTGAAGGGCTTCGGGCAGGCCGGTCCAGAATTCCCAGTTGTTCTGGGCGCTGCGCATGCCGGTCCTGGGGTCGCGCTTGACCGCGTGGTTCAGGTCGGGAAACTTTAGCGGATCGCGCATGAAGAAAACCGGCGTGTTGTTGCCGACCAGGTCCCAGTTGCCTTCTTCCGTGTAGAACTTCATGGCGACGCCGCGAATATCGCGCTCCGCATCCGCCGCGCCGCGCTCGCCCGCCACAGTGGAGAATCGCATGAGCACGGGGGTTTCTTTTCCGACCGCCGAGAAAATCCTGGCCTTGGTGTACTTGGTGATGTCGTGGGTGACCTTGAATGTGCCGAACGCGCCCGCGCCCTTGGCGTGCATGCGTCGTTCGGGAATGACTTCCCGGTCGAAATGGGCAAGCTTTTCGATTAGCCACACGTCTTGCAATAAAGCCGGCCCCCGGGGCCCGGCAGTCTGGATGTTCTGGTTGTCGGCAACCGGCGCGCCAGCGGCAGTAGTAAGCTTTTTCATGGAGCTACCTCCTTGGGGTCAAGATCTGATGGGATCGGATTCGCGGACTGTCCGCGGATCGGGTCAGGTTACGCGGTAAAGGTTGCACGGTAAAGATAGCGAGCTTACCCGTGCACCTTTGCTTGTAAGCATATCGTCAACGTTCAAAAATACAAAGTCAATTAACTTAAATCAATTAATAGATAATTGCTATTACAAATTTGCGCAGGCTTCCATGATTGTGCGGATGGCCTGGTTTCGTGCGATGCAAGCGTTGCGGGGTGGATTGCTCAGCCGCGTCCGATGAAAGGCATTTTGGTGGCCATGACAGTCATGAACTGGACATTGGCATCGAGCGGCAGGCTGGCCATATACAGAACCGCGCGAGCCACATGCTGCACATCCATGGTCGGTTCCGCGGCAACCGTGCCGTTGGCCTGCAGGACACCCTTGCCGATTTTTTCGGTCAGGTTGGTGGCCGCATTGCCGATATCTATCTGGCCGCAGGCAATATCGTATTTGCGTCCATCGAGCGATGTTGCCTTGGTCAGGCCGGTAATGGCGTGTTTGGTGGCGGTGTAGGAAACCGCATGAGGCCGCGGGCAGTGTGCCGAGATGGAGCCGTTATTGATGATGCGCCCGCCGCGCGGCTGCTGATCTTTCATCAGCTTGAAGGCTTCCTGCGTGCACAGGAATGAGCCGGTCAGATTGATGTCGACCGCGGACTTCCATTGCTCGTAGCTGAGATCTTCGAGCGAGGCCTCGGGCGCGAAAATTCCCGCATTATTGAACAGCAGATCGAGCCGGCCAAATGTTTCTTTGGTGCGTGCAAACAGCGCCCGGACCGAAGCCGGGTCGCTGACGTCGGCGCTGACAACCAGGGATTGCGCGCCGGATGCCCGCCCTTCCTGCGCCACGGTCTCGAGCGGCGCTGTGCGGCGTCCGGCCAGGACCAGCGAATAGCCGTCGCCCATCAGGGCCAGGGCAATGCATTTTCCTATTCCTGAACCGGCACCCGTAACGAGTGCGACCTTCGTGGTGGGATTCATGTTTTGTTTCCTTTGCCGTTGCGCGATGCCGCCGGGCGCTTTTGCGCGCGCGTCAGGCTGGAGCTGAGCCGCTTGAAAGCGATTCCCATATGTTCCTGCATGGCCCCGCGGGCGAGATCCGAGTTCCTGGAGCGCAGCGCTTTCAGGATCTTGCGGTGCTCCGCAATGGCTTCGGACCAGACCTCGGCGGTTTCGAAATGGCTGTGCAATTGGTCGAACAAGGGGCCCAGGCGAAAGTCGAAAAGGCGCTTGACGACGTCGACCAGCACGCTGTTGCCGGTTGCTTCGGCAATACGCACATGAAACAGCCGGTCTGCCTCGATGGGCGTGGCGCCTGCCTCGGCTTCGGCAACCATCATGTCGATGGCCTCGGCTATGGCATCGAACTGTGGCTTGCGCCCTGTCTTGGCGGCTGTGGCGGCAACCTCGCCTTCAAGCAGCGCCCGGGCGCGTATCAGTTCCAGGGGGCCTTCCTCGCTGGACAGGTCGAACTGTTCCGTGGAGGGCGACGGCGGCTCGCAAACATAGATGCCGGAACCCATGTGAACCTGGATATATCCCTGAACCTCGAGCGCAATCAGGGCTTCGCGCAAGGAGGGGCGGCTGACGCCCAATTGCACGGATAAATCGCGCTCGGCCGGCAGGCGCGAGCCTACCGGAAACTCACCGGCAAGGATCAGCGACCGAAGCTGGTCGCTGATCTGGCGATAGAGCCGTTGCGTTTCAATGGCTTTGATGGGCATGGAAAATTCCGTTCTTGGCTGCGTAGAACAAACAGGAGCATTTTGTTCAAGACTTCATTTCCGGGTTGTCGAGCGGTGCTGGAAACTCCAGACCGTAGGGCTTTGCGCACTCGGCGAGCGCGGGAGGGATGCCGGGATGCAGTGCGATACCTGCGCGTGTTTGTTCGGCCTTACGGGCAATGCCGCGGTCGCCGGGCATGCGTACGGCATCGACCCCGGGCCGCGGCGGATTGTTTCTGCAGGCTTCGCCAAGCCAGTCGGTCTGGCGTGCGAAATCGGCCGCCCCGCCAAATGCCTCGGGGTCGTAGAGGGTCAGGAATACCGTGGCACCCCATCCCTCGGCGGGATCGGCCCTGCCGTGGCCGGCCAGGCCGCCGGTAAGTGCTTCGATCAGCAGTGCCAGCCCAAAGCCCTTATGTCCGGACTCAAGGCCTCCCAAAGGCAGTATGGTGCCGGGTGGATCGCTGGCAAGCACGCCCGGATCGCGGCTGGGATTGCCGTTTGCGTCGAGCATGCATTCCTGGTCGAAAAGCCGGCCTGCCTTGTGCAGGCGCGCGCTAAGCCCATTGGTGACGATTGAAGACGAAATGTCGATCAAAAAGGGCGTGCCCGAGGTGGGAATACCGGCGGCAATCGGGTTGGGTGTGAAGGCGGCGCGCGTACCGCCGTACGGAGCAACGCTGGCGACCGCGGGGTCGGAGCTGGCAAGCAGCATGACAAAACCGCGCTCGGTGGCGCGCAACAGGTAGGCGGCAAGGCAGGCGATATGGTGGCTGCGCCGTATTACCAATGTGGCGCTGCCGAATTCGCGCGCCCGCGGCTCGAGGGCCTGCATTCCTTGTCTGACCAGCCACGGCCCGGGCAAACGGCGGCCGTCCCAGCACAGCGATGCGCCGCGATCGGACACTACGCTTGCCTGGCCCGAGGTGGTCATGGTGCCGTTGCGGATTTCCTTGATGTATGGGGCGAGCAGGGCCAGGCCGTGCGTATCGTGGCCCAGCAGATCGCCCTCGATCAGGGTTTCGGCCACGGCGCGGGCGGGTTCGGGCGCCATGCCGGCGGCTTGCAGCAGGTTTGTTGAAAAGCCCTGTAGCTGGTCGACGGAAAAACGTTTGGTATTCATCAGTAACTTGCCCGTCCGCTGGTCGTGACGGCGTGCCGTCTTGAAAAACCATAATGATTGCGCTGTGCCACAGTGTTTTCTCCCTTGTGCCGGCGTTGCGGCATCGCCGTTTTTGTATGTTTGCCCACAGGCGCATGCCGGGCGATTTTCGGCAACTTCAATAGGTAAATTGGCCTTACCAGTATCCGCAGAATTCCATATGACAATACGCTTGTCAAGATCTAAAGTTTGTACCGGAGTCTATATTCGAATTGCCTGGTATTCAGGCCAGGCAAAGACCGTTTGGCGATTTTGGTAATACCACTTTACCTATATTTGTTTGTGTACTAGACTGGGCGTCGAATTAAGGTTTGCCTTGGCGACCGAGCAGTGGCACGAGTCGGCGGCGCTTGAATTCAGTTTATGAGCGGAGGTTATGGTGGCACAAGAAATTTCGGTACCGGTCGAATCGATCGGCCGGCTGGATCAGGCGCCTGCGGCAATACGCCTGAACCAAAACGACGACGTGTTGATTGCAACGCGGGAAATCAAGCCAGGCACGGCCTTTGACGACGAGCACATCGCGGCGTCCGAAGCCATTCCCGCCGGCCACAAGATTGCTGCCCGGGCAATTGCCACGGGCCAGCCGGTGCGTCGCTATAACCAGATCATCGGCTTTGCCACGCGCGATATCGCCGCGGGCCAGCACGTGCATTTGCACAACCTTTCCATGCACGACTTCGAGCGCGATTATGCCTTTTGTGCCGATGTGCGCCCCGACAGCAAGCCGGCGACGGCGCTGACTTTCAATGGCATCGTCCGGGCCGATGGCCGGGTTGCCACGCGCAACTATATCGGTGTGGTCAGCAGCGTCAATTGTTCCGCCGGGGTCTGTCGCCAGATTGCCGATGCGTTTCGCGGCAACGCGCTCGATGCCTTTCCGAATGTCGACGGCATTGTTCCGATTACGCATAAAACCGGTTGCGGCATGGCCTCCAACGGCGAGGGCATCGACGTGCTGCGCCGCGTGATCGCCGGCTATATAAGGCATCCGAATTTTGCCGCGGTCCTGTTCATCGGGCTGGGCTGCGAATCGAACCAGATTTCATCGCTGCTGGGTGCCGAGCACCTGGCCGAATCCGCCACCCTGCATACCATGACCATCCAGGACACGGGCGGCACGCGCAAAACCATAGAACGCGGCATCGAGCTGTTGCGCGAGATGCTGCCCGCGGCCAATCAGGTGTCGCGCCAGCCTGTGCCGATCAGCCACATTACCGTGGGCCTGCAGTGCGGCGGCTCCGATGGCTATTCGGGCATTACCGCCAATCCGGCGCTGGGCGCGGCCATGGATCTGCTGGTGGCCCACGGCGGCACGGCAATCCTCAGTGAAACCCCCGAAATTTACGGGGCCGAACATTTGCTGACGCGCCGGGCGGTATCGCGCGAGGTCGGAGAAAAGCTGGTCGACCGTATCCACTGGTGGGAAAGGTACACCGAGCGCATGGGCGGCGAAATGAACAACAATCCCTCGCCCGGCAACAAGGCGGGGGGGCTTACCACCATACTTGAAAAATCGCTGGGAGCGGTTGCGAAGGCCGGCACCAGCAACTTGTCCGATGTGGTCGAGTACGCTCAACCGGTTCGCAGCCACGGCCTGGTGTTCATGGATACTCCGGGCTACGACCCGGTGTCGGCGACAGGCCAGGTAGCGGGCGGCGCCAACGTCATTTGTTTTACCACGGGGCGTGGCTCGGTGTACGGCTGCAAGCCCACGCCTTCGCTGAAGCTGGCAACCAACACCTCCATGTACCGTCGCATGAGCGAAGACATGGACATCAATTGCGGCGAAATTCTGGAAGGCGGCGCCACAGTGCAGCAAGTGGGCGAGCAGATTTTCCGCCGTGTCATCGAGATTGCCTCCGGAGACCGCAGCAAGAGCGAGCTTCACGGATTCGGCGAAGATGAATTCGCGCCATGGGTGTTGGGCGCCACCATGTAGTGGTGGCCTGCGGAAATCCGCAAGTTTGAAAAAAAATAGTCATACCCCACACAGGAGATCGGAGTGAGCGATAAACAGAAGCCTTTGCGCCGCAGTCAGGCATGGTTCGGTCGGCTAGACCGCGATGGATTTCTTTATCGCTCATGGATGAAGAATCGCGGCATCCCCCACGATCAGTTCGACGGCCGGCCGGTGATCGGCATCTGCAATACCTATTCCGAACTCACACCATGCAATTCGCACTTCCGCACGCTGGCCGAACAGGTCAAGATCGGGGTTTGGGAATCGGGCGGATTTCCACTTGAATTTCCGGTCATGTCGCTGGGCGAGACCATGCTGCGGCCCACGGCCATGCTGTTTCGCAATCTCGCCAGCATGGATGTCGAGGAATCGATACGCGGCAATCCGCTCGACGGCGTCGTGCTGCTGATGGGCTGCGACAAAACCACGCCCGCCCTGATGATGGGCGCGGCTTCCTGTGACCTGCCCACTATTGGTGTATCGGGGGGGCCCATGCTTAGCGGCAAGTATCGCGGGGGCGAGCTGGGTTCGGGCACCGACGTATGGAGAATGTCCGAGGAAGTGCGCGCCGGGCAAATGTCGCAAGAGGATTTTTTCGAGGCCGAAAGCTGCATGCATCGTTCGCACGGCCATTGCATGACCATGGGTACGGCTTCAACCATGGCCAGCATGGTCGAAGCCCTGGGCATAAGCCTGCCGGGCAATGCGGCCATTCCCGCCGTCGACGCGCGCCGCAATGTGTTGGCGCGCGCATCGGGGCGGCGCATCGTCGAGATGGTCAAGCAGGATCTGGTCATGTCGAAGATCCTCACGCGCGCCGCGTTCGAGAACGCCATTCGCGTCAACGCCGCGATTGGCGGCTCGACCAATGCGGTCATCCATCTGCTGGCGATTGCGGGACGCATGGGCGTCAAGCTGAACCTCGACGACTGGGACGAACTGGGCCACAAGCTGCCATGCCTGGTCGATCTGCAGCCTTCCGGGCGCCACTTGATGGAAGATTTTTATTACGCCGGTGGCTTGCCCGCCGTGATTCGCGAATTGGGCGAGGTCATCGATCGCACCACCCTGACGGTCAACGGCAACACCTTGTGGGATAACTGCAAAGACGCGCCCAACTGGAACCGCGAAGTCATACACGCCTACTCCGATCCGTTCAAGGCCGATGCCGGCATTGCCATACTGCGCGGCAATCTGTGCCCCGACGGAGCCGTCATCAAGCCGTCGGCGGCCACACCTGCCTTGCTCAAGCACAAAGGCCGTGCCGTTGTATTCGAAAATAGCGAGCACATGCACGAGCGCATGGACGACGAAAACCTGGACGTCGACGAGAATTGCGTGCTGGTGCTGAAGAACTGCGGGCCCAAAGGTTATCCGGGTATGGCCGAAGCGGGCAATATGCCTTTGCCGCCCAAGATTCTGCGCAAGGGAATCACCGACATGGTCCGGATTTCCGACGCGCGCATGAGCGGCACCGCCTATGGCACGGTGGTCTTGCACGTTGCGCCCGAAGCCGCCGCCGGCGGCCCGCTGGCGCTGGTTCAAGATGGCGATATCGTCGAGCTCGATGTGGCGGCGCGCAAACTGCATCTGCATGTCTCGGATGCCGAGCTTGCGAAGCGGCGCGCTGCATGGAAGCCGGCGCCCGCGCCGATGGCACGCGGCTGGGTCAAGCTTTACGTCGAGCATGTGCAGCAGGCCAATCTGGGAGCGGATCTTGATTTCCTGGTCGGCAAGAGCGGCGCGGGCATACCCAAAGACAATCACTGAGGTCGATGCGGCATGAAGATTCTGATCACCGATTATGATTTTCCCGATCTCGAACTGGAGCAGGCCCTGTATCGCGCGGCGGGCGTCGAGGTCGTTGTTGCACAATGCCGCAGCGAAGATGAGGTCATCGCCGCTTCGGCGGGTTGCCAGGGCCTGCTGGTTCAGTATGCGCCGGTGAATGCCAAGGTGTTTGCCGCCCGCCCGGAAATACGCATTGTCAGCCGTTATGGCGCGGGCTTCGATACGGTTAATGTTGCCGATGCCAAGGCCCATGGCGTATGGGTGGGAAACTCGCCCGATTATGGTGTGGGCGAGGTCGCCACGCATGCCCTGGCAATGATGCTTTCGCTGCTGCGCCACATCGCTTTCTACGATCGCGATATAAAGGCCGGAACCTGGCACTTTACTTCGACCGGGAAAATGCAACGCGTTTCCGACATGACCGTTGGAATCCTTGGCCTCGGTCGCATTGGCAAGCGCATGGCGCATATCAGCCGCAACAGCTTCAAGCGAGTCATCGCCTGCGACCCTTATATTATTGACGGAGACTTCCCCGCTTACGTGGAACGCGTTAGTATTGAAGACTTGTTTACGCAGGCCGATGCCATATCATTGCATGTCCCGCTCAATGACCAGACGCGCGGTATTGTGAATGCCAGGCTGCTTGGCCTGATGAAGCCCGGCAGCGTCCTGGTCAATACGGCTCGCGGTCCGGTCATCGATGTCCAGGCCTTGCTTGCCGCGCTCAATGCGGGCAAACTCGATGGCGCCGCACTCGATGTCCTGCCGGTCGAACCGCCGGAAATCGATGCGCGTATCGTGCAGCATCCGCGGGTATTGCTGTCGCCCCATGCGGCGTTTTACTCGGTAGTGGCCGAAAAGGAGTTGCGGCGCAAGGCGGCCCAGAATCTCGTCGATTGGGCGAACAATGACCGCCCGTCTTATGTCGTTGTGGAAGGCAAGCAGTAAATGACCATAAATAAAATTATCAGAGACAAAGGAACATCGCATGGCATCAGTGCAAATTCGAGGAATACAAAAGTACTTTGGCGGCACGCAAGTCATACGCGGCGTTGACATCGATATCGAAGATGGCCAGTTTGCGGTGCTGGTGGGGCCGTCCGGCTGCGGCAAGTCGACCCTGCTGCGCATGCTGGCCGGGCTCGAGCAAATTACCGAGGGCGAAATCCTGATCAATGGCAAGGTGGTCAACAATATGCCGCCCAAGGAACGCGACATTGCCATGGTGTTCCAGAATTATGCGCTGTACCCGCACATGACTGTCTACGACAACATGGCCTTTTCACTGATGCTGGCCAAGGCCGACAAGGCCACGGTCAAGCAGCGCGTCGACAAAGCGTCCGAAATCCTCGGCCTGGCCCAGCTTCTCGATCGCTATCCTCGCCAGCTTTCCGGTGGCCAGCGCCAGCGGGTTGCCATGGGGCGTGCCATTGTCCGAGACCCTCAGGTGTTTCTATTCGACGAGCCGCTGTCCAATCTCGATGCCAAGCTGCGCGTGCAGATGCGCGCCGAAATCAAAGAGCTGCACCAGCGTTTGCGCACCACATCCGTATATGTCACGCACGACCAGATCGAAGCCATGACCATGGCCGACCAGATCGTCGTCATGCGCGATGGCGTGGTCGAGCAGCGCGGCAGGCCGCTCGATATCTACGATAACCCGAGCAATCTGTTCGTTGCCGGTTTCATCGGATCGCCCGCCATGAATTTCATTCCCGGCGTATTGCGCCGCAGCGGTTTCGGCACACAGGTTGAATTTTCCGATGGCACTTGCCTGCCGGCACCGCTGGGCGCCGATGGCGCCGCCGGGGTCGATGGCCAGCGCGTCATTTATGGCGTGAGGCCCGAGCACCTGACCATAGCCACGGGCGACCAGGGCATCAAAACCGGCGTTACCGTGATCGAACCCACTGGCGCCAATACCGAAGTCTATTCAAGGTTCTGCAACACCGATCTTATTTCGATTTTTCGTGAACGGCACGATTTCAAGGCGGGTGATGCGTTGCACCTGATGCCCGATCACGAACGCACGCATTTATTCGATGCCGAGTCCGGCAAGGCTTTAAGGCAACACTGATTTCAGGAGGCATGCAAGAGCGCAAGACCAATTTGCACGGGGGCATAACCCCCTTAACCAAAGGAGTGGAAGACATGACAAAATTTACAAGACGTGATTTTCTGGTGTCTACGGCAGCCGCCGCTGCGGCATCGACCGTGAGCGGCAGTACCTTCGCCGCCGACGCGGGTACCAAACTGAATTACACGCCGGAAAAAGGCGCCAGCGTGCGCGTACTCAGATGGAAACGGTTCGTACAGGGCGACGAAGATCTCTGGACCGCCAATACTAAAAAATTCACCGAGCAAACGGGCATACCCGTTCGAGTCGACAACGAAGGCTGGGAAGATGTGCGTCCCAAGGCCGCCGTGGCAGCCCGGGTCGGCAGCGGCCCCGATATCATCATTGGCTGGTTCGATGACCCGGAGCAATATCCCGAAAAGCTGGTCGATGTATCGGACCTGGCCAATTACCTGGACAAGAAATACGGTGGCTGGTACGACGTATGCAGAAAGTACGGTACCAAGGACGGCAAATGGATTGCCCTGCCGCTGGGCGTGGTCGGCAATGCCCTGGTGTATCGCCAAAGCATGATCAAGGCGGCCGGCTTCGACACCATGCCCAGCGATCTCCCGGGCTTTCTCAAGCTGTGCCAGGCGCTCAAGGCCAAAGGCACGCCGGCGGGCTTTGCGTTCGGCCATGCCGTGGGCGACGGCAACAACTTCGCGCACTGGCTGTTGTGGTCGCATGGCGGCATGATGGTCGATACCAAGGGCAAGGTTGTTATCGAGTCGCCCGAAACGATCGCCGCGCTCGAGTACGCCAAGGAGCTGTATAAAACCTTCATACCCGGCACATTGGCATGGCAGGATCCTTCCAACAACAAGGCCTTTCTCGACGGACAGATCAGCCTTACGGCCAATGGTATTTCCGTGTACTACGCGGCAAAGAATTCGACCGACCCGAAAATGCAGGCAATGGCCAAAGACATTGAACATGCGCACCTGCCTGTGGGATCCACGGGCAAGCACACCGAGCTGATGCAAATCACGCAGATGATGCTGTTCAAGTATTCGAAGTATCCGAATGCGGCCAAGGCCTACTTGCAGTTCATGATGGAAGCCAACCAGTACAACCCCTGGATGAAAGCCGCCATCGGCTATGTCAGCCAGCCGCTCAAGGCTTACGAGGCTAATCCGGTCTGGACCGACGATCCCAAGGCGACGGTTTTCCGCGATTCGGCCGCGATCATGATCGACAACGGCCATGCCGGTCCTTTAGGACCCGCATCGGCCGCCGTCATGGCTGACTACGTGGTGGTCGATATGTTCGCCGCAGCGGCAAGCGGATCCAAGACCCCGAAAGAGGCCGCGGCACAAGCAGCAGAGCGCGCCAAGCGGTACTACAAGGCTTAGGCCTGTTCGTTCGGCGACTGTCTGTTTTGCCCCCTGGCAGCGTCCGGCTTTATGCCGGCGCTGTCGGGCGGTTTCCATGAAGGATCATTATGCTATCTCGCGCATTAAACAACAGCAATGTGCTGGGCCTGCTTTTCATGCTGCCTACCGCCCTGTTGCTGCTGGTTTTCCTGACATATCCGCTGGGGCTGGGCGTCTGGCTTGGGTTCACCGATACAAAAATCGGCGGTATCGGGCATTGGGTCGGGCTGGATAACTACCGCTATCTGATCGGCGATTCCATTGCGCAGCTGGCCTTGTTCAATACGGTGCTTTATACCGTGGTCGCCAGCATCCTGAAATTCATGCTGGGCCTGTGGCTGGCGATTTTGCTCAACAGAAACCTGCCGTTCAAGTCCCTTTTCAGGTCCATGATTCTATTGCCCTGGATCGTACCCACGGCGCTGTCGGCGCTGGCGTTCTGGTGGATTTACGATCCGCAGTTTTCGATCATCAGCTGGACGCTCGTCAAAATGGGGCTGATCCACCACTACATCAATTTTCTTGGCGATCCCTGGATGGCCAGGTTTTCCGTGATTGTCGCCAACGTGTGGCGCGGCATTCCCTTTGTGGCGATTACGCTGCTTGCCGGCTTGCAGACAATTTCACCCGCACTGTACGAAGCGGCGTCCATAGACGGGGTTACTCCCTGGCAGCAGTTTCGCTATGTCACGTTGCCGTTGCTGACGCCCATTATCGCTGTGGTCATGACATTCTCGGTGCTGTTCACCTTCACCGACTTCCAGCTGATTTACGTGCTGACTCGCGGAGGGCCGCTCAATGCCACGCACCTGATGACCACATTGTCGTTCCAGCGCGCTATTCCGGGAGGATCGCTGGGTGAAGGATCGGCTCTGGCCATACTGATGATACCGTTCCTGCTGGCCGCTATCATGTTCTCGTATTTCGGCTTGCAACGCCGCGCCTGGCAACAAGGGGGTGACAAATGAGCAAGAAGCAAAAACCCGATGAGCAGCAAGGCATGGACTACCTGCAGTCCCTGCCGCGACGCTGGGTCACTACGTATATCCCGCTAGGCATCTTTGTGTTCGTGCTGCTTTTCCCGTTCTACTGGATGGTCATCACGGCGTTCAAGTCTGACGCCGAACTGGCCCTGCACACCAGCAATCCGTTCTGGGTGGTTGCTCCGACCCTGGAGCATTTCAGGCGGCTGCTGTTCAATACGCCCTTCAATGGCTGGATGGTGAATACCGTTATTGTGTCGACGGTGGCTACCTTCATATCCCTGGCGGCCAGCGTGTTTGCCGCCTATGCGATCGAACGCCTGCGTTTCCAGGGGTCCAAGCAGGTCGGCCTGGGGATTTTCTTTGCCTACCTGATCCCGCCGTCCATTCTGTTTATTCCGCTGGCCTCCATCGTGTTCGAGCTGGGTCTGTTCGACACGCGCTGGGCGCTGATCCTGACCTATCCCACGTTCCTGATCCCGTTTTGTACCTGGCTTTTGATGGGCTATTTCCGTTCGATTCCCTACGAGCTGGAAGAGTGCGCGCTGATCGACGGCGCTACGCGCTGGCAGATCCTGGTGAAGATCATTTTGCCGCTGGCCGTGCCAGGGCTGATTTCGGCAGGTATTTTCGCTTTCACGCTTTCCTGGAATGAGTTCATCTATGCGTTGACTTTCATTTCGTCGACCGAGGTAAAGACAGTGCCTGTGGGTATCGTGACTGAACTCATCGAGGGCGATGTGTACCACTGGGGCGAGCTGATGGCCGGGGCGCTGCTGGGTTCCTTGCCGGTGGCTGTGGTGTATTCCTTCTTTGTGGAGTATTACGTGTCCGGCATGACAGGCGCGGTGAAGGAGTAGATCAGTTTCGCGGCCCAGAGCTGGCGACGTAGGGGCGGCTCTTGTGGCCGCTCTTCATCCGCGTTTTTAAGACGCGGGGGTGGCGGCCCAGGCGGGGTGGAGCTCGCATCGTCCGGTCCTGGCGTTGCCAGGACTGCCCGCGGCCGCAGCCTGGATCGGGCGGTCGCGGAACTCGCGTCGTCCACAGCCCCCCGGGCTGTGGACACCCTTGACGCTCGGACAACCGCGCCCTTGCATCCCGATCCAGGCTGCGGCCGCGGCGGACTCAAGCTCGCTCACCCCGCCTGGGCCGCCACCCCCGCTCGCATCTGAGTTTTTTGTGCGATCGCAGGCTCAGACGGCAAAGAAGGGATTGTACGGACACTTCAGGCGATGCGCCCCTGCAGTTCTTCATTGATGTAGTTTTTCACGATGGCGTCGAAGCTGGCATCGCGCTTGAACCCCATGGCATCGGCGCGTGTGGTGATGAAGCTGCCGGGCCACGAATTGACGATGCGTTCGATTGCGGCGTCGGCCTGCCAGCGTATAAGGTGCGCGGTCTTGGCGCCGGCGGCGCGTTCCAGCGCGGCGGCCATTTCACCCACGGTGACAGAAAGGCCTGGCAAATTCAGGGCGCGGCTGGCGCCGAGAAGCTGGCTGTCTATTTCGTGTCCGTGGATAAGGTTTTCGATAGCCTTGGACGGTGAAACCAGCCATAGCGATGTTTCCCGCGATACCGGGCAGATTGCTTCAAGGCCATTGAGCGGCTCGCGTATGATGCCGCTGGCAAAACTGGAGGCGGCTTTGTTGGGGGCGCCGGGGCGCACGCAAACGGTGGGCATGCGCAGCGCGCGGCCATCGATGTAGCCTTTGCGGCTGTAGTCGCTGATCATGAGTTCGCCCATGACCTTTTGCGTGCCGTAGGAGCTTTGCGGCGTGGTTGGCGTGGTGTCGAGCACTTGGGCAGGCAGCAGGCCACCAAAGGCCGCTACCGAGCTTGTAAACACGATACGCGGGCAATTGCCGTTTTGGCGTGCGCGTTCCAGAATCAACCGGCTTGCATCCAGATTGATGCGCATGCCCAGATCGAAATTGGCCTCGGCCTCGCCGCTGACCACGGCGGCAAGATGGAAAACCGACTGGGTGTCTTTGCCAAGGTTTGCCTTGACGACTTCGGGGTCGGAGATGTCGCCTGCAACCGTCTTGATGCGTGGATCGTCGAACCCTTGTGCGGGAATGACGTCGAGCAGAGTGATGCGCGATATCGCTTGCTGATTGCCTTGCGCGTCGGCCAGCGTTGCCTGTGCAAGAAGCGCCTTGGCGAGCCGGGCACCCAGCAGGCCGGCACCGCCGGTAATCAATATTTGCATGACCTTGTCCCAATGAGCAATTATGGTTGAAGCATAGCGTAGCTGCTCGTATCATGACAATATAAAAAGCAGCGGGACTGATTGCGGCGCATGTGCGGCAGCAGATAAACGGCAACAGATTGCACAGACGATTCGATTCATCTTTTTCTGGAGGCAAGGGTAAATGGGCCAGTCACAAGGGCAGTTGACGCAGGCCGTGGGCGTCATTGGTTTGGGTTCTATGGGTTTCGGCGTGGCGCATGCCTTGCTCAATGCGGGGTTCCAGGTCTACGCCTGCGATGTGCGCACCGAGGTGCTGGATCGGTTTGCCGCCCTGGGCGGGCTGGTCGCACGAACCCCCGCGCAGCTTGCCGAAAAAGTCGAGGCTGTGATCGTGCTGGTGGTCGATGCCAGCCAAATGGACACTGTTTTATTTGGCGAGCATGGCGCGGCGGCGGCGATGCGCAAGGGTGGAGTAATCATCAGCAGCGCAACGGTGGCGCCCGCTTACGCGGTTCAGCTGGGCGAACGCTTGAAAGCCATGGACTTGCTCAATATCGATGCACCCGTTTCAGGCGGCTCGATCAAGGCTGCCGAAGGCCAGTTGTCGGTCATGGCAGCGGGCAGCGCGCAGGCCTTTGAGAAATGCCAGGCCATCTTCGATGCGATCGCCGCAAAGCTTTATCGGCTGGGCGATGCGCCCGGCCAGGGCTCCACGGTGAAAATGATCAATCAATTGCTGGCCGGGGTACACATAGCGGCCTCGGCCGAGGCCATGGCGCTGGGTATCAAGGCGGGTGCCGATCCCGACATGCTTTACGAAGTCATCTGCAATAGCGCCGGTTCGTCGTGGATGTTCCAGAATCGTGTCCCGCATATTCTTGCGGGCGACTACACGCCTCATTCGGCGGTGAATATATTCATCAAGGATCTCGGCATCGTGCTGGATACGGCTCGACGCGAGGCCTTTCCGCTGCCGCTGTCTTCAGCGGCGCATCAAATGTTCCTGATGGCCGCCGCCGCGGGCCATGGCGCGGAAGACGACGCGGCGGTGGTCAAGATCTTCCCCGGCGTGGACTTGCCGGGCTGATTTCAGATCCCCATATAGCTTTGCAGCTTTTCGCGTTCGGCGCTTAATGCATTCGAGCTGCCCGACCAGACGACGTGCCCTTTCTCGACGATGTAGTGCTGGTCGGCCAGCGGCAACAGGGAGTTCAGGTTTTTGTCGATGCAGATGATCGACAGGCCGGTGTCTTTCAGTGCGCCCAGGCAATGCCAGATTTCCGTGCGTATCAAGGGCGCCAGGCCTTCGGTGGCTTCGTCGAGGATCAGCAGCCGCGGGTTGGTCATGAGGGCGCGGCCTATGGCCAGCATTTGCTGTTCGCCGCCGGACAAATTGCAGCCCAGGTTGCCGGCCCGTTCCTGCAGCCGCGGAAACAGTGCATAGATTTTTTCCAGCGACCAGGGCGATGACGATTTCTGGCGGTTGTGCGCGGTGGCGATCAGGTTTTCGGTGACGCTCAGGTTGGGGAAGATCTGGCGCCCCTCCGGTACCAGGCCTATGCCGGCGCGGGCTACCTTGTAGGACGGAACGCCGGCGATTTCCTGCCCGCCAAACTGGATGGATCCCTGCGTAGGCGCCATCAGGCCGACGATGGATTTGACCGTGGTCGACTTGCCCATGCCGTTGCGTCCCAGCAGCGTGACGAACTGGCCCAGCCGGACTTGAAAGCTCATGCCGAACAATACCTGGCTGGCGCCGTAGGAAGACTCTATGCGGTTGACGTCAAGCAGCAGGGAACTCATGGCATGGCCTCGTCGCCCAGATAGGCGGTGCGGACTTCGGGGTTGGCGCGAATCTCGGCGATCGAGCCGCAGGCGATATTGCGCCCGTACACCAGTACGGTGATCCGGTCCGCCAGTTTGAAAACGGCATCCATATCGTGCTCGACCAGCACAATGCTGTATCGCCCTTTGAGGCTGAGCAGCAGATCGGTCATTTGCGCCGATTCGGCCTGGCTCATGCCGGCCATGGGTTCATCGAGCAGCAACAGGCGAGGTTGTCCGGCCAGTACCATCGCGAGTTCGAGCTGGCGCTGTTCGCCGTGCGCCATATCGGCCACCGGCACATGCAGGCGTGCGCCCAGGCCCACGCTTTCCAGCGCCTGCTGCGCGGGCTTGACCAGCGCGGACTGGTCGAGGGCCGGCGTCCAGAAACGGAAGCTGTGCCCTTGATGCGCCTGCACTGTGAGCATGACATTCTGGAGCGCCGTGAAGGCGGAAAAAACCGATGTGATCTGGTAAGAACGGGCCAGGCCCATCAGGGCGCGCTGTTCCACTTTTACACGGGTGATGTCCTGGCCATTGAAATGAATCTGGCCGCTGTCCGGCCTGATTTCGCCGGCCAGTTGGGTGATCAGGGTGCTTTTGCCGGCGCCGTTGGGCCCGATGATGGCATGCAGTTCCCCGGGCCGCACGTCGAAATCGAAATGATCGGTGGCAACCAGGCCTCCGTAGCGCTTGACCAGTTTCTGAACAGAGAGCAAGCTCATTGCGGCTCCTTGCCGGGGAGGGAACGGGGCGCCCCCGGCCCGGGGGAAAAGCGCCGTTCGGCCTGTAGCAGCAGGCCGACCAGGCCTTGCCGGCTTAGCGTTACGATGAGGACGATCAGCGGGCCGAAAATAATCATCCAGTGCTCGGTCAGGGATTTGAGCCACTCTTCGGCCAGAATCATGCCGACGGCTCCGAACAGGGGGCCCACGAGCGTACCCATGCCGCCCAGGACCACCATGGCGATAAGGTCGCCCGAGGTGGTCCACGACATATAGGAAGGCGAGGCAAATTGCGTCAGGTTGGCGTACAGCAGGCCGGCGATGCCGCACAGCGCCGCCGATATCACATAGATGGCCAGGCGGTAGCGGAAGGTCGGGTATCCCAGTGCTTTCATGCGCCGCTCATTCAGCTTGCTGCCGCATACCGCCATGCCGAAGCGCGAGTGCACCAGGCGGTGGCAGGCATACAGGCTGAGGCACAGCAGAACGAAGGCGGAAAAATACAATATGCCCGGCTGCGTCAGCAACAGCCCGCCGAACCGGCTGCCGCTGGCGAGGGTCAGGCCATCGTCGCCGCCGTAACGGCTGAGGCTGACGATCAGAAAGAAGAACATCTGGGCGAATGCCAGGGTAATCATGATGAATGAAATTCCGCTGGTGCGCAGGGCGATGCTGCCGGTTACGAAGCCCACGCCGGCGCAGACCAGCAAGGTAAGCAGCAATTGCAGCCAGCCGTTGTCTACTCCATGAAAACTCATGATGCCCGCGGTGTAGACGCCCAGTCCCAGGAACAAGGCATGGCCAAAGCTGATCAAGCCGCCGTAGCCCAGGATCAGGTTCAGGGAGACGGCGGCGATTGCGAAGATCAGGATACGGGTGCTCAGGGTGATCAGGAAAGGATCGGAGGTCGCCGCGGCATACAGCGGCACCAGGGCCAGCAGCACCAGCAGCACGATGGCCAGCAGGGCGCTGGCGGACCATTTGCGGCGGACGAGGGAAGAGGGCGTCATCGGGAATCGCTTTTTGTAGCTGGGCGGGCGGAGGAAGTGTGAAGACTCATGTCGCGGGCTCAGGTATTTTTTACCGGGAACAGACCCTGGGGCTTGATGGCCAGCACAAAGGCCATGAGGAGGTAAATCATCATGGAAGCCAGGGCCGGGCCGGCCACGTCGGCGGTGCTGCGTTCGAGAAAGCCGCGCAACAGGGAGGGAAGGACAGTACGCCCCAGCGTGTCGACGACCCCCACGATCAAGGATGCATAAAACGCCCCGCGGATCGACCCGATGCCGCCGATGACAATGACCACCATGGTCAGGATCAGTATGGGTTCGCCCATGCCGGCCTGAACCGACAGTATCGGTCCGGCCAGCAGGCCGGCGATGCCCGCCAGCACCGCGCCCAGCGCAAACAGCATGGAATTGAGCAGGACAATATTGACGCCGAGCACGCCCACCATGGTCCGGTTGGTGGATCCGGCGCGGATCAGCATGCCGATGCGGGTTTTATGCACCAGCAGGTAACAGCCCAGGGCGACGAGCAGGCCGGCGGTAATGATGACGAACCGATAGGCCGGATAGGAAATGCCAAACAGATTGATGGCGCCGCTCAGAAATTCGGGCACTTCCATGTAATAGGGCGAAGGCCCCCAGATCATGCGGGCCAGCTCATTGAAAAACAGGATCAGCCCGAACGTGGCCAGTACCTGGTCGAGGTGATCGCGCTGATAGAGCTTCTTGAGCGCCACCCATTCAACGAGCAGCCCCAGTGCCAGCATGGCCGGAATCAGCAAGAGCGCCGCCAGCAGGAATGAGCCAGTGTAATTGTAGATGGAGGCGGCAAAGAAGGCGCCCATCATGTACAAAGAGCCATGGGCGAGGTTGACGAAATTCATGATGCCGAAAACCAGGGTCAGGCCTGCCGCCATGAGAAACAGCAGGACCCCGAGTTGCAGGCCGTTCAGGGCCTGGATGATAAAAAGAGCTAGGCTCAAAAAATACTCCTGGGGCGCTTCGGCCTGCTTATGCCTTGGGCGCTGGCTCGCGCTGCGCGTGCCGACACCGGGGGTTCAAGAAGCGCCCATGCGCGCAAGCCGGATCGGCGGAACCGATTGCGGCTGCCCGCACGGGCCACCGTGCCTGCCTTGCTATTTCAGCGGGCAGGCGGCGGCGAAGTTGGCCCGTTTCTGGATGTGAATGGGGCTGACTGCCTTGAGCTCGGCGCCATTGGCGCCATCGATAACGTCGACCCGGTAAAAGCCCGCTTCCGGAAACTGGTTCGAGGCGAACTTGAATGCCCCGCGCACGGACTTGAAGTCGGCCGCCTTGAGTGCGCTGCGGAAGGCGTCGGCGTTGGACACATTGCCCTTGACCTTGGCCAGCGCCGAGTCGAGCAGATTGGCCGCATCATAGGATTGCGCTGCGTACATGGACGGTTGGCGCTTATAGGCCTTGACGAAGGCTTCGACAAATTGCTTGTTTTGCGGATTGTCGAGATTCGGGGCATAGGGTGCGCTGGTAATGGCACCCGCTGCCAGCGATTTGAGCGCGGGCAGTGTGCTGCCGTCGATGGTCGAGACCGACACCAGGGGCAGCTTGCCCAGCAAACCGGCCTGACGGTATTGCTTGACGAAGTTCACGCCCATGCCGCCGGGGTAGAAGACATAGACGGCGTCGGGTTTGGCCGCTTGCAACTGGGCGATTTCGGCCGAGTAATCGGGCTGGTTCACCTGGGTGTAGACCTCGTCGATGATCTTGCCGGTGTAGTCGCGCTTGAAGCCCGAGACCGCGTCGCGGCCCGCCTGGTAGTTCGGGGCCATGACATAGACGTTCTTGTAGCCCAGGTCGGACGTGAGCTGGCCGCCCGCTTCGTGCAGCTGGTCGTTGTCCCAGGAGGTAGAGAAAAAGTAGGGCGAGCAGGATTTGCCGGCGATCGGCGCCGGGCCGGCATTGGAGCCGATCAGGAATACCTTGCCTTCGGTAATGGGCTTGTGTATGGCCATCATGACGTTGGAGAACGTGACGCCGGTAATGATAGGTACGTGGTCGCTTTTGATCAGCTTGGAGACAGCCTGTACGCCGACATCGGGCTTGAGTTGGTCGTCTTCGCGGATGACGGTAACCGGAACGCCCCCCAGCTTGCCGCCCTTTTGCTTGATGGCCAGCATGAAGGCATCGTACTGGTCTTGGCCGAGTGCTCCGGCTGGCCCGGACAGGGTTCCGATAAAGCCGATTTTCAGGGGTTCCTGCGCGAGGCTGGCCGTGCTGGCGAGTGTGCCGCAGAGCAGCGCCGCCGAGAGGCTTCCGAGTAGAAAACTGCGTCGTTTGACGGACTTGCGAGCTGGTTTCATAGTGTCTCCTGACCGGGGATTTTATAGGTAAAACGCCTAAATTACATTAAGCTTAAAACATTTGCTATCGGGAATAACCCAATGCCCGATAATGCCTGCGTCACAGTATGCGGCAAGCGCGCTCAGCCTGGGAGATTTGCCGAATTCCGGAACAATGAAGTTTTTGGATTCAGATATGGCAATCTGGAATAGAAAGGCCCCATGCGCCTTCCGACGCATGGGGCCTTTCCTTCTTCCTATGTATGACGCCGAAACCGCCCGCGTCGCTAACGGTGCGCGGCGGCGTTTTCCTTATCGAGCTTGTGCATGATGTAGCGCTGCTGTGCAATCGACACGGCATTGTTGATGCAGTAATACAGCGCCAGGCCGGCGGGGAAGAAGAACATCATTCCACCGAACACCAGGGGCATGACCAGCATGAGCTTGGCCTGCATGGGGTCTGGCGGCGCCGGGTTGAGCTTGATCTGGAGGAACATCGTCGCCGTCATGATGGCGGGCAGGATGAACCAGGG
The DNA here is from genome assembly GCF_021266465.1 of Paralcaligenes sp. KSB-10. Taxonomy (NCBI): domain Bacteria; kingdom Pseudomonadati; phylum Pseudomonadota; class Betaproteobacteria; order Burkholderiales; family Alcaligenaceae; genus Paralcaligenes; species Paralcaligenes sp. KSB-10. The sequence continues at coordinate 3,471,417 of NZ_CP089848.1, read as the reverse complement.
GTCGCGCACCGACAGATCGTGAATCCAGAGTATCCACGGAGCGCCGCGCATTTCCACGCTGCCCAGCAAGACCCAGTACAACGAGATGAAGACCGGTATCTGTATGACCATGGGCAGGCACCCGCCGAGAGGATTGATTTTCTCGGTGCGGTACATTTCCATCATGGCCGCGTTCATTTTGGCCTTGTCGTCGCCGAATTTGTCTTTCAGCAATTTCAGCCGCGGGGCGACCAGTTTCATCTTGGCCATGGAGCGGTAGCTGGCGGCCGAAAGCGGGTAAAACACGGCTTTGATCAGCAGGGTCAGCGCCACGATCGTCCAGCCCCAGTTGCCCAGCAGGGCGTGCAGCCAGGTCATGATCTTGAACAGCGGCTTGGCAATAATGGTGAGCCAACCGTAGTCGACCACCAGCTCGAGGCCCGGTGCCAGGGCGCTCATGGCCTTTTGATCTTGCGGTCCAACCCAGAGGCGCGAATCGACAACATGATGCTGGCCTGGATCGATCGTGCCGACCGGCTCGATGGAGCGCACGGCAAACAGATTGTTCGACAAGTGCAGCATTTCGTTTTGTCGGAGGGTGCCTTGCGGTGGCACCCAGGCGGTGGCAAAGTAGTGCTGCACAATGCCTATCCAGCCATTGTTGGCCTTTTTGATGTAGCTGGCCTTGCCCTTTTCGATATCGGAAAAGCTGGCTTTCTGGAACTTGTCTTCGCTGGAATAGATCGCCGGGCCGGTAAACGTGTGATAGAACTTCGAGGTATTGGGGGGGTCGTTGCCGTCGCGCGTGAGCTGCAGGTACAGCGAAGGATTGATGGGCGTGTTGCCCAGGTTATAGATATCGCTTTGTACATCGATATCGTAGCGATCCTTGTACAACGTATAGGTCTTGACAACCTTGACGCCATCGCTTTCGGCCTGGAACACCACCTTGATCGAGTCGCCGGTGGAACTGGCTCCCGAGGACACGAGGTGGAATGGGGTCAGGTGCGTGGGGTAGCTTTGGCCCTGGGGAGCGCCGACTACGCCGCTTTGAACAAGATAGGTCGAGTTCGGGCCGGAATCGTCCAGCAAGACCATGGGCTGGTCGGGATGCTCGGGCGAGTTGAACTTGAGCAGTTCCGCCCTGACCAGTTGTGCGCCCAAGGTATCGAAAGTCAGCTTGTAGACGTCGGTCTTGATGGTGACTTTTTCAGAGGTGCTGGCAGGAGCCGGGGCATTGCCGGGCACAGTCGCCGCCTGGGGCTCGGTCTTCGCGGCTGGAATTCCGGAGGGGATGCTGGCGTTCACGGACGCGTTGGCAGCCGGCGCCGGCTTGGGGGCCTCGGCGGTCTGAGTTGCGAACGGGTTGCCTCCAAATAGCGAGGGCTTGCCGTTATGAGTCTGCCAGTTGTTCCAGAGGAGCAACAGCGAGAAAGAGAAAATCATCCAGAGGACGGTGCGTCGGATATCCATAGCGCCTGTATTAGGTTAAAGCTGAGCAAAAAGCCCATCAGTTTAACGTAGCTCAGCTGAATCGCAGATGAGCGGAAGAACGTCTAAAAAACGGCGGCGTGTCAAGGGCTTGAACCGCCGGACCTACCGGTGTTTGTGCTTCGGGTCCGGCACCGGGTCGAATCCACCCGGACACCAGGGATGGCAACGGCCAATGCGTCTGGCCGCCAGCCACAAACCGCGCAGCGGCCCGTGCACTTCGATGGCTTCGATGGCGTAGGCCGAGCACGTTGGGGTAAAACGACAACTTCTTCCCAGCCAGGGGCTGAGAAAATACCGATAAAACCGGATCGGTGCGATCAACACTGCTTTCATCATCGCAGGGCTCGATCCAGAAGGCCATCCACTTCCTGGCGCACGATTTGCTTCAGCCCTGTCAGCGAGACGGCATCGACCCGGGAATGGAGCCGAAACACAAAGTCGTGCAAGGGCAATTCATGGCGCCGGTGGCGAAACGCCTCGCGGATGACGCGCTTGATGGCATTGCGGGTCACGGCGCGGGCGGCAAAACGCTTGGCAATAATCAGCCCCAGGCGTGCGCAGCTTGCATCGACCTGGGCTTCGCGAGGCGTTGTTACAACAAACAACGCCCCTCTGGCGATACGCTTGCCTTTAAGGGCAGAGGCGTATTCCGAGGGGCGGTGCAAGCGCGCCGCTGAAGGAAGCGTCGCACGCATGGGCGTTTGCGCCAACAGGCTAGCTGCGAGTGCCAGCAGGCCTTATTAAACGGCCAGGCGTTTACGGCCTTTGGCACGGCGCGCGTTAAGCACGGCACGGCCACCGCGGGTTTTCATGCGTACTCGAAAGCCATGGGTACGCTTGCGGCGGGTGACGGAGGGTTGGTAAGTGCGTTGCATGGATAATCCAAATAAAAGAGCTGCCAGGAGCCTGTAAAATGTTTACCGTATTCAGTGTTGCATCAACAATTGCCGCCGATACGCGTCAGGCGCATGCCTTCTACAGCATGCCCTGTACATACAGTACGTAAGGGAGAAATGCCTGCAACGCCTTCCGGCATTGCGTTTCAGCACTTATGCGGGTGCCGTGAATGGGTGCCAAAGCGCCACCATACGTGCCGCCACACAAGTGCCAATATAAGCGCCTGGGTGTTAAAAATTCTTGAAAAGCCCATCATTTCATCAAATTATTCGCGTTTAGTCAAACCCTTAGCACAAATACTAGGGCTCGAACCGAGCCCGCCTTGTGGATAACTACCCCCTCAACAGGGTAGAATCGAGGTTTACAGAAGCGGCAGACAATGAAAGATTTTTGGCAGACCTGTGTTCAACGTTTGGAGCAGGACCTTCCCCCACAGCAGATTAGTGCATGGATTCGCCCATTGGTTCCCCTTGCGTTCGATACGGCGCAGGCGGTACTGCGGGTTTCTGCGCCCAATCGATTCAAGCTGGACTGGGTGCGCAAAAATTTTTCCCGCCAAATCGAAGTCCTGGCCTCCGAGTGGTACGAGCGTCCTGTGCAGGTAGTGTTCGAACTCGCCTCGTCTTCGTCCTCGCAGTCTTCGTCGGCCGCTGCCCCTCGTGCCCCAGCGGCCGTTTCCGCTCCCGAATCCCCAGGGGCTGGCGCGGCGCCCGCCCGGGCCGACGCCGCGCCGGCCGCGACAGTCAATGTTGCGGCCAATGTCGCCGCCGAGGCCATGCACGATCGGTCGCGCCTGAATACCGACCTGACTTTCGACAACTTCGTTACCGGCAAGGCCAACCAGCTGGCACGCGCGGCGGCGCTGCAGGTCGCGGAAAATCCGGGGGTGTCGTATAACCCCCTGTTTTTATATGGCGGCGTCGGCCTGGGCAAAACCCACCTTATCCATGCCATAGGCAATGCCTTGCTGCTGGGCGGCGCCGGTACTCGCGTGCGCTATGTGCATGCCGACCAATACGTGTCCGATGTAGTCAAAGCCTATCAGCGCAAGGCTTTCGATGAGTTCAAACGTTATTATCATTCGCTCGATTTGTTGCTGATCGACGACATTCAGTTTTTTGCCGGCAAGAATCGCACCCAGGAAGAGTTTTTCTACGCTTTCGAAGCCATGGTGGCGCAGCGCAAGCAAATCATCATTACCTCCGATACCTACCCCAAAGAGCTGGCCAATATCGACAGCCGCCTGATTTCCCGCTTCGATTCGGGCCTGACCGTGGCAATTGAACCTCCCGAGCTGGAAATGCGGGTGGCCATTCTGCTGCGCAAAGCCGAGTCCGAGGGTGTCACCATGCCCGAGGAAGTCGCCTTTTTTATTGCCAAGCATCTGCGCAGCAATGTGCGCGAGCTTGAGGGGGCATTGCGCAAGGTATCGGCATATGCCCGTTTCCATGGCCGCGAAGTCCTGACCGTCGAGGTGTGCAAAGACGCGCTCAAAGACCTGTTGTCGGTGTCCAATGGCCAGATCACCGTCGAAAATATACAAAAGACCGTTGCCGATTTTTATAAAATCAAGGTGGCCGACATGTATTCGAAACGCCGGCCTGCCAATATTGCCATGCCGCGCCAGGTGGCCATGTATCTGGCAAAAGAATTGACCCAGAAAAGCCTGCCTGAAATCGGCGATTTGTTCGGCGGGCGCGATCACACCACGGTGCTGCATGCCGTGCGAAAAATTTCGGATGCTCGCTCCAAGCAATCCGAGCTTAACCATGCTCTACACGTATTAGAACAAACCTTAAAAGGATAACCATGCAACTCGTACAAACGACTCGCGATGCATTGTTGAAACCGTTGTCGACGGTGGCGGGAATAGTCGAAAGAAGAAATACGTTGCCGATTCTGGCCAACATACTGTTGCGTAAAGAGGGCAACAAGATCGCCTTTATCGCCACCGACCTTGAAGTTCAGATCACCACCCACGCCGAGTTCGGCGTGGGTCCCGAAAACGAATCGACGACCGTGGCGGCGCGCAAGCTGCTCGACATATTGCGGGCTTTGCCCGAGTCGGGCGATGTGAAGCTGGGCCTGGCCAGCGCCAAGTTGTCGGTACAGTCGGGCAAAAGCCGTTTTGCCTTGCAAACCCTGGGCGCCGCCGAATTTCCGACCCTGTCGCAGCCCGAGAAGTGGGACGTGTCGTTTTCCCTGCCGCAAAAAACGCTCAAGCACCTCTTCAATATGGTGCACTTTGCGATGGCCCAGCAAGACATCCGCTATTACCTGAACGGCCTGTTGTTCGTGTTCGAACCGGGTTACGTGCGTGCCGTCGCCACCGATGGCCACCGCCTGGCGCATAGCGGCACAGCGGTCGAGGGTATCGAGGTCAAGCAGGATGTCATCGTGCCGCGCAAAACCGTGCTCGAAATGCAGCGCCTGCTGGGCGATACCGACGAGCCCGTGGCCATCGACGTGGCGCCTGGCCAGATTCGTTTTCGTTTTGGCGAAGTCGAACTGGTGTCCAAACTGGTCGAAGGCAAGTTTCCCGACTTTACGCGCGTCATTCCCAGCAATTACACGCGGCATTTTTCGGTCAGCCGCGAAACCTTGCAGGGGTGCCTGCAGCGGGCCGCCATTCTTACCACCGACAAGCTCAAGGGCGTACGTCTGCAGCTGTCGGATAACCAGCTCAAGATTTCCTCCACCAATGCCGAGCAGGAAGAGGCCCAGGAAGAAATCGATATCGATTACAGCCACGAGTCGCTGGACGTGGGCTTTAACGTCAGCTACCTGCTCGACGTGCTGGCCAATGTCAAGACCGAGGCCATCCAGTGGTCGGTCCAGCCCGATGTCAACGCGTCGGCATTGATCACACTGCCCGACGACGATCAGTTCAAGTATGTCGTGATGCCCATGCGCATTTAAGCGACGTTCAATCAATGTCGTATCAGCCGGCCTGGCCTTGCGGGCCAGACCGGAGTGCAGCCGCAAGGCTTTTATAAGGTTTTAAACACGCTATGTCAGATCTAACCACGAATTCCGCCGTTGCAGGATACGGTGCCGACTCGATCAAAATGCTGAAAGGGCTCGAGGCTGTGCGCAAGCGTCCCGGCATGTATATTGGCGATACGTCCGATGGCACCGGCTTGCACCATATGGTTTTCGAGGTTGTCGATAACGCCATTGACGAAGCGCTGGCCGGCTATTGCGACGATATCGTCGTCACCATCCATTCCGATAACAGCATCTCGGTCAGCGACAATGGGCGCGGCATCCCCACCGGTATTCATAAAGACGACGAATTCCATCGCAGCGCGGCCGAAATCGTCATGACCGAACTGCATGCCGGCGGCAAGTTCGACCACAACTCCTACAAGGTTTCCGGCGGCCTGCACGGCGTGGGTGTGTCCTGCGTCAACGCCTTGTCCGAATGGCTGCGCCTGACCATCTGGCGCAACGGTGAAACGCACGAAATGGAGTTTCATCGTGGCGCTCGGGTAGAGCCTCTGGCCATAACGGGCACGACCGACAAAAAGGGAACCCGGGTCCAGTTTCTGGCGGACGATCAGATTTTCGAGAATATCGAATATCACTACGAGATCCTTGCCAAGCGCCTGCGCGAGCTTTCATTCCTGAACAACGGCGTCAAGATCCGCCTGGTCGACGAGCGCCAGGACAAAGAAGAAAACTTTGCTTTCCTGGGGGGCGTGAAGGGCTTTGTCGAGTTCATCAACCGCAGCAAAACCGTATTGCACAGCAATGTGTTCTCGGTCAGCACCGAGTCCACCATTGGCGACACCACCGTCGGCGTCGATGTTGCCATGCAATGGAACGACAGCTACACCGAAACGGTATTGTGCTTTACCAACAACATTCCCCAGCGCGACGGCGGCACCCACCTGACGGGCCTGCGCGCGGCCATGACGCGTGTGTTGAACAAATACATCGCCGATAACGAAATGGCCAAGAAGGCCAAGGTCGACACCACCGGCGACGATATGCGCGAGGGCCTGGCCTGCGTCCTGTCGGTCAAGGTGCCCGAGCCCAAGTTCAGCAGCCAGACCAAAGACAAGCTGGTTTCCAGCGAAGTGCGGCCGGCTGTCGAAGAGGCGGTGGCGCGTACGCTGGAAACCTGGCTGCTGGAAAATCCCAACGACGCCAAGGCGCTGTGCAACAAGATCATCGACGCCGCGCGTGCGCGCGACGCGGCCCGCAAGGCGCGTGAAATGACACGCCGCAAAAGCGTGCTGGAAGGCGCGGGCTTGCCCGGCAAGCTGGCCGACTGCCAGGAAAAAGATCCCGCCCTGTGCGAAATCTATATTGTCGAGGGCGACTCCGCCGGCGGATCCGCCAAACAGGGCCGTGACCGCAAGTTCCAGGCCATTCTGCCTTTACGCGGCAAGGTCCTTAATGTGGAAAAGGCCCGCTTCGACCGCTTGATTTCCAGCGAGCAGATCACCACGCTGATTACCGCGCTGGGCACCAGCATCGGCCCCGATTTCAATATCGACAAGCTGCGCTACCACCGCATCATTATCATGACCGATGCCGACGTCGACGGCGCGCACATCCGCACCTTGCTGCTGACGCTGCTGTATCGTCAAATGCCTGTGCTGGTCGAACGCGGGCACATCTATATTGCCCAGCCGCCGCTTTACAAGGTCAAGGTAGGCCGCGAAGAGCGCTATCTGAAAGACGATGCCGAAGAAGCGCAATTCATGCTGCAGGTGGCGTTGAAAGACGCTTCGTTGATCCCCGCGGATGGCGCAACGCCCATTACCGGCGATGCATTGGCCGAACTGGCACGTCAATACATTCTGGCCGACACGGTCATCAATCGTTTATCGCGCTACACCGATATGGCGTCCCTGTCGGCCATGGCCGAAGGCGTGGAGATCAGCCTGATCGATGCCGAACAGGCCGCCGCGTCCGCCAAGCGCCTGCAAGACGCGATCGACGACCCATCCGTTCCAAACGGTGTCACGGTTACCGCCGAGCACAACGAAGAAGCCGATTCATGGCGCCTGGTGGTGCATCGCATGCACCATGGCAATGTGCGCGTCAGCGTCTTTGATCGCAGCTTTGTGCGCGGAGCCGACTACGCCATTCTTGCCAAGGCCGCCAAAACCTTCCTGGGCCTCATGGGCATAGGCGCCTTGGTGGTGCGCGGCGAGGGCGAAAAGCGCAAGGAAAAGTACATTTCCGACTTCCGCGAGGCCATGCAATGGCTGCGCGGCGAGGCCGACCGCAGCATCAGCAAGCAACGCTACAAAGGCCTGGGCGAAATGAATCCCTCGCAGCTCTGGGAAACCACCATGGACCCCACCGTGCGCCGCTTGCTGCGCGTACAAATCGAAGACGTGATTGCCGCCGATGAGGTGTTTACGACCTTGATGGGAGATAACGTGGAGCCGCGCCGGGCGTTTATTGAAGCGCACGCGCTGCAGGCGGGCAATATTGATGTTTGAGGGTTTGTTGGATTTCGGAAAAGTTGGCCAAGTGTTGCAGAAAAAGTTGGCCATTCATAGGAGCAAAGGGAATGACCGCCTGATTTGGCGGTCATTTTTTTGACCGGAAAGGCCCCATCCATTGCGTGGTGAGCCTCTGCAACTCTCAGTCGAGCGTGTAACATTGGCTCACAATAGGAGGGTGAAATGCATAAGATCGGCTTTATTGACATCGTGGGCCTTCGGGCATGCCAGCATGTAAGCTTGCCAGTGGAGTCCTTCACCCCACTTGTCGGGCAGAACAATGCTGGAAAATCGACAATTCTGTTTGCCCTCGCCTGGGTGCTGAAACCAAGCGCTCTAACGGAATCTGACTTTTCAAAGACCGACCAGCCCGTGGTTGTCACCGCACGAATCGATGGCATTACCGACGAGATCCTGGAACTAATTCCGGAGCCAAAGCACCGGGCGGCTATCGCGCCCTACTGCGCATCCGGTTCCATATGGATTCGCGTTGTCGCCAACGAGCCCGGAACCAAGAAGGTCGCATGTGAAGTCTTCGATTTTGAAACGTATCAGGGCAACGATCTCCCCCTAGCATGGAGGCCCTATCCAACGGGGTTACCGCAGGCAGTTTCGGCTTTACTGCCGGACGCCCTCTGCATCGATGCAATGGAGGACCTCGGAGAAGATCTCGGTAAGGCGAAGGCGGGCAGCACAATGAAGTCGTTGCTGGACCTAATCATGAACCCCATTGTCGAAGCACACGCTGACCTAACCGCAGCCATGCAGACCGTTCGGAGCATCCTCAGTGTGGGAGGGGAGTCGCGATCCGGGCTCCTGAAGGCCTTTGACGAGGGAGCAACAGAGGCTCTCGGAAATTTCTTCCCGGGACTTACGATTGAGTTGGGCCTGCAAACGATTGAGATCAAGGAGTTCTTCAAAGCGGGCAGTCTGAATATCACCGACATGAGCACAGGTGACCGCAGGACATTCGACCAGCTCGGTACCGGTGCACAGCGGGCCATTCAGATGGCATTGATACGGCATCTTGCTGATCTACGCATCGGAGAGAAACCTGGTGCTGCCCGCCGCCTTCTCCTCATCGACGAACCTGAGCTATATCTTCATCCACAGGGAGTCAGGCGGCTTCGGCAGGCGCTTGCTGCTCTGTCACAGAGGGGCTTTCAAGTCGTCTATGCGACGCACTCGCCGCTCATGTTGAGCAGGGAGAACGCTGCTGATGCAGTGATCGTGCACAAGGACACGGCAGAGGGGACGTTGGCTCGTGTCCCTCTACGGCACGCCGTTACTGCTGCGTTGGAGGAAGCACAGGCTCAATCACGAACATTGTTCGAATTGGGGAACCTGGCTGAAATCTACTTTTCGGATCTCGTAGTTCTGTGCGAGGGGAAGACGGAGAGGCGCCTGCTCCCGCTACTCTACGAACGACTGCGCGGTCGGCATCCTGAACTTGACCAGATTGCCTTCGTCGCCGTTGGGGCATGTTCAGACATCCCCAAGGCGTTACCGGTGCTGGCAGCCATGGGTATCCGGGCTTGCGCCATTGCGGATCTCGACTTTGCCTTCACAGAAGCACGCAAAGGGCAGAAATCTATGCTCCCGAAGGACGATGCTACTCTTGTACGCAGCAAGGCCGCACTGCAGCGCCTGCAAGCTCAGCACGGATTTCCGCTGGGCGGCAATGGTCTCCCGACGAAAGACAAGACCGGATGGCAGGCAGCAGATACCTGGGCAATTTTTGCTGCGGACCCAGAAGGAGCTGAGATCTCAACCAACTTGCACGATACGCTGCGCGCGCGAAACCTGTGGCTCTGGAAGGTCGGCTGCATCGAGAACGTTACCAACCACCTGGAGAAAGGCGAAGAAGCAATCTTGGCGCAAGAGCTTGCCATTGAATCCATGGACGCGCAGGCCCTCGAGGCCGCCATGCCGGAAATTGGACGCTGTTTTGATTGGCTTGATGGGCTGCATGGCAGTCCCGCTTCGGAGCGGAGCGTTGTCTAATCTCCGGCAGTGGGCCATTAGGAGAATTTGCAACTCTCGTCCCCCATTGCGCTTCCCTGCTTTTCGGGTCAGCCAGACGGTAAGATGAACGGCTCGTCGGGCATCACGCCCGGAGCCTCACATCACCCTACGAGGTTCCTCATGCACTCATTACTTGCCAGCTTGGTTACTATGCGAAAGGCCAGCGACCTGACTCAGGACGAGCTAGCAAGACGCACCGGGTTGAGTCGGACTACCATTCAGCAGACGGAGTCTGGGACAACGGACCCGCATTTCTCAACGTTGTTCGAAATAGCTCGGGCTCTTGGCATGGACATCATGGTTGTCCCTCGGCCTCTACGCAAAGAGCTGGAGTGGTTCATTCAAGCGGAAGGCAAGTGCCTAGGCCACCCCCCTGGTATCAGCGCGCCTCTCTCTATCGTTGACGAAATCGTACGGGGGAACAACTCCAGATAATAAATAGGGCCATGATGATCCCTGGCAAACGAGCCACTGCGCCATCTACCGTCGTGCTCAGAGAACGGGCGTCAAAAAACGCGCGCACCTACAGCAGGCTCTCTGGACGAACCTGCACATCGGCAACCTCCGGGAACTCATCGTCTGGCCCTAGTGGGCCCTCAGCTCGCCACTGAACCAACAACTCCAGCATGTTGCTCGGCGCAACGATAGGTTCAACGATGATGCGTTCCCCTTCACGCCAGATCCGTACACGCTCACCTGGTAGCTCATACTCAGCTGGGATGCGCACAGCTTGACCACCATGATGGCGAAATAATCTGGCCTCACATGGTTTGGAAGACGGGTTGGATGTGTTCAGAACAGTACTCCCGGTTGCACCTACGCTATCGTAGACTCGCGAGAGCGAGGGGGGAAGCCATGTTAACTCGGAACAAAAAGCAATTGCTATCAATGACCTGCAAGGGGTAGGGTTACCACTAGGCGTACAGATAGAGGAACCGCGCCTCAAGCAAAAATTCCCTCAACCGCTCGGATGATCCGCTCCTCCACCAGATACATCCCGGGCGTAGTCATGATCATCTCGAAGGGCGTTTGTCCATCAAATATATCTGGCCGACTCAGCCAACGTCTTGCCGCCTCGCCCTCACCAAACAGAGATTCTGCTACTAAAGTGATATGCACCACGCGAAATAGTCGCTCACTTTCCTCTCCAGTGAGCCGCTGCCCGGCGACTGCCCGCCGCCGGAGGGCGCGCAGAGGGACGATGCGGTCCCGTTCGATTGGGGTAATTTCGCCTCGTTCGCACAGATCCACGAGACCCTGAGCAGGGAACCCGGCAACAATAAGATCATGAATCCGCAACCAGGAGGCATCCTCCCGAACCCCAAGGAGGGCGTGCAGCCGACTGTGGTAGATCTGCTGCTCTTCTCCTCGTAGCGCTGCGAACATGGCTGCTCTCCACCGAACCTGCGCCGAATAGGGCCTTCCATCAAATTATCACGCAAACTCGGCCCACGGGGCTAGCAGCCGCACAGAGAAGCAGGCGACCTCAAGCTTAGGCACCACGCTGCAGCGAGTACCCCCAATGCCGCTCCCAGATCTCCTTCTATACTTCTGTCGGAACGGTCGGTGTGACGCTCGCGACAGGTTCTCAGGGAATCACGCGTACGCGCCATCTTCCTCTCACGGCCTCAAGCCATACCACTGAGGCAGGCTTTCAGCCCTCGGCGCTGCGCCTCAAACCACCCTCGATCACGCACACCTGCTGCACCGCATCCGGGTGCGAGAGCTCGCCCCTGCAGTAGTACTTGCTTTCTTGCAGGCCACCTGAATTGCACGCAGCGCCGCTTCGGCATGGCCGGAGGAACCTGCGGCAAGACCCAGTACTGCGCAGATGGAGACAGCGCACCGCATATTCGAACTCATCAAGGACGGCAAGCAGAAGCACAGGGGTACCTCACGGCGGCTTGGCAGACCGCAGTGCGCCTGGGCCGGGCGGGGCACACTGGCCCAGCCCTCGCATGAGGCTACCCGTTACGTCCAACAAACGTTAGTTATGCGAGTAGCTTAGATAAATAACTGGATTTATATACAGTAAAATATTAAAGTACCGATGACTTGGCAAGCCTGCTGCTCTCTGTTGTGTAACTGCACTTGCGATCTTCTTGCAGTAAATGGATAATTGGATCTGTCATTAGATCTCACTTTCAAGAAGGCCATAGGATGGAAAAGGACTCGAATAACACGGACAATCGCTACGCTCCTCTTCCCATGGTGGCAGGGGGGTTTTCAACAGTTCTAGCCGATCCTCCCTGGCGTTTCACGAATCGCACCGGCAAGGTTGCACCCGAGCACCACAGGCTGGGGCGCTATGGCACTATGTCTCTGGATGAGATCAAGTCATTGCCGATATCTCGCGTCCTTGCGAAAAACGCACACTTGTACCTCTGGGTACCTAATGCTTTGCTACCCGAAGGCCTGGATGTTATGAGGGCGTGGGGTTTTCGGTACGTCAGTAATATTGTCTGGGCTAAGCGGCGCAAGGATGGCGGTCCAGACGGGCGCGGCGTGGGGTTCTACTTCCGAAACGTAACAGAATTGTTGTTATTCGGTGTCAGAGGCTCGATGCGAACACTTGACCCCGGTCGATCTCAGGTCAACATGATAGAGACGCGCAAACGCGAACATTCTCGTAAACCTGACGAGCAGTATGAGCTGATCGAGGCCTGTTCACCTGGCGCATACCTTGAGATGTTCGCTCGGTACCCACAACCAGGCTGGGCTTCCTGGGGTGACGAGTCAGCCGAGAGCGTAACCCCGCGCGGTATCGTGCACAAAGGCTACGCTGGTGGTCCCATGATGCCAGATTTACTGCCTCATGAGCGAGTCACTGGCGAGCGGGCCGCAGACATGGGCAGTCAGCTGCGAGCTCTCTACGAAGACGGCCAAAGCGTGCGAGACCTTGCTGTAATGACTGGGTATCCCATTCAGCGGGTACGAGCGTTGCTCGCTGCAGCAGGTACGGTATTACGGTCACAGGGCCATCACCACTCGAATGTTGATCACGCTCTAGTGTAAGGTTCTCCATTCCAGGTAGCATGACAAGCAGCCACAACCAAAAGCGGACAAGTCCCCATCACCCCTCGTCGCACTCTCAGTTGAACCTTTTCGAAATTTGTCGTGGTAGACGTATTCAGGTCAATTGGAAGGCGTGGATCTCTTTCGCCTTCGGAGAGCGTTTGTTGATATTCCGCCCATATCCGTTCCGCTAGAGCTTTTAGTGGTTCACGGTCTTGGGTGATCAGAACAGCCGCAGATATGACACCAGCTTCATGCCAAGCACGGTATGCAGAAAGGTCGCGATCGATATTCCCGTCTTTTGCATTCCATTCCACATCAACGACGACCCGGCCTTTGAAATTATCTACAAGGTAGCCTTCCTGATGGATAGGTTCTAGGCGAGCACGTTCGCTGCCCCCCTTGTTGATCAGTATCCCCTGGGTTTCCAAGTCAATTCGCGTCTCAATCCAGCCCCGGCTCTGGAGCATACCGTCAAGGATCTTGGGTACCATCCCCCTATTTCCACCTCTCCGCAACCATGTAGAAGGGGCCAAAGCGAAGGTCTGCAGCACATACACAATGTCCGCCCACTCATCAGGACACACCGATTTCATGATGGCGCAGGCTGAATTGGTTTCCATCATTTTCCAACGGTCCCTGAACGCAGGGATCAAGATGGAAGCATCGTTAAACGTATCTGTTTCGTACATGCTTTAGCTCATTGTGACGATAGCTAAGTCTAGCCCATATTTAACTCGCCTCGGTACAACACGGGAGCTAACTTTCATGAATTAGGGCCTCGTCGGTTCTAGCTCTTGATTGCTACGTCCTCTTTTGCACGGAGCCGACGACGCTGCAACGCACAACTTCAGAGCTCAATCCGTATACCAAACTCACGGCGGGGCGGCCATGTGCTCGCTGTTTGGTAAACGGTTCAGCCACCTACTGTCGCTCATCTCCCGCGAGCTCTTCATCACATGAGCCTTTCTCGCATTACCCACACACGCGACACACCACAACTGTTGCAAGCCGCCATTGATTTCAGTAGAGTAGGAGCCCTACAGCAGTAACTATTTGATTTTACTGATTATTTGTACAGCCTTCTACCTCCGTCAACCCGGATGCCCCCTTTTTGTGAGAGGGTACCTATTCGGGTGGATGGGGATAAATGCTTGAAAATCAACTATTTGCGGGACTCCAGGTCTTCGATCACTTCCTGGACGGCAAAAAGGTAAGCTGCGGAGAAGGTGCCTTTCCTGCGCTTGGCCGACAGGCCCTTTTCCGATTCGCGAATCCCCCGCTTAACCAGTTCATCGCTGATGGTCTTCAGGCGCAGATCCTTCTCCGCGATCAGTGCCCTCAGAAATCCAGCCACTTCCCTCTCGTACTTCTCCAGGCCCGCACTCTTCGGCTTGGCTCGGGGCGCCTTCATTGGGGCGGGGGTCTGGCTGTCCGTCATGTGCTACTCCAGGGTCAATTACAGGCGTTTCGCGAAAATATTACCAATCATAATGCGGCTCCCCCAATCATAATTGGTATCACAGAAATCTTGTGGATTCGGCTGCCTATACGAAAAACCAGCAGCAAACTCAATGAGTTTTTCGTGAATCCACATCGCAAAGCACCACATCATCAGGCGTACCCACCGCCCACATCACACACGCCGCAGGGCCTGTTCGACGGAGCGGCCCATGGCTTATAGAACCCGAATCAATCCGCTGGGCGCCCCTCGCCAAGTGGGACGCCGCGGCGCCCTACGGCAAACCACCTTCCTGCGCCTGGAGAAAAACGACGCCCTGCTGACTGTAGAGAGCGCCCTGGAGGTACTCCTTGCGAAGCTCTTGGATCTCTCCAACGATGTGACGGAGATCCAATACCAGCCTTGCACCATTGATATCGCGCACGAACGATTGCTCCTCACACATGAGGCGCTTCAGGAGCATCGCACCGAGTTGAAACGTGCAGGTCTGAAGGGTGTGTTTTACACGCCGGATCTGCGCGTGACATGGAAGGTGGCGGTTGGCACCACCATCGAGCTCATCGAGGCGAAGGATGCTCAATGGGTGCCTGATCACCAGGATGAGTACGCCCACAAGCTGCGCTGCACGCAGCAGCTCCTCGAATCGGTCGGCGCGCGCTTCGGCCTGTATGAGGCAAATGTCCGCAATCTCTACCGCTCGCCCTTTGCTTCGAACATCTACAAGCTGCACGCGACAAAGCTGCGCCGCCAGGATGCCATGGGCACGGTCAGCCCCGATTATCTCGACTACCTGCATCACCGTGAGCACTGGCTCACCCATCTGAGCGATCGGGGCGAGAGCACCATCCTCGAGCTCGCCGAGTCGGTCGGCACCACCGCCTGGGCGGTCTGGCACCTGCTCATCGATGAACTCGCAAGCTGCGATCTCACGACTGCGGCACTTGGCCCGAACTCTACCATCTGCGCCGTCCCGCCGCCTGGCCACGCCGAGGCGGCCACCGTCACGCCCTTTCGCGCTGCGCTCCTTGGCATGAGAAATCGCACATGGGAGCAGGCCCATGTATGACCTCACAGAACTAAAGGCGGGCCATGTCTTCGAGGGTCGCGATCAAAAATTCTTCGTTGCCGACATCAACCGCGCCATCAACCAGATCGTCCTGCAGAATACGAAGACCGGCGAGCGCACATATGTTGAGCTCAACCATCTGTACGGTCAGGTGCGGAAGGGCGAACTGACCTATTCCGGCTTCAATGGCCATAGTCCAGAGGCCCACGTTCGGCTGCTCTCCGACGCCGTGCTCTCCGAACACTCCAAGGCGGAATACCGTTACCGCCTGCAGGTTGTGACCGAAGTCGAGCGGCTGCTGGGCTGCGGACATGATGCCGCTGAAGCCTATGCGATGTCAGCCCAGGCCATCCCGGTACCCGAAGCGCTACGGGGTAAAGTCTTCAGCGCCCGCACGGTTCGCCGCTGGTACAGCGCGTACTGCAAAGGGAGCGAGAAGGCGCTCGCGCCAGCGCACGCACGCAAGGGCCGCACCCGCGCCGAATACAGCACGGCCCATGACGAGCTGATCCGCAAGGTCATCTACGACAACAGCGAAAAATCACGGCTCACGATCAAGGACCTGTGCACCAAGGCCAATCTGCGACTCTCGCACAAGCCAAACGCCCAGCCCGGTGAGCACATCGGGTACCACCAAGTGCGCAGGCTTCTCCTGGAGACGCCCTGGGTCATCCGCCACGCCAACAAATTTGAACCTAAGTTACGGCGCGCCATCGTGAGCTTCGGCGTGGAGAGCTACATCGTCGAGCAGCCGTTTGAGCGCGTGGAGATGGACTACGCCAAGCTCCCGATTTTGCCCATCCTAAGCGAGAGCAACCGTACAGAGGTGGAGGCCTGGGCAGCGCTCGCGATCGATATCGCCACAGGCCACTTGCTTGCCGCCGAAGTCTTCACCGCACCGCCCAACGGCATGGACGCTCTGCAGACAGTCCAGCGGGCCTGCTATGGCCTGGATGACGCGCAGTTCGAGCGCGCGGGAATCCAGAACCGCATGCAGGTGTGCGGTGCCATCACCGAAGTTGTGGTCGATAACGGCAGCGAATTCCGCAACGCATCTTTCACCCAGCTTGCCGATCTGGGCGTAAAAGTCACCTTTGCGCCCTCGTACTCCCCATACAGAAAGCCGTTCGTGGAGCGCGCTGTCGGCGCCCTGAAGGCTTTCGTTGGAAGTTTGCCTGGATCCACCGTGAACCGCGCCTCGCCTGGCGAACCAGATCTCAAGCAAGCCTCGCGCGACGCCTGCATCACCGTCGATCAGTTGCGCGATTTCGTGAACGCCTTCATTTTCGATGATTACGCACTGCGCGAGCTCAGCCGCCACGAGCTCACAACCTGCCTGCTGGGCGAGACCTCGGGCCTCACGCCCGCACAGCGAATGCAGACCAAGCTTCAGCAGTTCACCCCCGCTCCCCCCATCGCTGAGGAGTCCTTCCGGCTCGCGCGTATGGTGCGCTACGAGCGCACGCTCCAAAAATACGGCATCGAGTTCGAGACCCTGCACTACTCCAGTCCCGAGTTAAGGCTCCTGCACCAGCAGATCGGCATCAGTACCCAGTCTCTGGTCGTGCCAGACAAACTCACCATTTTTGTGGATCCACTGGATGTGCGCACCATCCACGTCGTGCACCCACTCACCAAACATCGCTTCCCGGCAGACCTGAAATATTCGCTGCCACACGCCATGACTTTTGCGCACTTCAAGGAGGCGCGCGATTTCGCACGCGCAGAATTCAAGTCGGAAACGTCGGCCGCCATCGTACGCGCCTTCCGCATCCGCGTGATGGGGGTGGTTGAAGACCTGGAGCGCAAAGCCAAAGCCGTGAGTCGGCGCGACAAGAAGGCCAAGCGCGTGAGCACAACCTTTATCTCACAGGCCAAGACGTCAGCCAAGCAGCCCGCATTGAAGGAAACAGAGCTCATGGCCACCCCGCAACTCGAGCACGCACAGCCCGCGCCAGGCGAGCTGGACATGACCAAGCTCAAGTCCGTGCGCCGAATCGGGAGGCCCGCCAAATGATGATTTCACGCGACAAGGCGGCACGGGTACGGTCGCTTCGGGCCTGTGTACAGGAGGACTTCTTCCACCACAGCTACGAACACCACTACAACTGGCTGCGATCCCTGGTGATCAGCAAATTGCACTCCGATGCGAGCACACGGGAAGTCCTGATGTTCCTTGGGCCTGCACGGATTGGCAAAACGCGCATCTTGGAGGCACTCGACTTGGAATTCGGCAAGACGCGACAAGAGGCAGACGGTCGGCGCAAGGACCTTCTGTATGTGCGCATCCCCGAAGGCGGCACCGCCGGTTCCATCCTGGGCACAATCCTGCGCACGATGGGCGAACCATACCCTGTCTCGGTCAAGATCGACGAGCTCAGAAACCGTGTGCGTCAGCGGCTACTCAGCACCGGGGTGAAGGTCGCGATCTTTGACGAGACCCAGCACATGGTGGATGAAGGCCGCAAAACCGCTGTGCGGGCCGCGTCGGACTTCGTCAAAGGCCTGATCGAGGAAAACGCGGAGGTGAGCTTTGTCTTCAGCGGGATCCCCATCAGTGCCTACCTGCGCGAACAGAATCCGCAACTGCGGGGGCGCTGCGACAAGCCGGTGTACTTCCTGCCGTACAACTGGTCAGTCACCGCACAACGTGAGCAGTTTGCCTGTGCGGTACTTGCCGTCCACGAGGCGGTCACAGCCGCAATGCCAGAGGGCTATGCCCCCGATCTCATGCGTTTTATCCAGGCTGCGTACCTTCTTGGCGGTGGGTGTTTTGGCTTTGTAATCCATTTCATGCGGGGCATGGCCAATGCGCTCGAGCAGGATGCGCAGTCCCAGTACCTGACCCATCAGCACCTGGTCACCGCCTTCGAGCGCAGCTCCCGTGACGCCGAATATCCCTTCAATCCCTTCACGTCCGATGCCGACATCACGCCCGCCATGCTGAGCCAAGCCTGGCAGCTCGTCATGACCGAGCACGGTCTGCAGCGCTTCATCGGCGCCCAAGCCCTCGTTGTAACCACCCCATCATGAACACCGTTTTCAACATCCTGCCCATCTACCCCGACGAATCCCTCGCCTGCTACCTGTTGCGGCTTGCCACCTCGGAGTCCGTCCCCGGCATCGCGGGGCTCATCGGTCATCTGAAAATCGGTTCGAACAATGCGGCGCTCAACAAAAGCGTCGAATTGCTCGCATCCTTCACGATGCAGCCCGCCAATGTGCTTCGCGGCGCAATGGTGAGCCCGACGCCGGCCCACCGCTCCCTGCGCGAAAAATTCGCACGTCTGGCGAGTAACCCCCTCTGCCCCCACTGCCTGCGCGAGGATGGCCACTTCAAACGCGGCTGGCGCCACGGCCTGGTGACTGCCTGTGCAAAGCACCGCTGCAAGCTGGTTGACACCTGCCCAAGCTGCGACCAGACCATCGACCATGGGCGCACCAACGCATTCTTCTGCAGTTGCGGCCAGGAGCTCGCCTCGATCAAACCACGGCTGGCGCAACCGTCGGAGATCTGGGTCTCGGCACATATCTCGGGCGAGAGCCACGAAGAGCCAGGCTGGCCCACTCTCGGCAACACCAAGGACACCGACTGGAAATCCTTCGATGATCTGATCTTCATGTTCGGCAACTACAGCAGCCAGGATACCGGGCCGACGTACCAATCCCGGAAAACCGGCAAATTCCATTCCGTTGAGCAGGGTGCTACGTTCCTGAAGGACGCCTGCACTTGCCTCGCTGGCTTTCCGCGGGCCTTTCACGAGGATGTGAAGCGCAGACTCGAGACGGCGGACAAGACCAAGGCCGGGCTGGCAAGCCGCCTGGGCCCCTGGTTTCGAGCCTTTCGGGCACTTACCGAAGGGGCATACCCAGAGCTGCGGGCCGTATTCGCCCAGTGCGTGGCTGAAAATTTTGATGGGCACGACTCAAAAAACCCCTGGATCTACGAGTTGGCGCCTGCGCACCACCTGAGCATCACCGAAGCGGCAAAGACTCTGGGCGTAAAGTCTGAGCGCCTGCGGGCCATGCTCTCAAACATGCCTGGCGCCAGCGGCCTGAAGGCCAACACCTTCAACACTGTGACACAGGAGCAATGTGCCTCATTCAGGCAATACCTAGGGACGGCACTCAATCAATTGGAGGTACTCAAGCGCACTGGGCTCAACGAATCGGTTCTCAAACAATTCACCCGCGTGGGTCTGCTACCCCGGCGATCGAGGCCAGACTGGGATCTGAACGTCCACAGGCCGTATGACGTGGCGGACGTGCAGGCGGTGGAATCGTTCCTGCTCGGCCTGACCGAACCAGATAAAACAGCCACGCAGACGATTTCGTTGAATGACATCAATCGACGCATCTCCACGAGCAGGCCTGCCATTGATGAGATCTTTGAGCACATTGCTCAAGGGACCCTGCAACCCATCAATGCCGGCGCAGTCACCCACCTTGGTCAACTCCAGTTCGATCGGGAGGATCTCGCCCATATCATCGGGAATTCCCAGGCCGTCACGCTCATGACCGCAGAGCAGCTGGCGCGCATCACGGGCTGGAAGCCGGAGACCATCCGCCACTGGGTGAAATCGGGCCATCTTGCGGGAGAACCCAAGGAGACCCGGGGCCGAGTGGTTTATTGGATCGGCATGCAGGCCGTCCACGAATTCATGAGGCGCTACAAAGTCGTAAGCGAACTCGCCCGTCAGCTGGAGACATCCCCAAAAGCGCTAAGCGACAAGCTACACAGGCTCGGCGTCCCGATCATCGGTGCGCAGGTCGTGTCCCCTGGCGTGACACGAGGAGGCCTGGTCGAACTCACACAAATCTTGGTGCGCAGACTGTACCAGCCGCAGCTGAACCTGCTTGACGGTGAGCTACCTGTACACCAGTTCGAAGAATTGGCCCTCTCATAACCATGTAGAATCTCTGTAACAATTGCAAAGGATGAACATCCCACAAATGGTTAGCCTCAAGTACGAAAAGCCGGAGCGCATCTTTCTGAAAGACCACCCCGAGTACAGCGAAAAGTGGGTCCAGGAGCGGATTGCCGAAGACCCTCCCATTCTCGGACTCGGCGACCTCGTCCTCAAAGACAAGGAACGCATCCACCCGAAGGCAGGCCGCCTGGACATCCTTTGCCAGGACGCCGAATCAAACCGGCGGTACGAAATCGAGGTCCAGCTTGGCAAGTCAGACGAGTCCCATATCATCCGGACGATCGAGTACTGGGACATCGAGCGCAAGCGCTATCCGCAGTACGACCACATCGCCGTCATCGTCGCAGAGGACATCACGAGCCGCTTTCTGAACGTTGTCAGTCTGTTCAATGGCTTCATCCCGATAGTCGCGATCCAAATGCGGGCCTTCCGTTTTGGGGGAAACATTTCCCTAGTATTCACGACCGTCCTCAACGAGATGCGTCTCGGGCTCGTCGAGGAAGACGAAGCGGTCGCCGATGTGACCGATCGGTCGTACTGGGAGAAGCGTGCCACCAAGCAGACCCTTTTGATCACCGACAACTTATTTGGCATTGTCTCTGCCCTCGGACCGGATCTTTCCCTCAAGTACAACAAGTTCTACATCGGCTTGGCGAAGGACGGACAGCCCAAGAACTTCGTCACCTTCCGGCCGTTGAAGGACTGGGTGTGGTTCCAGCCCAAGCTCGATAAGGACGAAGCCACTCAGGCGCAATTGGAAGAGGCCGGACTCGACTTCGAATACGACGCGAAGCACGGACGCTACCGGATCCGCATAGTCAACAAGAACGACGTCTCGAAGCATGAGGCCCTCATCCGCAGCCTCATCCAGGAAGCGTACGGGGAGCCTGGCGAATAAGCCACCGACGGATCAGTGACAATGAATTCAAATCGGCACGCGATGGACGAGCTCCGGACTGATCTCGAGAAGGCACAGTACCTCCAGAACCTGCTCATCGCTCACGCGACAGGCGACACTGCCGATGAGCGGGAATACCAGATCGTGCGCCGGGCGCTTTTAGACAACCGAGAAGCTGCTGAGCTGTTGCCCGTTTTTGTACGGACTTGCCGAGACCTCGCTCAGTTCTGGGGTTACATCAAGTATGAGAAGGGTACATACCACGAACGTCGCGAGCTCATCTGGAACTCGTTCGCTCCTTTACTTGATCGGCTCGAAGGCAAGACGTCAAAGCCTTCAGACGCGCCGATCTCCGACGGGCTAAAGAGCTTCGACACAGGCAGCGTGCAAGCGGTTTGGGCGAAGGCCCTCGAACGGCGGGAATCAGATCCGGAGGGCGCGATCACATCAGCCAGGACTCTGCTCGAGACCGTTTGCAAGCACGTCCTGGATGAAGCTGGCGTGAAATATGAGAAAGGAAGGACAGACCTTCCGGATCTCTACAAACTAGTTGCAAAGGAACTGAACCTCGCACCGGACCAGCATACCGAGGACGTCTTCAAACAGATCCTCGGCGGCGTGACTTCAGTCGTTCACGGCCTAGGCGCAATGCGGAATCGCCTCGGAGACGCCCATGGGCAAGGAAAGAAGCCTGTACGACCGGCGCCGCGGCATGCACAGCTCGCCGTAAACCTCGCAGGAACAGTCGCCTTGTTCATCATTGAGACCTGGCTCGCAAAGTCCAAGGTCGGAAACCCATAGTCCCAAGCAGTCGGATCGTTCCGGCTTATCAGTATGATTCCCCTGCCTTGAAAACGCGGTTATCAGACTTGGCGTTTCAGGCACCGTGACGGCTGAACACCTGCCACGTTCAGGTACACTAAACCTCAATCGCCCCACATCACGCAAAGCCAACAACCGCTCCCTTGAGAGCGGCACCTTGTTGCGACGCTCAATTTTCCGAGGCCTGATGTAAGAGAAAGAATTGGCCAACTATTCCTGTACATTTGGCCAGGTTTTCCGCAAAGACATGGCGGAAAATCCTTGGAAATCAATAGGGTCGATGGCCAACTTTTCTGGAAACCAACAGGTTGTGTGGAACATCGCCTTTTAAGCCTGGCCGCATTGCAGTCGTTTTGCGGGTAATAGGTGCGAGTTTCCGCGAGGCCGCCACCAGCGCCTTTCTTTGCGGTTATCATGTCGCGCTTGTGGCCTGGATTGCCGATGCTCCGGTTACATCCGTTACTCAGAAACGTCAGCGATAGTTCCCCTTGATGCTGTAACTAGCTTCGTCTGGTACGAGCTCTGGTCACGCGCCGCATTCTTGCGTACACTTCCCGACATGCTACGCATCGACAATCTCAGCAAGCGCTATGACGACCATCTCATATTCCAGGGGCTGACTCATACATTCCCCCCTGGATGTGTGGCGCTATGCGAAGAAGACAGCACCGGCAAATCCAGCTTGCTGGGCATCATAGCGGGCGTTGTCGCGCCGGATGCCGGGGACGTCTGGATCGACGGGTATTCGCTAACCCAGTCGCCGCTGCAAGCCAAGGCCCGCATAGCCTATGTGCCCGACAATTGCTTGACGTTTCCCATGCAGACGGGGCGTGGATTGCTCGAGAAAGTCGCCTTGGAAAAGAACACAACACTCGATGATGCCGTGCTCGATCTGGCCTACGAACTGGGGCTGGAGCCGCATCTGGACAAGCGCTTCGAACAGATGTCGACGGGTACGCGCCGTAAGGTTTTCCTGACGGCCGCCGCCTTGGGCGAACCGGCCGTCGTCATCGCGGATGGCCCCAGCAATGGGTTGGACGTGCGGGCTTGCTCCGTATTGGCCGAACAGTTCAAAACCTGGTCCCGGGATCGTGTTGTGCTGTTTGCCAGTCACGATCCAGGACTGGTGCGGACTTGTGGGGCAAGTGCAATCAATATTGCCGCACTATGTTAGGCGACGGCGCTGCTACTATCGTTGCTCTGGTCTCGGCGAATACGGAGAGTAAGTAGTCATGCATGAAATCATCTGCCCGCACTGCAGGAAGGCCTTCAAGATTGACGAGGCCGGGTACGCAGACATTCTGAAGCAGGTTCACGACAGCGAATTCGAGCGGCAGTTGCACGAACGGCTTGAGCTTGCCGAGCAGGACAAGCGGAGTGCCGTCCAACTCGCCCAGGCCAAGGTCACCAGCGAACTGCAGATGGTTGCTTCGGCCAAGGATGCCGAGATCCGGGAACTCAAGGCCGCACTCGATGCCGGTGAGGTCGCGCGGAAGCTCGCGGTGACCCAGGCTTTGAGCGCTATAGAAAAGGAGCGCGACGCGCTCGCGAACGAACTTGAGCAAGCGAAGCGTGATGGGCAAGCCGCTTCCAGGCTGGCTGAAGTGATGCTCGTGAACGAACTGCAGAAGGCCGCGGCTGCAAAGGACGCGGAGATCCAGGGTCTGAATGCCAAGCTCGACGCCATCGGGGTTGCCCAGAAGCTCGCGATCACCGAGGCGGTCAGTGCGGTCGAGAAGGAGCGCAACGAACTGAAGAGCGGCCTTGAGCGTGTGGAGCTTGAGAAGCAGCTCGCCGAGAAGTCGCTCAAAGACAAGTACGAGACGCAGATCAAGGATCGCGAGGACACGATCGAGCGTCTCCGGGACATGAAGGCTCGCCTGTCGACCAAGATGGTCGGCGAAACTCTAGAGCAGCACTGCGAGACCGAGTTCAACCGAATTCGAGCGACAGCCTTTCCTAGGGCCTATTTCGAAAAGGACAACGACGCGCGGACTGGAAGCAAGGGCGATTACATCTTTCGCGACTCCGATGAGGCTGGCACAGAGATCGTCTCGATCATGTTCGAAATGAAGAACGAGAGCGATCGCACCGCGACGAAGAACAAGAACGAGGACTTCCTGAAGGAGCTCGACAAGGATCGCACCGAAAAGGGCTGCGAGTATGCGGTGCTGGTCTCCCTGCTCGAGCCTGACAGTGAGCTCTACAATACCGGGATCGTCGACGTATTCCACCGCTATCCGAAGATGTACATTGTCCGCCCGCAATTCTTTCTTCCGATCATCACACTGTTGCGAAATGCGGCGATGAACTCGCTCAAGTACAAGTCGGAGCTGGCGGTCGTCAAGGCGCAGAACATTGACATCACGGATTTTGAAACTCAGCTCGAGACATTCAAGAGCGCATTCTCGAAGAACTACGACCTTGCCTCCAGGCGCTTTCAAATAGCAATTGAGGAGATCGACAAGTCGATCGACCATCTGCAGAAGACGAAGGATGCTCTGCTCGGCACCGATCGAAACCTTCGTCTTGCAAACGATAAAGCGCAGGACGTGACGATCAAGAAACTGACTCGGGGCAACCCGACGATGGCGGCCAAGTTTGCCGACCTAAAGGATCATGGCCCTTCCGATAAGGAATGAGTCCGGCCATCGGTGCCGATTTGTGTACCCGTAATCTCGACCGCCCGAGTTTTGCGTCGAAAATTGTCCCTGATAGCATTGTTGCTACAATTCGTACGGCGTGCAATTGGATCATGGGGGTCCTGATGGGGAAAAGCCTCGAAATGCTATTGCGCAGGCTTTCGGTACGGCAACGGATGATGGCGGTCATGGCGGTGCTCTTGCTGCCGCTGGCGGTGCTCAGCGCGGTGAGCGTGATGGTTCTGAACGAACAGGAGATGGCCTTTCGCGATTCCGTCGAGGAGTCGGTACACGGCCTGATCCCGCTAACCACGCTGGAGTATTACCTTCAGCAAGCTCTGGTGGATGAACTGCTGGCCGAGTCGAATGACTCCGTACCGGGCTTCGCCGGACTCACCCAGAATATCGATAACAGCTTTTCCAGCATTGGTGTCGGCATGGACAGCAAGGATGTGCCGGAGGATGCTCTGGAAGACGCGCAGAAGTCCTGGTTGCAGGCGCGCCCTTCGGTTCGTCGCCTGGTGCAGCAGGTGCACACCCAGCATGGGAGTGATGCCGCGACCAACCTCCATACGCGCGCGGAACTGGAGCAGGCGGCCCGGGATATCTCAAGTGCTCGCGTGAGTCTGTCCAATGTGCTCAGGGTTCGATATGAAAAGGCGGTCGCGCGGCGCAAGGACCAGTTGCACTGGTTGATGTGGAGCTGGGTGCTCACCCTGACGGCAGCCGCCTTGCTGGCCATGGTTTTCTTGCGCTCGCTGCTGCGACCTTTGCAGGCATTGACGCAGGCTGCACGCTCCGTCAACGACGGCCAGGCCGGTGTGCGAGTGGATGTCGGCGGGCGAGACGAATTGGCGGTGTTGGCCGATTGCTTCAACCGGATGACGGCCAACTGGGAGACCACCCACGCCAACCTCAAGACAGAAGCCATCAAGGATCCGCTTACCGGCGTGCTCAATCGTCGAGGCATTCTCTCCCGGCTGGACGCCGAACTGGAGCGGCATAGACTGCGCGGGCAACCGTTGAGCGTGCTGGCGATGGATCTGGATCGTTTCAAGTTCATCAATGACCACTATGGCCATAGCATGGGCGATCGCGCCTTGACGTGGGTCGCCGAAACTTTGCGCAGCATTTTGCGTGAGAATGATCACCTGGGGCGGCACGGCGGCGATGAATTCATCGCGGTGCTGCCGCTGACGAGCCACTCCAAGGCGCTGGAGATCGCTCATCGCATTGGCGCGGTGATCCGGGAGGGCGCCGCCCGTGCAGCGATCTATCCGGAGATCACGATCGGTGTGGCCACCATGCCTGAAGATGGCGATCAGGCCAAATCATTGCTGGAAGCGGCGGACGCCAGGCTTTATGCGCAGAAGCATCACCGCGCCAAAGATGATGCAAGCAAAAAAGAGTGAGGCTCTATGAGGGCACCGCGAACCCCCCCCCCCTCATAGCCGGCGTTTCTTCTTTCCTACAGCCGTGAGGGCTCGCAATCATTTCGGGCGATGGAGGGTTTGCGTCCAGCCTGGCCGGCGATGCCGCAAGCAGGTAAAGCGACTTTGTGCCGGATCGAGCCTCGATTTATTCCGTAGAGCTATCTGGCGCGTTTCGATCACACTTCCGAATACGGCTCGAACTTTCCGCTGACAGGGTCGCGTACGAACAGGACCCCCGTGGCGATACCGAAATAAGCCCCGTGCAGAGTCAATTCGCCTTGTTCGACCCTCTCTCGCACGGCGGGGAAGGTCATGAGATTTTCCAGGCTGTATTCGACGACAGCCCATTCCAGGTCGCGTATCCAACTCTTGCGGTCTTCGGTAGGCGGGCCGAGCCGGTCGGCCACCGGCGCAATCTGCGACATCCACTTGCCGATGAAATCGCGTTTGGTCAGCGGGGTGGCCTGGTTGGCGAAAGCGCCTACGCCCCCGCAACTGGCATGGCCAAGCACGACGATATGTTTCACCTGAAGGGCATTGACGCCAAACTCGATCGCCGCGCTGGTTCCGTGAAACGAGTCTTCCTTATCGGACTCGCAGGGAGGCACCAGGTTGGCAATATTGCGTATCACGAAGATCTCGCCCGGGCCGGCGTCGAAAATGGTTTCGGGCGCCACCCTGGAATCGCCGCAGCCTATGACCATTACTTCTGGGTGCTGGCCTTCGGCCAATTCTTCATATCGATCCCGCTCGTGTGAGAGCCTTCTTTGAAGAAATGATACATAGCCATCGGTAAGTCTTTGCGGGAACATGTAGGTACACCTGAGTTGAGTTGCGACGACTCAGATTTTAGCGCGCCGAACGCTCTGCGTAGTACACATCGTTGCGCGCGTCCCGCAGGCGGCGGTCGAGGTCGCGCAGGTCTTGGCGCAGGCGTGCGCGCTTGTTGTCATCGCGGGCCTTGTCCAGCTCGCGCTGCTTGCGGTTGACTTCGCTGTCAAGCTGGTTCACCCGCTGTTGCGCCTGATATACGCGGTATCCGGCGCGGTACCGGTCAAGGAACTTGGCTTCAAGGAGCGGCGGGCAGGAATTCCTGTAGCTTCGCCCCTGGAGCCCTTCTTGCATGCCTACGTCGGGGGTGCAATACTGCCGGATCCCTATGTCGCGTCCGGCCATGTATTTTTTCACGTCCGGCTGGATGCCAAGCTTGGCACAGGCTTCGCGGTGGTCTTCGACTCGCGACCTGGGTTCGCCGTGTATTCCATCGCGCATGCCCTGTTCATACCAATTGGCGGTCTGGCATTCCTGCGGCGACATGCTTGCGCAGCCGCTCAATAATGCGGTTGCACTGATTGCTGCAAGAATAATCGTTCTTTTTATTTGCGCTTTCATGGTCAAGCCTGTTTTTGCGGCCCCGGCTTGTCCGGCGACTGGGTGGATCGGCTGAACGTATAGTATCAAATTATTAATTTTTCATACAAAATAAAAATGGGATGGCATGACCGCATGAATTCACTGACCGGATTGGGCACGATAAGCCTCGATCCGACGCGATGAGGTATCTACAGAGAAGGGACTTCCGGGGAGTCTGAACCATGAGTCAGGATCGTGTCACCATTATTGGGGCCGGGGTTTCCGGCCTGGCCGCGGGGATCCATTTGGCTCGCCAGGGCTTTGAGGTCAGCCTGTTCGAGGCACGCAGCACGCTGGGCGGTTGCTGCTCAACGACGAATATCGACGGCTTTACGTTCAACAACGGAGCCATGTTTCTGGCGGTTCCGCGCCTGCTGGATCATGCCTTCGGCCGGCTTGGCCTGGACCGCGAGCCCCTGTTGCCATTGCGCCGCATCAATGCGCCCCAGGCGACATTCCTGCCAGGCGGCACGTCAGTCACCTTTGGTACGGGGCGCAATGCGCTCGTCGAAGGTCCGAACGGCCTAGCCCGAACGGCTGTGCTGCAGGACGAGATCGAGAGGTGCATGGCCAAATGGAGC
Organism: Paralcaligenes sp. KSB-10; assembly: GCF_021266465.1. Lineage (NCBI taxonomy): Bacteria > Pseudomonadati > Pseudomonadota > Betaproteobacteria > Burkholderiales > Alcaligenaceae > Paralcaligenes > Paralcaligenes sp. KSB-10. The sequence goes on along the minus strand of NZ_CP089848.1, from coordinate 3,443,294 downwards.
CCGGTGCTTGAGGTTTTTACGGATGACTTGTTGACGCAGCCCTTGTCCGTCTTGCGCGTGATGTCCAGGACGTGGCGCCACTTGCCCAAGCTCAGGGGCAGTCTTGCCGCCGAACTGTGCCGCCAGTTCAGCGATCCGGAGGTGCGTGCCGCCATCGCCGCCGTGACTTTGTATACGGGTTTGCCGCCAGAACGCACTCCCGTCTTCCAGATTTTCGGATTTATCTCCATGCTGCAAGACGGGCTGTACCTGCCTGAGGGTGGAATGGGTGCAATCAGCGGTGTCATGCACAAGGCTTTTTGCGACCTTGGAGGCAAAGTTATTGCCGGTACGCGGGTCGAGAAAATCCGGACCGAGGGCGGGCGGGTGCGGGCGCTCGTCATTGAGGGCAAAGAAGAAGTATTGACCGACGCGGTCATTTCGACGGCCGGCGGCATGGCAACTTTCACCGATCTGATGGATCCGTCGACTGTTCCGTCGTCAATGAAGCGCCGCGTGCTGCATGCTCCGCTTTCACACCAGACGCTGTGCATCCAACTGGGGCTGGCAAATCAGCTGCAGGCGCCCGCCCACTCGGTGAATCGTGTGCCCCTGCTCGAAGAGCAGTACCGGCTGCTGGCGCCGCAGCCCGCGGGTATTGAATGGTTGAGCTATGCCGTTCCGACCTTGACCATGCCCGAACTGGCATCGGCGGGCGGCAGCATTGTCGAAATGTTTACGGCCGTTGATCAGACGCTGGCGCTGGGCGCGTGGGATGCCGAGGCAAAAGAGGCCGCCGCCGACGAGGCCATTGCGGCGCTTGCACGCCACCACCCGCTTGATGTCGCCGTCAGGCGAATCACCAGTCCGAAGGATTATGCGACCCGCATGAATTTGTTCGAAGGCGCTGTATACGGCTTGTCGCCGGCGGCAAAGCCCAGCCAGCAGTTTCCGCAAGCGCCGCCAGTGACAGGCTTGTTCCTGGCGGGTCAGACCACGTATCCGGGCTTTGGCGTGGCACCCGCGATGTTCTCGGGGATATTTGCCGCGGACGCCTTGATTGGGAGCTTGTCTCGGGCGCGATGAATGCGGCGGGCTTGCGGTTTATTGCGGCGGCTGGAGCTCTTGAAGCAGCAGTTCCATATAGCGTGTGCCCTCCACCGGGTTGAAGCGGTACGGGGCGATTTCATGAAAACCGAGAGAGCCGTAGAGGCGCTGCGCCGCGAGCATGGATGGCAGGGTATCGAGCCTGACACGCTCATAACCGAGTTGCTTCGCCCGTGCTATGGCCGCCTGGGAAAGGCGGCTCCCGACCGCCCGGCCTCGGCCGGCGGGCCGGACGTAAAGGCGTTTAAGTTCGGCAATGGCTGGCGGTTCGAACGGTCGAAGCGCGACGCATCCAAGCGTTATGTCGCCGTCCCAGGCCAGAAGCAAGGCACCGGAAGGCGGCGCATAAGCGCCGGGGAGCAGGGCGACTTCGGCGGCAAAATCCTGGAACGCCAGGTCGATATCGAGCGATGCCGCGTATTCCTCGAACAGCACCGCGGCCGCTCGTATTTCCTCCGGGGTGTTTGCCTCGCGTATTTCCATCATGCCGTGGTCTCTTGGGTGTTGCTGGTTGGTCGCTGGAGGTGGTCAGGGGCTGCCAAAGAGCTTTTTCTCCAGGTTTCTGCAAACATCGGGCCATTCTTCATCGATGATGCTAAAGCGTACGGAATTTCTCTGTCGACCGTCGGGCATGATGCGTTCTTTGCGAATGGTGCCCTCCTGTTTTGCCCCGAGCCTAAGAATGGCTCTGCGGGATTTTTGGTTGATTTCATCGGTGGTGAATTGCACCCGCAGGCAAGCGAGCGTTTCAAACGCGTAGCGCAGCATGATGAATTTGGTTTCGGTATTGACATATGTCCTCTGCCACGAAGCGGATAGCCAGGTGCTGCCGATTTCCAGTTTCCGGTTTTGACGGTCGATCTTCCAGAAGCGGGTGGAGCCTATTACCCGATTGGCTTCCCGGATCTCGATGGCAAAGGGCATGACCGTTCCTGCCGCCTGGCCTTCCAGCGCGATACGGATGTAGTTATCGACGGTTTTGGACGACGGCACGACTGTGAACGGCAAGTTCCAGAGCTTTCCATCGGAGGCCGCCGCAACGAGGGCCGCTGCGTCGGAAGCGAGAAGCGGGCGCAGGCATATTCTTTGACCTACGAGTGGTTCCATGTGTGTGATGGGACTTTAAATATCAATAGACATTGGGGCTGAAGGCCGGCCAGGGATTACTGTACACCAGGGTGGAAAAAGGTTTCCAGCCGGCTGCTTGATTGATACGATGATGAGGCGTAGCCGCGGATAACGCAGTGATGAGAATGGCAGGGAAGATAATGAACGATATCGAAAAGCAGGATGCGCCCGGGAAAAGATCGCCTCTTTATCTTCGTTTTTATCTGGCGGGGGTCGTGATCCTGGCGGTGGGCCTGATCAGTGCCGCCCTGATATATATATTGGCGGCGGATAACCAGGTTGACGAGATCGGAAGCGGCAAACAGTATGATTTCGCCGTGGAGCGCATTGGCGGAAAGGCGGCGGTTTGGGCCGTTCACTTCAATCAATGGTTTGGCGGCCTTTGGCACGGAAAACAGCTGGCATTCACGTTGGCATTCATTTCCATAGGGGCCGCCCTGGTGTGCTTTCTAATCGCCCGCAGCCTGTCGTTTGATTTGTCGTTCAAGCGAGCCAAAAGCCGCAATCACTGACCAGGCGGCTCAGCGCACAGGCAGGAAATTGAAGAAGAGCAGGCCCTGCATATAGTTGATGCCGACCCGTCGAAGGTTTTCATCGAGCAGGTTGGCCACCAGGTCGAGCCGGCCTATCAGTTCGCCGAATTCCCGCTCAAAGCTTAGGTTGGCGACATCGCCGGAAATTTCGTTGGAAAGCAGCAAAGGGTGGCCCGACGCATCGCGCCGGCTGGCCAGCAGCCAGGCGGCGACCTCGACGTTGCGGGCCGCATTGTAGACGTGCTGGGCGTTGAGTACATCGGAGACATAAAAACGCGTCTTGCCATTGTGGGCCTGGATGATCATATCGGCCAGGCCAAAGATGAAGGCGCCCACCCGGTCGCCCTGGTAGGCGGGGTCCAGCGCAACGGAAAGAATCTGGATATCGCGCAATCCGCGCAGATCGGGAGGCGCTTGGCCCGTCTGGATGGCCTGGCGTCCGGCGGCTATGGCGCTTGCCAGGTCGGGTGCGCCGGTCTTGCGCCATTGCGCCGGGTTTCGGCGATAAAGCTTCCCGAGCAGGCGAGTCAGGCTGTCCAGGTTGTCGCGCATGGCAATTGTGACGGTGCGGTTGAAGTCGGTCTGCGCAAGCTGGTCGAATGACATTTTCTCGTTGCGAGGGCCGGGCGACCCAGGCGCCGCGCCTGGTCCGGCGCACCCCGTCAGCCCCACTCCAATCGCCAAGACTACGCATGCGACACAGCCTTTATTCATGCCATTTTTGTCCGTTTCGTGTGTCCGAAGTCATGACGCCGGAATTGCCGGGCGCCTGCTTGACAGAGACTTTATCAGAAAACCGTTTCCACTTCGGCCTGGTGACTCTGGATACGCCTGACGCTTGCGTGACACATGGCCTGATTCAATAGGGTATGTGAGGGATCAAGCAGGTTTCTTGAAATCGTTCTCGATCCATGCCGTGGCGCTTTGCATAGTGAGCTTGAAGCCTGTGCCCACGCGGACCTGCGCAAGCTGCTCGCCGAACTCGTCGCAAGCGCTTAACAGGGCGTAGGGGTTGTCTTCGTCGGGAACGATGTCCAGCTTGATGTCCAGCAAGCCTGAAGCCGAGGTGACTTTGATGTTTTTGTGCAGCAAGGCATGCAACTGTTGCTCGTGGCGGCGCAAGACTTCGGAAGCGGTCTTGACCAGCGTGAAAAATGCGGCGGAATCGAGCGGTTTGGGGTTCTTCTTGTCGCGCCCCATGGTCCAGGGGCCAACCAGCGCGGGCTCTGCTTCACCGTCTTTGATCATTTCCACTGCCCAGCCGTCGTCGTCGCCGTTTTTTATGACACGAGCGGTCCAACCGTCATCGCGCCATAGCCGCGGTTCCTGGGTCCTGGTTTCGTGGTCGTCGGCGCCGTCGTGCGCATCGGTGTCGGGGAAATTCAAGTCGTTCACTATTTTATTGCCCTGCATGATTCGTCTGTAAGGGACCCAAGCTTAGCAGTAATATGGCATGCATTCGAATCCGCAGTGCAGCGGCACCTTTGGAGAACACAATGGAATATATCAAGCTCGGCAATACCGGCGTGGATATCTCGCGTATCTGCCTTGGCTGCATGACCTATGGCGTCCCCGAGCGCGGCAACCATCCCTGGACGTTGCCCGAAGATGCGAGCCGCGAGCTCATCCGGCACGCCCTTGACGCGGGTATTAATTTCTTCGATACGGCCAACAGCTACTCCGATGGCACAAGCGAGGAAATCGTCGGGCGCGCGCTGCGTGAGTTCGCGCCTCGCGATCAACTGGTTGTCGCCACCAAGGTGTTCTTCCCGACGCGAAAGGGCCCAAACGGCATGGGTCTGTCCAGGAAAGCCATCATGCAATCGATCGATGCGAGCCTGACCCGGCTTGGCATGGATTACGTCGATCTGTATCAGATTCACCGTTGGGACTATCGCACTCCGATTGAAGAAACCCTGGAGGCGCTGCACGATGTGGTGAAAGCGGGCAAGGTGCGCTATATCGGCGCGTCGTCGATGTTCGCCTGGCAATTCGCAAAGGCGTTGCATACCTCGGAGCAGCACGGCTGGACTCGCTTCGCAACGATGCAGGATCACTACAACCTGCTTTACCGCGAGGAAGAGCGTGAAATGCATCCGCTCTGCGCGGATCAGAAGATCGGCGTGCTGCCGTGGAGTCCGCTTGCCCGCGGACGCCTGACGCGCGACTGGAACGAATCCACCGAACGCACCAAGACCGATGACTATGGCGCATCCTTATATGGGTCGACGGCCGATTCCGATCGCGCCGTAATAGAACGTGTTGCGCAAGTCGCGAAGAGCCGCGGCGTACCCCGCGCGCAAGTCGCCCTCGCCTGGATGTTGAGCAAATCGGTCATTAGCGCGCCGATTGTCGGCGCATCGAAGGCGAGCCACATAGACGATGCCGTTGCCGCGCTGTCCCTGGTCCTCACGGATGAGGAAATCACACAACTGGAAGCGCCTTACGTGCCCCACGCCGTGGCTGGTTTTAAATAATCACGGAGCGGCCTCGGCATGCTGTTTGCGATCCGGAACCGGTTGTCGTAAGGCATCGGAGGTATTCGCGGATTCTTGTTTAATGAAAGAAATGCATAAAAAACGATTTACCAGACATTTTTCTTATTAGACGGCTGCGGAAATCTTGTATATTTGTCAGGATGTTAACAAAATGTTTTGATGTAATAATAAAACAATAGCGCGCTTAAAGCGTGCCCTATGGTTACACCTGTCCATCCTGCCGGTGAGATCACAAGTATGTTGACGACATGATAATGTTGGACACTTCTCACAACAATGCGGATTTCGGCCTGTATAGAAGAATGCTGGCGGAAAATAATCTGATATTGACCAATATCGCGCAGGGTGCGCCTCTGGCCCAGACGCTGGCTGATATTGCAACGAGCATCGAGATCCAGAATCCGGAAATTTGGGCCGTCATTTTCCTGCTGGACGAAAGCGGCAAGCACCTGCGCCTTGCTGCCGCGCCCAGCCTGCATCCGGACTGCAGCTGTGCAATCGATGGTATCGGCGTCGAAACCGGAACCTGGCCGCAGTGTGCAGCGAGCGATACCCTTGTCGATACCGCCACCGAGGATCTCGAGGCCAGCCAATTCTGGCGCCGTTTTTCCGGCGTGGTCCAGGAGCATGGCTTGTATGCTTGCGTGGCAGTCCCGATCCGCTCCATGCACAAAGGCATACTTGGAATTGTGGCCGCTTGCCTGCAACAACCTGATCGGGGCGGCGACAAGCATAGGCAAGCCCTGGCCGATGTTACGGCCCTGGCCACCATAGCGATTGAGCGTCATATCGATCAAACGGAGATACGCAGGGCGGAAAATGCTGCCCTGGAGAGGGAAACGCGAATAGCGCTGGCCATCGAAGGGAGCGGAACGGGCGTCTGGGATCGAAATGTCGCAACAGGCGAGATTCACTATTCGACAGGCTGGAAGGCGATCCTAGGCTACACCGATTCGGAAATTGGTAATCGCATCGAGGAAAGCTATACCCGCGTGCATCCCGACGACCTGGCGTATGTCAAGGCGACGATACAGGCGCATTTCGATCGAAAGACGGATAGCTATTCGGTGGAGCACAGAATCCGCTGTAAGGATGGCAGCTACAAATGGATATCGAGCCGGGGCAAGGTCGTTAGCCGCGATGCCGAGGGCAATCCGCTGCGCATGATAGGCACGACTACCGATATAACGGCTATGCGGGCCTTGTCCGAGCGCCTGCAGCAAAGCGTGGATTTGATCACCAGCCTGACGAACGAAGTTCCGGGCCTGGTATTCCAGTATTGCCAGATGCCGGACGGCGCCGCGTTTTTCTCTTATGCAAGCGAAGGGATCAGGGATATCTACGAGATCGCGCCAGAGCAGGTTGCCACCGATGTCTCGGTCATGCGTGAGATCATTCATCCCGACGATTATCAGAATTACAGCGCTTCGATCGCCGCCTCGGCCGCCAGCCTGATGCCTTGGCACCTCGAGTACCGTGTCATATTGCCCACGCAAGGCCTGCGCTGGCGGCAAGGAGACGCGCGCCCCCGTCGCCTGCCGGACGGCCGCACATTGTGGCATGGCTTTATCAGCGATGTGACCGAGCGCAAACGCATAGAGACTGAATTGCAGGAATTCGCCACCATTGATTTTCTGACGCAGTTGCCGAATCGGCGATGTTTCATGGCGCGCATGGAAGAAGAGCTGGCGCGGATTCAGCGCAGCAATGGCATGAGTGCCGCTGTTCTGATGTGCGATCTTGATTATTTCAAGGCGATCAACGACGGCTACGGCCATGCCATAGGCGATCAGGTGCTGAAGCACTTCGCCACAATCCTGCGCGAGGCGCTGCGCAAGAACGATACGGTGGGCCGCGTAGGCGGCGAGGAGTTTGCTGTTATCCTGGCCGACACGGGGTTCGCAGAGGCGGCTCTTTTTGCCAGGCGGGTGCAGAAGCAAATAGCCGACGCGCCTTTCGTCGGGGGCGGTGAAATAATCCCGGTGACGGTAAGTATCGGTATTTCCGCGATGAAGCCAAGCGATGCGAACGTCGCTGCCTCGCTTTCCCGTAGCGATACGGCACTCTATCGCGCTAAAGGCAGCGGTCGCAACTGTGTTGAAATTGCGTTCGACTAGCATTCGTACCCCGCGGGCATCTGGCACGGGCACGGTTTCGGCGCAGGCCCGCCGATCTCTTGCTTGCTGTTCGGAGTTTAATTTTTGGCCCATAGATGTTCTATGAAATATTTTTTTAGTGTTTTTGTTGTCCTTATAGGATTATTTTCTGTTTCACCGGCCGCGGCGGGCGATTTGATCGTCTCAAGCGCCATACTGGAAGATAGTGGCGGGAACCTGACGATCGCCGATATCGTGGGGCGCAAATTCATTCCATTCAATCGCAAGGTGTCCAAGGGCTATACGGATTCCGTGCATTGGGTGCGCTTGCGGGTCCGTGCGCCCGCCCAAGGCAGCGAGGTGGTGCTGCATATCGGTTCGAGCTTTCTGGACGACGTTCGCCTTTATGAGGCCAGCGACAGCAATCCCCTGGAGTGGGTCACCCGAGTGACGGGCGATAAATACGCCTATAACCAGCGCGATCGCGTAGCCATTGCCCTGGGTTTTGTGGTGAATGTCACGGCTCCTGAACAAACCTTCTATCTTCGAATACAAACTACCAGCGAATCTTTGTTGAACATAGAAGCTCTTGAACCGCACGAGGCCTTGCGCAAAGAGCAGAAGTCCGGTTTCCTGCGAGATATTTTCATGGGGCTCATGCTGTGGGCTTTGGTATGGGCGATTGACCATTACATTGTGGATCGTCAGCCGACCGTAGGCCTGTTTGGCTTGTATCAGGCCGTTTATATTCTTTATGGATTGAGTATTACCGGGTATTTCGCGCCTTTTGTCCCCGACGGTTCTCCGCAAATGGCCGACTGGCTGACCAATATTCTGACCTGCGGCGTGCCATTCATGTTTATCCTGTTCAGCCGAGCGCTGTTCAGGCTTTATGTGCCGGCACCGATGCTGATGCGGGGCCTCAATCTGTTCCTGCTGATTTTCCCTGTTCAGCTCGCCGCGATGGCCACGGGCCATACCTTGGCGGCGATCGGCATCAGTGCCCTGTTGTCCCTGGCAGCTGTCTGGTATTGCGTTATCGTCGCCTTTTCCGCCCGAAAAGAACAGGCTCCGAGCCTGCGATTCTTGCGGGCCACGTATATCGTGCTTGCTCTTTTCGCAACAGATTCGATTCTTGCCAGTTTCGGATGGTGGGCCACCTGGGAGGTAAGTTCCAGCGAAGAATGGGAACTCATCACGCAGGGCGTTGTAAGCAGTGTCCTGATCTGTTCGATGCTGTATATGCGCTTGCGCCAGCTGCGGCGCGATGCGCAAGAATCCGCGGTAGCCTTGGTTTTGTCGCAGAAAACCCTTGAACTCGAACGCGCGTACAAAGAAGAGGCCGAGATTCACGCCCGTACGGATTATCTGACAGGGGTGTTCAACCGGCGCTACTTTGTCGAGCTTGTCGGCCGCGAACTTGCGCGTGCCTTACGCAGCAAAGAACCCTTGTCATTGCTGATGATAGATATCGATCATTTCAAAGCGGTCAACGACATGTGGGGCCACAGCGGCGGCGACACGGTCCTTCGGAAAGTGGCGCAGGTGATTCGAGGTGTGTTGCGTGAAGTGGATGTATTCGGCCGCATAGGTGGAGAAGAGTTTGCGGCGGTACTGATAGGCGCCGATATTGAACACGCGCTGGAGATAGCGCAGCGGCTTCGGACGGAAGTCGCCGATGCCGTGATCGCCCTGGCGCAAGGCGGGCAGGTGCGGGTTACGGTGTCGTTGGGACTGACGGAATTGATGGGTCGGGATATTGATCTGGATGGCTTGCTGCATGAAGCCGACGAGGCGCTTTACAAGGCAAAGCGATCGGGACGCAATTGCGTTGTGGTGGCCGACGAAGGGGTTGGCACCTGAGGGTGCGGGTCGTCAGTTGAGGGTAGGTTCGCGCTGGAATATGGCGACGATGGCTCCGATGAGCAGTATGCCGGCCGACAGCAGCAACCCGGTCTGCACGCCATGCGGGCCGTCCGAGATGGCACCGCTGAGCACAGGGCCAATACATTGGCCGAGTCCGAACGAGACCGTCAGCGCCGCGATGACCGCGGTCAGGGCATGTGGCTTTACCGCCTTGCCGGCAAAGCTCGTGACGGCGGCAACCACCGCGAGAAAAGACCCGCCGAACAGCCACGCCGAGAAAAACGCTGCCGTTTTTCCGTCGAAGACGACCGGCAGCAACGCCCCGGTTGTCACGATGCCCAGCGCGGCCACCAGGCCCCAACCTGCCTTGAATCGCGCAAGCAGAGGGCTCCAGAGAAAGGCTGCGATGAGCGACGCGGTGCCGAGGCAAGCCCAGAAGACCGATATGTCGAATGCATCCAAGCCCCGGCTTCGCAAATAGGCCACGATGAATGTCATGTAGGCGATATAGCCCGCGCCGAAGAGTCCGTAGCTGACGACAACGGGTAGCAGAAAGCGCAGTGACCATCCTTTTTGGCCGTCGCCTTGGGGTCGCGGCGCCGGTGCCTGAATACGTCGCAGCGCGGGCAGTGCAACGACGGCGCCCAGGAAGGACACCGCGCCCAGAATGATCCATCCGCCACGCCAGCCGGCGAGAGCCAGCAAGGGGGGCACGACAAGCGCGGAAATCACGATTCCGAGCCCGCCGCCGCCCAGATAAACGCCCATCGCCAGCGGTATCGACGCTGGCTTGTTCCGAGGCACGGCGGCAACCGTGAAAGCGGCGCCGATGACGAAGGCGACGGCCCCGGTGATGCCGGCAATCACGCGAAGAATGATCAGCCAGGTAAACGAGGCTGTCAGGCCGGAGGCAAGCAGCGTGGCGGCGGTCAGCAGCAAGCCGGCCAGGAACGCGCGTTTTGCTCCAAACCGCGTCGCCGCCTGGGATGCGATGAGCGCGCCCACGAGGTAGCCCAGGGCATTGGCCGTATTCATCGCCCCGGCATCGGTATAGCTCCAGGCAAGATCGGTCCGCATGCTCGGCAGCAGCAGCGCGTAGGCAAACCTGGCCAAGCCCAGCGCTATCGCCGGAGCCATCGCCAAGCCGGCGGCTATCCACAGTGAAGTTCTGATCGACATCGCGGACGAATTGTTTGCAGCGACATTTGAATGTCCTGGTAGATCCTTCGTGATCGGCACGGCTTGTCTCGCTGGAATGGGTGGCTGCTTTGAACCCCTTCCCGGGGGCCTTGGATCGATCTTAAGGCTTCCTGCGGTGGGAAGGTCAATACCTTCAGGCAGCCCATGTCGCATTATGAGGCATGGATTGCCTTGTCGAATATCCGGTGCGGCGATAAATCCGAAGGCGTGGTGGATCTAGATGGATATCATCAGCTCGTGCGTCCCTCCGTCCAGAGGAACGTGCACGCGGCCATCGGGACAGTCGACAGGCGCGCCGTCAAGAAGGGCCTGCAGGATACCGTGGCAACGCCTCGACGGATTGTCTATATGGATATGGTAGCTGCTTGATTTTATTTTTACCGTGGCCTCAAACCCCGGCCATGCGGCCGGAATACACGGGTCGACGATAAGGAAAGCCCCCTCGCGGCGGATACCCAGAATGCCTTCGGTGCCGGCGCGGTACATCCAGGCTGCGGAGCCTGTGTACCAGGTCCATCCCCCACGTCCGACATGCGGCGGGACGGAATAGACGTCGGCTGCGACTGCGTACGGTTCAACCTTGTAGCGTTCAACCTCCTCGGGCGTACGCGCATGGTTGATCGGGTTGAGCAGTGCGAACAGCTCGCCGGCCTTGTCGCCCGATCCCAGCTTTGCAAACGCGAGAATGGCCCATGTGGCGGCATGGGTGTACTGGCCGCCATTTTCCCGGAGTCCTGGTGGATAACCCTTGATATAGCCGGGATCGAGCGCCCCTTTGTCGAAGGGCGGCGAAAACAGTAGCGCCAGGCCGTCGTCGCGGCGAATCAGATGTTTGTCCAGCGACGCCATCGCCGCGGCGGCGCGCACCGGATCGGCCCCGCCCGACAGCACGGACCACGATTGAGCAATGGAATCGATCCGGCACTCCTGGCTGTCTTTCGAACCGAGCCAGGTTCCGTTATCGAAGGTTGCCCGGCGGTACCAGTCGCCGTCCCAGGCTTCTTTCTCCAGCGCGTCGCGCACCGAAGCGGCGTGGGCACGCCAGCGTTGGGCGCGGGCCGCGTCCCGGTCCGAGGCCAGCGGCGCGAAAATCTCGATGGTTCGCACCAGCAGCCAGCCGAGCCACACGCTTTCGCCCCTGCCTTCTTCTCCGACCCGGTTCATGCCGTCGTTCCAGTCGCCGGTGCCGATAAGCGGCAGGCCGTGTTCGCCAGTGAGTTCGAGGCATTGGTCGAGACCGCGGGCGCAGTGCTCGAAGAGCGATGCCGATTCGTTTGCGATCGTCGGCTGGAAGAAGGAGTCGTGCTCTCCAGGCCCCAGAGTCGGGCCCTCGAGGAATGGAACAATTTCATCCAGGACAGCCGTGTCATCCGAACTTGAGATATACGTTGCGGTCGCGAATGCGAGCCAGACCCGGTCGTCTGAAATGCGCGTTCTTACTCCTTGTCCGGAAAGCGGCAGCCACCAATGCTGGACATCGCCTTCGACAAATTGTCGCGCCGCGGCACGCAGCAGATGGTGTCGTGTTGCGCCCGGCTCGGCGTTTGCCAAGGCCATGCCATCCTGGAGCTGGTCGCGGAAACCATAGGCGCCGCTTGCTTGATAGAAGGCTGAGCGCGCCCAGATGCGGCAGGCAAGCGTCTGGTAAAGCAGCCAGCCATTGAGCATGATGTCCATCGCCCGGTCGGGTGTCTTGGCCTGGATCGTTCCGAGCACGCGCGTCCAGTAATCGCTTACTTCTTGAAGAAGGGCGTCGAGGTTGGCTTCGCGGTAGTGGGCAATCAGCGCCGCGGCCTTCTCGGCGGAGCTGCATTGTCCGAGGAAGGATACGATCTCGATGGTTTCGCCCGCGTCCAGATCCACCACGCATTGCAGGGCCGCGCAAGGATCGAGGCCGGCGCCGATTGCGCCGGATAAAGGTGTGATTTCGGCGAGCGCGGCTGGAGCGGCCGGTCCGCCGGTGCGGCCCAGAAACTCGGTACGGTCCGCGGTCCAGGATGTTTGTCGGCCGCCGAGGTCGGCAAAAGCCACGCGATCCGAAAAAACGATGTTCCAGGGGTTGCGGGCCAGCAGAGCGCCGGAGGTTTCATCGATCTGGGTCACGATAAATGGCGCCGCGGCGCCTCGGGAGGTGCCAAGCACCCACTCCGCATAGGTCGTAACTGAAAGGCGGCGTGGTTTTCCCGAGAGGTTTCGAAGGGTAAGCCGCGAAATCTTGATCGGATCCGCAAGAGGGACGTATTGCAGCAAATCAAGCTCAATGCCGTTCGCCTGGTGTTCGAAGCGGCTGTAGCCATAGCCGTGGCGGGCAATGTAGGTTCCATCGTCCCGAATCGGTTGCGCTGTTGCGGTCCAGAGGTCGCCGGTCATGTCATCGCGAACATAGATCGCTTCTCCCGCGGGATCGCCAACCGGGTCGTTCGACCAGGGAGTGAGCTGGTTCTCGCGGCTGTTTTCGGACCAGCTGTAGCCGCTTCCCTCGGCGGCCACCTGGAAGCCGAAGCCGGCATTGGCGATAACGTTGATCCAAGGTGCGGGAGTTGTCCGACCTGCATCGAGGATGGTCACGTATTCGCGGCCATTCTTGTCAAAGCCGCCCAGGCCATTGAAGAACTCGAGGCCTTCGGGCGCGGGAGACGGTTGCGGTGCCAGCATGGAATACTGCAGATTGCGGGCCGGGATTGGCTGGACCGGTGTCTTGGGCAGGCGGGCGAACTGGTCGGCAATAGGCCCGCGGCGCGCAATCAGCATGACGCGCGCGACCGATTGCAGCAAGGCCCGGGCATCGGCACTCATGAGGTCGGCGCGTAGCGCGTAGACCGCGCCTCGCGCAAGCTCCACGTCGAAGCGCGGCCTTGACTGGCTGCTGCGTACGGCGGTATCGATTTCGATTTGCAGATCCTGCACATAAGAGGAAGCGCGCTCGTTGATGATGACAAGATCGACGGCGAGGTGCTTCATGCGCCAATATTCGTGCGCACGCAGCAGTTGGCGAACCTGTGCAATGTCATCGATGTCGTCGATACGCAGCAGGATGATCGGCAAGTCGCCCGAGATCGCGTGCGGCCACAGGCCCGACTGGCAACCCGCTCCGCGGATGATTGCCTCGGAAGGAGCCCTGAATCTTGAATCGGCATACAGGATTGGCGCGGCCAGGCGTTGAAAATCCGCCGCTTCATCGGTCTCGACGCTCAAATGGTGAAGTTGGACCTGGGCTTGGGTCCACGCAAGGGTCTTTGCCCTGTCGAATGCATTTCGATCAAAGTGCTTGTCGACGAGGTCCAGGAGTTCTGCTCGCGACGATGCGACAATGGTCCAGAAGGAAACCCGCGCGACATCGCCGGGTGGGATCAGGACGCGCTGCCTCAGTGAAAAGATCGGGTCGAGCACGGTTCCTACTGTATTCGAGAGCGCTTGCCCGTCTTCGATGGCAAGGGCTGTGGCAACCGTGCGTCCTCGGCCCATGAAGCGGGCTCGGTCGGATTCGTATTGCGGGTCTGCAACGATCTCGCCTTCCACCACGGCGAAGTGGGCGGCCCATATCGAGGGTTCGTCATGCGCGCGCGGACGGCGCGTTGCGATGAGCGCATCGAATTCGGCAAGATGCTCGGTGACGACGAACATCTTCGCAAAAGCCGGATGCGCACTATCGGCCGCTACCGTCGTCAATACCACTTCGGCGTAGGAGGTAAGTTCGATTTCACGCGGGCGGCGCCCTCGGTTGGTCAGCGACACGCGGCGGACTTCGCCGTCGTCCTCGCCGGAAACCAGGACGTCCATGACGGTAGTCAGGGAGCCGTCGCGGCGGATGAATTCAGCGTGATCCTCGCCGAAGACAACTTCCCCGTAATCGGCGGCGCTTGCGACCGGCTGCGTGCTGGCGGACCAGACTTTCCCGCTTTGCGTGTCTTTCAGGAAAATAAAAGAACCCGAGTTGTCACGCGTTGAGTCCTCGTTCCATCGGGTTATAGCGATGTCGCGCCAGCGGCTGTAGCCCGCGCCCGTTGCGGTCAGCATCACCGCGTAGCGCCCGTTCGACAGCAAATGAGTTATGGGGGCGCTTCCGGATGCCGCGGTGAGGCGGCGCACCGTGGGTGCCACGGCGCCGGCGTCGATCGAAGCCTTTACTTCTTCGGCTCGAGGATGAGCCACGGCGACGTCCCGGGGCATGCGTTCCTGGAGCAGGAGTTCGCAGGCCTTGATCATGGGCTCGCGATGGAAACGGGTACGCATCTGACTATCGTGCAACGCATTGGCCAGGGCAACGATGGTCATTCCCTGGTGATGGGCCATGAAGTTGCGCACGATTGCGACATCTTCATCGTCGGGAAGCCGGGAACGGGTAAAGTCGAGAGCCTCGTAGAAGCCGTAGCGGCCAAGTGCCCCGAGTTCGGCCAGACGGTCGTAGTTGCGTCGAGCGCCCTGCGGATCCACCATGGCCGCCAGGCCCGTTGCGTAGGGCGCAATGACCAGGTTTTCGGCCAGGCCGCGCTTCAAGCCCAGGCCTGGAACGCCGAAATTGGAATACTGATAAGTGAATTCCATGTCGCGGGCGTTGTAGGCAGATTCCGAGATCCCCCAGGGGATGCCGAGCGATCGCCCATAAAGCTCCTGGCGTTGCACCACCAACCGATTGGTCTGCTGAAGCAGGCTGCCAGCCGGTGCGCGCATCACCAGCGATGGCATCAGGTATTCGAACATGGACCCCGACCAGGAGATCAGCGCCGACCCGGCTCCAAGCGGGGTCGCTGCCCGGCCCAGACGCAGCCAGTGCCGCGTTGCAACGTCTCCCTTGGCTATGGCGAACAGGCTGGCAAGCCGCGCTTCCGAAGCAAGCAGATCGTAGCAATTGGAGTCGAGGCTATTGTCGACCAGGGAATAGCCGATCGACAGCAATTTTCGATCAGGATCGAGGAGAAACGCAAAATCCATTGCAAGAGCCATCTCGCGTGCCAAGGCGGCGAGCGCATTCAGGCGGTCTTTCAGAATATGCGGTTCGGCGGCGATCTGCAGCCTGTCGCGATTATGTTCGGCCGCTGCTTTTCCGAGCGCCTCGATCCAGAAGATCAGATCAGGAGAGGGGTCGTCCTCGGCCATCGGCAATATATTGCGAGCGGCCTTGGCGCCCTTGTCGGCAAGCCGCTTGAGTGTCGGAAACAAGGTTTCGATTCCTTGCCCGTCGTTGCTCAGCTTTGTTCCGATCTCGTCAAGTATGGAAGTCAGTTGCTGTCCTGGCTCGCCGCTCGCCGACGGCAGAGCATGGGCGGCTTCGCGCGCCAGTTGCAGATTGTCCCTCATGCCCTGTCTGGCGTCCTGGACCGACGAGGCTTGCGCCCATTCTTCACAGGCGTTGGCGAGGGCAATCAGATGGCCGGCAAGATTTCCGCTGTCGACGGATGAAATGTAAACAGGATCAAGTGCGCGCAGATCCTGTGTTGCGTACCAGTTGAAAAAATGCCCTCTGAACCGATGCAGCTTCTGCAATGTGTCGAACGTCGCTTCCAGCCGTTCGACGGTTTCGGCGGTTCCCGCCCAGCCAAAGTCGCGGGCGGCGACGGTGGAGAGCAAATACAGCCCTATGTTGGTCGGCGAAGTCCGGTGTGCAATGACCGGCTTGGGAGTTTCCTGGAAGTTGTCCGGCGGCAGCATGTTGTCTGATGGCGTCACCAGCGTTTCGAAGAAACGCCAGGTGCGGCGCGCGATAAGACGCAAGTCGCGCGCATCGGAGCTTGACATGGCGAGTTGCCGCGCAACCGTCTCTGATCTGCTGGCCCACAAGGCGAGCGCCGGTGCCGCCAGCCACAGCAAGGCGAAGGGCAGCGCCAGCGGCCACGACAACGGCGCAATGGCGATTGCGGCGATAGCCATGAAGAGGCCGAGCAATGTGCCTCCCGCCATTTGCCGGTAAAAGCCAAAGAGATCGGGGCGCGGGCGTCCCTTGGATTGCGCGGCTGTGGTCCATTCGAGAAGGTGGCGGCGAGTCCGGAATAACCGGATCAGCGTTCTTGCGATCGCATCCCCCATGCGCCAGGCCTGATCGGGCAGGAAAACGATGGAAAGAATCGTTTGCTGGGCCGCTAGCCGCAGGTCGGTAGTCAGGCTGCGAAAGTGATTGCGCAGGCGAATGCCGCTCTGACGCGGAAGTATGGAAAACAGGGTGGGCAGGAATGCGGGAATAGCGATGGCGGCGAGCACTAGCATGACCGCTTCCACGCCCGCGGGAGCCGGCAGCAGCCAGCACAGGCACAGGGCCAGCAGGGTGAACGGCGCAAACAGAGATCGCCTGAGGTTGTCCAGCATTTTCCAGCGGCCGATCAAGGGTACGGCGTTGGCCCCTGTGCGGCGTTTGAAAATCCAGGGTAGGAGTTGCCAGTCGCCGCGGGTCCAGCGATGCTGGCGCTTTGCCGCGACATCGTAGCGGGATGGAAATTCCTCGACGACTTCGACATCGGAGGCCAGGCCGGCGCGTGCGAAAATACCTTCGAAGAGATCATGGCTGAGCATCGTGCTCTGGGGAACACGGCCGCTCAAAGCCGCCTCGAACGCATCGATATCGTAGATGCCCTTGCCTGTATAGGAGCCTTCCCCGAAGAGATCCTGGTAGACGTCGGAGACCGCCGCTGCATAGGGATCCATACCGCCAGGGCTGGAGAAGACTCTTTGGTAGAGAGAGCCTTCGCGGCCGATCGGCAGCGAAGGAGTGACGCGCGGCTGAAGAATGGCATAACCGTCGACGACGCGCTGTTGGGCATCGCTGAATTTTGGACGGTTCAGTGGATGGGCCATTTTGCCGATTAGCCGCAATGCGGCATCCCGGGGCAGTCTGGTGTCGGCATCCAGAGTGATGACGTAGCGCACATCGGGAGGTACCTGCGGCGGGCGCCCCGCGATGGGCATGAATGTCGTGTCGGTAGCCCCGCGCAGGAGCCGGTTGAGTTCATGCAGCTTGCCTCTTTTGCGCTCCCATCCCATCCATTTGTTTTCGCCGGCATTGAAGACGCGATGCCGATGCAGCAGAAGAAAGCGGTCGCCGGCGGGCCCCGGTCCGTAATGGCGGTTGAGTTGTTCGATCGCTTCGATCGCTACGGTCAGCAGATGTGCGTCGCTTTCGAGAACTTCCTGATCGGCGTCAAGTCCGTCCGTCAGGAGAGCGAAGCTCAGGTCGCCGCTGGCGCCGGCCAGGTGATGGACTTCGAGCCGTTCGATTTGTTCCCGTAGATCGGCTTCGCCGGTCAGTAATGTAGGTACAGCGACGAGAGTCCGAAGCGATTGCGGGACGCCTGCCGCGAGCTCCAGACCCGGCAGGGTTGTTGCGCCGAAACTCCACGTAATTGCGCGGTTGACGAGTGCCGTCGCTATTTCGGTTGCCGGAAGAAAGCCAATCAGCGCAAACAGTGCAAGCCAGCCGGGCCCAATGCCGGAAGCGGCAAGCGTCCAGAGCCCAAGAACCAGCAAAGCCGTTGTGGCAGACAGGACCCCGGCGACATAGCCGCCAATACCCAGGTGAATGTTGAAACGGCTGATCCGCAGCCGCGCGGAGGGGCGGAATTTGATCGTCTGCTCGAATGCCCGGCGGCCTTCGGCAATCAGATGGTAGCCGGGATCGCCAACGCGTTCGGTCGCAACGCTACTGGCCGCGTTCTCGGCCGCTGCGTGCGAGACCTGTAGTACCCGATCGGCAATGTCGAGTTCCGAGAATGACGAGCCACGAGCCAGTTGTTCGATGGCGCTCCGATACAGATTGCGTGTCGAAAAATCCATCGCCGCAAAGGTGCTGGCTGTGCGCAACCGTTCGTCAACAAGGCTCACGCTTTCGAACAATTCGGCCCAGTCGATATTGGAAATAAGCCGCATGCTGGTGATAACGTTGCGCACCGTGACGTTGGAGGCTCCTTGTCTTTGCTGGGAGTGGAGCACTACGTCTTCGATGGATGCGCCTTGAAGCCCAAGCCGCTTCTCCAGCCATCCTAGTGCCGGGGTGGTTCTTGGATCCTGGTCCCTCAGCCGTTTTGCGAGTTGAGCGGCGAAGAGTTCCGACAAATGCCCGGAGGAGCGCGTGGAGATGTCTGATTCCAACGCAGATCGGGACGAACCCGATACCAGCAACTGATTCGTCAGCGTGTCGGCATCCGCTCTCTCGCCTCGCCCGGCGGTGATCTGGTCAGCCAATCGGCGCAGGTTCTCGACAAGGACAATTCGCAGTGTGATTGCCACTGCCCATAGCTCGCCGATGGTAAGGGGCTGAACGCGTTGGTAGGCGGTAATGAACCGCCGCAATATGTCTGGGTCGAAGTGGCTGTCTGTGTGCGCCACAAAGGCCCACGCAAGACCGAAGACCCTTGGATATCCGGCAAATGGCCCCTCCGCCAGTTTCGGCAATTGGCGATAATAGCCAGGCGGCAAATCATCCCGAATCTCGCGGATCTGTTCTTCGACGACATGATAATTGTCGAGCAGCCATTCGGCGGCGGGTACAACCCCTTCGCCGCCTTCGAGTTCGGCGGCACTCGCCTTATAGGCAGCAAGCAAAACGGCTGCATTGTCATCGAGCCGGGTGTGCAAAGGCAGCACCTTGGGCGGCCTGGTGGTGACCCGCTGCGCCGCAGCGAGGCTTTCAGCATGTTGCTCGAGTCGTTCTATACCGAAAAGCTCTTCCCTTACCGGTGCCTGATCGTCCCATGGCGGCACGGCAGGGCGATTCCTGAAAGCGTAAGAAAAAATCGATTTCATGAGCACCCCTCCGGCCGGCGCCGGCGTTTCGCAGTCGCCAGGGCCAGCGCAAAGAGCCCCCCGTTTATTTCTTCTTGGTGTCGGATGTCTGTGCCCCTCCTTTGGTGGAGGCGGCGCCAAACGGCGAAGCGGGCATTGCGGGCTTTGGAGGCTGCTTGGGCTTTTTTGCCTCTTTGTTCCCGCGTAATTGACCTTTGGCCATGGATATACTCCTTGAGAGACTACAGTTGTATGCCAGATGGCTCACTACAGCATACGCGCTATCCGATGGGATTGGGCGACTATCCATAAGCGGCCCCCGCATTGTTGCCGTGTACCGAGCTGCAGTTCGATCCGTGAGCATGTGTAAGAACGTATTGCAGGCGCTTGTGCCGCGTCGGTCGTGTTGCTAAATTGAAGACATGGTTGGAGTTGATTGCCGATTTATCTGGTACATGCTTTCCAACTTTGGAGGGTCGGCATCATGGCAAAGTTTCCTCTTTCGGGTAGCGAGCGGGCAGAGCTTGCCGGGGCGCGGTGTGTCGGCGCTGCCGACCCGGTAGAACAACTGGAAGTAACGGTGCTGATGAGGCGCCGGGGCGATGACGAGTTGCGTCGCATTGCCGATCGGCTTGTCGCAGGAGAAAGCACGCCGGCTTGTCTGTCGCGTGAGGAATTTGCGCGAAAATTCAGTGCCGCATCGCAGGATATCGCCAGAGTCGCCGAATTTGCAGATCGATACGGCCTTCGCGTGCTACGCAAGAATGCGGCTGGCAGCAATGTCGTTCTGGCGGGAACGGTCGCGCAGTTCAATGCCGCGTTCAATGTCGACCTGCAGGGGTACGAGCACATTCTTGGCAGCTATCGCGGACGAATCGGCCCGCTGCATATTCCCGAGGAGCTCAAAGAGATTGTGACCGCAGTCCTTGGCCTCGATAATCGTCCGCAGGCGCGATCTCATTTTCGCCTTCGTCCGCCGTTCCGGATAGCGCGGCAAGCCGCCCGCATCTCTTATCTACCGACGCAGATCGCTTCGCTCTACAACTTTCCGGACAATGCGGGCAAAGGGCAATGCATAGGCCTTATCGAGCTTGGGGGCGGATACAGTCCAGGCGATCTGTCGGCCTATTTTTCGAAACTGGGCTTGAGGCCTCCGGTGGTGACGGTGGTTTCGGTGGATGGTGCAAGCCATCCGCCAAGCGGCGATCCGAGCGGGCCAGACGGGGAAGTCATGCTCGATATCGAGATCGCCGGCGCGATTGCACCCGAAGCCGACATTGCCGTTTATTTCTCTACCAATAGCGATGCGGGTTTTCTCAGCGCATTGAATAGTGCGGTGCACGACGCCGACAATAAGCCATCGATAATTTCGATCAGTTGGGGCGGCCCGGAACCCGCCTGGACACCGCAGTCGATACGCGCGTTCAACGATGCGCTGCAAGCCGCCGCCGCGATGGGAATAACGGTCTGTGCCGCTTCGGGAGACAATGGCGCGAGCGACGGCGTCTCCGATGGTGCGAATCATGTTGATTTTCCGGCTTCCAGCCCTTATGTGCTGGCGTGCGGCGGTACAAGCCTGCGCGCGGCCGGTAATGCCATCCTGAATGAAGTGGTGTGGAACGATGGCGAACAAGGCGGTGCCGGAGGCGGCGGTGTCAGTGCTCTATTCGATTTGCCTGTGTGGCAGCGAACGTTGATGGTAAAAGGCCGCAATGGCGGCAGTACGGCCCTCTCCGGGCGAGGTGTTCCGGACGTTGCGGGCGATGCCGATCCCATGACCGGGTATCAAGTGCTTATCGATGGCACCGAGGAGGTCGTGGGGGGTACAAGCGCCGTGGCGCCTTTATGGGCGGCGCTCATCGCCCGGATCAATGCATCCAGAGGACAGGCAGTCGGGTATGTGAATGCGAAATTGTATCGGCAGCCCGAGGCCTTCAACGATATTACGCAAGGCGACAACGGCGGTTTTGCCGCTTCATCGGGATGGGATGCCTGCACGGGCCTGGGCAGTCCGAACGGAAGGAAGGTGGCCGATGCGCTCTGAACCCTGTTTCGACCCAACTCCGTACGGCAACGGGCCCGATGATTCGGTTGCTGACGCAAGCGAGAACGCGGCGGTCACGCATCATACGATCAAGCTTGGCGTTCACGCATTTGCGTATACGGCGACAGCGGGGCATTTGGTCGCTGTCGATTCCAGCAGCTCGAAGCCGTGCGCGAAAGTGTTCTATGTCGCCTTCACGCTCGACGGGCCTGCTCCCGAAAATCGCCCCGTCACGTTTTTCTACAATGGAGGGCCGGGATCGTCATCGGTTTTCGTCCTGCTGGGTTCGTTTGCACCCAAGCGCATCAAAACGGCCATGCCGGGCTTTACACCGCCCGCGCCGTACACGCTCGAAGACAATCCCGACAGCTTGCTCGACAAGAGCGATCTGATTTTCATCAATCCGGTCGGCACGGGGTATTCGGCTGCGGTTGCTCCGTTCAAGAACAAGGATTTCTGGGGCGTGGATCAGGATGCGAGATCGATCACCCAGTTCATCAAACGCTACCTCACCGCGAACGATCGCTGGAATTCACCGAAGTTCCTGTTTGGCGAATCGTATGGCACGGCCCGCAGCGCCGTGCTCTCGTACGTGCTGCATGAAGACGGCGTCGATCTGAATGGTGTGACGATTCAATCGTCAATTCTCGATTACGCCCAGGCCGGCAATCCGATCGGCGTCTTGCCGACCGCCGCGGCCGATGCCTGGTATCACAAGAAGGTCGGGGTTCATCCACGGCCCGCGCAGTTGTCGTCATTCATGGAAACCGTCCGCTCCTTTGCGCAGGGCGACTACGCGACGGCACTGCGGGAATTTCCGAAAACCAGGCCGGCCACGATAAAGCGGCTTGGCGATTACACGGGGATCGACCAGGCGACGCTGATGGCGTGGAATCTTGATCTTGCCGCAAGCGACACCCAAGGGCGGTCACTGTTTCTTACCGGCCTGCTGCAAGACAAAGGACTGGCATTGGGATCGTATGACGGCCGTGTGACGGGCATTGACACGGGCATCGCTAAAAATATCGCGCCGAACTCGGGCGGCAATGACCCAACCATGACGGCGGTATCGGGGGTCTATACGGCCATGTGGAACAGTTATCTGAACGACGAGCTGAAGTTCACGTCGAACTCGGCCTTTACAGATCTCAATGACCAGGCCTTCCAGAACTGGGATTTCAGCCATATCGACCCGACCGGAGCACAAAAAGGGATCGATGCCAAAGGCAATATCATCCTGTATACCGCGGGAGACCTGGCGGCCACGATGAGCCTGAATGTCGACTTGAAGGTGCTGTCGGCCAATGGCTATTATGATTTCGTCACGCCGTTCCATCAGACCGCCCTCGATCTGCAAAACATGCCGTTGGTGGATCCCTCTGTGCGCAAGAATCTCAGACTGGGATTCTATCCGTCCGGACACATGATCTACCTTGATGCCGGGTCGCGAACGGCATTGAAGGCGGATCTGGCAAAGTTGATCGACGAAGCGATCTCCGATCATCCGGCGATGATGCGTATCAGGGCATTGCAGGCGCGCAAGGCGGGTTAGCACCGGGTTTGCATTCCTCCAACGGGATAGAGCCGTACTCGATATACTGGCTGCATCAAACCATCGGGGGATTCAATTGAACAGTACGGGGCTTGCGCTCTGCGCATGGTGGCGAAGGTTGGGACTGGTCACCCTGGCCTTTTTGGCGGGATGTACAGGGGGAGGAAGCCCCGTCGGCGGCGATCACGTTGCCGCCGCTTTGCCGCCGTCTTACTGGCGACCGGGTTTGACCGACACCTGGCAATGGCAACTGAGCGGAGAGCTCAACACATCGCATGTAGCCACCGTTTACGACATCGATTTGTTCGATACGCCGGTTTCCGCCATTCGGGCGCTACAGGCTGCGGGGCGGAAGGTGGTTTGTTATTTCTCTGCCGGCAGTTCCGAAGATTGGCGATCCGATTTTCCCCGATTCAAACCGGCCGATATGGGAAGTAGCCTGGATGGCTGGGCTGGGGAAAGATGGCTCGATACGCGTTCGCCCAATGTGCGGCAGATCATGCGCGCACGGCTGGCTCTGGCGGCCAGGAAGGGATGCAATGGTGTGGAGCCGGACAATGTGGATGGTTATGCCAACAAAAGCGGATTGCCGCTGACAGCGGATACGCAACTGGACTATAACCGTTTCCTGGCCGCTGAAGCGCATAGTCTGGGCTTGTCCATAGGCTTGAAAAACGATGTGGATCAACTGGCCGATCTGGCGGAGTATTTTGATTTTGCGGTCAACGAGCAATGCCATGAATATAAGGAGTGCGATGGTTATCAGGCCTTTATCAGCGATGGCAAACCTGTGTTCAATGCCGAGTATGCCGCCTCGTATCGTACGAACCCGAAGGCGCGTGCCGCGCTCTGCGCCGATGCCCGCGCTCGCGGGTTTCAGACGCTGGTGTTGCCCCAGGAATTGGACGACAGTTTTCGCTATAGCTGTGGGCCTGAGTAGGATGAGCTCGGTGCCGGTGCCGTAGCGTGAGTGCCTTTTTGGTTCGAGTGTTTACGGGGTTTGATGGGTGGGTAGCTTTGGTATTTAAAGACGCCGTCTATCGGGGATAGGGTCAGGACCGGCACGGCGTGCTTGATCCGGATCTACCTCGTCCAGGCGGGCGTCGGGCGAACTCGCGTCGCCCCGCGGCGCGGGGCGCCACTCAGACAGCGCCCGCCGAAAGCCCCCGCCTTCCCTACGGTAGCATCCGGCGCACGCCTTACGCCGGTCCTGACCCTATCCCCGATAGACGGCTCACGTAATGGCATGCCTGGAATGAACTTGCCGACTCAGCGTATACCTCGATGCATGACCTCAACGCTTCTCTCTATGCATTTCCTCAACGCAAGCCGCAGGGTGGGCGGTGCTGTGTAGTCCGGCGGTAGTCCAGCGCCGGGTGCTGACGAAGGGAAGGCGGGGGCCTTCGGCGGGCGCTGTCTGAGTGTCGCCCCGCGCCGCGGGGCGACGCGAGTTCGCCCGACGCCCGCCTGGACGAGGCAGACCCGGGCAGTCGGGGTGCGTAGCACCACGACCGCTGGACGTGCCGGACTACACAGCACCGCCCACCCTGCGGCGTCTTTATAGAAATACTTCCACCCCAGCCAAACACAGTCAAAACGAATAGCTCAAGCCTAAAAACAGCTCAAAAAACAAAGTGACCGAAACGCATCCAGTGCCATAAAACACTCGAACCAAAAACACTCTAGCCGATTTGCGAAGCGCGCTTCCACCAGTCGTGGACACAAGGGCGGCTCCATTGCCGTTTTACATACTTCCTGATTTTTTCAGGTACAGGATCGCCGTTGGCAAGCAGGCGATTCAACATGACGGCGAAGTCCACATCGGCAATCGACCAATGCCCAAAAAGATGATTGCCTTCCTCGTCGATAAGCATATCGGCGATATCCAGCAGTTTTTTTACCTCCTGTCCGGCCTGAGCCGACAGGGGCCTGGGGTTTTTCGCCGCATAAAAGACAGTAGTGGGGCGCTCGTCGCGCAAGGCAGCCAGGTCGCTGCGCAGCCAGGCCTGGATTTGGCGGGCCTTGGCTCTTGATTTCCTGTCTTCGGGGAAAACCGAAATATGGTCGGGGTGAGAATAGGCCTCTTCCAGGTATTCGATAATGGCCGAAGATTCGGACAAGGAAAAATCGCCATCCACCAGGGTTGGAACCCGCGAGGTCAAGGAAAGCCGCGCATAATCTTTTGAAAATTGCTGGCCGCTGTTGAGGTCGATGGTTTTAAGATCGAAAGAAAGACCTTTCTCGACGAGAGTGGCATAAACCGATAATACATAGGGGCTGGAAAACTGACTGTTGGCGTATAAGGCAATGCGGTTGCTCATGGCGGTTTCTTCCGGTGACGTGGTTTGTCCTGAAGAAAGTATGACATCAGGCACGGTTCTTATCATAAACCTTGCCTATTTTTTGAGTCGCCTTTTCTGCCCATCAGCGGGTCGGTGCGGCAATGTCCACGCATTGCCGCATCGTGCTTCAAATCGCCGCCACTGCCGCTGTGTCGGGATTGCTGTGGCGCAGGTGCAGGAAGTTCACCACGGCCGCACGGCAGGCGAGGTAAGCCGGATTGCCGGCCAGGGCGATGCGGCTGCGCGGCCGTTCAAGCCCAACGTCCAGAATCTCGCCTATCGTGGCGGCGGGGCCGTTGCTCAGCATGACGATGCGGTCCGAGAGCAGCACGGCCTCGTCGACGTCGTGCGTCACCATGATGGTCGTGGTCCCGGTGCTTGCCACAATGCGCAAGAGCGCATCCTGCAAATGGGCCCGGGTCAGCGAGTCCAGGGCGCCGAAGGGTTCGTCCATCAGCAGTACCTTGGGTTCAATGGACAGGGCCCTGGCAATACCTACGCGCTGCTTCATGCCGCCGGAAATTTCCCGGGGATATTTGTGTTCGGCGTGCCGCAAGCCCACCAGATTCAGCGCCGAAGAAGTGCGTGCTTTGAGTTGCCGCACGTTTTCCGTGGCGGAAAAAACCCGTTCGACCGCCAGGTAGACGTTCTGAAAACAGCTGAGCCAGGGCAGCAGTGAATGATTTTGAAAGACGACGGCACGATCGGGCCCTGGACCCTTGATCTCTTTGTCGGCGCACAGCAGGACGCCGTCGGTGGGCTGCGTGATGCCGGCAATCAAATTCAGCAGCGTGGATTTGCCGCAGCCCGAGTGCCCGATCAGGGAAACGAATTCCCCTTTCTGTATGGACAGGTTGATGTCGCGCAGCGCGACAAAAGGGCCATTTTTGGTGTCGAAGGTTTGTCCGACATATTCAATGCTCACAAATTTTTTCATGATGTCAACTCTCGCTGTAGTCATAACGCCTGGCCAGCGCCAGCAAGGCCAGATCGAGGATCAGCCCCACCATGCCGATAATCAAAATGGCAATCAGAATGTGCCGGACATTCAGGTTGTTCCACTCATCCCACAGCCAGAAGCCTATGCCCGTGCCGCCCGTAAGCATCTCGGCGGCCACTATCACCAGCCATGCCGTGCCTATGGAGAGCCGTACCCCGGTTATCACATTGGGCAGGACCGACGGCAGGAGAATGCGTGTGAATATTTTCCATTCAGACAAGTTCAGCACGCGCGCCACATTCATGTAGTCCTGGGGAATACGCTTGACGCCATCGGCGGTGTTGATGATCATGGGCCAGATGGAGCAGATGAAAATGGCCCAGATGGCGGCGGGATTGGCGGCCTTGAACAACAGCAGGCCCAGCGGCAGCCAGGCCAGGGGCGATACCGGCCGCAGCAGGCTGATAATGGGTGCGCACATCGAGCCCAGCGAATGGAATCGGCCAATCAGGAACCCGATGGGGATGCCGGCCGCGGCGGCCAGCAGAAAGCCTATGGCCACGCGGCCCAGCGAGGCCAGAATATTCCAGCCTATGCCCACGTCGTTGGGTCCCTTGTCGTAGAAGGGATGCGCGAAAAGTTCGACGGCCGCTTGAAAAGTGCTGGCCGGGCCGGGGATATCGCTGATTTTCAGCGCGATGATCTGCCAGACGATGAGCAACATGGCAATGCCCGCAAGCGGCCCCGCGCTTGCCCTCAGAATGTGCCCGGCTTTATCGCGCCATGCGATGTTGCGCATAAAAGAAGTCAAGGTTGCCGCGGTCGTATTCATGATGCTCTCGTTACGTTGAAACGTTGATCTTGAAGCCGTCCGCATAGGCGGCCGGATTGCTGCCGTCCCACACCGTGCCGTCCATCAGCCGGCTGGAACGCATTTCCGAAGCGGGCAGCGCCGCTCCTGCCGCTGCGGCGGCGCTTTTATAGATGTCGATGCGGTTGATTTGCCGGGCTGCGGCCAGGTAGTTGGGGTGTTCTTTGATCAGGCCCCAGCGTTTGTGCTGCGTCAGGAACCACATGCCGTCGCTGAGATATGGAAAAGTGGCCGCTCCGTCGCCATAGAAACGCATGGGGTGCCGGTCAGTCCACGATTTGCCCAGGCCGTTGGCGTATTGGCCCAGCATGCGGTCCACGATCATGTCGGCATCGGTGTTGACATAAGCTTTGGCTGCAATGGTCTGCGCCGTCTTGCGCATGTTCTCGGCGGAACTATCTATCCACTTGCCTGCTTCGAGAATGGCCGCTGTCACGGCGCGCGCTGTATTCGGATACTGTTGCACGAAATCGGCGCGCGTACCCAATACCTTCTCGGGATGGTCGGGCCAGATTTCCTGCGTGGTAGTAACGGTAAAACCCGTCTTGTCGGCGATGGCGCGTGCATTCCAGGGCTCGCCCACGCAGAAGCCATCCATATTGCCGATACGCATATTGGCTACCATTTGCGGTGGAGGGATGGTGATGACGCGAGTATCCTTGAACGGGTTGATGCCGTAGTGGGCCAGCCAGTAATACAGCCACATGGCATGTGTGCCGGTGGGGAAAGTTTGTGCAAAGGTGTATTGACGCTTGTCGGCGGTGATTTTTTTCTTCAGCAATTCGCCGTCGCTGACACCAGCCTCATGCAATTGGCTAGACAGGGTGATGCCTTGGCCGTTCTGGTTCAGGCCCATCAGGACCGCCATTTCCTTTTTGGGTCCGGCAAGGCCCAGATGCATGCCGTATATCATTCCGTACAGCACATGGGCCATATCCAGGTCGCCATTACTCAGTTTTTCGCGCACGCCGGCCCAGGAGGCCTCTTTGCTTGGAATGATCTTGACACCATGCTTTCTGTCAAACCCCAGGACGGAAGCCATGACGACCGATGCGCAATCCGTCAAGGGAATGAAACCGATCCGGATCTCGCTTTTCTCGGGCGCGTCGGAGCCTCCCGCCCAGGCCGCGGATTTGATGAAGGGATCGAGCAGCGACATAGTCCCCAGACCCGCGGCGGCTTTCGCGACATTGCCCAGCCATAGCCGACGCTGGGTACTGACGACAGTGGTAGCATCGTCGGCTGTGTATAGGGTCGGTATAAGGGGCGATTCATTGGCAGGTTTCATATCCAGTCCTTGTAAAAAACAGGGGGGTTGCATCCGGTCGGCATGAGCGGCCAAGATTTGGCGGCTATGCCTGGCCTATATCTGGACTGAAGCAATTACCATGCCAGGTTCTTTCTGGCTGACATCGGGCCGGCGCTGGGGCAGCAGGCCGCACCACGAGCAGGCCGTTTGCCGCCGAGGCAGTGCGCCCGGGCACTAAAAGCGTGCCGGGAGGGTAAGCTAGCGGTGTTCCGTAATACAATTTTGTCGGCAGTGTGCCGGTTGTGAAGAGGCTCGGGAGGGCGCCAATTGACTATGTATGAATTATTAAAAGTAGATCGCAATGCTCCAACTCTCAGGGAATTGACGCTGGGCAAGTTGAGGGAAGCCATTTTCCAGGGTTATTTCAAACCGGGTAGCCGCCTTGTGGAACGGGCGTTGTGCGATCAGTTGGGTGTCAGCCGAACCGTTGTCAGGGAGGTGCTCCGGCATCTGGAAGCAGAAGGATTAGTCACCAGCGTTGCGCATCAGGGGCCTATTGTTGCGATCCTGGATACCGCTAAAGTAAAGGAAATCTACGAAATACGGGCATTGCTGGAAGCTCATGCCGCCAAGGCTTGCGCCGAAATTGCAGATGAGTCAACGATAGCCCGGCTGAAGGACATACGGGCCGTGATTGAAAAGGCTTTTGCCAAGAATGATTTTCATCGCGTCCTGGAGTACACCGGCCATTTTTACGAGGCCATGTTTGTCGGCGGCGAAAAGTACGTGACGCTGGAAGTCGTCAAATCGCTGAATGCCCGCATCAATAGTTTGCGGTTCAGGACGATATCATCACCTCGCCGTGGCGATGAGTCCAACAAAGAGATGCGCAAGCTCATGGACGCGATCTCGCGCCACGACGGGCTAGCCGCCTTTGAGGCTTCCATGGCGCATGTCGAACGCGCCAGTGAAGTGGCCCTTGCCTCGATCGAAAAGCTCGAGGCCCTGGAAAGCGCGGCCGCGACTCGATAAAAAACGTAGTCGCCGCCAAGAGAAACCGTCCTGTGCGCCTTCAGTGGCGCGATATACGCTGTGGCGGCGTCCCTCGCATCGATGCCAGCCCTGCTGGTTGGCCTTCGACGGTGCGGGTTTGACAGTGTCCAGCCCATAAAAACTTTCTTGATTATTTTTCCGCTCGGCGTTTGTCCCTGGCGATGGGGTTGACGAAATATATTAAATTAGATTATGGTATACCGTAATATAAAATTCCAATATCAAAGATCGGCATAAGGTCGTATCGAACGTTTGGGGTTTTATTGAAGTGCATGGGAATTTTCAAAGGAAGGAAAATGGCAATGGAGTTGAGGAAAGTGGTGTCGTATACGGAAACCACGTACATAGAGGGCGGGAAAGCCGCGGCAATGCCATTGAAGTTGTTTGCCGTGGCGGCCGTTTTGAGGAATCCGTGGTACGGGCAGGGTTTTGTCGAAGACTTGAAACCCGCTATTCATGAAATCGCACCGCAACTTGGCGAGATCCTGACAAAAGAGATATTGGCCGTCGCAGGCGGAGGCGAAAAGATAGAAGGGTATGGGAAAGCGGCTGTGGTGGGGACTTCCGGCGAGATAGAGCATGCTTCCGCCATGATACATACGCTGCGGTTTGGAAATAAATTCAGGGCCGCGGTAGGCGCCAAAAGCTACTTGAGCTTCACGAATACACGCGGGGGTCCGAATGCTTCCATTTCGATACCTTTGATGCACAAGCTGGATGAAGGAATGCGCTCGCACTATTTGACGGTACAGTTTTCCATCAACGATGCGCCCGCCCACGACGAAATATTGGTAGCGCTGGGTGGATCGATCGGCGGCCGGCCTCATCACCGCATCGGCGACCGTTACAAGGATCTTGAGGAGCTCGGGTCGAATGTCGCGGCCTGAGGCGATGGCCAGGCCGGAGGCGACCGGGGTTGCCAATGGAACCTCATATTGTGTATGCGGGACCGGCCCTGCCTTGGTGCTGATCCATGGGGTAGGAATGAGGAAGGCCGTCTGGGCTCCGCAAATAGCGGAGTTGTCGGATCGTTATCAGGTGATTGCGTATGACATGTTGGGGCATGGCGGTAGCGAGCTGCCTCCTGAAGCTCCGGCGTTGTCGGACTATTCCTCCCAGTTGCGGGATTTATTGCGGCATCTGGGAATCCGGGCCGCCCATATCATCGGCCATTCGATGGGGGCGCTTGTCGCCCTGGATTTCGCCCTGGATTATCCGCGGCATGTCTTGAGCCTGGTAGCCATGAACGCTGTGTATGAGCGCAGCGCGGAGCAAAGCGAGGCCGTGATGCAGCGGGCGCAGCACATAGAAAACACCGGCCCCACCGGAAATTGCGAAGCGACCCTGGAGCGCTGGTTCGGCCAGCCGGCAAACAGCGTCTTGCGGGCCGGCGCCGATTCCATACGCGAGCTCCTGTGCCAGGCCGACGTAGTCGGGTACGCCCGCAGCTACAAATTGTTCGCCGCTTCCGATCGTGCGCATTCCGAACGCCTGGCCCGCCTGCAATGCCCCGCCTTGTTCATGACCGGCGAACTCGACGCCAATTCCAGCCCGGCGATGTCCCGACGCATGGCGCAAATCGCGCCCGAGGGCGAGGTGGAAGTGTTGCCCGGCGAACGGCACATGATGAGCATCACAGCTCCTCATGAGGTGAATCGGCGTCTGCGCGCCTTTCTCGACAAGGCTGGCCAGCGGCCCGCTTGGGACGGAGCTCAATGCGCTACGCCACCGTCAAGAACGATTGCGTTTTAGTTGCAGGTAGTTCAAGAAATCATAACCGGCATCTGGCCAATATGGATTTGGGAAAAGGAGATAAGGAATGAATCGCAGGAATGCATTGAAGACAATAGGAGGCCTGGCGATCGCGGCGTCCGCCTATTCGAAGCTCAGTTTCGCAGGCAACCCCGCCTTGAATGTGGTTGTGCCATTCCCGCCCGGCGGGGGAACGGATGTGCTGGGCCGCGTGATCGCCTCGGAGCTCGACAAGACTCTTGGCCGGGCCGTGATTGTTGAAAACAAGGCGGGCGCGAGCGGGATGCTGGGCGCCGATTACGTGGCGAAAGCCGCTCCGAACGGAAATACCCTATTGTTTTCGGGCTTGGTGCCGTCCATCAAATATTACGCGCTATCGGCCGACGATCTGTTGAAACGGCTCACGCCCGTGTGTTCCATAGCGCGGTCGTTCTATATGATCGCGGTAAATTCCGAGTTGAAAGTGGAGACGCTGCAGGATCTCGTTGCTTTGGCCAAAAAAACCCCAAATCAGTTGTCGTATGGAACGCCCGGCAACGCCACTCCGCAGCATATAGCGACTGAGCTGCTGCAAGTCGAAACCGGTATAAGCATGATGCATGTGCCTTATCGGGGAACGGGCCCCATGATGACGGATTTGATGGGAGCGCAAATACAAGTTGTCGTTGCCACGGTCGCTGCCGTGGAGCCTTATCTGAAGGGTGGCCGCTTGAAAGTGCTGGCGGTTACAAGTCTTGAGCGGCTGAAGGATTTCCCCCAATTTCCCACCGTGGCTGAAAGCGGGTATCCGGGCTTTACCGCTGAAATCAGTTATGCCACCTACGCTCCGGCTGGAACCTCGCCGGCCGTTGTCGAAACCTTGAACAAAGGCGTCAACGAAGCCCTGAAGAAAGATGTTGTCAGTAAAAACCTGACGGTGCAGGGATTCATCACCACGGGCGGCTCGGCTCGGCAGTTGGAAGATACCTTGCGTGCCGAAATGAAAAAAGTTTCGGCTTTGATCAAGCAAGGCAGGCTTAAAGTGGATTTATAGGCCAATCCCCCCCTGGCACGGCTGGATCCTCCTGGACTAGCCGCACCGGATTTCCATGGCCCGTCGCGGCTTGGTACTATGGCGCATCATGATTGCGTCTACCAAGAAAAGCTTCTCTGCACGGTTTTACGTCCTATTGTTTTTGTTGGGCATGGTGGCTTTGTGGTCGCTGTTATGCGGCATCAGCCACAAGTCGCCCGACCTGGACAATATGGAAGAGCTCGTCTGGGCGTCGAGCTTCGAATGGGGATATTACAAACATCCACCTGTACCGGCGTGGTTCATGTACGGCTTGACGTCGCTGTTTGGCAAGCCCATTTGGCTGACGTTTCTGGCCGGGCAGCTGTTTTCGGCCATAGCCCTGTGGTTTGTCTGGTTGCTGGGCTGCGAATTCACCACGCCCAGGCGGGCTTTCATCGCCATGCTGCTGGTGTCGATTACCTCGTATTTCTCGGTCAGGGCCACCATGTACAACCACAACTCGGTGCAGTTGTGGTCGATTGTTGCCTCGACATGGCTGTTTTATCGGGCGCTGCGCTATCAGAAGATGTCCGACTGGCTTTGGCTGGGGGCGGCTTGCGGCATGGCGTTCATCACCAAATACAGCGCGCTGATCCAGTTCGCGGCATTTTTTGTATTTGTGGTCTGGCAGAAGCACTATCTGCAGGCGGCTGCCAGAAAAGGCGTATTGCTGGCACTGCTGACGTTTCTGATCGTTATTTCACCGCATGTCTATTGGCTTTTCCAGCATTCGTTCGAGCCGCTGTACTACGCTAATGAATCCATAGAGCCTGGGCAGGTTCCGTTCAGCGTGCTTGGCGATATCTGGGGTTTCAGCACCACTCAGCTGGGCCGGCTAAGCCCCATGCTGGTGGCGTGGCTGGTCCTGTTTTTCTGGGATCGCCGTAGCCGCAATGCGGCTGCGGCGCAAGAGCCGGACTCTTCAAGTGTGCAGCGGTACGCGGCTGCCCTGAGCGCCTGGGATCGTTCATTTTTATTGATAGTGGGCCTGAGCCCTGTTGTGCTGACTGTGCTGGTATCGGGCATTCTTGGCACCAGGTTGGGAAGTTCCTGGGCCAGTACCTTTTTTGTGTTGTTCGGGTTTTATGCATTCTGGTGGTTGCGTGGTAATGAAAATACCGTTTTGCGGCGCGCGGCCATTACGGTTATTGCCATTCAGGTCCTGATGGCCGTGGGCTATGCGGTTGGACGGGGGCCTTTGGCCTACTACACGGGCCGCAAAACCGATTCAACGTTTCCAGGCCTGGCCATATCCCGGGAAATGCAGGATGTCTGGCGTCAGCATGTACCCGGTGTCCCCCTGACGCTGGTGGCAAGCGACACCTGGTTGGGCGGTAATATTGCCGTGCACATCAAGCCCAGCGCCAATGTGTTCATCGACGGCAGCAAGCAGGAATCGCCCTGGTTGAAATCTGTCGATGTCATGACATGCGGCATGCTGGTTGCCTACAGCACCACCACCGATAGCAATGCGCCCAATCCGGGTATACGGAAACTGTACGATCAGGCAAGATTCAAGGGTGTGGTGGAGCAGCGCTGGTCGTCGGCAAAAAGTCCCTTGATTGTGATCAATTGGGGCATTATTCCGCCCGAGGCGGCATGCCTCCATGTGGCGGGACATTAGGGTATTTTTGGGTTGAGTTGTTTATGGCACTCGAGTGTTTTGGTCGCTTTGGTATTTACGTTTTGGTATTTTAAGACGCCGTCTATCGGGGCTTGGGGTCAGGCCCGGCACGGCGTGCTTGATCCGGATCTACCTCGTCCAGGCGGGCGTCGGGCCAAACTCGCTACGCCGCTGGCGCGGCTACGCTCAAACATGGCCCGCCGAAAGCCCCCGCCTTCCCTACGGTAGCATCCGGCGCACGCCTTACGCCGGTCCTGACCCCAAGCCCCGATAGACGGCTCGCGTTGTGGCATGCCTGGAATGAGCTTGCCGACCCAGCGTATACCTCGATGCATGACCTCAATGCTTCTTCTCTATGCATTGCCTCAACGCAAGCCGCAGGGTGGGCGGTGCTGTGCAGTCCGGCGGTAGTCCAGCGCCGGGTGCTGACGAAGGGAAGGCGGGGGCTTTCGGCGGGCGCTGTCTGAGCCCGGCCTCGCGAGGCCGGGCGAGTTCGCCCGACGCCCGCCTGGACGAGGCAGACCCGGGTAGTCGGCTAGCGCAGCTAGCCGACCGCTGGACGTGCCGGACTGCACAGCACCGCCCACCCTGCGGCGTCTTTATAGAAATACCACCACCGCCCACACAGCCCAATGCCCCAAGCCTAATGCAGCACCCCCGAGGCCTTGGCCACGTGCGTGGCAATGGCATCCATGAGTGCCGGCGACAGACAATCGTAGGGTTCCAGCCCTTTTTCCCTGAGGCTTCGGCGGATGGATGCCATGTTGCCAGGATCGGTACCGCTTTCAATAATGGACGATACAAACGCGGCAAATTCGGGCGGCGACCAGCCGCCGTCGGGGGATAATTCAGTATGAACAAAATCCAGCCCGAAAAAAGGGTGGTTTTCGTTATCGATGCGCCCGTACATATAGGCTCCACAGCCCTTGCAGGCATAGCGCTTGATAGTGGCGCCGGAGTCGACCACGGCAAGCTTTTCGGGATGAGCAGTGACTGTGACCTTATCGCGCGAGACGACCGCCACTTGCGAGAATAATGCGCCTTCGGGCTTCCAGCATTTGGAGCAGCCGCACAAATGGTTGTGTGCCGTTTGCGAGGAAACCCGGACTTCCACCTTGTTGTCGGGACAGAGGCATTGCAGCGTACCGCCGGCAAAAGACGGGTCGGCTGGCTTGATGCAGTGATCAATGGCCGGATGCAGGGAAAATTGAATCATGGTTCTGGCTCCTGGGCTAAATTCATGGGAATAAATTCGGGCCTACCTTTTATTGCTTCCAACGATCAAGCAATGCCACCATGCAAGTCATCCTACGCCGGCTCCAGGCCGGTTGGCAAGCGGTCGGCCGTGTTCTGGCCATTGCCGGCGCTGGGCCAGGGCCATGAAACTGGCTACACTGTCCCTGCTTCAGAGGATTTGAAATGGAATTGCGCCAGTTGCGTTACTTTGTGTGTGCGGTCGAGGCGGGCAGCCTGGGCCGCGCCGCGCTCGAGCTGGGGGTCGTGACCTCCGCGCTGAGCCAGCAAATCAGCCGCCTGGAAGGCGAGCTGGCCACGCGCTTGTTGCAGCGCACTTCGAGCGGCGTGATTCCCACCGATGCCGGGCTGGCTTTTTTCAGGCAGGCGCAACTGGCCCTGCGGCATGTCGAGCATGCCAGCCAGGCCGCCCAGCAGGCGCGATTGTCGGGGCATGTGAGCGTGGGAATGGCGCCCACCACGGCGTCGATACTGGGACTGCCATTCATGCAGGCCATGCGCGAACGCTATCCCGATGTGCGCCTGCATATGGTGGAAACCTTGTCGGGCCATTTGTCCGCCATGCTCAATACCCGCCAGCTGGATCTGGCTGTGGTATTTCAGACCGAGATGGCGCAGCGCTGGAGTACCACGCCATTGCTGAGTGAGCGCCTGTTTGTGATTTTTTCGCCGGCCCTGCCCAAGATGCCCAGGGCCAAACGCATTCGTCTCGACCAGGTGGGCGCTTTGCCCCTGATTTTGCCGACGGGCTCGCACGGCTTGCGATCCACGCTGAATGCGGCGTTTGCCCGGAACAAGGTTGCCCCTAATATTGTGATGGAAATCGACTCCCTGGCCATGCTGATGGATGCGGTGCGCGCCGGGTACGGGGCCACCATACAGCCGGGCGCGGCTATCGCGCGCTTAAGCGGCGATGCCATGCGCCTGGTGGAAATCTCCGATCTGCAAGTGGGGCGCCAGAATATTCTGGCCAGTCTGAGCGAGGACGAGCTGTCGCCGGCCGCACTGGCCGCGCGCGTCGTCTTGCTGAGCACGGTCAAATCCCTGGTTGCCGAGGGGTGCTGGATGGGAGCAACTCTTCACAAATCGTGAAGGCCCCATCAGTCTTAGCTGTCTAGTGGCCGATGGGATTGTCGGATAGAGTTATCGGTTGGTATCCGGGAGTCGAATGATGGTCGATGTATTGGTAATAGGCGGAGGCAATGCCGCTCTTTGTGCCGCGCTGATGGCGCGCGAAGCCGGGGCCAGCGTGCTGCTGCTCGAGTCGGCGCCGCGCGAGTGGCGCGGCGGCAATTCCCAGCACACTCGAAATTTGCGCTGCATGCACGATGCGCCGCAAGACGTCCTGGTCGAGGCCTATCCCGAAGAAGAATACTGGCAGGATCTGCTCAAGGTAACAGGAGGCCAGACCGACGAACATCTGGCTCGCCTGGTGATACGCGCTTCATCGAACTGCCGGGACTGGATGCGCAAGCATGGCGTGCGGTTCCAGCCATCCTTGTCCGGGACCTTGCATGTGGCCCGCACCAATGCCTTTTTCATGGGCGGGGGCAAGGCCCTGATCAATGCGTATTTCCGCAGCGCGGAAAACCTGGGCATACAGATTCGCTATGACGCACCGGTCGATTCCCTTGAACTGGATGGCGATCGCTTTGTGGCCGCCCGTATCGGCGACGAACGGATCGAGGCCAGAGCTTGTGTCGTGGCTTGCGGCGGATTCGAATCGAACCGGGAGTGGCTGCGTGAAGCGTGGGGCCAGGTCAATGGCGAGTGGGTAGCCGACAACTTCCTGATACGCGGCACCCGCTTCAACATGGGGGTCGTTCTCAAGGATTTGCTCCAGTCCGGGGCCGACTCCATAGGCGATCCCACACAATCCCATTCGGTGGCGATAGATGCCCGGGCGCCCCTGTACGACGGCGGCATCTGTACCCGGATCGATTGTGTATCCCTGGGTATCGTCGTGAACGGCAAGGCCGAGCGTTTCTATGATGAAGGCGAAGATTTCTGGCCCAAGCGCTATGCCATCTGGGGGCGCCTGGTGGCGCACCAGCCCGGCCAGATTGCCTATTCGATTATCGACGCCAAGGCCATCGGTCGATTCATGCCGCCGGTATTTCCCGGCATTGTTGCCAACACCTTGCCTGATCTGGTTCGTCAGTTGGGCCTGCCGGAGCAAAAATTCCTGGAGACGGTGCAATCCTATAACGCAGCCTGCCGCCTCGGCACTTTCGATCATGAAGTGCTGGACGACTGCCATACCGAAGGCATTGCGCCCGTAAAAACGCATTGGGCCCGCCCGTTGGACACCCCCCCTTATTACGCCTATGCATTGCGGCCGGGCATCACGTTTACCTATCTGGGCGTCAAGGTGGACGACCGGGCCCGGGTGCACTTTGGCGGCAAGCCCAGCGCCAATCTGTTTGCGGCCGGCGAGATCATGGCCGGCAATGTGCTGGGCAAGGGCTATACCGCCGGTGTCGGCATGTCGATCGGCATGGCGTTTGGCCGCATCGCGGGCACTCAGGCCGCCTCTGCCGCGCAGCACACCGCCGCTCACGTTTAATCGGAACCGAACATGCAAACTTTACAGAGCCTGACCAGCGAGGCCCAGACCTGGCAGCCCATACAGCTGACTCGCAACGAGGAAGAGGTTTCCCGCGTGATGCAGATATGCAATGCCTGCCGCTACTGCGAAGGGTTTTGCGCGGTCTTTCCGGCCATGACCCGGCGCCTGGATTTCACCAAGGCCGATGTGAATTACCTGGCCAACCTGTGCCATAACTGCGGCGCATGCCTGCATGCCTGTCAATACGCGCCGCCGCACGAATTCGGGGTGAATGTGCCGCAAGCCATGGCCAGGGTCCGGCTCGATACCTATACCGAATACGCGTGGCCGCGTGCGGTAGGGGTGCTATACAAGAGCGCTGGCGCCACCCTGGCGATAGCGGTGGCAGCGGGCCTGGCCTTGTTCCTGGTGCTGGCCCTGGCCATGACCGGGACTTTGCTGCACGAGCCCATGGCCGGCAATTTTTATGCGATTTTTCCGCATAACCTGCTGGCCGCGATGTTCGGCGTGGTTTTTGTCTGTGCCGTGCTGTCGCTGGGTATAGGCGTACGGCGGTTCTGGCGCGATGTGTCGCCGGCCGAAGCCTTGCAAACGGGCAAAGGGCCGGCATTTGCCGAGGCGGCGGGCGATGCGCTGAGCCTGAAATATCTGGACGGCGGCCACGGTGAGGGTTGCAATAATGAAGACGACCGGTATTCGCTGGCGCGACGGCGTTTTCACCACCTGACTTTTTATGGCTTCCTGCTTTGTTTCGCGGCAACCTGTGTCGCAACCCTGTACCATTTTTTCCTGGATTGGCCTGCGCCATATCCTTACCTGAGTTTGCCTGTCGTATTGGGAACCTTGGGCGGCATTGGCCTGTTGATCGGGCCGGCGGGCCTGCTGTACCTGAATATGCACCGGCATCCCCAGCAGGGCGATGCCGCTCAAAAACCCATGGATCGGGGTTTTATCGTGTTGCTGCTTCTGGTCAGCCTGACGGGCTTGCTGTTGCTGGCCTTGCGCGATACATCCGCCATGGCGCTGCTGTTGGCGGTACATTTAGGGTCTGTCATGGCATTTTTCCTGACCATGCCCTACAGCAAGTTCTCGCACGGGGTATTCAGGTGCGCTGCCTTGCTGAAAAACTCAATCGAAAAAAGGCTGCCCAGCCGTCTTCGTTTGGGATCGGATTAAGCAACTGCAAAAGCTGCATGTAAAAATGGGCAGGCGCTATGGCTTGTTGTCGAGGCCATGGCGCTTTCTGCGTCGTCTGAGAGGCTCCTTGAGTCGGCGTCATTTTAAAAATCACTTTGACACGAAAAGGAATCGAGACAATGAAATTAGCTTCTTTGATGAAGACCGGAGCCCTGGCTCTGGTGGCCGGTACGTTCTGCGCGACAGCCTATGCCGCCAAGTGGCCGGACCGTCCCATTACCCTGGTGGTGCCCTTTACTCCGGGCGGGACTACCGATATGGTGGCGCGCCCTCTGGCTCAGTTGCTGAGCGAAAAGCTGGGCCAGTCGGTGATTGTGGATAACCGCGCCGGAGCGGGCGGAACTTTGGGGGCGGGTTATGCCGCGCGCGCCCATCCGGATGGCTACACGCTTTTCCTCGCGACCATCGCCCACACGATTGCTCCCGCCATTTATCAGCATTTGCCTTATAACTTCGAAAAGGATTTCGATCCGGTCACTGTAGTGGCTTCGGTGCCCAATATCCTGATCGTGAACAAGAAGTTGCCGGTCAACTCGGTGCAGGAATTGGTCGATTACGCCAAGAAGAATCCTGGCCTGGTCAATTTCGGATCGGCGGGCATCGGCAGCACGGAAGATATGGCCGGTGAAATGTTCAAGTCGATGACCAAGACGGATCTGGTTCATGTCCCCTACAAGGGTGGCGCCCCGATGATGGCGGACCTGATTTCGGGCCAGATACAGATGGCTATCGAAACCAGCGGTTCGGCGGGGGCGCAAATCAAGGCGGGTACGGTCAAGGGTATTGCCGTCAGCACCGACAAGCCGTCCAAGTTTTTTCCGAAGCTGCCTACGATTGCCGCGTCGGGTGTGCCGGGCTATAACTTCCAGACTTGGTATGGGCTCCTGGTTCCGGCCGGCACTCCCGCCGAAATTCGCGATACGCTCTATAAAGATACTGTGGAAGCGTTGAAAAATCCGAAGCTCGTTCAGGTCTTCGACACGCTGGGTGCCGATCCAGGCGGGATGAAGCCTGCGGAATTCAAGACCTTTATTGCCGATCAGACCCGCAAATGGGGTGAAATTGCCAATGCTGTTGGCATGAAGAAGAACTGATCGAGCAGATCCGGGGTGTTTCCACGGCCGTCGGCTGTGTGTGGAGGCTGCCTCGGTGCGGTGTAGCATCCCTGGTGGCCGTTCGTTATTCGAGTTCTTAAGGCGCGGGGGTGGCGGCCCAGGCAGGGTGGCGCTCGCCTCGTCCGGTCCTGGCTGCGCCAGGACTGCCCGCGGCCGGCGCCTGGCTCGGGCGAGGCGGTGTCGATCACCTTATTAGGCCATGATGATAAAGCCAGGGGGTCAGGGCCGCGGCTTTTGTTGCGGGTGGCGCTCGATCCATGCGCTTAGTTGAGCCCGGTACCGATCGAGCGCGTCTTCGTAGAGATCGAAGATGCAAGGCTCGCATGAGCTGTGACAGCATTCGTCATTGTCCGGCCGTGTCGGCGGCGTTGGTTTGGGGTCTTCCCTGTTGGGTGGCTCACGCACGATGGCACTCGCATAATGGGCGTGGCTTCAGTATAAAACGGGCTGGGCTTCCCCGGGATGGTGAATGTGTGTGGCTTAGCCCTTCAAGGTACGCGCCAGAAACGCCGCCATTCCTTCTTCGACCGTTGTCATGCCGTGAAACTCATGCGTGGCCGGTGCGTTCGCCGGGTAAAAATGAGTGGCCTCGGGCACATGAATATGTTCGCATTGAAGGCCCAGCTCGCGCAGGCGTTTCACGGTTCCGGGAGTGTGGCTGGCGACGTAGTCCAGATCATGTTCCGCGCTGATGAAAAGCAAGGCCGGGAAGCTTGAACCCACGGCGGTGTGCCGTTCCATATCTTCCGGGTCCATGTATCCGGACAGCGCGACGACGGCGGCAACCGGTTCGCGTTCGCCCAGTGCGACATTGAGGGCGGTTCGGGCGCCGGCGGAAAATCCGCCGATCGCCAGCCTGTCTGGATCCACGCCCCACTCTTTGGCGCGACCCTTGACGTAGCGCACCGCCACGGCCATGTCGTCGCTGGCGGCTTCAATGCCGCGCCAAAGCAGATCGTCGCTGGCTTTGGGCAGCCCCATGATTTCACGCACCATGTCGACCCGCGAGCGCGGGATGCGGCCGGCGTCGGCGACCACGGGGGTGGCGCCGGGCAGGGGATCTTCCGGCACCAGGCGGTAATCGATCGAACAAGCCACATAGCCTCGTCGTGCAAACTCATGGCAATACCAGGCGACGGAGTTGTTTCGATGCGGGATATCTCCATAAGTGTCGTCTTCCTTGCTGCCGCGATGAAAGGCGCCGCCAAAGGCCAGTATCAACGCCGGCAGGCTTCGGGCCTGGGCTTCAAGCACCGGCTGGTACAGGTCCAGCTTCAGGTCGCGCTGCGTTCTTTCATGGCCGTTATGGAGGCCGATGTCGCCCGCGCCGTACACGATATTTCTGGTGACTTGCACGCGGTAGGGTTTCGACGCGCTCAATGGAGTATCTGGGTTCATGTTCAAGGCTGAATCCTCAGTTGACCGTTGCGCCGGAGTCATGGGCGATTTGCCCCCACACCTGGACGTCGTTGTTGAAGGTGGCCTGCCATTGACTCGCGCTGGTCGGCGGTGAGATGGGAATGGAGCCGCTTGTGACGATCAATTTGCGCATATCGGGTGTTGCCAGCACTTTGTTGACGGCGGCATTGAGGGTATGGGTAACGGCGGGCGGCAGGCCTGCCGGTGCGAACAGCCCGTACCAGCCGACCGCGTCGAAGTGCACGCCCTGCTCGCTCAATGTGGGAATATTCGGCAATTCCGGCGCACGGATTGGGCCGGTAATGGCCAGGGCCTTCAAGCGGCCGCTTTTAACCAGCGGAGCCATGGAGACCACATCCAGAATGCCAATGCTGATTTGCCCGGACAGGATTTCGGACAAGGCGGCCTGCCCTCCTTTATAGGGTATCTGCCGCATTTTTATCCGGGCCAGTTGCTGGATCTTTTCGCCGACCAGATGAGGCGGGGAGCCGACTCCGAATGTGGCATAGGTGATATCGGCCCCTTTTTTCCTGGCCGCGGCGAGGAGGTCTGCGACTGTGTTGAGTGGGGAATCGTTGCGCGTGACAATCAGCAAGGGGACGGTGGCGATTTCGGTGATGGCGGTGAAGTCCTTGACCGGATGGAAAGACAGGCCCTTGAACAAGGCCGGGGCGATGGCAAATGGGGCGGCGGTCATCATCAGCGTATAGCCGTCGGCCGGGGCGTGCGCAACCGCGGCGGCGCCAATATTGCCGCTGGCACCGCCGCGGTTTTCCACATAAACGGTTTGTTTGAGATCGGCGGTCAGCTTCTGGGCCAGCTTGCGCGCCACGATATCCGTGCCGCCACCGGCCGGAAATGGAACCAGCAGCTTGATGGGTTTGTCCGGGTAAGTGGCGGCGCTGGCTGTGGACATTATTCCGGCGGAGGCGATGCCGATGCCCAGCAATAATTTATGAAACCAGTTCATTGTCTCTTCCTTCATGGTATTGGTGAGACAATAGTGAACCTGTTTGTTATAAAGATATACGGGCAAGAAGCTATGGATCCATAAGGAAATACCATGGATGAGAGTGCGCATCAAATGGCGCTGCGCTTGCGGCGCCTGAAATTGCGGCATTTTGAAGTGCTGCTGGCGATTGCGGAGCATGGCAGCCTGACAGCTGCGGCGGCCGCGCTCGGAAGCAGCCAGCCGGCGGTATCGCAACAATTGGCGGAAACAGAGGATGCCCTGGGCGTCGCCTTGTTTTCCCGAGGCCGGCAGATCAAGCCCACTCCGTATTTACCCGCCGTCCTGAGGTATGTGCGCCGCGTCATAAATGATTCACGGCAATTGCAAAGCGAACTCGAAACTCTTGCGCTGGGCGGGCAAAGCATGGTGCGGGTTGGAACGATGCTGGTTACTGGAACGGAGTTATTGCCCGATGCCGTTATTCGCCTGCGCCAGCAATCGGAATTGATACAGATGGAAGTCGTCGAGGATATCGCGGCCGGATTGTGGGCGCGCTTCGAAAGGCACGAGCTCGATTTGATCGTGGGGCGGCTGGATGAGCGGGCATTCGCGGGCAACGTGCGGGTAGAGGCGCTGTATCAGGATCCGCATTGTGTCGTCGTGAACAAGAGGCACCCGCTTTTGAAGAAAAAAAGCCTGGCCTGGCGCGATACGGTAGCCTATCCGTGGATACTGCCGCCAAGGAATACAGCGTTGCGGCGCGCCATCGATGCCACTTTTCTGGACGAGAACCTGGGCCCCCGGACTCCGTGGGTGGAATCGGCCTCGCCCACCGTCAATCTGGTACTTTTAAGCAAGACTGAAAGCCTGAATGTGATTTCTAAAAGCGCTGCGGGCCTCTATTCGGGTTTAGGCGCTCTTGCGGTTTTGCCGTTGCAATTAAAATATGATGTAGGCCCGATCGGCATGGTATGGGCGGAGGCGGAAGAGAGTCCCGCGCTGGCTGCCGTGTTGGCGGCATTGCGGCAATCTGTAAACTTCGACCCGCCTCGCTGAGTATTCTGATTGATCATGGAATTAAAGAATTCACCCTCTCAAGAAGCTCTACGCCGTATCGCACATCTGGATATGGATGCGTTTTACGCGTCGGTCGAATTGTTGCGCTACCCCGAGCTGCGGGGCCTGCCGGTGGTGATAGGCGCCGGAAGCAACACACAGCCCC
Source organism: Paralcaligenes sp. KSB-10 (assembly GCF_021266465.1). Lineage (NCBI taxonomy): Bacteria > Pseudomonadati > Pseudomonadota > Betaproteobacteria > Burkholderiales > Alcaligenaceae > Paralcaligenes > Paralcaligenes sp. KSB-10. The sequence goes on along the minus strand of NZ_CP089848.1, from coordinate 3,399,969 downwards.
GCAAGCAGGCCGATGGCACGCACATTTTTGCGTGCCTGCGCGACTACACCGGCCGCGGCGTGATTACGACTTCGACTTACGAAGCCCGAGCCCTGGGGGTATTTTCGGCCATGGGCATGATGAAGGCTGCGCAACTGGCCCCCGATGCGGTGTTGCTGCCGGTGGATTTCGCGGCGTATCGTCGATATTCAAGGCTTTTCAAAGACGCGGTGGCCGCCGTGGCGCCTGCGATCGAAGATCGCGGCATCGACGAGATTTATATCGATCTGAGCTCTCACTCCGAGCCGTCTCGCGAGTTGGGGCAACGAATCAAGGATGCCGTCAAGACGGCTACCGGCTTGTCCTGTTCGATCGGCATCTCCCCCAACAAGCTGCTGTCGAAAATCGGCTCGGATCTGGAAAAGCCCGATGGCCTGACGATTTTGAGCCTGGACGATCTGGAACAGCGCATCTGGCCTTTGTCGGTGCGCAAGATCAATGGCATTGGGCCCAAGGCAGGCGCCCGCCTGGCCGGCTTGGGAATCAACACGGTGGCGGAGCTGGCGCGGGCGGCTCCGGCCTTGCTGCAGGAACATTTCGGACTTAGCTACGCGCGCTGGCTGGTCGAGGTGGCTCATGGCACGGACGAGAGGCCGGTCGTGACCCATTCCGAACCGAAATCGCTGAGCCGCGAAACGACTTTCGAGCGCGATCTGCACGTGGTGCGCGATCGCGCGGCGCTGTCCGAAGTGTTTCGGCGCCTGTGCGCGCAACTGGCTGGCGACCTGCAGCGCAAAGCGTACCTTGGACGTACTATAGGCATAAAGCTGCGCTTCGATGATTTTCGTACTGTCACGCGCGACATTACCTTGCCTGAGGCCACGGCCGACGCGGCTGTCATACATCGCGCCGCGGGCGCCTGCTTGAAGCGCATCACTCTGGATCACCGGATCCGCCTTCTGGGGGTGCGAGTCGGCAGCCTGTCGGCGCGCGACGCGCAGGCCGATGACCTGGTTCACCAGGGAGTGCAGCTGACGCTTTGCTGATGCAGCTTTAGTCTTGCCGGGAGCAGCCATGGACAATTCTTCTGTAATACACACGTTCCTGCAGGCCATGTCAGCGGAGCCGTCTGTGTTCGAGGCCAGCGGCTTTGATGCGACAGGTGCGGGTTCCTTGCCCTCGGCGTTCGCCGTTACCGAACTGGCGGTTGCCGCGGTTGGCTCGGCCGGCCTGGCGGTGGCCGAGTACATAGGGCATCGCTTTGGCAGCCGCCCCTCCGTTACGGTGGATCGCCGCCTGGCTTCTTTCTGGTTTGGCGCGTCGTTGCGGCCTCAGGGCTGGAGTCCCCCCGATGTCAGGGATCCCGTTACGGGCGACTACAGAAGCAGGGACGGCTGGGTTCGCCTGCATGCCAATATGCCACACCATCGCGCCGCGGAGCTGCGGGTACTGGGAGTGGAGGCCGACCACGAGGCGGTAGCGCGGGCGGTGGCGTCCTGGGATGCCCTGGAACTTGAAACGGCTATTGTCCAGGCCGGCGGCTGCGCGGCGATGATGCGCTCGCAAGACGAATGGGCGCATCACCCTCAAGGCCAGGCGGTGGCTGCCGAGCCGCTCTTTCATTATCAAGAGGCCAGTGCCGGCCCCCCGGGCGATTTGCGGGGGGCGCCAGCTCGGCCTTTGGCGGGGCTGAAGGTGCTGGATCTCACGCGTGTGCTGGCGGGGCCGGTGTGTACGCGATTTCTGGCCGCTTATGGGGCGCAGGTGTTGCGCGTGGATCCGCCGTTCTGGGTCGAACCGGGCCTGGTGCCCGAAGTCACCTTGGGCAAGCGCTGCGCGCAACTGGATTTTCGCGACCTGGCGCAGCTGGAACAGTTCAAGGCCCTGCTGGGCGGCGCCGACATTCTGGTGCACGGCTATCGGGCCGACGCTCTGGAGCGCATGGGCCTGGGGGCGGAAGTCCGGCAACTGATACGGCCGGGCCTGGTGGATGTGTGCCTGGATGCGTATGGTTGGACGGGGCCCTGGAACACCCGGCGCGGTTTCGATAGCCTGGTGCAGATGAGCAATGGCTTTGCCCATGCCGGCATGCGGCATTACGGCAAGGATAAGCCGACACCCTTGCCGGTGCAGGCGCTGGACCAGGCCAGCGGTTATTTAATGGCGGCCGCGGTAGTGCGTGCCCTGACCGGGCGCCTGGTCACGGGACTGGGGTCGACGACGCGCTTGTCGCTGGCGCGCACGGCCGTGTTGCTGGCGTCCCGCCCGGCCTCGCGGGCGATGGCGGCATTGGAGCCGGAGATCGCGGATGACTGCGGCCCCGAAATCGAACTTACCTCCTGGGGGCCCGCGCACCGGCTCAGGCCACCCTGCGACGTGCAGGGCGCGCCCATGCGATGGGATTATCCCGCCAACGCCTTGGGCAGCAGCCCGGCGCAATGGTTGGCATAAGGGCGCAGTCAATTAAATAACGGAAACGGCCATGTCATTGCTTTTATATTCATTTTAGATATATATAAGTAATTATGAAATCGTTATCAAGCCGCTTCAATATTGTTAGCATGAGCATATATGCAGGGGGAATATCTGGCGCGGGCGCGTTGGGTGCTCCGCATCTTATTCAGCAGGAAATCAAATGAAATTGACAAAGTACGTACGTAGTGCGCTGGCTGCCGGAACCATGGCTTTTGCAACGTTGATGACGGTTTCCGCGCATGCCGCGGATTTGCTCGACACCGTCAAGGCGCGCGGCACACTGATTGTGGGCCTTGAAGGGACCTACCCTCCGTTTAACTTTGTCGACACCAAAACACAGCAACTCGATGGTTTCGATGTGGATGTGGCGAAACTGGTTGCCGGCAAATTGGGCGTGAAGGTTCAGTTCGTCAAAACGGAATGGAGCGGGATTCTGGCCGGCCTCGAGTCAGGCAAATTCGATGTGATTGTCAACCAGGTGGGCATTACGCCCGAACGCAAAAAGACCTTCGATTTTTCGGTTCCTTATGTCGCGTCCAGCCCGCAACTGATATTGCGCAAGGACGACACCAGCCAGTACAAGAGTTTCGCCGACCTGAAGGGCAAGAAGCTGGGAGTGTCCCAGGGCAGCAATTACGAGGCGCTTGCCAAGGCGCAGGCCGGCGTTGTTGTCAAGAGTTATCCGGGTGCCCCCGAATACCTGTCCGACCTGGTTGGGAAGCGAGTCGATGCGGCGCTTAACGATCAACTGATGACGGCTTATCTGGTCAAGACGTCCAATATCCCGATCAAGGGCGGCGCGATTGTGGGCGATCCAAAGTTCAACGGCATTCCTTTCAAGAAGGGTAATCCGAAGTTCGAGGCGGCCGTGAACAAGGCGCTGGAAGATTCGTTCAAAGACGGCGAGTTTGCCAAGATCTCCAATAAATGGTTCGGCATCGACGTCAGCAAGGTTCGCAAGGCTGATTAGGCTGGCTCTGTGTTTCGCAGGGGCGGCCCTTGTGCCTGCCCCCGCGCTTTCAAAGTCATTTCTTGCCGTGCAAGACGGTTTCCGTGGAACAGGACCACGCGGTATGTCTGGCGGGCGCTATTAAAAAATAGCTGGATGACTCGTCCCCGCAGGCGTATAAAGCGTTTGCGGGGACTTTGCATTATTCGGCGGCGATGGCATGCCGCGCGTTTGCGCGGCATTTTGTCGAGCGGCAGCGCCATTTCACACGCGTTCGCCGTCAGTGCCGCGGTAGGTACGGCGCTTTGAAATGCCGTTTTGTCTGCAAGCCGGCTTATGGATCAAGTATGAATTTTTTGGAATTGATGAAGGTAGCGGCGCCGATTCTTTTGAAGGGAACCGGCTATACGCTTATCTTTGCCTTTGCGGCCATGCTGGGCGGTTTGCTGATCGGGTTCGCGATCGCCGTGGCGCGCATTGTGCCAAGCCGTCTGAGCCGATGGCCGGCTTCCGTGTATGTGAGCCTTATGCGGGGCACCCCATTATTGGTGCAGGTGTTTATTATTTACTACGGCTTGCCGGGCATAGGCATTTCGTTCGATCCGCTGACTGCGGGCATCCTTGCCTTGAGTCTGAATGCGGGAGCCTATATTTCCGAAAGCCTGCGTGGGGCCATTCTAGGTATTGCGCGTGGGCAGTGGTCCGCAGGCTACAGCCTGGGCCTGACTTACTGGCAGAACCTTTATTATGTGGTCCTGCCTCAGGCTTTGCGCCTTGCGGTGCCATCCATGAGCAATACCTTGATCAGCCTGATCAAGGATACGTCGCTGGTGTCGGTCATTACCGTGACCGAGTTGCTGCTGGCCACCAAGGATGTGATTGCAACCACCTTCCAGCCGCTGCCCTTGTATCTGGCCGCCGCTGGCATCTACTGGGTGCTGAGTCTGTGCCTCGAACGCGTACAGGGACGCCTGGAAAAGTATTTCGGGCGCAGCAGCCAGGCAGCTTAAAGGTCGAATTCGGGCTCTACGTAGTCGCCCGTGCTCAACTGCGAGCTGGGTCCCGCCACTACGGCATTGACACCAAACAATACCCCTTCCTCGAAGCTGCGGTGCGCGGCCAGAGTAAGGCCGGGTTCGGCCGCCGATAGGGCCGTTGCCTGATCGATATTGGGGATGGGGCAGCGGGCGCAGGCTTTAACGAAGGCAAAGGCCAGCGAGCCGATGCGCATTCCGCCGAGATAGTCTTCCTCGAAGGGAGCGAGTCCCTGCACGACGATATTCGGGCGAAAGCGGTTCATGGGTACAGGCGCTTGTCCTTTTTCCTGCAGTTGTTGGTTCAGTTCGTCCAGCGAGGCCTGGTTGGCAACAAGAAAGGGGAAGCCGTCGGCAAAGGCGAACTGGTGACGGGCCGGGAAATCGGGCTCCCAGTGTTTGTGTTTCCCGAGCCAGGCATCGACATGCTTTTTGCTGGCGATCCGGGTGGCTTGCGGGTGCACGCGCAACAGGCGGCAAGGCAGATTCAAGAATTGACTTAGCCATTGCGCTGGCGAATCGCCTTCGTCGTAGCCTAGGGTATCGGAGCTCCAGATGCGTACGGGAACCTGCGTGGGAACAGGGTCGGTGCTGCGCAAGGGGATGGCGATGGCGGGCATGCCGGGCGCGCTCAGGCTCAGGCAATCGGCATCGAGCCCAGGCTGGATCAAAGCCATCCTGGCGTAACTGCGCTGGGTCATGAAGATTCCGTGCTGGTCCACGATGACCCAGTTCCGATCGAAGGGCATGCCGGCGGCGGTGATGGGCGCGGTTTCGTGCGCAAGGCCCGCGCATGATTTGACGGGGTAGCTGTGCAAACTCAAGACGGAGATTGACATATTGAACCTGATTTTCTTGCTGTATCGGAAAAATCGGGCCGAGCCCATGTGCTTGCATGACTCGGCCTGCTTTGCTAACTATACAAGGTCGCGCGGGCCCTAGCTGGACAATTGCGACAAAGATAGGTCGAACATATTTTTTCGGCTTCAGGCAAAATAGTCGCGCATAACACCTTGAGGATTGGAAATGCCCGTTCGTGACTGGCTGGCTGCTTTGGCCGTGATAAGCGCCTGGGGCATCAATTTCGTGGTGATCAAGGTAGGCCTGCACGAGATTCCCCCTCTGTTGCTGGGAGGATTGCGGTTTGGCCTGGTGGCGTTTCCCGCCGTCTTTTTCATCAAGCGCCCTTTGCTTGCATGGCGCTCGCTGCTCTTGTATGCCCTGACGCTGAGCTTTGGACAGTTTGTCTTTCTGTTCACGGCGATATACGTTGGTATGCCGGCGGGCCTGGCCTCGCTGGTGTTGCAGTCGCAGGCTTTTTTCACTGTGCTGATAGCCGCCCTGTTCCTGGGCGAGCGTGTGCGCTGGCCCAATGTGCTTGGCATAGTGGTTGCGGTCCTGGGGCTGGTGCTGATTGAACAGGGGGCGCTGCCTGGCAGCGTTTCGGTGCTGGGCTTTATCCTGACCCTGTGCGCGGCGTTGTCCTGGGCCTGCGGGAATATCGTCGTCAAGCGCATCGGCAAGGTGGATATGCTTGGGCTGGTGGTATGGGCCGCACTGATTCCGCCCATCCCGTTTTTCGTGCTGTCCTGGGTAATCGAGGGTCCGGCGCGGATTCGGCACAGCCTCCTGAGTATCAGCGCTGTTGGCGTGGCCTCGGTCATCTACCTGGCGCTGGTGGCAACGATTGTCGGTTATGTGTTGTGGGGGCGCCTGCTGGGCAGGCACCCCGTCAGCAAGATTGCCCCTCTGAGCCTGCTGATACCGGTTATTGGCCTGGTTTCGTCGTGGCTGCTGCTGGGCGAGCATCTGAGCCTGATCCAATGGGTGGGCGGGGCGGTGGTCATGCTTGGGCTGGCGCTCAATGTCTTCGGACTGCAGTTTGCGCAGAAGATATTCAGCGGCAAAGCCCGCAATTGATGTGGGCGGGCCTCGTACCCCCATCACCGGTGCGCACGATCGATGTTGGCTCGTTTTACAGGCCTGATTGGTTGCGTGCCAATTTGATCTTTATAATTCCGAAGTAATCTTCTGCAGCGGGATTGTTAAAATCTCCTGTTTTCAGGGCGCCGTGTGTCCTGGAAAGCCTGCAGTTGCCTGGGATCTTTTGTTCATCACCCTCCCTTTCCTCAAGGATGTCAAAATGAAATTTAATCAGTCGGACGTGAACGCACTCATGGAAATCACTTCACGTCCAGAGCTGGTGTTTGTCCGTGGCAATGGTTCCTGGCTCGAGGATCACAACGGCAAGCGATATCTGGATTTCGTGCAGGGGTGGGCGGTGAATTGTCTGGGCCATTGCCCCGCGTCCGTGGTCAAGGCCATCAACGAACAGTCGGCAAAGTTGCTGAATCCCTCGCCGGCCTTTTACAACGAGCCGTCGATCAAGCTGGCCATGCGCCTGACCGGCGCGTCGTGCTTCGATCGCATCTTTTTTGCCAATAGCGGCGCCGAGGCCAATGAAGGGGCAATCAAGCTGGCTCGAAAGTGGGGCCAATTGAACCGCAAGGGCGCCTACAAGATCATTACTTTCGACCACAGCTTCCATGGGCGCACGATAGCCACCATGTCGGCGTCGGGCAAGCCGGGCTGGGATACCATTTTCGCACCTCAGGTCGACGGCTTCCCGAAAGCCGACCTGAACGATATAGCTTCGGTGCGGGCCCTGATCGATGCGCAGACGGTCGCCATCATGCTCGAACCCGTGCAGGGCGAAGGCGGGGTGATCCCGGCTACAGCCGAATTCATGCAGGCTTTGCGCAAGCTGGCCGATGAGCATGGCCTGCTGCTGATTGTCGACGAAGTGCAAACCGGGATGGGCCGCACCGGCAAGCTGTTTGCGTACGAGCATGCCGGCATTACGCCCGACATCATGACCCTGGGCAAAGGCATAGGCGCCGGCGTGCCGCTGGCGGCTTTGTGCGCGCGGGAAGCCGTGTCGTGCTTCTCGCATGGCGACCAGGGCGGCACCTACAATGGCAACCCACTGATGACGGCGGTGGGTGTGGCTGTGTTCGACGAGCTGACCGCGCCGGGCTTCATGGAGGCCGTCAACGACCGCAGCCAGCAATTGTCGGAAGGCCTCGCAAGGCTGTCGGCCAAGTGGGGCATGAAGGGAGAGCGGGGCGTGGGCCTGCTGCGCGCGCTCATCATGGATCGCAATGATGGCGCCGCCATTGTGGAAACGGCCCGTAACAGCAGTCCAGAGGGCATGTTGCTCAATTCGCCGCGCCCGAACTTGCTGCGCTTCATGCCGTCGCTCAATGTCACCGCCGAGGAAATCGACCTGATGCTGCGGCGCCTCGATGATGTGATTCAACAGGTTCGCGCCTGAGCCGCCGCAAATACCGCCGCTAAGGCGGTATCGTAAGCGCGGGCCTTGTGCCCGCCCGCGGCAACGCGTCGGCCGAACAGGCGGGCACAAGGCCCGCCCCCATGCCGATGAATCCGCCGTAACCGGGCGGCACAAGGGCTGTCGCTATGGAATAACGCGCTCCATCAGCATTTCATGGCGCGTTCGATCAGCACTTCAATTTTGTCCGCATTGTCGATTTCAAGCATGGCCAGCAGGGCGAACCGGGCAAGCGCCTGATTGGCCTGGGATTCGCCGACTTCACTTAGCGATTTGCACAGATGGGTGTAGACACGGTCCAGGTCGAGTTCGTTCATGCGAGCTCCTGTTGATTCGAAGCGCCTTTCAGGCAAGCGCGGATAGCCTGTTCGAGGGTGTTGCCTGACGTGGTGCGCCAGCGCCCCAGCACGTAGCCGTCGGGCCGCAGGATGTAGCTGGTGCCCGGGGTGGCGTCGTACAGCCCGAAAGCCGTACCCTGTGCATCCAGAAGAAAATCGCAGTCGCTTGCCTCGGCGGCCGGCTCGCGGCTGAGCAATGCCAATCGCACCGGCAACTGGCAGGATTGGAGCTTGGCGACGGCAGCGGCGAGGCCGGCCGCCGCCCGGCCTTCGGTGCAAAAATGCAGGACGAGGAACTGGCCAGCCTTGATCTGGTCGCCCAGATGAGTGGGTGTGCCGTCCAGCCCTTTGCGCCAAAGCGTGAGCGGAACATTGCTGAGTACGGTGCCAGCCGGCGGCCCGCCGATAAATGCGGAGTCTTCGCTGCCTGGTGCATTCAGGCTTGAGCCGGTATACGCAATGGCGCTGGTTTGTCGCGGATTGATCAGGCTGCGTATGGCCGGAGTATCCACCGAGAGATTCAGCACGGCTTCGCGCATGAGCTTGAAGGCGAAAGTGGGCGGAGCCATGAATTCGGTGCTTTTCATGCCGCTCTTCAAGTTTTCGCGGGCGGCGAAGACACGTTCCCCGGAATAGGAGTCGAGCAGGGATTCGTGTGCGTGGCCCTTGATGACGCTGGCCAGCTTCCAGCTCAGATTGTCGGCGTCATCGATGGAAGAGTTGGCGCCGCGGACCCCAAAAATAGGGACCAGATGGGCGGCATCGCCGGCGAACAGGACGCGCCCGTGGCGATACTTGCCCAGCGTCAGGGCGTTGGCCTTGTAGACCGTGATCCAGAGCGGTTCCCAGCGGCCTGTTTCGCCTATCATTTCCAGGTGGGCCTGGACCCGCGGCAATACGTTTTCGGGTTTTACCGCTTCTTCGGGGTCTTCATCGTCGCGCAACTGGTAATCGATGCGCCAGATATTGTCCGGCTGCTTGTGCATGAGCAGGGTTGATCCGGGATTGGATGGAGGATCGAACCAGGCCAGGCGTTCGGTGGGCAGGGCGGATTCCAGCGCGATATCGGCAATGACGTAGCGGCCTTCGTAGGCCGTGCCTTCCAGTTGCAGGCCCAAGGCCTCGCGCATGAGGCTGCGGCCGCCGTCGCTGGCCAGCACCCAGTCGGCTTCCAGGCGGTAGGTTTGTTCGGCCTCGACGATATTCAACCGCACGCCATCGGCTTCGTTTTGTACGCCCGTTACTTTGGCGCCCCAGCGGATATCGATCAGTTCGGGGTAGCGTTCGGCCGCCTGGACCAGGAATTCTTCCAGATAGTATTGCTGGATATTGATCATGGGCGGCAGTTTCTGGTTTTCATCATGGGGCATGGTGAAGTGCAGCACCTCGGTGTCGCGGTAGTAGGACCGGCCCCCCGTCCAGGCCAGGCCCTTGGCCAGAATCGCATCGACAGCGCCGATGCGCTCGAAGATCTCCAGGCTGCGGCGTGAAATGCAGATGGCCCGGCTACCGTAGCAGACTGTATCGTCGGCTTCGATCACGACCGAAGGTATGCCTTGCCGGGCCAGGGCGACCGCGGCGGTAAGGCCGGCCACACCGCCCCCGACGATGACCACCGGGTGCCGGGTGTTGTTCGGCAGACTGGAATGACTTGACTGTCGTTTGGTGAAGTCAAAGGGGTAGGCTTTAAGTTCGATGGGCATGGGAGTCCTTGGCAGGAGGTGCTGCATAACGGCTATTAAATAACAATATTCTTGTTTATTGATAATAAAGCATAATTTTTATTCAAAAATATGTCAATATTCTTTTTAAATGAGATAATTGCCGAGTTCTATTTCCAGGCATGGTGTCAGCGCGAAGTAAGCCTCCATCCTGCCGCCAGTCGCGATCTGGAAATGGGCCAACCGATAAGGGAGTGTTGCGTGTGAATCCAGCTTTTGTCGCCCGGAGGGTTTGCCATGGCCAATGAGCGTTCAGTCATCAGCCGCGTGTCGACCATCCTGAACCTGTTTGGCGAGCACAAGCCGCTGATTACCATCGATGAAATCGCACAGGCCCTGGATGCGAGCCCGGCCTCGGCCTACCGCTATGCGGCCGATCTGGTCGAGGCTGGACTTTTGTCGCGGCTGTTCGGTCGCTATCGGCTTGGCCTGAAGCTGATCGAGCTCGAATACCTGATCAGCACTTGCGATCCGATCATCGCGGCGGCGCATGATCTTATGGATGCGTTGGCCCGCGCTACCGGAGCCAATGTGCTGCTGTGCAATATGTATGATCACACGCTGGTGAACGTCGCGCATGTGACCGGGGTACAAGCCATACGGCTGCGGTATACGAAAGGTTTGCCCATGCCGCTGTTCCGGGGTTCGCAGGCGCATGTGGTCGTGGCGCATATGGAGCGGCGTCGGCTCAAGCGCCTGTACGAGGCTTCGCTGCTCGATCCGCTCACGCGCGACGATGCGATGGCCTTGGGGGGCGACTGGAAGGCGTTCAGCCGTTCGTTGAGGCAAATCCGCAGCCAGGGCTATTACATTTCGCGCGGCGAGCTGGATAAAGGGGTGGTGGGTATTGCCGCTCCCGTGTTTGGCGAGCACCAGGAAATTCTGGGCAGCCTGGTGCTGGTGACCGACGAGCGCACGCCTTTGCAATTGCCGGAAACAGCGCTAATCGAACTCGTGGTGCAGAACGCCAGGCAATTGTCGCAGCGCATTGAGCAGCTTGCGTGAGTGAGCGGCGCCGGTGGCTTGGACACGGGCAGTCTCGGCAAGGTCAAGGCTGGGCGATGCGAGCTCGACTCGCCTGGGGCATTTTTGGTTCGAGTGTTTTATGGCACTGGGTGTGTTTCAGTCACTTTGTTTTTTGAGCCGCTTTTTGGCTTGGGTAGTGACTTTGGAGTGAGCGTTGCTGTGTAGGCGGCGGTTAATTCTATAAGGACGCCGCAGGGTGGGCGGTGCTGTGCAGTCCGGCACGTCCAGCGGTCGGCTAGCTGCGCTAGCCGACTACCCGGGTCTGCCTCGTCCAGGCGGGCGTCGGGCGAACTCGCCCGGCCTCGCGAGGCCGGGCTCAGACAGCGCCCGCCGAAGGCCCCCGCCTTCCCTTCGTCAGCACCCGGCGCTGGACTACCGCCGGCCTGCACAGCACCGCCCACCCTGCGGCTTGCGTTGAGGCAATGCATAGAGAGAGGCATTGGGGTCGTGCACCGAGAGAAACATGCACCGAGAGAAACGTTGAAATCATGCATCGAGGTATACGTTGAGGCGGGCAAGTTCATTCCAGGCATGCCATTACGCGAGCCGTCTATCGGGGATAGGGTCAGGACCGGCGTAAGGCGTGCGCCGGATGCTACCGTAGGGAAGGCGGGGGAAGTCGTCGGGCCCTGTTTGAACGGAGCCGCGCCAGCGGCGTAGTGAGTTGGCCCGACGCCCGCCTGGACGAGGTAGATCCGGATCAAGCACGCCGTGCCGGTCCTGACCCTATCCCCGATAGACGGCGTCTTTAAATACCAAAGCTACCAAAACATCGAATTCCGTAAGCAACTCAAACCAAAAAATGCGCTAGGCCACAGGCGCAGCGGTTTAAGTACGCAAAACGCCCGCAATAAGTACCCCACCACGAAACAGCGGATTACCTATCGATTATTGGCCTTCCTCCAGACAGCGAAATCGTCCAGGGTTTTAGGGTCGGTGGCCGGATACAGGCCCAGAATCGAACGGCCTTCCTTTACTTTTTCCGTCACGAAGTCTTCGAAGGCCGTCATCTGGACCGCTTCTTCAGCCAGATCTTCGACCACATGCGCCGGGATCACGACCACGCCTTCCTCATCGCCGAAAATAATGTCGCCCGGAAATACAGGCGCGTCGCCGCAGCCTATCGGCACATTGATATCGATGGCTTGATGATGCGTAAGATTGGTCGGCGACGAAGGGCGGTGATGATAGGCGGGCATCGTCAGGCTGGCGATTTCCATTGAGTCGCGAAAACCGCCATCGGTAATGACGCCGGCCACGCCGCGCTGCTGCAGGCGCGTGACCAATATTCCGCCCGCCGAGGCGGCCCGTGCATCCTTGCGGCTGTCCATCACCAGCACATATCCCGGCGGGCATTCTTCCACCGCCTTGCGCTGCGGGTGCTCGTGGTCGCGGAAGACCTCGAGTTTATTGAGGTCTTCACGCGCCGGCATATAGCGCAGTGTGTAGGCTGGCCCGATCAAGCGTTCTTTCTTGCCGGCGCCGACAGGGTAGACGTCCTGAATCATCTGGTTTCTGAAGCCGCGCTTGTACAAGGCCGTAGTGACGGTGGCCACACTGACTTGCTTGAGCTGGTTCATGATGACTGCGCTGAGTACTGCCATGAGATGTTCTCCTAGAAGATGTCCGGTTCACCGACGGGCTTGCCAAATCCGGTTTGTAAAAAGTCGAAATCACAGCCGAGATCGGCTTGCTGGATATGGCGCGTGAACATCCACCCGTAGCCGCGTTCATAGCGGGGTTCGGGTGCGCTGCGCGCGGCCTTGCGACGCTCCAGTTCGCTGTCGGAAACATTCAGGTGAATACGGCGTGCCGCCACATCCACCGAGATTTCATCGCCGTTCTCGACCAGTCCAAGCGGGCCGCCAATATACGCTTCGGGGGCCACATGCAGCACACAGGCACCGTAGCTTGTGCCGCTCATGCGCGCGTCGGAGATGCGGACCATGTCGCGCACCCCTTGTTCGACCAGTTTTTGCGGAATTGGAATCATGCCCCATTCCGGCATGCCAGGGCCGCCCTGCGGGCCGACATTGCGCAAGATCAGAACATGGTCGGCCGTGACATCGAGATCGGGCCGGTTGATCTGTTCTTTCATTTCGGGGTAGCTATTGAATACCAGCGCCTTGCCGGTGTGCTTCAGGAAGCGTTTTTCGGCGGCGGCCGGCTTGATTACGCAGCCGTCGGGAGCCAGGTTGCCTTTGAGCACCGCCAGCGAGCCTTCCGCGTAAATGGGGTTGTCGAGGCTGCGGATGACATCGTGGTTGTAGACTTCGGCGCCCTCCAGATTTTCCCCCAGCGTCTTGCCCGTGACGGTCATGACGCTCAGATCCAGGTGCGACTTGAGCTCGCCCATGAGCGCGCGCAGGCCGCCGGCATAGTAGAAATCTTCCATCAGGTATTTGTCGCCGCTCGGCCGCACATTGGCAATCACGGGCACCTTGCGGCTTGCCGCCTCGAAATCGTCCAGGCTGATATCGCAGCCCGCGCGACGGGCCTGGGCGATGACATGGATGATCGCATTGGTGGAACAGCCCATGGCCATGGCAACGGTAATGGCGTTCTTGAACGCGGCAACCGTCTGGATTTTTTCCGGAGTCAGATCTTCCCAGACCATATCGACAATGCGGCGACCGGCTTCGGCGCACATGCGGATATGGTTGACATCGGCGGCCGGAATCGACGATGCGCCCGGCAAAGTCATGCCCAGCGCATCGGCAATGGCCGTCATGGTGCTGGCCGTGCCCATGGTCATGCAGTGCCCGTGGCTGCGTGCGATGCCGCCTTCGATGCCCAGCCATTGCACCGGCGTGATATTGCCGGCGCGGCGCTCGTCCCAGAACTTCCAGGCATCCGAGCCCGAACCCAGCACCTTGCCTTCCCAATTGCCGCGCAGCATGGGGCCGGCGGGTATATAAATAGCCGGCACGCCGGCGCTGCTTGCTCCCATGAGCAATGCCGGCGTAGTCTTGTCGCAACCGCCCATCAGCACCACGCCGTCGATAGGGTGGCAGCGGATGAGTTCTTCGACATCCATGGCCAGCATATTGCGATACAGCATGGTGGACGGCTTGACGTATTGTTCCGCGAGCGACAGGGCCGGCAATTCGAGGGGAAAGCCGCCCGTCTGCAGCACGCCGCGCTTGACGTCTTCGACGCGCTGCTTGAAGTGGGCGTGACAGGGATTGATATCCGACCAGGTATTGATGATGCCGATTACCGGTTTACCGGCCCAGTCGTCAGGGCCGTAGCCCATTTGCATGATTCTGGACCGGTGTCCGAAACCTCTCAGGTCGTCGGGAGCAAACCAGCGTGCGCTGCGTAATGAATCCGGGGTTTTCATTTGTTTTCCTGGTATGAGTTAGCTTTGCATGCCCCAACGCCTGACGGTTTTCTTTTCGATCAGGCGAAAGACCAAGTTTTCCACGATCAATCCGATAATGATAACGGTCAGCAGGCCGGCAAACACCGCCGGTATGTCGAGCAGATTGCGATTTTCGAAAATGAACCAGCCCAGGCCGCCTTTGCCGGATGCGACCCCGAACACCAGTTCGGCGGCGATCAGGGTACGCCAGGCAAATGCCCAGCCTATTTTCAGGCCGGTCAATATCGAGGGAAAGGCTGCGGGAATCAGGATTCTGGCCACATAGCTCAGGCCGCGCAGCTCATAATTCCTGCCCACCATGCGCAAGGTATGCGAGACCGCAAGAAAGCCGGCCTGCGTATTGAGCGCCACCACCCATACCACCGAGTGCAGCAGAACGAAGACGATGCTGGTGGTGCCCAGGCCGAACCAGATCAGGGCCAGCGGCAGCAGCGCTATGGCGGGCAGCGGGTTGAACATGGCGGTCATGACTTCCAGGAAGTCCGTGCCGATGCGGGTGCTGATGGCCAGCACGGTAATGATGGCCGCCAGCGTTATGCCTATGACGTATCCGATCAGCAGCACCTTGATCGAGGTCCAGGCGCGCGCCAGCAGGACTCCATCGCCGATGCGGTCGATGAAAGACTGGACCGTGTCGGAAAGCGTGGGAAACAGCAAAGGGTTATTGAGCAGGCGTCCGTAAATTTCCCAGGCCAGGGCCAGCACGATAATGATGGCGGTCTTGCGGAAAAAATTATTGTTCCAGAGTTTTTGCCAGGCCGACAGCTGGCGTACCAGCACGACATTCTTGGTGGCCGAGGTGTCGGCCGCCTGTTTCATGGTGATAGTTGCCTGGCCCATTAATGCGCCCCTTCTTTTTGATTGAATAACAACTCGTGTATTTCCTGTTCGAGCGCCGCGGCCGAGCCGTCTTCGAACGAAACGGCCTCGACATTGCTGACTTCGGCCTTGACTTCGCCGGGGTGGGGCGAGAGCAGGAGGATGCGATTGCCGATGCGTATGGCTTCGGCAATCGAGTGGGTCACAAACATGACGGTGAAGCGGGTGCCTTCCCAGAGCTGCAGAAGCTCGTCCTGCATCTGGCGTCGTGTCAGAGCATCGAGCGCGGCGAAAGGTTCATCCATCAGCAGGATGTCCGGCTCCATGGCCATGCCGCGGGCGATGGCCACGCGCTGCTTCATGCCGCCCGACAGGGTGTGGGTGTAGCTGTCGGCGAACTTGTCCAGATGGACCTTCTCGACATAAGCCCTGGCGCGCTCTTCAGCCTGCTTTCTGGGCATCTTGCGCGCTACCAGCAAGGGGAACATGACATTGTCGAGCACTGTTTTCCAGGGCAAAAGCTGATCGAACTCCTGGAACACCATCATCCGATCCGAACCTGGCCGTTTGACCGGCTTGCCCTTGATCCGGATCTCGCCTTCTTCTGGAGCCAGATAGCCGCCCACGGCCTTGAGCAAGGTGGATTTGCCGCAACCGGAAGGGCCGAGCAATACGAACCGGTCTCCGCTATTGACGTTAAAACTGACCTTGTCGGTGGCCGTGACAATACTATCGGGTGTTTTATACCGCAGGGTTACGGTGTCTACTTCAAGCAAATACGACATTCTGATCTCCAGATCTCCGCCTTACTTAATTACCATTGAGCGACGCGGAGGCGGGCAGGAAGTAATCGGTCCATTTCTTGGGCATGGTTTTCAGGATGCCGACTTTGTGCATGTGTTCGGCGAACTTCATGGAACCGGCCGGAGCCATCTGGAAGTCCATCATGCCGGGTTGTTTGAGCATGTCCAGCAGCTCAGGCACGCTGGTCTTGTCGCCGCTGATCTCGCGGTAGATTTCGACCGACTTTTCGGTATTGGCCTTGATGTAATCGATAGCCTCTTTGGATGCGGTCAGCACAGCCTTGATGATTTTGGGATTGGCGTCCGCAAACTTGGTGGTGGTGAACAGCGTCGATTGGGACAGGCCGCCGTCGATGACGTCGTTCGAGCGCAGGATGACGTGCGCGTTGGGGACAGTCTTGAGTTCTTTGTAGTCATAAGGAGGCGCGGCGAAATGCGAGGAGATTTCGCCTTTTGGATTGGCCAGCATGGCGGCCGCATCGGGATGGCCCAATTGCACTGTATTGACGTCGAGCTTGGCCCAGTTGTCTTTGCCAAATGCCTTTTCACACGCCATTTGCAGCAAGATGGCCTGGGTCGAGATGCGTACCGTCGGCACGGCTATTTTGTCTTTAGGGCCGAAGTCTTTCAATGTCTTGATTTTCGGATCGCGGCTGACCAGCGTCAGGGGCAGCGCCGAGTTGGTCGTAATGCCCTTGACCTGGCCTTTGGTGCGGTCCCACAGCAGCAGCAAATTGCCCAGGCCGCTATTGACGATCTGCACATTGCCCGACAGCAGGGCATCGGTCGATGCGCCGCCGCTGCTGAATGAGCGCCAGTTCACTTTCAGGTCCTTGATGCCGTCGGCCGCGGCGGCTTTTTCGATCAGGCCTTGCTTTTCCATGACCAGCGCCGGCAAATACAGAATGCTGGGCTGCTTGGTAATGGTTATTTCATTTTGCCCCTGGGCATAGGCTGTTGCCCCGGCCGCGGTGAGCGCAGCCATTAAAATGGAACTGATGTGTTTGACGATTTTCATATTGTCTCCATTGATCGAAAAAAATTTGTTAGTCATTGCGGAAAACTATACTAATATATTAGTATATTAACAAAAAGTATTAATTTTATATAAACTAAATCCTTTCGATTGGTTTTAACTATGGCATCGACAGCAGAATTGGATCGGTACAGACAGGCGGCTCCGCAGTTGTACGAGTTGCTGCGGCATAAAATCATTTCCCTGGAGCTACTGCCGGGGGCGCCGCTGTCGCGTGTTCAGCTCTCGGCGGATTACCGCGTCAGCCAGACGCCGGTTCGAGAGGCCCTGCTGAGGCTGGCCGAAGAGCAACTGATCGATGTATTTCCGCAGGCGGCCACAAAGGTCAGCCTGATCGATACCCGCCATGCCGAAGAAACTCATTTTCTACGCCGCGCGATCGAGCTTGAAATCGTGCGTGACCTGGCCCTGAACAGCACTCCCGAATTGCTGGCAACCTTGAAGTCGCTGCTGGACAGGCAGGTATCGCTGCAGGAAAAACAGGATTTCGGCGGTTTTGCCGAGACCGATCAGGAATTTCATCGCTGCATGTACAGTGCCGCGGGTAAAGAGGCGCTATGGAAGCTGGTGCGCAGCCGCAGCGGCCATATCGATCGCTTGCGGCGATTGCATTTGCCCGCCGCGGGCAAGATCACACGTATCGTCAGTGACCATAGCCAGATCCTTGCGGCCATTGTGCGCGGCGATCCCCTGGCCGCGCAACAGCATTTGCGCACGCACTTGTCGGGGACTCTGGAATCCATGGAACAAATCCGCGCCAGCCATCCTCAGTTTTTCACGCAAGCGTAGATACCGCCCTGGAAGTCAAGGGGCGGCAACGTGGGAGTGGCCTTTGCGGCCGCCCGTCGGGATCGGTGTATCTCCAGACTTGGCCCGATTCAGTCTTCTTTCTGGCCGGCATTGGCTAAAAATTCTTTGGCCAGCTTGTCGAGCAGGCGATTCAAATTATTCTGTTCGTCGGACGAGAGCACCGACAGCATGGCCGATTCCATCGTATGGCCGAGATCGTCGCTGGCAATCCGCAGCTCCGTTCCGCGTTTGGTCGGCCAAAGCTGATGGTGGCGGGCGTCGTCCGGATGTATCGAGCGCCGGATCAGTTTCAGCGCGATCAACTCGGCCACGACTTTTGACAGTATGGTTTTTTCGACCAGCGTCAATTCCCTCAGGCCTGTGGCGGTCACGCCCGGGTTATCGCAGATGGCACGCAACAGGCGCAACGAGCGCACGTCAAGCCCGAATTCCTTTCGGTAGACCAGATTAGCCTGGCGCAGCATTTCCGATTTGACGAGATCGAGCTTGAAAGTCAGGTAGGCGGCGAATTCGGAGCGATGCTGTGTGACCTGGATAGGTGTTTTTGCCATGCGCCTGATGGTCCCGGTTTTTATGCCAGCCCTCATTCTATCTCAAGGGCCGAAAACCCCATGAACATTGGGATCGGGCACCCCCTGACCTAGGGAAACCGAGCATAAGAAAATTAGTTGATAATTTCAACTTTTGAGATATTCTACGATTTTTCCGTGCCGTACGAATAATGAATGCGGCAGAGGTTTGATTGCTTTCAAGGAGCTGAAGCGTGATCCAGGAATCCGAACTGCTTGCCCTTGCTGCCGATATGCAGGGCTGGCGCCGCGACATACACAGGCATCCGGAATTGGGTTTCAAGGAACATCGGACCGCGGAAAAGGTTGCGGCTCTGCTGGAGTCATGGGGCATCGAGGTGGTGGCCGATTTTGGCGGTACGACTGGAGTGATAGGAACGCTGCGCGGTACGCGAGGCACCGGTGTCTCGCTTGGCCTGCGGGCCGACATGGACGCCCTGCCCATGCAGGAAAATGGTCATGCCGAGTACCGTTCGATTCACGATAATGTGTTTCATGGCTGCGGCCACGATGGCCATACCGCCATTTTGCTGGGCGTGGCCAAGTACCTGTCTTCACACAAGGACTTCCGGGGCACGGTGCATTTCATTTTCCAGCCGGCCGAAGAAACGCTGCGCGGCGGTTCGGAAATGATTCGTCACGGTTTGTTCGAGCAGTTCCCCTGCGACGAAATTTACGCTTTGCATAATAATAATTGCGTGCCCGCCGGCAAGGTGGGTGTGAGGGCGGGGGCTATTTTGTCGGCTTGCGATCTGTTCCGCATCCGCATCAAGGGTGTGGGCAGCCATGCCGCCATGCCGCATAAATCCGTGGATCCGATCATCATTGGCTCGTCGATCGTGCAGTCGCTGCAAAGCGTCGTCAGCCGCAATGTCGATCCGTTCGATGCGGCAGTGCTCAGCATCTGCAAGTTTCATGCCGGCACGGCAATCAATGTCATCGCCGAGACCGCCCAGCTTGAAGGTACGGTCCGCACGCTTTCCAAGGCGGCCCAGGCATTGATGCTGGCGCGTTTGCGCGCGGTTTGCGAGGGGGCGGCGCAGACTTTCGGCTGCGAAGTGACGTTCGAGCATCTGCAGTCTTCTCCTCCCACTATCAATACCGAAGCCGAAACCGACGTGGTGAGGCGCGCCGCCGAGTGCGTGGTGGGCAAAGGCAATGTGATCGTCAATGCCGACGCACTCATGGCTTCCGAAGATTTTGCCTTCATGCTCGAGCAGCGGCCGGGCTCGTATTTTTTCCTGGGCCATGACGGCCTGACCTGCCATCACCCCGAATTCGATTTCGACGATAGTTCTTCATCGATAGGTGCTGGCGTTTTCATTCAAATAGTTCGCCAGAGATTAGGCTGAACAAGTCCAAAAGGAGACGGGCATGGATGTGAGACAACCTTCACCGCAGATGGTGCGGCGCGCCATCGTGGCATCGGTCATAGGCAATGCTTTCGAATGGTTCGATTTTGCCATCTACGGGCTGTTCGCCGTGGTGATTTCCAAGCTGTTTTTCCCGGCGCACAGCGATTATTCTTCATTGCTGCTGGCCCTGGCCACCTTTGGCGTGGGCTTTGCCGTGCGGCCGCTGGGCGGCCTGCTGCTGGGCATGTACGGCGATCGCATGGGCCGCAAGAAGGCTTTGTCGTTTACCATCGTTTTAATGGCGGTAGGCACGGGCATGATAGGCTTGTTGCCTACTTACGCGTCCATCGGCATTGCGGCGCCCATACTCATGGTGCTGGCGCGCCTGATACAAGGTTTTTCGGCGGGCGGGGAATTCAGCGGTGCGACGACCATGCTGATCGAGTTCGCGCCAAAGAATCGCCGCGGCTTTTATGGCAGTTTCCAGATGTGCTCGCAAGCCCTGGCATTCTCTTGCGGTGCGCTGGTGGCGTATCTGCTGACGGTGAACCTGTCGACTCATGCCCTGGAATCCTGGGGCTGGCGCATTCCATTCTTGTTCGGCATTCTGGTTGGGCCGGTAGGCTGGCTGATCCGCTCGCGCGTCGACGAATCGCCGGAGTTCCTGGCCTATATCAACGAAGCGTCGAAGAGTCGCCAAAAATCCGCCAAGACATCGTTTGCTCGCCTTTTCAAAGACTATCCGCGCGAGATGCTGGCTACGCTTTGCATAGGGGTGGTGGGTACGGTATCGGCTTATGTATTCATTTTCTTCATGCCGATTTTTGCGAAGAAACAGCTGGGCATGGCGGCGGCCGACGTCAACCTGACCACATTTATCGGTACGGCGGTGATACTGGTGTTTTGCCCGCTCGCCGGCTATCTGTCGGACAAGTATGGGCGCAAGAATGTGCTCTTGCCGGGGATTATTGCGTATGGCATAGCGAGCTACTTCCTGTTCCATCATCTTGTCGCGGCGCCTTCGTTCGCCGCCTTGCTGACGGCGCAGATGGGTGTATCGTTTTTCATGAGTTTTTTCTGGGGCCCCACTCCCATTGTGTTCACGGAAGTCTTTCCGGTCGGGGTGCGTTCGACGGGAGCCGCAATCACATACAACCTTGCCGTGCTGCTGTTCGGCGGCTTGGCGCCGTTTTTCAATACCTGGCTGGTGCAGGCGACCGGCAGCAACATCGCTCCTATTTATTATGTGCTGATCAGCGTGCTGATCGGTATAGCGGGTGTTCTGCTGTTGCCGGCGCGGGAAGGGCGCGCCACAGTGCGGGCGCAGGCCGCTTAACGTATTTTTGGTTCGAGTGTTTACGGGATTCGATGTTTTGGTCGCTTTGGTATTTGAAGACGCCGTCTATCGGGGCTTGGGGTCAGGGCCGGCACGGCGTGCTTGATCCGGATCTACCTCGTCCAGGCGGGCGTCGGGCCAAACTCGCTACGCCGCTGGCGCGGCTACGCTCAAACATGGCCCGCCGAAAGCCCCCGCCTTCCCTACGGTAGCATCCGGCGCACGCCTTACGCCGGCCCTGACCCCAAGCCCCGATAGACGGCTCGCGTTAGGGTATGCCTGGAATTACATTACGGGATGTCTGGAATTAACGTGCACGCACCCATGCCTCCATCACGTGGTCACGTATACCTCAATGTACGACTCGATTGACTAAACACGGGCTCCCCAACGTATACCTCGATGCATTGCCTCAACGCAAGCCGCAGGGTGGGCGGTGCTGTGTAGTCCGGCGGTAGTCCAGCGCCGGGTGCTGACGAAGGGAAGGCGGGGGGTGTCGGCGGGCGCTGTCTGAGCCCGGCCTCGCGAGGCCGGGCGAGTTCGCCCGACGCCCGCCTGGACGAGGCAGACCCGGGCAGTCGGGGTGCGCAGCACCACGACCGCTGGACGTGCCGGACTACACAGCACCGCCCACCCTGCGGCGTCTTTATAGAACTACCGTCCAAAAAACGAAAGTCACTGAATGGTTTCACGGTGGGCGGGCATAAGACCCGCCCTGAACAGGGCTCGTCCCGACGAACGTTAGCGTGCCTTGACTGCCTGGCGTGCGCGATGCAGCAGCGGCTCGGTATAGCCATTGGGTTGTTCCAGCCCCTTGAACACCAGGTCGCACGCGGCCTTGAAGGCAATCGAGCCTTCGAAGTCGGGCGCCATGGGGCGGTAGGCCGGGTCGCCCGCGTTCTGGCCGTCGACCACGGCGGCCATGCGCCGCATGGTTTCGGTAATCTGCGCGGGCGTCACGATTTTGTGGCGTAGCCAGTTGGCCATGTGCTGGCTGGATATGCGCAGGGTGGCGCGGTCTTCCATCAGGCCGACATTATGGATGTCGGGGACTTTCGAGCAGCCTATGCCCTGATCGACCCAGCGCACCACATAGCCGAGTATGCCCTGGGCGTTGTTGTCGAGTTCTTCCTGGATTTCCTGTTCCGACCAGTTGGTATTGGCGGCGACTGGAACGGTAAGCAGCTTGTCGAGCAGGGGTTCGGACTTGCCTTCCATGGACTGTTGCACGGCTTGTACGTCGATCTGGTGATAGTGCAGGGCATGCAGGGTGGCGGCGGTGGGCGAGGGGACCCATGCCGTATTGCCGCCCGCCTTGAGCTGGCCGACTTTCTGGACCAGCATGTCGGCCATCAGGTCGGGCATGGCCCACATGCCCTTGCCGATCTGTGCGTGGCCGCGCAGGCCGCATTCCAGGCCTACCTGCACGTTGTTGCGTTCGTACGCGTCGATCCAGGCGCTGCGCTTCATTTCGCCCTTGCGCACCATGGCCCCGGCCTCCATGGACGTATGCATTTCGTCGCCGGTGCGGTCAAGGAAGCCGGTGTTGATGAACACCACGCGCTGGGCGGCCTGTGCAATGCTGGCCTTCAGGTTGGCGCTGGTGCGGCGCTCTTCGTCCATGATGCCCATTTTTATGGTGTTGGGTTCCAGGCCCAGCACGCCTTCGACACGCGTGAATATTTCGCTGGCGAAGGCAACTTCGTCTGGGCCATGCATTTTCGGCTTGACGATGTAGATCGAGCCGGTGCGCGAGTTGCCGCCTTCGCGCTTGAGGTCGTGCATGGCGATCAAACTGGTAAGGAGGGCGTCGAGTATGCCTTCGGGAATTTCCTGCCCCTGTTCGTCGAGGATGGCTGGATTGGTCATCAGGTGCCCGACGTTGCGGATGAACATCAGCGAACGCCCCGGAAGAGTCCGGGCCTGGCCGCCGGCATCGGTATAGCCGCGATCGGGGTTCAGGGCGCGGGTAAAGGTTTTCCCGCCCTTTGTGACTGTTTCGGTCAGATTGCCTTGCATCAGGCCCAGCCAGTTGCGATAGGCCAGCACCTTGTCGTCGGCATCGACGGCGGCGATGGAATCCTCGCAATCCATGATGGTGGTGATGGCCGCTTCCATCAGGATGTCTTTGACGCCTGCGGGATCCTGTTTGCCTATGGGGTTGTTTTTGTCGATCTGGATTTCGAAGTGCAGGCCATGGTGTTTGAGGACAATCGCCTCGGGCGCGCCGGCATCGCCGCGATAGCCCGCGAACAGGCTGGTGTCCGCCAGGCCGGTCGTGCCGCCGCCCTTGAGTCCCGCGCTGAGCGTGCCCTGCTTGACGCTGTACGAGACGACGTCGGCATGCGAACCTTGCGCCAGGGCTGCGTTCTGGTCGAGAAAGTGACGTGCATAGGCAACGACCTTGGCGCCGCGTACCGGGTTATAGCCGCCGGCGCGTGTCGCGCCGCCGTCTTCGGAAATGGCGTCGGTGCCGTACAAGGCGTCGTAAAGACTGCCCCAGCGGGCATTGGCCGCGTTCAGTGCGTAGCGCGCATTCATGACGGGTACCACCAGCTGCGGCCCGGCCTGGCGGGTGATTTCGAGATCGACCTTGCTGGTTTTGACGGCGACGCTGGCGGGCGCATCGTTCAGGTAGCCGATCTGGCGCAGGAAGCCGCGGTAGGCGGCTGCATCCTTGACGGCGCCGGGATTCTGCCGGTACCAGTTGTCCAGTTCAGCCTGCAGGCGATCGCGTTCGGCCAGGAGAGCGCGGTTTTTCGGCGCCAGATCGTGGACGAGCTGGTCGAAGCCCGACCAGAAGGCTTCTGAATCAAGGCCTGTGCCGGGCAATGCTTCCTGTTCGATGAATTGATGCAGCACATTGGCAACTTGCAGCCGTTTGCAAGAGGTTCGCTCGCTCATGGTTTTCCTTGATCAGATAAGTTAAATAGTCTTTAAGATGGCCGCCGCAGCTTGCAACAAGCCGGCACGGCGCTTGCGCGCTCGTGCAATGGGCTGCTGTTTTTCGTTGTACCTGATTATAGGACGTGTTTGAAACAGCCGGACCGATACGCCAAGCGCCTGTCTTTATTCGAGACAGGCGCTTGGCGCTGATCGGCCTTTGGCGCGGCGGGGGGCCGGGCCAAAGGAAAGGCTGCTTATAGGCTAATGGCCCGTGTTTTTGGCCTCGACCGTGGCTATATGCAGCAGATTGGTGCTGCCGCTGCGCCCGAAAGGCAGGCCGGCAATCACAATGACGGTATCGTGCTCGCCCGCCATCCCGTGTTGCGTTGCAAGGGCGGTGGCATGCCGGATCATGTCGCCGACATTATCCATCTGCGCGTTGAATCGAATCGGGTGCAGGCCCCATGCCAGGGCAAGCTGTCTTGCTGTGCTCAGGTTGGGCGTCAAGGCCAGAATAGGCGTCATGGGACGTTCCCGGCTGGCTCGCAGGGCGCTGAAACCCGAGGCGGTGTAGGCGACTGTGGCGGCGGGCTCGAGTAGATCGGCCACGCGGCGCAAGGCGCAACAGACGGCGTCGGGAGGGTTGGCCTTGGCCGGGCTGTGGCTGGCTTCCAGGCCTGCGCGCCAGGCGGGGTCCTGTTCAACTTCGCGGATGATGCTTTCCATGATGGTCACTGCCTCGACCGGATACTGGCCGGATGCCGACTCGGCCGACAGCATGACGGCGTCGGCCCCGCTGTAGATGGCGGTGGCGACATCCGAGGCTTCGGCCCGCGTCGGCACGGGCGAGCCGATCATGGACTCCAGCATCTGCGTGGCAACGACCACGGGGCGGCCGGCTGCGCGGGCGGCCCGCACAATGCGCTGCTGCAGGATAGGCACTTGTTGCGGCGGCATTTCCACGCCAAGGTCGCCGCGTGCCACCATGACGCCGTCGGATAATTCAATGATGGCGTTCAGATGCTCGATGGCGGCGGGCTTTTCCAGCTTGGCCATGATCCAGGCCCGCTTGCCGATAATGGCCCGGGCTTCCGCAATATCTTCGGCGCGTTGCACGAAAGACAGCGCGACCCAGTCCACGCCCAGGTCGAGGCCGAAATCGAGATCGGCACGGTCTTTGGCGGTCAGTGGCGAAATGGGCAGGACCACGCTCGGGACGTTGACGCCTTTGCGGTCCGATAAGGATCCGCCCACCAGGACGGTGGTTTCCGCAAAATCGGGCCCAAATTCGTCTACGCGCAGCCGCAGCTTGCCGTCGTCCAGCAGCAGGTCGGTGTTTTTTTCAAGCGCTGCAAAAATTTCGGGATGAGGCAGGCTGGCTCGTGTGGAGTTTCCTTCGGCAGGATCGAGATCCAGCCGGAACCGCCGGCCGGCTTCAAGGGTGGTTCGCCCTCCCGCGATGCGCCCCACCCGCAGTTTGGGGCCTTGAAGATCCATCAGGATGCCTATCGGGCGCCCGGCCTCGCGTTCGGCTTCACGAATGATGCGCAGGCGCTGCGCGTGATCTGCGTGGGTGCCGTGGCTGAAATTCAGGCGGAATACGTTGGCCCCGGCGTCGATCAGTGCGCGGATGCATTCAGGGCTGGAGCTGGAGGGGCCGAGTGTGGCGAGTATGCGGGCGCGGCGCGGCGTGTTCATGGCGGGTCTCTCTTGAGGGTGTGCGGGTCTGGTCCGGCGATCAGAATGGCGCGGAAATCGTTGACGTTCGTCAAGGTGGGGCCGGTAATGAGCGAATCTCCGAGGGCTTCGAAAAAGCCGTGCCCGTTGTTGTCGTCAAGATGGTCGCGGGGCCGCATTCCTTGCGCGATTGCGCGCGCCATGGCCGCCGATGCCTTGCCCGCGCCGATGACCAGGGTACGCCCGGCTGCCGGCGGCGGCAGCATGCCTGCCATGCAATGTCCGGGTTGTGCCGCTTCGACGGCGGCCGCAAACATCCTGGCCAGCAGCGTGCGGGGCGGAGTCGTCATGAGCGGGCTCCCTCGGGTCTGTGCTTTGGCTTACTGGCCGATTTCGAAATTGGCCATGATTTCCAGGGCCCGCACCATGCCCGAGTGATCCCAGCCAGACCCGCCCTGCGCGGCGCAGGTGTTGAACAGTTCCTGTGCAAGGGCAGTGCAGGGCAGCGATACGCCGATCTGCCGGGCCGTGCCCAGGGCCAGGTTGAGGTCTTTCTGGTGCAGTTCAATACGAAAGCCCGGATCGAAAGAACGTTTGACCATGCGTTCGCCATGCACTTCAAGAATGCGCGAGTTGGCGAAGCCGCCCATCAATGCCTGACGCACCTTGGCCGCATCGGCGCCGGCCTTGGAGGCAAGCAGCAGCGCTTCGCCGACGGCTTCGATAGTGAGCGCCACAATAATCTGGTTGGCGACCTTGGTGATCTGGCCGTCGCCATTGCCTCCGACCAGCGTTATGTTCTTGCCCATCAGGTCGAGCAAGGGCTTGACGGTATTGAACGCCGCCTCGTTGCCGCCGACCATGATGGTCAGGCTCGCGGCCTTGGCGCCAACCTCGCCGCCGGACACGGGCGCATCCAGGTACTCGCAGCCCAGTTCGTTGATGCGGCGTGCGAACTGCTTGGTGGCGACGGGCGAGATCGAGCTCATGTCGAGAACGGTCTTCCCTTTGCTCAGACCCTGGGCAACGCCGTTCTCGTCGAACAGGGCGGCCTCCACGTGGGGCGTATCGGGCACCATGGTAATGATGATATCGCCGCGGTGCGCCACTTCGGCGCCGTTGGCGCATGGCGTTGCGCCGGCATCGATCAGGGTTGGTGGGGTCTCCCCAAGCGTGTGGGTATACAGGGTGTGGCCGCCCTTGACCAGGTTGGCGGCCATGGGTGCGCCCATGATGCCGAGTCCGATAAAGCCGATATTAGCCATGTTTGATTTCCAGGTTGTAGATAAAAGAGAGGCGTGTTCAGGAGGCCAGGGCGCTGATCCAGCCCAGCCCGTCTTGCGTGGTGCCGGCCGGCTTGTATTCGCAGCCGACCCAGCCGTCGTAGCCCAGGCTGTCCATATACCGAAACAGCCACGCATAGTTGATTTCGCCTGAGCCGGGTTCGTGGCGCCCCGGGTTGTCGGCCAACTGGATATGGGCAATCTGCCGCAGATTCGCGGCCAGTGTGTTGGCCAGTTCGCCTTCCATGCGCTGGGCGTGATAGAGGTCGTACTGCACGAAAAGATTGTCCGAGCCGGTGTCGCGGATGATGTTCAGGGCCTGGTCGGTGCGGCTAAGGAAGAAGCCTGGTATGTCGAAGGTATTGATGGGCTCGATCAGCAGGCGGATGCGGGCGTCCTTGAGTTTCCGGGCGGCGAATCGCAGGTTGTCGACGAAGGTCGAGCGTATTGTGTCCGGATCGATATGTGCGGGGGCAATGCCCGCCAGGCAATTGACCTGCTTGCAGCCCAGGGCGGTCGCGTACTCGATGGCCTTTCCCACGCCTTCCTGGAACTCGCCGACCCGGTCGGGATGGCAGGCGATCCCGCGCTCGCCTTTTTCCCAGTCGCCGGCGGGCAGGTTGTGCAGGACCTGCGTCAAGCCATTGGCGCGTAATTGTTCAGCCAGCGCGTCATGGTCGAAGGCGTATGGGAATAGGTATTCGACCCCTTTGAAGCCGGCCTGTGCGGCGGCTTTGAAGCGGTCCATAAAGTCGAATTCGTTGAACAGCATCGACAGGTTGGCGGCAAATTTCGGCATGGATGGTCTCCTTTCAGGTGCCGGGCGCTCAGTCGAGCAGGGCGATGGAAGTTGGCGCGTCGGCGCCGGTTTCGGCCAGCGCCTCGAATTCGTTGACGTTGTCGATCTCGCCGCCCATGGAGATATTGGTGATGCGCTCCAGAATGAATTCAACGACGACCGGCACGCTGAACTCTTTCATCCATGCGCGAGCCTGGGCGATTGCCGGCTGGATTTCCTCGGGTGTGCGTACGCGGATCGCTTTGCAACCCAGGCCCTCGACCACGGCAATGTGATCCACTCCGTAGCCATTGGTTTGCGGCGCATTGATGTTGTCGAAGGACAGTTGCACGCAATAGTCCATGTCAAAGCCGCGCTGTGACTGGCGGATAAGCCCCAGATAGGCGTTATTGACCAGAATATGCAGGTAGGGCAGCTTGAATTGCGCCCCGACCGCCAGCTCTTCGATCATGAACTGGAAGTCGTAGTCGCCCGAGATGGCGACGATTTCGTCGTCGGGATTGGCCGCGCATACACCCAGGGCGGCGGGAACCGTCCAGCCCAGGGGGCCTGCCTGGCCGGCATTGATCCAGTGGCGCGGTTGGTAGACATGCAGGAATTGTGCGGCGGCGATCTGCGACAAGCCGATGGTGCTGACATAGCGTGTGTTTTTGCCGAAGGCCTGGTTCATTTCCTGATAGACGCGCTGTGGCTTGAGCGGAGCCATGTCGAAATTGGTTTTGCGCTGCATGGATTTTTCGCGTTTGCGGGCCTGGCATTGGGCAACCCATGCGCTGCGGTCGCGCAGTTTTCCCGCCGCCTTGAGCTCGCGCGCCGCCTCTATCATCAGTTCCAGCGCGGCGCCGGCGTCCGACGCAATACCGTAGTCCGGGCCGAATACGCGGCCGATCTGGGTGGGTTCGATATCGATATGCACAAAAGTGCGGCCCTTGGTGTAGACATCGATTGAACCGGTATGGCGGTTGGCCCAGCGGTTGCCTATGCCCAGGACAAAATCGGAGGCCAGCAGCGTGGCGTTGCCATAGCGGTGCGCCGTCTGCAGGCCCGCCATGCCGGCCATCAAGGGATGATCGTCGGGGATGACACCCCAGCCCATCAGGGTGGGGATCACGGGTATGCCGGCCAGCTCGGCAAAGGCCTGCAGCTTGTCGGCCGCGTCGGCATTGAATACACCTCCGCCGGATACGATCACAGGGCGTTCGGCCTGGTTGAGCATCTCGACCGCCTTGGCTGCCTGCGCACGAGTGGCCGACGGTTTATAGACAGGCAAAGGCTCGTAGGTGTCGGGATCGAATTCGATTTCAGCCATTTGTACATCGAAGGGCAGGTCGATCAGCACCGGACCGGGGCGACCCGAGCGCATGATGTGAAAGGCCTGCTGGAACACGCGGGGAACCAGCGCCGGTTCACGCACGGTGACCGCCCATTTGGTTACCGGCCTGGCAATGGCTTCGATGTCCACCGCCTGGAAGCTTTCCTTGTGCAGTTGAGCGCGCGGCGCCTGGCCCGTGACGCACAGGATGGGGATCGAGTCGCCCGATGCGGAATACAAGCCTGTCAGCATGTCGGTGCCCGCGGGCCCCGATGTGCCGAGGCAGACTCCGATATTGCCGGGTCTGGCGCGGGTGTAGCCCTCGGCCATGTGCGACGCGCCTTCCACGTGCCGGGCCAGGATGTGCTTGAATTGGCCGTTGTCGCGCAGGGCCGAGTAAAGTGGATTGATGGCGGCGCCGGGCACGCCGAACAATGTGCTGACGCCTTCTTTTTGCAACACCGCGGCGGCGGCGTCTACTGCTCTCATTCGAGCCATGATGGTTCCTCTATTGCGTGGATGCGGTCTTGAATATCAACGGATGGTGACGCAGGGGTGGCGGCAAGGCCGGCCCCTGCGAACCGGCGTGAGTTTTCTGTATGGAGTCCAGAATAGAGAAAAACGGTGTTGATTTGAATGGCAGGAACTATAGTTTCTGCCGATACTTCTAGTATTTATTGAGGTTTTGGCTTTGTTGCCGGGCTGTAGATGTGTATTGATTTCCAGGCGCGGCTTTAGCTGGCTTTGGCCTGGAAAAATGAAAAGGAACATCCTGGCGGGCATGGGGTTCCCGTTATAATTTCCGCATAGCCCCTTATCAAAGGTATGGAATGGATCGGTATACTGCAATACGCAGCTTTGTCCTGGTGGCGGAAAAAGGCAGCTTCGCGGCGGCGGCGCTGATCGAAGGAGTTACGCCCGTCGTCATGGGGCGCCGCCTCAACGCCCTGGAGCGCAGGCTGGGCGTGCAATTGATGCACCGTTCCACCCGGGGACTGGCGTTGACCGATCTGGGGGAGCGATTTCTTGAAAGCTGCCAGCAACTGATCCATGATTTTGATGCGGCCGAAGGCAGCGTCAGTGCCGGGCGCAGCGCCGTGCGTGGACATCTGGTGGTGTCGGCGCCGGCTGCGTTCGGTCGCCGCCATGTTGCGCCGCATGCCGCCGCATTTCGCGCCCAATACCCTGAATTGCGCCTGTCGTTCAATTTCACCGACAGTGTGGTCGACCTGGTTCGCGAGGGCTACGATGTCGCCATACGCATCGGCGAGGTCAGGGATCCCAATTATGTGGCGGTGCGCTTGTTTCCCAACCGCCGGGTGGTTTGCGGCACGCCCGCTTATTTCGAGCGTCATGGCATGCCGCGCATCCCCGAGGATCTGGCGCGGCACAATTGCCTGGCGTTCAATCTGCAAGGCGGCCAGCAGCGCGGCTGGATCTTCCTGCGCGATGCAAGGCCTTTTGCCGTGCGGGTCGATGGCGACCTGGCGTGCAATGATGGCGAGCTGCTGTATGGCTGGGTCAAGCAGGGATTGGGTGTAGGCTGGCGCTCCACCTGGGAAATACAGGCCGAACTCAAGCGCGGCGAGCTCGTGACCGTGTTGGACGAGTTCGCCTTGCCCGGCTACGACATACAGGCCGTGTACCCCCAGCAGCGCTACCTGCCCGCCAAGGTGCGCCATTTCATTGATTATCTAAGATCCATCTACAACCAGGCCGGGTACTGGGAGAAGCAACAAACGGCATAAGCGGTTTGTTGCCCGGAGTTCGATATGTGCCAGGTCGTGACAGTGTTCCGTGCGACGACGGTTGGCCTCCCGTTGCTGTCAGACGAGCCGCGCCTCGAGGCGCAGGCGCGCTATTTTGCCGATTTCCCGCAGGCATGCGGAGAGTTCGGTGGCGCGATCGCCCTGCAGCCGCGCTTCGATCGCGTCCATGATCTGGTAGCGGCTCAGGCCTTTGACGGCGATTACGAAAGGGAAGCCGAAGCGTTCCCGATAGGCGCGGTTCAGTGTACGCAGGCGCGCAAGTTCTTCGGCGCTGCATTGATCCAGCCCGGCGCCTTTCTGCTCCTGCGTGGAGGCTTGCGTCAGTGTGCCGCCGGCCGCCTCTTTTCCGGCCAGCTCCGGGTGGGCCGCGATCAGCGCCAGTCGATCGGCTTCGCTGGCGGCGTGGACCGCGGCCATCATGGCGGCGTGCAGCGCCTGGATATCGGCGTAGGGGCGGGCGTGCCAGGCTTGTTCGGCGATCCAGGGCGAGTGTTCGAAGATATCTCCCAGGCAGGCCGCGAATTCGGCCTGGGAAAGCCCGGCCACACTGGCCAGCGATAGCGTCGGCGTCTCGGTTTGCATCATGGTGTCGGATTTTTCCGTGCAAGAAGGGGTATGGTGTCGCATGGTGGGTTCGGGCCGGTCAGATGGCCCAGCCGCCCAGGTAGAATACCGCCAGAACGACGGCAATGGCTACCGTGCCTGCATTCAGCTTGTTGAATTCGCAGGCCACGATGCGGCCGATCACCAGCGTGCAGAACCCCAGCATGATGCCGGTCACGATATTGCAGGTCAGCACGATGAAAACGGCGCACAGCAGGCCGGCCATGGCATCGACCATGTCGTCCATATCCAGTTTCCGGATGCTGCCCAGCATCAGCAGGCCCACATACATGAGCGCCGGAGCGGTTGCATAGGCTGGCACCAGCGCCGCCAGCGGAGAAAGGAAAATCAGCGCCAGGAACATCAGGCCGACTATGGTTGCGGTCAGGCCGGTCTTGGCCCCGGCGGCCACGCCGGCCGCCGATTCGATATACGCCGCCGCCGGCGCTCCCCCCAGGAATGCCGAGACGACCGAGCTTACCGAATCGGCCGTCAGGGCTCGTCCGCCATTGATGATGCGGCCGCTTTGATCCAGTTGCCCGGCCTGGGCGGCCACGGCGCGTATCGTGCCGGTGGCATCGAATACCGCCGTCATGACCAGGGCCAGTACGCTGGGGATGACGGCGGCGGTGAGCGCGCCCTTGAGATCCATCGAACCGATCAGCGTAGCGTGGCCGGCCGTGCCCAGGGATGGCAGGGCCATGATGCCGCTGAACGTGACATTGGGATCGACGGCCAGTCCAACCAGGGAGAGGACGACAATCACGATCAGGATGCTGCCCGGTACGCGGCGCCGTTCCAGCCCGAAGATGGCCGCCAGCCCGCCGATCGACAGCAAAGCCGGCAGGCTGGCCAGATTGCCCAGAGCCACCGGCAGCCCGGGCCCCGGGTTCTTGACGACCAGGCCGACTCCGTTCGAGGCAATCAGCAGCAGGAACAGGCCTATGCCCACTCCCGTGCCGTGCGCGACCCCGGCCGGCAAGTTGCGCAGAATCCAGGAACGCACTCCCGTGACTGAAATGGTGGTGAATACGACCCCCATCAGGAATATGGCGCCCAATGCCACCGATGGCGACAGACCTTTGCCGAGCACGAGATCGAAGGCGGTGAAGGCAGTCAGCGAGATGGCGCAGCCGATCGCTATCGGCAGATTGGCCCACAGGCCCATCAAAAGCGAGCCGAAAGCGCTGGTGAGGCATACCGCGACGAATACGGCGCTGGTATCGAAGCCGGCCTTGCCAAACATGCCGGGCACGACAAACACCGAATAAGCCATGGTTAGAAAAGTGGTCAGGCCCGCCAATGTTTCCTGGCGCAGCGAGCTGCCGCGTTCGATAACTCCGAAATAGGCTTCCAGCCTGTCTGTGAGGCTGGGCGCGGCCTGCGCGCGTTCTCCGGGGGTCAGTACATATTCCTGGTCCGTCATGAATCGAGCTCCTTTATCAACCGGTTGAAACGGGCT
Organism: Paralcaligenes sp. KSB-10; assembly: GCF_021266465.1. Classification (NCBI taxonomy): domain Bacteria; kingdom Pseudomonadati; phylum Pseudomonadota; class Betaproteobacteria; order Burkholderiales; family Alcaligenaceae; genus Paralcaligenes; species Paralcaligenes sp. KSB-10. Next base: position 3,367,191 of record NZ_CP089848.1, on the reverse strand, counting down.
GTCCGCGCCGTCGTCAGGTGTGCTTTTGCTTATGCGTTCCGGGAACAAAGGAAAAAACCGCGATGTGTCTCCTCACGTTTTCTGGCAGCTGCTTCATGGGCCGCTGCATCTTCCTGTACAAAGGACGCGTTTGGGTCGAGCTTATTTTAGGAGCGGGAATCGCCGTGAAATTTTCATGGGCGTGATGATGATTATCAAAAGTTTCTGATAATCGTCACCGCCCGCGGGCGTGTGTTCCACGCCATGCGCGCGCCGCGCCCGGACTCAAGGCTTGTCCGCAGCGCTGGAGAATCCGGCGGCCACCTGGGCGATGAGCCGCCTGAGCCAGGTGACTTCCGCCGCGGTGTTCGCCCGCTTGTGCCAGAGCTGGTAGAAACGCATGGTTGGGAACTTGAATGGCGAAGGCAGGACCTTGACAGGCAGGTAGCGGGCGTAGTTCTGGGCAAACTGGCGCCCGGTGGTGAATACAAGGTCGGTGGACATCAAGATATAGGGAACCAGCCCGAAATACGGCACGGTCATGTGGATTTTGCGCCGCAAGCCATGTTCGGCAAGGCAGCCGTCGATGAAGCTGGTGCGTTCCGACACATAGGGCGTGGGCGCCAGGTGCCGCAATTCAAGGTAGTGCTGCAACGAAATTCCCCTGGACGCCAAGGGGTGCTGGTTGCCCAGCATGCATATCACTTCGTCGTCGAAGAGGCGCGACATATGCAGTTGCGGAGGCGGTTCCAGCCAGTTTCCGACCACTACGTCCAGGGTGCCGTTTTCGAGCGCATCCTGGTAATTGAAGTCGGCATTGATGGGGTGCACGATCAACTTGGCCTGAGGCGCGACGCGGCACAGCATCTCGGCGATATTGGGCAGGAACATGGCATCGAGATAGTCGGGGGCGCCAAGCCTGAATGTGCGGGTCGATGTTTGCGGGGAAAAACCCGCCGCCGGCTGGGTGATGTGGTCGATCGCCGCCAGCGCCTCGGTGGCGTGCGCCAGAAGTTCCCGGCCGCGTTCGGTGGCCACCATGCCCGATTTGCCGCGCACCAGCAGGGGGTCTGCGGTGATGTCGCGCAAGCGCCGCAAGGAATTGCTGATGGCGGGTTGGGACAGGCCCAGCTTGATTGCCGCGCGCGATACGCTTTGCTCGGTCAGCAAGACATGCAGCACGCGCAGCAAAGAGGTTTCGAGCTGTTCACGATGTCGTTCCATCGGAGTATTATCATAGGCAGATGCGGCGCTTGTCTATTGGCGTCCTCCCGCATGGGGCATGATAGTCATCATCATGCCATGCAAATACCGCCGGCCTGGGCCGATGCTATCGTGAGTACGACTTTTCATAGAACAAGGCAGACTCATGGAGACACAAAACATCCGCTTTTACTATCGTGGCCAGGTGCGTGAAATAGCCGGCCAGGCCACGACGCGGACCCTCCTGCAGTTCCTGCGCGAAGACCTGCATTGCACGGGTACCAAGGAAGGGTGCGCCGAGGGCGACTGCGGCGCCTGCACGGTGGTGGTAGGGGAATTGAATCGCCAGGGCGTGGTCGAGCTGCGGGCGGTCAATGCCTGTATCCAGTTTCTGCCCGCACTCGACGGCAAGGCGCTTTTTACCGTGGAAGATTTGCGCCAGCCAGGCGGCGCGCTGCATCCGGTGCAGCAGGCGCTGGTCGACTGCCATGGCTCGCAGTGCGGTTTCTGCACGCCCGGGTTCGTCATGTCGATGTGGGGCATGTATCTTGATCACGACTGGACCGGCCCCAAGCCCGCGCGCCAGGAAATCAACGACGCGCTATCGGGCAATCTGTGCCGCTGCACGGGCTATCGGCCCATTATCGATGCCTCCCTGGCCATGTTCGACTTGCCTCGCGTCGAGTTCGATCGCCAGGCGCTGGCCGAGTCGCTCAAGAAGCTGCGGCGCACAGAGACCTTCAGCTATCAGTCCGGCGGCCAGGTATTCCATGCGCCGCGCACGCTGGCGCAGCTTGCCGGCTTGCGCATCCAGTACCCGGATGCCCGGATACTGGCCGGCAGCACGGATATCGGTCTGTGGGTAACCAAGCAAATGCGCGATCTTCCGCACTTGATCCATATCGGCCAGGTGGCTGAACTGCGTGAAATTTCCAACGACGGCAAGTACCTGAACATTGGCGCCGGGGCGCTGCTTAATGAAGCTTTCGTGGCACTGACCGAACATTACGGCGAGCTGGATGAAATGCACCGGCGCTTTGCCTCGCTCCCCATCCGCAATGCCGGAACCCTGGGCGGAAACGTCGCCAATGGCTCGCCTATTGGGGACTCCATGCCCGCCCTGATCGTCCTGGGCACACGCATTGTGCTGCGCCGGGGTGAGCGGCTGCGCGAGATGGCGCTGGAAGATTTTTACCTGGCCTACCAGAAGAACGCCCTGGAGCCCGGCGAGTTCGTCCAGGGAATTCGCGTCCCGCTGCCTGCTCCCGAACGGCGCTTTCGCACCTACAAACTGTCGAAGCGATTCGATCAGGACATTTCCGCTGTGTGCGCGGCTTTTGCCCTGTTGCTCGATGGCGATACGGTGCGCAGCGCGCGCATTGCCTTCGGGGGGCTTGCCGCGACCCCGAAGCGTGCCGCGCAGGCCGAACGCGCGCTGGAAGGCAAGCCCTGGAACGAAGCCAGTGCCAGGCTGGCGATGGATGCGCTCAAGAGCGATTACGCGCCCTTGTCCGATATGCGCGCCAGCAGCGTCTATCGGGCGACAGCGGCGCAAAATCTGTTGTACCGTTTCTTTCTTGAAACACGTCCGGAGGCGCCGCTTGATCTGTCGCGGCTCAGCGTGTTCGCCGCCGGCGTCGAGGCATAGGGGGCAGCATGAACACTCAGGTCGAAGCCTTCATGGGCATCCCGGAACAGGCCGTTGCGGGTAAAAAAACCGGCATATCCCCTCCGCATGAGTCGGCCGCCCTGCATGTCAGCGGCGAAGCGACGTATACCGACGATATTCCCGAACTGCAAGGCACCTTGCACTGCGCATTGGGGCTTTCGCAAAAGGCGCATGCGCGCATCGTCTCCATCGATCTGGATCCGGTGCGCAAAGCCCCAGGCGTCGTGGCGATACTGACGGCCGACGATATTCCCGGCGAAAACAACTGCGGCCCGGTGCTTCACGATGATCCGCTGCTGGCCGATCAGTTGGTGCAGTACATAGGCCAGCCCGTATTCGCCGTGGTGGCTGAAAGCCATGATGCCGCCCGGCGTGCGGCGCGCATGGCGGTCATACAGTACGAGGACCGGCCTGCGGTTCTTACACCGCAACAAGCCAAGGCCGAGCAGGCCGCGGTGCTTCCTCCCATGCGCCTGCAGCGCGGCGATCCCGCCGCGGCGATTGCCGCGGCGCCGCACCGGGTAGCCGGGACGTTCGAATGCAATGGCCAGGAACAGTTCTATCTGGAAGGGCAGATCTCTTATGCCGTGCCCAAGGAAGGGCATGGCGTGCATGTCTGGTGCTCGACCCAGCATCCCAGTGAAATGCAGGCGCTTATCGCGCATGCCCTGGGCTGGCATTCGCATCAGGTCCTGGTCGAATGCCGCCGCATGGGTGGCGGCTTTGGCGGCAAGGAGTCACAGTCGGCGCTGTTTGCCTGCGTCTCGGCGATTTGCGCAACGCGCCTGAATCGTCCCGTCAAGCTGCGCCTGGATCGCGATGACGACTTCCTGATCACCGGCAAGCGGCATGGGTTTTATTACGAATATGAAGCCGGTTTTGACGATGCGGGACGGATTCTGGGCGTAAAGCTCGACATGACATTGCGCGCCGGCTTTTCGGCCGATCTGTCCGAGGCCGTGGCGACGCGCGCGGTCTGTCATTTCGACAATGCCTATTATGTGCCGGACGTTGAAATCGCCGCGATGTGCGGCAAAACCAATACCCAGTCGAATACGGCGTTCCGCGGCTTCGGCGGCCCCCAGGGGGCGCTGATGATGGAAGTCCTCATGGATATGATAGGCCGCAAGCTGGGGCGTGATGCGCTCGATATACGGCGAGTCAATTTCTACGGAATCGGCGAGCGCAACACGACTCCCTACGGACAGCTGGTGGTCGACAATATCCTGGACCCGCTGGTCGATGAACTCGAGGCCAGCAGCGACTATCGGGCTCGCCGCAAAGAAGTGCACGCCTTCAACCGGTCCAGTGCAATACTCAAGAAGGGCCTGGCGCTTACGCCGGTCAAATTCGGCATCTCCTTCAATGTGCCGGCCTTCAACCAGGCCGGGGCCCTGGTCCATGTATATCGGGACGGTTCGGTCCTGGTGAATCATGGCGGCACCGAAATGGGGCAGGGGCTCAATACCAAGGTTGCGCAAGTGACAGCCATGGAGTTGGGGATCGATCTTCACCATGTTCGCGTCACGGCCACCGATACCAGCAAAATTGCCAATACCTCGGCGACGGCGGCTTCGACAGGCTCCGACCTGAACGGCAAGGCGGCGCAGGATGCCGCCCTGAAGATTCGCCGGCGCCTGGCGAAGTTTGCGGCCAAGCGTTGGGGCGGGTCGGCCGAATCCATCGTGTTCGCCGACAATGTCGTGTTGGTCAACGGCCATCGGCTTCCTTTTCCGGAGGTCGTGGACGCCGCTTACTGGTCGCAGGTACAGCTGTGGTCGGAAGGCTTTTACGCCACGCCGGGAATACGCTGGGACAAGCAGACGATGTCGGGCAAGCCCTTTTATTACTTCGCCTATGGCGCGGCCGTATCGGAAGTGCTGGTCGACACCCTGACCGGCGAATGGAAATTGCTGCGCGCCGATTTGTTGCACGATGTCGGCCAGTCCATCAATCCGGCCATCGATATCGGCCAGGTCGAAGGGGCGTTCATCCAGGGCATGGGCTGGCTGACGACCGAAGAGCTGTGCTGGAACCAGGACGGCCGGCTGACGACTCATGCTCCGTCCACCTACAAGATTCCAGCCGTCAGCGACTGTCCCGCCGATTTCAGGGTCAAGCTGTTCGACAATCGCAATGTCAAGGACACCATCCACCGCTCCAAGGCGGTGGGCGAACCGCCGCTGCTGCTGCCGTTCAGCGTATTCAATGCCATTCGCGATGCGGTGGCCAGCCTAGGCGATTATCGCGACGAGCCGGTGCTTAATGCACCCGCTACACCGGAGGCCATACTCAACGCGATCATGGAACTGTCCGGACGGGATGCGAGCTGATGCATGACTGGATTACCGAAACCCAGCGCCTCCTGGCGTCCGGCGTGCCGGTCGTACTGGTGACGATTGCCAGGGCGGAAGGCTCTACGCCGCGCGAGGCCGGCGCCAAGCTGCTGGTGACGGATCGGCAGCAGTGGCAAACCATAGGGGGTGGGCATCTGGAGTGGCGGGCTGCCGAAATTGCCCGGGAAATGCTGCGGAGTGAATCGGTCGGCCACGTTCGCCATGTCGAACGACTGTCGCTGGGCCCGAGCCTGGGGCAGTGCTGCGGCGGCGCGGCCACGCTGGTGTTCGAACGGTTGGTGCCCTCCGATCTGGAATGGGTGTCGACTCTGGCGCAACGCGTACAGGCTGGCCAGGCCTGTACGCGCACTGTGATGCTCACCGATGCCGGCCCTGTGGTGCTGGGCGATCCGAAAGCCAATGCAAATGCCATGCCCGGCTCGCCGCGTGAAGCATGCCTTCTATGGCATGAACAGGGGCGCAGCGGCTTCAGCGAGATCATAGCCCCGCCCGATTTTCACATTGTGCTGTTTGGCGCGGGCCATGTAGGGCAGGCGCTGGTGCGAATACTTGCAACGCTGCCGTGCACGGTAAGCTGGGTTGACGAGCGCGACGCGCAATTCCCTTCGGTACTGCCTGCCAATGTCTCGATTGAAGCCACGGATACGCCCGAGGTCCTTATTGCCCAGGCTCCGCCGCGCAGCTATTTCCTGGTCATGACGCATAGCCATGCGCTCGACCAGCATTTGTGTCAGCATATATTCCTGCGTCGCGATTTTGCCTATTTTGGCCTTATCGGTTCGCGCACCAAGCGGCGCAAGTTCGAACGCCGTCTGCAAGAGCGCGGCGTTCCCGCCGAGCGTCTTGCGCAAATGATCTGTCCGATAGGCGTGGAAGGCCTGGCGGACAAGAGGCCCGAGGTGATCGCCATTGCGGTCGCCGCGCAGTTGTTGCGCGTGCATGAACAGCAGGAAACGACGCCGGCAAGTCATCTCGATGCCTTGGTCCGGCAAATTCGAACGATCCCATCCCGACAGGATGCCACCATAGAATGAATTTATGAGCCCGACTCACCAAGCCGGCGATACAGCCATCCCTGAAAAGCCATGCGCCTATCGCGCCCAATTGTTGTATTTCAGGGCTCGGCCCGGCGATACGCCCGAGGACGGCTCGACGGTGTGGCTGTCCGATGGCCTGTTGGTCGTCGAAGGCGGGCGCATTGCGCAAGTCGGCGATTATCGTCAGTTGGCGCCCTCCCTGGGCGCCGACGTGCCGGTGGTGGATTGGCGCGGCAAGCTGATCGTCCCGGGCTTTATCGATACGCACATCCATTATCCGCAGACCGATATGATCGCCTCGCCGGCGCCGGGTTTGCTTCCCTGGCTGGAGAAATACACTTTCCCCACCGAGCGGCGTTTCGAGAACCCCGATTATGCGGCCGAGGTGGCGCGTTTTTTCCTCGATGAGCTGCAGCGCTGCGGTACGACGACCGCGCTGGTGTATTGCACGGTCCATGCTGGGTCGGCTGAGGCCTTTTTCACCGAAAGCCATGCGCGCAATCTGCGCATGGCGGCCGGCAAGGTCATGATGGACCGGAACTGCCCCGAGTTTCTTCGCGATACCGCCGAATCGGGGGCGCGCGACAGCGAGACGCTGATTCAGCGCTGGCATGGCAAGGGCCGCCAGATGTATGCCCTTGCGCCGCGCTTTGCCCCTACCTCCAGCGAAGCGCAACTGGCGGTGTGCGGCGAGCTTGCGCAACGCTACAGCGATGTGTTCATTCAAAGCCATGTGGCGGAAAATCAGGCCGAGGTAAAGTGGGTTGGCGAGCTGTTTCCGGGCCATCGCAGCTATCTTGATGTCTACGATCATTTTGGCTTGCTGCGCCGCCGTTCCGTCTACGGGCATTGCATCTGGCTCGACGATGTAGATCGGCGCCGCATGCATGAAACGGGAGCCCTGGCGGCGCATTGCCCTACATCGAACCAATTCCTGGGCAGCGGCCTGTTTGATTTCGCTGCCGCCCAGGCCACCGGCCAGCCGGTTTCCCTGGCCACCGACGTTGGCGGCGGCTCGTCGTTTTCGATGCTGCAGACCATGAACGAAGCGCACAAGGTGGCGAGGTTGTCGGGCTATCATTTAAGCGCCACGACCATGTTCTACCTCGCCACGGAAGGCGCCGCGCAATCCCTCGATCTGGGCGGGCAGATCGGTACCCTGGCCGCCGGCGCGGAGGCCGACTTCATTGTCCTGGATCCGCAGGCCACGCCATTGCTGGCGCGCCGGACCGCCGCTTCGGAATCACTTGAAGAATTGCTGTTCGCCCTGGCCATGCTGGGCGACGATCGCGCCGTTGCCGCAAGCTATGCGGCCGGCCGCAAACTGCATCAGCGTGAGGACAGGCCGGCCCGAAACTCCTGATAACAGGGGCTCTGGCTGCCTGGCTCAGTTCCCGGCCAGCCGGCCCCAGATGCGTACGCGGCTGATGCCGCCATCGGGAAACATATTGATGCGCACGTGCGTGACCGGGCCAATGCGGCCGATCTGCGCGCCGTCGAAGAAATGTTGCTTGTCCATTTCCATTTTCTGCTCGCCAAGCAGCTCGGGCCAGAACATGGCCTGGGTGACCAGGGATTCATCGGTCGATTCGGCGACGCGAGCGGCCTGGATGGAGACCCGATCCGGGTAGTTGCCCTTGAAATGCGCGGTATCGATTTCGATCTTTTCCACGATGGCGGCATGACCCAATTCGATCAGGCACCAGTCCGAACCCGGTTCGCGCCGGCGGCGGGTTTCCCAGCCGTCTCCCATGTTTATGCCGCGGCCCGGCATGATCAGGCGGAAGGGCGCGCCGAAATGGGCATTGTTGTAGGCGGCAATGCGCCCGCCGTTTTCCAGCGCCGAGACTTCATACAAGGCGCTGGCGTCTTTGGCATTCCAGTCGCAGGCGGCCTGCCCATATACCCGCAGGCGCGCGATGCCGCCGTCGGGCAGCATGTTCAGCCGCAGATGAGTCCAGACGCGGTCGTCGCCGACGATTTCAATGAAATGGTGCGAGTCGCCGGACAATGATCGCGCGGCGACGATTTCGGTCCATTGCGTGCCGGCATCGGGGTCGCCTTTGCTGTGGCAGGCCTGCACGGAAGCGGCCGGGGGAAAGTTGCCGGTAAAGTGGCTGGTGTCGATGTCCAGGCCTTTGACGGCGCCCGGCAGGCCCAGGCGGATAACGGCGGAGTCGTGGCCGCCGTTGCGCCGGCGGCGGGTTTCCCAGCCGTCCATCCACTTTCCGTGATCGTCGAACTTGCCCACGATGAATACCGGCTCGGAGGATTGCAGCATGCGATCGGCAGCCGCGAAAAACTCGTCGGAACACGACAGTGTCTTGGCGCCGAAATCGGCCGAGGCCAGGTTGGCATAACGGGTGGCGAACGCAGGTGGTTCGACAAACGGCGCATTCACGATCGTACCGGCGGGAAGATTGGGCGTAGCCATTTTATTTGCTCCAGATGCGGGGGTGCAAGGTATGCGCGGCAAACAGCCGCGGCTTGCGGGAACAGAGGGTGTCAGGAATGTTCGCTTTCGTTCCAGGGATGGCGTTCGATCCAGTGGCGCGCGATGGCGGCGCGGGTGGGGATCCAGACGCGATCGTGCTGCTGTACATAATCGAGGAAACGTTGCAGGGCGGCAAAGCGGCCAGGCCGGCCCGTCAGCCTGCAATGCAGGCCCACAGACATCATTTTGGGCGCAATGTCTCCTTCGGCATACAGCACGCTGAACGCATCTTTCAGGTAGTTGAAGAACTGTTCGCCGCTGTTGAAGCCCTGGGGCGACGCAAAACGCATGTCGTTGGTGTCCAGCGTGTAAGGCACGATGAGCTGGGGCTTTTTCGTATTGTCTTTCATTTCAACCCGCGTCCAGAAGGGCAGGTCGTCGCCGTAGTAGTCCGAGTCATACAGGAAGCCGCCTTCTTCCATGACGAGGCGGCGCGTATTGGGACTGTCGCGGCCGGTATACCAGCCTTCGGGATGGCGCCCCAGCAGGGTCGAGACGACTTCGACGCAGCGCCGCATGTGTTCCCGTTCGATGCTTTCCTCGACCGACTGATAATGGATCCAGCGATATCCGTGGCAGGCGACCTCGTGGCCCAGCTCGACAAACGCCCGCGCCACTTCGGGGTTGCGTTCAAGCGCCATGCCGACTGCGAAGATGGTCAAGGGCAGGCCGCGCCTTTCGAATTCGCGCAATATGCGCCATACGCCGGCACGCGAGCCGTATTCGTAAATGGATTCCATGGAAAGGTGGCGTGCCGGATAGGCGTCGGCGCCTATGATTTCAGACAGGAACTGCTCCGAAGCCGGATCGCCGTGAAGCACGCAATTCTCTCCCCCCTCTTCATAATTCAGCACGAACTGGACGGCGATGCGTGCCTTGCCGGGCCAGTTGGCCTGAAGCGGATTGCGGCCGTAGCCGATCAGATCGCGAGGGTAGTTTTCTTGCTGCATTGTCGGGATTCCAAAAATCAACGTTTGACGCTGAACGCGGACCAAGGGTCGACCGGCCCTTTTTCAGGTTCGTTCATGCGATGTTCGCAATCTTCAAGGTGATGGTGCATGGCCGCCTTGGCGGCCTCGCCATCGTGGCGGGCAAGCTTGTCGAGTATGTCCTGGTGTTCGAAATACGAGCATGCGCTTTCACCCGGCGTGTCGTAGTAGGCAATGATGAGCGAGGTGCGCGCGCACAGGCTGTGCAGCATTTCGGTCAGCACCTGATTGCCCAGGAGATGCGCCATCTCGACATGGAAGGCATTGGACAAGCGGATCCAGCTGATGCGGTCCCCGCCTTCGAACGCCTTGCGTTCCCGGTCCACCATATCGTAGAGAGGCGCAAGGCGCGCCCGGACGTCGGGTAGCGCCAGCAGCATGTCGATGGTCATGCATTCCAGCGCGCGGCGCATTTCGAATACGTCTTGCGTTTCTTTGGTGCTGGGTTGCCACACAAAGGCGCCGCGGTTGGGCTCGATGACAACGATCTTGTCGTGGGCCAGTTGCGACAGCGCCGTGCGCACCGTGGCGCGCGAGCAGGCGAACACCGTGCATAGCGCCGCTTCTGTCAGCTTGGCGCCGGGCAGCAGGCGGCGGTCCATGACGGCATCGAAAATATCGTCATAGACGCGGTCGATCTCGGATCGCGCGCCGCTGCCTTGCGGCCCGCGCAGGGACGAGGCCGGAGGCGCGGCAAGATCGGTTGAAACATCGCGATGCGGGTTCAGATGGAGCATGAGGAAAATTTCTTGAGTTCACGTATTGACAATTATTGTGGACTGGAAGAGAATCGTCAACATAAATTGTTAACAATTATTGGTGATCGGTCAGAAACACATTCAATCTCACCGTTGCCGCGCAAATCCAGGCCTGTGTTTCAATCGGGAAAAACGGCCAGGCTATTGAAACGATTAATCGGAGACATACATGGGAAAGCTCTCGACCCATGTGCTGGACACCATGCATGGTGTGCCGGCGCAAGGCGTACGCATCGATCTGTACCGCATCCGCGAGGCCGATCGGACGCTGCTCAAGCAAGCCGCCACCGATGCCGATGGCCGTTGCGAATTCCTGCTGCAGGGCGCAAGCCTGCAACAGGGCGTCTATGAATTGGTTTTCCATGCGGGCGATTATTTTGCGGGCAAAGGCACGCCTGTTCCCGAACCTCGCTTTGTGGACCAGGTCGTCCTGCGCTTTGGTGTGGCCAATGCGGCCGAAAACTACCATGTTCCGCTGCTGGTCACTCCCTGGGCCTGGTCCACTTACCGCGGCAGTTGAATCGGCCGCTGTGCCGGCCCCAAGCCCCAATGCATCAAGAGAATACCCATGGAAGCTTTTGCACTTGAATTCGGTAATTTGCTGTTGCGCTGGCTGCATGTTATTGCCGCCATTGCCTGGATCGGCGAATCCATCTATTTCGTCATGCTGGACAACAGCCTGCATGCGCCGCGCGGCGAGCACAGCAAGAAACTGGGCGTATTTGGCGAAATGTGGGCCGTGCATGGCGGCGGCTTCTACCATAACCAGAAATACCTGACCAATCCCGCCGAATTGCCTGAAGACCTGCACTGGTCGTTCTGGAAGGCCTATACCACCTGGTTGTCGGGTTTCGGCCTGTTCACCATCCTGTATTTGCTCAAGCCGGCTTTCTATCTGGTCAATCCGGCCAGTCCCTGGGCCTGGGCGGCTTCCCTAAACGGCTTGCAGGCCAGTCTGCTGGCCATCGCCTTTCTGGTGGTGGGCTATATCATCTACTCCCAGTTGTGCCGCCGCGTGAGCCCGAATATGGAGCGCGACGGGTTGCTTAGCCTGGCGGTGGGCGCGATGATGGTCGCCGTGGCGTACCTGACTACGCAAATCTTTCCCGGCCGCGCCGCTTTCCTGATCACCGGGGCGCTCATGGCGACCTGCATGTCGGCCAATGTCCTGTTCTGGATCATTCCCGGGCAGCGGCGCATGGTCAATGCCCTGAAGGCGGGCCGGGCCCCCGATCCGCTGGATGGAAAACGCGGCAAGCAGCGGTCGGTGCACAACACCTACTTTACGCTGCCGGTCGTGTTCCTGATGCTGAGCAATCATTACTCGTTCACCTTTACCGGCCCGTACGCCTGGGTCGTCATGAGCCTGTTCATTTTTGCCGGAGCCGTGATTCGCCAGTATTTCGTGCTGCGCCACATGGGCAAGAACCAGCTTGCCTATCCGCTTGCGGGAATCGTGCTGTTGCTGGCCGCAGGCTGGCTGGCCGCGCCTGCACCGGCGCTTCCGGTGCAGGAACACGCCACGGCTTCCGTGCAAGGCAAGGCGGCGGCGCCCGAGGGTGCCGGCCTGGAGCAGGTACGGGCCATTGTGCAGGCGCGCTGCGTCGAATGCCACTCGGCCAAGCCAACCCAGGCCGGCTTTCCTTCAGCGCCCGCGGGCATCATGTTCGATACTGCGGAAGAAGTGCAGTTGCACGAGGCGCAGATCAAGCAGGTCGTGGCCAGCAAATATATGCCCCTGGCCAACATGACGAAAATGACGGATGGCGAACGCGCAGCCATCGCGGCCTGGGGCGGAAAATAATCCGCTTGCATGTTCCTGTCATATAGCGCAACTATACTTAAGCTAAAAAGAAGCGCTATTTAAAGTACCATAGACATGGCCGCTGGGTTAGCGAGGCCATGTCTGGTCAGACACAAGGAGTGCATCATGAGAACGCAGCCCCAATTGATAGGCGCACCCGCCGCGTTGATGTTGCTGGACGGATGGTCCGCAGTGGAGTCGCGCGACGCCATACACAAAACTTTTGTGTTCAAGAACTTTAGCGAAGCATTCGGGTTCATGACGCGCATTGCTTTGCAGGCGGAAAAACTCGATCATCACCCTGAATGGTCGAATGTGTACAACCGGGTGGGTATTACTCTCACGACGCACGATGCCAAGGGTGTGACGCAACTCGATGTCTCTATGGCCGCATTCATTGATCAGCTGACCTGAACAATTTTTCGATCTGCTGCATCCGTATCTGCATTTCTTTCGTATATGTGTATGTAGGGCAATCCTGCACATACACTTGAAAGGAATAATGATGAAAACAGCTATTCAATCGGTAATGCTCGCGTCGATCCTTGCGGCCGGTGCGGCGGGCGCGGCAACGGTCGATGTGGGGGGCGCCGCCATGTTCCCGCAAAAGAATATTGTCGAAAATGCCGTCAATTCCAAAGACCACACCACACTGGTTGCGGCGGTGAAAGCGGCGGGCCTCGTGGATACTCTGGAGAGCAAAGGGCCCTTTACTGTATTTGCTCCCACCAATGCCGCTTTCAATGGCTTGCCTGCAGGCACGGTGGAAACCCTGATGAAGCCGGAAAACAAAAATCAGTTGGCAAAGGTGTTGACTTATCACGTGGTTCCGGGCAAATATACAAAGGGTGATCTTGAAAGACTGATCAAGAAAGGCGGTGGCAAGGCCATGCTGAAAACAGCATCGGGTGGTTCGCTGACTTTTATGATGAATGGGCCGCGGAATGTCCAGGTAAAGGACTCGTCCGGCGGTGTCGCCAACATCAGTACCTACGACGTGATGCAAAAGAATGGCGTTATAGATGTCGTCGATAAAGTGCTGCTTCCCAAATAGTGCGTCTGCCGGTTGGCCTTGTCGGGCTTTTCCGGCAAGGCCAGTCGAATCGTAAAGGCAACGTGGCAGATGGCGGGACTCTCCGACGATGAATATCGGAATTTGTTGAATGCGGTATCGCAGGGCGACCGACGGGCCTTTGAGGCGCTTTATAAAGGCCTGTCGCCGCGTCTGTATGCGCTTGCCCTGCGTTTGTTGAAACGCCCCGTGTGGGCCGAAGAAGTTTTGCAAGACAGTTTTATAACGGTATGGAACAAGGCCGCCAGCTACGACGCTTCCAGCAGCTCACCGCTAACCTGGCTGACGCATATTGTGCGCAATCGGGCCATCGATTGGCTGCGCGGCGCGGATAACCGCTGGGACGAACTCGACGATGTGGCGCTGAACCAGCTTCCCGATCCTGGCAAGAATCCGCTGGAACATCTGGAGCAGGCCGACGCCGCTGGTCGTCTGGGCGACTGCCTGGGCCAGCTTTCGGCCGAACAGCGACAAAGTATTGTGTTGGCGTACTACCATGGCTTGTCGCATGACGAGATTTCCAAAAAACTCGAACACCCACTGGGGACCACCAAAAGCTGGATACGTCGCGGTTTGAGACAATTGAAAGGGTGCCTGGGCTTATGAACGAGCGCGCGCGTAACGATAATATATTGGCAGGCGAGTACGTTCTGGGTACCTTGCGAGGTGCTGCCCGGCGCCGCTTCGAGGCTCTGATGGAGCGGGATCCCGCATTGTCAGCCGAAGTGCGTCAATGGCAGGATATCCTGACCGCGCTGGATGCCGGCGATGCGCCGGTCGATCCTCCGGCACGTGTATGGCGCACTATTCAATCGCGCCTGCCTCCGCAGCAGGGCTTGATCCGCGATTTTCGTCATCATGTTCCCGGGCATCGCCGGTGGCAGCTTGTCAGCTTTGCACTGGCGGCCAGCCTGGTTGCGGCGTTGTTATGGCCGCGTTTTCTCGTGCCGAACGGGGCAGACACGGCACCCTTGCCAGTTGCGGTGCTGGCAAGCACCCAGGAAGGTTCTGCAGGGCAAGTGGTTGCCAGTTTCGATGCCCGTACTGGGCAACTCGTTCTGACGCCGCTGAATTTCACGGCGCTGCAAGCCGGGCATAGCTTGCAATTGTGGCTGATTGCCAAAGATCAGAAACCCGCGCCGCTGGGATTGATCGGCGCGCAAGCCAGTACAGTGATTGTCTTGAAGCAGTCCCGCCTCAGCCCCGATGTGACGCTGGCAATCAGTCTGGAGCCGACAGGAGGGTCTCCGACCGGTCAGCCCACGGGAGCGGTACTGTATGCGGGGAAAGTCGGCAAGATCTGATGCCGGGCGCAGGTGCCCGGCATGATCGACCCCGGTATTGGGTCAGGCGGACAGGTCTTTGACTTCCCTGCTGATGCCATTAGCCTGGCACGAGGCGATGCCATTGTCGCGCGATGCTTCATCGGCATACATTTGGCTGTTTCCTATGACCTGGTGGTTGGCGGCCTTCAAGGTGAAATAGAATTTCCCGTTGGTGGCTATGGCTTTGGAGTAGTGCGCGGCGTCGGCGCAGTTTTTTTGCACGGATGCGATGCCGTTTTCGGCAGAAGCCTTGGCGGTATACATTTCGCTGGACAGAATAATCTGGGCATTGCCTGCCTTGAGCGAGAAATAGAATTGGCCATCTTTTGCTTTGTGTAATTCGAACCAGCCGGACATGGTGTCTCCTTTGCGTGATGAAAAAACGAAAGCTGCGGGCATTGCAATGAGCGCCGTCGGTACGATACAGGCCAGGCGTCCAGCTTGAAGTGTGCCGCAATTTGCGGCTGCGCGCCAGTCAAGCTTGGTAAAGATTTTCCGCAAACTGGCTGGCCACGGCCTGCGACCGTGACGCAGGCGTCAACTGCCGGGCGTGAAAACGCCGACCAGCAATGAAATAGTCAAGACCGACAGAATCGTCGAGATCAGGATGGCCTGCGAGGTCACGGCGGGCTCGCGCTCGTAGAGCTTGGCCAGCATAAAGGGGCCGGTACCTATGGGCAAGGCGCTGAGCAGCACGGCGGTGTTCGCCCACAGCGCAGGCATGTCGAACACCCCGTACACCAGCACGGCGGTGACCAGGGGATGCAGGAACATTTTGAGCGTAACAATGCGCCACACGGCACCGCGGTGTTCGGCCGGCTGGGACTGAGCCAGGAACAGCCCTATTGTGACCAGCGCGCAGGGGCTGGCCGCCGCTCCCAGCAAAGTGGTGAATTGCAGCAAGGGGCCGGGCAGGGACAGGTGCGTGGCGGGGAAGAACAGGCCGGCCGCCGGCGCAACCACCAGCGGATTGCGCAGCACGGAGCTTGCAACTTTGCGGCAGGTCCGCTTCAGGCTGCGCGACCCTTGCAGATCGATTTCAATCAGCACAATGGAAAACGCAAACAGGGCGCAGGCGGTCAGTATGGCCGCGATAATGGCGGCGGGCAGGCTGGCCTCGCCAAATACCATCAGGCATAGCGGGATGCCCATGAAGCCGGCATTTGAGTACGAGGCAGCCAGGCCCTCGAGGCTGGCATCGGCCAGGCGCCCGGAACGCTTCTTGTCGAGCAGGTACGAAACCGCAAACACGATGGCGATGCCCAGCGTGAAGCCCCAGAAATAGCCGGGATGATCGAGTTGATCCCAAGTGATTTGCGCCATTGCCTGAAACAGCAGCGCCGGAAGCGCCAGCCAAACCACGAATTTGTTCAGGCTGTCGACGGCGCCCGGCCCCAGCAGGCGCTTGCGGGCGCATAGATAGCCTATTGCGATCAGGCCGAATAGCGGCAGGACCGCGTTCACCACGAGATTCAATTCAATTCCTCAAGCCGGAAGCGGGCGCGGCGCGTGAATGGGTGTGAGTGGTTCCGGATCTGGATGCGATGCAAAGCCGAAAATACGGAAATTGGAAGTGTAGCGATTTTCGGAAGATCCAGAGTCGAAAGGCCGGAAATAGGCCAGCGCATGCCACTTTTGTTTTTCAGTTGGGGTAAAGTGAGTGCATGTCTCGTATGCCTGTCACAGGGCGTTTTTATCATTCAAAATTTTGAGCGGATCTGCATGTTTGATTCTTCGAGTTTCGATAGCCCTCCCATCTTGCCTGAACTGATTCCGTTCACGGGTTTTTCGGATGCCCAGGCCGCGGTCGAACGCCTGGTGGAAATCTACGCCCGCAATACGGCCTTCATACGCGATGCATTCCAGGACTATGCCGCGGGCCGTTTTTCCAAGGCGCAACGAGTGCGGGCCTATTACCCGGCTGTGCGAATCAAGGTGCATACGTATCAGGGCGTTGACAGCCGGCTGTCGTATGGGCATGTGGTGGAGCCCGGCGCCTACATGACCACTATCACGCAGCCGGTCCTGTATTTCGACTACCTGAAAGAACAGTTCGGCCTATTGCTCAAGAATCACGGGGTGCAGCTCGAGATCGGCGAGTCGAACCTGCCGATTCCATTGCATTTCGCTTTTTCGGACGGGCAGTATGTGGAAGGCGTGTATTCCGACACGCTGGGCGATTCGCTGCGCGACCATTTCGATGTGCCCAATCTGGCGGTGACCGACGACGCCATCGTCAACGGAACCTGGCAGGCCAGGCATGGCGAACCCGCGCCTCTGGCCCCGTTCACGGCGCCGCGGATCGATTATTCGCTGCATCGATTGCAGCACTATACGGCTACGGCACCCACGCATTTTCAGAATTTTGTGCTGTTTACCAACTATCAGTTTTACGTGGACGAATTTTGCCAGTGGGCGCGCGAAATACTGGTGCAGGGCGAGGGCGGCTATACCGCTCTGGTCGAACCGGGAAACGTCACGACACGCAGCGGCCCTGACGCCGAACGCAGCGGCCAGGCTCCGGCGCGCCTGCCGCAAATGCCTTCGTATCACCTGGTGCGCGAGAACCATACCGGCATTACCCTGATCAATATCGGGATCGGCCCCTCGAATGCCAAGACCATTACCGACCACGTGGCGGTCTTGCGCCCTTCGGCGTGGCTGATGCTGGGCCACTGCGCCGGCCTGCGTACGACGCAGCGCCTGGGCGATTATGTGCTGGCGCATGGCTATGTGCGCGAAGACCACGTGCTGGATGCCGATTTGCCCAATTGGGTGCCCGTGCCGCCTTTGGCCGAAATCCAGATTGCGCTGGAGCAGGCGGTGGCGGAGGTGGCTGGCTTGTCGGGTTGGGAGCTGAAAAAAATCATGCGTACCGGCACGGTCGCGACCATCGATAATCGCAACTGGGAGTTGCGGGAACACCGCGAACTGGTGCAGCGTTTTTCCATGTCGCGCGCTATTGCGCTGGATATGGAATCCGCCACGATTGCCGCCAACGGTTTCCGGTTTCGCGTGCCCTATGGCACTTTGCTGTGCGTGTCCGACAAACCCCTGCATGGCGAGCTGAAACTGCCTGGCATGGCCAGCGATTTCTATCGGACGCAAGTCGGCCAGCATTTGCACATCGGCATACGGGCGCTCGAGCTGCTGCGGGAAATGCCGCGCGAACGGCTGCATTCGCGCAAGCTGCGCAGTTTTATCGAAACGGCGTTCAAATAGGGCGTTTGCTGGGCCGGACTGTTTTGGCTGGAGCGATTTTATTTCTATAAAGACGCCGCAGGGTGGGCGGTGCTGTGCAGTCCGGCACGTCCAGCGGTCGAGGTGCTACGCACCCCGACTGCCCGGGTCTGCCTCGTCCAGGCGGGCGTCGGGCGAACTCGCCCGGCCTCGCGAGGCCGGGCTCAGACAGCGCCCGCCGAAAGCCCCCGCCTTCCCTTCGTCAGCCCCCGGCGCTGGACTACCGCCGGACTGCACAGCACCGCCCACCCTGCGGCTTGCGTTGAGGAAATGCATAGAAAAAGGCATTGGGGTCGTGCGCCGAGAGAAACGGTGAGGTCATGCATCGAGGTATACATTGATGCCGGCAAGTTCATTCCAGGCGTGCCGCAATGTGAGCCGTCTATCGGGGCTTGGGGTCAGGGCCGGCGTAAGGCGTGCGCCGGATGCTACCGTAGGGAAGGCGGGGGCTTTCGGCGGGCCATGTTTGAGCGTAGCCGCGCCAGCGGCGTAGCGAGTTTGGCCCGACGCCCGCCTGGACGAGGTAGATCCGGATCAAGCACGCCGTGCCGGCCCTGACCCCAAGCCCCGATAGACGGCGTCTTCAAATACCAAACCGTAAATACCAAAGCGACCAAAACATCGAATCCCGCAAAACCACTCGAACCAAAAATACCTTAAGCCGTCGCCATATGCACACCGCCGTCCACAGGCAGGCAAACGCCGGTGATGTAGTTCGCATCGTCCGACGCCAGGAATACGGCTGCCTTGGCGATATCCCAGCCCGTGCCCATGCGTCCCATGGGGCAGAGGGCATTGCGCGCGGCCACCATGGCCTCTTTGCTTTCGTATTGGCCAGAGATGTCTTTGTAGATGAGCGGGGTATCGATATACCCGGGCATGATGGCATTGACACGTATGCCCGCGGCGGCATATTGCAGCGCCAGGCCGACGGTCAGTTGATTCAGGCCTCCTTTGGCCGCGTAATAGGCGGGATAAGGGTAGCCGGTGTATCGAATGGCGGCCAGGCTCGATATATTGATGATGCAGCCGCTTTTTTGCGCAAGCATGGCCGGCAACACGTGCTTGCAGGTCAGGAAAGCGCTTTTCAGGTTCACGGCCAGCGCGAGATCCCAGTCGGATTCGCTCAGGTCGGTGACGCTGCCCATTTTTGCCATGCCGACGTTGTTGTGCAGTATATCGATACGGCCGTGCTTGCTCAGCGTTTCGGCAACAATGTTGGCTATGTGCTCCGAATTCGTGGCGTTGGCGGCGTAGGCGTCGCAGTGCCCCCCTTCCGACAGAATGATGTCGCGAGTTGCGTCGGCCGCCTTTTTGTCGAGGTCGATGGCAATGACTTTTGCGCCTTCGCGTGCATAGGCAACGGCCGCGGCCTTGCCGTTGCCCCAGCCTTCGCCGACCGAGCCCGCGCCAAAGACCAGCGCTACACGGCCCGCCAATCGTTTTTCACTCATGATTCAACCTTTGTTTGCTGGGGCCGGGAGCTTGGCGCTCCCGGCCGGAATCGATACCTGCCTATGCCCGTCTATTTCAGGAAGCCTGTCGACAGCCATGGGACCGCGGCGACGATGATCAGCCCGATGGCGATCGAGCACATGTATCCGATAATGGGCTTGATGCCTTTATCGGGTGCCACGCGTCCGATTGCGCAGGCCGCGTAATAGCCCACCCCGAATGGCGGGGCGAACAGGCCTATGCCCATCGACAGTACGGCCACCATCGCATAATGGACTTCGTTCACGCCGAGTTCTTCCGCAATGGGGAACAGCAAGGGGCCAAGCAGCACAATCGCTGGAATGCCTTCCAGAACGCTGCCGAGAATGACGAAGGTGACGATCGAGACGCACAGGAAGGTAACACCCCCGCCCGGCAGAGAGCCCATGAAATCGGCCAGATCGCTTGAAAAGCCTGATTGGGTCAGCGCCCAGGCCATGCCGGTGGCCGCGCCGATAATCAACAGGATGGCGCCGGACAATGACGCCGTATCGATCAGCATGGGATAAATGCGCCGTATGTCGAAGCGCCTGTAGACCAGCAGGCCGATGATGCACGAATACACAATGCCTATGGTCGACACTTCGGTGGCTGTGGCAACGCCCTCGACGACGGCCGCGCGGATGACGAAGGGCAGAGCCAGGGCCGGCAAGGCAATGATGAAGCCTTTCAGAATGTCGCTTTTGCTCGAGCGCACGACACGACTGAGATCTTCACCGCGGTTGCGGTACCAAACGACCAGGCACAGCATGATGCCGAGCACCGCGCCGGGCAGCAGGCCGCCGGTGAACAGGGCGGTAATGGAGACGCTGGTCACCGAGCCTATGGTGATGAGTACCAGGCTGGGAGGAATGGTTTCCGTCTGTGCTCCCGCCGCCGACAGCAGGGCGACGAGTTCGCCTTCGTCCGCGCCGCGTTTTTTCATTTCGGGAAACAGGACCGGAGCGATGGCGGCCATGTCGGCGGCCTTGGCGCCCGAAATGCCCGAGACCAGGTACATGGCGCCGATCAACACATAAGACAGCCCGCCGCGCACGTGACCCAGCAGGCTGGCCAGGAAACTGACCATTTTCTGGGCCATGCCGGTCATTTCAATGAGCAGGCCCAGGAACACGAACAAGGGCACCGCCAGCAGGATGAGGTGCGACATGCCTTCGTTCATGCGGCTGACCAGCACGGTGACTGGCACCGTGGTGCTGAGGATCAGGTAGCCGAAGGTGGCCAGTCCGAACGAGAAGGCGATCGGAACGCCGGTGAAAACCCCGACCGCCACCAGGCCTACGAAGAATATGAGCAGGTTGTAATTGCCGAGTTCTTCGAATAGCGGGCTAAGAAGGTACAGGCCCGCGCCGATCAGTAGAATCAGGCCCAGGGATTTCGCCACCAGTTGCCAGTTTGAGACTTTATAGAGCCGGATCAGGGCAAAGCAGGCCATGAACAGCAGCCCCGTGGGCAGTGCCGCCGTGCGCCATGCCAGGCTCAGGCCCATGGCCGGAGTGGTGATGACGGCCTGATCGCGAGTGGCCTGGAAGCTGGGCAGCAGCACGAGCAGTACGAAGGCCAGCGAGCATAAAACAGCGAACACTTCCAGGAATGCCCGTGTTTTCGGTGTGGCCTTGTTGACCAGGGCGGTCATGCGCATGTGTTCGCCGTGGCGGAAGGCGACCGCCGCCCCCAGCATGGCCAGCCACAAGAACAGCAGCGAAGCCAGCTCGTCGGACCAGATAAGGGGGGTGTTGAGCACGTAGCGGGCGAAAATCCCCGAGAACAGGATGACAATTTCTGCAAGCACCAGCAGAGCGACGGGAATCTCTACCAGGTGCCCCAGAAAATTGTCCAGCTTTGTCAACCAAAGCGGGCTCTCGCGAAGATTGTCGTCAGCGGCCTGTGATTCGGAAGCTTGCGACAACATGGCGCGCCCTTACGTCAGGGAACCGACCGATTTTTCCAGTGTGGCCCAGGCGGAATCGCCGAACTTCTTTTTCCATTCGGCATAGAAGCCTGCCTGGCGAAGCGTGTCGCGGATGGGCCCCGTCTTGGGCGTATTGAACACCATGTGCTCGCTGGTGAGTTTCTTCTGCAGATCGTCGTTGAGCGCGGCTACATCGGCGCGCTCTTTCACGCCGGCTTCGTTGACGTGCTTGGCGACTATGGCCTGGATGTCTTTGGGCAGGCGGTTCCAGGCATCGTGGTTGCCGAGGAACCAGAAGCCGTCCCACATGTGATTGGTGAGGGAGCAGTATTTCTGCACTTCGAAAAGCTTGGCGGTCTGGATGATGGCCAGGGGGTTTTCCTGGGCGTCGACCACTTTGGTCTGCAGGGCCGAATACACTTCATTGAAATTGATGCTGGTCGGTGCCGATTTCAGGGCCTTGAACATGGAAGTCCAGAGCGGGCTTACCGGCACGCGGATTTTCAGATCCTTGAAATCGTCGGGAGTGACAATAGGCTTGTTGCTGGTCGTGACCTGCCTGAAGCCGTTGTCCCAGATCTTGTCCATGACGACCAGGCCGCTTTTGCCGATTTCGCCGCGTATGTAGGAGCCCAGGTCGCCGTCCATGGCCTTCCAGACGCTGTCATAGCTGGGGAAGGCAAAGCCGATGCCGCTGATGGCGGCCGCGGGCACCAGTGTGGAGAGGATCAGCCCGGACAGGGTGAAGAATTCGACCGCCCCGGCGCGCAGCTGATTCAGGGTTTCGGTGTCGGAACCCAGTTGGCTGCTGGGGAAGATTTGCAGTTTGAATCGCCCTTTGGTTTCTTCTTCTATTTTTTTGGCCATTTCCTTGGCCCGGACATTCATGGGGTGAGTGACGGGCAGGTTGTTGGCGTATTTGTAGCGATAGGTTGTAGCGGCCATGACGCTCTGGAGAGGCGCGGCGATGATGGCGGCGCCGGCACCGGCGGTGGTGAGCATGAAGGAACGACGGCTTAACTTCATTGATTTGTCTCCTTGGCCATTATGTGGCCTATTGATTGACTCGCGCCTACAGTTATAACAGACGCATCCAGGTATTTTCTTGCTTCGGCGTTGGCCGGTACAGTGTGGACTGTCGAAGTATTGTATTCTCGAATTCTACCTTATGGAACAAAAAATAATAATTTTTTTTCAAATTCATTGACAATCATTGGGTGTTACGTAGAATCGCAAATAGGAAATTATCAAATTCAGTTTTTAGGTCCATAATATGGAACAAAAAAAGAGCCCGGCGCCACTGCGCCAGGCTTCTGGCAGTCAGGCCATCCATCGTGCAATCAAGGTGCTGCGCTGCATTGCCCGCAGCCGCAACGAAGGGATAGGCTTGTCCGCCCTGAGCAAGCAGGCCGATCTGATCAAGTCCACCACGCACCGGCTTACGACGGCTTTGATTTCAGAAGGGCTGGTGGAGCAGGACCTGAAAACACGGCGCTATTACCTGGGATCCGGGTGCCACGCCCTGGGCCTGATTGCGTCGAACCGTTTCGGTTTGCACAAGACGGCCGCCAAGCATGTGGCCAGGCTTGCCCAGGAAACAGGGGACACCGCTTTTTTCTCGGTCAGGCAGGATATCAATGCCGTCTGCCTGCTTAGGGAAGAAGGGGACTATCCCTTGAAGTCTCATGCGCTGCTGGCGGGCGATCGTCATCCCCTGGGGGTTGGCGCCGGCAGCCAGGCCATGCTTGCCGCCTTGAGCGACAAGGAGGTCGAGTACTGCATACAGCAGAATATCGACTACATCCTGGCCACGTATCCGAAGTACACACGGGCTCTTGTCGAAAACCTGGTCAAGGAAGGGCGGGCTAAGGGCTATTCCGTCAACCCGGGGCTGATACTGGCCGGTTCGCTGGGCATAGGCATGGCGGTGCGCAACGAGCACGGCGCGGTAGTCGGCGCCCTCAGTATCGCCACGGTCGAAGGAAGGCTGGGGCCGGAACGAGAAATCGAGCTGTACAAATTGCTCAGGCGGGAAGTCGACAAATTGGAAAAACACCTGCAAACGGAAGCCTTGTCTCATGCCTAGCGCGTGAACAGGACGGGCGGCTATTTACGAAATTCATTTCAAGGAAATCAGTCATGGCAAAGAAAGCGGTAATTGTGGGATGGTCGCATATTCCTTTCGGGAAGCTCATCGATCCCGATACCGAAACCCTGATGGCGCGGGTATCGGGTGCGGCGCTGGAACACGCCGGCATCACGGGTAAGGAAGTCGACGGCATTTATGTCGGAGTCATGAACAATGGTTTTCAGAAACAGGATTTCCAGGGCGCCCTGGTTGCACTGGCCGATCCCGACCTGGCTTACGTTCCGGCGACACGCCTGGAGAACGCCTGCGCCACGGGCTCGGCGGCACTGTACACCGCCATGGATTTCATCGAGTCCGGCCGTGGCCGTGTGGCGTTGGTCGTGGGCGCCGAAAAAATGACAAGCCGCCCGACTCCCGAAATCGGCGATATTTTGCTCAACGCCAGCTATCGCAAGGAAGAGGCCGACATCGAAGGCGGCTTTGCCGGAGTGTTCGGCAAAATCGCGCAGGAATACTTCACGCGCTACGGCGACAAGAGTCGCGAGCTTGCCATGATTGCCGCCAAGAATCATCATAACGGCGTCAGCAATCCTTATGCGCAAATCCGCAAGGACCTGGGCTTCGATTTTTGCAACGAGATATCCGAAAAGAATCCGTATGTGGCGCAGCCCCTGCGGCGCACGGATTGCTCGCTGATTTCCGATGGAGCGGCGGCCATTGTCCTGGCCGATGAGGAATTCGCGGCCCAGCTGCAGCGCGCAATCGGCTTCAAGGCAAGGCAGCATGTCAACGATATTCTGCCGCTCAGCCGACGCGATCCGATTGCGTTCGAGGGCGCCACACGGGCCTGGCGGCAGGCGCTGGCTGCGTCGGGCCTGTCTCTTGCCGACCTGGACTTGGTCGAAACCCACGATTGCTTCACGATTGCCGAACTGATCGAATACGAAGCCATGGGCCTGGCGGCTCGAGGCGAAGGCTACAAGGTTGTCCAGGACGGCACGACCCGCAAAGATGGCCGTTTGCCCGTCAATCCGTCGGGCGGGCTTAAATCGAAAGGCCATCCGGTTGGCGCCACTGGCGTCTCCATGCATGTCATGGCGTGCATGCAACTGACCAATACCGCGGGCGATATGCAGATTCCCGATGCCCGTCTGGCCGGCGTCTTCAATATGGGCGGTGCGGCCGTGGCCAATTACGTCAGCATCCTGGAGCGCGTTAAATGATAGCGGTTGACGTTCGCGAGCCCGCGGGAGGGCTGGTACCCATTTCGCGGCGGGTGATGAATCTGGCGACGTTTCTCAGCCAGACTGCGGCCCGGTTTGCAAATCGGCCGGCGCTGGTTTGCGATGAAACGGCCACAAGCTGGGGCGAGCTGGAAAAGCGGGTTCAGGCGCTGGCGCTGGTCTTTGCAAGCAAGGGGCTGGGCAAGGGCGACCGCGTCCTGGTTCATTCATCCAACTGCCGCGAATTGCTTGAATCGATGCTGGCCACGTTCCGGATCGGCGCCGTGTGGGTACCGACCAATTTCCGGATTACGCCCGACGAAGTGCTGTACCTGGCGCAGAGCGCGGGCGTGTCGGCGTTCATATGCCATGCCGATTTTCCCGAGCATGCAAAAATTGTCGATGCGATTGCCGGTTTGAAGCTGTTTGCCCGGATCGGGGCCGCCGACTTCGGCACCGGTTCGATCGACGCGCTGATAGACGCAGCGCTGGGCAGCGGGTCGCACCAGGTCGAGCGTGTCGATTACGACGACCCCTGCTGGTTTTTCTTTACGTCCGGCACGACGGGCAAGCCCAAGGCGGCCGTGCTGACTCACGGGCAAATGGCTTTTGTGCTGACGAATCACCTGTGCGACCTGATGCCGGGGTTGTCTGAAGCCGACGCCAGCCTGGTTGTGGCGCCCTTATCGCACGGGGCGGGAATCCATTTTCTCACGCAGGCGGTGCGCGGCGCCGCCACGGTATTTTCAACCCAGTCCAAGTTCTCGCCGGAAGCGGCGTGGCGTCTGGTGGAAAAATACAGAATCAGCAATTTCTTTACAGTGCCGACGATTCTGAACATGCTGGTCGGGCACGAGAGCGTCGATCGTTACGACCACTCGTCGCTGAGGCACATCATTTATGCCGGCGCCCCGATGTACAGGGCGGATCAGAAGCGCGCGCTCGACAAGCTGGGACCGGTTCTGGTGCAGTACTACGGGCTGGGCGAGGTAACGGGAAACATTACGGTGTTGCCGCCGCATGAGCATTCGTCCGACGACAGCCTGATGACCAGGCCCGGATCCTGCGGCTTTGCGCGCACCGGCATGCAAATATCGATTCAGGATTCCACCGGCCGGGTTCTCGATGCCCGTCAAACCGGCGAGATCTGTGTGTGCGGTCCGGCCGTATTTGCGGGCTACTACAACAACCCGGAGGCCAACCGCAAGGCATTCCGCGACGGCTGGTTCCGCACCGGCGACGTGGGGCATATGGATGAGCAAGGGTACTTGTACATTACCGGCCGCGAATCCGATATGTATATTTCCGGAGGGTCCAATGTGTATCCGCGCGAAATAGAGGAAAAAGTACTCGGCTACGAAGGCATCAAGGAAGTATGCGTGCTGGGAGTGCCGCATCCGAAATGGGGCGAGGCGGGCGTGATGGTGTGTGTGCTGAAGGAACAGGCGCAGTGGAACGATGCCGCTTTCCAGGCCTGGCTCGACGCGAACATCGCGCGCTACAAGCATCCTCAGAAAATAGTGATCTGGCCGGAACTGCCCAAATCGGGATACGGCAAAGTCACCAAGAAAATCATCTACCAGGAACTGCTGGCACAGGGATCGTTGCCGCTGCATTGACATGAGGACTCAACCGACAGGCCGGAGGTGTTCGGCTTGCTTGATGCCCGATCCGTCCGGTTGTCGAAACGCCCCGGCGGGTTCGAGTATTGAAGGTCGATATACATCAGGAGACAAGGGCAGATGGACAGAACTTCGAACGTTATTGTGGTCACCGGCGGCGCTTCCGGAATCGGCCAGGCGCTCAGCCAGGGACTTTTGCACGAGGGCTGGAAGGTGCTGGTGCTGGATCTGCTCGAAGACCGGATTGCCGCGGCCCGTAAAGAGCTTCAAGCGCCGGATGCACAGCGGCGAGGCCCGGGAACTATGGGTTTCGGCCGTGCCCATGCATCGCTACGGCGCGCCCGAAGAACTGTGCGGCACAATCAACTGGCTGCTCGATGGCGGGAAATCAAGCTACGTGACGGGCCAGACCATATCCGTGGACGGCGGTTTCACGACCACCGGCCTGATTAATCATTGAGTGTCCCAGGCCCGGGGGCGGTGCGCTTGCCGCGTGTTGCCTGCGGGCGCCCGCAAGGGGCACCCCTACCCAAACCCATGCCTACGATTTGGCCTTCTTCTTGGGCAGCGCCAGCATGGTTCCGCGGCAAGTCTTGGCACCGCACAGGCAGCGATATTCCCGCCTCAGTTTTTTGGTGATCTTGCCTTCCATGACCAGGCCGTAGTCGTAGAACAGTTCTTCGCCCGCCGCGATATCGCGCAGGGCAACGATATACACACGTTTGCCTTTGGCGCTTTCCTGGGCCTCGCAATTGGGGGCGCAGGAATGATTGATCCAGCGCGCGTCGTTGCCCTGGTTGCCGCCGTCGATCACCTTGCCCGAGCTGATGGCGAAGAAGAATGTATGGAACGGATCGTCTGGATTGACGGGATGCAGGGCATCGGCTTTTTCGGGACTGATGCGTTTGCCTGCGTATTCGATAATGCGTGTTTCGGCAGGGATGTTTTTGGCGGCAAAGACACCGGTTCCGTGCAGTGTCGATTGCCTGACGATATGCCAGGACGAAGTGGGTTCGGTCATAAGTTGGTTTTACGGTGTGGCGGGGTGAGGGATAATATGCGGTAATAGCGTATCTTATGCAAATTCAAGCAAGCCGTGAATACTTCTACCGAAACGAATAGCCGCAATGGCGCCGAAACCCTGCTGCAGACCCTGATCGCCCTTGGTGTCGATACCATTTTCGGGTATCCGGGAGGCGCGGTCCTGCCCTTGTACGACGCGCTTTATTCCGAGCCGCGCATTCATCATGTGCTGGTGCGCCACGAGCAGGCCGCCATGCACGCGGCCGAAGGCTATGCCCGCTCTACCGGCAGGCCGGGAGTGGTGGTGGTGACCTCGGGGCCAGGCATGGCCAACACGACTTCGGGGCTGCTCGACGCCCTGTGCGATTCGATTCCGGTGCTGTGCATCAGCGGGCAGGTCGCTACCGGCGCCATCGGCACCGATGCCTTCCAGGAGTGCGATGCCATCGGCATCTCGCGTCCGGTTACCAAGTGGAACGCGCAAATCCGGCGCGGCGAAGATGTCGCGGCGATCGTCGCCAAGGCGTATCACCTGACTACCCAGGGGCGTCCGGGCCCAGTATTGCTGGATTTTCCCAAAGATATACAAATCGGCCAGGTTCCCGCCGATTTTGCGGTGTTCGACGCCGTCGCCCCCGCCGAAGCGGCTGTCTCCGGCCCTTCCGCCGAGGCGGCCGTCAAGCGCGCCGCGGCCCTGATCGCCAATGCCAAGCGGCCTGTGTTTTACGGCGGCGGCGGCCTGGTGAATTCGGGTATCGATGCGTGCCATGCCTTCACCAGCCTGGTGCAAGACCTGGGCGCTCCCTGCACACTGACGCTCATGGGCCTGGGCGCGTTTCCGGCCGATGACCCCTTGTTTGTCGGCATGCTGGGCATGCACGGCACGCTGGAGGCCAATCTGGCCATGCATCATGCCGATCTGATCGTTTGCGTGGGCGCGCGTTTCGACGACCGGATCACCGGTCGCCTGTCCGATTTCTGCCCGCATGCCAGCAAGATTCATCTGGATATCGATCCGGCCTCCATCAATAAAGTCGTGCGGGCCGATGTCGCGATGGTGGGCGACTGCTACCCCCTGCTGCGCGCCTTGCGCAAAGAACTGGGGCCCATCGATCAGCCCGGTGGCCGCCTCGATGCCTGGTGGCAGCGCATAGGCGTGTGGCGCTCCCAGCAGTGCCTGAAGGTCACTCCTTCGTCCGAACACATTTTGCCGCAGCATCTGATGCAGCGGCTCGATCATGTCCTCACCGGCACCGACGCCATTATTTCCACCGATGTAGGCCAGCATCAGATGTGGGCCGCGCAGTACATCAAGTTCAATCGCCCGAATCGCTGGCTGACCTCCGGCGGCGCGGGTACCATGGGTTACGGCGTGCCGGCCGCGTTCGGAGCGCAAATCGCGCATCCCGGCAAGCCCGTAGTGTGTGTCAGCGGCGACGCGTCGGTCTTGATGAATATCCAGGAATTGGCCAGCGCGATTCAGCATCAGACTCCCATCAAGGTCGTGCTGTGCAATAACGGTCATATGGGCATGGTGCGCCAGTGGCAGGAACTCATCCACGAAGGCCGCTACAGCCACAGCTATAACGCGTCGCTTCCCGATTTTGTGGCCCTGGCCAAGGCTTTTGGCTGGGGCGCGGCGCGGGTCGAAGATCCCGCCGAACTCGATGCGGCCCTGGCGGCCTGCATGGCCTACGACGGCCCCTTCTTTCTCGACGTAGTGGTGCTGGCCCAGGAAAACTGTTTCCCCATGATGCCGGCCGGCTGCGGCCATCAGCAAGTCATGCTTTCGGAAGATACCTGGTACGTTGAAGATTAAGGCAAAGCTTCCGCATATCGACTGCGATATCGATTCGCGGAAAAACGCTAGAAAACCCCAATACCCATATAACTCGACTTCATGTAAAACCGAGCGTTCAAATTTAAAATTTATAGGTATTGGGGAAAATGCGAAAAACTTGGCTTTCTACTAAATGGATGATCGCGGCATCGGTGGCCGGAGCTCTTGCCGCCAGCCCGGTGCTGGCGGCAACGACGCTGAAAATGGCCTATGCCTTGTCGACCAATTCGCATTATGGCGCCGGGGCCAATGCGTTTGCCAAGTCGCTCGAAACCAGCACGAATGGCCAGTTCAAGATCCAGCAGTTTCCCAACAGCGCGCTGGGGGGAGAACGCGAGGTCATCGAAGGCCTGCAACTGGGCACCATCGATGTGGCCATTGTGTCCACGGGTGCAACCCTGAATTTCGTGCCCAAGACCGGGGTGTTCGATATTCCTTTCCTGTTTCGCGATCTGGCGCACGCCCGCAAGGTCATGGACGGCCCGATCGGGCAAAAAATGCTCGAAGAATTTCCCAAGCGCGGCCTGATCGCCCTGGCCTGGGGCGAGCAGGGTTTTCGCCAGCTCACCAACAATATTCGACCGGTAAAGACGCCTGCCGACATCAAGGGCCTGAAAATCCGCACGACTGAAAATCCGATTCATATTGCCGCGTTCCGTCAGTTGGGTGTGCTGGCCACCCCCATGGCATGGCCCGAGGTGGCAACCGCCTTGCAGCAAGGCACGATCGACGGCCAGGAAAATCCCCTGTCGGTCATTGTGTCGGCCAAATTGCCGCAGTTGCAAAAATACTTGTCGCTGACGGCTCATGTGTATGGGCCGGCGCTGGTGCTGATGTCTCCGTCCGTCTATAACGGCCTGTCCGACGCCGACAAGGCCAAATTCAAGACGGCCGCGCATGAATCCGCCGTGGCGATGCGACAGTACGTCGATGCCGTTGAAAAGAGCGGCATCGAAGAGGTCAAGAAGCAGGGCATGCAGGTCAACGAGGTCGACCACGATGCGTTTGTGAAAGCGGTGGAACCCATCTATCCGCAATTCTACAAGCAGTACGGCAAAGACCTGGTCGAAGCCATACGCAATACCCAATAGCCATTTGGTGTAGCAAGGCTGATCAACCCCAAGGGCTGGCGCATGTGCCGGCCCTTGTCGATTACCCGCCGGTGCATCGATCCGGCTTCACTACAGGACATAGCCGTGCCTATCATTCGTTTTCTGGATCGAACTTTGTTCCGCCTGATATCGATCCTGACGCAGTTGCTTATATTGTCGGCCGTCGCGGCCGGTTTTTATCAGGTTATTGCCCGTTTTGTCCTTCAGGCGCCTGCCGACTGGAGCGAGGCGTGGACGCGTGCGTCGCTGATCTGGATGGTGCTGCTTGGCATTGTGCTGGCCTTCCGTGGCGGAGCCATGCTCAGCGTCGAGATGCTGCACAGCGTATTGGCCGGACGAAAGAAACGCTGGCTGGAGCATTTGTTGATGCTGATCAGCGTCGGGTTTCTGGTGTTCATGGCCTGGGTCGGCAGCGAAATGACGTGGCGTGTGCGGTTTCAGAATGTGCCGAGCCTGAATATTTCGATTTCCTGGATCTATCTGGCGATTCCTGTCGGAACGGCGCTGGCCGCCCTGGCCGTGATTGTGCGCTGGGCCGAAGGCCCCAGCGAGGCCGTGTCGGACGAGGCTCCCGTTTAAGGCGCCTCGGCCCGCGCCTGAAAGTATAAGGATGGTTGCATGTCGCAGTTGATGATTGTTTCTATGTTGTTTTTCTTTGCCCTGTCGGTGCCGATTGCGGTGGCGATTGGGCTTGCCAGTTTGATGGGGGTGGCCTTTGACGGCCATATGACCTGGCTGGTCGTGGCCCAGCAAATTTATGCTTCGCTGGATAAATACCCCTTGGTTGCGGTGCCGTTTTTCATACTGGCGGGCAATTTGATGGAGGCCGGCGGTATTTCCGAGCGCATGGTGGATTTTGCCAAAAGCGTGGTCGGCGGCATTCAGGGCGGGCTGGCCTGCAGTTGTGTGCTGACCTGCATGATTTTCGCGGCGGTGGCGGGATCGAGCGTGGCAACCACATTTGCCGTGGGCGCTATCCTGATCCCGGCGATGGTCAAGCATGGCTACCCGACTCCTTTCGCGGCATCGCTGCAGGCGTCCTCGGCCGAGCTGGGGGTGATTATTCCTCCGTCGATTCCCATGATTCTGTTCGCGGTCTCCACCGATACTTCGGTGGGCGAGCTATTTATTGCAGGGATCCTGCCAGGCATTCTCATCGGCGGCGCCCTGATGTTTTATGTGTGGTTCTACGCGCGCCGCAACGGGCTGGGCAAGGCCGATGGCGAGGGGCGTCTGTCCCTGTGGCCGGCGCTCAAGCGCGCCTGGCTGGCCTTGCTGATGCCGGTCATTATTCTGGGCGGTATCTACGGCGGGGTATTCACGCCCACCGAGGCTTCGGTGGTGGCGGTGGTGTATGCACTGGTCGTGGGCATATTCATTTATCGCCGGCTCAGTTTGCCGCTATTGTCGAAGACTTTGCACAAATCGGTGATTTCCACCGCGGTGATCATGTTTGTCATTGCCAATGCGGGGGTGTTCGGTTTTCTGCTGAATCGCGCCGGCGTGCCCGATGCGCTGGGACAATGGCTGAGCCATTTGTTCCATGACAAGTATTTGTTCCTGTTGGGTGTGAATGCGGCGCTGTTTGTGATCGGCATGTTTATTGAAACTTCGGCGTCGATTGTGGTGCTGGCGCCGTTGCTCTTGCCGGTTGCGGTGCAGTTCGGGGTGGACCCGGCGCACTTCGGGATCATTATGGTGGTGAATCTGGCGCTGGGGATGGTGACGCCGCCGTTCGGGGTGAATTTGTTCGCGGCGTGCACGGTGGCGAATATTCCGCTCGAACGTCTGATCAAGCCGCTGCTGCCTTTTGTGGGGGTGGTGCTGGCGTGTCTGATGATTATTACTTATGTGCCCGAGATCAGTTTGTTTTTGAAGCAGATGGTGTATGGGCACTGAGGGGGCTCTTGTGGTCGCCCGTAGGGGCTGTTTATAGGGGCCATTTTCGTTCTTAAGACGCGGGGGTGGCGGCCCAGGCAGGGTGGTGCTCGCCTCGTCCGGTCCTGGCTGCGCCAGGACTGCCCGCGGCCGGCGCCTGGATCGGGCGGTCGCGGAACTCGCGTCGTCCACAGCCCCCCGGGCTGTGGACACCCTTGACGCTCAAACAGCCGCTCCCTTGCATCCCGATCCAGGCGCCGGCCGCGGCGGACTCAAGCTCGCTCACCCTGCCTGGGTCGCCACCCCCGCTTGCATGAGGGCTTTCCGTATGAGGGTTTTTGCGTGAGAGATCTTGTAGGGGGGGCTTTCTTTGCACGGGGGCCTGCTTTTTTTGCAGTTATGAACTATGGCCATAAGTTCACGCGATTATGCGCGGGTTGTTCGGGCGCGTTAAATATGCCTCTATCACTGTTCGCTTGAACTGCCCGTGTACGGGGAGCCATGCCATCCCCCAAAAAGTTGAATCGGCGTCCAACTTTTTGGGGGTAGTCCTTTGTGGCCGCCGTCTGGCTCAGAATGGCGGATCGTCGTCGTCGCCGGCGCTTGAGTGGGCAGCGGTTTTCTTGACGGCTTTTTTCGCGGCGGTCTTTGAAGCCGTTTTGCTGGCCCGCTTGACCGCTGTTTTCGTGGCTTTTTTGGCCGCGGTTTTTTTCACTGCCGTTTTGGCGCTTGCCGCAGTCTTGGCGCTAGTTTCCGCTTCGACCTTGCCGGCGCCGGTTTTGGCCGCGGTCTTGCCGGCTGTTTTGCGGCCTGGTTTTTCGGGGCGGGCTTCGAATTCGAAACCGATCTTGCCGTTGGCCTGCTTGGACAGGAAGGCTTTGAACTTGCGATTGGTGCGGCTCGAGACGAAGCCGTCGAGCAGGTCGGTCTTGCCTTCGGCCAGCAGTTTCCTGATCTGGTCCGGCGAGATTTCTTGCTGCAGAATCATTTTTCCGGAGCGGAAATCGCAGCTTTTTCCCGGTCCTACCGATTTTTCGCACACATAATTCATGCCATGCTCGTAGACGTGGTTGCCGCATTTCGGGCAGGCGCCCAGCGGGCTTTGCGCTGAGAAGTCGATGGGTTCGCCGTCGTCGTCATCGTTCTGGCCAAAGTCGAACTCGAGCTTGTATTCGTCGGTAATGCGCAATAGCGCCGCAAACGGCCGACCCATTTTGCTGATGAAGCCGGGCAGTGGCCCAAGCGTGCGCTTGGAGAGCAATTCTTCCACTTCGGAGATTTCGAAAGTACGTCCGCCCGGGTGCTTGCCGATCGAGAAGTCGCAATTGGTGCAGGCGTAGCGGCGGTAGTTTTCCTTCACGACACTGCCGCATTTCGGGCAGGGCGTAGTCAATGTGGCGTAGTCGCCCGGCACGGTATCGCGTTCGTACTCTTTGGCGCGCTTGACGATGATTTGTGTCATTTGCGCGATTTCGCGCATGAAGGCGTCGCGGTCCAGTTCGCGATGTTCGATTTGCTTGAGGCGGTGTTCCCATTCGCCGGTCAGTTCGGGCGAGGTCAGTTCGTTTACGCCCAGGCCCGAGAGCAGGGTCATGAGCTGGCGCGCTTTGGCGCTGGGGATGAGATCCCGGCCTTCGCGCCGCAGATAGCCTTCGTTGAGCAGGCCTTCGATAATGGCCGCGCGGGTGGCCGGAGTGCCCAGGCCGCGTTCGGACATGGCTTCGCGCAAGGCTTCGTCGTCGACCAGTTTGCCGGCGCCTTCCATGGCGGAAAGCAGCGTGGCTTCGTTGTAGCGGGCCGGGGGCT
Source organism: Paralcaligenes sp. KSB-10 (assembly GCF_021266465.1). Lineage (NCBI taxonomy): Bacteria > Pseudomonadati > Pseudomonadota > Betaproteobacteria > Burkholderiales > Alcaligenaceae > Paralcaligenes > Paralcaligenes sp. KSB-10. Next base: position 3,333,265 of record NZ_CP089848.1, on the reverse strand, counting down.
TGGTAACCAGGCCTTTGGCTTCGATTTCGTCGGTCTTGACCGTTTCGCCCTCGGCCACGGCGATCAGGTTGGTGTCGTCGCCTTGCGCTTCGCGGCCATAGATCGCCAGCCAGCCCGGATTGATGAGCACCTTGCCTTCGGTCTTGAAATGATGCCCCGAGACCTCGGTAATGCGGGTTGTAACGCGGAATTCGGCTGCCGGGAAAAATACCGCCAGGAAACGGCGGGTGATGAGCTCGTAGATTTTTCCTTCGGCTTCGCTGAGGTCGCGCGGGATTTGCAGGGTAGGGATAATGGCGAAGTGATCGGAGACTTTCTTGTTGTCGAAGATCCGCCGGTTGGGCTTGACCCAATCCTGCTTGCATACGGTCGCGGCGAAAGGCCGCACGCTGGCCGCGGCGGACGAGCCCTCGCTGGACAGGGCCTGCATGGTCTGCTTGACGGTTTGCAGGTAGTCTTCGGGCAGGTAGCGCGAATCGGTACGTGGATAGGTCAGTGCCTTGTGCCGCTCGTACAGCGTTTGCGCCAGCGAAAGCGTGGTTTTGGCCGAAAAGCCAAAACGCGAGTTGGCTTCGCGCTGCAACGAGGTCAGGTCGAATAGCGCCGGCGACATCTGGGTGGTCGGCTTGGATTCTTCGTTGACTTGGCCGGCCTGGCCGCGGCAGGCGGTAACAATGGTTTGCGCCGCCGTTTGCGACCAGAGTCGCGAGTCGCGCTGTTCGGGGTCGAGCTCGTTCCTGGCGAATTTCGGATCGAACCAGCGCCCGGTGTAAAAGCCGGCGGCCGCGACGAAGGTGGCGTGCACTTCCCAGTAGTCGCGCGATACGAATTTGCGTATGCGCTCTTCGCGTTCGGCGACGATGGCCAGGGTGGGAGTTTGCACGCGTCCCACCGGGGTTTTGAAGAACCCTCCGTCCTTGCTGTTGAACGCGGTCATGGCCCGGGTGCCATTGATGCCGACCAGCCAGTCGGCCTCGGCCCGGGACCGGGCAGCCGATTCCAGGGGTTTTAAGGCCTCGTCATCGCGTAAATTGGCAAAGGCCTCACGGATGGCTGTCTGCGTCATGGAACGCAGCCACAGGCGCTGTATGGGCTTCTTGATGCCAGAGTATTGCACGATGTAGCGAAAAATCAGCTCGCCCTCGCGCCCGGCGTCGCAGGCGTTGATGACCGCATTGACGTCCTTGCGCTTGAGCAGCTTGACCAGCAGCTTGAGCCGTTCGGCGGATCGCTTGTCGGTGGGACCGAGTTCGAACTGGGGCGGGATGACCGGCAAATGGGCAAAACTCCATTTACCGCGCACCGGATCGTTGGGAGCAACCAGGCTGAGCAAATGGCCTACGCTTGAAGCGAGCACGAATTGCTCGCTTTCGAAATAGTCGCCTTCCCGGGTGAATCCTCCGAGAGCGCGTGAAATGTCTAGGGCTACCGAGGGTTTCTCGGCAATAATCAGCGTTTTGTTCATGAATTTCCAGTGACTGCATTTCGGCAGTGGTAGCGCGGATAATACGAGGTGGGAATCACACAATGCAAGTCGACGGCTCTCGAAAAGTCCATGCATCCCACGGAAATTGGGTGGAATTTTTCCGGAAAACGACGTTTTCGCTCGGTTCGTTATTACTCGCGAGCGCCGCAATATGCTGGATTGCGGCCAATTGGGCGCATGCGACAGCCTTCCAGAAATTGGCCGGCGCACAGGCAGTCATGGCAATCATCATTCTGGTGGCCTGCTTGCTGGAGCGATATCCCCTCACGCATAAAGACCGGAATTTTTCCGTTTCCGCCAATTTGACGGGTCTGGCGGGTGTGGCAATCGGTGCTTTATTGGCGCTTGTGGGTCAAATATATCAGACCGGCGCAGATTCATGGCAGCTGTTCGCCTGGTGGGCGCTGCTTTTGCTGCCCTGGCTGATTGCGGTCCGGACCGTTTTCCTGGGTTTGCTCTGGGTGCTGGTGGTCAATGTCGGAGTAATCCTGTACTTCGGGTTCACCGATGGGTGGATGTGGTTGCCGGCCTACCCTTTTTATCTGGAGATATGCCTGGGCCTGGCGGCTCTTGATAGTGTGCTGCTGTGGTGCTGGGAGTGCCGGATCGGGCAGTTTGGCGATCGCTGGCGCACAGGACCGCGTGTGCTGGGCGCGGTCGTGCCAGCCTTGCTGGTGGGGGCCGTATTGACATGTTTCGGCAGCCCCAGCAGCTACTCCTCGCATTTTGTGGCGTTGCTCGGCCTGGGCGTCACCGGGTTCATGGCCTGGATTTACACCCGCATACGCCCTGATCTGGCCATGGTGTGCCTGGCTGCGGTAGGCGCGTTTACTGTCGTAACCGTCGATCTGCTTAGTTTCATCCAGTCGGAGTTGGCGCTGCTGGGGCTTATCCTGATTTTGATGTTGTTTAGCGGCGTTCTGTTGCGTTGGCTGAGTCGTCGGCCGGGGGTCAGCGCCAAAGCCGGCGCGAGTCCATATCCCCATGTGCGCGGCGATGCGCGCGACCCTTGGTTTTTGAGCGCGTTTCGCTTGCTTGTCATGTGGATCACGGCAAGCCTGATCATTGCCCTGCTGGTATTAAGCCTGGACCTGCAGATCGAGCGGCTCTGGATCGCAGGCCTTGTGCTGTGCGGCGCAGGCTTGCTGGTATGCAGGACCACCTCGGGTGTGGCGATGCGCGAGGCAGGCGCCACGGTGGCGGCCGCGGGGCTGTTCCTGGCGTGCCTGAGCTGGCATGAATCCCTTACCCTGCCGCGCGATACGGGAGTGGCGGCCATGGTGCTCGCCAGTGTTTTGATTTATGCGGCAGGCGCCAATTTCGCGCTCAGGTTCTTCGCGGCCTGTCTGGCCATCTGGGCGTTTCTGGACCTGACATGGACCGATTTTTCATGGTACTGGGTGCTGGACGACTCTCTTTTCGGGAAGACGGCCGCGCCTGTCCAGGCCTTTCTGGATCTTTCCGCGCGCTTGTTGCCGCTATCCCTGGCGGCCCTGGGCGCGTTTTATGCCGGTAGCCGATACGATCGCCGCGAATTCTGGTCGCCGCTTGCCTGGTCGCTGGCAGTCTCGGCGCAGAGCCTGGCCTGGCTGATGCCGTCGACGGGCATTGTGCTTGCCCTGGCCTGGATGGTCCTGGGATTCGCCCTGGGCCGGCGAACGTTGCAGGTGTTCGGTGTGGCAGGCCTGCTGGCTTGCCTGGCGCGCTATTATTATTTGCTCGATACGAGTCTTTTGCACAAAGCGTTTTTGCTGGGTGTGGCCGGCGCTGCGCTCGTGGTCGTGTGGGCCTTGTTGCGCCTGCGCATGCAGGCATCAAAGGCGGCCGCAGGGCGTGATGCACCGCTTTGGCTACGCCGGGCGGGCTTGCTGGGCGGCTTGTTGCTGGTCTTGTGCGTAGTGAATATAAGCACGTACAAATATCGGCAAATTTTACAGACGGGGCAACGCGTGGTGCTGGCACTGTCTCCGGTCGATCCGCGGTCCCTGATCCAGGGCGATTATATGGCCTTGAATTTTGCGTTGGTCCGGCCGCTTCGGCGCATGCTCGCTTCGTCCAAAGAGTATGCATCGCTGCGGCATGGTTATATGATCTTGCAGCCCGACGCGCAGGGGGTGTATCAGTTGCAGTCGATACAGTTTCAGCCTCGCGCGGATCAGGGCGTTGCGCTGGAGTTCCGCTTGCGTGGCCCGGATGTGCGTATAGTCACCAACGGCTATTTTTTTCCCGAAGGCCAGGCTCGGCGCTTCGAGGCGGCCAAATACGGAGAGTTCCGCGTGGCCCGGGACGGCACGGGTTTGCTGACCCGTTTGCTGGATGCAGACATGAAACCCCTGTAGGGGCGGGTCGTTTGCCCGCCCGTGTTTGGGTCGGCAAACGGCGAGCGGCCACAAGGGCCGCTCTATAGCGTCGAGGGCAGCCCGTATATCCGTCGCCGTGGATGCCTCTACATCGTCGATGGCGGCGCGATCCCAAAACGTGCGGCCCATCGCCGTTGGGCGGCTGACCAGAAGGCCTGGGCATCGGCGCAGGCAAGCGCTTCGAAACCCAGGCGCTGCCACGCGAGGTTGAGCGCTTCCAGCGGCCGGCTGCAGTCCAGGGCGGGGGCATGATTCTGCTTGGACAGTTTTCGCCCCGAGGTGTCGCGCACCAGGGGCACATGCATGACGCGCGGAACAGGCATGCCCAGGTGGCGCGCCAGAACTCGCTGCCTGGCGGTCGAGCTGAGCAGATCGGTGCCCCGTACGATATCGCTGACGCCTTGCCGGCCGTCATCGACCACGACAGCCAACTGATAGGCCCATAGTCCATCGGCGCGTTTCAGCACAAAATCGCCTGCTTCGCGGGCTACATCCTGGCTTTGCGGCCCCAGCCAGCGGTCATTGAAGCGCTCCGTGCCTTCAGGCGTGCGAAAGCGCCATGCCCGGGCTGTCTGTCCGGCTTTCAGTCCCGCCCGGCAGGTGCCGGGGTAGGGCCGTTCATGCAGCCCTTCGGCCGCCGCTGCCGCGGAATGCCGCGACGGATCATCCCATGCTGTTTCCTGCGCGGCCAGCGCCATGTCGATATCCTTGCGGGTGCATGCGCAGCCATAGACCAGGTCTTGCGAAGCCAGGGAGTCGAAGGCTTCCTGGTATGCCCCGTAGCGTTGCGTTTGCCAGACCGGGTCGCCATCCCACTGCATGCCCAGCGCCTGCAACTGCTGCATGATGACGAGGTCGGCTCCACGCACCACGCGCGGGACGTCTATGTCTTCAATGCGCAGAAGCCACTGGCCGTGATGACTGCGCGCGTCCAGGTAGCTGGCCATGGCCGCCACCAGCGAACCGGCGTGCAGGGGGCCGCTGGGGCTGGGGGCGAAACGGCCTACATAGCCGCCGGAATTGCGGTCTGGGCAAAACGACATGCGTATTGGAAAAGCTTAATGCGACAGTCGCGACTGATCGTCGGTAAGGAGTTCTTCGAGCACCAGGTGGTCGATTTCGGCCTCCTGGCTCCAAAGCACCATTAGCGCAATGATTTTTATCTTTTCCAGCGAAATCGGCGATTCGTTGGTGGCCTGGGCACGGTCGATGACGATTTCGCGCAGCACAGTAGGCAGCACGTTGGAGTTATCCAGGAAACTGATGAAGCCGATGGCTTCGGTTCCCAGCGTGCGATACTCGTGCTCGGTAAAAATGCGCTTGCTGTCGTCGTGGGGGCTTTGCGCAAACTGAACGCATTGTTCGGTTGTTTGAGCCAAGCCGTACAGCCAGCTGAGCGCTTCGTCGATGTCGTCGTGTTCAAAACCTACCGCGGCCAGCTTGTGCGCCAGTACATCGGCCTCGGGACAGGCCTGGGGCGTGTAGTAGTTTTCGAATAAATAAACCAATATATCGAACATAGGCGATTGGGTTGCCCTTTACAGAGTCAACGAATAATTAAGGGTTAACCGGTAAAGTCAGAATCGACTGTACGCTGATTTGCCATCACGAGCAACTCGGGGGCCGGGAAAGCGCGCAAGCTGTTGGACGCCGGCGTCATTGTGAGGGCATTCAGGTTTTTGGGCGGTTTGTGATGCTACTCTAGTCAATTGTCCAAAAAGATGCTAATTCTTGGTTATCCCGGGGATAATACCGGGGCGCAAGGTAACTCGTGAGCCGGCTCCATGGGGCGCGGCGTCTCGATTGGCAATCCTCCAGGCAGGGATCGGAGCGGGAGCCCTTTCTATAATGCACGGGAGCGGGACTTATGGAAGAGCTGAACCGAATCGACGCGGTGGCCATGGCGCCAGCGGCGCGTGTGGGCGACCCTGTCGGCAGTATCGACACGCCGGCCCTTATCCTGGACCTGGATGCATTTGAAGACAATCTGCGCATTATGCAGGTATTGGCCGAGCGCCATGGCGTGGCGCTCAGGCCTCATGCCAAGGCGCATAAATGCCCCGAGATTGCCTTGCGGCAAATTGCGCTGGGTGCCGAAGGCATATGCTGCCAGAAAGTCAGCGAAGCCGTGCCGTTTCTGGCGGCCGGTGTGCACGATATTCACATCAGCAACGAAGTGGTGGGAGCCTCCAAGCTGGCGTTGCTGGCGCGCCTGGCCAAACAGGCCCGAATAACGGTTTGCGTCGATCATGCGCGGGCAGTGCAGGCCTTGTCGGCCGCCTTGGTCGAGCAGGGAGCCTCGCTGGGCGTGCTGGTCGAGATAGATGTGGGGCAGAAGCGTTGCGGGGTGCAAACGCCCGACGAGGCGCTGGCGCTGGCGCGGCTGGTGCAGAAGCTACCCAATATAGACTTCATTGGTTTGCAGGCGTATCACGGCGGGCTGCAGCACAAGCATTCGCTCGATCAGCGGCAAAAATCGTGCGACAAGGCGGCGCGCCTGGTCCGCGGCTATCTCTCGGCCTTCGAGCAGGCCGGGATTCCCTGCCCGACCGTCACCGGCGGCGGCACCGGATCGGCTGTATTCGACGTAGCCAGCAAGGTCTATACGGAAATCCAGGCCGGCTCCTACCCCTTCATGGATGCGGATTACGCCAGTATCGACTGGGGCGAGGCCCTGTCGTTCAGGCACAGTCTGTTTCTGCTCGGCACGGTCATGAGCACGCCCACGGCCGACAGGGCGGTCGTCGATATCGGCCTGAAATCGACCAGTGCCGAAAGCGGAGTTCCCCGATCGGCCGAAATAGAAGGCTGGAGCTGCGTTGCCATTAACGACGAACACACCATTTTGCACGCGGAACATGCCCGGAACCGCCCTGGCCTGGGCGCCCAGGTCCGCCTGATTCCGGGGCATTGCGACCCAACCTTCAATTTGCATGATTCGGTCGTGGCTGTGCGCGGCCAGCGGGTCGAGGCAATCTGGCCGATCAGCGCCCGGGGCTTGAGCCGCTAAGCGATTGCCGCAAAGCTGCATGGGTGCTCTTGGGAGCGAAAACCCACCAGTCCAGCAGCGCTACCAGTACCAGGCTCAAGCCCATCAGGGGGAAAACCAGCCCCAATACGCTCAGCCCCAGTTTCCATCCCCGGGCAACCTTGGCCGAAGCCGCGCGGACAGGGGCGGCCAAGGCGCCGCGCGGGCGCCGGCTCCACCACATGATCAGTCCGCTTAGGGACAATCCGCCCAGTGCCAGTGCAATGACGGCGCAGATAATCTGGTTGGCGAGTCCCGCCAGTTGACCCATGTGCAGGGCTGTGCCGAATGAAATAGCCCTGGCGATAAGGCCATATTGCGCATAACTGGCTTGGGCAATGAGTTCACCGCTGAATTGATCGAGGTGGAGCGTGCGCTGGCCGCGCGGGTCCTCGGGGTAGTACGAGGCGCTGAACACACCATCGGGCGTTTGCGGTACGGCCAGTTCGTAGCCGCCGGCCAGCCCGGCCTGCCGGATCGAGGCAATGATCTTGTCCAGCGACGCACGGCCCAGGGTCGATGTGTGCTGCGTATGGGAGGAGGACATGCCGGGCATATCCGCCATGTCAGGCATATTGTCCATTGCGGCAGCGGACGGTGTTGCGATCGCATGCCCGGCATGCGAGGATTGCGGCACGGCGGTGTCGCCCGTGGCCCAGGGCGTTTGCGTGAAAGGCTGGTCGGCCAGCCTGGCCTGTCCGGGCTGCGCGCTGTGTATGTGCCCGGCCTGGCGTGCGCCATCGGGATAGCCAAAACTCATCGAGGTGGCGAGGGCCTTGAAATTCGCGCCCCAGACGCCCGACCAGGGCATGCCGCTCAATACGAAAAAGAAGGCTCCCGCGGCAAACCAGATGCCGATGACCGTATGCAGGTCGCGCCACCAGAGGCGTCCCTGGAGTTGCCCGCGAGGCCGCAACCGTCCTTTGGCGTTGAGGCCCGGGTGGGACTTGTCGGGCCACCAGAGCGCGATTCCCGTGGCCAGCATGACCAGTGTCCAGGTTGCCGCCAACTCCATCAGGATGCCGCCCCACGAACCCAGCATCAGATCGCGGTGCAGATTGCGGACCACTTGCATGAAACGCCTGTCGACATCCAGGCGGCCGAGCACCTTGCCGTTATAAGGGTTCAGGTAAACGCTGGTCTTGCGCCCCGAGGGCAGTTTGTAAACCAGCTCGGCACTGCGATCGGCCGTGTCGTCGACATTGACGCGCAACAGGCTTGCCTGAGCCGGCAGGGTGGCTTGCGCGGCCCGGGCCAGTTCGTCGTAGGAGAGCCACGCGGCGTTTTGCGCCGGCGCGGCGACAAACAGGCGGTCCTTGTACAGTACGGCTTCGATTTGGGGTTTGAACACATAAAGAGTGCCCGTGATGGACAACAGCAGCAACAGCGGCATTACGAACAGGCCGGCATAAAAGTGCCAGCGCCAGAGCATGCGGTAACGTTGCTGCGGTGTCGGCCCGGCCGCAATGGCCTGGTCCGTGGATGTATGGGTATTCATATCATTGGGTTCCCGGTATGGGCAAGGGCTTGGCCCCTGCGGGCATAAGGCTAGAGCTTGAATTTGAGTTCGGCAAAGATTGTCCGGCCCGGATAGGGGTGATAGATATAGGCGCGTTTGTCGAACAGATTGTCGACCCCCAGGCTTGCCTCGATGCGGCTTGAAACCTGGTATCGCAGCTTGGCATCGAACACCATGAAGCTGCTGCTTCCCCCGTAGGTGTCCGGGTTGATATCGGTATTGGCCAGCGTGTTGTATTGGCGGCCCGAATACCGTCCCGCCAGCGTGAGGGCGGTTTGTTGAGTGAAGTGATAGGTGGCGACTGCGTTGATGCGCCACAAGGGAACGCGCGGGAAGTTGTTGCCTTCGGTTTCCGGGCTGCGCGAGTTCTCCAGTATTTTCGAGCGGGTGTAGCCTACGCCGGCGCTCAGGTCCAGACCGGCGACCGCGACATTCTCGCCCTGGTAGCTGATCTCGATGCCGCGGTTGCGGATCCGGTCGATATTCTCGATATTGGTGATGTTGGGAATGACGGTGGTGTCGGTCTGCGAATACAGGGTGTCTTTGACATCGTCCTGGAACAGGGCCAGGTGGAACAGGCCGCTATCCGTATACCAGTCGGCCGCCAGTTCTTTGCTGAGCGTGCTTTCGGGTTTCAGATTGGGGTCGTTGTTGACGATGGACAGGCCCGACAGGCTGCCCTGGAACAATTCGCTGACAGTGGGAAAGCGGTAGGCGCGGCCCACCGAGGCGCGCAATGTCAGGTCGTCGGTGGCGGCGTACGCCAGCGAGGCCTTGGGTGAATAATGCGTCTCGTGGCGACTGCCGTATCCCACGCTTGCGTCTCCCGCACTGCGCGCACCGCTGTAGGCCCGCCACGATTCCGCCCGCAGGCCTGTGGTCAGCGTCCATTTCGACGCGAATTTCCAGGCGTCCTGCGCGTAAACGGCCTGGGTGGCGGTGCTGCCCAAAAAGGCGTTCTTGGGCGCCTGCATTCCGCCGGTCTGCCAATCGTCGGTATTGAAGACCTGGTCGTCGAGGTGGTAGCGGTCGAAGTGATAACCCACGGTGATCCAGTGCGCTCCGGGGGCGTCGCTTGCCGGCGTATAGCTCAGCTTGGCGTCCAGGGCGTTCCAGCCGCTGCCGCGGGTCGATTCGATGGTGCCCGGGCCGGCATTGGTGCCGCCCGCGGCGGCTGTTCTTAGCGTGTCGCTCAGGACGTCGAAGCTCGAAAAATCGACCGCAAAATTCCAGCCATGCTGCTGGTGCGATTTGAGCGACAGGCCGTACAGGGCGCTTTCGGTGCGGCCGGCGCTGTTGGCGAACGTGGCCGGATCGATGTTGTAGGCGCTGCCGTCGATATTCACGCGGCCCGCGTAAACTACCTGGCCCTGGGGGTCTCGCAGGAAGCTTTCGTTGTCGTTTCTGTAGCGGCGGTTCCAGTAACTCAGCGAGGCGCCGGCCTGTATGGTGGGTGTAATGTCATAGGCCAGCTTGAACTTGAACTGGTCCTGCACGAGGTGGACCACACCTTCGCTGCTGGTGCCGGCGATGACGCCCGGCTTGCCGTACTGGTCGATGTAGGATTGCGCCCCGCTTACCGGAGTACCGCCGGGCTGGCCGCCGTTGGCGGCTTGGGGCGTGGCAAACTGCAAGGGCTGGCTGGTGTTCTGCAAATGGTCGATGCCGATCAGGAACGAAGCATTGCCGATCTTGTTTCCCAGCGTGGCGCTGGATTGCGATCCATTGAAATTCCTGTCCATGCCGAATTGATCGAAGTGCTGCGAAAAGCCCTGCACGGAGGCGGTGGCCTCGAGTTTTTTCGGCATTTTTGTGGTGATGGCGACTGTGGCCCCCATGGAGTTGCCGGGATACAGGGCCGAGAATGGGCCATAGAATGTGTCGACCCGTTCGATATTGTCCGGAAAGACCATGGACCATTTGGGTGCAAAGCCATAGGAGTTGCCCAGAAAGTTGCTAAGCAGCATGTCGTCGACATACACCAGCCCGCGCGCGCTTTGCGAATTGTTGGTGCCACGCACCGAGATCAGGGAATTCGCGTCGCCGATATAGCGCTTGCGTATGGCAAAATTGGGCAGGTATTTCACTGCGTCTTCGGTGTTGACCACGTTGATTTGCTGTAGATCCCTGGCGGTCACGGACTGGGTGCTGGCCGGTAGCTGGGGGTCCAGTCCCGAGGGGGCGGTGGCTTGGCCGGTAATGGTTATCGGCGCAAGCGTGGTTTCATCTGCGGGTGCGGCGGCGAAAGTGCATGGGTGCTGCAAAAGGCCCAGCAGGGCCCAGGGCGCGAGGCGGCGGGTAGTGCGATTCATGGCTGTTTTCCATAGTCGGCCTTATTTCATTTCGGTCGAATCGCGCTCATGCGTAGCAAGTACGGCCATGGCCGCCGTACGCACGGACCGGTCAGCGTTTTGCTGTCGCGATCACGATTGATTTTGAAATGGAATTATTTGGCCGGTGTCGTGCTCATTACGACAAGCCATACCTGTAAGCTTTTGGGTATGGAACGAAGGCTCGATGTCAGGAAAACAGGGGAGGCGGAGCGCGGGGAAAGGCCGGTGTGTGCGCCAGCGGTAGATCGACAACCAGGCTGGCCGAAGGCGGGAGGGAAACTTGCCGATCGGGGGTATCCACCACCAGGGTGGCGGCATGGGCCAGCGGCATGTGCAGGGCCAGCAGCCCGCAATAGCCGCAAGCCTTCCAGTCGTGGGACTGGTGCGTGTCTTGGTGTGAGTCGGGGGTAGCGAGGTGAATGTCCTGCTTGCCGTCGGGAAAGCAGAATGAAAGTTTCAGGTCCGGGTCGTGGTGCCTTTGCACGCTTTGCGATGCGATAGGCATGAGCAGGCCGAGCCAGATGGCAAGCAGCCCGAGCCAGGCAGTCAGCTTACGGTGCGAACGAAACGACATGAACGAGAATTATTTCTATTTTAATGGTGCGCTATTCTAAAACGTTTTTTGGTTCTAGTGTTGACGGTGCTGGACGTGTTTCTGTGGTTTTTGTTTTGAGCTGTTTTTAGGCTTGGGTTGTGAATTTGGGCTGCCTTTTTACTGGCTTGATCTATTCGCTTTGACTGCGTTGTCTGTGTGGGCGTGATGGTAATTCTATAAAGACGCCGCAGGGTGGGCGGTGCGGTGTAGTCCGGCACGTCCAGCGGTCGTGGTGCTGCGCACCCCGACTGCCCGGGTCTGCCTCGTCCAGGCGGGCGTCGGGCGAACTCGCGTCGCCCCGCGGTGCGGGGCGCCACTCAGACAGCGCCCGCCGAAAGCCCCCGCCTTCCCTTCGTCAGCACCCGGCGCTGGACTACCGCCGGACTACACCGCACCGCCCACCCTGCGGCTTGCGTTACGGGAATGCATCGAGGTATACATTGGGGAAGCTGCGTTGAGCCAATCACAGACTACATTGAAGCGGTGGGTGCTTTTAGTACATCCAGTCGTCAATCGAGGTAGATGTGGCCACGTGATGGAGGCATGAGTGCGGGCACGTTAACGGTTCTAGGGGTGCAGGCCCATTAACGGTAGGTGCAAGCACGTTAATTCCGGACATCCCGTGATGCAGTTCCAGGCATGCCATTACGTGAGCCGTCTATCGGGGCTTGGGGTCAGGACCGGCGTAAGGCGTGCGCCGGATGCTACCGTAGGGAAGGCGGGGGCTTTCGGCGGGCCATGTTTGAGCGTAGCCGCGCCAGCGGCGTAGCGAGTTTGGCCCGACGCCCGCCTGGACGAGGTAGATCCGGATCAAGCACGCCGTGCCGGCCCTGACCCCAAGCCCCGATAGACGGCGTCTTTAAATACCAAAACGTCGAATGCCATAAACACTCAAAACCAAAAATGCGCTAAAGCCTCGCATAAAAAATCACAATGCAGGCGATCAGCCCCTGTCTATGCGGCAGCGATGGCGATCAGCTCCACACCGTCGCCAACCTGATCGCCGACAGCAAAGAACAACTCCTGCACCGTGCCATTGCCAGGCGCATGTATCGTATGCTCCATTTTCATGGCCTCCATGACCATCAGGGCGTCGCCGCTTTTGACGGTATCTCCTGCCTTGACGGCAATCGAGATAATCTTGCCCGGCATCGGCGCGGTCAGGCCGCCCTGGTGCACATTGCCCTCATCCTGGGGATGGGCAACCGCATCGCGGACCTGCAGCACGCGTACGCCGCCGGCAACGAACACATGAGCATGATCGCCATGCAAAACCACGACCCCCGAGGTATCGACGCCATCGAGACGAATGCGCAGCCGATACTGCTTGGGCGCAAGTCCTTCGGCACGCCATTCGAAAGCCTGTGTGCCGGTGGCGTCGCTGCAGGACCAGTGTTCGCCATTGCGGCCGACGCGCAGTTCGTGCACGGCGTCGTTATCGATCAATGTAAAGGGCCGCTGGTAGAGGCTCGCAATGCGCCAGCCATCGGTCTGGGCCCAGGGATCGGCATGCACCACATTCGCATGCAAGGTAGAGGAGCCCAGCCCCTGGTCGGCCAGCAGGGCGGCCGCGGCGAGCGCCAGGGTGCTGAGTGGAGCGTTTTCCGCGGCGGGAAACAGCGAATCGTGCTGACGTTCGATAAGGCCGGTATCGAGATCGGCGGCGGCAAAGGCCGGGTCGCCCATGAGGCGGCGCAGAAAGGCGATATTGGTGTTCACCCCCACGCTTTGAATTTCACCGAGCGCCTGGATCATGCGCGCGCGGGCCTGGTCGCGGTCGGCGCCGCGCACGATGAGTTTGGCGATCATGGGATCGTAAAAGGGGCTGATGGTGTCGCCGGCCCGCACACCGCCATCGACCCGGATATCGCCGTTCTGGAATGCGGCATGCGGCGGAAAATTCAGGGCCGACAGCGTGCCTATGGAGGGCAGGAATCCTTTTTCGGGATTCTCGGCGTAAATGCGCGCTTCGATGGCGTGCCCGTTGATGCTCAACTGGTCCTGGGTGAGCGGCAGCGGCTCGCCGGCGGCCACACGCAATTGCCATTCGACCAGATCGTGCCCGGTAATCATTTCAGTCACGGGGTGTTCGACTTGCAGGCGCGTATTCATTTCCATGAAATAGAAACGGCCATCGGGTTCGGCAATGAATTCGACCGTGCCCGCGCCGACATAATTGACGGCGCGCGCGGCGGCAACGGCCGCCTCGCCCATGGCGCGGCGCCGCGCTTCGCTCATGCCGGGGGCGGGGGCTTCTTCGATGACTTTTTGATGGCGGCGCTGGACCGAGCAGTCGCGTTCGAACAAGTACACACAGTTGCCGTGCGTGTCGGCAAACACCTGGATTTCGATGTGGCGCGGTTTTTGCAGATAGCGCTCGAGCAGCACCTTGTCATCGCCGAAACTGCTGGCGGCTTCGCGCTTGCAGGAGGCAAGCGCGTCGGCAAAGGCGGCGCTGCTTTCCACGATGCGCATGCCTTTGCCCCCGCCTCCCGCACTGGCCTTGATCAGCACCGGATAGCCCATGGCGTCGGCCTCGGACTGCAGAAAGCCTGGGTCCTGCTTATCGCCGTGATAGCCCGGAACCAGCGGCACGCCCGCTTTGCCCATGAGAGTCTTGGCGGCCGATTTGCTGCCCATGGCGGCAATCGCGCCGGTGGGCGGACCGACGAAGATAATGCCCGCCTTGGCGCAGGCCTGGGCAAAGCCTTCATTCTCGGATAGAAAGCCATAGCCGGGGTGGATGGCCTGGGCACCGGTTTGTCGGGCGGCTTCAAGGATGGCATCGGCGCGCAGGTAGCTGGCGCGGGGCTCGGATCCGCCGATATGTACAGCCGCGTCGCAGGCGGCAACGTGGCGCGCATTGGCGTCGGCGTCGGAATAGACCGCCACGGTGCGCAGGCCAAGGCGGTGGGCGGTGGCGGCGACACGGCAGGCGATCTCGCCGCGATTGGCAATCAAGAGGGTGGTAAACACAAGGACTCCTTGGAATTACATTCTGAACACGCCGAAACGTGTGTCTTCGATGGGCGCGTTCAGCGCGGCCGACAGGCCCAGCGCCAGCACACGACGCGTATCGGCGGGCTGGATGATGCCGTCATCCCACAAGCGGGCGGTGGAGTAATAGGGATGCCCTTCTTTTTCGTATTGTTCGCGCAGGGGCGCTTTGAAGTTCTCTTCTTCTTCGGCGCTCCAGGATCCGCCTTTGGCTTCGATGCCGTCGCGCCGCACCGTGGCCAGTACACTGGCTGCCTGCTCGCCGCCCATTACCGAGATGCGCGCGTTGGGCCACATGAACAGCAGCCTGGGGCCGAAAGCCCGGCCGCACATGCCGTAATTGCCGGCCCCGAACGAGCCGCCGATCAGGACGGTGAATTTGGGCACCGCGGCGGTCGACACAGCCGTGACCATTTTCGCGCCATGGCGCGCGATGCCCTCGTTTTCGTATTTTCTTCCCACCATGAAGCCTGTGATGTTCTGCAAGAACACCAGCGGAATCTTGCGCTGGCAGCAGAGCTCGATGAAGTGCGTGCCTTTTTGCGCCGCTTCGGAAAACAGGATGCCGTTATTGGCAATAATGCCCACCGGCATACCGTGTATGTGTGCAAAACCGGTAACCAGCGTCGTGCCGTAGCGCGTCTTGAATTCGTCGAACTCCGAGCCGTCGACGATACGGGCGATGACCTCGCGCACATCGTAAGGCTTGCGGGTGTCCTTGGGGATGATTCCGTTCAGTTCCCGGGGATCGTACAGCGGTTCGCTGAACGGTTTGCGCCGCAACTGCACCGGCTTGTGATGGTTGAGCCGGCCTATGGCGCTGCGCGCCAGTTGGAGCGCATGCAGATCGTTATTGGCCAGGTGATCGGCGACTCCCGACAGCCGGGTATGCACGTCGCCGCCGCCCAGATCCTCGGCTGTGACTTCCTCGCCGGTGGCCGCCTTGACCAGCGGCGGGCCGCCCAGGAAGATCGTGCCCTGGTTCTTGACGATGATGGATTCGTCGCTCATGGCGGGCACGTAGGCGCCGCCGGCCGTGCACGACCCCATGACTACCGCGATCTGCGCGATGCCCTGCGCCGACATGGTGGCCTGGTTGTAGAAGATGCGGCCGAAGTGATCCCGGTCGGGGAAGACCTCGTCCTGGTTGGGCAGGTTGGCGCCGCCCGAGTCGACCAGATAAACGCAGGGCAGCCTGTTTTGCTGGGCGATTTCCTGGGCGCGCAGATGTTTCTTGACGGTCAGGGGGTAGTAGGTGCCGCCTTTGACCGTAGCGTCGTTGCAGACGACGACGCATTCCGTGCCCGATACGCGCCCGATTCCGGTAATGACTCCGGCGCCGGGGGCCGCGTTGTTGTAGACGTTGTGCGCCGCCAGCGGCGAGAGTTCAAGAAAAGGCGTGCCCGGATCGAGCAGCCGTTCAACGCGTTCGCGCGGCAGCAGCTTGCCGCGCGCCACATGTTTGGCGCGGGCGGCTTCGCTGCCGCCCAGCGCCGTATGCGCCAATTGTTTTTGCAGGTCGTCGACCTGCTCTTGCATAGCTTGGGCGTTGTCGGCGAACGCTTGCGATCGCGGATTGATCCGGGACTCAATAACGGGCATTGTCATTCCTAAAAATAGGGCGGATGCCGCTCCAGGCGGCATCCGTCGCAGCACTACAGCATTTCGATGGCCATGGCCACGGCTTCGCCGCCGCCGATACACAGCGAGGCCACGCCGCGCTTGCCTCCGGTCTTGCGCAAAGCGCCGATCAGTGTGGTGACCAGTCGCGCACCGGATGCGCCTATGGGATGGCCCAGGGCTGTGGCGCCGCCGTGGATATTGACCTTGTCGTGAGGCAGCTTGAGCTCGACCATGGCAGCCATGGTGACGACCGCGAAAGCTTCGTTGATTTCGTAGAGATCGACATCGCCCGCGGCCCAGCCGGTCTTGGCGAAGAGTTTTTGCATGGCGCCAACCGGCGCGGTGGTGAACCAGCCGGGTTCCTGCGAGTGCTGGGTATGGGCCACAATGCGCGCCAGCGGTTTGGCGCCCAGTTTTTGGGCTGTCGAGGCGCGCATCAGCACCATGGCGGCGGCGCCGTCGGAAATCGAGGACGAATTCGCCGCGGTGACCGTGCCGTCTTTTTTGAATGCCGGCTTGAGCGTGGGGATTTTCTCGGGCATGGCCTTGGTGGGGGCTTCGTCGGTATCGAAAACGGTATCGCCTTTGCGGCCGGCGATGGTTACGGGTGCGATCTCCCATTTGAAGCTGCCGTCCGCGGTGGCGGCGCGGGCGCGGCGCAGCGATTCGAGCGAGAAGGCGTCTTGCTGTTCGCGCGTGAAAGTGTATTTGGCCGCGCAGTCTTCGGCGAAAACGCCCATGGCCGTGCCGCGCTTGTAGGCGTCTTCGAGGCCGTCCAGGGCCATGTGGTCGTACACCGTGGAGTGGCCATAGCGGTAACCCTGGCGGCCGCGCAGCAGCAAGTAGGGAGCATTGCTCATGCTCTCCTGGCCGCCGGCCACGACGACATCGGCACTGCCGGCCACGAGCAGGTCGTGGCCGAACATGGCGGCCTTGAGTCCGGAGCCGCAGACTTTGTGCACGGTGGTGCAGCCCACGCCCAGCGGCAGGCCGGCGCCGAGCGCGGCCTGGCGGGCCGGCGCCTGGCCCTGTCCGGCTTGCAGCACGTTGCCCATGATGACTTCGTCGACGGCTTCGCCGGAAATGCCGGCGCGTTCGACCGCGGCTTTGATGACAACGGCGCCCAGCTCGTGCCCGGCCAGGCCGGACAGGCTGCCCAACATACCGCCCATGGGGGTACGTGCAACCGAGACTATAACGATGGGATCAGACATGATTAGCTCCTTGAAGCGGCGTGCTTGTGGTTGTAAGTGGAATATTCGAAGCGGCCGCGCGATGCAGCCGACGGTTGTTATCGTAAGGGAAAATATCCTCGATGCGTCCTTGCGTCGCCCGATCGCGGCAAGCCTGCCACCAGCCGGCTTCCAGCAGTTCGGCGTGATACTTCAGGAAAGCGCCGCGCACGCGGGGGTCGCCCAGCAGAAAATAACGGAATTCCTCAGGGAAGACATCGTTGGCGCCGACCGGATACCAGGGTTCGCCCGACAGTTCGGCTTCTTCGTTGGGGGCGGGCGGAATGCGGCGGAAGTTCATTTCCGTCATGCGTTGGATTTCGTCATAGTCGTAGAAGACGATGCGGCCCAGGCGAGTGACGCCGAAGTTCTTGAAGAGCATGTCGCCCGGGAAGATATTGGCGGCCGCCAATTCGCGTATGGCATCGCCATACTGCCTGACGGCGGCGTCCAGCGCGGCATCGGAGGCGCGCGCCAGGTACAGGTTGAGCGGGGTCATGCGCCGTTCGATATAAACGTGGCGCAAGATGATGGTATCGGCGTTTTCTTCGAACAGGCTCGGAACCTGACTGCGCAGTTCGTCGAGCAAGGCCTGCGAGCAGCGCGCGCGCGGCAGCGCGACCTGCGAGTATTCCCAGGTATCGGCCATGCGCCCCACACGGTCGTGTATTTTGACCATCTGGTATTTGCGGCGCACTGTGGCGTGATCCATGCCTTCCTTGTTGATGCGATCGCGGATGAGCTTGAAGACATAAGGGTAGGACGGCAAGGTGAACACGGTCATGACCATGCCCTTGATACCCGGAGCGACATCGAAGGCATCGTGCGAGTGCGACAGATGATGCAGGAAATCGCGATAGAACAGGGTCTTGCCCTGTTTTTGCAAGCCTAGGGTGGTGTAGAGCTCGGCCTTGGGTTTGCGCGGCAGCAGGGTGTTCAGGAAATGCACATAGGCCGCGGGCGTTTCCATATCGACCAGGAAGTATGCCCGGGTAAAACTGAACAGCGTGCTCAGGTCGTCGCTGGAATGCAGCAGGGCATCCAGGCTTATATGCCCTGAAGGGGTGTGCAGCAGGGCGATGGCAAATGGGTAAATCGCGCTCTGATTGATAAGCCGTCCGACAATATAAGCCCCTTTGTTCCTGAAAAACAGCGAGTTCAGGACGTGGATCTGGCAGTCGGGCGAAATGCGCCGCCCGCCGTCTTTGACCAGGGCGCGCCCAAGCTGGCGGATGGCCATGCGTGCCAGCTTGCGCGCGTCGGCGGGCAGATCGGCAAAGGGCGCCGCCAGGCCGAAATCGGCCACCATGCTGATGATCGACTGTTCCAGCCCCTCGGCATTGGGGTAATAGACCCGGTAGGAGGGGACTTTGCTGTCGATGTATTCGGTAGCCACGGCGGGCCGTACGAACAGGAAGTCGTTATGGAAGTAATCGCGGTGCAGAATCCGGCACGATACCGAGTTGAAAAAGGTTTCGGCGCATTCGGGTTGCTTGTGGCCCAGCAGAAGGCCGATGAATTCGGCTTTGACGGCTTGCCAGAAATCAAGCTGCGCGCGGGTCAGGCTTTGCTGCGCCGAGGCTCCCGCCGGGCTGGCATCGCTGCCTTTGAGGGCGGCATACAGGGTGGTCGCGCATTCGTGTACCCGTGTGTCGTAGTATTCGATGCGTTCGCGCGAGAGCTGCTGGATGCTGCGCCAGTTGCCCGATTCGAATAGGGATTTGGCGCGCTGGGCGCTATAGCGGAACAAGGAATAGTGGCGATCGAAGCCGGCCAGCAGGACGCCTGCGACGTCCTGCGGAGACAGGCCCCGCCGGGACACCGGTTCGACGTACTGGTGGTCGCCCACGAAAGTCATGGCCGGGCTCCTGCGGCTAGCGAAAACAGGCGGCTTGGTTTAACCATGACATTGTCTCACCGGATTGGGACGCTTGCTGCGCGAGTCAGCTCGTTTCGTTGAACAGTTCACGTCCGATCAGCATACGCCGGATTTCACTGGTTCCGGCTCCAATTTCGTACAGCTTTGCGTCGCGCCAGAGGCGGCCGGTAGGATACTCGTTGATATATCCGTTGCCTCCCAGAATCTGTATGCCTTCGCCGGCCATCCAGGTGGCTTTCTCGGCGCAATACAGAATGACGGCGGCGCAATCCTTGCGCACTTCGCGGACATGGCCGCTGCCCAGGCGATCCAGATTTTTCCCTACCGCGTAACAGAAGGCGCGGCAGGCTTGCAGAGTCGTGTAGAGATCGGCCACCTTGCCCTGTATCAGCTGGAATTCGCCTATGGCCTGGCCAAACTGCTTGCGGTCGTGAATGTAGGGCACGACGACATCCATGACCGCCTGCATGATGCCCAGCGGCCCTCCGGCCAGAACCGCGCGCTCGTAGTCGAGGCCGCTCATGAGTACCTTGACGCCGCCGTTGAGCTCGCCCAGGATGTTTTCCTGCGGTACTTCGCAATTTTCGAATACCAGCTCGCCGGTATGGCTGCCGCGCATTCCCAGCTTGTCGAGTTTTTGCGCCACTGAAAAACCCTTGAAGCCCTTTTCGACGATAAAGGCAGTGATGCCTCGCTGTTTGGCGGCGGGATCGGTTTTGGCATAAACCACCAGCGTATCGGCGTCCGGCCCATTGGTGATCCACATTTTGGTGCCGTTGAGCACGTAGTGGTCGCCCTTTTTGTCGGCGCGCAGCTTCATGCTGACCACGTCCGAACCGGCGCCCGGCTCGCTCATTGCCAGAGCCCCCACATGTTCGCCCGAGATCAGTTTGGGCAGGTATTTCCGTTTTTGAGCCTCGCTGCCGTTGCGGTGCAGCTGATTGACGCAAAGATTGGAGTGGGCGCCGTAGGACAGGGCGATCGAGGCGCTGGCGCGCGAAATTTCTTCCATGACGATCATGTGCGCCAGATAGCCCATGTTTGTGCCGCCATAGGCCTCGCCGACTGTCATGCCCAGGAGGCCCAGATCGCCGAACTTGCGCCACAGGTCCATGGGGAATTGATCACTGCGATCGGCCTCGGCGGCGCGCGGCGCGATCTCGGCCTGGGCGAAGCTATGCACCGCATCGCGCAGCATGTCCAGGTCTTGCCCCAGGTCGAAATTCAGGCCAGGAAGGTTCATTGTCGTCTCCGGTATCTTGGGTCAGAGGTCAAATTATGCGCGTAACCGCGGCGAGCTTGGCGATCCCGAGCGTAAAAGTCTATTTATATTACGTTTACGTAAACGTAAACTATAAGGGCTTACCCTGATTTGCTTGACTGGGCCGGATTCCGGTCGTGTCTGGCGAGCAGGGTTTCGCAATTTTCCTGTTGCAGTCGAATCTCGGCCAGGGTTTCTTCCAGGTCGAGTTGCTGCTGTTCCAGAATAGTGCGATGGCGTTCGAGCACGGCCATGTAGTGGCGCAACTGGGCAGTGGTGTCGCCCGGGCTGTCGTACATATCGATCAGGCTGCAGATTTCCGCCAGTTGCAGGCCCAGGCGTTTGCCGCGCAATGCCAGTTTGAGGCGGGTGCGGTCGCGCGCATGGTACACGCGATTGCGGCCGTCCCTGCTGGGGCTGACGATACCCTGATCTTCGTAGAACCGAATCGTGCGCGGCGTGATCGAGAATTCGTGGGCGAGTTCGGAGATGGTCCAGGTGGGTGAGGTCATGGTTGTACTGGCCGTTTACGTTAACGTAAATTATGATGCCATAATATGCCGCAGAAGCCTATACAAGCTTAGGTATGGAGGCCGTCGATGAATCCGAACGAACAGAAACTTACTTATCCGTGGGGCGAAGAGCAGCCGGCCCCGGGCGAGGCCCTGGCCCTCGCCGACGGGGTCCGATGGATACGCATGCCGCTGCCTTTCGCGCTCGATCACATCAATCTGTGGCTGTTGCGCGATGAGATCGACGGCCGCCAGGGATGGACGATCGTCGATTGCGGCATATCGCGCGACGAGGTCAAGGTGCTCTGGGAGCGGGTGTTTGAAAATGCGCTGGATGGCCTGCCGGTTTTGCGCGTTGTGGTGACGCACATGCACCCGGATCATGTGGGCCTGGCCTACTGGCTGTGCGAGCGCTGGAATGCGCCATTGTGGATGACCATGACCGATTATGCGATAGCGCGCTTATGGTCGCGGCCGGCTATCGACAACTCGGCGGCCGGTGGCCCGGGAGGGCAGGCGGCGGTCGAGCATTTCATCCGGCACGGTCTGGCCGACCCGCAGGCCCAGGAGAAAATTCGCCAGCGCGCCAATTATTATCCGGGAATGGTGCCCGCGGTCCCGGCGCGTTTCCGCCGGATCATGGATGGCAATCGCATTTCGATAGGCGGGCGCGACTGGCGCGTGATTACCGGTTACGGGCATGCGCCGGAACATGCGTCCTTGTATTGCGATACGCTGAAAATTCTGATTTCGGGCGATATGGTACTGCCGCGCATTTCAACCAATATCAGTGTGTTCGATTACGAACCCGATGCCAATCCACTGCCTATGTATCTGAATTCGCTGCGCAAGTACGATGCGCTGCCCGAGGATACTCTGGTCCTGCCGTCGCATGGCCGGCCTTTCAAAGGCTTGCATGAACGGGTGGCGCAGCAGCTGGCGCATCATGCCGAGCGGCTCGACGAGGTGCTGGATGCCTGTGCCACGCCGCTCAGCACGGCCGACGTGGTGCCTCTGATGTTCAAGCGCAAGCTGGATTCGCATCAGCTTACGTTTGCGATGGGAGAGGCGCTGGCTCATTTGCATGCGCTGTTTTTCGAGGGCAAGCTTCGGCGTGAAACGGGTGCCGATGGCGTGATTCGGTTTACGCGAATGTAGGAGTATCCATCGCGGCGCGGGTTCGTAGGGGTCGTCCTTGGTGACCACCGCAGACAAATTCGAGCGTGCCCATCACTTCGGCGGCGGTTTCAGCGGCTGGAGAAGGCCAGTTTCAGCGCCAGTCCCAGGAATACCACGCCGGCGAATCGATTCAGCAGGCGCTGGGCTTTGGGCGAATTTTGCACGCGGTCGCCAAAGACGCCAGAAAAGAATGCGATACAGCCGAATACGATCAGGGCGGCCAGCATGAACAGCGCGCCCAGCTGCAGTGTCTGGAGCGCGACCGAGCCGCGCTCCGGCGATGTGAACTGGGGCAGAAAGGCCAGGAAAAACAGTGATACCTTGGGATTGGTCAGGTTCATGATGATGCCGCGGCGGTAAAGTTTTCCATTGGATAGCCGCGGGATTTTTGCGTGCGAGGAAAGATGCCCTCGAGCCCTGAATGCACCCCAGGCCAGATAAACCAGATAGGCGGCGCCGGCCAGTTTCAAGGCGGTGAAGGCGGCGGCCGAGGCGGCAAAGATTGCCGCCAGGCCGATGGCCACGGCCACGGTATGGCCCACCAGCCCGGTACATAAGCCCAGCACCACCAGCATGCCCGAGGCGCGGCCCCACATGGCCGACTGCATCAGTACGAACAGATTGTCGGGGCCCGGGGCCAGGGCCAGCAAAAGGGCGATGCCAAAAAAAGACAGTGCGATTTGGTAGGTCAGCATGATTGAACTTGGCGGGTTGGGTTAAGAAAGAGCGGGCTGCCGGCTCTGGCAGCTTGAATATATGTTAGCTTTAGCGAATCGAATTTCACTGTTTCGACAACACCCACAAAATATCATGGCCAATACTTCGACCCCCGCACACCTGGATACCTTGCTGCAACACTCGGGCATTGCCGAGTTTAATCCCAAAACCGGGGCGGCTCCGGTTGCCCTGCCTTCGATGCGCACCAGCACGGTACGGTTTTCTTCGCTCGCCGCGCTTGAGCAGGCGCAGGCCAGCAAGGCCAAAGGCGAACGTACCGTCACGTACGGAAGAGTGGGCATGGACACTCACGCTGCGCTTGAACAGGTTTTTTGCGAGCTGGAGGGAGCGAGCCGAAGTTTCCTGGCGCCTTCAGGCCTGTCGGCCATTACCCTGGCCCTGTTTGCCTTGCTCAACAGCGGCGAGCATGTGCTGGCGGCCGATTGCGTGTATGGCCCGGTGCGCCATCTGGACAAGACCGTGTTGCAGCGCATGGACATACAGGTCAGCTACTGCCGTGCCACGCCCGAAGCCCTGGCGGCGCAACTGCGGCCCAATACGCGCGTGCTCTACATAGAGTCGCCTGGGTCCCTGTTGTTCGAGATGCTCGATATTCCTGCGTTGGCCGATTTCGCCAGGCAGCATGGCTTGATTCTGGTCACCGACAACACTTGGGGCTCAGGCTACATTTATCGTCCGCTCGATTTGGGGGCTCATGTCTCGGTGGTGGCCGGCACGAAATATGTGGGCGGCCACTCGGACTTGATGCTGGGAGCAGTCATGGCCCGTGATCCGGCAATTGTGCAGCGGATCAATGAAACCCACTATGCCATGGGGTATTCGATCAGTGCCGACGATGCCTGGCTTGCCTTGCGGGGCGCGCGAACCTTGCCGATACGCATGCGCCAGCATGCCGCGCATGCCCTGCGGGTTTGTGAATTCCTGGCCAGCCGCCCCGAGGTCGGGCGTATTTATCATCCCGCCCTGCCGTCGGATCCAGGCCACGCGATCTGGCAGCGCGATTGCACCGGTTCCAATGGCATGATGGCTGTGGAGCTTAAGCTGGGTGCGGCCGCGGCGCGAGCGTTTGTCGATGCGTTGACGCTGTTCAGCATTGGATTTTCGTGGGGCGGCTTCGAAAGCCTGGTGCAACTGGTGGACCATGGCCCCCTGGCCGCCCACGGGTACTGGACGAAAGGCGCCAATGCCGTGGTGCGTTTGCATATCGGCCTGGAGTCGCCGGACGACCTGATCACCGACTTGGCCCAGGCGCTGGCTAAAGCGCAGGGGTGATTGCGGCGTACGATCATCCAGGAATTTAGCGTGTTCTTGAGACGACGCGGGGGTGGCGGCCCAGGCGGGGTGGAGCTCGCATCGTCCGGTCCAGGCTGCGGCCGCGGCGGACTCAAGCTCGCTCACCCCGCCTGGGCCGCCACCCCCGCTTGAGGCGGAAGTGTTGCGTTAAAGAAGAAAGCCTGTTTTCAAGAATGCTTATTTTTTCGTGGCCATTTCGACCAGCTTTTGCGCTTCCTGGATGGTGCCTTCATAGCTTTGGGTCATGGACGGCGATGTCACGTATTTGCCGGCCACGGAAATGCTGGGAGTGCCTTCGATCTGGTAGCTTTTGGCCAGTTCGTTGGCGCGGGTGACTTTGGACTGAATACCGAAGGACGTGAACACGGCTTCGAATTTTGCGCGGTCTACGCCTTGGCTGACGATCCAGTCGGTAATGGCTTTCTGGTCGTATATGGGCTTGTGTTCTTCATGTATGGCTTTGAATACGGCGGCGTGGAGATCCAGGCGATTCATGGCGACGAGCGTGTAGTACAGTTTTTGCAGATCGGCCATGCTGGCGTTGAAGGCAACGGGGACGGCATGGAAAACCACATTGGGCGGAAGCGTCTTGACCCATTTCTCTACCATGGGCTCGATTGCATTGCAGTGCGGGCAAGTATAGGCAAAGAATTCCAGCACTTCGATTTTATCGGGCGTGTCGGAGGGCTGGGCCTGGTCGAGCGTGACGTACAGGCTGCTGGCGTCGGCGGCATGGGAAAGGGGGGCGAACAGGGCGCCAGAACCTATGGTGATGACTGCCATTGCTCGTAGAAAAAGATTTTTTAGCGACATGGTTTCGTAATCCAGGACAAATCAGAAAATTAAGACAGCAAAGACTGCGACAAGTTCAGGGAAGCCTCGCGACAGGCCCGGTAATCGCAACAATTCTGAACAGTGCAGCGATAAATTTAAACGGCACACGCTGCCCGTTTACTGGCGCATGACCGCCGACGCGATTTTTTCTTCGCCAAGCCGCGCACGCGACCGGTTCATTTCATCTATACCTTTAAATGGCCCGACTCGCACCCGGTTGATGGTTGATCCGTTGACCTGGGCCTTCTGGACTTCGGCGGGCAGGCCCAGGAGAAGAATCTGTGCCTTGACGGCTTCGGCATCGCTATTGGAATGAAATGCGCCCGCCTGCAGATAATAAATCGTCTGGGTGTTGGCCGGAGGTGCCGCTTTGGCTGCGGGTGCGGGCTTGAACTCGGGCGCGGCAGATGCACGGCCGGCTGCGGGGGCCGTGTGTGGCGTTGCGGGTTTGGCCGCCTGGGGTTTGCTGTTGTCGGTCAGCGTGGCAATCAATTTGCTGATGTTGTCGTTGGCCGCCGGTGCCGCCGGCTTGCCCGCAACCTGGGGAGCGTTATTGGGCAAGGGCAGGGGTGTGGTATTCATGGGTCCGGTCGGTACTGCGCCAGCCACGCCGTCCTTGCCGTACAGGCCAATATTGGGATCGGGCGCATCTTTGACATCGGGCAGCAGGGTTTGCGCCGGATCGCGAGTGGCGTGATCCACAAAGGGCATGGGTGCGCGGACCACGAAGACGGCTACACCCGCTGCAAGGGCGAGGCCTATGATGAGTCCGGCCAGCATCCCGAACAGAGTGCTGCCGCCGGACCTGGAGTTTGATGATTTGCGAGTGGAACGTGCCATGGAAGCGGATTACATCCTTTCGGGGGCGGATACCCCGAGTAGCGCCAGGCCGCTGGCGATCACCTGGCGGGTGGTATGCGCCAGGCGCAGGCGTGCCAGTTTCAGATTGGTATCGTCGACCAGGACGCGCTCGGCGTTATACCATGCGTGGAAATCGGCGGCGCAATCGCGCAGCCAGAACGCGATGTGGTGCGGCGCGAGTTCCTGGGTGGCCAGAGTTACCGTATTCGGGTATTCGGCCAGGCGCTGCATCAGGGCGAATTCGGTCGGTGCCGTGAGCAGGCGCGTGTCGGCGGCGGCAATCTGCGCCGATTGATCGCTGGACTGGTTCAGCATCGAGCAGATGCGGGCATGGGCGTACTGCACGTAATAAACCGGATTCTCTTCGTTCTTGGACAGGGCCAGGTCGATATCGAAGACGAATTCGGAATCGGCCCGCCGTTGAATCAGGAAGAATCGTACAGCGTCCTGCCCAACCCAGTCTATCAGGTCGCGCATGGTGACGTAGCTGCCGGCCCGTTTGGAGATTTTTACTTCGACGCCGTCGCGCACGACCTTGACCATTTTATGCAGGATATAGGCTGGGAAGTCTTTGGGAATGCCCAGGCCCAGGCCT
Organism: Paralcaligenes sp. KSB-10; assembly: GCF_021266465.1. Classification (NCBI taxonomy): domain Bacteria; kingdom Pseudomonadati; phylum Pseudomonadota; class Betaproteobacteria; order Burkholderiales; family Alcaligenaceae; genus Paralcaligenes; species Paralcaligenes sp. KSB-10. The sequence goes on along the minus strand of NZ_CP089848.1, from coordinate 3,306,940 downwards.
TGCAGGCCGGCGCGCACCCGCGCGATCGTGCCGTGATGATCGCTGCCCTGGATGTTGATGGCGCGGTGAAAGCCGCGTTCCCATTTCGCCACGTGGTAGGCGACATCGGGCACGAAATAGGTGTAGCCGCCCTCGGATTTGCGCATGACGCGGTCTTTGTCGTCGCCCGTGCCCAGTTCGGTGGTGCGCAGCCACAGCGCGCCTTCGCTTTCGTAGGTATGGTGGGCCGCAATCAGTTGCTGGACGGTTTTTTCGACGCGGCCGCTGGTGTACAGCGAACTTTCGAGATAGTAGTTATCGAATTTCAGGCTGAAGGCCTGGAGATCCAGGTCTTGTTCGCGGCGCAGGTACGACACGGCAAAGCGGCGTATGTCGTCAAGACTGTCGACGTTTCCGGTGGCTGTGACCGCTATGCCGTCGGAGGCCTGGACTGTGGCGCCTGCCTGGAAGTCCCGGGCAATGTCGAGGATGTAGTCGCCCCGGTAGCCATCGGCGGGGAATTGATCCGAATCGGGCGCGATGCCCCTGGCCCGGGCCTGTACGCTGATGGCCAGATTATCGATTTGATTGCCGGCATCGTTGTAATAGAACTCGCGGGTAACGTCGTAGCCCTGGGCCTTGAACAGGCGGCAGAGCGAATCGCCCAGCGCCGCCTGGCGGGCGTGGCCGACATGCAGCGGGCCGGTCGGGTTGGCCGAGACGAATTCCACCAGGATTTTTTCGCCGGTGGGTGCCAGGGTGCCGTATTCATCGCCCTGGGTCGAGACCTGGGCGATGACAGCCTGGCGGGCCGCGGCGGTCAGGCGGAAATTGATGAAACCAGGGCCGGCGATTTCAGCCGACGCGATCAGCGCCTGGGTGTCCGGCTGGGCCAGTAGCGCCTGGACAATTTGTTGCGCCAGTTCGCGCGGATTGCGTTTGGCTGGCTTGGCGATCTGCATGGCCACATTGGTGGCGATATCGCCATGGGCGGCCACTTTAGGGCGTTCGAGCAGGATATTGGGCGCTGCATCGGGAACGATCTGGGCTACGGCGGCCCGTATCAATGAAATAAGCTGTTTTTGTTGCTCTGGGAGCATAAGGCTTTGTAGTTGGCAAAACAGGGCGGCGGAAGGACCCCGATAGTATTGGAACGGCCGGGCCGCGCACTGCATGTTGCGGCAAAACCGGGAAGGTATAAATGATAGCGTGATTTGCCTTCTGGCGTCCTGAAGCGGAAGGGGGAGGCCCTCTTATACCGGCAAGGCCTGCCAGCCCAATTCGTTTTGCAGCCATTGCGCATAGCCGTCCATATCGACGCTTCCGACTTCGGTGGTATCGCTGCGGCGCCAGTCCTGGATGCGCCGGATGAGCTGTTCGGTGACTTCTCGGCGGGCCCTGCCCAGTTGCGGGTGGTCGTCCTGGTAGGTGAGTTGCGTGGAGCCGTCGGCGGCGTCGACGGCCCGGTCGCCGTTCTGTGCGGAGCGGGCCAGCGCCGAGCGCTGATCGTGCAGGATGGGCTCGGTAATTTCGCGATCCGCCAAGGGCGCGGTATCGAATCGCAGGGAGGCGGCCCGCGCCTGCCACAGCATCCAGTTCAGGGCCACATCGGACAGATCGCCGCGCGAGTTGGGGCGGCCCTCGTCGTCGATGGCCAGGCCTCCGCCGATATCGGCGTGCGCCCCGACAAATGGCGCTTCGATGGTATTGTTTCCGAGGCTGTCGGCCGCGGTCGTGAGCGGAAATAGCCAGCGCCGTTCCTGCAATGCGACGGCATGGGCCACCCACTCCCAGGCGGCGGCGATGCTCAGGTCGTAGCTGGTGTTATGCATGCCCGCCAGGCCGAACTGGGCGACGGTGTCGAACAACCCCATGAATCTCAGGTCGACGCAGGCGCTTATCAGCCCCCTGGCGCTGTCGGTATAGGAAAAAAGGCCGTTCTCGACATATTGGTTGATCTGATTGCCGAAGTGCCGTGCCAGGGCGGCGCCCCGCGAAAATCCCAGGATATCGATGGGTATGGTTTCTCGCAGCAGGCTGGGGCGGGCGAGTTCGTCGAGCAGTGCCTGCCATTGCGCGTCGATAATGCGCGGCGCGTTGTAGGCGGTGATGGCGTCCCAGTCCAGGTAGTTCGGGTTGCCGGGCCCGCTGTGATAAAAAACCGGGCCATCCTGGTACCACTGGCTCATTTTCCAGACATTGGTTTGCGACACGGGACTGTTGCGGGTGCCATCGAAGGCAAACAGCAACAGCCCCAGGGGGTCTGTGTAGCGCTTGGGCCGCTGATTCGCATAGCCCAGCGCCTGGTTGACGGGAATGGGGCCGAGCGGGTCGGGTTCCAGGTATTGGCCCAGGCCGGGCAGGTAAGCGCGCAGGAGGTTGTCGTGCCAGCCGGTGCTTTGATCGGCAATTTGGCCGGGCAGGCGCAAATCGAGCGTCAGGTCGCCGGCGACCCGCGTGGCCGCCCCGGTCGGGCTGTAGGTGGCCAGCCAGCGTATTTTTTGTTGGGCATCGGTGACGACGCGCGGAGCGCCGAGCAGATCGGAATGCACGGCGTACAAGCTTGCCGATGGGACGTCGCCCGCAGTGCCTGGTTCGGCGGAGTAGTCGATGAAACCGACCAGCGCATGTCCGGCATAAATATAGCGGCGGCTGATATGGGACCCTTCGGCCCCCGAGGGTGTGCCGGCGCGCTGGCGGTGGCGGGCTTCGGCCACAAGCTGGTTGTTCCAGTAGAAGTAGTCGGTACGACTGCCGGTCGAGATTTTTGCAATGCGCTGGCCAAAGGCATTGTGACGGTAGGTGTCCAGGCGTTTGCCCCGGCGGCTTACAGCGGTCAGGCGCCGATTGGGCCCGTAATGCAAGGCGTAGTCCTGATAGGTCTTGGGCAGCCCACTGGCGTCGCGCTGTATGGAGTGCTTCAGTGTGTGCTGTGGCCGGCCGTGCGCCGCCAGCGAGCCATCGGCATGCCAGGCATACCAGACGGCGGGGTTCGCAAGTTTCCGGGCGCCGGCGAGCCGCGAGCCGGCATCATAGGCGTAATGCCAGGTTTCGGCATGATTTTCCGAAGGCGCATTGTGCCGTTCTTGTTGCAGGCGGCCGTATCGGTCGTAGGACTGATGCTGCGCCCAGATCAGCTCGGTGCCGCGATGCAGGACCAGATCGGTGACGTGCCGCCCGGACAGCAAGCCCTGCAGTTGCAAGCCGTTGCCGTACTGATAGCCGGGTTGTTGCGCCGTGCCGGCGATGACACTGTGCATTTGCTGCCGTGAGTCTTGCCAGTCGATAGCCTGGAGTCGTCCGTGCTTGTCCCAGCGGTAGTGCAAGGCGCCGCCTTCAGGCAAATGATGCCGCGTCAGGCGGTGTTCGCCGTCATAGTCGAATGCTTCGGTGTAACGCACGCGGGGGCCCCAGGCCGGCGACGGGCGTTCGATGCGGCGCTGGGTCAGGCGGCCTTTCGAGTCGTAGCCGCGATATTCGTTTTCGTGGGGATGGTTGATGCGTGCCAGCAGCGGTCCGCTCCAGCCGAGCCGGGTTTTTTGCGTCGTTTCTGCGTTTTTTTGCCGTATCTGAACCGGGCGGCCTGCCGAATCGTAGTCGTATTCCCAGCGGTCGCCATTGGCAAACACCTTTTTCGCGGGACGCCGCCGGGCATCGAACTGCGTGAGTTCGGTGCCGGTCAGGGGCGTGCTCCAGGATGTTCTGTGGCCTGGCTGCTGGTAATGCAGCACCAGTCCGGGCCATCCGGAAGACGGGTTGCCGATCCGTTCGATTGCACCCGAGGCGGATCGGGTGATCGTCATGTCGTTGATTTGCGCGAGACGCCCCTGCGGGTCGTAGCGGGCCTGGCTTTCGGGCGCCGCACATCCGGCGCAGGGAGCGCCCGTGACTTTCAGCAGCACCTGACGCCCGCCTTTCAGTGCGGTATGGAACAGGGTGCGTTGCCCCGCTGTGTTCGTGATTTCGGTGATTCCTTCGCTGTGCGTACCGGCTTGGCTCAGGTAGCGGATGCGCAGTTTGTCCTGGGTGTCTTGCGGACCGCCGCGGATCGACAGGATGGCGCGTCCGCCTGCGTTGTAGGCCCATGTGCGGATGCGTTGGCGGTGTTGCCCGTCGGCCGAGACGAGTTCGATGCCGGTCAGATGGAAAGGGTGGCCCGCCTGCAGCGCGGGTTCGTACAGATAGCGCCGCTGCATGCCGTCGGGCCGGGTGACCCGTTGCAGACGCCATGGGCCGGACGGGCGGGCGCCATCGGTTTGGGCGGGAATGGCTTCATAGTGGTAGTGAAAGGATCCGGCGTGGGTGTCGATTCGGCTTAGGTATGCCCGATTGTTCAGTATTTGGTAAGCGAAATCCAGGCTGGGGCCATGCCCGGCGGTCAGCCTGGAAATAGTGCCGAATTCCGGCCCAGCTGTGTTCCGGCGTTCGATGTCGAGAGTGCGCCCTTTTGTAAATAGTATGCGGATCAGGCGCCCGTGGCGGTCAAAATGATTTTGCTGACCGTTGGGCCATGTCCAGATCCATTGCTGTGCCTGGGCCTGCAGGGTGCCATGTCGCGTGCGTTCAGGCCCCGTATGGGTGAACGTGATGCGGCTGCCGTCGGCCTGTATGATTTGCCAGCGGCCGCCCGCGTGAAACAGGCGCGTGTCGTAGGATAGGGCCCAGCCCGGCCCCAGCGCAGAATCGCGGCGGTCCAGCGAGTTGTAGTGGCGTCGCAGTTCCAGTTCGGGGGCATGGCGGCTGGCGGGAAGATCGATTTCTTGCTGGTACTTATTGCCGGTGACCAGATGAATGGGGTTGCCGACGCCCAGGTTCAGGCCTGGTTCGTTGTTGCCGGGCAGCGTTGCGATGCCGCCCTGCGCGCAAGGTTCGCCCAGCGCCGACGGGCCGCAGGTCGTTTGCGCCCACGCAGGGATGCCGGCCGACAGCGCAAGCAGAAATAAAAATGCCCGGGAGTGCCGTGCCATGACGCTCTCCGCTAAAATGGAAAGCATTCATATTGCTGCTTGGCAGTCTATGAAAGATCAGGTAGTGTATCCATGTGTCCATTGAGGGAAACCGAAGCATGTTAGTTGTTTTTTATTCCAAGGCTGCGGCTGAAGTGCTCATGTTTGAAAAGCATGCGCTTCCCATATTGCAGGCGGCCGGCAAACCCTACATCGACACTTTGCCCGAGCGTGGCGTCATTACGCGCGACCAGCTCAGTTCGGCGATTGCCGGCATCGAAAATGCGATTGCGACCGATACCGAGTCGGAATTCTCCGACGACGATCACAGCGACTCCAGAGAGCACCCCATTGCGCAGGCCGTGAGCTTTCGCCGTCGTGCCTGGCCCTTGCTGGCCATGCTCAAACTGTCGCGCGAGCATAATACCGATGTTTTATGGGAGCCTGCCCCCAAGTGGTAAGAGCCGCGTAGTGCCGCGCCCGGCCGTCGCGGCCGGACTTCTTTGCACGCGTCCGGTGGCCAATGCCACCGGATCCCGCTTGCGAACGATTCCCGATTTAAGCCAGCAGCACCTCGGCGGCCTGGTCGACCGTTGCCGAGTGGCGGTTGACGGCAGTCAGGATCGCCAGAAACGAGGCCGTAACGATGTCGCGGTGTATTCCCACGCCGAAGCCTGTTGCTGAATCGCCCACCCGCAATTCCACATAGGATGCGGCGCGTGTGTCGGTACCGGTGCCGATGGCATGCTCGTGATAGTCCATGATGCGTATGGGCAGGTTCAGGGCATCGACGAAAGCGGCAATGGCCCCGTCGCCTTTGCCGACCAGATGACGCACTTCGCCATTTTCTTCGATCTCGGCTTCGATGCTGAATTGTTGCCCGGCATTCGCCTTGGGATCGCCGGTAATGCGATGGCGGATTAATTTCAGGGGATGTTCCTGCTCGAGGTATTCCCTGCTGAAAATATCGTAGACCGCCGCGGCCGTGACTTCGGCGCCGGTTTCGTCGGTGACGCGCTGGATGGCGCGGCTGAATTCGATTTGCAGGCGCCGCGGCAGGGTCAGGCCGTGCTCTTGTTCGAGCAGGTACGAAACGCCCCCCTTGCCCGACTGGCTATTGACGCGGATGACCGCATCGTAGCTGCGGCCCAGGTCGGCCGGATCGATGGGCAGATAAGGGACTTCCCACAAGGCATCGGGCTGCTGCAGCGCAAAGCCTTTTTTGATGGCGTCCTGGTGGGAGCCTGAAAATGCCGTGAATACCAGATCGCCCGCATAAGGATGGCGGGGATGAACCGGCAATTGGTTGCAGTACTCGACACAGCGGCGCACTTCATCGATATCCGAGAAGTCCAGTCCCGGATGTATGCCCTGTGTATAAAGATTGAGCGCCAGCGTAACCAGATCGACGTTGCCGGTACGCTCTCCGTTGCCGAACAGGCAGCCTTCAATACGGTCGGCGCCAGCCATCACGGCAAATTCGGCAGCCGCCACGGCGGTGCCGCGGTCGTTATGGGGATGGACGCTCAGCACAACGCTGTCGCGGCGGTCCAGGTTTTTATGCATCCATTCGATCTGGTCGGCATACAGATTGGGCGTGGTGGCCTCGATGGTGGCGGGCAGATTGAAAATGATTTTCGATTCAGGCGTGGGCTGCCAGACTTCGCCGACGGCGTTGCAGACTTCCAGTGCGAATTCCGGCTCGGTCGTGCTGAATACTTCAGGCGAATATTCATAGCGCCATTGGGTTTCGGGGTGCTGCTTCGTGTATTCCTTGATAAGCCGTGTGCCGTTGACCGCGACCTCTTTGATCTGGTCTTTGCTCATGTTGAAGACGATCTTGCGGAATGCTGGAGCGCATGCGTTGTACATATGCACAATGGCTTGCTTGGCACCGGCTGCCGATTCGACCGTGCGGCGTATCAATTCGTCGCGCGACTGGGTCAGGACAATGATCGTGACGTCGTCCGGGATACGGTGCTCGTCGACCAGTTTGCGCACAAAATCGAAATCGGTTTGCGAGGCAGAAGGAAAACCGACCTCGATTTCCTTGAAGCCGATTTTCAGAAGCTGCTCGAAGAAACGCAGCTTGCGTTCCACGCTCATGGGTTCGATCAGGGACTGGTTGCCATCGCGCAAATCGGTGCTCATCCAGATAGGGGGATGAGTGATGCGTTTGCTGGGCCAGGTTCGCTCGGAGAACTCACGGGCGAACGGACTGAATGGACGGTATTTGTCTGAGGGGGTGGAAAGCATATTGCACCTATTTAGCAAAATCTACAGCCATGGTCACCAGGATGCGGAATTAATGAATTCGGGCGCGTCGAATGTACTGGTGACGGAAAATGCGTGGCGTGAGGGCTGCCGAACTGCCACAGGACGCTAGGTCCGGCAACCGATCGGTAGTAGCAGCGATAGCGTGATAGCCAGGAGACGGGAACCCGCGACGCTACCCGCAGCGCAGCTGCGAGTATTTGTCTTGAGAGAAAAAATACGTGGTTCCATCCCACTAGTCGACCATATTTTTATGAAGATTGCAAGTTTTTGCCATCGGAGGCAGCGGGAGTTTTTGCATCGAGGGCCAGCGCGTGCTCGCGCGCCAGATTGATTTTTGCGGCGCGGCGCGCCCGCAATTCCCGCGCCGTATGTTGTAAATCGCCAACGCTGACGGGATCGCGGCGATCGTGCCAGGCCCAGCGCAAAACCTCTTTGGCTGGTTCGGAGAGCTGTGTGACGAGTTCGTTGAACATTTCGGCGCTGACCAGCTTGCTGCGCACCTGACGCTGGCTGCTGCGTACGAAGCGGTACAGAAAATAGGCAATAATGAGGGTGCAAAGCGCCACCACCGCCCACCAGAAGAAGGGGTTGTATTGTTTCAGCAGTTCCACGGCTTGCGGCCCGAATGCGTGCAATCCCGAGTAATCAATACCGTGGCCAAAGGCCACCAGACGGTTAAGAAGGTCGTACCAGACAAGCGCAACCACGGCGATGACGACCGTGCAGATGATTTTTTGCGTGGCCGTAAGCTTGAGCAGGGCGTTGCGCAGCAAGGAGTCGTCGTGACGAGTGGGTTGTGGTGTTGAATTCTGTTTCATGCAAAATATTGTACCTATGCAATCGCGCCAGTCCCTAGAACTTCGTCATCATCAGCAATTGACGCTGACCCCTCAGCTGCAGCAATCGATTCGATTCCTGCAGCTATCGGCGCAAGATCTGGAAAATGAAATCGCCCAGGCAATGTTGGACAACCCCTTGCTTGAACGGCAGGAAGAGTATGACATTGATACGGCCGATGCGGAACCCGGCGAGCCCGACTCGCCGCGCGAGGACTGGTCATTGTTGGCTTTACCCAACCGCGGCGACGACCCTGACGGCGAACCGACGCGGCCCGAGGCGGCGCAGGCGGAAACCCTGCAGCAGCATTTATTGCGCCAACTGCATCTGACGCGGGCGCTACCCAGGGATATCGCGCTGGTAACGCTGTTGATCGAGGAACTGGACGAAAATGGCTACTTGCTGTCGTCCCTGGAGGAAATCGCAGCCTGTTTGCCGCCCGAGATCGAAATCGATGCCGATGAACTGGCCACAGCCTTGAGCTTGCTGCAGTCCTTTGATCCTCCCGGAGTAGGCGCGCGGTCGCTGGCAGACTGCCTGTTGTTGCAAATGGATCAGTCCGAAGCAGTAAAAGGGTGCGATGCGTCCGTAGTGGCTTGCGCCCGCCAACTGGCCCGGCGGCATCTCGATTTGCTGGCGTCGGGCAATTTGGGCAAATTGTGCGAGGCCCTGTCCTGCACTCACGAGACCCTCAGCCGGGCGCATCGCGTGCTCCTGGCGCTGGAACCCAGGCCAGGACGCGCCTGGGCAAGCTCGCTGGCCGATTATGTCAACCCCGACGTGCTGGTGCGTAAAGTCAGGAATCGATGGCTGGCGAGCCTGAATCCCGCGGTAATGCCCCGCTTGCGCGTCAATGCCCAGTACGAGCACTGGCTGGCCCGGGAGCAGGGCCGCGGCCTGCTGCACGAGCAATTGCAGCAGGCCTACGGATTGATCAAGAGCGTTGGCCAGCGGTTCGAGACGATTTTGCGCGTGACGCAAGCCATAGTCGATCGGCAGCAGGAGTTTTTCGAGCAGGGCATGCAAGGCATGCGCCCCCTGCTGTTGCGCGATATCGCCGACGAACTCGCGATGCACGAGTCGACTGTGTCGCGAGCCACCCGGCAGAAATATGTGACGACGCCCTGGGGCGTTTTCGAACTGAAACGTTTTTTCGGTGCTGCGTTGGGCACCGATGACGGCACGGCCACTTCGGCGGCGGCTGTACGGTCCCTGATCCTCAAGCTGGTGTCCGAGGAATCGGGCAAAAAGCCTCTGTCCGATAGCCAGATAGCGCTCAGGCTGAATGAGCAGGGCGTTGTGATTGCGCGCCGTACGGTGGCGAAATACCGCGAGGCGGCGGGCATAGAGCCAGCCTCGCTGCGTAAGGCCAGGGCCTCCCTGGAGCTGCGTTAGGCAGGTTCGCGGCGCTGGCCTGAGGCCTGTCAGCAACAGTGAGTCAAAAGAATCCAGCCAGGATTGATTTTTTTTGTATCTTGGATGATAATTATTCTCATGTTCATTTGTATCTGCAACGGAATCACCGAGCGTCATGTTCAATCGGCAGTAGCCGAAGGGGCCAGCACGCTTTCCGACCTTCAAGCCCGACTTGGGGTGGCGACCTGCTGCGGTTGCTGCGCCGAAGCCGCCGCTGAATACCTGCCGGGCGGGCGCCATGCAGGACACGCCGCCAGCGAACATGGTCTGGGGGCGGGTGCGCTGGTGGGTGCCGCGGCTAACGACTCTACCGCAGATACCTCCGTATTGATCGAAGTCGTGGCCCGCCGCGCCTGATTTGCCTGTCGGCGCCTGGCCGGATCTTCCTTCTGGAGAACTACGGTTCCCGTGGTTTTAAACACAAGTAGTTACAATAAAAATGGCCCGCCGCAACGAACGCATTGCGAGGCTGGCCGCGACGTCATTCAGCCATAATTCAGACACGGATTCGCGCTTCGCGCGCGCGGCAGGTGCCAGCAGGCTTGTTTCCGCCGCCATTTCTTGTTGATTCACACCAACAAATTAAATCATTTGCATTTACATCAAGATTCGTCTTGCAAGGCTCGACGGACGGTTTCAGGCGCGCTCCGCCAATGAAAATATCGTGTCAGCGTGGTAGGCTTACATCGGTACAGACCATTAGCGTCGCAGGCGTATCCAGCTGTTGGCGGGCGCTCGACCGACTGATTCAGGAGCATGGCCATGAAAGGCGATAAAACCGTTATCCAGTATCTCAATAAACAACTTAAAAACGAATTAAGCGCCATCAATCAGTACTTCCTGCATTCGCGCATGCTGCGCCATTGGGGGCTGAACAAACTGGGCAAGCACGAATACGAAGAGTCGATTGGCGAAATGAAGCATGCCGATCGCCTGATCGAACGGGTTTTGATGCTTGACGGCTTGCCCAATCTGCAAGACTTGCACAAGCTCCTGATAGGCGAGAATGTGCCGGAAATACTCAAGTGCGATCACACGCTGGAATCCAGCGCTCAGGAAACCGTGAAGGAAGCCATGGCGTACTGTGAGTCGGTGCGCGATTTTGTGTCGCGCGATTTGTTCCAGGACATACTCAACGATACCGAGGAGCACATCGACTGGCTCGAGACGCAAATCGAGCTCGTCGATCAAGTAGGGTTGCAGAATTATCTGCAATCTCAGATGGATGAGTAGCTAGAGTATTTTTGGGTTCGAGGTGTTTGCGGGATTTGGTGGATTGGTCGCTTTGGTATTTAAAGACGCCGTCTATCGGGACTTGGGGTCAGGACCGGCACGGCGTGCTTCATCCGGATTTAGCACGTCAAGGCGGGCGTCGGGCGAACTCGCGTCGCCCCGCGCTGCGGGACGACGCTCAGACAGCGCCCGCCGACTACCCCCGCCTTGCCGAGCTAAATCCGGCGCACGCCTTACGCCGGTCCTGACCCCAAGCCCCGATAGACGGCTCACGTTGCGGCATGCCTAGAATCAACGTGCTTGTACCTACCGTTAATGGGCCTGCACCTATAGAACCGTTAACGTGCCCGCACCCATGCCTTCTATCACGTGGCCACTACACCACGATGTGCCGAACCCTGGATTTATTAAGCGCCCGATGCCTCAACGTAGCCTGTGATTGGCTCAACGCGGCTTCCCCAATGTATACCTCGGTGCATTGCCTCAACGCAAGCCGCAGGGTGGGCGGTGCTGTGTAGTCCGGCGGTAGTCCAGCGCCGGGCGCTGACGAAGGGAAGGCGGGGGCCTTCGGCGGGCCCTGTCTGAGTGGCGACCCGCAACGCGGGGCGACGCGAGTTGGCCCGACGCCCGCCTGGACGAGGCAGACCCGGGCAGTCGGGGTGCGCAGCACCACGACCGCTGGACGTGCCGGACTGCACAGCACCGCCCACCCTGCGGCGTCTTTATAGAATTAACCGCCGCCAACACAACAACGCACAGTCCAAAAGCCACAGATCAAGCCCAAAAACGGCTCAAAACGAAAGTGACTCAAACGCACTCAATGCCGTAAACACCTAACCGGAAACGCTCCAGCTTAAAAGCTCTTGGCAGGGCAATCGCGTACCTTTCCCCAGGCATTATTCGGTTCGCAATACTTGTTGCGAGCCGCCCAGGCGCAACTGGGCCTGTCGAAAAAGCCTTGCGCGCTACACGCCTGAATTTCCTGACGCAAGCTGGCCTGCCATGCCCTGCTGGTATTCGCAGGCGGCGCGCTGGGAGGCGGAGGCGCTTCTATAGGCTGTATCGGCTGTATCGGTTGTATGGGCTGCACTGGCTGCCCACTGCTTGAACCCAGGCCGAGCCCGCCCACATCGGCAATACCCACCAGCGGTTGACCTGCCCCGGATGCGGCGATTTGCTTGGCTTCATCCATGGTAATGGTCGTTGTGGCCAGATCGACCGTCGGATTGGGCGGGGCTTGCGTCAGCGACTTGTCGGGAATGGCCCAGGCCACCGGAGGCAAGGGCTCGGGTACCGCCAGACGGCCATCAACCTGCGGCTGAGGCGGCTGAGCTACATAAGGATGGCCATTGGAATCGAGTACCGGCACGGCGGCAACCTGGGATTGGCCGGGAACCGTTGCGGCTACGGGCCCGTGAGCCACCAGCCAGTCTCCCAGATGCAGCCCCCCCCATGTAGAGGCGCCTGCGGCCAGCAGCAGTACAACAAACATAAAACGCCAGGACATTCTTACCCTCGGTCTATAAAGTTAAACCTAGTATAAACTCAGGCCTTTTCACTGAATACCTTGCCGCCGTGCTCACGCATGGCATGAAATTGCACTTTGGGATAGAGCTCTTCGGCCACGCGCAACTGCGCGGGAGAGCTGATCAGAAAGGCTGCGGCGTCGACGACATCATAGGCGATATGCGCGGCATTGGCATCCAGAAACTTGCGCAAAGCCTTGGGATCGTCAGATGTAATCCAACGTGCCATGTTGTAACGCGATGGCATGAGGCGGGCGTCGACGCTGTATTCGGTTTTGAGACGATGAGCGACGACCTCGAATTGCAATTGGCCGATTGCGCCGAGCAGCAAAGAACCCCCTGCCGCTTCGGGGCGAAACACCTGGATTGCACCTTCTTCCCCAAGCTGGGTCAGGCCTATACGCAGTTGCTTGGTGCGTAAAGGATCTTTGACTTCAACCGCCTGGAATAGTTCGGGCGCAAAAAAAGGCAGGCCGGTGAACTGCAGGTTTTCGCCTTCGGTCAGCACGTCGCCCAATTGCAGGACGCCGTGGTTGGGTATCCCGATGACGTCGCCCGCATAGGCCTCGTCGAGAAGCTCGCGGCGCTGCGATAGAAAAGACACCACATTGTTGGGGCGCATTTCCTTGCCGGTGCGCGAGACCTTGAGACGCATGCCGCGGTCGAAACGGCCCGAACTGACTCGGACAAAGGCGACCCGGTCGCGATGCGAAGGGTCCATATTGGCCTGGACCTTGAACACCACCCCGCTGAACTTCGGTTCTTCGGGCTGGACTTCGCGCTGCAGCGCCGTGCGCGGGCCTGGCTTGGGCGCCAGGTCGACCAGCGCGTCAAGCACTTCCTGGACGCCGAAATTATTGATCGCCGAACCGAAGAAAACAGGCGTTTGCCTGCCCGCCAGAAAAGCGGCCTGGTCGAAACTGGGCGCGGCCGCGTTGATAAGCTCGATTTCCTCGCTGGCTTTGGCAAAGGCATCGCCGAACCGTTCGGCGATGCTCGGGTTCTGCAGCCCTTCGATGATCTCGTTCTGGTCGCCGCGGCGTTCCTGCCCGGCTTTGAAGACACGCATCCGGTCGCGGCGTATGTCGAATACCCCGCCGAACGACCGGCCCATGCCTACCGGCCAGGAAAAAGGAACGGCGTCCATGCCCAGGTGCGATTCGATTTCCGACAACAGGTTCAGCGGCTCCTGGACTTCCCGGTCGAGCTTGTTGATAAAAGTGATGATAGGCGTATTGCGGGCGCGGCAGACCTGCAGCAGGCGAATCGTCTGCGGCTCGACGCCGTTGGCCGCATCGATCACCATGAGAGCCGCGTCGACGGCGGTCAGCACCCTGTAGGTGTCTTCGGAGAAGTCCTGGTGCCCAGGGGTATCGAGCAGGTTCAGCACACAATCGCGGTATTCCATTTGCATGACCGACGAAGCAACTGAAATGCCACGCTGCTTCTCGATTTCCATCCAGTCCGAGGACGCATGCCGGCTGGCCTTGCGGGCCTTGACGCTGCCGGCGATCTGAATGGCGCCCGCAAACAGCAGGAGTTTTTCGGTGAGGGTGGTTTTTCCCGCATCGGGGTGGGAAATAATGGCAAAGGTGCGCCGCCGTGCGACTTCGTGACTGAGACTCATGGGTGGATTTTAGCGTGTGATTCTCTAGTGGCCGGCGCTTGCGCGCCCGGGCACTTATTTGTGATGGCTGAACGTGGCAAGCACGGTGCCGGCCAGAATAAACAGGGTGCCGAAGGCGCGGTTGAGCCAGCGTACGTGGCGCGGGTTGCGCAACAGCTTCAGCACCTTGGATGCCAGGGCCGTATAGAACCCCATGGCGACCAGGTCGGTGAAGCACAGCGTGGCGCCTATGATCAGGTATTGCGGCGTCAGGGAGGCCGACAGATTCAGGAATTGGGGAACCACCGCCAGCAGAAATACCGTACCTTTCGGATTGGTGATATTGACGAGCCAGCCGCGCGCAATGAGTTCCCGGATTTTAAAAGTCTCGAGACTTTTGGCTTCGACCGCCACGGGCGAAGCGTCGGTGCGGAATTGCTTGCAGCCCAGATAGATCAGGTAGGCCACACCCAGCCACTTGACGATGCTGAAGCCCAGTTCGGACGCCGCCAGCAGGGCTCCCAGGCCGATCCCGACCACCAGGACCTGGCACATAATGCCGCAAATCAGGCCTATGGTGGTCCAGTAACCACGCCGAAAACCGTATTTCAGCCCCGATGCCAGGGCGGAGATGGCCCCCGGCCCGGGCGAAAACGAGATGGCCCAGGATGCGGCGAAAAAGGCAAGCCAGGTGGAAAAGGACATGGTTCGGCAGAGGGAGAGTTTGGAGGCGTTCCGCTAGTATGCCTTATTTGCCCAGAAGTGCGGCGGGGCGTGCACTGGACGGCCGGCTGCTGGTGCGAGGGCGCGCCGCGGCGGCGCCGGTCGATGGAGCTGCCTGGCGGGGAGCGCCGCGGCCATTGCCTTCCTGGCGTGATCGGGGCGCGGAGCGTCCTGTTTCACCTGGCCGGCCGGCATTTCGCTGCGGGCGACCGGAGGTGTTCGAGCGCCGTGCGGGCCGGTCATCGCGCTCGTCGCGTGCGCCGGCCGGTTCGGGCTTGACCAGCGAGGGTGACCAGCCTTCGATCGTGGTGCGGTCGATGGACTTCTTGAGCAGCTTTTCAATGGCGCCGAGCAGCTTCATTTCGGTGCGGTCCACCAGCGACAGCGCGGAACCTTCGGTGCCGGCGCGGCCGGTGCGGCCGATGCGGTGCACATAGTCTTCGGGGACATTGGGCAACTCGAAATTGACCACATTGGGCAATTGATCGATATCCAGCCCGCGTGCGGCAATATCGGTGGCGACCAGCACGGCGACCTTGCCGTCCTTGAAGCCGGCCAATGCCCGGGTGCGCGCGGCCTGGCTCTTGTTGCCATGGATGGCGGCGGCCGACAGGCCGTCCTTGACCAGTTTTTCCGCGAGGCGATTGGCGCCATGCTTGGTGCGCGTGAACACCAGCACCTGGTGCCAGCCGCTTTCACGAATAATGTGGCTGAGCAGATCGCGTTTGTGGGATGCCTCGGTGATGACCACGCTTTGGCTCACCAGCTCGGAGGCGGTGTTGCGGCGGGCAACCGAAACTTCGGTCGGGTTGTTCAGCACGCCTTTGGAGAGTTCGCGGATTTCGTCCGAGAACGTGGCCGAGAACAACAGGTTCTGGCGGGTCCTGGGCAGCAGGGCAAGGATGCGGCGTATGTCCCGGATGAAGCCCATGTCGAGCATGCGGTCGGCTTCGTCGAGCACCAGGATTTCCACGCCGGACAAATCCACGGTTTTTTGCTGGGCATGATCCAGCAGGCGGCCGGGAGTGGCAACCAGGATGTCGAGCGGCTTGCGCAGCGAGCTGATTTGCGGGTTGATATTGACTCCGCCGAACATCACCATGGAGCGCAGCGGCGTGTGTTTGCCATACGTGCGTACCGACTCTTCGACCTGCGCGGTCAGCTCACGGGTTGGCGTGAGGATCAGGCAGCGGGGCCGCCCGGGCTTTCTGAGGCCGATCGGATTTTGCATGAGAAGATGCAAGATGGGCAGGGTGAAGCCGGCCGTTTTACCGGTGCCGGTTTGGGCCGCGGCCAGCAGGTCGCCGCCCTTCAGCACTTCGGGTATGGCCTGTGCCTGGATGGGCGTGGGGTGTGTATAGCCGGTGTCCGAGATGGCGCGCAGAAGGGGTTCTGCCAGACCTAGGGAGGCAAAGGGGATTTGGGTATTCAAGAAAAAAACTCCAGCGACAGCCTATCGCTCGAGTTGAGAGAGACCAATCTAGGCAGACGAAAAAAGAAGTTGAGGGCTGAGAAGGTTCAGCAGGCAAGGCTTGGAACAGCTTGCAAGACGCGCGTTGACTGGCACGACGCGCGAAAGAAGGCATTGTAACGTAGTTGGCGTCGGCGTGCTCATATGATTGAGCGCCACGCGCTTCAAGCTGAAAAAGTAAGGCTTTGTTAAATTGAGCGCGGGCCGGGGCGCTGCCAGGCGTAAAAACTGGCACGAGACAGGCAAGCTGCGGTAATCTCGTGTCTTGATCATTTTCGGCAGGCGTTCCATGAAACGATTCTTGCAATTTTTACTGATGTCTTGCCTTGCTTTGGCATTGTCGGGTTGCGGTTACAACGATATTCAACGTCTCGACGAGCAGGTCAAGACGGCGTGGTCGCAGACCCTGAATCAATACGAACGGCGGGCCGAACTGGTGCCCAAGCTGGTCAATTCGGTCAATGCCTACATGGTTAACGAGCGCGCCGTGCTGACCCAGGTAACCGAAGCGCGTTCCAAGGTGGGCAGCATACAGATCAGTGCCAAAGACCTGGACAATCCCGAGGTCATGAAAAAATTTACGCAAGCCCAGGGTGAGTTGTCGTCGGCGCTGTCGCGCCTGATAGCCGTGTCGGAAAATTATCCGCAGTTGAAAAGCGATGGATTGTTCCGCGACCTGATGACGCAGCTCGAGGGTACCGAAAATCGCATTGCCACCGAGCGCGGCCGCTATGTACAGGCGGTTCAGGCCTACAATCTGGTGGTGCGGCAATTTCCCACTCTGATTACCGCCAAGATTTTCGGCTACCACACCATGGAAAACTATGGCGTGTCCAAGCAGGATCAAATTACACGCGACCCGGAGGTCAAGTTCAGCCTTCCGCAGCCGGCAGGCGCAAAGTAAGCCGGGCGGCCGGCCAGGCCGGCGCGGATCGCGCTGGCCTGGCAATGTGCTTGCCTAGGGGGCAAGGTTCTCGCGGGAGTGGCAAGATTTTTCCAAAGAGGCAAGGCTCCCGTAGGGGTGGCTCTTGTGGCCACCCTCTCTCTCCTGGCCACTTGCTCAGCCCGTTTTTTTGCACACCCCAGGATCAGGCCTTATGGAGGCGAAATGAATATAGCGATGCCAGCCACAATTTCGTGGAAGCGAGCGGGGGCCATGCTGGCCTGCTGTGTCTTGTACCTGGCTTGCCTGGCGCCCTGGGCCCGCGCAGCCGAAGCCCCGGTCCCCAGCCTGACGGCGCGGGTCACAGACCTGACCAAAACGCTCGATGCCGCAACCCAGGCCAGCCTGACGCAAAAACTGGCTGCGCTGGAAGAAAGCAAAGGCGCGCAGATTGCTGTTTTGATCGTGCCCACGACGGGCGACAGCAGCATCGAACAATACGCGACGCATGTGTTCGATCAATGGAAGCTGGGCCGCAAAAAAGTCGACGACGGCATCCTGTTCGTAGTTGCCAAGAACGACCATCGCCTGCGTATCGAGGTCGGCTATGGGCTTGAAGGGGCTGTGACCGATCTGCAGGCGGGCCGCATCATACGCGAGCAGGTCACGCCCTTGTTCAAGCAGGGCGATTATGCGGGCGGTGTGACGGCGGGGGTCGATAGCCTGATCAAGCTGGTCAAGGGTGAAGCTTTGCCCCCGCCGTCGCCGCAGTACAAGTCGGAGCAGGCCGGCGGCGATTCGCCGCCTGTTCATATGTTGCTGCCGCTGATTTTCATGGCATTTGTGCTGCCGGCAACGATCGCGGCATTTGCCGCGGCTCTGTTTGTGTACCTGATGTTCCATAGCCTGGGCTATGCCTTGTTGGGCGCCGTGGCGGCCCTGGTGTTGAGCGGTGTGGGCCGGGCAATAGGCGCTGGCGGGCGCGGCAGTTCGGCGCGCGCCTCGCGTACGGGCGGCGTGATCGGAGGTTTGGGTGGCCTGGGCGGCTTTGGCGGGGGGGGCTTCGGTGGTGGCGGAGGTGGAGGTTTTGGCGGCGGGGGTTTCGGCGGTGGCGGTGGCGGAAGCGGCGGCGGCGGCGCGTCGGGTGGCTGGTAGTGTTTGTGGGCCGGGCCCTGGGCCGCGTCCAGGCTCGTCCCCGGCTTATGGCCGATTTGAAATGAAATAAGCCTCAGTCCGGCAGATCAAGGAGATAGATAGTGCGGCAAGATGGAGGAAAGTGGAAGGAGCTCACGGGGTGGGCCATGCTTGAAGGGCATTGGCTGCGCCGCAAGCACTTTACCCCGCAGCTGTTGAGGCAGATTGCCGATCTTATCAAACAGGGCGAACGCGACCACACCGGGGAATTGATGATTGCGGTCGAGGCCGTGTCTCCGGCGCACGAGCGCAAAAGCCATTTGCGGGCGCTCGAGGTGTTCGGCCGCCTGAAGGTATGGGATACGCCTCACAATACCGGCGTTCTGCTGTATCTGGCGCTGGACAGGCATCATATCGAGCTGATTGCGGATCGTGGAGTTGGCGTACCCAATGCCATGTGGGAACGGGTGTGCGCGCAGTTGCAAAGCCGTCTGCAAAAAGGCGAGTATGTGGCCGGAGTGCTGGCGGCGGTCGACGATATCGAAGCCATTTTGCGGGAACATTGCCCGCCCCTGGCGAAGGGCGAGTTACCCACGAACGATCTGCCTGACGAGCCGGTCATGTTGTAATGGCCCCCCCGGTGGATTGCTCGTGAATCTGGGGGGCTGTCTTGTTGCGATTATTCATGTTCTTGAGACGCGGGGGTGGCGGCCCAGGCGGGGTGGAGCTCGCATCGTCCGGTCCTGGCTTTGCCAGGACTGCCCGCGGCCGGCGCCTGGATCGGGCGGTCGCGGAACTCGCTCACCCCGCCTGGGCCGCCACCCCCGCTTGCGTTGAGGGTTTTGTGTCGCTCAGGCCAGTTTTTTGGCCAGCGACCTGATTATTTGTTCGCGCCGGGGGGTGGGGCTGTAATCGTCGGCCAGCGTTGACCATAAAGGTTGGCTGCGCGCTTCGTTGAGTTCCGCGGGCAGGCGGCCTTTGCGCAAGGCGGTGCCGAAGCCGTGATCTGATTGCCGCCCCGACGATAAGGTTTCATCGTCGGGGTCGGGCGGCAGCGTTATGGGTTCTTGCGCGGCGTGGCCGCGTTGCTCCAGCGCCTGCACCAGGCTTGCCTGGCGCACGGCAAGCAGGCGCAATACCGTGTCGTCGACGCTGAGTTCCCGATAGCCTTTCAGGCGTCCCAGCAGGCGCTTGCCAAAACGGTCGGCGCCCTGCCACAGGCCTCCGACTGCGGCGCCGGCCAGGGCGGCCGCGCCGAGGCTCAGTCCGGCGGTAAAAATGTCGATGGTGGCGCCGGCCGCCGCGCCGGCGGCGACACCCTTGCCCACATGGATGCCCATATCTTTGACGGCCTGCGGATGAAACAGATCCATGCCCCAGCGTTCGCCTTCCAGGGGCAGTGCGTGATGCGGAAAATCCGCGCTTCTGAAGTTATACCGCTTGAGCAGGGCCTTGACGCACTGGTTTTCGCGTTGGCGGATCTTCTGGCGCAATGTATCGGTGGCTTGCAGGATCGATGCGTCGTCGGGCGCGCTGCCCAGATGCCAGGCGGCCACGTCGACGAGTAGTTCGGCGATCAGGCGCGATGCGTCGGTGCGGCGGATATCGCGTTGCTGGGCGATATCGTGCTTGAGCGCCTTCAGCAGGCCGGCATGTGAATCGAGCAGCAGCGCCAGCTTGTCGTAAAGCTGCGCTTCGCCATCGAGCGGCGGGGCGATAGTATCGAATTCGACGATGGCATGCAGGCCCAGGCGGGCAAGCGCTTCGCGCCAAGCATCGACCCGCTGGTGGGGGCTGTGCGTGAAGTTCAGCACCGGCAGCAGGGGCTGGCCGCAACTGGCCAGGATGGCAAGCTCGTCTTTGTGCTTGCCCAGTACCGGGTCGCGGACATCGATGACATACAGGCCCGCATCGCAATCCAGCAGTTTGTTCAGCACGCGCGCTTCTTGTTCGAAGCGCCGTTTGCTTTCGGGTGAATTCAGGAAGCGCCGGATCCGGTCCGGTCCATCCAGGCGTTCGGCGCGTTGCGCCAGTTGATCGAGGTAATCCAGCAGGGCAATCCCGTCTTCCATGCCCGGCGTATCGAACAGTTCCACGGCGGTTTCGTCGTCGATGAGCAGGCGCGCTCCTTCGACGCGGCGGGTGGTGCCGGGGCTGTCCTGAACCTCGCCGAAACCGGGGTCGCGCGTCAGGGTGCGCAGCAAGGATGTCTTGCCGGTATTGGTGTGGCCGACCACAGCCAAGCGCAGGAAAGCGCGTTCAGTCATGATCTGGCGCCTCCAGCCATGCAAGGGCGCTTGCGTCGTGTTCATGAATTTGTTCGGGAGCAAAGCCGGCCGTGCCCAGGTTCTTTTGCCAGATGGCCAGCCGGGTGTCCTGTTCCGGGGGCGCGCCGTGAGACAGCAGCAGATGGGTCTGGGCGGCGATACTGGCCAGGTCGGCCAGAATGGCGATGGTCCCGCGGTCGGGGGTCTGGCGTCCGTCGCACACGACCAGCAATTTTTTGGGAGGATGAGCTTGCAGGCGATCCAGCAGGCTCATGCGCTGCTCGCGGGTATCGATATTGCCGGCGTCCTGAATGGCTGCTGCCAGGCCCGATGGAGGCCAGGGTTCGTCCGGAGGCAACTCGATGCCGACAATGAGCGGTGCGCCGGCCTGATGGCTTGCGGCCTGGCGATGCTCGATCCGGGTTTGGAATCCGTCGGCCGCCGCTGCGTCCGCGTCGATTCGTTCGCTGCTTGGCTGCAGTCGTTCGCGAAGGTTGGCGTAGCCCGGCAGGTTTTCGTCCAGGGTGATCGCGGCCAGATCTTTCCTGGCCATGATGAGCCCGAGAATCAGGCTCAGGAGCCGCGGCAACAGGCCGTACACGAGGACGCAGCCGATGAGCCAGCTGGACCACAAGGCCTGTACGGATTCGGGCAGGCGGTGCAGCCCATTGCTGGCGCGCACCATATCGGCCGGCGGCATGGCGAAGCCGAGTTTTCCAGGTAGCCAGCCTATCAGTGCGGTCAGGTGGACGAAGGTGTCGGCCGACAGCAGTGTGGTTTCCCAGTTGAAGCCATAGCGGCGCGTGGACAATACCGCAAGCAGGGCCAGCAACAGGCTGATGAACGCACCGGTCCATAGGCCATGGCTGATACTGCTCAGAATCCATCGCAATGCGCCATTGCGGCCCAGCACATCGACCAGTGCCCGTGGCGCCAATGCGGCGTCAGGGCCGCGCGCCAGCTTCCGGGTCAGCCATAGCCATAGCTGGCCGAGCCACGATCCGTGCCCAGTCATGCCGAAGCTGAGCAGCCAGATCAGGAATGTAAGACTGTGCAGGCCCAGTATGGCGACCAAGGCCAGCAGCAAATTGACCGACCGGCTGCCGTCGCCCAGAGCCCCCAGGGCTGCGCTGGCCCCCGTAATCAAGGCCGCGATGATCAGGCCCCAAAGCACCAGTCTGGCGCCCCGGCTCCACTGGGCGATGAGGGCATCGAGTTTTTCGCGCTGCGCAAGATAGGTGGCGCGCAGCAGGATGCGCTCGGAGAAACTGTGCCCGTTCAGGCGCGCCCGGCGCACTTCCGAGGCGTCCTCGAGCGGGCCCCAATGCGCTTCCCGCAGGCGTACTGACTCGGCTAGCCAGTAAGCGGAAAACGGATGGGGCGCAGGCATCAGGGTTGTCGGTTCTCGGCGTCGGACGCCGCTTCGCTGGACTGTTGCTCAAGCTTTTGCCGCACCACGGACCTGATTTCTGGAGTGATGTACCGACCGATGATGTACATGGCCGCGGTCAGGACGCCCAGATCGTCGAGATAACCGATGGTGGGGATAAAATCGGGAATGAGATCGAGCGGCAAAAGAAAATAGCCCAGGGCAATATAGATAACCCCCTTCGCCCACAGAGGGGTGTTGGGGCTTTGCAGGGCGTAGTAGAGGTAAAGCGTTTTTTCCAGCGCTCTTTTCCCCGACGATTTGATGTAGCTGCTCAGTCTGCCCCAGAAGTTGTGAGGCATGTATGTATCTTGAGATTGGGAACGACTCATTAAATCTCCCATGGGTAACCGTTGTTCGAAACCCGACTATTGTATCGGCCCTGTAGGGCACAGTCGCCGCAGCCAGCAAAAAGGGCACTCCGGCGAGTGCCCTTTTTGCTGGCACCAGCGGGAAGCTAGCTTTTTTTGACGACCAGGCCGTAGATGAACAGCACAATGATGGCACCGATTATCGAGCCGATCCAGCCGGCTCCCTGACCGGGGGTGTACCATCCTAGCGCCTGCCCCAGGTAGCCGGCAACAATGGCGCCGACGATACCCAGAATGGCGGTCATGATGAGGCCAAGTTTCTGCTCGCCCGGCATAATGGCCCTGGCAATCAGGCCTACGATAAAGCCGACGATGATCATGCTGATAATACCCATGGCGATCCTTTGAGAAGAATGACTGCTGAATGTGATAGACAGCACGAGCTATCCAAGTGCGTCAATCATAGGGGCGGGATGCCAGGTCGTCTAGCACCCACTTACAAATTTAGTGTCAAAAAGTTAAAAAACCGTGAATTTCCCGAATATGACGAAGTATTCACTCAGGCCGGCAGTATGGCGACAGGCGTTTCCGCCTCGACTTCCAGCCCCTCGCGCGACAGGAAATTCAGTGTAGGCATCAGCG
Organism: Paralcaligenes sp. KSB-10; assembly: GCF_021266465.1. Lineage (NCBI taxonomy): Bacteria > Pseudomonadati > Pseudomonadota > Betaproteobacteria > Burkholderiales > Alcaligenaceae > Paralcaligenes > Paralcaligenes sp. KSB-10. Next base: position 3,284,260 of record NZ_CP089848.1, on the reverse strand, counting down.
ACAGCAGTTGCTTGGTGTATTCATGCTGTGGATCGGAAAAAAGCGTTTCCGTGTCGGCGACCTCGAGCAGTTCCCCGTGGCGCATTACACCGACCCGGTCGCACATCTGGCGTATGACCGGCAAGTCGTGGCTGATGAATAAAATCGTGAGCTTCAGCTTTTCCTGCAGATCCTTGAGCAGGTTCAGGATCTGGGCCTGAATGGATACATCGAGCGCCGAGGTGGGCTCGTCGCAAATCAGGAAGCGCGGCCGGGTTGCCAAGGCGCGGGCGATGCAGATCCGTTGGCGCTGCCCGCCCGAGAATTCGTGCGGGAAACGCTTGAGGGCCTGCTCTCCAAGCCCGACGTAATCGAGCAGATCGCCGACGATGGCGCGCGTTTGCGCCTCATTGGCAGTCAATTTGTGAAAACGTATGGGTTCGGCCACGATGTCGAGAATGCGCATCCGGGGGTTGAGTGAGGAATATGGGTCCTGAAACACCATCTGGATCTGGCGCCGGAAGGCGTTGAGCGAGGCTTCGTCCTTGAGCTGGGTGACGTTGGTATCGTTGAAAATGACCGAGCCGCTGCTGGCCTTGTACAAACCGGCGATCAGGCGCGCAATGGTCGATTTGCCCGAACCGGACTCGCCGACCAGCCCGAATACTTCGCCTTCATTGATTGCAAAGCTGACGTTCTTGACGGCATCGAGCATGTAGCGATTCTTTTTGAGGAATGCATTTTTCAGGACAAAGCGTATTCCCAGGTCGCGGGTTTCCACCAGGGGCGTGTCGCCGTGGAGGCCGAAGTCGCGATGCTGTCCAAGCCAGTGAGTGGCGATGTCGAGTTCTTTTTTGGTGGGCGCCTGCACATCTTCGATATACGTCACCATGGGGAAGCGGCGTAGTTTGATATCGGAACGCGGAACCGCCGAAATCAGGCTCTTGGTGTAAGGGTGGTCCGGATTGCCCAGAATTTTCTGGGTAGGCCCCTGTTCGACCAGATTGCCGCGATACAACACGGCAACCCGATCGGTAATTTCGGCGATGACCCCCATATCGTGGGTAATCAGGATCATCCCGACCTGTTTTTCCTTGCACAGCTTGCGCAGCAGGTCAAGGATTTGCGCCTGGATCGAGACGTCCAGCGCTGTGGTGGGCTCGTCGGCAATAATGACTTCGGGCTCGCAGCACAGGGCCAGCGCAATCACGACACGTTGGCGCATCCCCCCCGAGAACTGGTGGGGGTATTGCTGCAGGCGCATTTCAGGCTCGGGGATGCCTACGCTTTGCAGCATTTCGATGGCCCGGTCGCGCGCCTGATGGTGCGACAGGCCCAGGTGCACCTGCATGGTTTCTATCAGCTGGCTTTCTATGGTTTGAAGCGGGTCCAGCGACGTTAAAGGATCCTGGAAAATCATGCTGATGCGGCGGCCGCGAATTTCACGAAACTGGTGCGCTGGAAGTTGATCGATGCGCTTGCCGTCCAGGCTTACCGCGCCTTCGGTCATTTTCCCCGGCGGCTCGAGCAAGCCGATGATGGCGTTGCCGACAGTCGATTTTCCGGCGCCCGATTCACCCACCACGCCGAGGATTTCGCCTTTTTCGAGGGCCAGCGTAAGGCTTTTGATCGCCACCAGCGTACCGTGCCGGCTGGCGAACTCGATGTGCAGCTTTTCTATATCCAATAGTGCCATGCTAACCACTCAGCGAAGTTTGGGATTGAGCGCATCGCGCAACCAATCGCCCAGTAAATTGACCGATAGGGCAAGCAGTACCAGGGCGGCGCCGGGAAAGATCGAAATCCACCATTCGCCGGAAAAAAGATAACTGTTGCCGATGCGGATCAGGGTGCCCAGCGAAGGGGTCGTGGGCGGGATGCCGACGCCGAGAAATGACAGGGTCGCTTCGGTAATGATCGCCACGGCCAGATGGATGGTGGCGATCACCAGAACCGGCCCCATCACGTTGGGCAGAATGTGACGCCGCAGGACGGTAAAAGACCGCATGCCGATCAGGCGCGCGGCCTGTACATATTCCTTGTTGCGTTCGACCATGGTGGCGCCGCGCACCGTGCGCGCATATTGCACCCAGCCGGAAATGCCGATGGCGAAAATAAGCACATACAAAGACAGGCTGTCCTGCGCATCGCGGGGCAGCAGGCCGCGGGCGATCCCGTCGACGAGCAGCGCGATCAGTATGGCTGGAAACGACAGCTGGACATCGGCAATGCGCATGATGACGCTGTCGACGCGGCCGCCCGCATAGCCGCTGATCAGGCCCAGCGTGACGCCGATGACCAGGGAAAAAAAGACCGAGGCCAGCCCGACCAGCAATGAAATGCGCGAGCCGTACAGGATCGCCGACAGGATGTCGCGCCCCTGGTCGTCGGTGCCCAGCAGAAACTGCGAGCTGCCGTCGGCCGTCCAGGCAGGCGGATTATTGGCGTCGAGCAGATTCACCGATGCCAGGTCGAAGGGGTTGTGCGGCGCCACCAGGGGGGCGCACACCGCGCCCAGAATGATGACCAGCGCCACCAACGCCGAGATCATGGCCGCGGGCGAATGAGTAAAGCTGTAAAAAATATCGCTGTTATAAAAGCGGGACCAGGTGTTTTTGGCCATTGTGGGAGACCTTCTAGTTTCTTTGGACGCGCAGTCTGGGGTCGACCGCGAAATACAACAAGTCGACGATGAGATTGATGATCACGAAAAAGAAGGCGATCAGCAGCAGGTAGGCGGCCATGACCGGGATGTCGACCGAGCCTATCGATTGAATGAACAGCAGGCCCATGCCGGGCCACTGGAAAACCGTTTCGGTGATGATGGAAAAGGCAATGATCGAGCCCAGTTGCAGGCCGGTAATCGTGATGACGGGCACCAGCGTGTTTTTCAGCGCGTGGCGGAAATTGATCATGCGCTCGGGCAGGCCGCGGGCGCGGGCGAATTTGATGAAATCGGTCTGCATGACCTCCAGCATTTCGGCGCGTACCAGCCGCATGATGAGCGTCATCTGGAACAGGGCCAGGGTGAAGGCCGGCATGATCAGCGACAGCCAGCCGCTTTTTGTCAGGAAGCCCGTCGACCACCATCCCAGTTGCACGACATCGCCACGCCCGAAACTGGGCAGCCAGCGCAGCAATACGCCGAACACCAGGATCATCAATATGCCGATCAGGAAAGTGGGCAGCGAGATGCCGATGAGCGAGACGGTCATGAAGGTGTGCGACAGCAGGCCGCGGCGCTTGAGCGCGGTATAGATTCCCATGGGAATGCCCAGGAACAGGGCGATCAATGCCGAGACAAAAGACAATTCCAGCGTGGCCGGCATGCGGCTTGCGATGAGCTCGCTGACAGGGCGGCGCTGGCGATAGGAAGACCCGAAGTCGCCGTGCGCCGCCTTGTTGATGAAACGCACATACTGGACCAGAAACGGGTCGTCGAGCCCAAGTTGCTTTTTGAGCTCTTCGCGTTGCGCGATGGTGGTGTCCTGGCCCACCAGGTTATTGATGGGGTCGCCGACGTAGCGGAACATCGCGAATGCGATGAAACCGACAGCCAGCATGACGAAAATGGATTGGAAAATTCGTCGTGCAATGAAATTCAGCATGATGATGGTCTTTAATGGCGACGAGCGTAAAACATCTCCCGGAAAGCTGCCTGAGGGCAGCCACCGGGAGCCGGCATGCCGTCCAGACTGCTAGGGCATGACGACGTTGCGGATGTCGAGCACGTCATCCGCACGTTGTGCCACTTTGATGCCTTTGCGCACGCCCCAGGACATCGGCTGCTGGTGCAGAGGCAGATAGCCGTAGTCGTTGCGCAACATGGTGAATGCCTCTTTGATCAGGGCATTGCGCTTGACCTGGTCGGTTTCGGATTCGACCTTGGCGGTGATGGCATCGATCTTGGGATTGCAGTAGCCGCCCAGATTGAATTGCCCGGCGGCCGTCTTGGGATTGCGGCAGGAAACCAGGTTGACCAGCGAATTATCGGCATCGATCGAGCTGGGAGTCCAGCCTAAAAGATACATGCTGGTGTTGTTGCCGGCCTGCAGCAGGACCTTGGCAAAATACTTGGACTTGGTTTGTGCCAGCAGGTCGATCTTGATGCCCACGCGCGCCAGCATGCTGGCAACGGCCTGGCAGACTTTTTCGTCGTTGACATAACGGTCGTTGGGGCAATCCATTTGCACTTCGAAACCGTTGGGGTAGCCCGCTTCGGCCAGCAGCTTCTTGGCCTTTGCCACATCGGGTTTATAAGGCTTGCCGAAAGACTCGTCGTAGCCGTTGATTTTGTCGGCGATGAGTGTGCCCAGGGGCTTTGCGGCGCCGCGCATGATTTTTTTATTGATCACGTTGGTGTCGACGGCCCGGACGACCGCTTCGCGGACTCGTATATCCTTGAACGGATTCTTGCCTTTGACGTTGGAGAACAGCAGTTCGTCGCGGTGCTGGTCCATGCCGATGAAGATGGCGCGGGCCTCGGGCTCGTTCAGGACGCGGACATTGGGCTCTTTCTGCAGGCGCGGCCAGTCTTGCACGGGCACGGGCTGCACGATGTCCATTTCGCCCGAGATCAGCGCGGCGACGCGAGTCGATTCTTGTGTAATGGGCTGGAAGACAATGTCGGTGACATTGGTGGGCATGTTCTTGTTCCAGTACCCGTCGAAGCGTTTCAATGTGGTTTTGACGTCGGGCTGGCGATCGACAACCATGAATGGGCCTGTGCCGTCTTCGTGCATATTGGCGTAATTGCTTTCGCCGCCCTTCACGTTGGTGGCTTCTGTGGTTTTATTTTTTTCCGCCCAGGTCTTGCTCATGATGTAGAGGAAGGTCCAGTCGCGCGGCAGGATGGGATTGGGCCCCGGGGTGGTGACCTCGACGGTGTAGTCGTCGATTTTCTTGACGTCTTTGGCCTTGGCGCCGTAGCCTTTCATGTCGGAGCCCGGGGTCAGGCTGCGTTTCCACGAAAAAATGACATCATCGGCGGTAAAGGGGCTGCCGTCGTGGAACTTTACCCCCTTGCGCAGATGAAAAATCCATTTTGTGGGCTCGGGGTTTTCCCATTTTTCGGCCAGCATGGGGACCAGTTTCAGGTTTTTGTCGTAGCCCGCCAGGGTTTCGTAGAACCAGCCCTGGAAGCCTAGCGTGAAGGTTTCATTCAGTGACATGGGGTCCAGGGACATCATGTCGCCCTGATAGGCCCAGTGCAGCGTCTTGGCTTCGACGGAATGGCTCAAACCCGCACTGAGGGCAAGCGTGGCGGCAATAGCCGTATGTTGGAACAATTTGGAAAATTTCATCGAGGGTCTCCTGCCAATAATGTGTTTTATCGTTTGACACAGTTTTCATGGGGCTTCGATAACGCGGGTAGCCTTGTCGAAGGTACTTTTTGCTGGAGATCGAAGCTACCGGGGTCTCCAGAATTTGAATCACTTGCGGCGGGTGCGTGTACCTGCCTGGTTTGCGGCCTGCTATGCAGCCAATTGATCGATCAGTTTTTCCAGGAAAACCTCGCATTCCTGAACCTGCGAAACCTCGATATATTCGTTGGGCTTGTGGGCCTGGTCGATGGATCCCGGGCCGCACAATACGGTGGCGAATCCTTTCTCCTGGAACTGTCCTCCTTCGGCGGCATAAGGGACCACACCGCCGCACCGGCAGCCGGAGAGATGAAAGGCGATTTCCTGGGCCGCGCCGCCGTTATCCTGCAAGGGAGGGGCATCCGCGAAGATTTCCGTGCTGATGGAGGTGTCGGGTGCAATGGCTTGCATATCGGGCAGCAGGCTTTGCGCATACGCGTTGAGGCGGTCGAGGTATTTTCGCCAGTTGTCGCCGGGCAGGGCGCGTATGTCCCAGGTGAATGTGCATTCGCGGGAAATAATGTTCAGGGCCGTGCCGCCATTGACGATCCCCACGTGCAGCGTCGTGTAGGGGGGTACGAACTGGCACGCGGGATCGGCTGCCGCCTTGTTTTCAGCCATCATGCCGTCGATGAAGGCAATGAGCTTGGCGGCTATCGTAACGGCGCTGACCCCGTTTTGCACCTGGCTTGAATGGGCCTCGTGCCCGATGACCGTGGTGCGCAGGGCGGCGATGCCCTTGTGGGCCACGATGGGCTGCATGCTGGTGGGTTCGCCCACAATGACGGCGCTGGGTTTGGCGGCGGCGATGGACAGGCGCTCGATAAGAGAGGGGGCGCCGACGCAGCCGATTTCCTCGTCGTAGCTCAGCGCAAAATGAATCGGGCGCTTCAGGTTCTTTTTGACCATGTCCGGCACCAGGGCCAGCGCAATGGCGGAAAAAGCCTTCATGTCGCAGGTGCCGCGGCCGTATAGCCGGCCATCTTTCTGCAGGACCTGGAAGGGGTCTGTGTCCCAGGGCTGGCCATCGACCGGCACCACATCGGTATGGCCGGAAAGCACGATGCCGCCTTCAACATTGGGGCCGACCGTGGCGAACAGATTGGCCTTGTCGCCCTTGGAGTTGCTGATTATGTGGCTTTGCACGCCATGCAGGGCGAGGTAGTCCCTGATGTAATGAATCAGGGGGAGGTTGGAGTTGCGCGAGACGGTGTCGAACCCGACCAGCTTGGTAATCATGTCCAAAGACTGAGGCTTCACTTCAAAAATTCTCCTGCACGGCCGGCGCGGTCCTTTTGGGGCAAGTTCGTTCGCGTGTACCGCATATTTCGATAACGAACGATGTTAGCCATGCCATGCTTTAAACGTCAATGATTTTGCCTTGGGGTATGCCCCATGTTGAGCCTGAAATTAGGGTTTGTCTATATGAATAAGCTCCTATATTCAGGGATGTCGGGCCTGCAACAGGAGATAAAACGCCGGTATGCCGGATGGCGAGGTTCGGTCGAGCTTATGCGGGCTTCGATTGCAGGCGCATCGTGGACAGAATGCCGAAAGCGCACAAAGTGGTGCGTTCGCCCTTGCAGGCATGAACTTCCACCTGGCAGACGGTCAGCGTGCGGCCGCTCTTGATAACCTTGCCGGTGGCGACGAAACGTTCGCCGTCGGCGGGTGCCAGCAGGTTCAGTTTGAGTTCGGTTGTCAGGACATCTTCATTGTCTTGAAACAGGCTCAACGCCGCGTAGCCTCCGGCGCTGTCGGCTATGGTCGTCGTAATGCCGGCATGGATAAAGCCGTTTTGCTGGGTCAGTTCGGCGTTGTAGGGAAGGCCGATTTCGACGTGGCCCGCGGAGACCGAGAGCAGTTCGGCGCCGATGGTAACCATGACGCGTTGCCGGGCGAAACTTTCCCTGACGCGCGCCGCGTACTGCGCATGGGCCGGCTTGAATGCGGGTGACGACATTGTTGATCCTCTGGTTTTCGGGTGATTCGGTGGCCGGGTTTGCATGGATTGCCGATTCTGCTGAATTATCCCAGCCCCAATCCGGTCATCATATTGTGATATCGGTAATAGTATTATTTTCGGGGCGGCCTGGGTTTTCCGGGAACGCCTGTTCGTGGATTTCGTGTACGACTTTACGGAGCATTTTATGGATCAGGCGCAATGGACTTCGGTCGACAGCTACTTTACGGATCTTTTGCTGGAGCCGGATCCCTCGCTCGATACGGTGCTGGCTCATAGCGGGCAGGCGCAGTTGCCGGCGATCAATGTGGCTCCCAATCAGGGAAAGCTTCTGTATTTGCTGGCACTGATGAAAGCGGCGCGGCGCATTCTTGAAATTGGCACTTTGGGGGGCTACAGCACGATCTGGCTGGCGCGGGCCTTGCCCGAGCAAGGCAAGCTGGTAAGTTTGGAGCTGGATGGATCGTACGCGGCGCTTGCGGCCCAAAACATAGCGCTTGTGGGGGAATCCGGCAAGGTGGAAATCAGGGTGGGCCCGGCCCTGGATAGCCTGCGCAAGATGGTCGAGCATGGGGAAGAGCCGTTTGACTTGATCTTTATCGATGCTGATAAAGAACACAATCCTCAGTATCTGGAATTGTCGCTGGCGCTGTCCAGGGCTGGAACGGTCATAATTGGCGACAACGTGGTGCGCAAGGGGGAAGTCGTCAATGCATCCAGCAATGATCCCAGTGTGCGGGGTGTGCGGCGGTTCTGCGAACTTATGGCCACCAGCCCGCGCCTGACGGCTACCGCTGTGCAGACGGTAGGCAGCAAGGGCTGGGATGGTTTTTCCTTGGCGATGGTGACGGGCTGAACGCGGTTCAGAGACTTTTGTTTTGAGCCGTTTTTGGGCTTGATCTGTGGCTTTTGGACTGTGCGTTGTTGTGTTGGCGGCGGTTAATTCTATAAAGACGCCGCAGGGTGGGCGGTGCTGTGTAGTCCGGCACGTCCAGCGGTCGTGGCGCTACGCGCCCCGACTGCCCGGGTCTGCCTCGTCCAGGCGGGCGTCGGGCGAACTCGCCCGGCCTCGCGAGGCCGGGCTCAGACAGCGCCCGCCGAAAGCCCCCGCCTTCCCTTCGTCAGCACCCGGCGCTGGACTACCGCCGGACTACACAGCACCACCCACCCTGCGGCTTGCGTTGAGGAAATACATAGAGAGAGACGTTGAAGCGTCGGGCGCTTAGTAAATCCAGGGTTTGGCACATCGTGGTGTAGTGGCCACGCGATAGAGGTATGGGTGCAGGCACGTTTGTTCCAGGCAAGCCATTACGCGAGCCGTCTATCGGGGCTTGGGGTCAGGACCGGCGTAAGGCGTGCGCCGGATGCTACCGTAGGGAAGGCGGGGGATGTCGGCGGGCCATGTTTGAGCGTAGCCGCGCCAGCGGCGTAGCGAGTTTGGCCCGACGCCCGCCTGGACGAGGTAGATCCGGATCAAGCACGCCGTGCCGGTCCTGACCCCAAGCCCCGATAGACGGCGTCTTTATATACCAAAACATCCGCTCAATACGGCCCGCCTGGTTTTGGCGGTGTACCGCCCGGCGTCGATGCCTTGAATTCGCCGGCGAGCCTTTCCGCGGCGCGCGCCAGCAGGGAAGCATCCACGCCCACTGCCACGAAGGTTGCGCCCAGGTCCAGGAAGTGTTTGGCGCGAGCGATATCGCTGTGCAGGATTCCGGCCGCCTTGCCCGAACGCACAATGCGCCCTATGGTGTCGTCGATCAGCTTGGCGACCTCGGGGTGGCCGGGATTGCCCAAGTGGCCCATATTGGCGGAAAGATCGGCAGGTCCGATAAAGACGCCGTCCACTCCTTCCGTAGCCAGGATATCGTCCAGCGCATCGACCCCTTGCGGCGTTTCAATCTGGATCAACACGCACATTTCATCGTTGGCACGATGCAGGTAATCGGGAATGCGGTTCCAGCGCGCCGACCGCGCAATCGAGCTGCCGACCCCCCGTATACCGTGGGGGGGATAGCGCACAGCCGCTACCGCGGCAGCGGCCTCGGCGCCCGACTGCACCATGGGTATCAGCAAGGTCTGGGCGCCGATTTCCAGAACTTGCTTGATTTGCACAGGGTCGTTCCACGAAGGCCGCACGACCGCGGCAACCGGATAGGGGGCCACGGCCTGCAACTGCGGCAGCATGGTTTGCAAGGTATTGGGCGCATGTTCGCCGTCGATCAGCAGCCAGTCGAAGCCTGCTCCGGCACAAATTTCGGCGGTGACGGAATGAGCCAGGGCGGCCCACAATCCAATCTGCGGCTGGCCTTTGCGCAGCGCCTGCTTGAAGGTATTGGTCAGGATATCCATGGGTTCAGACAAAGTGGCAGTTGACGGAACCCAGCGGGCCGTAGTCGACATTGAATGTATCGCCGGGCCGGGCAAACACGGGGCGGGTAAACGATCCCGATAATATCACCTGGCCCGGTTCGAGGGCCACGCCGTGGGGAGCCAGTTTATTGGCCAGCCACACCACGCCATTGGCGGGGTGGTTGAGCACGCCCGCCGCGACGCCGGTTTCTTCGATAACGGCATTGCGCGAAAGAATGGCGCCGATCCAGCGCAGATCGAGTTCGCCGATTTTCACGGGCCGCCCGCCCATGACAATGCCGGCATTGGCGGCATTGTCGGAAATGGTGTCGAATACCTTGCGCGGCCGTTTGCTGTCGGGGTCGATCATTTGTATGCGCGCATCGATGATTTCAAGTGCGGGCACCACATAATCGACCGCGTCGTAGACATTGAACAGCGTAACGTCCGGGCCTTCCAGGCGTTTGCCCAGGATGAAGGCCAGTTCCACTTCGAGGCGGGGCTGGATGAAACGCGCCGCGGGAATGTCGCTGCCGTCGCCGAAAAACATATCGTCGAGGAGCACGCCGTAATCCGGTTCGTCGATCTGCGACGATTGCTGCATGGCGCGCGAAGTGAGACCGATCTTGTGCCCCTTGACCCGGCGGCCCTTGTCGATTTTCAGCGCCACCCATTCGCGCTGGATCGCGTAGGCATCGTCGATGGTGATGTCGGGATGGTCCAGCGAGAACTGGCGAACCTGGCTGCGGTTGCGTTCGGCTTCCTGCAGCCGGGCGGCCAGGGCACTGATGGTTTTCTTGTCGAGCATGTAGCGGTTTCCAATGGGGTGCTGTAGAGGGATGGCGGTATCAGGCGGGATCGGCGACCAGTGTATTGACCAGGCGTCCGATGCCTTCGATTTCGGTGACGACTTCGTCGCCCGGCTTGACGTTGACGATTCCGTCGGGTGTGCCGGTCAGGATCAGGTCGCCCGGTGACAATGTCATGAAACTGCTGAAGTATTCGATCAGCGCCGGTATGCCGAACACCATGTCTCGGGTGTTGCCGCGCTGGGTTTCCACGCCGTTGACGGTGGTGCGCAGGTTCAGGTTCATGGGGTCGGGCACATCGTCGCGCTCGACCAGCCAGGGGCCCAGCGGCGTGCAGGTGTCGCGGCTCTTGACGCGCAGATTGGGCCGGTACCAGTTTTCCAGATAGTCGCGCAGCGCGTAGTCGTTGGCTACCGTGTAGCCGGCCACATACTCATAGGCCTGGTCGCGGGATACCTTGCTGGCCGTGCGCCCTATCACCACGGCCAGCTCGCATTCATAATGCATGAAGGCCACATCGGCGGGCCGCAGGGTCTGGGCCCGATGGCCGACAAAGGTATTGGCCGCCTTCAGGAAGCCCAGGGGCTCTTCGGGTGCCTTGAAAGCCAGTTCTTTGGCATGATCGGCATAGTTGATGGCCAGGGTAAAGGTGGTGCGCGGTTCTATCGGCGGCAGCCAGTCGACCTCGTCCTGGGACAGGGTGCGACCATCGGCCAGCCGCAAGCGGTGATCGCCGGCGTCGGTGGCCAGGTGGATGCTGCCTTGGTAGCGTATGCGGGCGTGTTTCATTGGGCGTATTTCCTGCGGGTCAGACGGGGGCGCTCAGGCGGTTGGTCAGGCGGCCAAGTTCCGAAATGCTGATTTCAATGCGTTGGCCGGCATGCGCCAGCGGGGCGCCGGCCGGAACGCCGACCAGCAGAATGTCGCCGCGGTCCAGGCTCATGAATTGCGTGACATCGGCAATCAGCCGGGCCACAGGGCGGATCAGGTCGCGGGTATGCGCCTGCTGCATGCACTGGCCATCGACATGCACCTGGATACTCAGGTCGTCCGGATTCTGGATTTGATCGCGGGCAAGCAGGGCTCCCATGGGGCAGAAGCCGTCGCGGCATTTCTGTTTCATGGGCGGGCGGAAGTAGCTGGAGTGCGGCACCGACAGATCGGCCACGATGCGGTATCCGGCCACATAATCCATTGCCTGTGCTTCGCTGACCCGGGTGGCCTTGCGCTGGAAGACAATGCCCAGGCAGGCGCCGATCTCGACTTCGGCGACGTCGGCAGGCAGCACAATTTCGTCGCCGTCCTGGGCATAGGTGTTGGCCGGCTTGATATACAGGACCGGGGCCTTGGGGGCCGATTTGTAGGGAGGCTGATTGGCGGCATCGCCCAGTTGTTCCAGGGCCTGCCGGTAATTGAGCAGGGTCCCCACCACGATCCGGGGTCGATCGGCGGCAGGTCCGCAGGCCAAAGTGGCATAGTCCGCTTGGGTCGTCATGGGAAAACTCCTTATTTGTTTGCGGCCCGGGCCTTGAGGTAATCCCGATAGTTATTGCTTTTATAGTTGAGGACGGGGTCGGCTTCCTCGATCTGCATGGTAATGCCCAGCGGCCGGGACGCCATGATGGGCGCCAGGGCTTGCTGTAGCGCAGCAAAAATCCGCTCGCCGGCCCGCTGCTTGACTGCGTCGTCGCGGCCATGGCCGATTTTCAGGGTGACATGGACAAAAGCGTTGTCGGGATGCCCGTCGACGATCAGATAGTCGTCGATGCAGAGGGCGCGAGTGCGGGCGCCCGCCAGGGGAAAGACGCTGCCGTCGCCGATGGCGGTGTCCTGCACAGTTTTCATCAAGGCCCGGACATCGATTTCGGGGCGCAGATTGGCTGAGTACTCGATCCATATATGCGGCATGGCGGACCCTTGCATCTTGTAATTAACATGTTAATAATAAAGAAAACCGGCCCGCGCGTCAACGAGCGTTTGTCCAGGCGGGTAGTGACGGGGAGTCTTGACAGGCCGGCGGAAAAAGTAGATTATTAACTAGTTAACTATATTTAAATGCCCGACAGCCACCGACAATAGTCCGGTTGCCTGGCGGCAAGGAGAGCGGCGTGAGCATCAAGCACTGGATCAACGGCAAAGAGGTCGACAGCCAAGACCGTTTTACCACCTATAACCCGGCCACGGGCGAAGCCATAGACGAGGTGGCATCCGGCGGCGAAGCTGAAATCGATGCCGCCGTCGCCGCGGCCAAGGACGCTTTTCCCAAGTGGGCCAACACCCCGGCCAGCGAGCGCGCCCGCCTCATGCGCCGGCTGGGCGAGCTGATCGACAAGAATGTGCCTGAACTGGCCGAGCTTGAAACCCGCGACACGGGCCTGCCCATTTCGCAGACCCGCAAGCAGCTGATTCCCCGCGCTTCGCAGAACTTCAATTTTTTTGCCGAAGTGTGCACCCGCATGAATGGCCGTACCTACCCGGTCGACGATCAGATGCTGAATTACACGCTGTATCAGCCCGTAGGCGTGTGCGCCCTGATTTCGCCCTGGAATGTGCCCTTCATGACGGCCACGTGGAAAACCGCGCCGTGTCTGGCGCTGGGCAATACGGCGGTGTTGAAGATGTCTGAATTGTCGCCGCTGACCGCCGATCAACTGGGGCGGCTGGCCCTGGAAGCCGGTATTCCGCCTGGTGTGCTGAATGTAGTGCATGGCTATGGCGCCACCGCCGGCGAGGCCTTGGTGCGCCATCCCGATGTGCGTGCGATTTCTTTTACCGGCGGCACGGCCACGGGCAAGAAAATCGTCGCCACCGCGGGCGGTGTCAAGAAATTTTCCATGGAGCTGGGCGGCAAGTCGCCTGTGCTGGTATTCGACGACGCCGATGTCGATCGTGCGCTGGATGCCGCCTTGTTCACCATTTTTTCCCTGAACGGCGAGCGCTGCACCGCGGGCTCGCGCATTTTCATCCAGGAAACCATTTACGACGATTTTGTGCGCAAGTTCGCCGAGCGCGCCAATCGCCTGGTGGTGGGCGATCCCGCCGATGCCAAAACCAATGTCGGTTCCATGATCACCCGCCAGCATTGGGAAAAGGTCACCGGCTATATTCGCCTGGCCGAGCAGGAGGGCGCTCGCATACTGGCCGGCGGCCCCGACAAGCCCGAGGGTTTGCCCAATCATCTGAAGCATGGCAACTTCGTGCGCCCCACCGTGCTGGCCGACGTCGACAATTGCATGCGCTGCGCCCAGGAAGAAATTTTTGGCCCCGTGGCGTGTCTGCTGCCGTTCAAGGACGAAGCCGAAGGCTTGGCCCTGGCCAATGATGTCAAGTACGGCCTGGCGTCGTATATATGGACCAACGATATCGGCAAGGCGCATCGCCTGGCGCGAGGCATCGAGGCCGGCATGGTGTTCATCAACAGCCAGAATGTGCGCGATCTGCGCCAGCCCTTTGGCGGCATCAAGGATTCCGGCACGGGTCGCGAAGGCGGCGAGTACAGCCTCGAGGTGTTTGCCGACGTCAAGAACGTATGCGTGTCCATGGGCAGTCATCACATTCCCAAATGGGGCATGTAGGCGCCGCAGCGTCCGGCACGATCAAATTGCAAAGAGCGACGCCGGTCATCGGCACAGGAGACGGAAATGGGAAAATTATCGCTGGCGGCCAAGATTACACATGTTCCGTCCATGTATTTGTCCGAGCTCCCGGGCAAGCACCATGGCTGCCGCGAGGCGGCGATCCAGGGGCATCGCATCATAGGCCAGCGCTGCCGCGATTTGGGGGTCGACACCCTGGTGGTGTTCGATGTGCACTGGCTGGTCAATGCCGGCTACCACATCAATTGCAATAGTCGGTTTTCCGGCATATACACCAGCAATGAATTGCCGCATTTCATCAAGGATATGAAATATGAGTATCCCGGCAATTCCGAACTGGGCCGCCTGATCGCCGAAACGGCCAATCAGCATGGTGTGGGCACTCGCGCCCATGAAATCGACAGCCTCGAACTCGAATACGGCACACTGGTACCCATGCGCTACATGAACACCGACCAGCATTTCAAGGTGGTGTCGATTGCAGCGTGGTGCGCCTGGCACGACCTGCAGGAAAGCCGCCGTTTCGGCGCCGCCGTGCTCGAAGCCATAAAGCGCAGCGACAGCAATGTGGCCGTGCTGGCCAGCGGTTCGCTGTCGCATCGCTTCAACGACAACGGCAGCCCCGAAGAGTCAATGCACCAGATCAGCCGCGAATTCCACCGCCAGGTCGATTTGCGTGTTGTGGATTTGTGGCGCCAGGGCGACTGGAGCACGTTCTGCAAAATGCTGCCGGACTACGCGCGGCTATGCGAGGGCGAAGGCGGCATGCACGACACCGCCATGCTGCTGGGCCTGCTGGGCTGGGACGAATACCGGCGCCCGGTCGAGATCGTGACCGATTACTTCGCCAGCTCGGGCACCGGCCAGATCAACGCAATCTTTCCCCTGCCTTAGCGCGGGGGCTCATCCTGCTTGACCATTCCCACCGCGGCATCGATGTCGCGGTAAAGGCGTTCCAGCAATTCCTTGCCGATCTTGCCCTCGAGCTCCCGGTATTTTTCATCGACTCTGGGGTGCATGTGCTTGATGAGCGTATGGCTCTTTGGAGTCAGCGATATTTCCTGGCGGCGCTGATCGGCCGCCGAGCGTGTGCGCTTGATCAGGCCCGACTGCTCCATGCCGGCCAGCATGCGGGTCAGGCTGGGGCTGAGGATTTGACAGCTGCGGGCAATCTGATTGGGCTCCATGGAGCCCAGTTCGCTGAGCGTGCGCAGCACGCGCCATTGCTGCTCGGTGACGCCGGCTTCATTCAGTATCGGCCGGAAATACGCCATTAACGTTTCACGTGCGTAAAGCAGCAGGTGCGGCAGGTTGCGGTGCTGGAAGGGTGCATTCATGTTGCGATGTTAACAAGAATGGGCTGGTTCGGGTGAAGATCGCATCGGCTCTATTTTCATCTGCACTATTTTTAATAAAGTTACTTGATTAAAAACAAGGCAAATCTTAAACTTGCAATCAAGAATTATTAATGGAGACATAAATCATGAAGAACGGCCTGGCTTTATTCCTGAGCATGCTGGTGCTTGTCTGCCCGTACGCCGCCGGCGCTGCGGCGTGGCCCGAGAAGCCCATCAAATTGGTGGTGCCTTATGCGCCAGGGGGATCTACAGATGTGATAGCCCGGCAATACGGAAATTTTCTACATAAAGAACTCAAGCAGGCCGTCATCATTGAAAACAAGCCGGGTGCGGCGACCAATATCGGCAGCGAGGCGGTAGCCAGGGCCGATCCGGACGGCTATACGTTTTTATGGGGTGTGGATACTTTGGCCACAAACCCGTCTGTGGGCCCTGTTCCGCCGTTCGATGTGCACAAGAGCTTGGCGGCAGTCAGCCTGATTGCCCGCATGCCCGGTTTGGTGGCGACGAATATGAACTTTCCCGCCAAGACCATTTCCGAGCTTATCGCCATGGCGCGTCGAAATCCGTCGAAATACACAATTTCAAGCGCCTCTTTATTTCTTCAGGTGGGGATGCTGGAAAAATATACAGATATCAGCCTGACTCATGTTCCCTATAAAGGCGGAGCGCAGGCGGCCACCGACGCCATAGGCGGGCAGGTCGACATGGTATTTGCCAATATTCCTGTATTGCAAACCTTGACGACATCAGGGAAATTGCGGGCCCTGGCGATTACCTCAGCCAAGCGTAGCGAGGCGCTGCCAGACGTTCCCACTTTGAAAGAAAGCGGAATGCCCAACGGTGTTTTTGGCAATTGGTACGGAATATTTGCCCCAAAGAATACCCCTAGAGACATTATCCTGAAAATGGCCGCGGTCAGTCGGAAATTTGTGGAGGAGCCGACCATAAGGAAAACATTGGAACATAACGGCTATCAACTGGAAGCATCAACGCCCGAGGAACTGGAGGCGATGTTGCAAGAAGATGCTTTGCGCACCAAAGAGTTTGTCCGGCAGAATCCCGGCATGTTCGCAAACAAATAGCCTTTCGATCCGGCCTTGCCGCTATTGCCTGCCCTGCGGGGAAGCGTGAAAAAGGATCGATGCATGATCGATTCCGCGAAAATGCGGCGGGGCGCATCCGACTTATTGTTCAGGAATAAATAGATTGATTTATTCCGGCGGCTTGGCGCCAGAAATTATTTGGCTGGCTGTCGCGGCGGGCCAGCTGTACGCCATAAAGTCGAGAACGGATCGAAACAGCGCCATCTGTTCTTCGCCGATTTTTTCGCCCAGATCGCTTTCCACTTTATTGATGATGGTATGCATGTGCATCAGATAAGCGGCGCCAAACTCGGTGAACGATATCAACGTGGCTCGGGCATCGTTGGGGTCCAGTTTCTTTTCGACAAGCTTCACTTTTTCCATGATGCCGATGACTTGCGTCACCGCCTGCTTGCTCATGCTTGCACGATGGGCGATATCTGTGCTGCGGGTACCTTCCAGCTCGATATAGGGCAGCAGCATGAGGCACGAGTCAGGCAAAACCGGGAATCCGGATTTTTCAATCAAGGCGCCGATTTCAGTGACGAAATTTCTGCGGGCCAGAAGCAATAAACGGCTTACGCCTTTAGGGCGCAGGGATTGCAGTTTCTTGATATTTTTTTTCGAGACCATTTCTCGCAATTCAGCCAATTTGTCCTGATCAGCCCCAATGGCCTGCCTGCTTGCATAGTAGCAGAATCCATCAGGGTCGAATCATTGGGAAACTCATGGCGATGCCCGCTTTTTTTTCGCTATGCGGCTAGGCGGCGCGTGTACGAAGTGCTGAACTCCCGCGTTTGCGCGAAGATCGGCGGCAACGAGCGGCCATTGGGCAGGGTGATCCAGGTGCGCAGCAGATGCCGTTTCAGGGAATCTTCGGCGTGATCCTGGTATTTGGTGCGGGCATGAAATATTGAGTAATTGTTGCCAATCTGGACGTCGCCTGGTTGCATAGAGAATGAGAGCTGTATGGACGGATCATTGCACAATTCGTCGATCAAATCGATGGCCTCGATCTGTTCCTTCGTCAATCTGGGTGTGTTCGGAAAACGTTGCGCAGTCTCAATGTATTGACGCTTATAGAGAGCGCTGAGTTTTCCCTCAAAAAAATTCATGATGGGAGAGGCCTGCGTCTGCCGGCCGTCTTTGTGCTGAGAACGGGTATCAAAATAAAATGGTTCCTGCAGCACTTTGGCAAGTTGCGGATCCCGCAGCAGGATTTCATTGAAGAGTTGCGACACGCTGACTAATTTGCTGACTCCTCCTGAAACGGCCGTTTTAAGGCACAAGAGCATGAAGGCATCGCCGCCATCATTGTGGAAAGTCAGTTCGTCATCGGTTTCATAACCGCGGGTAGAACTGTTTGCAGTCACCTTTTTGCCAGTATTCACAACACTATGCATCAAATTTCCGGCACGATCCTGCTCTTGGGGCGAGCCCAGCAGCAGCGACAAAGCCCAGAGCATTATTTTGCTCTGTTCCAGAGAGTATCGTTCTACCGGCAGGCCGCGCAGCACCTGGAATCCGCGGCCATCTTCCAGTTCGATCCGAATAGCCTTGAACTTGGCTTCCAGTAGGGGCATGGAGAAATCTTTATGGCTTACTCCAACAGGATTTTCATAGTGTGTGGCCAGACCTTTTATGGTGTTGTCCAGTTCGTTCAGTTCCGCGTTTGAAAACTGTGCGATCCAGCCCTGTTCGCCTTGCATATCCGATCCGCGCCATACATCTGCGCTGCGCAAAGGCGCATTTAAAAGTGTGCTGTTTGTCATGGCTTCGGTTCTCGATGGAAATTTAGTCAACATAGTTTACTAAATTTGTGGAATTACGCAAGCCTGGAGAGCAAGAATTGTTGTGTTTTTGAGGGGCCTGGGGCTGTAGGCAATATGCATTCATACCCTTTTTGGAATAGAGCCATCGCAGTGCAGCGACGGTCCCCACTTCGATCTTGGCACCTTTTCAAAAGAAGATTAATCTGGCGCTTCTTCCCTGAAGCATCCCGTATCGAACGTCGAAGGACCCTGTCAGCCTTATGGATGAGTGCCCTCCACCCTTTGTTGCGCCGGTCGATGACGGCAGGGCCACTGAGCGCCTGTTTTTCGCTTTATGGCCTTCCCCGGAAATCGCGGCCGAACTTGCAGGCTGGGGGCATGCCGCGCATTCCCTGTGCGGCGGGCGCATCATGCAGCCCGAAACCCTGCATATGACGTTAGCCTTCCTGGGAAATACTCCCCGAGTCCGGGTGGATGAACTGGTTCATGTCGCCGCCGATTGGCCGGTATCGCTGGGTGCATTGACCTTGCGGCGTTTGGGACGGTTCAAGCGGCCCAACATTGTCTGGGCCGGTCCGGCGGACGGCGATACGGATCGTATCGCATGGCTGGACTCTCTTTACGACATGCTGTGGATACGCCTTGAATCCATGGGCTGGCACAGGCCCGAGTCCGCCTTCCGGCCGCACGTGTCCCTGCTGCGAAATGCCGGGCCGGGCAAACTGGATAGCCTGTCGTGTTCCCCCATCTTCTGGCGGCCGGAGCAGTGTGTGCTGGTTGCCTCCAGGCCGAATGTGCCTGAATCACGCTATCAGGTGCTGGTGCGTCTGCCGATACAGGAATAGTGGCGATTTTAGGTGGAGGCCATGAGCGCAAAAATGAGGTTTACAGGTCGCCCGGTTCTGCGTTGCTGTCGCGGGCGCTTGCCGGAACTTGCGGCGCCAACGATTGGCCGTGGCCACTCGGCATCGCTTGGCGAATGCACCTTCAGTACCTACAATGGCTGAAGCGGGCTCGCCGGGAAGGCTGGGATGGGTGGCGCAATGAGCAATAATTTGGCTGGATGCAATGCCTGAAAAATTAGGGATGGTGGCGGTTGTCGGCGGCGGTGTCATCGGTGTTTGCCTGGCCTACGAATTGCGCAAGCGCGGCGCCGAAGTTACGCTGATTGATCGTGAAGAGCCCGGTAGCGGCTGTAGTTTCGGCAATTCCGGAGCCATCAGCCCCAGTTCGATCGCGCCTCTGGCCATGCCTGGCGTACTGAAATCCGTGCCGGGCATGCTCCGCAATCCGGAAAGTCCTCTTTACCTGCCTTGGGGTTATCTGCCACAGGCGCTGCCTTGGCTGGGGCGCTTTGTCTGGTCGGCGCGCCGAGCCTCGGTGGATGCGTCGGCCAAGAGCCTCGCGGCTCTGCACGAGGCCGCGGTAAGCCGGCATCAAGCTTTGGCACGCGAGGTAGGCGTGCCGGAGCTTATTTTGCAGCGCGGCCATTTGCATCTTTATCCAGACGAAAACACGTTGGCGAAAGACGCCGCGGGTTGGCGCCTGCGTGAGAAATACGGTTTTCAATTTGAGCGCATCGATCGTGATGGCATTGTCGCGCTCGAGCCGGGTATAAATCCCCGCTATCGTATTGGCATGTTCCTGGCCGATCATGCCACGGTAAGAAACCCCTATCGTTATGTGCAGGCGATCTTCCATAAGTTTCTTGAAATCGGCGGACAGGTGTCGCGTGCCGATGTGAGGGCGCTCCAACCCGCGGCGGCCGGAGGCTGGCGCCTCGATACGGCTGCGGGAGCGCAGACCGCGCAGCACGTGGTGGTGGCCGCGGGAGCCTGGTCACGTCGGCTGCTTGATCCCCTGGGTGTCAAGTTGGCGCTGGAAACACAGCGTGGCTACCATGTCCAGTTTCAGGGAGAAAGTTCTCCGGTCTCGCGTACCGTGGTGCTGGCGGATCGCAAAGTATTTGTAGCTCCCATGGAAGCAGGCTTGCGGGTAGGGGGTACTGTGGAGATCGGTGGTCTCAGGTTGGCCTCGAACCCGCGGCGTGCCGAGGTGTTGTTGCGCATAGCGCGGGAAACTTTCCAGGGGCTGGAGCACCAGCCATTTTCGACATGGATGGGGCATCGTCCGTGCATGGCGGATTCCGTGCCGGTTATCGGCCCCGTGGCCGGCCGGACTGGGCTTTGGCTGGCTGTGGGCCATGGACATCTGGGTTTGACCGATTCGGCGCATACCGCCGAACTGATTGCGAACAGCTTGTTCGGCGATCGATAGTCCGCACCTTTGCCATTCATTTTTGGCGGCGCCTTGCAAGTAAAACGCTTGGCCGGTCTTGCCGAGTTGTGTCTGGGGCATTTTTGGATTGAGTGTTTATGGCACTCGAGTGTTTACGAGGTTCGATGGATGGGGTATTGGTATATAAAGACGCCGTCTATCGGGGCTTGGGGTCAGGCCCGGCACGGCGTGCTTGATCCGGATCTACCTCGTCCAGGCGGGCGTCGGGCGAACTCGCGTCGCCCCGCGCTGCGGGGCGCCACTCAGACAGCGCCCGCCGAAAGCCCCCGCCTTCCCTACGGTAGCATCCGGCGCACGCCTTACGCCGGTCCTGACCCCAAGCCCCGATAGACGGCTCACGTAATGGCATGCCTGGAATTGCATCACGGGGTGCCCGGAATTTACGTGCTTGCCCCTACCGTTAATGAGCCTGCAGCCATAGAACCGTTAACGTGCCCTCACTCATGCCTCCATCACGTCGCCACATCTACCTCGATTGACGACTCGATGGATTGACGACTGGATGTACTAGCGCCCACCGCCCCAACAATGTATCCCGTGATTGGCTAAACGCCGCTTCCCCAATGTATACCTCGCTGCATTGCCTCAACGCGAGCCGCAGGGTGGGTGGTGCTGTGTAGTCCGGCGGTAGTCCAGCGCCGGGTGCTGACGAAGGGAAGGCGGGGGCCTTCGGCGGGCGCTGTCTGAGTGTCGCCCCGCGCCGCGGGGCGACACGAGTTCGCCCGACGCCCGCCTGGACGAGGCAGACCCGGGCAGTCGGGGTGCGTAGCACCACGACCGCTGGACGTGCCGGACTACACAGCACCGCCCACCCTGCGGCGTCTTTATAGAATTAACCGCCGCCAACACAACAACGCACAGTCCAAAAGCCACAGATCAAGCCCAAAAACAGCTCAAAAAACGAAAGTCACTGAACCGCGTCCAGTGCCGTAAGCACTTGAACCAAAAATACTTCAGCCCGGAGCCGCTACGCTTTATTTATGTAATTAATGCATTAATAGCCAATTTATTTGCATTTTACATATACCATTGCCGCGTGCATAGTTCAAGGATCTCCAGGCCGTCCAGCCTGGACCTTCCTGCCCCGAACTCACAATAAAACCACGAGACAACATGAAACAGTTAGCCAAATTATTATCGATCGCAGGGCTGGCCTCGTGCCTGGCCATGCCCTCTTATGCACAGCCGCAATCCAGTTACCCGGATCGGCCCATACACCTGATCGTACCGTTTACGCCAGGCGGTTCCACGGACATTCTTGCCAGGGCGGTCGGCGACAAACTTACCCAGGCCTGGGGCAAGCCCGTCATCATCGAAAATGTGCCGGGGGCGGGCGGCATCATCGGCACGGAAAAGGCCGCCAAAGCGGACCACGACGGCTATACGCTGTTAATGGGCCATATTGGCACGCTGGGCGTGAACCCAAGCCTGTACCGGTCCAAGCACCTCGAGCCGCTGAAAATGTTCGAGCCGGTTGCCTGGGTTGCCAACGTGCCCAACGTGCTGGTGGTCAATCCGTCACTGCCGGTTCATTCGCTGGCCGAACTGATTGCCTATGCGAAGAAGAATCCGGGCAAGATCGATTTCGGCTCGGGAGGCAATGGCAGCGCGGCGCACATTGCCACGGAATACCTGATGCTGAAAGCTGGTATCAATATGACCCACGTCCCGTACCGTGGCACCGGCCCCGCTGTGACGGACTTGCTGGCGGGCCAGAATCAACTGATGTTTACCGGTACGCCGGCGGTAATCGGTTTCCTGAAAAGCGGGCGGTTGCGCGCACTGGCGGTCTCCAGCCTGAAACGGGTTGGCGTGCTGCCCGAAGTCCAGACCGTGTCGGAAAGCGGTTTGCCTGGCCTGAAAGGCTTTGAAGCCGACCAATGGTACGGGATTGTTGCTCCGGCGGGAACGCCTGCCGGCATCGTCGCCAAGCTGAACAAGGAAATAAACCGCATCGTAAGCGCTCCCGAATTGGCCAAGCGCTTCGAAGCGGAAGGGGCGATACCTCATCCAGCGACCCCCGAAGAATTCAAAACCATGATTGCCGGCGAAATAGCGCGCTGGAAAGATGTCGTGGAAAAAACGCATATTGCCATCAATTGAATACTGTCCTGTTCGAATGACTACTCCAACTCCGGCAATCGATATTGAGTTTCTGCGTACCTGGATAGGGAAAAAACAGCAAAGCTCCGACTATGTCTGCCCTTCGGGAGCGGCTCGCATCAGCGCCTTGCTGGACAGGAATGAAAGTCTGTTCATCCCGGGACAGGCGATTTCCCCGGCCTGGTATGTCATGCTGTTTACGGCCACGCAGCCCCAGTCGCAGCTGGGCCGCGACGGCCACCCGCGCACCGGCGCATTCCTGCCGCCTGTGCCATTGCCCCGGCGCATGTTTGCCGGCCGCAGAATCGACTTTTATTCGGATCTGTGCATAGGCAGCGAAATAACTCGGAAATCACGCATCTCGGATATAAAAATCAAACAAGGCTCCAGCGGGGAAATGTGTTTCGTGACCGTCAGGCACGAACTGTACGACGGCGAGGATCTGGCCCTGACTGAAGAGCAGGACATTGTCTACCGCGGCGAGGCGCCTGCGCAAGGCGTTGCGCCCAGGAAGAAGGTGGAAAAAACGGACCAGATTCCTGTGGCTGCGCTGCACAAGGACGTGTTCATCGATCCGACGATGCTGTTCCGTTATTCGGCCATCACGTTCAATGCCCACCGGATTCACTACGATCTCGATTACGCGTGCAACGTAGAGAACTATCCGGGCCTGGTAGTGAACGGCGGCCTGACGACTCTGCTGCTTTGGGACTACGCCATGCGCAGTACAGGCAAGAAAATAAAAGCGTCGCGCTCAAGAAATCTTCGCCCCTTGTTTGTCAACAGCACCGTCGGCCTGAACCTGGCCATAGACGAACGCACGCAAAGCGGTCATGCCTGGGCATGCAACGAAGACGGCAATACGGTCATCATGGTCGACATCGAGATGGAGCAGTAATGGGCAACACCAAGAGGGCGCCTCTTCAAGGCATCAAGGTCCTGGATCTCACGTCTGTCGTGGTCGGCCCGGTGGCCACCCAGTTCCTGGCCGACTACGGCGCCGAAGTCATAAAAATCGAAGCGCCCGAAGGCGACCTGCTGCGCAAACTGGGCGGCGCATCGCCCAGCGGCACGATGTCGGCGAAGTTCCTGCACCTGAATCGCAACAAGCGGTCCGTGGTGCTGAATCTGAAGACCGACGAGGCAAAGCGGGCGCTCAAGCGCCTTTGCGCGCAAGTCGATGTGGTGGTGGTAAACATGCGGCCCAAGGCGCTGGAGAGGGCGGGCCTGACCTACGACGATTTAAAGACGATAAATCCGCGCCTGATCCACTGCAGCCTGCTGGGCTTCGGACGCAAGGGCCGCTACGCCAACAGGCCTGCCTACGACAGCATTATCCAGGGCGCCAGCGGCATCGCTTCCGTGGTCGACAAAATGTACGGCCAGCCCGGGTATGTGCCGATGGTCATGGCCGATCATACTGTTGGCCTGATTGCCGTGCAGATGATACTGATGGCGCTGTACCAGCGCAGCCAGACCGGCGAGGGCGAAGGCATCGAGATTCCCATGCTGGAAAACATGGCGGCCTTTGTCATGGCGGAACACATGTATCTGCGCACGTTCGATCCTCCTCTGGGCGGCAATTTCGATCCCCGGGTATCGGATCCACAAACCCGTCCCATCAAGACAAAAGACGGGTACATATGCCTATCGGCGAATACGGACCGTCAGGCGTTCGGCTTCTTCGACGCCATAGGCCATCCCGAATTGAAAGAGGATTCCCGATTCTGCTCGGTCGCTGCCCGGTTCAGGCATACCCGTGAGTATTTTGATTTGCGTTCCACGGCGCTGTTGGAAAAAACCACGCAGGAATGGCTGGGGATCTTCGATGAACTGAGCGTGCCGGCCATGCCCTACAACACGCTGGAGAGTCTGCCGGACGATCCGCATATTCGGGACGTCGGCTTGTTTCAGCCGATCAGGCACCCCACCGAGGGCGATATATGGAATATTGGCCTGCCGAATACGCTCAGGAATGGCGCCTCGGCCGAATATTCGCCGCCGCCCGCACTGGGGGCCGATACTCAGGCTGTATTGAAGGAATTCGGTATCGATGCCGATGAAATAGCCGCGCTGATTTCATCCACGGGTCAGAGACAGGTTTCGTCTGGTTCGGACTAGAGTGTTTTTGGTTCGAGTGTGTATGGCGCACTCGAGTGTTTACGGCATTCGATGTTTTGGTGGCTTTGGTATTTGAAGACGCCGTCTATCGGGGCTTGGGGTCAGGGCCGGCACGGCGTGCTGGATCCGGATCTACCTCGTCCAGGCGGGCGTCGGGCCAAACTCGCTACGCCGCTGGCGCGGCTACGCTCAAACATGGCCCGCCGAAAGCCCCCGCCTTCCCTACGGTAGCATCCGGCGCACGCCTTACGCCGGTCCTGACCCCAAGCCCCGATAGACGGCTCGCGTTGTGGCATGCCTGGAATGAGCTTGCCGGCCTCAACGTATACCTCGATGCATGACCTCACCGTTTCTCTCGGTGCATGCCCCCAATGTCTTTTTCTATGCATTTCCTCAACGCAAGCCGCAGGGTGGGCGGTGCTGTGTAGTCCGGCGGTAGTCCAGCGCCGGGTGCTGACGAAGGGAAGGCGGGGGCTTTCGGCGGGCCCTGTCTGAGCAGTGCCTCGCGTGCGAGGCACTGCGAGTTGGCCCGACGCCCGCCTGGACGAGGCAGACCCGGGCAGTCGGGGCGCGTAGCGCCACGACCGCTGGACGTGCCGGACTACACAGCACCGCCCACCCTGCGGCGTTTTAATAGAATTACCAACCGCGCTATAGCCCCCACAGACAACACAACCCAAAGCCACAGATCAAGCCCAAAAACGGCTCAAAACGAAAGTGACTGAAACACGTTCAGTGCGTAAACACTTGAACCAAAAATGCGCTAGGAGAGCACCATGCAGGCATATGCCTGGAACCCGATGTTCACGCCAGAGCCGCTCTTTTATCGACACGGGCCAGACGCTTCAACAAGTATTCGACTTCCTCCCGCGCCGCAGGAGTCAAGGGGGCCGCCGGGTTCCTGAGCGTTGCCGTCTTTAAAAGGCCACGCCTCATCAATACATACTTCCTGACCGCCAATCCCACGCCGGCTTGCTGCTCATAGCGGATCAAAGGCAGATGCGCATCGAACAGATCGTGCGCCTGATCCCGTTCGCCGCTGGAATACAGCCCCACCACATCGCAGAGCATATCGGGGAAGCAATAGCCCGTGTTCGCGCCGTCCGCGCCGCGCGACATTTCAAAATCCAGGAACAGCCCATTGTTGCCGCACAGTATGGAGATATGCCGCATCGAACCGTCTTTTTCGAAATTGCGCAAAGCCGAGATCTTTTCCAGGCCCGGCCAATCCTCGTGCTTGAGCATAATGCACGAGGGATTGTCGCTTACGATGCGCCGTATGACGCCCACCGACATCTGCACCGAAAAGGTCAGCGGATAGTCCTGGATGATGAAGGGGACATCTTCGCCGATGGCCCTTGCCGCCTGATGGTAGTAATTGACGATCTGGTCGTCGGTACGCAAAGTATTGGGAGGGGCAATCATGACCCCCGCGGCGCCCATGTCCATGACCTGTTTCGTCAGCGCCGACATGGCCGCAAAGCCGGGCGAAGAAACCCCCACCACAATGGGCAGGCGAGGCGCCCGCTTGATGAATCGGGAGACCACCGCGGCGGCTTCGTCAAAAGCCAGCTTGGGCGCCTCGCCCAATTGGCCCAGCACCGTAATCCCCGTGACTCCGGCTTCGATGTAGAAGTCGACCAGGCGATCGATCGATTCCGTGTCGATGGTTCCGTTATCCAGGAAAGGGGTAGGAGCGATCACCACCACCCCTTTTTGATCGGACGTCAGTTTCATTGCCTGTTCCTTTTGGCTTTCATTGCCTGATGTATCCCGTCACTTTAAGTGAACCCAGGCGACAATCATAATGTAAATATTGCAGGGATTAATGAATAAAAGACATGAATGCACCGATGCCGGGTCTTTATCCCGCGTGCCGATCGCAGGCGCGCCGCGCACCCCGTGATTCGAAGGTTTACCTGCTCCGCGCCTTGCTTTTCTTCAAGCCCTCGATCACCAGCCTGTACAAGGGGTCCGACAATGCCGAGGGCGCGCGATCCATTCTTCTGAAAATTTCGATCGATCGGTTCACGCTGGGCGACCTCAATGGCATCACTTTCAAATCGGCTCCCACCATCGACTGCACGGCCACCAGCGGCAATATTGCAATCCCCGCGCCGCCCAGCACCATGCCGGTAATCGTCGCCAGATGCGACACCTCGTAGGTGAAAAGCAGATCCAGCTTATGCGTGTTCATCACCGTTTCGATCTGCAGCCTCAACCCGCTCAGGGTGCTTGCTCCGACCAGCGGAATCCCTTCCAGATCTTTCCATGACAACTTCGTTCTCTTGCCCAGAGGGTGCCCGGCCGGACACACCGCCACGACGGGATCATCGAATAAATGCTCGTACTCCAGGTCCGAATGCAGCACGCCCGGAACGGATATCCCGAAATCCGCCTCGCCTTGAAGTACGGCTTCGCGGATTTCGTAGGCCGATCGGTCCAGAATCTGGATTCGATTCTTGGGATATGTACGCCCGTATTCGGCCAGTATCGGCGGCAGTAGCGACGCCGCGATAGTCGGCAGGCAGGCAAGAACAAAATTGCCGTAGCCCTTGGAGGCACTGTCTTTCAGGTCTCCCAGGGCAGACGACAGCTCCCTGACTATCCTGCGCGCGCGCGGCAGGAAATCCCGCCCCGCCTGGCTGAGGGCCACTGTTCGCGTGGTGCGGACAAACAGCCCGACCCCTATCATTTCCTCGAGCTTGGAGACGCGGCGGCTCAAGGCTGTTTGCGATAAATGCAGGTGCTCGGCCGCGCTGCTGAAGCTGCCGAGTTCGGCAATGTACACAAACGCCTGAACGCCCAATATATCCAGTCTGACCATAAGGAATCGCCACTCAGGAAATCAAGCGCGTGCCGCCGGCATGCCTGGATGGCAAACGCCGGGACAGCGCCGCGCTGTTATTGCAGCGAAATATGGTTGGCCTTCACGACCTCTGTCCAGCGCGCGCGCTCCGCCTTGATGAACGCGGAGAATTCGGCCGACGAACTGCCCACCGCGGTCAGGCCCAGCTTGTGCAGCTTGTCCTGCACCGACTCTTTTTTCAACGCATTCTGGATGGCGGTTTGCAGTTTGGCGACCACATCGGGAGGTGTTCCGGCGGGTAAAAAGAAACCGTTCCACTCCAGGACGCTGAAATCTTTCAGGCCCGACTCGGCCATGGTCGGGACATTGGGCAATTCTTTCATGCGAGTGGCGGAGGTGACCGCCAGGGCCTTCAGTTTGCCGCCGGTAATATAGTTCAGGCTGGATGCCGCATTGGCGAAATAGGTATCGACCTGGCCGCCCATGACGTCCACGATAGCGGGTGCGCCGCCTTTATAAGGCACATGCACAATGTCGATGTGGGTTTCTTTCTTCAGCAGTTCGCCGATCATTTGCGCGAGGCTGCCCGGTCCGTAGGATGCAAACGTATATTTCCCGGGATTTTTCTGGGCGGCCGTTATGAATGAATTCAGTGAGGTGAATGGCGAATTCTTGGCCACCACCATGATGTTGGGCACGCTGACCGCTTGCGACACCGGAATGAAATCTTTCTCGGCATCGTAGGGAAGCTTGCGCAACACGGGGTTGATGGCGAATGACGAAGCGTCGTACAGCATGGTGTAGCCATCCGGAGCGGATCGGGCTACATAGGCGGCGCCGATCGAGCCGCTGGCCCCGCCTTTGTTTTCTATGATTACGCTTTGCTTGAGCTCTTCGCCCAGGGCCTGGGCGATGATGCGGGCCGCATTGTCGGCGCCTCCGCCCGCGGAATAGGGAACGACCAGGTTAATGGATTTATCCGGAAAACTTGCCGCCGAGGCTGGGCCCGAAAGGCCGAGGCAAGATACAACGGACATAAGAACCGACAACGCATGCAGCCTTGTCACTTTCATAGTGTGCTCCTGGGAATGATGTGGATATTCTGTTTCTGTAGAAGTCCGTCGGGTTTCGCCCGGCGGAGGTGTGAACGATAGTCCATCGAACTGCTCTTTAACATTGATTGAATCAGAAAACGGCTTTTTGCTCGTACAAGGAGCTTATCTCGTCTTTGCCGTACCCGGCCTGGTCGAGGATCTCGCCGGTATGCTGGCCCAGTGTCGGGCTGGATACGGGTTTGACCGGCTCGCAGGCGCCGAACTTGATCAGATTGGCTACGCCTTTGTAGCGGCCTGCCTTGGGATGGTGGAAGTCCGCCAGGAATTGCTGATCCCGTACCTGGGGGTTGTCGAGCATGTCTTCCACCTGGCGTACCGCCGCGCAAGGAACGGCTGCGCCGAAAATCGCCTCCCATTCCAGCGCCGTGTGCTGCTGAAGGGCGTGGCGTATGACCGGCACGATTTCCGCGGCATGTTCGGCGCGCTTGCGCACGCTGTCGTAGCGTTCGTTTTCCGCCAGTTGCGGCACCCCCGACAGGGAACACAGGGAAGTCCAGAAATGCGGCGTATTGGCGGACAAATACAGAAAACCTTCTCGAGTCGGATGCAGGCCCGTAATGCCTCCCGAGCGCATGTCCCGTTCTATGTTTCTGGGTTCGCCTTCCGCAAACACCATGCGTGTCGATTGCATGGCAAGCGCGCTGCCCAGCAGCGATACCGACACTTCCTGCCCGTATCGCGTGCGCTCCCGCTGGAACAGCGCGGCCACCACCGCATTGGACACCATGGATGCCGCATAAAAATCCACGGCCGATCCATACACGATTTCGGGGGCGTCGGGCGTGCCCTGCGATGAGCAGATGCCGCTCATGGCTTGAAGCACCTGGTCGTACCCGGCCTTGCCGGCCAGGGGGCCCGATGTCCCGTAGCCCGTCATTGAGCAATAGATCAGGCGCGGGTTGGCGGCTTCCAGTGTTTCGTAATCGATTTTCAGGCGCTTGGGAACCGCCGGGCGGAAGTTGTGGACCAGCACGTCCGCGGTTTGCGCCAGCCGCATGAAGACCGCATGGCCCGACGGAGCCTTCAGATCGATGACCATGCCTTTCTTGCCGCGATTTACGCCCATGAAGGCGCGGCTTTCGGCCGCCAGGGTCGATGGGTATTTCCTGAGGTTATCGCCCTCTGGAGGTTCAATCTTGATGACTTCGGCACCCAGGTCGGCCAATAGCGCGCAACCGTAAGGCCCCGCGATATAGGCACTGAGGTCCAGGACCCTGATGCCCGTCAGCGGCGCGTTGTCTTGTAGTGTTGCCATGGATCTTCTCTGTCGTGGGTGTTGCGGAGGCTTCATGCATGCGGAGGCGATGCCCGCCCCGGCATGCGCGCAGCCCCTTGTTTATTTTTGCACGGTAATGTTGCTTTGTTGAGCGACTTTTTTCCACTGAACGATATCGTCCTTGACACGCTGCTTGTATTGCGGCGCGCTCAGTGTTGCCGACTCGGCGCCTTCCCGGATAAAGAATTTTTTCATTTCGGGATCTTCGACGACCTTGGCGATGGCGGCATTCAGTGTGTTCACGATGGCTTCAGGGGTATGCGCGGGCGCCAGAATGCCCCACCACAGGCTGAAGTCGTAGCCGGGCACGGTATCCGCCACGGGCTTCAAGTCGGGCGCAATCGCGCTGGGTTTTGCGCTGGTGATGCCCAGGGACCTCACCTTGCCGCTATTGATGGCCGGCAGCAAAGAGGGGCCGCTGGCCACCAGCACATCGACCTGCCCGGCCATCAGCGCTGTGGTGGCCGGACCCATGCCGCGGAAAGGCACATGGGTCATCTTGATGCCGGCCGCCGTATCCATCATTTCGGTGGCGAACTGGTTGCTGCTGCCGGGGCCGGACGAGGCATAGTTCAGTTCCCCGGGGTGTTTCTTGGCATAAGCGACCAGATCGGCGATGGAGTTGATCGGGGCGTCCTTCTTGACCGCCACGATAAACGGGCCTTCGGCCATCAGTGCGACGGGCGTGAAGTCTTTGACGGCATCGAAAGACAAATTGGCCTGTATGGCGGCATTGGTCGTAAAACTGGACGACACCGCGGCAAGCGTATAACCGTCGGGTTTGGCGCGCGCTACGTAACTTGCGCCTATCGAGCCGCCCGCTCCCGGCTTGTTTTCGATCACCACAGTGGTGTGCAGCAGGGGGCCCAGCTTGGCTCCCACCGCACGGGCAAATACATCGTTGGATCCTCCGGGCGGGTAGGGGACGACCAGGGTAATCGGCTTGCCGGCCGGATAGGCTTCGGCCGCGAAGGCGGCCGGGGCTATGGCGACAGTCGCGGCCAGGGCAATGCCGGCGGCCAGGCCGGGCAGTGTCAGTGAGTATCGGATTTGCGGATTACGGTTTGTATGCATGGGTTTGTCTCCAGGTTTTATTTGATTAGGTTCAGCTGCTGCGCGTTGCGTACCACTTCGTGGGCTCGATGCACGAACGGCGCATCGACCATCTTGCCGTCAAGCAGAAAAGCCCCATTGTCCTGATTGGACTGGGCTGCTTGCGTTACCTTTTGCGCCCACTCCACTTCCGCCGGAGTCGGACTGAAAACTTCGTTGGCGATCTCGACCTGGCTTGGATGTATGCAGGTTTTGCCCAGGAATCCGAGTGAACGCGCCATCAGCGCCTCTGCCCGATAGCCCGCGGTATTCTTCACATCGGCGTAGGCCGAATCGTAGGCGTATACGCCGGCTTCGCCGGCCGCCATTCTGAGCGTGAACATCATGGCATGCACATTTGCGGCGTTGTAACGGGCAATGCCCAGGGGCTCGAACAGATCGCCTAGGCCGAGTTGCAGCCCGCCGACCCGGGGATGGCTGGCTGCGATCTCGCCGGCCCGCCGCACGCTTTGCGGCGTTTCGATATTGGCCAGGAGCGAGATCGTTGGCGGCAGCGATTTCTTGCGTTCCATGTCTTCCAGATGGGCAAAGAAATCGAGTGCGTTTTCCGGCGATTCTATTTTTGGAATATTGAGAATGTGCACGGCGGGGTGGCAGCACGCAGCCAGGTCGGCAAGAAAATGGGGTGTGTCCATGCCGTTGACGCGCACAATGATTTTTTTGCCGCTCGAGGCCAGGCCCGCATCACCCAGGAATCGGGCCAGCTCTTCGCGCGCGTAATCCTTGCGGCTTTCCAGCACCGAGTCCTCCAGGTCGAAACTGATGGCGTCGGCCTGGCTGTCCAGGGCCTTGCGGAATAATTCCGGGCGCGACCCGGGTACGAATAGCTTGCTGCGCATCGTGTGTCTCCTGTTTTTTGCCTATTGTGCCGGGATAACGATAAAAAAGTAGCTTGAAATATCCGATCAAACGATATATTTTCTATCGTTATGAATACCCGATTCCTCACTACTTTTGTGCTTGTTCATCGATACGGCTCCATGGCCGAGGCGGGCCGTCGCCTGAATCTGACTCATGGCGCCGTGGCGCAGCAGATCCGGGCGCTGGAAAGCGAGCTGAATATTGCGCTCGTGACCCGGGCCGGCCATACCGTGCATTTGACGGAAGCCGGTAGCCGGATTCTGGAAAAAGCCAGGGAAATACTGGGCAATATCGATGAATTGATGTCGATCGCCAAGTCCGATGTCGTGCGCGGCGAACTTCGGCTGGGGGCCGGCAACACGTCCCTGCACAGCGTCGTTCCCCATGTCCTGGCCAGGCTGATCAACAAGTATCCGCTGGTGAATGTGCTGATCAATCCGGGTTATTCGGCCGATTTCTACCCGGCGGTCGAAAACAAGGAGCTCGACATTGCCATTGCCACGCAGGCGCCCTATGCATTGCCCAAGACCCTGAACTGGCACCTGCTGCGTGTGGAGCCTTTTGTGCTGCTGGCGTCGTCCAGGCATGCCGGCAAGCCCGCGCGCGAGCTGTTGCGCCGCCAGCCCTTTATCCGTTATGAACGCAATAGCTGGACCGGGCAGATGATCAGCGCCTATCTGAAGGAAGCGAATATAACGCCGGTGGAGCGCTTCGAGCTGAACAGTCTCGAGTCCATTGCACTGATGGTGAATCTGGATCTGGGCGTGGCCATAGTGCCTATGGCGGCCAATCTTCTCGGGCCGCAACTGAGCCTCACGGCCATCGAACTGGAAGGCTACAGGGAGCCCAGGCGTTTCGGCCTGATCTGGTCCAGATCGTCGCCCAAGGTCGGCCTGATACAGGCCTTTCTGGAAGCGGCTTCGATCGAGTACAAGAATTACAACGAATCGATATCCTGACTCGCTGTACCCGGGCCGCCAGTTTGGTTCCATGTTGTCATGGCTTTACGGCTCCGCTAAAAATCGCATATAACAGTTTTACTAAATATTACGATGGCGGGTGTCAAGTGTGCCGTAAAACATAAAGTGCTTAAGTGGCCCCTTTAACACCTTGCAGCTGCATTTCGTGTCGGCGGTGCTGATCATGAGTGAACTCACCCACTGCGCGAACCATGGGGGCACGTTTGCGCTTGTGATGTTTGACATCGACCGGTTCAAGGCCATCAACGATGAATTCGGGCACGGCGCCGGTGATCAGGCCCTGAAAGCACTGGCAGCGTATGCTGCCCGGACGTTCCGTGATATAGACAGCCTCGGGCGCTGGGGAGGGGACGAATTCGTGGCGTTGGCGCGGAATGTGGATGTCGTGGCAGCCAAGGCGGGCCCGCGTCAGTAAGTGGCGCGGCCGCCCGATAAGTCGAACACGGCGCCCGTCGTGAAGGAATTGTCTTCAGACACCAGCCAGGCGACCATGGACGCGATTTCGCTCGTCAGTACGAACCGGTTGCGTGGAATCTTGGAGAGCATGTAGTCGATATGCTGCTGGGTGATCTGGTCGAAAATCCGGGTCTTGGCCGCTGCCGGGGTAATCGCGTTGACACTGATGTCATGGCTTGCGGTTTCTTTTCCCATGGACTTCGTCAGCCCGATGACCCCTGCCTTGGAAGCGCTGTATGCGCCCGCGTTCGGGTTTCCCTCCTTGCCGGCGATCGACGCGATATTGACGATGCGGCCATAGTTGTTGGCGATCATTTCGGGCAGAACCGCCTTGCCTACATAGAATGTGCCATTCAGGTTCACATCGATGACCCGGTTCCACTCGGCTTCGGGATACTCGGCGACGGTCGCGTTGACCCCGGCAATGCCGGCGCTATTGACGGCGATATCGAATTTTCCAAATGTCTTCTTGGTTGCCGCGGCGGCCCTTTTTACGCTGTCCGGATCGGCGACGTCGACCTGCATGGTCGCTACCCGGCCCAGGTGGGCCAGGTCTTTTTCGGCAATGGCCAATTCGGCGGGGTTGATGTCCCAGATGGCGACCTCGGCTCCGCCTTTAAGCAGCGCCTGGGTAATGGCAAGCCCTATGCCTTGCGCTCCGCCGGTAACGATGGCGACACGATTTTGAAAGTCATATTGATTCATTTTTTCCTCGGTGCAGAAAAATCACTCGGTAGGTGGATGGTGGCACAGGACACTGGCAGCGCGCCGCCATGCGCGCTTGCCAAATTTAACTAGACAGCCCGGGGCTCGAATAGTGACAATATTCGATCTATAGATAACTGTTCGTTATCACCTGAATAGGCCCTATGAAAAATATAGAATCGATTGTCGCCAGGCTCCGTTTCCGGCATATGAAAGTCCTTATCGCCCTCGATGAGCTGGGCTCCATGCATCGGGCGGCCGATTTTTTGTCCATGACCCAGCCCGGCATAACGAAAGCCCTGCAGGAAATAGAATCGGCGCTGGGCGCGGCCCTGTTCGACCGATCCGCCCGGGGAGTCGAGGCCACGGCCGTCGGCCAGTGCGTGATTCGCTATGCGTATATCCTGTATGCCGAACTCGATCAGATGTCGGCGGAAATCCATGCCATCAACGCCGGCCAGGGCAGCGTCATTTCCGTGGGGGCCGTCGCGGGAGCCTTTCCTTCCCTGCTGACCGGCGCTATTACCAATGTAAGGCGGGCGCACAAGAAACTGACGGTAAAGGTCAAAGAAGGCACCAGTGCGAACCTGCTGGCGGAGCTGGGCGAAGGGCTGCTGGACATTGCCATTTGCAGAACGGCGGTCTTGACCAACCGCGACATATTCGACCGGATGGAATTGGGCGACGAGAAAATTTCGGTCGTGGCAGGCCCCAATCATTCCCTGGCGCACAAGAAGGTATCCCATCTGTCGGACCTCAGCGCTTGCCGCTGGGTTCTCTTTCCGAATCGCATGCCGGTAAGGCGGCTGCTGGAAAGAGAGCTCATGGAAGAAGGCCTGGATATGCCTTTGTATCCGGTAGAAGCATCGTCCACGTTTGTGACCGTATTGATGCTGAACGAGGATCCCAATCTGGTGGCGCTGGTATCAAAGGAAACGGCCGAGTTTTTTGCCGAAAAGGGTATCTTGAAAATACTGCCCATCACCATCAAGGCCCGCACCGAGCCTTATGAACTGGTGACGCGCAAAGGGTATGTGCTGCCTGCCGCGGCGATGGTGCTGGTCGATGAAATAAAGCGCCGTGCAGGCTTGCGTCAAACCGGTGCGGATGAAGGCAGCACGGAGCCCTCGGCCAGCCAGGACCGCAGGCTCTCGCGTATGCCTTCGGCAAATTTACGGTAAACGGGCTCGCTGACAAATCCGTAATGAGGGGTCAGCAGCACATTGGGCAGGCCGAGCAACTCGTTGGCGGGTTCGATGGGTTCGGTGTCGAACACATCTATTGCGGCGAAACCCGGCCGACCCTCTTTCAAGGCTTCGATCAAGGCGGGCGTATCGATCAATTCGGCCCTGGATGTATTGACCAGCAGGCTGCCCGGCTGCATCAGGCGCAGGCGTTCCTGGTTCAGCAGATGGCGTGTGGCGCCGGCCGGCACCAAATGCAGGCTGACCACCGCGGAGGTCGCCAGCAACTCTTCCAGGCCTAGGGCCGCGACCCCGTGTTCCAGCGCGCGCTCGTGGGTCATGTTCGGGCTCCAGGTCGCGACATCCATACCCAGGGCCTTGCCCACCGCCGCAACGCGCTGGCCGATCTGGCCCAGTCCTATCAGGCCCAGGCGTTGCCCGTGCAGGACTCCAGGCAGTGCGCCGGCGCTGTCGGCATCGCGCCATGTCAGCCGCGACGAGGACAGCATGATTTTCGGCAACTGTTTCATTGCGGCCAGAATCAATGTCCAGGTCATTTCGCAGGTGCTGGCCTTGGACGGGCCCCAGTCGGTGTGGCTGACCTGGATGTTCCGCTCGGCTGCCGCTTCCAGGTCGAGCTTCTTATTGCGCGTTCCGGTAAAGACAATGTGGCGCAATGTCGGTAAAAGCTTGAGCATATCCTTGTTTATCGGGGTTCTGTCGCGCATCAGCACCACGCATTGCGCGGGCCGCAATGCGTCCAGCAGGGCGGCGCCCGACAGTTTGCGGTTATGGATGACAACCTCGGCCTGCTGTTCGATGGCGGACCAGTCCACCAGACGGCGCAGGCCGTTTTCCCAGTCATCCAGGACGACGATGAGGGGCCTGTTCACGGTCGCGAGAGCTCGACAAGTCGTTTGACGTTCGGAGCCGCGGCCAGATTCCAGCATTCGGCCAGCAATTGCCCTGTTTGTTCGGCTCCGATGATTTCGTCGGACATGCCGCGGAATTTTTTCTCGAGATCGAGGTCTGTCATCGGGTGCTGCAAGGATCCTATGGCATGC
Source organism: Paralcaligenes sp. KSB-10 (assembly GCF_021266465.1). NCBI lineage: Bacteria > Pseudomonadati > Pseudomonadota > Betaproteobacteria > Burkholderiales > Alcaligenaceae > Paralcaligenes > Paralcaligenes sp. KSB-10. Next base: position 3,247,898 of record NZ_CP089848.1, on the reverse strand, counting down.
TCGACGTACACGTGCACCGTGTTGCCGTCCTTCAATGTGGCAACAGCATCGACACTGGCTTCGTTGATGTTGTTGTCGACGGTCGCCACGACCTTGCGGCGTACATCGACGACATCGGGACGCGTGACGATGCTGTCGGCGTATTCATGTTCGGAAGCCTGGCCGAAGATCAGGCCGGCGGCGCAGCCGTGGTAAACGCTGAACTTGCCTTGCAGGCCATCGGCCGGTTCTTTCTTGCCCGTCAGTTCAAGTACCAGGGAATGCACTTTCAGGTCGATGCGAAGCAGATTGTCAGGGGTAACGCCTTTTGCACGCAACTGGACGCAGGCATCGATACTGGGATGTATCACAATGCCGCAGGCAAATGGCTTGTACGCGTTGAAGGAAATTTCGAAGCGCTTGCCAAGCTCGTCGGTAATTTCGTTCCAATCGTGTTTTTCCGATACAACCTGGGCAAAGCCTCGCGGCGCCTCGAGGGCGCGACGGCTGGATGTGAAGCCGGCGCGGGCCAGCAGGGCGGACATCAGCCCGGCCTGGGCGGCGGCGCCCGGGTGGAAAGGCTTGGTCATGGTGCCGAACTGTTCCCGCAGGCCTATGGGCTGCGACGCCGCGATACCCAGGGCCATGATGGTTTGTTCGACGTTCAGGCCCAGCAGTCGGGCGCAGGCCGCCGCCGAACCCAATACACCAGTCGTGCCGGTAATATGCCAGCCGCGATCGTAGTGGTCCGGGTACATCATATTGCCCGCGCGGCACGAAACGTCGATGCCGATGACCAGTGCGTCGATCAGTTGGCGGCCGCTGGCGCCGGTATGTTCGGCCAATGCAACCAGGGCGGAACACACCGGCCCGGCTGGGTGGATGATTGTTTTTAAATGAGTGTCGTCAAAGTCGAAGGTGTGTGAAGTGATGCCGTTGATCAACGCCGCACTGCCGATATCGACTTTTTCCTTTCGGCCCAGGATGCTTGCCTGCGCCGAGGGTTCGAGTACCTGAATTGCCTGGAGCGCAGCCTGGGCGGCTTCATGATGGGCAGCCCCGATTGCGCAGCCCAGCCAGTTCATGAATGTACGATGCGCCTCGTGCTCAACTTCGTCTCCCCAGCCGCGCGAGGGATGCTTGACAATATATTCAGCCAATAGGCTGGTGATGGGAGGGGCGTTTAGGTCGGCATGGACCTGGGTATTGCGAGCCATAAATGTCACTTCACTGTAGGGGGTTAGGACGATCAGGAGTTCAAGGTAATATGTTGTTGTTTGGCCAGGCGCGTCCAGCGATCGAGGTCGCGTTTCGCGTAATCGGCGAATTCCGCCGCGGACATGGGCATCGGAATAATCGCTTCGACATCCAGTTTTTTGGCAAGATCGGGCACGGCCAGCACTTTATTCAGGCTGTCGTTCAGTATTTTTACAATGCCGCCATCGATGCCTGCCGGGCCCGATACGCCATACCATTGCAGGGTATCTTCGAATCCCTTGATGCCCAGCTCTTCCAGAGTCGGTATGTCTTTAAAGCCCGGATTGCGTGTTTTGCCGGTGATGGCAATCGCCCGGACGCTTCCCGATTTCAGATGAGGAACCGACGCGGCGAGGCCGGGAAACATGGCCTGGGTCTGGCCGGAAATCAGATCGGTGAATGCCGGGGAAATCCCTTTGTAGCTGATGTGGACCATTTTCGAGCCCAGTTGCTGCTTCAGCAGTTCCATCAGGAGATGGGTAAGGGAGCCGACGCCGGCCGAGCCATAGCTGACGCGATCGCCGTGTTCTTTGGTGTAGGCGACGAAATCCTGGAAGTTCTTGATCGGCAATTTGGCATTGACGACCAGCACGTTGGGCGTGCCGCCTATCATGCCGATCTGCGTGAAGTCGCGCATGGGGTCGTAGGGAACTTTTCGTGTTGCCGGGCTGGTGGCCAGGGTGGCCACATAGCCTTGCATCAGGGTATAGCCGTTGGGCTCGGCGCGCGCCACTTTCTGGCAGGCGATGATTCCGCCGCCGCCGCCCTGGTTTTCTACGATAAAGGTTTCACCCAGTTCCTTGCCCCATTCGTGAGTGACCGTGCGCCCTACATAATCGCTGCCGCCTCCGGGGGCGACCGGTACGACGTAGGTCAGTGCGTGATTAGGGTATTTCGAGGCGGCGAAAGACAGGCGGGGCAAGCTCATTACTGCGGCGCTGCTCAACAAAAAGGAACGGCGATTCATACTCATGCTGCTAGTCTCCTGAGTCGGTGGATGTTATAAAAATAATGGGATTGATTAGGCCAGAGTCGAAAGCCTGTCGTAGGCATTGATGACATGGTGGCTTAGCAGTTCTGCGCAGTAATTGGCATGCGCAATGGTTTTGGAATCGTAGATTGCCTTGACGATTTGCTTGTGCTCGGCAATGGACATTTCCCGGTACGATTCCGTAGACAGGTTCTTCAGCCGCGACAAGTGCAGTTTCTGGATGACTTCGCGGTAGGTCTTGGCGATTTCCCGGTTGCCGGCGTATTCGATGAACAGCCAGTGGAACCGCAAGTTTTCGCGGTAATAGGCCTGCGAATTCTTTTCCTGGTTGGCGGCATCCATGGCTTCGGTCCTGGCTTCGAGCTCCTTGACCAATTCGTGCCGGCGTTCGGTAGGCAGTTGCGAAACGACCAGGCCCGCATGACTGTCGAGCAGGGCGCGAAAGTCGTAAAGATCGCGGACTTCGCTGTTGCTGAGTTCGCGCACATAAACGCCCGAATGCTTTTTCGACACCACCAGGCCCGAGCTTTCCAGTTCGCGCAGTGCTTCGCGTACCGGCGCACGCGAAACCTTCAGGCGGTCGACCAGGTCCGATTCCCTCAGTGCCTGGCCGGGCAGGAAAACGCCTGACAGAATCTGGCTGAGCAACTGATCGCGCACCAGCTTGCCCAGCGACGTGTTCCTGATTTCTTCAAATTCGGTATCGGCAACTTCGTTGAATAGCCAGTCCATTTTGTTCTCTCAGCGCTTAGGTTTCGTAGAATTGTATACGATACTACGAAAAAATAAAGAGGCGAGAACTTTAACGTGGCCCCACGCCCGATTCAGTGAGTTGCTGTGCGAGCAAGCTGGCGTGAGGTGTCAGCGCGGAAAAATCGCGGGCGCACAGATGCAGTGTCCTGGATGCCCAGGGTTCGTGCAGCGGCACTATCACCAAGCCGGCTTGGCGCAACGCGGCCGCGGAGGCTTCGGGCAAAATGGCGATTCCCACCCCGGCCTTCACCAGCATGCCCACATTCTCCACAGTCCTGAGCTTGACACGGTACTGTATCTGGCGGCCCAAACGGGTGGCGCGTTCTCCCAAATGGGTTTCCAGCGCCGCATCCGACAGGCCGACAAAGGCCTCGCCCACGATGTCCGCAAAGGCTGCGGATGGCTGGCCGGCAATCCGGTGCGCCATGCTTGTTGCAACAACGAGATGATCCTGGGCGATGAGGCGGGTCTGCAGCGCGGCCAGGTCGGCAATATCCGCCACGATTCCCAGGTCCGTCTTTCCTTCGGCGATCGCCACGGCGATCTCGGTGCTGGGCCGTTCGTCGAGATCAATTGAAAGGTCGGGATATTGCGCGAGGAAGCGGCAGATCTGCTGCGGCAAAAAAGCGGCCAGTGCCGCGGTGTTCGACATTAGTTTGATGCGGCCTTTGAGGCCTGTCGCATAGGAACGCAGTTCGCCGCGCATCTGTTCGACCTGCCCTACGATAATGCGGGCATGGCGCAGCAGGGCGTCTCCGACGCTTGTGGTGTGTACCCCGCGCCGGGTCCGCTCCAGAAGAGGAGCGCCGAGCACCGCCTCCATGCCTGAAATGCGCTCGCTTGCGGAAGCCAGGGCAAGGTTCATCGCCTGGGCGCCGCGGGTCAGGCTGCCGTGTTCGACCACAGCCAGGAATAGACGCATATCGGTCAGGTCAAAACGCAAGATCAATCTCTTTCTTCGGTTTAGACGAAGTCTAGCACCGGAAATGCCAGATTGTGCGCAGCCAGGGCCTTGTCTATGATCGATGCCATGAACGACTTCCTGATAGTTTCTGGCGCGGGTTTGCTGGCTGGCGCAATGAATGCCCTGGCCGGAGGCGGCTCGTTTGTCAGCCTTCCCGCTCTGATTGCCGTTGGAGTGCCATCGGTTCAGGCGAATGCTTCGAGCACGGTCGCGCTGTTTCCCGGGGGTATCGCCAGCGCCTGGGCCTATCGCGATGGGCTGGGGCCGGTCGGTGCGGTGTCGCTGCGACCCCTGATGTTTACAACACTGGTGGGAGGCGTGATCGGGGCGATCCTGCTGCTGTGGACGCCGTCGAAAACCTTCGACACGGTGCTTCCCTGGCTCTTGTTGATTGCCACGCTGGCGCTGGCCTTCGGGCGCCGCCTGGGTGAATGCTTGCGGCGCCGCTGGCGAATCAGGCCTTCGGTCGTTCTGGTCATTCAGTTTTGCCTGGGCGTTTATGGCGGTTATTTCGGCGGCGCCGTCGGCATCATGATGATGGCCGTCTGGGGCCTGCTCGACAGCCGCGACCTGAAAAGCCTGAATGCGCCGCGCACGCTGCTGGTCAGCGCAGCCAACACGATAGCGGTGCTGACATTCATCGCGGCTCGCGCGGTCCGGTGGCCGGAAACCCTGGTCATGCTGCTTGCCGCTATGGTCGGCGGCTATGGCGGCGCGCAAATCGGCCGTCGAGCTCCGTCGTGGGCCATCCGGGCCGGGACATTGCTGCTTTCCACGGGAATCACTGTGGCATTTTTTGCGCGGGCTTATTTTGCGTAGGATGTGGCTCTTATTGCTGCTGGTCGTGCGCGTTCTTCGTTCTTAAGGCGCGGGGGTGGCGGCCCAGGCGGGGTGGAGCTCGCATCGTCCGGTCCTGGCTACGCCAGGACTGCCCGCGGCCGCAGCCTGGATCGGGCGGTCGCGGAACTCGCGTCGTCCACAGCCCCCCGGGCTGTGGACACCCTTGACGCTCAAACAACCGCTCCCTTGCATCCCGATCCAGGCTGCGGCCGCGGCGGACTCAAGCTCGCTCACCCCGCCTGGGCCGCCACCCCCGCTCGTGGTGACGTCTTTTGCATGCTTATAGGTTAACGCGACAATGCGGGAATCGCGCGGACATTTCTTGCCGTATGCATCTCCCGCACCGAGATCAGATGGCTTACAAAGGCTTGATGCCCGCCGTTTTGATCACTTGCTGCCAATGCTTGATATCCGATTTGACCTCTGCCTCCAACTGATCGGGCGGCAGATACTTGGCATAGGCTCCTTGCGATTCCATATTGGCCTTGTAACTCTTGTCGGCAACGACCTTTTTTAGCGCTTTGGTCAGGATCGCCGTGACATCTGGAGGCATATGGGCGGGTCCGAATACCGCGAACCAGGCTTCGAGCTTGTAATTGGGCAGGCCCGCCTCGGCCGTTGTCGGCACGTCCGGCAGCATGGGGTGGCGGGTGTCGCTCGCAATCGCCAGGGCCTTCACGCGTCCGGCCTTGATCTGCCCTATGACAGACGGAGGAGTGGTAATGAATAACTGGACTTGCCCGGCAAGCAGGTCCTGCATGGCGGGGCCGGCGCCCTTGTAGGGCACATGGAGCATGTTTATTCCGGTCAGTTGCTTGAGCTGTTCGGTGCCCAAGTGTTGAATCGAACCCGCGCCCGACGATGCATAATTCAGTTTGCCCGGTTCCGATTTTGCCAGGGCCAGGAAGTCCTTCAAGGTTGAAACCTTGAGTGTGTTGGGCACAACGATAACGTGTGGGGCGGTGGATACTTCGGCGATAGGGGTGAAGTCTTTGACCGGGTCCCACGTCAAGGTTTTGAAAAGAGCCGGGTTGCCTGTGTGATAGCCCGAGTACGACAGCAATAAAGTATAGCCGTCGGGCTTGGCTCGACTCACGAAGGCATTTCCTATGTTCCCACTTGCTCCAGGCTTGTTTTCGACGACAACAGGCTGGCCAAGGATTTTTGCCAGGTTCTGGGCAACGGCGCGTGCGGACACGTCGGTTGTACCGCCAGGCGCGGATGGAACAATCAAGGTAATAGGACGGTCGGGATAGGACCCGGCATGTGCGCTGGATCCTATTAGCGCAAAGCCGACGCACATGCCGAGTTTATACAAGCGTGTTTTCATAATGTCTCCTGATGTTGTAATGGGTACCGCCTGGGGGTTGCAGCCTTTAAAAGGCGTAAAGTCTCCATTGCCTTGTCTCTTGCAAAGCATCGGATAAAACAAAAATGGGTAAATACGGCTTAGGGGAAGGGCTCTGAAATTTCGATCAGATTCAAATCCGGATCGCGAACATAAATGGAGCGGATTTTTTGAATTGCGCCGGTACGCATGACCGGCCCTTCAATAATTGGCCAATTTTCAATCCTTAAATGGGCCATGACCTCGTCCAGGGGTATCGATGCAATCAGGCACAGATCAAGCGCCCCTGGCATGGGCCGATGAGCCTTGGGCTCAAATTCGCGCCCCTGTACATGAAGGTTGATTTTCTGATTGCCGAACTTGAAGGCCAGCCGGCCCGCGCCAAAGACTTCCAGTGTCATGCCCATGACGCGGGTGTAAAAGTCCTTGCAGGCGTCTGCATCGGCACAGGTCAGAACGATGTGGTCCAGGTGGTCAATCATGAAATGCTCCAAAGCGGTTCAACGCACTTGCGGCTTTTCCAGGTCGCGCACGTAATCCGGGGCCGGATGCAAGGCCAGGCGCGGCCCTGCCTTCAGTATCTGGCTGGGAATATCATGCCCGACCAGGCGCGGCAGTTCGGCGCTGCAGGCAAGGCAGTGTTGCAGCGATACGCCGGTGTCGTAGCCCATCAGTTCCAGCATGTGCACCAGTTCCTCGGTGCATATATTCCCTGAAGCGCCGGGCGCATAGGGGCAGCCGCCCAGGCCGCCCAGCGACGCGTCGAAGCGGTCGATGCCGGCGTTGATGGCCGCCAGCACATTGGCCAGCCCCAGGCCCCTGGTATTGTGGAAATGGGCCGTCAACATCAATGACGGGAAGCGTGTCTTGACGTCTTTCAGCAGGGCTTCCACCTGCGAGGGATAAGCCATGCCGGTGGTGTCGCAAAGCGTAATGCCGCGCACATCCAGGCGCGCGTAGCGGTCCACCCACGACAATACGTCGTCGGCTTCGATATCGCCTTCCATCGGGCAGCCGAACACCGTCGACAGCGACACATTGATGGCCAGCTCGCTGCCTTTGACACTATCGGCCACAGCTTTCAATTGCTCGAAGGAGGCGTCGCGTGTCATGCGCAGGTTGGCGCGATTGTGTGTTTCGCTGACCGACATGACCAGGTTGATTTCATCCACGCCGCAGGACAGGGCGCGTTCGGCGCCGCGCACATTGGGCACCAGCACGGTGTATTCGACGCCGGGCTTGCGCACGATGCGGTGCATGACTTCTTCGGCATCGCGCAAGGCCGGTATGGCGCGCGGCGAGGTAAACGAAGTGGCCTCGATCTTGGCGTAGCCGCAATCGCTCAGCGCGTCGATCAATGCCACTTTTTCGTCGGTGGGAATGAATACGCCTTCGTTCTGGAATCCGTCGCGTGTGGCGACTTCGTGTAGGTAGAGACGGGTTTTCTGCATGGTGGCCTCGCGGCGGTGGGGTTCAGATAATGCCGCGGCTGGTCCAGTCGCGTTGCGTGTCGGCGTCGATGCCCAGCGCCGTCAGCACGCGTTCGGTGTCCTGCCCGAGTTTGGGGGCTTTGCGCTCGACCGTGCCGGGAGTGGCACTGAGTTTGGGAACGATGCCGGGCAGCTTGACCGGTGTGCCATCATCGAGCCGGCTCTCGAGGATCATGTCGCGTGCCTGGTAGTGCGGATCCGCGCAAATATCGGCAATGTCGTAGATGCGCCCGGCGGGGATGCGCGCCTCGTGCAGGCGCTCCAGAACTTCCTCCAGGGTATGCGTTCGAGTCCAGGCTTCGATGGCGGCGTCGATGGCCTGCGCATGCTGCGCGCGCCCGTCGTTTTGGGCGTAGGCCGGGTTTTCCGCCATATCGCCGCGATCGATGACGGTCATCAGCCGCTTGAAAATGCTGTCGCCATTGCCGGCCACCAGAGCGTATTTACCATCGGCGCATACGTAGGCGTTGCTGGGTGTGATGCCCGGCAGGCTGCTGCCCGAGGGCTGTCGAATGGCGTTGAAGACCGAGTACTCCGGCAGCAGGCTTTCCATCATGTTGAATACCGACTCGTACAGGGCGACATCGATGGATTGGCCTTCGCCCCCATTCTGCTCGCGATGGCGCAGCGCAAGCAGCGCGCCAATGACGCCATGCAGGGCCGATAGCGAATCGCCGATGGAGACTCCGACGCGCACGGGTGGCCGGCCGGGTTCGCCGCTAAGGTGGCGCAGGCCGCCCATGGCCTCGCCCACGACGCCAAAGCCGGGCCGATCGCGATAGGGGCCGGTCTGCCCGTAGCCGGAGACGCGCAGCATGATCAGCCCCGGATTGATGGCATGCAGCGCTTCCCAGCCCAGGCCCCAGTTTTCCAGAGTGCCGGGGCGGAAGTTCTCGATCAGGATATCGGTGGTCTTGGCCAGTTTGCGCACGACGTCCTGACCTTCGGGCTGACGCAGGTCCAGGGTAACCGATTGCTTGTTGCGCGACTGGACTTCCCACCAGACCGAGGTGTCGTCATGCAGCAGGCGCCATTTGCGCAGGGGGTCGCCGGTCTTGGGCGGCTCGATCTTGATGATTTCAGCGCCGAATTCGCCCAGTATCTTGGCGGCGAACGGGCCGGCTATGAGCTGACCGAGTTCGAGTACGCGAATTCCGCTTAAAGGTTTGAGCATAGTGCGAATTTATCCGTAAATTATGGGTATATTCTGAACGCATGCGGAGGATCTGGGAATTGCGGATTTTTCCTGGACCTTTTCCAAATGGTTAAAGCTGTGTCAGGATCGACATTCCGCGCTTCGAATCATTCCGACGACGCATCTATCTGCGGTTCCGGTTGAACGTTTGCATGACGCTGCGCCAGAAAGTTCAGGACATGCAAGGCTTCGGGGGGTAGTTCCTTGACGTTTCGGACACCCAGCCACAAGCTGCGCGAGGCCCAGCCGTCCGAAAGCGGTATGGCGCGCAGCCCCGCCCCCAGTATTTCCTGACGGACCGAGCCGCGCGGCAGCACGCCTATGCCCAGTCCGGCTTCGATCATGCGGCATATGGCGTCGAAGCTGGCAACCTGGACACGCAACTTCAGAACTCGTTCCAGGGCGGCGGCCGCGCTGTGCATTCGGCTCAACAGGGAACTGCCTTCATTCAGGCCCACGAAATCATAGTCCAGCGTGTCGGCGAAATCGACGGTGTCCCGCTTCGCCAGGGGATGATTTGGCGGGACCAGCACGACGAGCTGATCGCGCCGATATAGCCGTTTTTCAAGGGAAAGAGAAGATACGTAGCCAGCAAAGATGCCGATATCCGCAATACCATGGGCAACCGCGTTGACCGCCTCTTCACTGACTTTTTCTTCGAGAATGATGCGGATGCCCGGGTGTTGTTCCATAAGGGCGGCAAGATCGATGGGCAGGAACTGGATGATGGCCGATGTATTGGCCCAGATACGCACGTGGCCGCGCATGCCCAGCGCGTAGTCATTCATGTCCAAGGCCATGCGATTGACGCCATTCAACAGACTCTGCACATGTTCCGTCAAGTTCTGGCCTGCCGGCGTCAGTGCCAGGCCGCGCGGCAGGCGCACGAACAAGGGGCAGCCTATGGCTTTTTCCAGCTCGGAAATGCGCTTGCTCAGTGCCGACGTAGTCATGTGTGAGCGTTCGGCCGCCTTGGTAAGGCTGCCTGCCTGAGCTGCATATAAAAAAAATCGCAAGGATTGGATATCGAAATGAATTAGATTGACCATCGGTTGGGAGCCCCATCAAAAATTGGAAAAAGAGCTTTCTTCGTCACTTTAACCAGTAATCGAAGGCTCCAATTTTTAATGAGGCTCCAAAATATGGCTTCGAATACCATTAAAGCGGCTTTTCGGTGCGAGGCAAATCGTTGATCAACGTAGCTTTAATCATGGCTGGGAAGTACGCATGGGAATGCGAAGCCGCAAGAGATGGTCGAGCGATTCATGGATCAAAAATGTCCACAAAGTGCTTGCACAGAGCCAGGAAAGCAAAACGCCAATTCTTCAGAATTGGCGTAGATGCTTGAATCTGCTGCTGCCGGCTGAAGGAGCCGAACTCCCGTTAGAAGAACCCCAAGGCATTGGGGCTGTAGCTGACCAGCAGGCATTTGGTCTGCTGATAGGCATTGAGCGCCATCTTGTGGTTTTCCCGGCCGATGCCCGATTGCTTGTAGCCGCCGAAGGCGGCGTGCGCCGGATACAGGTGATAGCAGTTGGTCCAGACGCGGCCGGCCTGTATCTGGCGGCCCACGCGGTAGGCGCGCGAACCGTCGCGAGTCCATACCCCCGCGCCCAGGCCGTAGTAGGTATCATTGGCGATGGCCACCGCCTCTTCCTCGTCCTTGAAGGTCATGACCGAGGCCACGGGGCCGAAGATTTCTTCCTGGAACACGCGCATATTGTTCTGGCCGAAGAGTAGCGTCGGCTTGATGTAGAAGCCCTCGTCCAGTCCCTGGCCTAGCGAGTTGCGTGCGCCCCCGGTCAGGCAGCGCGCGCCTTCGTCCCTGCCAATGTCGATATAGCCCAGGATCTTGTCGAGCTGCGCTTTGGATACCTGGGCGCCGACCATGGTGCCGCTGTCCAGCGGATGGCCGGTTTTCATGCTTTCGACCCGCTTGACGGCGCGCGCGATGAATTGCTCATAAATGGATTCCTGAACCAGGATGCGCGAGGGGCAGGTGCAGACTTCGCCCTGGTTGAGCGCGAACATGCTCAGGCCTTCGAGCGCCTTGTCCAGAAATGCGTCGTCCCTGTCCATGACGTCTTCAAAGAAAACATTGGGGCTCTTGCCGCCGAGCTCCACTGTGCTGGGAATCAGATTGTCGGCGGCGGCATGCAGGATGTGCTTGCCGGTGGGCGTGGAACCCGTGAACGCGATCTTGGCGATGCGCGTGCTCGAGGCCAGCGCCGCGCCCGCTTCCTTGCCGTAGCCATTGACGATGTTGAGGACTCCGGGCGGAAGAAGATCGCCGACGATTTCCATGAGCACCAGGATGGACGCCGGCGTTTGCTCCGCCGGCTTGAGGACCACGCAGTTGCCCGCGGCCAGTGCCGGCCCCAGCTTCCAGGCAGCCATCAGCAGGGGGAAATTCCAGGGAATGATCTGGCCGACCACGCCCAGGGGTTCGTGGAAGTGATAGGCCACGGTGTCCTTGTCGATCTCGGATATCCCGCCTTCCTGGGCGCGAATGCATCCGGCGAAATAGCGCAGATGGTCGATGGCCAGGGGCAGGTCCGCCGCCATGGTCTCGCGCAGCGGCTTGCCGTTGTCTATGGTTTCAGCCACGGCCAGCAGATCCAGATTCTGCTCCATGCGGTCGGCCATGCGCAGCAATACCCCGGAACGCTCGGTCGCCGAGGTTTCACCCCATGCGCGGCGTGCCGCGTGCGCCGCGTCCAGCGCCAGGTCGATATCCGCTGCATCGGAGCGCGCAACTTCGCAAAACGGCTTGCCGCTGATGGGCGAGATATTCTCGAAATAGTTGCCGGCAACGGGCGCCACCCAGCGCCCGCCTATGTAGTTTTCATAATGGTTCTTGTAGGGAAAGCGAACGTCGATGCCAAAATGCTTGAGGTCGGTCATGTCCATGATGTGTCTCCATTTTGATAGGGGAACGAGGCCGGAAGGATTGCGCCAGCGATGCAGGGCCTCACCATGGCATGAAGCAACAAGCATGCCAGCACGGTTTTGTGGTGACCGCAGAAGCGCGTTGCGGATTTCGCCACCGACATCGGCGGCGGCTTTGGCCCAGTACGCGCTCGCGCCCATCCGATGCTGTACAGGGTCCGGGAATGCCTTTCAAAGGGCCCGCATACATGGCATACTGGCTCTGTAAAACGCAATGGAAACAATGGCCTGTCGCATTTTGCGACACCATGCCACGCAGCTTGCGACACCGCTGCGACGCAATCCGCAACATGGGGAATACTATGTCCATGCCGCCATCGCTACACGTGTCAGCCCGAACAGCCGCTACCGTCGGCCACAGTCCCGCCTCGCATATCCAGCGTTCCTGGGAACGCTGCGCCGACCTCGACCCTGCCCTGCTGCGCGACCCAGCTCCGCTGTCGCTGGCCGATCTCAACGTGCGGCGCGAGTCGCAGCGCCGCCTGCTGGAGCTGGCCCGGCCCGAGATCGCCGCGCTTGAATCCCTGGCCGAGGCCGCCCACAGCGTGGTCTTGCTGGCCGATCCCAGCGGCCTCATCCTGCAGGAAAGCGGCAACAAGACCTTCCTCGGCAGGGCGCGCCGCGTAGCCCTGCAGCCTGGCGTAAGCTGGGCGGAATCCATGCGCGGCACCAATGCGGTCGGCACGGCCCTGCACGACGGTCGGGCCGTGCGTGTGCACGGTGCCGAGCACTTCCTGCCCAGCAACCGCATACTCAGTTGCCATGCCGCTCCTGTCTTCTCCGGCACCGGCGGCATCCTCGGCGTACTCGATCTTTCAGGCCCTGCCGAAGAAACGCAAGGCTACGCGCTGGGCCTGGTACAGATGTATGCCAGTCTGATCGGCAATCGCATTCTGCACGACACACCGCTGCGGCGGCTGGTATTCCAGGCCGATCCCACGCGGCTCGGCGGTGTCGGGCAAGCCATTCTTCTGATCGACGACGCGCGGCGCATTGCGGGAGCCAATCCCGCCGCGCTGCAACTGCTGGATACCGATTGGTGCCTGATCGGCAGCCCCCTCGAACAATGGATCGATGGCGGACTGTCGCAGGGAACCTCGACCGGTGCGCTGCGCAGCCATAACGGCAAGCCTTTGGTGGGAACATTGCATGCGCCGGGGCCCCGCCTCCATCCCGTGGCTGTCCGGCCAACGCCTGCAGGCGGCATCGACAGCGCGCCCGAATTCGATCCGGCCCTGTGCGTGCGGCTGGAGCAGGCCGTGCGCGCCGCCAATGCGGGGCTGGCGCTGCTGCTGCAAGGCGAAACCGGAACCGGCAAGGAAGTCCTGGCGCGCCGCGTCCACGCGCAATCCATCTGGTGCGGTGGCCGTTTTATCGCCATCAATTGCGGCGCGTTGCCCGAGAGCCTGGTCGAGTCGGAACTGTTCGGTTACGAAAGCGGGGCCTTTACGGGAGCCCGGCGGGAGGGCGCGCGCGGCCTGCTGCGCCAGGCGCACAAGGGCGTCCTGTTCCTGGACGAGATCGGCGACATGCCGCTCGGCTTGCAGACGCGGCTGTTGCGCGTGCTGCAGGAACGCGAAGTTCAGCCTCTCGGGTCGGAAAAAAGCATCCCACTGGAATTCGGCCTGATCAGTGCCAGTAACCGCGACCTCAAGGCCATGGTGGACCACGGCACGTTCCGCGCCGATCTGTATTACCGTTTGCAAGACCTGCAGGTGTGCCTGCCGCCGCTGCGCGAGCGCGACGACCTGGCGCAGTTCCTGCAACGCAGCTTCATGCTGAAAGGGGGCCGCTACACCCCCGATGCGCTCGTCGCGCTCGGTCGTTATGCGTGGCCCGGCAACTACCGGGAAATGCACAGCGTCATGCGTCGGCTGCTGTGCCTGTATCCAGACCAGGAGCCGATCGATTCGCACATGCTGCCTGCCGAGATCCGTGCGGCGCGACCGCTCCCGCTGTCTGCCATCGATGCCCGCGCGCCAGCGCCCTCCATGCCCGGAACACCCGCAAGCCCCCGCCTGTGCGATCTCGAGCAGTCCGCCATCGACGCGGCGCTGCAAGCCTGCCAGGGCAACATCAGTCTTGCGGCGCGCAAGTTGGGCATACATCGCAGCACCTTGCACCGGCGCCTGAAAGCCCGCGATCATGGCGCGCCTTCAGGCCGCTGAAGGGTAAATAACGCAGCAGGACGATACGAGCGATGCGGTTTTCTTGAAACTGCACTCTTTCAGGCGGAACGGACCGAAACGTCTAGTCTTCCCCGGGAATGACTTGTTCCCGACAAACCCGCCGTACCAGTTGCCGCAACCAGCGGTGTGCCGGTTCCACTTCCAGGCGCGGGTGCCACATTTGTGAAATCGTGATGGTCTCAGCCGGAAAGGGAAGATCAAACGTCTGAAACCCCGCTGCTCTTTGCCTGCCTGCGGATTGATTGGGCAGATACGAAGCGGGAAGCAGTGCGATCAAGTCCGACGCCATCGCCACCGCCAGTGCCGCTGGAAACCCGGGCACTACACTGGCCACCTTGCGGGCCAAGCCCATTTCGGCCAGCGCGTCGTCGACCGGGCCATGAGAAAGCCCTCGGCGCGAGGCGACCACATGGCCGTACGAGACATAATGCTCGGCGGTGATTACCGGCTCGGACAGCAAGGGGTGGCCGGCTCTGACCACGCCGACGAAATGATCTCGAAACAACGCCTGAAGGCGGATTTCCGGCCCCATGTCGCTGACCACACCGATTTCCAGGTCGACCAGCCCTTCACGAAGATAGCGGGAATTCTTTTCTATTTTGGGCGCGAAGCGCAAACATACGCGTGGCGCCACGCTGGCCACAGCGGCAATCAGCATAGGACCGAACGCCTCGACAAACCCTTCGTTGGCCCGTATGGCAAAAACACGATCCAGAGAGGATAAATTCAGTTCGGAAACCGCGGGCTGCAGCAGTGCCCGGGCTTCGAGGACCGCATTGCGGGTTCGCTCACGGATTGCCTGCGCATAAGGGGTCAGAACCATGTGGCGCCCTGCCCGCACCAGCAAGGGGTCGCCGGTTACTTCACGCAGTCGGCCAAGCGTGCGGCTCATCGCCGAGGTGCTCAGGCCGGCGCGCCTCGCCGCGCCGGCCACACTGCCTTCGGCAAGCAGCACATCAAGCGCCATCAGCAGGTTGAAATCAGGTTCGGACATACGTATCGCGCCTTGTTGTTGTGAAAACCGTGTCGTGACAAAACAATATGCATGCGTGCCATGCAATATATGAGTGCAATTGGTGCGTCTTCCGCCTTGTTCTTGCCGCGATTATATTTCTTCAATGAATTAAACGACAATGAGGTGCGATTCCATGGAGTTATTTACAGACAAGCCTGGCGACGAAGGGCTGCCGGGCCGTGAGCGTGCCGCCGTCATGGCGGCACTGATGACCGCTACCGTCATGGTGGTGTTCGATGGGTCCGTGATCAATATTGCGTTGCCGAAGATGGCCGGTGCGCTGCAGGTTTCACCGGCTGTGGCAGTGTGGTTTGCCAATGGTTATCTGCTGTCGGTGGCCATGACATTGGCCATTTTCGCGGCGCTGGCCAGCCGCTTCGGGTTTCGACCGCTGTTCCTGTTTGGCCTTGCGTTGTTCACCGTGGCGTCTGCGGGCTGTGCGCTGGCGTCCGATGCGTTTGCGCTGATTGCCATGCGGGTATTGCAGGGCGTGGGTGGGGCGGCCGTGGTCAGCATTGGGCCGGCCATTCTCCGGTCGGTGTTTCCCGGCCGCCTGCTGGGTCGGGTTCTGGGCTTGAACGCGTTGCTGATCGCCGCCAGCACGGCCATTGCCCCGATTGTTGGCGGCACACTGCTCGACACCTGGGGCTGGCAGTGGCTGTTCGCCTTGAACATTGTTCCCGGTGTGATTGCGCTGGTGATTGCCATGAAGGCCCTTCCCCTGCGTACAGCGGCTGTGCGCGAGCCTTTCGACACCCCCGGGGCATTGCTGTCCGCCGTGCTGGTGGGGGCGTTGATCATGGCCGCCAATCACGCAACGATGCCGGGCGACGGCTGGTATGCCCTGATCGCGTTGGTGGCCGGCGTGGGGTTTGTGTGGCGCTTGCGCCATGCCAGGCAACCCCTTCTGCCTCCTGTTATCTTTACGTCAACCCGGTTTTCACTGGCGGCGTTGACCTCAATGGCGTCATTCGTGGGGCAGGGCATTACCTTTGTGGCGCTGCCGTTCCTGTTCCAGAACGTATACGGCTACAGCGCGTTTGAAACAGCGCTGTTGTTTACGCCATGGCCGGTAGGTATTGTGCTGGTCGCCTCTCATGCCGGGCGACTTGCCGACAAGTATTCACCCGCCATGATCTCCACTGTCGGCTTGTTCGCGTTGGTGGCGGGCCTGGTTTCGCTCGCCTTGTTGCCTCGGCAGCCGGAGGTTTGGGAGATAGGCGTGCGCTGTTTTCTGTGCGGGGTCGGTTTCGGCTGTTTTCAAAGCCCCAATAACCGTGAAATGCTGTCGAACGTGTCGCGTGAGAACAGCGGCTATGCCTCGGGGGTGCTGGCCATCATGCGTACGTTTGGCCAATGTCTGGGGGCGGCGCTGGTGGGTGTGCTGCTGGCCGTGATTGCGCAGGGTGGCGCTCCAGCCCTGGAACGGCAAGCGGTGCAGGTAAGCATGTGGATTGCGGTGGCGGCGACGGCGGTGGCCGTTGTGCTTAGCCTGAGCCGGTTGCGGAGAATTCCTTATCGTCTGGCATCGTAGGGCAGAGCAGGCCAATAAATGCAACAGCCAGCTTCGTGTTTGTTGCCGTGCAATCACGAGGCCGGAAAAGCAACACGCCAACCCTTGTGGATTGGCCAGATTGGCGTAAATGCTTGAATCTATTGATGCCGTTAGAAGAGTCGAACTCCTGACCTTCGCAGTACAGGTATCATTTTGGTTGTTTTTGTATGGCTCCTGGTGTTTTTCTAAGGAAGGCCGAACCGGGCATAAGACGCTTGAAATGTTGAAACCACATAAGCATTTACGCATCGCAGACTTGGCTAAGGGACTTGGGTAATTTCGCCAGTCAGATTAATCCAATTGCGTCTTCCAGTAATTTACAAGTTTGTGGCAAGCCTTGGGAGAGGTATGTGGCAATTAGCTCTTGTGCGGTTCGTTGTGGATTTTTGAGTCGTTCACGGAGCGTTTGGACGACCTTTAGCATTCTTACTGGAGCCAAGTCATATTGTGCGACTAGAAAATCATCGGGATGCAATATTTCTAGGCCATGTGCGTTTGCAATCTCGCTAGGAAAATCTTTGAGATTGAAAGTAACTATCGCATCGGCATGCCCAGCAATAGCTGCCGCGAGAACATGTCGATCATTTTCGTCTGGCAAGGTCAGAGAGTCGATAAGATATTCGTAATTTTCTACCAAACAGTCATCGACGGCCTCATTCATTAGCTCCACAGTACGATTCAGAGTGTCAGGTTTTAGATCCGGACGTTTAGCCAATACATTTCTGGTCCATTCATCGTGAATGGATGATGTCCAGCGCCCGCGGAATACGTCGGCCTCAGCAAGACTCAACAGTAAATCCCGCAACGGCGCTGGATACAAAACACAGGCGTCGAGAATGACGGTGTAGCTATACGATCCGGCCATTAATCAATAGCCCATATCCATCTCTTGAGCTTGGTCAGTTAGTTTCTGCAGAGCAGCTTCTGAGATTTTCCGCCTGTTTTCCTTGTACTTGACTACATCCTCAAAGCGTATTCTTCTATGTGTCCCGACCTTGTGATATTGAATCTTGCCGTCCTCCAACAGTCGTACGAGAAAAGGGCGGGAGACGTTCAAAAACATGGCAGCTTCTTGCGTCGTAACGTCAAGCTCCTTCGGTATTATGGCGACAGCCTTACCCTGGGCTAATGAGCCAAGCAGGTCGGCGATAAGCCGCAAAGCCTTAGGAGGCAAGCGCAGTAGAGGCGATCCATCATGCCGCTCGACGCCATCTTCAATTATCGCGATATTGATCGCTTTAGAATGATCCAGTGCGCTAACTATGCAACGCTGTGCGGCTTTTGCAAGCTCCACATCTTCTTTATTGTCCAGGACCATATCCAGATCGAGGTCGTTTGACATGTCATTTTCTCCAGGGCTTCAATGCTTACAACTTTGCAGCGCTGTAAGTTCCATTTGCTGTGGCAGGAATTTGAGTCAAATTCCTGCCACAGCAAATGGATAGGTCAAAGTCATTTTAAACAAATTATACGAAACAAAAGAAATATTCGCAACGGAATCGATTGCGGATTTTGTACGTTTTTTTAGGGCAAAAACTTATTCGTTAGAAGAAAAACTGCTAGACGAACTTCTGGATGAGTGGGATGACGGAAAAGCAAAACGCCAACCCTTGCGGATTGGCGTAAGTGCTTGAATCTACTGGTGCCGGTTAGAAGAGTCGAACTCCTGACCTTCGCATTACAAGTGCGTTTTTGCTGCCCAGGTGGCCACCCTAAGCTATTGAAAAATAAGAATTTTCTATACCTAGTGTTCCTGCATTTTACCTCATTTTCCTGGCCCATTTGGCCCAAATTTGGCCCAAACCTAAAGGTGGTGTCAAGTGCGGGGTAAATTCAGGTAATTAAAAAGCGAGTCTTTTGCCTATACTCTCCGCGGTCGACGTGACTGTTGATCTTCGGGGCAATCGTTTCGATGGTCGCCCACAACGATGGATACTCGCCACGATGTTCCTGCACCATGCCCACAGCGCGCTCACCTTTCGAGTTAAATGGATTTAATCCCGATACTCGCGAGCAGCGACTTGAAACTTTGCTTGATCCCTTACAGTTTTTCAACCGTATGTTGTGATCCGGACAGCTGAGCGGCCGCCCCTCGTGCGAGGGGCGGCCGTTCGCTTTAGCTTACCTTGATGTCGATTCGGCGCGGCTGGGCATGCTCGGCCTTCGGAATGCGCAGACTCAGCACACCTTGCTTGAGCTCGGCAGAAACCTTGCCGGTATCGAGTTCCTTGGACAGCGTAAACACCCGCCGGAAGCGGGGTAGACGGACCTCGACGTAAGTCGCCTCCATGCTTTCCAGCATTGGAATGCTCACTTCGCCCTCGATCGTCAGAGTGCCCGCCTCCACCTGCAGTTTGAGCTTGTCTTTGGGCACGCCTGGAAGATCGGCGCGTAGTGTTATGCCGGTGCTGTCTTCGATCACATCCACCGGCGGCATCAGGGCTTCATCGCTGCGCTGAGTGGCGTCGGCGCGGGTAGTCGCAGCACGGGAAGCCTGTTCGTTTCGGGCAATTGCAGTCGTATCGTTCATGATTGATTCTCCGATTTCATTCCACAGTAATGCGGCGGGGTTGGGCCGATTCCTGGCGCTTCATGTGGATGTGCAGCACGCCGTCATGATAGTCGGCGGATACCGTACTGGGATCCACATCGTCCGACAAGCTCACTACCCGCCGGAATCGGCCGCTGAAACGCTCATTGATGTGTACGGTGGCTTTTTCATCGTCGCCGGAAGGAAGTTCCGGGCTCCGTTCGCCGGCGATAGTTAGCAAACCACGATCCAGACTCACTTCCATCGTCGCCGGATCGAGACCAGGTGCAAAGGCGTAAACCTCCACTGATTGTGGCGTTCCGCCAACGTTTAGCGCGGGAAATCCTCCCCGATCGATGCCGCGAATGCTGGGTGACAGGCCAAACGCGTCCTGCATTTCGCGCTGCAGACGATCCAGCTCCGCGAATATGTCTCGGGCAAACAAGGGTCGGAACATAAGACTCTCCTTTTTGACGGTTGAACCATGCGTCGCGGCACACGCCGTGGCGCTTCCAGTGATTATTTTGGGGTCGACCCAGGAGATTTCAAGAGCTTGACTGTCCGCGTTGTAACCACAACCCGCACTCAATTTGCTCCAGGCAAACGCCTCTGGAATGGAAAATCCGCTCGGAATCTTCGATTCCGGTCAGCAAGGAAACCAACCAGCTTTTGAAGAAACAAGAAGATGGAATATGTAGCCTGCGCGATCTGTCGACCGTGTTCTCCGATCATCTGGTAGTTTGGGCCGATGCGCTGTTGCCCTGACGCGTAATGCTACAAAAAAAATACAAGTCCGGCCAGCGCGCCGGTGAAATTGCCACTACCCTGACCCGGAATGTAAGTGTGGGGTTTTAAGTTACACCAACTTGCCAATCGTCGGTCGGGCGAATAAATAACCTTGCATATAGCGAACGCCCAAGTCGCTCAACAAATCGCATTCGGCCTGGGTTTCGATTCCCTCGGCTATTATCAGGATGTCAAGTTTCTCGGCCATCAGTACGACGCCCGCCACAATGGCTTGCCGCGCCACATTGCTGTCAATGTCGCGGGTCAGCTCCATATCAAGCTTGAGCACGTGTGGCTGGAATCGGGCCAATAAGTTCAAGCCTGAATATCCGGCGCCGAAATCATCAATTGCTGTCGTGAATCCGTGTCGATGGTATTCCTCGAAAATATTTACGAGGTGTGCCGGGTCGTCCAGCTGTTCGCCTTCGGTTACTTCGAACATGAGCCTTTCCAGCGGAAATTCGCACTGGCGGGCAGCTTTCAATGTGGCCTGTATGCAGGCTGCGGGCTGGTAGACGGCGTTAGGCAGAAAGTTGATGCTCAGTTTGCAGTCCGGCAAATCCTGCAACCCAAGGCTGCTGGCCAGTTCTATGGCCTTGATGCGGCATGATTGGTCGAATTGATATCGGTTGCCGTCGTTGACCAGGGCGAGGACTGTCGCGGCGGATTCGCCTTGCAGCCCTCGAACCAGTGCTTCATATGCGTACGGCCGCCCGGTGTGAAGATCCAGGATGGGCTGAAACGCCATTGTGAAATCAAAATTCAGGCCATGTCCATCCCGGCATGCCGTGCATTTAGAAGCCGATGAAGGGTGGTCAGTTGAAGTAATGAACATTGGTTGATGCTCTGTGTAGATTGGTTGACGTGCATCACTGCCGAGGGTGTTTCATTCGTGAGTGGCGCTTTTCAATTTGATTTTTACTGTTCCCTTTCCGCCTGACTTTGCGCTATATAACGCCTTGTCGGCCCGAGCCATGGCAGAGTTCAAGCCTTCGCCAAACAATAACGCAGTTACTCCGGCGCTTGATCCAAACTGGATTGGATTGTTCTTTTTAATTTCAAGCTCAAAACTTCCAGCAACGATTTTCTGGGCCACCTGGTGCGCATCTTCAAGTAGTGTATCCGGCAGCAGGATGACAAATTCATCACCCCCAAGGCGAGCCACGAAATCATCCCGGCGAAGATTCGACAATAGTAAGGTCGCAAACATTCTAAGTAATTCGTCGCCGGCAAGGTGACCGTAAGTGTCATTCACCTGTTTGAATTCATCCAGATCCAGCAACACAAGCGAATGGCCGCGCGCCGATGGCCTGATGGACAGGCTGCGGAACTTTTCTTCCAGGGCGGCTCGATTAGGCAGGCCGGTCAGCACATCGCGGTGCGCCAGGCGCAATAGCCGTTCCGTTTGCTTGCGCTGCACGGTGATGTCGCGTTCGATCGCACCGAAGTAACGTACTTTGCCAGCCTCATCAGGCAATGGCACGATATGCAGGTGCAACCAATAAGGGGTGCCGTCCTTGTGATAGTTCAGAACCTCTTCGTGGCATTCGCGCTGTTGCTGTAGTGCTAGCTTTATACGGTCCAGAGCCTTGCGATCCGTGCCGGGCCCTTAAAGAATGCGGGGGCTTTGCCCCACTGCTTCTTCGAACGTATAGCCGGAGATGTCGGTAAATGCCTTATTTACATAAACAATTTTCGGGCCTGGAGCATCTAGGGGGTCAATCTCGGTAACAATGACCATATCATCAATACTTTCCAACAAGGTATATAGAAAGCTGGCTGACATGGTTTGGGGACGGGGCATTTAGAGGAACCTTACAATAAAAGCAATGGAACCTGCGATCATACCGATCCACATGCAAGATGAAATATATGTTATACGAAGTATGACAGAAAATCCCTCCACCCTCCTTTTGGCGTATGTTTCGGACGTTTTTAACCAGCGCGGTTGGCGAGGGAATGGGGGTGGGTTCTTTTGTGGGTTCAGTCTTTCAATATCCCGTAGCGCGCCAAGGTTACCTTGCGCGCGCAGCCGTGATCGACGATGGGCATAGGGTAGCTGACGCCCAGCGTTATCCCGGCGTGGACTAGCGCAGTTGGCTGAGCCAGCCACGGAGCATGGATATCTTTGCTGGAAAGAGCCGCGAGCTCGGGAACGTAGCGTCGAATGACGTGGCCCTGTGCATCGAATTTGCGCGATTGTGTGATGGGATTGAATATTCGAAAGTAAGGCTGCGCATCACAGCCTGTGGATGCGGCCCATTGCCAACCCCCATTATTGGCCGAGAGGTCAAAGTCGTTCAGTTGCCGGGCGAAGTACTGTTCGCCCCTGCGCCAGTCTATACCCAGGTCTTTGGTCAGGAAGCTTGCAACGACCATCCTGAGTCGATTATGCATATAGCCGGTCTGGTTCAACTGGCGCATGGCAGCGTCCACGATGGGATAGCCTGTGATGCCGTCGCACCAGGCCCGAAAAAGCTTGTCAGCTTCGGGGCCGCATTCCCATGAAATGGCATCATATTCAGGGCGAAATGCTTGTCCAGCGACATGGGGAAAGTGATGCAGAATCATGAAATAGAAATCACGCCATATCAGTTCGCTTAACCAGGTCGCCGCACCGACGCTGCCTGCTTGCATGGCGGGATAGGCTTCGCGGGCCAGGGCGCGAATTGAAATGGTGCCGAAGCGCAAATGCACGGACAGATAGCTCGGCCCTTTAACGGCGGGGAAATCCCGGCGTTCGTGATAGAGATCCATGCGTGGCAGGAAATCAGCAAGCAAACCCTGAGCGCCGCGACTGCCGGTAGCTACGGGAATCGGATGCGCTGGATGGCTGAAACCAATATCATTAAGGGAGGGGCGTTGCGTCAGCTGGGCTGGCGGCGGCGCCAACGTGCCTGATGGCGGCTGATTGATAAACGGTTCAATATGCGTCGGGCGCAGTGCCTTGAGCCAGGCGTTTTTGTAGGCCGTAAACACCTTATAAGGTTCGCCTTGCCCATTAAGAATTTCGTCCATTTCGAAGATGGCTTGATCTTTGCACTGGAGAAAATGACGCTGTTCCAGCTTGAGCGCGGCAGCCACCCGCTGGTCGCGCGATTTTGCTTCAGGCTCGTAGTCGCGGCCAGCGAAGACGACGTCTGCATTCAGGCTTCGCGCCAAATCGGGTATTGCTTTATGCGCAGCCTCATGGCGAACGATCAGCCCACCGCCGGCCGCCCGCAGCTCAGCATCAAGTTCGGTGATGCAGTCGTCAATAAAAGCGACGCGCCGGTCATCCGCAGGAAGTGTCGACAGAATGTCGGTATCAAAGACAAAAACACAAAAAAGCCTGCGACATTCGCGTAACGCCTGTACCAGGGTGGCATTGTCCTCAAGGCGCAAGTCGCGCCGAAACCACATCAGGCCGCGTTCGAATTTGGGCATGGCGCTGGTTCCCGGGGCAAAGCTACTGTAAGCCTTCAAAGCAGACCTTCAGCATATGTTGCACGATGGCATCGTCATCCAGCTTGCTATAGAGCTGAAGATATTCGACTGACGGGTCGCAGGTTCTGGCATAGAAAGAGAACAGGATCACGTCATCGGGCAGGCTGGTGCTGAGCTCACCCTTGGCTTTGCCTTGCCCAACGATTTTCTTGAGCCGATTATGCAGCTTGAGTACGCGTGTGACATACCTCAAGTTGCGTGTAAGCATCTTGCGTACATGAGGACTGGTTGAGGGAAGAAACGGCAAGCCGCCGGTCAGCCGCACCCTTAGTGCCCACTCCAGCAATGCCTTTAGTTGCTCGCGTGGCGTTGCCTCTTTTGGCAAATCATCAAGACGCTCCAGCGCTCCATTCATCAGCCGAATCATGGCTTCGCAAACCAGATCTTCCTTGGACTTGAAATGCTTGTATAAGCTGGGCTTGGAGATACCGACCTCGATGGCGATGTCGTCCATCGTCATCAGATCAAAACCCTTGACGCCCAGGGTTTTCGCGGTGGCGTCAAGAATTGCGTCTTCGCGCATCTTAAAAGCCTTGTCTTTGAAGCTGGATCGATTTAGAATACTCATTCGTAAATATAAATACTAAATAGTAGCGGTTTTGACATGGAAGTAGATTTAATCTTATCACTGATTGCTGAGAATGCGCACAATGTTTACTGCTCGCACAGATATTCCTAGGGTTTGCATCGCGCCACCACCGTGCCGCCGTCGCCACCCACATCAAAGCGGTGTGCCGACCGTCAGGGTGCTTCATGTCTAGCGCCCCCGTTTATGGCGCGCGTGTCGCCGTGGTGGGTGCGGGCATCAGTGGCCTGGCCAGCGCTTACTTGCTGGCCAGGCGTTACGACGTCACCTTGTTCGAAGCCGCCGACTATCCCGGTGGGCATACCAATACGGTGGATGTGACCCTGGACGGCGTGACGCATCCCGTCGATACCGGCTTTCTGGTTCTCAATGACCGCACCTATCCGAATCTCATCAAGCTGTTCGAAGAGCTGGGGGTAGCCACACATCCCAGTGACATGAGCTTTTCCGTGTCGCTCGATGATGGCCGGCTTGAATGGGCGGGCAGTGATCTGAACACGGTGTTTGCGCAGCGGCGCAACATTTTTTCGCCGAGCTTTATTGGCATGTTGCGCGATATCGTGCGTTTCAATGGTTCGGCGCAGCGCCATCTTGATATGGCAGAGACCACGGGCTGCTCTTTGAACGAGCTCTTGTTGCAGGGCGGTTATGGCATCACTTTCAGGAACAACTATCTGCTTCCCATGTCGTCGGCTATCTGGTCTAGCGCCGCCGCCGATATCCTGAACTTCCCGGCCGCAACTTTTCTTCGTTTCTGCGTAAATCACGGGCTGTTGCAAGTGCGCAATCGTCCTCAATGGAGAACCGTGGTCGGCGGTGGCCGTGAATACGTGGGACGCATGATTCGCCAGATTCCCGGCCTGCGCCTGAACTCCCGGGTGCTCGGGATTTCTCGCAACGCAGGCAGCGTTTCCATATTGACCGCGTCGGGCGCAGAGCAATTCGATGCTGTCATCATGGCTACGCACGCTCCTGACTCGCTGCGCATGCTGGCAAATCCCGATAGGCGCGAGCAAGCCATACTCGGCGCCGTGCGCTATCAAAAAAATACGGCGGTGCTTCATACCGATGCTTCTCTTTTGCCTCGCCGTCGCCGCGTATGGTCCGCCTGGAACTACCTGGGCGCAAATGCGGCGGGCGCCAGCCGTCCTGTTTGTGTTAGCTATCTGCTTAATCAGCTCCAGCCCTTGCCGTTCAGCACGCCACTGGTGGTAACCCTGAAC
Organism: Paralcaligenes sp. KSB-10; assembly: GCF_021266465.1. Taxonomy (NCBI): domain Bacteria; kingdom Pseudomonadati; phylum Pseudomonadota; class Betaproteobacteria; order Burkholderiales; family Alcaligenaceae; genus Paralcaligenes; species Paralcaligenes sp. KSB-10. The sequence goes on along the minus strand of NZ_CP089848.1, from coordinate 3,222,762 downwards.
CCCATCGAGCCGCCCGCGCCGGAGAAGCTGCTGTCTTCCTTCGAGTATGCGCATCCCATTCTTGACCTGCATGCCATTGCGGCACAGACGCAGCTTTCCTCGCTGCAGGGGTTGAACGGCACCTGGCATGTCGGTGCCTGGACGGGTTATGGTTTTCACGAAGACGGCCTGAAATCAGCGCTTCGCATCGCCAAAAGTTTTGGCGTTTCCCCGGAATGGGCCAAGTTATGAGCACCTTTGGTTCCACTTCAGACACACTAAGTCCCCCCTTGTTGCTGGTTGAGCGGGTTATGCATGAACGGCTGCGGCCTGCGCACAACCGTTTTGTTTACCCGGTGTTCTGCGTACGGCTCAATCTTGATCGGCTGAAAGATCTTGATCGATGGTGGTTTGGTGTAGATCGCCGTTGCTTGATGGGCATCCGTACGCGCGACTATGGGGCATGCGACGGATCTGATCTGGCCGCCTGGATGCGTCGGCATCTTGCCGAAGCGGGCGTGCAGGCCGATGGCGAGATCTGGCTGCAGACCTTTCCCCGCGTCTTCGGCTACGTCTTCAATCCGGTAAGTTTCTGGTATTGCCATGACAGCGCAGGCGGATTGCGAGCGCTATTGGCTGAGGTAACCAGTACCTTCGGAGAGCGGCACAGTTATCTGCTGACTGGGCCAGAGGGCCAGGCCATCACCAGCAGCACCACGCTCGAATGCCGGAAGCAATTGCATGTATCGCCTTTTTGTCGCGTAGAAGGCCGATATCAGTTTCGCGTACGGGACACGGCAGACACTTCATTCGTGGGCATTGATTATTTTGATAGCGCTGGTCTGGTGTTGCGTACATCAATTGGTGGGCGCAAGAGCGTGCTCAACCGCCAATCGGCTACGCAGGCCTTAATGAGACAGCCTTTTATGACATTTTCAATCATTGCACGAATTTATTGGCAGGCAGTGCGTCTTTGGCTAGCTAACGTTCCATTTTTTCCAAAACCTCAAGTTTCGAACGCGGCATCACCCACCGTTACTTCCGAAAACGCAATAACAGAAAAGAAACCATGACATCCTACTTTGCGTCTGACTCCGCCATAGAGCGTGTGCCCACGTATGCCCAGCTATTTTTTTCGCTGCTCGAGCGCGTCCGGGTCGGACATCTGACTCTGGTAATGCCATCAGGCGAGAGGCGAATATTCGGCAACTCCATGTCGCTGCCTGGGGCCGTGCTGACCATCCATGATTGGCGTGCTTGCTCGCGGATACTTAAGAGCGGTGACATCGGTTTTGCAGATGCCTATCAGGCTGGCTGGCTGGACACCCCGGATTTGACAGACCTGCTGCGCTTTGCTTTGTGCAATGAAGCGGTGCTTCCCGAGGCGGTGTGGGGCAAATGGATTTCGCGCCTGTGGTACGCCTTGTTGCATCGCTTGCGCGTGAACAGCCGGGCGGGAAGCAAACGCAATATCCATGCCCATTACGATATCGGCAACGCGTTTTATAAACAGTGGCTGGATCCCGGGATGAGTTATTCCAGCGCGCTGTTTGCGGGAGAGGCGGCAAAGAGCCTCGAACAGGCCCAGACTGACAAGTACGAGCATATCGTGCAGTCTTTGGCATTGCGGCCGGGTATGCAGGTGCTGGAAATAGGCTGTGGCTGGGGAGGGTTTGCCTTGCATGCCGCCCGTCAGGGAATACGAGTGCATGCCGTGACGATTTCTGAAGCCCAGTACGAATTGGCGCGGCAACGCATCCTGGATGAAGGGCTCACTGAGGTCGTCCGGGTAGAGCTTTGCGATTATCGTGATCTGCATGGCCAGTACGACGCCGTGGTCTCTATAGAAATGTTCGAAGCGGTAGGCGAAAAATTCTGGCCGGAGTTTGGCCGCATCTTGCACGAACGGCTCAAGCCCGGAGCACAGGCACTGCTTCAATCCATCACCATCGACGAAGCGCGATTCGAGCATTATCGCCGCAGCAGCGACTTCATCAGGCAGGCCATTTTCCCTGGCGGCATGCTGCCTAGCCCGGAGCGACTGCTCGGGGTAGGGCGCAAGGCTGGTCTTGAGGGTGACATTACGCTGCGCTTCGGCCTGGATTACGCCGAAACCCTCAGGCGCTGGCGACAGGCATTCGAGAAGAATCTGACAGAAGTTCGCAGGCTGGGATTCGACGATGCTTTTGTGCGTGTCTGGCGGCTCTACCTTGCTTATTGCGAGGCGGGGTTTGAAGAGCAGCGCACGGATGTTGTGCAATTTGTATTTACCAGGCCCAGCTAGCATGCGCGGCGGCCTGATTGCACTCGCCCTGTTTTTCTTCAGCGGCCATGCGTGGTCGGACTGGCGACCGGCGCTGCCGGATGCACAGCTTTGCGGGCAGGGCGAGTTTCGAATGTTTGGATTTGATATTTATACTGCGCAATTGTGGGGTAGCTGCGACTCAGCCCCCTTCGATGCGCCGTTTGCGTTGCAACTGACCTACCATCGCACTATTGCGCGCAGCAAGATTGTTGACAGCAGCCTGGATGAAATGATGCGTCTGGCGGCTCGTCCCGTGTCCAGTGTTACGCTGGCGCATTGGCGCGACCTGATGCAGACGGCTTTTGTTGATGTAAAGTCGGGCGACACGCTTACTGGGGTTTATCTACCCGGCGAAGGCGTGAGGTTCTATGCCGGCACCCGGCTCACGGCGGATATCGACGACGTTCAGTTTGCACGTGCCTTTTTTGAAATCTGGCTGCATGCAGAGACGCGGGCGCCAGGCCTGCGCAACGATTTGCTGAAGGCAAGGCCATGAGCCGACGCGCAGCTTCGTTCGCGGCATATGGCCTGCTCGGCATGCCGCTGGCCATGGCAGCCTTGCCTGTCTACATTCAGGTACCCATTTACTACACCAGCCAGCTTGGGCTGTCGCTGTCGCTGACAGGGTTTGTGCTATTTGCCGCCAGGATTGTCGATACGGTCCAGGACCCCTGGATAGGTCTGTGGGTGGACCGTCTTGCGCGTCGATCCCGCCTTGGCCGTGCGCTGTGGGTGGCATGCCTGGTGCTTATTATTGCCTTTGCCGGATTGTGGCTGGCGCCAGTATCCGGTCCGCTGCTGGCTGCATGGCTGGCGTTTGCTCTGATCATTGTCTATACCGCTCACAGCGTGCTGAACATCGCCTATCTGGCTTGGGGCGCCCGATTGGCGCCCGATACCGTTGGGTTGACCAAAGCTGCGGGCTGGCGTGAGGCCTTCGGCCTGGCCGGGGTTGTGCTTGCGAGCACGCTTCCAGCCTGGCTGGTCAATGCCGCAGACAGGAGTTCTCAACAAAGCATGGGTGCCTACTCCATCGCGTTCGCGCTCCTGCTGGCGCTGGGCGTTACTGCCTTGCTCCATCGGGCGCCGTCGTGGCTTCATGCTCAACTGGCGGAAAATAGCGCTTCATGGCGCGTCTGCCTGGCTAACCAGCCGGTCAGGCGCCTGTTGCCTCCTTATTTTCTGAACGCTTTGTCGGTATCCGTTCCGGCCACACTTGCGCTTTTCTTTATTGCCGATGTGCTCGTGGAACCGCACTGGTCGGGCTATTTTCTGGGCACGTATTTTCTGGCCGGCGCGGCAGGCATGCCGGTATGGATGAAACTGGCAACGCGCCTGGGCCCGGCTCGCGCATGGCGACTGGGCATGATTCTGGCAATCATCACTTTTGTGTGGGCTGCCACGCTGGGGCCTGGTGATCGCTACCCTTATCTTGCCATTTGTGTATTGGCAGGCCTTTCACTTGGCGCCGACCTGGTGTTGCCTCCGGTTTTGCTGGCCCGCCTGATACCCGATCGCCAAGCGCCAGCGGCCTACTACGGTTTATGGAGCCTGCTCGGGAAGCTCGCGCTGGCTTTATCGGGTCTTGCTCTGCCCTGGCTGGCCATTCTGGATTACCAGCCCGGCGAGATCGGCAGCGGCGGGCATGCCTTGGCCTGGACCTACGGTGGGTTGCCATGTTTTTTGAAGTTGCTGGCCTTGTGGCGCTTGCGTAATTTTCACGATTCAAATGGAGAACAAACCACATGAAAAGACTGCTTATGCTGGGAAGTGTGCTGGCACTTACTGCCTGCGCCATGCCCGATGTTTCCCGCTACGCCCAGGACGAGCCCAAGCTCGATGTCACCCAGTATTTTCAGGGCAAGACCGAAGCATGGGGCATGTTTCAAAAACGCAGTGGCGAGGTCGTCAAGCGCTTTCACATAAAGATGGAGGGCCATAACCAGGATGACAAGTTCATTCTAAAAGAGCATTTCTTCTATACCGATGGAACGAGTCAGGAGCGTGTATGGACTTTTACGCGGCAGACGGATGGTTCACTGCATGGCAGGGCTGATGATGTGGTGGGCGTAGCCATAGGCAAGGGGGCCGGCAATGCCTTTCGCATGCGCTACACGCTTAAGTTGCCGGTTGGCGACTCCGTCCACAACGTCAAGTTTGATGACTGGCTCTTCAGGGTGGATGAGACGACCGTCGTGAATAGGGCTAGCGTGACGAAGTTTGGTTTCGAAGTCGGGCAGGTCACTGTGTTTTTTCGCCGTGACCAATAATTGGTTGCAGGCATAGCGAGGCTATCATGTTTCTGAAGGCGCTTAATCCTCGCTGGACTCACTGGCAGGGGAAACGAGTATGGCTGGTTGGTGCCTCCAGCGGTATCGGCGCGGCAGTTGCCCTCGACCTGCTGCGGCAGGGAGCGCGCGTCGCCCTGAGCGCGCGCAGGCAGGATGCGCTTCTCGCTGTTGCCGCCAACTCGGCGCTGGCCAGCGTGCTGCCCATGGATGTCACGGATCCTGCCGCGTGGAGGGTCGTGCACGATCGATTGATTCAAGAGTGGGGCGGGCTGGATCTGATCGTTTTTTGTGCCGCGCAGTATGAGCAGATACGTCCATGGGAACTGCAGTCAGACAAGGTTCGAGGAACAATTGAAACCAATCTTTCCAGCGTTTATTACGGGCTTGAAGTGATCCTGCCTGGCCTGATCGCTCGAGGCAATGGTTCGATTGCGTTGATCGCCAGTGTGGCTGGCTACCTGGGGCTGCCCAATGCCACCGTGTACGGGCCGACCAAGGCTGCACTCATCAACTTGGCGGAACTGCTTTATGCAGAGCTGCACCCAAAGGGCCTGGGTGTCTATTTGGTGAACCCCGGTTTTGTGAAAACCAAGCTGACCGCCAATAACAAGTTTCCTATGCCCGCCATGATTTCCGCGAACGAGGCTGCCAGGCAGATAATCGATGGTATCGAGAAGGGACAGTTTGAGATTCATTTTCCGAAACGATTTACACGGCTGCTCAAGGTAATTGAACTGTTGCCATATCGTCTGCGGCTGACTGCGCTGGGGCAGATGATGAAGCAGTGATGACGTGCGATCTTCTCGTTGTATCGGATAAGGCACTGCCATGCGCTTAGAGCTATTAATCAAATCAGGTAGATGACAATGCATCAATACAAATCGTTGGTCGTTTTTCTTGCCTTGACCGGGGCAACGGCATTGATAGGAAGCCAGTTCCTGCCAGGCCCTTGGTATGCGTCGTTAAACAAACCATTTTTCAACCCGCCGAACTGGATTTTCGCGCCTGTGTGGACCGTTCTGTATGTGATGATGGCGGTTGCCGCCTGGCGCATATGGACACGAGTCGGGAGGATCGACAGCGCTCTTGCTTTATGGGCAATACAGCTAGTTTTGAACGGACTATGGTCCTGGATTTTCTTTGGCTTGCACCGCTCCGGCCTGGCGCTGATCGATATCGGTATCCTGCTCGTCATGATCGCGATAGTGACTATGCTTTTTATGCGTCGCGACCGGCTGGCAGGCTATTTGATGTTGCCCTATCTGGCATGGGTGGCCTTTGCTTCGGTGCTCAATTTTTCTCTCTGGCTATTGAATTGACGGTGCTTCGTCCCGTGATCTATGCCTCAATAATAGTATTGCTGTCGTTGGCGGCACTGGCCGTGTTTTCCCCGCTGAGGCTTGTGAACATGCTTGCTTGGGCTGACGTAAAAAGCAAGGTGGTGAAAAACCTGTCTTATGGCAACGAAATGCGCCAAAAGCTTGATATCTATATTCCTGCGCAATCGGAGTCGGCGCCCAATGTGGTCGTATTCCTCTACGGGGGAAACTGGAACAGCGGGTCGCGTGGGCAGTATGGCTTTGTAGGTAAAGCGCTGGCTTCACGAGGCATCATGGCCGTAGTGGCCGATTACCGCCTGTCTCCTGAGGTAGCATATCCCGTCTTCATTGAGGATACAGCCCAAGCGGTATCGTGGACACTGAAACACATAGGCGAATATGGGGGTAACGTCGGCAACGTTTTTGTAGCTGGCCACAGTGCGGGGGCCTACAATGCAGCCATGGTGGCGCTGGATCCACGCTGGCTTGCAAAACTCGATGCAAGTCCGGCGGCGCTGCGCGGCTGGATAGGTATCGCAGGCCCCTACGACTTCCTGCCCATTGTGGCCGAGTCCATAAAGCTCGCTTTTCTCTATCCGAATACGCCTGTGGACTCGCAGCCCGTAAGACACGTTACTGCTGCAGCACCGCCCACACTGCTGATTACCGGCGCCGCAGATGATGTAGTGGATCCGGAGAGAAATTCCGCAGGTCTCGCCGCGGATCTACGCGCCGCGCATGTTCCGGTGCAAACCATTATCCTTGAAGACGTAGGCCATGGCCTACTGGTTGGGGCGTTTGCGCCTTTACTGCGATCTTTTTTTCCGGTGCTCGACGAGGTGAGCGCTTTTGTATCTTGTATTTCAGATACTGTACGCCGTAAAGAGGATATCTGCGTTCGCTCTTAGGCTGCAAGGATAGGCACAGTGTGGAGCATAATGACCCCAAAAACCAAAATGACCACCCCTAGAGGTGGCCATTTGGCGCGGAGAGCCGCATGAATACTGGTGCCGGTTAAAGGAGTTGAACCCTCGACCTTCGCATTACAAGTGCGCTGCTCTACCAACTGAGCTAAACCGGCAAAGCAGACATTCTACAAGATTTTTGTGTTTAGCGTTTGCCGCTAACACACGCAGAATAAGGCTTTGCAGGTTTTCTAACCGTGACAGCGCAGGACAGGAAAGTTAATAAATCACTGTCTTATGCAGTAAGGCCTTTAATACATATAAAGGGGCGCTTGTGTTGCTTAATTACTTTTTTTATCAATGGGTTAATGCCGACCTAGCCGTTAAATCGACAATGTCTGTGCGGCAACGCGATACACGCAATTGTCCGTGTATTGTCAGAAGAAAGAGGCCAGTGCCAGGCGCGCCTGCCGGGCAAGTGCTGTTATCGCTAATCAGGAAATTCCTGGTCTTACGGATAGGTCATAACTGGTATTAAGAGAAATAACTACAGTCACGTACCATTTCCCAAAAGCAAAATATGGAGACAAAATCATGAACGTCATTGTAAATAATGGCTGTGCCGCCATTAACGCTCCGCCACCTTGTCACGGCATTTGCCGTTAACAACCATGATTGCCAGGGATAAGTTTCTACGGGCGCAAGTGGGTGTTGTTGTCGTGTTGACAGTGCTTGGTTCGTGGTATTTCGGCTCCAAGTATGGCTTTATCAACCCACAACTTTTCCCAACGCCCGAACAGTTCATTGCAGCGGCGCGTCAGCTAACACTGGGCGAAGGCTATGCCGGAGGGCTTTTGCTCCAGCATATTTTGCAAAGTGTAAAGCTTATCTTGCTGGGGTTTCTTGCTGCGACGGCTCTAGGTGTGCCATTAGGGCTATGGATTGGCTGGAGCAGAAAGGCCGAGGCGCTGGTGGGCCCCGTTTTTCTACTAATTCGGCCCATTCCTGCATTAGCCTGGATCCCACTAGCCATTGTATGGCTCGGGCTGGGTGATGCAGCGAAAATCATGATTTTATGGCTTGCTGCGTTTGTACCTTCGGTTATCAATAGTTTTACAGGCGTGCGCAATATTCCCTTAACCATAATCGAAGCCAGCCAAATGCTCGGTATTCGCGGGTGGCCTCTTGTGAAAGAAGTGATTGTGCCGGGCGCATTACCGTCCATTTTCACGGGAGTGCGGTTGTCACTACAAGTCTGTCTTACGGCTCTTGTCGCCGCAGAGCTTCTCGGTGCTCCCTTAGGATTAGGCAAAATTCTCTACCAGGCCAGTCTGGATATCTATCCTGCGATGATTCTGGTGGGTATGGTAACCGTAGCGATTGTCGGCTTTGTGCTCACGGCAGCATTTGATTATGTTGAGCACCTTTCGATGCCCTGGCGTACAAACAACTGAGGTTTTACGATGGACGGCAGACTTACTAAAGCACAGGCCATTGCGCTTCCAATAACGGGAATGCTGCTTTTTTTCGGCATATGGGTTTTTGCGGCTTGGGCCAAACTGGCGCCACGTGAATTTTTGCCATTTCCTTGGGATGTATTGGACGAAGGACTAAAACTAGTAACGGTTCCATTTTCTGACTTAACTCTGCAAGACCACCTGGCCGCCAGCATTGGACGATTCATGAGTGGCTTCTTCTTGGCCGCGGCTGTCGGGGTTCCGATGGGTCTGTTAATGGGCTGGTATCGTTGGCTGGACAATATCGTGACGCCCCTGTTTGATAGCTTGCGGTTTATTGCTCCTATTGCGTGGGTACCCTTCGCGGCATTGTGGTTTGGAGCTGGAATTGGCGGCCCCACCATGATTATCTTTGCCGGAGCCTTTCCCCCATGTCTCATTAACGCTTATCGAGGCTCCCTCTTTGTCGAACAAAAGTATATCGAGGCGGCACAGGTCTACGGTGCTTCAGGCGTCCGCATTGTCTATGAGGTGCTTTTACCCGCCGCGCTCCCATCTGTCATCGCCGGCCTGCGAGTTGGTGCAGGGGCTGGCTGGCAATCGTTGATTGGTGCCGAATTGATCGCGTCTAACAGTGGTATTGGCCTATTAATGGTGCGCGCGCAAGCCGCCTTAGACACCCCGATTGTGATGGTGGGCATGATCGCTACGGGTGTAGTGGGGATGCTTATTGATTTTGGTTTGGGTGGTGTTGAGCGTTGGCTTAATTATAAGCGAGGCTGATGGATTTATGAGCAATATTGTCTTTTCTAATGTCTCTCGTAGCTTTCGTCGGGAAGGTAAAGATTTCCTGGCTCTCGATGACATTACTTTTTCTGTGCAGGAAAAGGAGTTTGTCGCCGTGGTCGGACCCTCTGGCTGTGGCAAAACTACGTGTTTGCGCATGGCTGCCGGGCTGGAGTTCGCCAGTACGGGGAGTGTTGCAGTGGGTGGCAAGGAGGTTAAAGCTCCGGGGCCGGAGCGTGCAGTGGTGTTCCAGCAGTTCGCACTATTTCCATGGAAGACCGTCTCGGAGAATATTCGGTTCGGGCTTCGGTCGCTGCGTGTTGCTCGCAGCGAGGCAGACGAGCGCATCCAATGCAATATACGGCTTATGGGTTTGGACGGCTATGAATCTGCCTATCCCCATCAGCTTTCCGGTGGCATGCAGCAACGTGTGGCAATTGCTCGTGCCTACGTGCTCAATCCCAGCGTACTTTTAATGGACGAACCCTTTGGGGCGCTCGATGCTCAAACTCGCACGGTGATGCAGGAAGAACTGCTGCGCGTGGGGCGGGTCAATCCGCGAACCGTGATGTTTATCACTCATGCCGTCGAAGAGGCCGTTTATCTGGCCGACCGTGTGGTTGTGATGACCCGCCGTCCAGGAAGAATTCAGGAAATAGTCGATATTAAGCCAGTTCGTGATGCCGAAGGATGGCAACAGTACGAACGCATTGAAGACGTAATGGATCTTGAGTCATTTGTGCATCTGCGAACGCAGATCTGGCGGTTGCTGCGTGAGCAAAACGAATCAGTAGCTAATTAATCCCCAACGCGTTGAGTTTCTATCGTTACAGTTGTCTTTGAAATAAATCGAGGAGAAATGGTATGAATAAGATTATTAATTGGGTTGTGGCCGTGTTGCTAATGCTCACAACCTTGGGCGTTTCAGCTAAAGAATTGCAAGAGGTTCGTATAGGCTCGCAGCCTGCCTTGTTTAGTACCTTACCCTTTTTAGTGGCTGAAGAAAAAGGTTGGTGGAAGGATGTCGGCCTGAAGGTAACAATTACCAACTTCCCTGCCGGCGCACCGCAAATTGCAGCGAGCAGATCGTGGGATGTGGGCATAGTTGGATCGGTGCCTGCAGTACTCGGTGCCGTGCGGTTCGGGCTTCACACGATCGCGCTCGCCGAAGATCAGTCGGCCGTCAACGCACTCTACGTGCATGGTCCAAATAGTGATAATTACATCAAAAATCCCGCGTCAATCAAGGGTAAGACGATATATCTGACCGGAAACTCTACGGTAGACCTGGCCGCTCGGTACTGTCTAAAGAAGTTTGGCCTGAAAAAGGGTGACGTCACCATACGGTCAATGGATCAAGCTCAGATTGTATCTGCCATGAGTTCAGGTAGCGTCGAAATTGGTGCGCTATGGGCGCCCAATACGTACACAGTAGAAGAGAAAGCGGGTGCTAAGCTGCTCTGTTCGGGTAAGGATGCCGGTGTTTTGATTCCTGGCAATGTAGTCGTACGGGCAGAGTGGGGTAACGCCCATCCGCAACGAGTAGCGGCCTTCCTTGCTGTCTATTTGCGTGCCCAGCGTTGGTTGGAGGCCAACCGGAAGGATGCTCTTGCCTTGATGAAAAAATACTACGCAACGGGTGGTGTCTCCATCTCGGAGGCGGCGATGAATAAAGAGTTTGATCGTCGCCCCACTTTTGATCTTTCCCAACAATTGGCTTTATTCAAGCGCGGCTCGCAAGCGTCTCGCGTTGATACCAATATGAACACAATTGCTTCCTTTTCGAAAGAGGTCGGCGCTTTGCGTGCGGATGAGCCATTGCCGGACCCCAAGACGTATATCACCGATAAATACTTAAAGTTGGTCAACGACAATCCGAAACTGAAATCATTTGCTGATTTAGCTAGTAGTGGCAAGGGTCAGTAAATTTCTTCATGCCTCGATTTCCTCTGATGCTGGAGGTTTCTCAACTGCCCGGGCGTATCAACCCGGCAGTTGGCGAGCGGTAAGTGACGATCCATCCAGACCTAATCTGCGTGGTGTCGTGTTGAGATTAATGACGCAGTACACGCCCAGACTGCACATCGTTTCGCGTTCCGTCGCGCACTGCAAAGCACCCGTTAACCATGACGTGAACGAAACCTTTGGGCGAATTGAGAGGCGCTCGCACGGTCGATTCATCGTGCACCAGTTCCGGATTGAAGACTGTAACGTCAGCGAATGCTCCCGCTCGAAGCCTCCCTCGATCGGCCAACCCAAGCCGTTCGGCGGGCCGAACAGTGATACGATTGACTGCTTCCACTAATGAAATAATTCCACGTTCGCGGGCATAGTGGCCAAGTAAGCGAGCCGTCCATCCGTAGCCGCTAAGCGATCCGATAAGCCCCTTTAGCGGGCCACGTTGCGAAAGGGCCAACGTATCTGACATCACCATGCATTTGTTTTCTCGCATACACATGCAAATGTCATTATCGTTAAAGCTGTGAGAAGTCCACATCATTTGCGGCAAGCCCTCTCCTTCCTCCATTAGTAGATCCAGCACTGCATCAAATGGTTCTACGCCTCGCAGTTGAGCGATGTCCGAGAAATTCATACCAATCAGGGCAGCATTCGATACCGAATGCAACAATACAATGTCATTCCAGCGTCCTGCTGTAACCAGGCGCCACATGTGGTTTGGATTCTCCTTCATGCGTTTGCGCAAAGTCGGGTCTTTAAGACGTTCGAGGGTTTTAGTTGTACCACCTTCGCGTGCCCACATAGGCAGTACCGACACCGTACTTGTATGGTTCCAGTCATGCGGGATAATATCGAAAGCAACGTCTACGCCTTCGCGCTCTGCGCGATATAGCATTTCGAGCGTGTGCTGCATGGCCATGGCGGGCGCACCAAACTTGGGTTGTATGTGCGAGATTTGGAGTTTGGCATTAGTGTGCCGTGCCGTTGCAATGGCTTCGGAAAAACCCAGGTCGTAATAAACATCACGGTTACGCACATGAGTGGAGTACAGGCCATTGCGTTTGGCCGCGACGGTGGTTAGTGTCGTGATCTCTTCGAGCGAGGCCGCAATGCCTGGCCAATATTCGAGGCCCGTCGAAAATCCCCACGCTCCGTCGTCAAAGGCTTCTTCCGTGAGCCGCTGCATGGCGTTTATTTCGTCAGCAGTGCTAGGCGATGAATCATTTTCTTTAACTGAGCTATGAATTGCACCATGGCCAACGAATGCCGCCACATTGACGGCAGGACGCGCCTTTTCGAGTTGTTCGAGATACTCTCCGAAAGAGCGCCAGTTAATTGGAATACCGGCGTCGACGTAACCGAACAGTTGACTGCCGCCTGCGTGTCGGCCGAGCGGCGCACAGCTAAAGCCACATTGTCCGATGACTTCAGTTGTAACGCCTTGGCAGAGTTGGCTATCAGCACGTCCGTCGGCAAGTAGCGTGAAATCGGAATGGGTGTGGATGTCGATGAAGCCGGGTGTGACGGTTAATCCGCTTGCGTCGATACGGTTGGCTGCGCTGGCTTGCTTCAAATCACCCAGTGCAATGATGCGGTCTCCTGCAATACCAATGTCGGCCACGAAACTCGGTGCTCCAGTGCCGTCAATGATTTCACCGCCTGCGATAATAGTGTCGAACATGAATTGGCCTCCTTATGGTTGTTCAACGTTAGCAGTCCAATAAATGCGCAGGTAGGTCCAGATGAATTTTATTGATAAGGCCAGCGTATTCACACTACGACTCATCGAATGAGGTATGACCTTGGTAAGTCGTGTTTTTGGCGATTAAGGGTTCAGCATGAGTTCTTCTGCGATGATCTTTACCCCCGGTTCAATACGGTCTATTGCAATAGACGAATAGCCGATTCGCAGATGATTTTGCGGTTGTTCGTTGCCGGCGAAGAAGACGTCTCCAGGTTCGACGACAACACCTCTTGCATAGAGGCGCTGCGCGAGTTTTCGTGTGTCCAGCCCTGGCGGCCCGCTGACCCAGAGCGCTGAGCCGCCTTCTGCGGGCACTTGTGACAGTTGCGGCGTATAGGCTTGCAGGGCCGAATATAAAGCGGCGGCCCGATGCCGGTAAGCTATATTAAGCCGACGCATGAAAGCTTCATGGTGGCCGTGGGCGATGAAGCTGGCCGCTGACTGCTGATTATTGGTCGGCACGTGTCGCATCATTAGACGTCGTAGGGATCGAAGCTCGCGTATGAGTTCTGCCGGCGCCACGACAAAGCCTAGCCGCAGACCATGGGCGAGTGTCTTTGAGAGGCTGCCGACATAGATAACGCGCTGCGCAGTGTCCAGGCTTTTAAGGGCGGGAGTCGGCCGGCCTGAAAAATTAAGCTCACTTTCGTGATCGTCCTCGATCACTATGAAGTCATCGCGCGCCGCATAGGACAGTAACAGGCGTCGTCTCTCGATCGACATGGTTACCGTAGTCGGGCATTGATGGCTAGGCGTGACGTAAACATAATCGCAGTGTGACAGCGTGGCGTCTGGCACAAGGCCATCGCTATCTACGGCCAAAGGCTGGATGTTTTTTGATCTGAGCGAAAAATTGTTGCGTGCGTCAGGATAACCGGGATTTTCAATACCGATTCTGGTATTTGGGCCTATCAGTAGTTGGGACAACAGAAATGTGGCTTGCTGAGCCCCTGCTGTAACAAGAATTTCGTCTTGCTCGACCCATATGCCGCGTGCGGGAAGCAGGCGTCGCTGGATTTGTTCGACGAGCGGTTCATTGTCGCGGTCGAGGTGATCGGGAGCCCAGAGATGTAAGGCGCGTGGCTGAAGGGATTCCAGTACGCACTCGCGCCAATCGTGGATCGGAAACAGGCTGGCGTCAAACTGCCCGTAAATAAAGGGAAATGGCTGTTGCTGCCAGTCGGCCGGCTTTTCTATGTTCTGTTGTGTTGATGGGGTAATAAGCAAACGGCGTTCCCACGCGACGCCTTCTCGTGGCATCGCCTCGTCAGGTTGCTTCCGGGCACCAAGATGGGCGGCCTGAGGTTGTTCGGCAACCACATAACCGCTGCGTTGCTGGCCTACAACCATGCCTTTGTCTGCCAGTGCCTGCAACGCCAGCATGACCGTCGTACGAGATAGCCCGAGCGTCTGGGCCAGAAGGCGGCTGGAGGGAAGGGTTTCGCCTGGAAGAATAAAACCTTCTATAACGGCATGCATCAGCATGTCGCGCAATTGCCCTTGCAATGTGCTGGATTGCTTTTCGAATTGCCGGAATAGCTGCGGCCACATTATGTCGATGGTGCGAGTCAACGGCTTCATTTTGTGGCTCACGGTGTCGGCGGAGGGTAAAAAATGCTGGCTTTATGGATAGATCATATCTGGTATTAAGAGAAACAACCACAGTCACGTACCATTTTCAAATTATCCCTGCAGCCAGTCTGCAATTGCTGAGCCGGCACCAGGTCAATAGGTCTACGCAGGTCAAAGAAGATAGCTATGCCTTTCGCACTATCTGGCGATGCGTGGGTTGCCCTATTCAATCGAGAATTCTGGAGACTAATGTGCGTTACATCAAGACGGCCGCAGCAATCGGACAGGTTCGCGCCGAGAACAAATTGATTCAGGAGCGTGTAGAGGCGATGCTTGCCGACATAGAAAAGCGGCGTGAACAAGCGGTTATCGACTATGCGCGACGGTTGGACGGCTGGGAAGGTGATTTTGTGCTTTCTGCGTCAAAGCGTGAAGCACTTATCAGTGAAGTGCCCGATGGGTTGCGGGAGGATATTTGTTTTGCACATAATCAGGTTGTCAGGTTTGCCCAGGCGCAACGTAACAGCCTGACCGAATTCGAGATTGAAACTGAACCGGGTGTACGGTTGGGCCAGCGTGTGGTTTCGATCGCCGCCGCAGGGTGTTATGTCCCCGGAGGGCGTTATGCTCACGCCGCGTCAGCCATCATGAGCGTTGCTACTGCCAAGGTCGCCGGTGTTTCGGGTATTGTCGCGAGCTCGCCTCCGCGTGGCTCAAGTATAAACTCCGCGGTGGCTTACGCGATGGACCTTTCCGGCGCCGACATTATTCTTGAAATGGGGGGAGTACAGGCCGTCGCCACCATGGCTTACGGGCTGTTTGGTTGCCCGCAGGCCGATATTATCGTGGGCCCCGGTAATGCCTATGTGGCGGAAGCCAAACGTATTCTGTTTGGACAGGTAGGCATCGATGTTTTCGCCGGTCCGACAGAGTCGGCGATTATTGCCGACGGAAGCGCCGATCCGATGACCATTGCCGTCGATCTGGTGTCCCAGGCCGAGCATGGCCCGAATTCCCCAGTCTGGCTTTTTACCACGTCCGAGCGCCTGGGCCACGCGGTCGCTGAACTAATGCCCCAGGTGGCCGCCGACATGCCCAATGCGGATGTGGTCATTGCCGCATGGCGCGATCATGGCGTGGTCATATTGTGTGAATCACGCGATGAGGTAGTGAAGATCAGTGATCAATATTCTCCCGAGCATGTGCAGGTTCTTGCCGAAGATCCGTCTTGGTGGCGCGACAATCTCAGCAACTATGGATCCTTGTTTCTTGGCGAAGGAAGCACCGTTAGTCACGGAGACAAATGTTCGGGTACCAATCATATTCTTCCTACCAAGGGCGCCGGTCGTTACAGTGGCGGCTTGAATGTACAAAAGTTTCTAAAAGTTCTTACCTATCAAGAGCTCTCGCCCCAGGCCAATAAGGTGTTCAGTGCCGTAGGCTCGCGGATTTCTCGTGCCGAGGGTATGGAGGGTCATGCGCGGGCGTGTGATTGGCGGTTGCGCAAGTATTACCCCGACACGTGCTGGGATTTCGATGTCTACGAGCAAAGGAACTACGCATCAAGCGCGGGAGATAGCCGTGGAAAACTTTGAAAAGTCTTTTACCCAGCAAGAACCAGTGCCGGAAATCGGCATTGAGCGTGCCATTGAGATAATGCGTGGCGGGCGCTTGCATCGCTATAACGTGAATCAAGGCGAAACCTCCGAAGTGGTGACTCTCGAAAACCAATTCGCGAATTATCTCGGAGTGGACTACTGCCTGGCATGCGCTTCGGGTGGCTACGCAATGGTGACGGCGTTGCGGGCCTTTGGACTGCAGGCGGGCGAGTCTGTGCTCACCAATGCGTTAACGCTGTCGCCTGTTCCTGGCGCCATCCATGCGGCGGGGGGCAAGACGATTTTAGTGGAGACGACAGACCAGCTCGTGCTCGACCTGGACGATCTGGAGCGAAAGCTGGGTGATACCTCCTCCCGGCTTGTGCTGATCTCTCATATGCGCGGCCATATTGTCGATATGGACGCCTTGTTGGCCATTCTTGACAGGCATGGTGCGTCGTTGATCGAGGATTGTGCCCACACAATGGGAGCCGCCTGGGCGGGGCGTAGCAGCGGAACTTTCGGAGTTGCCGCCTGTTTCAGCACCCAAACGTATAAACATATCAATTCGGGAGAGGGTGGCTTCCTGACCACCAATGACTCCGGCCTGATGGCGCGAGCGGTAATTCTGTCTGGTTCCTATATGTTCTACGATCAGCATACAGCGGGGCCGGCGCCTCATGTGTACACCGATATACGGCTCGATACGCCAAACTGTTCCGGCCGCATGGATAACCTGCGTGCAGCCATATTGTTGCCTCAACTATCCTGTTTGGGTGACCGCGTTTCGCGCTGGAATGAGCGCTATCACGCCGTCGCATCCGAGTTGGACGGGGTGGACGGTCTGAAAATGCCGCTGCGGCCGCCCGAAGAGCAGTTCGTCGGCAGCTCAATACAATTTCTTGTCCCCGGCATCAGTACATCACAGGCCAATGTCTTGCTTGTGACATGCAAGAAGCGTGGCGTTGAGCTTAAGTGGTTTGGTGCCGCGGAGCCTCGTGGCTATACCAGTCATTACTCAAGTTGGCGTTATCTAGGCACGCAAACCCTGCCACAGACAGACCAAGTGCTTCACAGTCTGTTTGACATGCGTATTCCACTTACCTTTTCTATTGATGATTGCCATCTTGTCGGACGAATCATCAGGGAGAGCTTCAACGTTTCATTAAGTTCATAAGTTCGCATAATCAGCGGACAACACCATCAGCAAGCGCTACTTGACGACAGTAAGACGCGGGCGCTTGGGATCGTCGTCGGGTGAGTCGGGGGGGGCGTCGGCAGCCGGTTTGGCGGTATCGCCGTCGGCGCCGCTGTCGCCGGAATGAGGTTGGGACGGCTCTACGTCAAAACCCATGCCGGCGCCGGTTTCCCGGGCATAAATGGCCGATACCGCGGCGACCGGCACGAATATGTGTTCAGTGACGCCGCTGAAGCGGGCTTGAAACTCGATAAACTCATTACCCAGGGTAAGCCGGTTGGTGGCCAGCGTGCCGATGTTCAGGGTAATCTGGCCGTCGTGGATATGTGCTCGTGGCACAACCGTGTTGGCATCGACCGTTACAACAATATGAGGGGTATAGCCGTTATCGGTACACCACTCGTGCAAGGCGCGGATCAGATAGGGTTTTGTCGAAGTTTCAGGCATGGATTTAGCGGCGCATAACTTTTTCGGACGGAGTCAACGCTTCGATATAGGCCGGGCGCGAGAAAATGCGCTCGGCGTATTTCTGGATCGGAGCCGCGTTTTTAGGCAGCTCGATCCCATAGTGATCCAGGCGCCAGAGCAAGGGGGCGACAGCCACGTCGAGCATGGAAAACTCTTCGCCCAGCATGTACTTGTTTTTCAGCAGCATGGGGGCAAGTTGCGCCAGGCGATCGCGGATGTTGTGACGCGCATTGTCGAGTACCTTGCTGTCGGTTTGCGCGCGATTCTCGAGCGTGGAAACGTGTACGAACAGCTCTTTCTCGAAGTTGTACAAGAATAGGCGAGTGCGGGCCCGCATGACGGGATCAGCCGGCATGAGTTGCGGATGCGGGAAGCGCTCGTCGATGTATTCGTTGATGATGCTCGACTCGTACAACACCAGATCGCGCTCGACCAGGATGGGGACTTGGCCGTAAGGGTTCATAACTGCGATGTCTTCAGGCTTGTTGTAGAGGTCGATATCGCGAATTTCGAAGTCCATACCTTTTTCGAACAGCACAAAGCGGCAGCGTTGGGAAAAGGGGCAAGTCGTTCCGGAGTAGAGCACCATCATGTTGTGGGTTCCATCTTAGAAGTAAAAACAAGAGCACGCCAAAAACTCGGCTCATAAAAGGGAAATAGGCGTATTACGTTACGCCTATTTCTTGACCGGCAGCTTAAGCGATCAGCTAAGCGCTACCGGATGTAACAATGCTACTTGACGTCTTTCCAGAACGCGGCATTCAGGCGCCACGCAACCAACAGGAAAAAGGCCAGGAAAATCAGGACCCAGACCCCCAGTTTTTTGCGGAACAACTGGGACGGCTCGGCCATCCAGCCCAGGAAATTGCTGATGTCGGCAACATTGTTGTCGTAGGCAGCCACTTTGGACGGGTCGGCGGATGCGAAAGTGTCTTTGGAGACTTCCGGGCCGTGATAGTTGCTGAGAGCCACGGTCTTGATTTCGGAGAAACCCTGATCGTCGTACTTGCTGGTGGTCTGTTCCCATTTGGCTGTGCCATCGGCCTGTTCGACTTCGTGGATGGAAACGCGGGTCAGCGTGCGCGGGCCTTGCAACTGCCATAGCACGTTGGGCATGGCCACGCTTGGGAATACGAGATTGTTCCAGCCCGTATGCATGGAGGTGTCGCGGTAGAAGCTGCGCAGGTAGGTGTAGATGTAATCGACGCCCGAGTGCCCCAGGTTCTGCGATTTGGCGCGCGCGATCACCGACAGGTCGGGGGGCGAAGCGCCAAACCACTTCTTGCCGTCGGCCGGCGTCATGGCGACCTGCATCAGGTCGCCGACTTTGGTGCCGGTAAACAAGAGGTTCTTTTTGATTTCCGCATCGGTAAGACCGATATCGGTCAGCTTGTTATAGCGCATGGAATTGGCGCTATGACAGTTCAGGCAGTAGTTGACGAACAGCTTGGCCCCGTTTTGGAGCGAAGCCAGGTCGTTGATTCGATCGGGTGCGCGGTCTAGCGGATACCCACCTTCGGACGCGAAGGCGGCCGTGAAGGTGAGGGATATCGCAATGGCACCAAGCAGCTTTTTAATCATGATCATTCCGTACGGTATTAGGCCTTAGTGAGCGTGAAACGTGACTCGGTCGGGAACGGGTTTGAATGTACCCAGGCGGCTCCAGACTGGCATCAGGAGGAAGAAGCCCATGTAGATCACGGTTCCGATTTGACTGATCAGGTTGTACGTGGGGTTGGGCGGTTGAGTGCCCAGGAAACCCAGCACCAGGAAGGCCAGAATGAAGATCGCGTACAGGAATTTATGCCACGTTGGACGATAGCGTATCGACTTGACCGGGCTGTGGTCGAGCCAGGGCAGGAAGAACAGGATGACTACCGAGCCGCCCATGCTTACAACACCCCAGAATTTGGCGTCCAGGGTTTTCATGAGGATTGCGACGATAATGAGGATGACCGGCACGATAATCCGCCAGGCGCCCGACAGCTTGCCTTTGAAGAAGAGGGCAATGGCGGCGATGAGGGCGCCGGCCGACAGCACCCAGGTAAAGTCGCTGGTGGTGGCGCGCAGCATTGTGTAGAACGGCGTGAAGTACCAGACCGGAGCGATGTGCGGCGGTGTTTTCAGCGAGTCGGCGGGAATGAAGTTGTTGTACTCGAGGAAGAAGCCGCCCATTTCCGGGCCGAAGAAAATAATCGCGGCAAAGATCATGAGGAAGCCCGCCACACCCATGATGTCATGGACCGAGTAGTAGGGGTGGAAAGGAATGCCGTCCAGCGGGTGGCCCTGAGCGTCTTTGGGGCCTTGCTTGATTTCGACGCCATCCGGATTGTTCGACCCCACTTCGTGCAAAGCGATGACGTGAGCTACCACCAGTCCGATGAGCACCAGCGGAATCGCAATCACGTGGAATGCAAAGAAGCGGTTGAGCGTTGCATCCGAAACCACATAGTCGCCGCGAATCCACAGGGAGAGTTCAGGTCCGATGAAAGGAATGGCCGAGAACAGGTTGACGATAACCTGCGCACCCCAGTACGACATCTGGCCCCAGGGCAGGAGATAGCCGAAAAAGGCTTCGCCCATGAGACAGAGGAATATCGCTACGCCGAAAATCCAGACGAGTTCGCGGGGCTTGCGATACGAGCCGTAGAACAAGCCGCGCAACATGTGCAGGTACACGACCACGAAGAACATCGAGGCGCCGGTGGAGTGCATGTAGCGAATCAGCCAGCCCCAGGGGACTTCGCGCATGATGTATTCGACCGAGGCGAACGCCATCGCGGCATCGGGCTTGTAGTTCATGACCAGGAATATGCCGGTCACGATCTGGATCACCAGCACCAGCAGTGCCAATGAGCCAAAGAAATACCAAAAATTGAAATTTTTCGGTGCGTAATATTCCGACATGTGTTCTTTGAAGAGGGAGGTAAGCGGGAAGCGCTTATCTATCCAACCTAAAAACCCTGTCGTATCGACGGTTTTCTCGCCAGCCATGAAACGGCTCCTTTTTCTATCTTACGAGGCGTGTTGATTCAAAATCATGTGAAGCAGGGGCTTCCGGTATGGAAGCCCTTAAGCCTTGTTGTCTTCGTCGACGCCGATGGTAACCATCTTGCCGTCGGCCGAAAATGCATAAGGCGGTACTTCGAGATTGTCGGGAGCGGGCATGTTTTTGAATACCCGCCCGGCCAGGTCGTAAGTAGAGCCATGGCAAGGGCACAGAAAGCCGCCTTCCCAGCTGGCGGGCAAGCCGGGCTGGGCGCCCACGTCGAAGTGCGGCGTGGGTGAGCAGCCCAAGTGGGTGCAAATGCCCACGCAAACCAGGTATTCGGGTTTGCGCGAGCGATATTCGTTTTTGGCGAATGGGGGTGTGAAGCCCGGGCGATCGGAATTGGGATCGGCCAGCTCAGGATCGTTTTTCGGCAAATCTTTGAGTTGCTCGGGGGTGCGGTGCAGTATCCATACAGGCTTGCCGCGCCATGCAACGGTGTGCATTTCACCGGGGGCGATTTTGGAAATGTCGACTTCAACTGGGGCGCCGGCCGCTTTTGCTCTTTCGGACGGAGCAAAAGAACTGACAAAGGGAACTGCGGTGGCGACGCCTGCTACACCGCCTACTGCACAGGCAGAGGCGACCCAGAAACGGCGCGAGGGATCGGGTGGAAGGTTGGGATCAACCGCACCGGCATCATCGAGCTGTGTCTTATCCTGACTCATTCTTGTATCCTTATTCATGCCCGTCCGGGCATTACCATTCACTGTTTTGGCATATGTAAAAGCTTAGCAACCGCGTATTATAGCGTTAGCCCGTTGTCGGGTGAATTACTAAAGGATGAACACATGAGCAAAGCAAAAGGTTTTCTGGGGGAGTTTCGAGAATTCGCCGTTAAGGGAAACATGATCGACCTGGCCGTTGGTGTCATCATTGGCGCGGCTTTTGGGAAGATTATCGACTCTCTGGTGAAAGACGTCATCATGCCGATCATCAGCTTCATCTTTGGCGGCAAAGTTGATTTTACCAATCTATTCTGGGTACTGTCTCAGCCCGCGAATTATGCGGGCCCGCATACCTACGCCGATTTGACCAAGGCTGGCGCGGTCGTACTGGCATG
Source organism: Paralcaligenes sp. KSB-10 (assembly GCF_021266465.1). Taxonomy (NCBI): domain Bacteria; kingdom Pseudomonadati; phylum Pseudomonadota; class Betaproteobacteria; order Burkholderiales; family Alcaligenaceae; genus Paralcaligenes; species Paralcaligenes sp. KSB-10. The sequence goes on along the minus strand of NZ_CP089848.1, from coordinate 3,201,069 downwards.
GGGCAACTTCCTGACCATCCTGATCAATTTCTTCTTGTTGGCTTTTGTGGTGTTTTGTCTGGTGAAGGCGGCCAATACAGCCCGCACCAAGATCATGAAAGAAGAGGCGGCCGCTCCTGCGCCGACTCCGGCAGACATCGTGCTGCTGCAGGAAATCCGCGACCTGCTTAAAAAATAATTGCCCGCTTCACGTTCTTTAGCATTCTCTTGAACCAAGGCCACGCCGATTCGCGTGGCCTTGGTTTTTATATCGGGTTGTCCAGGTCGATAAATTCCACTCGTATGCCGAACTGCGCGGCCACGGCCTGGCCAAGCGCCTGTATGCCGTAGCGCTCGGTGGCGTGATGGCCGGCTGCAATGAATCCTGTGCCGGTTTCTTGTGCCCAGTGAAAGGTTTGTTCCGAAGCTTCGCCTGTGACGTACGCTTGTGCGCCGGCGGCGGTGGCGGCTTCGATCATGCTTTGCGCTCCCCCGGTGCACCAGGCGACGCGTTCAATATTTTGTTGTGGATTACCAACAACCAGGGGCTGGCGCTGTAAAGCTTCGTAAATTTCATTGCCCAGCGCGCCCAGTGTTTTCGCGCGGGTCGGGCGGCCCAGCCAGACCAGTCCGTCGGGGCCGCAGGTAAGGGGCTGGCCGGATTCATCGCGCTCGGGCTCGAAACCCAGCACACGCCCCAATTGCGCGTTGTTGCCCAACACAGGGTGGGCATCGAGCGGCAGATGATAGGCCCACAGATTGAGCTCGTGCCGCAAGGCCAGGGCAAGCCGGGCGCGTTTCGGCCCGCGGATGCAGGGGTCTTCGTTTTTCCAGAACCAGCCGTGATGAACCAGTACCGCATCGGCCTTTTTCGCGACGGCAAGCTCGATGAGCGCCTGAGAGGCCGTAACTCCGGTGATAATGTAGGTAATTGCGCCTTTGCCTTCGACCTGGAGTCCGTTCGGACAGTAGTCCTTGAAGCGCCAGGCTTGCAAGGTAGTATCGAGCCAGTGAGTGAGCTCCTGCGTGGAAACCTGATTCATTTTTGCCTTTTGCCTTATGCGTCGATTGTGGTTGCTATTCGCCCAAACAGTAACGGTCTGCCTCGGTATTTTATTCATCGTGGCCACTTTGCGTCCCGATTGGCTGCACTCGTCGCCAAGCGGTCGCTCCGCGGCGCCGCAAGTCTCGGCGGCCGGCGAGGTCTCGTATGCCAAGGCCGTTGCCCTGGCTACTCCCGCTGTGGTGAATGTTTATACCAGCAAGAAGATTCGGGTGCCTGTGGTGCCGCTGCCCAACGACCCCGAGCTCAATCGGCTTTTCCGCGATTTGCCTGGGTTCAGCCGGCGCAAGAAAACGACCAATCTGGGTTCGGGCGTAATTGTGCGCGCCGACGGCTATGTGCTGACGAATTATCACGTGATCGAGGCGGCCGATTCGATTCAAGTGGCCTTGAGCGATGGCCGGCAGGCCGCGGCCAAGCTGGTCGGGGCGGATCCCGATAGCGATCTGGCGGTCCTGAAGATTGACTTGCCCAATCTGTCCGCCATTACGTTCAACAGCGAGCGCCATGTCCAGGTCGGCGACGTCGTGCTGGCCATCGGCAATCCGTTTGGCGTGGGGCAGACCACGACCATGGGTATCGTGTCGGCCTTGGGGCGCAATCGTCTCGGGATCAATATTTACGAGAATTTCATACAGACCGATGCGGCAATCAACCCGGGGAATTCAGGCGGTGCCCTGATCGACACCACGGGTCGTCTGGTTGGCATCAATACCGCGATTTATTCCGAGAACGGCGGTTCGCTGGGCATCGGTTTTGCCATTCCGGCTGAAGCCGCGCACAAGATCATGGAACAGATCATCGCCACCGGCTCGGTGACGCGAGGCTGGCTGGGCATCGAACCCCAGGATATCACCCCCGATCTGGCCAGGGCCTTCAACCTGCGGCAGGACGATGGGGTGATTATTGCCAGCGTACTTAAAAACGGCCCGGCCGGCCGGGCCGGCATCCGTGTGGGCGACATTGTGCTCAAGATCAACGATCAGCCTGTGTACGACACCATAGGCTTTTTGAACCAGATCGCGCCCTTGCCCCCTCGCCACGAAGTCACATTAACGATCTTGCGTGGCGGCAGAGTCATCGAGCAGACTGTTCAGGTCGGCACGCGCCCGCGCATCACCAAGCCGTAGGCGGCGTTTCTCCGACGCAATTCGCGCATCGAATGCGCCCGCCGAATTCACTCGTCGAGCGTGCTGATCTCTTTGCTTTCGGCTTCGCGTTCCTTGGCTTCCTGTTTCTTGAGCATGCTGGCGACGAATACGCCCAGCTCGAACAGTACGCACAGGGGGAAGGCCAGCATGAACTGGCTGAGCACGTCGGGCGGTGTAACCACGGCCGCGGTGATGAACGCCCCGACAATGACGTAGCCGCGAATCGAGCGTAGCTTTTCCACCGTGACCACGCCGGTTTTGACCAGCAGGATGACCGCGATGGGCACCTCGAAGGTAACGCCGAAGGCCACGAACATGGTCATGACGAAGTTCAGGTAGGCTTCGATATCTGGCGCCGGGGTAATCGAATGCGGCGCGAAAGTGGCAATGAAGTGGAAGACCGTGCGAAAAACCACGAAATAGCAAAATGCCATGCCCAGCAGGAACAGCAGCGTGCTGGAGATGATGAGCGGCATGGCCAGGCGTTTTTCGTGTTTGTACAGCCCCGGGGCGACAAACGCCCAGGCCTGGTACAACACGAAGGGCAGGGCCAGGATCAGCGCCGCCAGCATCGTTACCTTGACCGGCACCATGAACGGCGTGATCACCCCGGTGGCGATCATGCGGGTGCCTTCGGGCAGCGTGGCCAGCATGGGCTGGGCCAGGATGTCGTAGATTTTCGAGGCGCCCGGATAAATGAACAGCACCACGAAAATGATCAGCACGGCAAAGGCCGCGCGCATCAGCCGCGTACGCAGCTCGATGAGGTGCGAGATGAAGGAGTCTTCTTGAGGGGCGTCCTGTGTCACTGTGGCGTCCCGGTAGGTGGTTTGGGATGGGTTTCTTCGACCAGTGCGCTGGCTTCGGCGAAGCCAGGCAGGCTTTTCTGGGTGTCGGGTACCGCCGGCTCGGAGGCCGCCGCATGGGTGGCCTCGTGCAGGGATTGCGATGCGTCGGCAAGGGCGTCTTTAGCCTCTTGCAAAGGCGCTTGCAGGCTCTTGCTGGTTTCCTCCAGCGACGTCTTTACCGACCGGGCCGCGTCTTCCATCTGGTCTTTCAGGCTGCTCAGGTCGCCGAGGTCCATTTCGCGCTGGATATCGCCCTTGACGTCGTTGACGTAGCGTTGGGCGCGGCCAACGAGATGGCCGACGGTGCGGGCCACTTTGGGCAGGCGTTCGGGACCGATCACGACGAGCGCGACGGCGCCGATCACAATGAGCTCACTAAAGCTGACGTCGAACATGGATAGGCAGATCGCTTAAAAAAAGACGGGGTACACCGGCAAAAACAATTGGCCGGCCTCAGGCGTCGGATTTCTCTTTTACCTGCACGTCGATGGTTTCGCCGGCCTTGACTTGCTGCGGGATGGCGCCTTCGGCGGGTTTGGTTTCATCGTTGGCATCGTTCATGCCTTTTTTGAATCCCTTGACCGCATTGCCCAGGTCTTCGCCGACATTGCGCAGCTTTTTGGTGCCGAAAATCAGGGCAATGATGACCAGAACGATCAGCCAGTGCCAAATACTAAAACTACCCATGATGGTGCTCTCCGGTTATGCGGCAGGTGCCACTCTTTTATTCCAGGGGCGAGGGCCCCCGATGATATGAAAATGCAAATGGGCGACTTCTTGCCCGCCATCGATTCCGCTATTGGCGAGCAGCCGAAAACCGCCTTCGGGTCCGGGCCGGCAGCCATGATCGAGCGCAAGCCGGGGTACCAGGGTCATCATTCTACCCAACCACGCCGCGTCGTCGGGTTGAATCTCCTGCATTGAAACAATATGGCGTTTCGGGATAAGTAGCAAGTGTACGGGAGCCGCCGGCTGAATATCGTGAAAAACAAACAAATCTTCGTCTTCGTAGGCCTTTTTGGATGGAATTTCACCCTTGGCGATTTTACAAAACAGACAGTTGTCGCTCATTGTGGTTTGCTCTTTAGTGAGGCTCGGGCCGATTGGCTTTCTCGACCAGGCCGGATACCCCTTCGCGGCGCGCCAGTTCGCGCAGCACATCTTCGGGGCGCAGATTGTAATGCGCCAGCGCCACCAGCGTGTGAAACCACAAGTCGGCGGTTTCGCACACCACGCGGTCGGGTGCGTTGTCTTTCGCGGCCATGACGAGTTCGGTGGCTTCTTCGCCGATTTTCTTCAGGAACGCATCGGGGCCGCGCGCCAGCAGCTTGGCCGAGTACGAGGTAGCCGGATCGCCGCCGTTTTTGGGCAGGCGCGATTCGAGGGTGTCGGCCAGGCGGGACAGGATATCGGCGTGGGCGAAATCGGGTGCGGTCATTTGTAAATCAGCTCGGGGTCTTTCAGTACCGGGTCGGTGGTGGTCCAGACGGCGTCGGCGGCATCGCCGTCGAGGCGTCGAAAAAAACAGCTTTCTCTGCCAGTATGACAGGCAATGCCCCCCTGTTGTTCCACTTTGAGCAAAATGACGTCGCCATCGCAGTCCAGCCGGATTTCGCGCACGATTTGCACATTGCCCGATTCTTCACCCTTGCGCCACAGGCGACCGCGCGAGCGCGACCAGTAAACGGCGCGCCGGGTGGCGGCGGTTTCGGCAAGCGATTCGGCGTTCATCCAGGCGACCATCAGTATGGTGCCGGTGGTGGCATCTTGAGCGATGGCGGGAAGCAGGCCGTTGGCGTCGAACGTCACGGCGGAAAGCCAGTCGGTATTTTGAATCATAGGGGTAATCGTACCTTAATACCTTGATCCGCCATGAATTCCTTGGCCTCCCTGACGGTGTGCTGCCCGTAATGGAAGATGCTGGCTGCCAGGACGGCGCTGGCGCGGCCGGTGGTTACGCCATCGGCCAGGTGCTGCAGATTGCCCACCCCGCCCGAGGCGATGACCGGGACCGGCACGGCGTCGGACACGGCCCGGGTCAGTTCGAGATCGAAACCCGACTTGGTTCCGTCGCGGTCCATGCTGGTAAGCAGGATTTCACCGGCGCCGTAATCGGCCATTTTGCGGGCCCATTCGACGGCATCGATGCCGGTGGCCTTGCGGCCCCCGTGCGTGAAGATTTCCCATTTCGGCGCCGCGCCCGGCGCCGAGCTGCGGCGGGCGTCGATGGCCACCACTATGCATTGCGAGCCGTGATAATCGGCGGCGGCCCTGACGAGTTCGGGGTTGCTGATGGCCGCGCTGTTGATCGAAACCTTGTCGGCGCCGGCATTGAGCAGGCGCTGGATATCGGCCACCTGGCGCACCCCTCCGCCGACCGTCAGGGGAATGAATACCTGGGCCGCAACGGCTTCGATAATGGGCAGGATCAGGTCGCGGTTGTCGCTGGTGGCGGTGATATCGAGAAATGTCAGTTCGTCGGCGCCCTGCTCGTTATAGCGCTGCGCGATTTCGACAGGGTCGCCCGCGTCGATCAGGTCGACGAAATTCACCCCTTTGACCACCCGCCCGGCAGTGACGTCCAGGCAGGGGATGATGCGCCGCGTCAGAGAGTCGTCGGCGAGTGCTGCCCGGGGCGCGTTCATGATGCGCCGAGTTCGTCGGCCAGGGTTTGCGCCGCATCGAAATCGAGCGTGCCTTCGTATAGGCTGCGGCCCAGGATGGCCCCTTCGACGCCCTCGCTTTCGACGGCGCAAAGCGCTTCGATGTCTTTCAGGTCGGTGACCCCGCCCGAGGCGATTATCGGGATTTTGACGTGCTGCGCCAGTTTGACCGTGGCTTCGATGTTGACGCCCGAGAGCATGCCGTCGCGGCCGATGTCGGTGTAGACAATGGCTTCGCAGCCGTAGTCTTCGAATTTGCGGGCAAGATCGAGTACGTCGTGGCGCGTGAGCTTGCTCCAGCCGTCGGTGGCCACCTTGCCGTCGCGCGCGTCGAGGCCAACGATGATATTGCCGGGGAAAGCGCTGCAGGCATCGCGCAGAAAGCCGGGATCCTTGACCGCCGCCGTGCCGATGATGACATAGGCGATACCGCTGTCGAGGTAGCGTTCGATGGTGTTGAGATCGCGGATTCCGCCGCCGATCTGCACCGGAATTTCGTCGCCCACCGCGCGGATGATCGACTTGATGGCGGCTTCGTTTTTGGGCTTGCCGGCAACGGCGCCGTTCAGGTCGACCAGATGCAGTCGTCGGGCGCCCTGGTTGAGCCACTGCGTGCCCATGGCGGCAGGGTCGTCGGAAAAGACGGTTGCGTCGTCAAGGTCTCCTTGGCGAAGGCGTACACAACGCCCGTCTTTGAGGTCGATGGCGGGGATGAGAAGCATAATCGATAGTCGGTAAAAGCAGTTGGTAAAAAAATGACAGCTCGGATTGAACCCTAAGGGTTCCAGGTAACGAAGTTGCGATACAGGCGCAAACCGTCGTCGGCGCTTTTTTCTGGGTGAAACTGTACGGCAAAAATATTAGCTGCTGCAATCGCACAGGTAAAGCTTACTCCGTAATGGGTTTCCCCGACAGCCAGAGCGTGATCGGCGGGTTCGGCGTAATAACTGTGCACGAAATAAAAAAACGTATTGTCGGCAATGCCGTCCCATAGTACATGCGGCCGTGTCTGGCTGACATGGTTCCAGCCCATGTGCGGCACTTTCAACAGTTCCTGGCTGGCCGCGGCCTGGCCTGCCGCGGCATACTGCGGGCCGTCAAACCGCCTGACCTTGCCGGGAAAGATATCCAGGCATGGCGTATTGCCTTCTTCGCTATGGGAGAACAGCATTTGCTCGCCCACGCAAACCCCCAGCAGAGGCTTGTTGCGGGCCGCACGAACGACGGCCTCGCGCAGGCCCGATTCGTTCAGGGTGCGCATGCAATCGGGCATGGCTCCCTGGCCGGGGAATACGACCCGCGAGGCCTGGTCGAGCTCCTGGGCGGTGCTGCAAATTTTGATATCGGCCTCGGGGGCGGCGGCGCGCAGGGCACGGGCAACTGAATGAAAATTGCCCATGCCGTAGTCAACAATGGCGATGGTATTCACGGTCGGTCGGTGGTCGGGGGTTAGAGTACGCCTTTGGTTGACGGAACGACGCCTGTGCTGCGCGGATCGAGTTCCGTCGCCATGCGCAGGGCGCGGCCGAAGGCCTTGAAGACGGTTTCGCACTGATGATGCGAATTGGTGCCGCGCAGATTATCGATGTGCAGGGTGACCAGGGCGTGATTGACGAACCCCTGGAAGAATTCACGAGTGAGATCGACATCGAACTGGCCCACATGCGAGCGGGTAAACGGGATGTGGTATTCCAGCCCCGGGCGTCCCGAGAAATCGACCACCACGCGCGACAGGGCTTCGTCGAGCGGCACGTACGAGTGGCCGTAGCGGCGCAGGCCCGCCTTGTTGCCCACCGCGGCGGCAAAGGCTTGCCCCAGGGTGATGCCGACGTCTTCGACCGTATGGTGATCGTCGATGTGAGTATCGCCATCGCACTGGATATCGAGATCGATCAGGCCGTGGCGCGCGATTTGGTCCAGCATGTGATCCAGGAAAGGAACGCCGGTATTGATCGATTGGCGGCCGGTGCCATCGAGATTGATGGCTACGCGGATGCGCGTTTCGTTGGTGTTTCGGGTGATGTCGGCGGTACGCATGGTCAGGACTGAATTATCTCGGTTGGGCTGTGGTGATAACGGCGCTTTCCTGCATGGTATCAATAAAAGCGCCGCAACAGTAATTGCTCAAGGAATCGTGTACAGGCTGCCTGGCGCCGGCTTAATCCGGTTTGATGCGGTACTGGGCGCTGGCGGCGTGGGCCTGCAGGCCTTCGCCATGAGCCAGGGTGGAGGCGATGCGCCCCAGCGTTTGCGCGCCGGCCTGCGAAACCTGGATCAGGCTGGAGCGTTTCTGGAAATCATACACCCCCAGCGGCGAGGAAAAACGCGCTGTGCGGGATGTGGGCAGCACGTGATTCGGCCCGGCGCAGTAGTCGCCCAGGGCTTCGGAGCTGTAGCGCCCCATGAAAATGGCCCCGGCATGACGGATCTTTTCAGCCCATTTTCCGGCGTCTTCGGTCGAGATTTCCAGATGCTCGGGAGCAATCTCGTTGGCCATGGCGCAGGCTTCATTCAGGTCGCGCACCAGAATCAGCGCGCCGCGGCGGCTCAGGCTGGCCCGAATGATATCGGCGCGCGGCATGGCCGGCAGCAGGCGCGCAATGGCCGCTTCGACCTCATCGAGATAGGCGGCGTCGGGGCAGAGCAAAATGGCCTGCGCCAGCTCGTCGTGCTCGGCCTGCGAGAAGAGATCCATGGCAATCCAGTCGGCGGGCGTCGAGCCATCGCAGATGACCAGAATTTCGCTGGGACCGGCGATCATGTCGATTCCGACCGTGCCGAAAACCCGGCGCTTGGCCGCGGCCACATAGGCGTTGCCCGGCCCGACGATTTTGTCGACCGCGGCAATGGATGCGGTGCCGTAAGCGAGTGCTCCGATAGCCTGGGCGCCGCCTATGGTCCAGACGCGATCGACTCCGGCGATGGCGGCGGCCGCCAGCACGATGGGGTTGCGCGTCCCCTTGGGGGTGGGCGTGACCATGATCACTTCGGCTACGCCGGCCACTTTGGCCGGAATGGCATTCATGAGCACCGACGACGGATAGGCCGCCTTGCCGCCCGGAACGTATAGCCCGACGCGGTCCAGCGGAGAGATTTTCTGCCCCAGTACCGTGCCGTCCGCCTCGGTGTAAGTCCAGGTTTCGCTGCGCTGGCGCTCGTGATAGCCGCGTACCCGCGAAGCGGCCGAGTCCAGGGCCTGGCGCTGTTCGCCGGGCAGGGCCTCCAGGGCCGCGAGCCACTCGCCGCGGGGAATTTCGAGGGCAGCGACGCTGGCCGCCTCGACCTGGTCGAAGCGCCGGGTATATTCAAGCAGGGCATCGTCGCCGCGCGCCTGGATGTCCTTGAGTATGTCGGCGCTGGTGCGTTCGATGGATTCGTCTTGCGAGGCATCGAAGGCCAGCAGCTTGCGCAAGGTAGCCAGGAAATCGTCGGAACGGGTGCTGAGGCGGTTGATCAATGACATGGTGCGGTGGCCGGCGGATAAGGGTAAAAATGCGTTCAGGCTTGCGAGGCGCGCGCAAAGGCGTCGATCAGGGGTTGCAGTTCGGTTGACCGGGTTTTGAGCGAAGCCTGGTTGACGATAAGGCGCGAGGAAATCGGCACGATATCTTCCACAGCCACCAGATGGTTGGCCTTGAGCGTGCCGCCGGTCGATACCAGGTCGACGATGGCATCGGCCAGGCCGACCAGGGGCGCCAGTTCCATCGAGCCGTACAGCTTGATCAGGTCGATATAGACGCCTTTGCCGGCGAAGTGTTCGCGCGCCGCCTGCACATATTTGGTGGCGACCCGCAGGCGCGAGCCCTGGCGCACGGCGGCTTCGTAATCGAAACCCTGGCGTACGGCGACGCACAGGCGGCATTTGGCGATATTCAGGTCGATGGGCTGGTACAGCCCGCCCGGGTGCAGCGCGGCGTGCTCGAACAGCACATCCTTGCCGGCAATGCCGAAATCGGCGGCCCCATACTGCACATAAGTGGGTACGTCGGAGGCGCGCACGATAATCAGCCGCAGCCCCGGGTCGCTGGTGGGCAGGATCAGCTTGCGTGACGATTCGGGGTTTTCGGTGACATGAACATTGGCCGCCGCCAGCAGCGGCATGGTTTCGTCGAAAATGCGCCCCTTGGACAAGGCGAGCGTCAACGGAGCGGTGGCGAGCCTCATGCCGCCTCCTGGGCGCGTACTCGCCGGATATCGGCGCCGATGGCGCACAGTTTTTGTTCCATGCGCTCGTAGCCGCGGTCAAGGTGATAAATGCGTTCGACGGTCGTGTCGCCCTTGGCCGCCAGGCCGGCTATGACCAGGCTGGCGGAAGCGCGCAGGTCGGTGGCCATGACGGTGGCGCCCGACAGCGAATCGATGCCGGTCACGACGGCGGTGTGCCCGTCGATATCGATCCGGGCACCCATGCGGCCCAGTTCCTGCACGTGCATGAAGCGGTTCTCGAAAATGTTTTCGACCATGACGGCGGTGCCGTCCGCAATGCAGTTCAGGGCCATTAATTGCGCCTGCATGTCGGTGGGAAAGCCTGGGTATTCCCGGGTGCGTATTCCCACCGCCTTGGGGCGCTGGCGCATGGCGCAACGAATCCAGTCGGTGCCGCACTCGATCTGCAGGCCCGCCTCTTGCAGTTTGTCGAGCAGGGCGCCCATGGTGTCGGGGGCGGCGTGCCGCAACATGATTTCGCCGCCGGTGGCGCCCACCGCGCACAAAAAGGTGCCGGCCTCGATGCGGTCGGCCACGACCCGATGGCTGGCGCCGTGCAGGGTATCGACCCCGTCGATGACGATGCGGTCGGTTCCGTGCCCCTGGATGCGCGCACCCATCTTGATCAGCAGTTCGGCCAGATCGGAGATTTCGGGCTCGCGGGCCGCATTTTCCAGCACGGTCTGGCCTTCGGCCAGCACCGCCGCCATCATCAGGTTTTCGGTGCCCGTGACAGTCACCATATCGGTGCGTATCGACGCGCCTTTCAGGCGCTTGGCCTTGGCGATCACGAAACCGTGTTCGATCCTGATGTCGGCGCCCAGCGCGGCCAGGCCCTTGATATGCTGGTCGACCGGCCGCTGGCCGATGGCGCAGCCGCCCGGCAAGCTGACCCTGGCTTCGCCGAAGCGGGCCACCAGCGGGCCCAGCACCAGGATGGAGGCGCGCATGGTCTTGACGAGTTCGTAGGGGGCTTCGAGGCTGCTGACCTGCGCGGCGCTCAGGCTGACCGTACCGTCGTTGCCGCGCTCGGCGCGCACGCCCATTTGGCCCAGCAGGCGCAGCGTGGTGCCTATGTCGTTGAGCGCCGGGACATTGCTGAGCGCGATGGTATCGGAACTGAGCAGGCTGGCGCACAGGATCGGCAAGGCGGCGTTCTTGGCGCCCGAGACGGTAACTTCGCCTTCCAGGCGCCTGCCCCCTGTGATTGACAGCTTATCCATTCAGGCTGGCCTTGTATTCGTCAGGGGTGAGGGTGCGCATCGACAGAGCGTGGACTTCGGCTTTCATGCGTTCTCCGAGCGCCGCATAAACCAGTTGATGGCGCGCGATCAGCCGCTTGCCTTCGAAGGCCGGGCTGACGATAAGGGCTTCGAAGTGCGAACCGTCGCCCTGGACTTCAAGGTGTTCGCAGGCGAGGCCGTCGGCAATGTATTGGCGTATTTGTTCAGGGGTGGGCAGCATGATCAATTCCGGAGTTTATAGCCGCTGGCTAACAGGCGTAGGGTACAGAAGCAGAGAATGGCGAATACGCAGCTGACGACCGCCAGGCTGTGCCACGGCGAGACATCGGAGACCGCAAAGAAACCGTAGCGAAAGCCGTCTATGGTATAGAAAATGGGGTTCCAGCGCGATACGGCCTGCCAGAAGCTGGGCAGGCTGTGTATAGAGTAGAACACACCCGACAGGAAGGTGGCGGGCATGATCAGGAAGTTCTGGAAGGCGGCGAGTTGGTCGAATTTTTCGGACCACAATCCGGCGATCAGCCCGAGCGTGGCCATGATGCCGCAGGACAGAATTGCAAAGACCAGCAGCCACAGCACATTGGCGGGGGGCAGCGGTATGAAAAACAGGGCTACCAGCCAGACACAGGTTCCCACGCACAAGCCGCGCACAATGGATGCGATCAGGTAGGCGCTGAAGATTTCGCGGTGCGACAGGGGCGGCAGCAGTATGAACACCAGATTGCCGGTAATACGGCTTTGTATCAGCGATGACGAGGGGTTGGCAAAGGCGTTTTGCAGCATGCTCATCATCATGAGGCCGGGAATCAGGAAGGCGGTATAGGGCACGGTGCCGTACACCTGGACCCGGCCTTCCAGGACATGGGCAAACACAAGCAGGTACAGCAGCGCCGTCAGGACCGGCGCCGCAATCGTCTGGAAGCTGACTTTCCAGAAACGCGATAATTCCTTGCGCAGCAGGGTCGGGAACCCTGAGCCCATATCGGTGCGCGGTGCGATAACAGGTACGCTCATGCCGCCACGCCCAGCGTATCGTCGTGCATGATGCGCACAAAAGCGTCTTCGAGGTCGGTGCCGCCCACACGTGCCAGCAGGGCCTGCGTGGTGTCGAGCGCGACAACGCGCCCGTGCTTGAGCATGGCGATGCGCCCGCACAGCGCTTCGGCTTCTTCAAGATAGTGCGTAGTCAGCAAAATGGTGTGTCCGGCCTTGTTCAGGCGCGAGATGAATTCCCACAGCGTGCGGCGCAGGTCGACATCGACGCCCGCTGTGGGTTCGTCCAGAATAATGACCGGCGGACGGTGGACCAGGGCTTGCGCCACCAGAACGCGGCGCTTCATGCCTCCCGACAGCGCGCGCATATTGGAGTCGGCCTTGTCGGTCAGACCCAGGTTGCTGAGAATTTCGTCGATCCAGTCGTCGTTGTTGCGCAGGCCGAAGTAGCCGGACTGTATGCGCAGGGTTTCACGCACGGTAAAGAACGGGTCGTAGACGATCTCCTGGGGCACGACGCCCAGCGAACGCCGGGTTTGTTTATAGTCGGTCACCACGTCGTGGCCGCAAATGCTGGCTGTGCCCGAAGTGGCGCGCGCCAGTCCGGCCAGAATCGAGATAAGCGTGGTTTTGCCGGCGCCATTGGGGCCAAGCAAGCCGAAGAATTCGCCGTATTCGACACTTAGGCTGACATCGTCAAGTGCCCGAAAGCCTTTTGCCGCAGGGGTTGATGAAAACCATTTTTTCCAGCCGCTCGAGCGGGGTGGATAAGTTTTTGATATGTGATCTAGAGTGAGGGCGGGCATAATAATAGAAAAGCCTGGCTCGGGATGAAGCCAAGCTAAGTATTATAGGGGAACACCGCCTCGGGCGACTTGCCTACTTGTTACGCTGGTTCAATGCCTGGATCAGGCCATCGATGCCGTTCTGCGCGATCTCGCCGGCAAACTGGTTGCGGTAGTTTTGGATGAGCCAGATTCCTTCGACATTGAGGTCGTAGATTTTCCAGCCCTGAGGGGACTTTTCAAGCCTGTAGTCGATGGCCACAGACGGCGCATTGCCCTGCGTGAGCGTCGAACGCACCACCACGTCGTCGGCCTTGGGGTCGCCGCGGAACGGCGCGATCGTAAGAGTTGAATTCTGGTCGACTTTGGTGAGTGCGCCGCTGTAGGTGCGGATCAGGGTTCCCTTGAAAGCCTGTACCAGGTTTTGCTGTTGCTGGGGTGTGGCCTGGCGCCAGTAGCGTCCGGCCGCCAGCCGCGTGGTTTTTTCGAGATCGACGTAGGGCAGTACGTATTCGTTGACGAGCTCGTTGATCTTCGCAAGATTGCCCTGTTTCGCCTCGGCCGATTGCTTGATGGCATCCAGCGCGTTATTGCCGACCGCCTGAACGAAAGCCGGAGGGGCGCCGTTGGGGTCGACCGCCTCTTTGGCGTGCGCCGCGGCGCATAGCCCGGCACCCAGCAGGGTCATGGCGAACAGGCGCTGCAGAGCGGAGAATGAAAATGGTTTGAAACGCATAAAGGCTCCTGGTTACTGCCCCGTTTTGTTGACGGGTTTTACGGGCGGCGTCGCGGGTTGCGCTTCGTCGTCGGAGTAATTAGGCAGGTTGTCATCGGAATAGTTCGGCAGATTATCTTTGTTCATTCGAACCTTGTGCCCTTGCACCATCGCCTTGCGGCGTTGCAGATAGGCGTCGCGTATGAAGCTGTAGCGATCAAGGGCCACCGAGTCGACCAGCTTGTCGGTATCCAGAAGATTAGCGCGTGTGTCGATAAATGCCATGCCAACAAGTGAATTTCGTAACGGAATGTTGTCGATGGCGCCGATCGACAGATAGGTTGCCGCGCCGCCGAACACGTCGCCCGCCCTGCCCACGCCGTCGCGCACCGAGCTGGGTCCGAGCAGAGGCAGTACCAGATAAGGGCCGGGTTTGAGCCCCCATACGCCCAGTGTTACCCCGAAATCGTTTTCGATGCGTTTCGAGCCGTTCATGGAGGCCACGTCGATACATCCACCCAGGCCCATGGTCGAGTTGAACAGCACGCGCCCGAGAGTATTGACAAAATCGTGCCCGCGGCCCTGGATGAAGCTGTTGAAGGCCGACCAGACGTCCCAGACGTTATTGAAGATATTGTGCACGCAGGTTTGCACAGGCTTGGGCGTGATCGCCGCGTAGCCTGAAGCGACGGGCTTGATCAGCGCCTTGTCGACCGTATCGTTGAACTTGTACATGCCGCGGTTGTAGCTTTCCCACGGGTCGTTGGGGTTGGGGTGAGGTACGCTGGCGCAGCCCGCCGCAATGGCTGCGATGGCCAGTACAGGGGCCAGGCGCGCGAAACGCCGCGCGGGAGCGGAGGTAGGGGTGTGTGAAGTATTCATGAATGTGCTTTTGATTTTTAATTTACATTTTGTATTCTAGGGCTTTGCCGGTTCGCCGCTGCCCGAACCCTCTTTATGGGTCGTGCTGTCCTTGGCCGTACCTTCCTTGCTGGCGGAACTGTACAGGAATTTGCTGATGAGTTCTTCAAGAACAACGGCGCTTTGCGTGTATTTGATCTGGCTGTTCTGAGCCAGCATCTTGTCGTCGCCGCCAGGGGTCAGGCCGACATACTGCTCGCCCAGCAGGCCCGAAGTCAGGATCGAAGCCGATGAATCGTCGGGAAACTGGTATTGCTTGTTGAGATCGAGCGTGGCCACGGCCTGGAAACGCTGGTTGTCGAAGGCGATATTTGCCACGCGCCCGACCACCACGCCGCTGCTTTTGACCGGCGCGCGAATTTTCAGCCCGCCAAGATTGTCGAAATGCGCCTGGACCTGGTAGGTGGGAGCAAACGAAAATGAGCTCAGGTTGCCGGCACGCAATGCCAGGAAAACCAGGGCAATGGCTCCCAGCAGTACGAACAGCCCAACCCAGAAATCAGTTTTTTCACGCGTCATGATTATTCCGTCTATTTTTCAATTGCTAAACATCAGGGCGGTCAACAGGAAGTCGAGCCCGAGCACCACCAGCGCGCCGTTCACCACCGTGCGGGTCGTGGCGCGGGCAACGCCTTCGGGCGTCGGTTTGGCGTTCCATCCTTCGTAGAGCGCTATAAGCGTTACCGCGATGCCGAAGACCAGGCTTTTGATGACGCCGTTGGCGATGTCGTTGAAGATATCGACGCCGTTTTGCATTTGCGACCAGAAAGCACCCGGATCGATGCCGATCAGCACCACGCCGACAAACCATCCGCCGATGATGCCGACCATGGAAAACACCGCCGCCAGGATCGGCATGGCGATGACCCCGCCCCAGAAGCGCGGCACCAGCACGCGGCGTATGGGATCGACAGCCATGACCTCCATGGCGGCGAGCTGCTCGCCAGCCTTCATCAGCCCGATTTCCGCTGTAAGCGAAGTCCCGGCGCGGCCGGCGAAGAGCAGGGCGGTTACGACCGGACCCAGCTCACGCGTCAACGACAGGGCGACCAACAGGCCGAGCGCCTCTTCGGAGCCGTAGCGATTAAGCGTGTAATAACCTTGCAGACCCAGCACAAAGCCCACGAACAAGCCCGAGACGGCAATGATCAGAAGCGAATAATTGCCGATGAAATGCACTTGCTGCGAAACCAGCCCCGGACGCTTAACCAGCAGACTGCTGCGGGCCAATATGCCGCCCAGCAGGCGGGCATAGGCACCCAGGCCGGTAACGCGCACCCGTACGGCATGGCCAAGGGACGTAATGACGGCGGCGGGCGACCTCATGGACGTGCTCCGTGTTGCCCCAGCCATTTCTGGAACGCGGGGGTTTCCGGGTAATGAAACGCAATGGGGCCGTCGGGATCGCCCTTGAGGAATTGCTGCACGTAGGGATCCTGGGCGTTTGAAAGCTGTTCGGGCGTGCCGCTGGCGATCATCCGGCCCTGCCCGACCATATAAACCAGATCAGCGATTGCGAAAGACTCCGCCACATCGTGGGTAATCAGAACCGAGGCGCAATTCAGCCTGTCGGTGAGCGTACGTATGAGCTTGGCGGTAATGCCCAGGGAAATCGGATCCAGGCCCGCAAAAGGCTCATCGTATAAAACAAGTTCGGGTTCCAGCACAATCGCCCTGGCCAGCGCCACGCGGCGCGCCATACCGCCGGAAATTTCGGAAACCTTCAAATGCGCCGCCGCGCGCAGGCCCACGGCATCCAGCTTATCGAGCACCAGCTCGACGATTTCCTTTTCCGGCCGCCGGGTATGTTCGCGCAAGGGAAACGCCACGTTTTCAAAGACATCCAGATCGGTAAACAGCGCACCTTGCTGAAACAGCACACCCATGCGCTGCCGCAGCTCGCGCAGCGTATCACCCGACACATGGGCGATATCCTGATCGAAAACGGAGATGGTTCCAGCCTGAGGGGCCAACTGCCCAGTCGCCCCGCGCAGCAAAGTCGTCTTGCCCGAGCCCGAGCCCCCCATCATGGCCACGACCTGACCGCGATGAACCTCGAGATTGACGTCGCTCAGCACAGTGAAATCGCCGTATCCCAATGTCACGCCGCGAAACTGCAGAATCGCATGGTCGGGACGGAGATCAGCGCTGGAACTCATAAAACTAGTCTCATATTGGAAGGTACGCAGGATGGCGCAACGAGAGCATGCATCGAGTGGCCTCAAATTGACAGCTTAGCATTGTATCCCGGCTGTATAAAAACACACCCCCCGCCGCAAATGGCGCCCCTTCAGAGGAAAAACGCGCACGATCCCTTCAAGGCCGCACAAGCAAAAACAACACAGCCCCCACCCCAAGCAGCAAAAACGGACTGACCCGCGTATACATCAGCAGCAGCGTCGAAACAATAGCCACCCCCCAAGCCCATATCCCGCCCTCCGCCGCTTTCAGAATAGTGCCCGTGGCCGCCAGAATCATCCCCGCCGCCACAGGAATCAGCCCCTCTTCAATCGCCTTGATCAACAAAGTACTCTCATAGCGCGCCCACAACTTCGCCAGGTAATACACCAGCATCGCCGCCGGAACGAAAATAGCAAAAGAAGCCACCAGGGCCCCCATCATCCCCGCCGCATCCCAGCCGATCAAAGTCACCAATAGCGACCTGGGGCCGGGTATCAGGCGCGAAAGCGCAAACAGATCAAGAAACTGCGAATTATCGATCCACTTATAAACCTCGACCGATTCCCGATGTATCGCCGGAATAATGCTTTGCCCGCCCCCGACCGTCAAAAATGACAGCGGCGCGAAAACCTTGAACAGATTGATTAGGGTATCGATCATTGGGCTTGTTGCTGGCTGCGTGGATAGTAATAGATATGTGATTTATGAAGAGCGCGGCATGCGGCGCCGCAGCCGGTAATAGGCAATCGCGACGGAGCAGGGGGCCGCGCACAGCACCACCCAGATCAGAGGCAAATTCAAGAGAAAAATAAAGCCGAAAGTGCCCACCACGATCAACGTCGGCAGCAGGCCATTGACCGCGCGTTTGGCCGCGCGCAGGCCCATTTCCAGCGACAGGCCTATGGCCGCCGCGGCAATGCCCGCCAGCGCGAGATGCATATTTTGCGATTGAGTGAGCCGTGAAAAGATCGCCGCCAGGGCAATGGCCAGGAACATGGAGGGCACCACCATCCCCACAGAGGCCGCCAGGGCTCCCTTGCCGCCGCACAGCTTATAACCGATCCAGATGGAAAGATTCACCACATTCACACCCGGAAAGGCCTGGGAAAGGGCCAGCCCGCTTAAAAATTCCTCTTCGGAAATCCAGCGCCGCTGGTGCACGAATTCCCGCATCAGCCAGCCGCTCAGGCCGCCGCCGAAACTGGTCAGGCCTATGCGGGAAAATGCCCAGAATATCTGCAGTGGGCTGGGTCGGGGCACAGCAGGTTCGGTAGCCATGTTCTTTGCCGAAATTGAAAACCGGCTACCTAGGGGTAGCCGGTATAAACGGAACAGATATCCAGGGTTCAGCGGGGTAGTGTACTCGCTCCCATCAAGTACTCGTCAACCGATCGCGCGCACTGGCGGCCTTCGCGTATGGCCCAGACAATGAGCGACTGGCCGCGGCGCATGTCGCCGGCCGCAAAGACCTTGCCGGTGCTGGTGCTGTAGTCGTCGGTATTGGCCTTGGCATTGCCGCGCGCATCGAGATCGACATTGAAGGCTTCCAGGACATTCCTGACAGGCGAAACGAAGCCCATGGCCAGCAGCACCAGGTCCGCCGGGATGTCGAATTGCGAGCCTTCGATTTCACGCATCTTGGTCTGGCCGGTGGCTTCGTCCTTGAACCATTCCAGACGTGCCGCAACCAGCTTTTCGACCTTGCCGCCTTTGCCTTCGAAGGATTTGGAGGTTACGGCCCAGTCGCGCTCGCAGCCTTCATCGTGGGACGAAGACGTGCGCAGCTTGGCCGGCCAATAGGGCCAGGTAAGACCCTTGTTTTCCTCGCCCGGCAGCTTGGGCATGAGCTCGAATTGAGTTACCGAGGCGGCGCCCTGGCGGTTGCTGGTGCCGACGCAATCGGAGCCGGTGTCGCCGCCACCGATCACGATCACATGCTTGCCCTTGGCCAGCGTTTGCTTGGCAATCCGGTCGCCGGCGCCCACTTTGTTTTGCTGGCGCAGGAAATCCATGGCGAAATGGATGCCTTTCAGCTCCCTGCCGGGGATGGGCAGATCGCGCGGGTTCTCCGCGCCGCCGCTCAGCACAATGGCGTCGAACTCGGCCTTCAGCGACTCGGGAGTGCGCACCGTCAGCCCGTCTTCGGCGTTGGCGGCATCGCCCACGTAGGTCGACGGGCAGAACTCGACCCCTTCCGCTTCCATTTGAGACAGGCGGCGGTCGATATGCGATTTTTCGAGCTTGAAATCGGGAATGCCATAACGCAGCAGGCCGCCGATGCGATTGCTTTTCTCGAATACCGTGACGGCGTGGCCGGCGCGGGCGAGCTGCTGCGCGCAGGCCAGCCCGGCCGGGCCCGAGCCCACTACGGCGACCTTCTTGCCGGTTTTCCTGCTGGGTACCTGGGGAGTCACCCAGCCTTCGGCCCAGCCTTTGTCGATGATGGCGTGTTCGATCGACTTGATGCCGACAGCGTCGTCATTGATGTTCAGGGTACAGGCGGCCTCGCAGGGAGCGGGGCAGATGCGGCCGGTGAACTCCGGGAAATTGTTGGTTGAATGCAGCACATCGAGCGCGCTGCGCCATTGCTGCTTGTAAACCAGGTCGTTCCAGTCGGGGATGACATTATTGACCGGGCAGCCGTTGCTGCAAAACGGTATGCCGCAGTCCATGCAGCGTGCGCCCTGTTGCTTGGCCTCGTCGTCGCTAAGGGTATGGACGAATTCACGCCAGTGCTTGAGACGCTTCTGAGGCGCCTCGTACGCTTCCTTGACGCGCTGAAATTCGATGAAACCGGTAATCTTGCCCATGCTCTCGTCCTCAGGCGGCTATTTGTTGCAGGTTGTTGGCGCGCCACATTTCACCCAGCGCACGGCGGTAGTCGGTCGGCATGACTTTCACGAAAGTGCCGCGCGCCTGTTGCCAGTCGCCGAGTATGTCGCGTGAACGGAAGCTGCCTGTATACCGGTAGTGGTCCTCGATGAGGCGGCGCAAAATGGTTTCGTCGGTTTCCCGCTCGCTGCCGCGCACCGCGCTGTGCCATCTGTCGATGCCATTGGCTTCGACCTGCTGGGCATGGGCGAGCACGGGCTCGAGCTCGACCATGGACAGGTTGCAGTGTTCGCGGAAGGTATTGTGCGGATCCCAGACATAGGCGACTCCCCCCGACATGCCCGCCGCAAAGTTGCGCCCGGTTTCGCCCAGCACCACCACGGTGCCGCCGGTCATGTATTCGCAGCCGTGGTCGCCGGTGCCCTCGACGACCGCCGCCGCGCCCGAATTGCGCACCGCAAAGCGCTCGCCCGCGACGCCATTGAAATAGGCTTCGCCGGCCAGCGCACCGTATAACACGGTATTGCCGGCGATGATGTGGTCGGGGCCGAAGCCGCGGAAGTCATTGGGCGAACGCACGATAATGCGGCCGCCCGACAGGCCCTTGCCCACATAATCGTTGGCTTCGCCAACCAGATCGAGCGTGATGCCGTGGGCCAGGAAGGCGCCGAAACTCTGGCCGGCGGCGCCATTGCACTGAATGTGTATGGTGTCGTCGGGCAGGCCCTCGTGGCCATAGCGCTTGGCAATGACCCCCGACAGCATGGCGCCGATGGTGCGGTTGCGGTTGCGCACGGGTGTAATGAAGGATACTTTTTCGCCGTGTTCGATGGCGCCCTTGCTGCGTTCGATGAGCAGATGGTCGAGCGCCTTGGCCAGGCCGTGATCCTGTTCTTCGGTTTGATAGCGCCCGGCTGCCGAGTCAACCTGGTGGAATACGCGGGAAAAATCCAGGCCCTGCGCTTTCCAGTGCTCTATGCCATTGCGCATGTCGAGCAGATCGACACGCCCGATCAATTCGTTGAACGAGCGGATGCCGAGCTGAGCCATGATTTCGCGAACCTCTTCCGCAACAAAGAAGAAGTAGTTCACCACGTGCTCGGGCTTGCCCTGGAATTTCTTGCGCAATTGAGGGTCTTGCGTGGCCACCCCGACCGGGCAGGTGTTCAGGTGGCATTTGCGCATCATGATGCAGCCTTCGACGACCAGCGGCGCGGTGGCGAAACCGAATTCGTCGGCCCCAAGCAGGGCGCCGATGGCTACGTCGCGGCCGGTTTTCATTTGGCCGTCGGCCTGTACGCGGATGCGGCTGCGCAGGTTGTTGAGCACCAGCGTCTGCTGCGTTTCGGCCAGGCCCAGTTCCCAGGGCGTGCCGGCATGCTTGATCGACGATACGGGCGAAGCGCCGGTGCCGCCATCGTGGCCGGCGATGACGACGTGGTCAGCCTTGGCTTTGGCCACGCCTGTTGCAACAGTGCCGACACCGACTTCGGAGACGAGCTTGACCGAGACCGAGGCGGACGAATTGACGTTCTTCAGGTCGTGAATAAGCTGCGCCAGATCTTCGATGGAGTAAATGTCGTGATGCGGCGGAGGCGAGATCAGGCCTACGCCGGGCACCGAGTAGCGCAGCTTGGCGATGTAATCGGACACCTTGTGTCCGGGCAACTGGCCGCCTTCGCCCGGCTTGGCGCCTTGAGCCATTTTGATCTGGATCTGGTCGGCGCTGGACAGGTATTCGGCCGAAACGCCGAAACGCCCCGACGCGATTTGCTTGATGCGTGAACGCAGCGAATCGCCGGCCTCCAGCGGCACATTGGCCTCGACGCGGTCGGAGCCCAGCAGCGAGGCGAGCGTATCGCCCTTTTTGATGGTGCTCTTGCCGGCGCGCATTTCGTCGCGGTAACGCAGTTCGTCTTCGCCGCCTTCGCCGGTGTTCGATTTGCCGCCAAGGCGATTCATGGCCACGGCCATGACCGTATGCGCCTCGGTCGAGATCGACCCCAGCGACATGGCCCCCGAGGCAAAGCGCTTGACGATTTCCTTGGCCGGCTCGACCTCGCTCAGGGGAATGGCTCGCGCCGGATCCACCTTGAACTCGAACAGGCCGCGCAGAGTCATGTGGCGGCGCGACTGATCGTTGATGAGTTGGGCGTACTCTTTATACGTGCTGTAGTTGTTGGCCTTGGTCGCGTGCTGCAGCTTGGCGATCGAATCAGGCGTCCACATATGCTCTTCGCCGCGGATGCGGAAAGCATAATCGCCGCCTTCATCCAGGGCGTTTTTCAAGACCGGGTCGTCGCCGAATGCCGCCTTGTGCAGGCGCAAGGCTTCCTCGGCGACTTCAAAAATGCCTATGCCCTGGATGTTGCTGGGAGTGCCGGTAAAGTATTGATCGACGAGCTTGGACTGCAGGCCGACCGCTTCGAAAATTTGCGCGCCGGTATAGGACATATAGGTCGAGATGCCCATTTTGGACATGACCTTGTTGAGCCCCTTGTCGATGGCCTTGATATAGTATTTGATCGCCTGCTCGGGGTTGTCCAGCGTGGACAGCGATTCGAGCGCCAGGTAAGGGTGGATGGCTTCGGCTCCGTAGCCGCCCAGCAAGGCGAAGTGATGCACTTCGCGCGCCGATCCGGTTTCCACGATCAGGCCGGTGTTGGTGCGCAGGCCGGCGCGAATCAAATGCTGGTGAATGGCCGAGGTGGCTAGCAGGGCGGGAATGGCAACGCGTTCGCTGTCGATCTTGCGATCGGACACCAGCAGGATGTTGTAGCCGCTGCGCACCGCATCGGCGGCGTTCGAGCACAGGCCCGCGATACAGGCCTCGATGCCTTCGCGGCCCCAGATCGCGGGGTAGGTGATGTCGAGTTCGAACGTGCGGAACTTGTGCGACGTAATGTGTTCGATATTGCGAATTTGCGCCATGGCGGCAAAGTCGAGCACCGGCTGGGCCACTTCCAGGCGCAGCGGCGGGTTGACGTTGTTGATGTCGAGCAGATTGGGTTTGGGCCCAATGAACGACACCAGCGACATCACCATTTGTTCCCGAATCGGATCGATAGGCGGGTTGGTCACCTGTGCAAACAGCTGGCGGAAATAGTTGTAGAACGGTTTGGCGCGGTTCGACAAAACGGCCAATGGCGCATCGTTGCCCATGGATCCGGTAACTTCTTCGCCGTTGCGGGCCATGGGTTCGAGAATGAACTTGAAGTCTTCCTGGGTCCAGCCGAAAGCCTGCTGGCGATCGAGCAGCGAGGCGGCCTGAGCCGGCGCCTCGGCGATTTTCTGGGCCGGCAGCGATTCCAGCTTCAGGCGCAGGCGTTCGATCCACTGGCCATAGGGGCGGCTGTTGGCGAGCTGCGACTTGATCTCGGCGTCATCGATGATGCGGCCTTGCTGCAGGTCGATCAGGAACATCTTGCCCGGCTGCAGGCGCCATTTCTTGACGATGCGATGCTCGGGAATCGACAACGTGCCGGCTTCGGAAGCCAGGACGACCATATCGTCATCGGTGATCAGATAGCGCGCCGGGCGCAGCCCGTTGCGGTCCAGGGTGGCGCCAATCTGGCGGCCGTCGGTGAATGCCACGGCGGCCGGGCCATCCCAGGGCTCCATCATGGCCGCATGATATTCATAGAAGGCGCGGCGGTGCGCATCCATATTGGTGTGCTGCTCCCAGGCTTCGGGGATCATCATCATCATGGCGTGCGCCAGCGAATAGCCCGACATCACGAGCAACTCCAGGCAATTGTCGAAGGTTGCCGTATCGGATTGGCCTTCATAGACAATCGGATAAAGCTTGGGCAGATCGTCGCCCAGCACCGCCGAATGCATGGCGCCTTCGCGCGCGCGCAGCCAGTTGAAGTTGCCCTTGACGGTGTTGATTTCGCCGTTGTGGGCAATCATGCGATAAGGGTGGGCCAGCGGCCAGGCCGGGAAGGTATTGGTCGAGAAACGCTGGTGCACCATGGCCAGGGCGGACACGGCGCGGGTGTCGGCCAGGTCGCGATAATAGCGGCCGACCTGGTCGGCCAGAAGCAGGCCCTTGTAAACGACGGTGCGCACCGAGATCGAGGGGACAAAGTATTCCTGGCCGTGCGCCAGCCGCATATGCTGGATGGCATGGCTGGCGGTTTTGCGGATGACGTAGAGTTTGCGCTCGAGGGCATCGGGCACCATGATGTCGGGGCCGCGGCCGATGAAGAGCTGGCGGATGACCGGCTCGCAGGCGCGCACGGCGGGCGACATGGGCATTTCGGTGTCGACGGGCACATCGCGCCAGCCCAGGACCACCTGGCCTTCGTCGCGCACGGCGCGCTCGAGCTCTTGCTGACAGGCCAGGCGCGAGGCCATTTCCTTGGGCAGGAACACCATGGCCATGCCGTACTCGTCGGGCGGCGGCAGTTCGATGCCTTGAGCGGCCAGATCCTGGCGGTACAAGGCATCGGGAATTTGAATCAGGATTCCGGCGCCATCGCCCATCAGCTTGTCGGCCCCGACAGCACCCCGGTGGTCGAGGTTTTCGAGAATCTTCAGGCCTTGCTGAATGATGGAGTGGCTTTTGCGCCCCTTGATATGGGCCACAAAACCGACGCCACAGGCATCGTGCTCGTTTTCGGGCGAGTACAGCCCCTGGGCAGGCGGCAGGCCGATACGCGTCGCGTCGATAGCGGCTTCAGAAGAGCCGGAGGGGGTCGGAATTTGGGACATAAGGGGACTCCGCAGAGTTCTGCGCTGGAAATGTTGCGTTGCAAGATCTAAAAGATACTGCGGTCGGCTTCGCTTGGCAAGAATTTTATATAGGGTACGTCCCTAAATAAAATATATTAAATCTTTTGTTTTAGAAATAAGGGACGCATCAGTTTCATTGGGAAAAGGCGCATCCGGGCTCCCGAATGGGATGGTTTCAAGAGAAATGGACATGTTGCGCCCAGTCACTGCCGCTTGCTTGAACGCGAGGCCGCACCTGATTGCGCCGATCGGGAAATAAAGAATCAGGGCGCGATTTTTCTGGGTCTGCCCCGCGGTGCGGGAGTCAGCCGGCGGCTGGCATGAGCTTCAAGCTGCTGCAGAAACGCCGGGTCTCCAAGCGCCCATTGGCCAAACAGCGCCTGTTCGATTTGCTGGCGCTGGCTCAGGGGCAAGCCTGCACGCAGACGCTCCCGATACCGGGCCTGCCGGTCGAACGGCGTGTTACCGGCGTTCCAGTAATCGGGGTGATCGTCGGCCCACGCGCCGGCCGTGGCCTGGATGCCGGCGTGATAGGCCGCCGATGACCAGGGCCAGCTTTCGGCCTGCTCGACATAGGCCAGTTGCACCGGCAAGGATTCCAGCCAGATCAGGGCGGGCAATACCCACCGGCCCGGCTCGAGCAGGGCGCTGCGATAACGCTCGGCGAACACCCTGCCGTGCCGGTACCGGGCCGCGAAACGCCGGCCGAGGGTCTGGATGAGCTTGGGCAGGTTCTCGCGGCCTGGAGGCGTGGCCAGCAAGGCGATGCGGTCGTTGATCAGCGACCAGCCGTGCACGGCGACACGATGTTCGCGGGCGCTGTCATGCAGCCATACCAGCATCTGATCGAGCTCCGCGGCCGGGCTGGGATCGGACTGCCGGGCCAGCGGCTGCGCAAAACGGGCCTGTACAAGCTGGGGAGTTTGCGGAGCGTAAAGGCGTGGCAGTCTGGCCATGGTAGGTGGATTGAAGACGATACAAAGGGTTTCGATTTTACTCGCAGGAACGTGTTGCATAATAGCCGTTAAAGCGGGCGCGGCCATATGTCTATACAAGGATGCGCGCATCTTATACTATGCCCATGAAGAGCTCGTTGCGATCGTCGGCGCAACGGCGTCAAACCAGCCATCAGGAGTCCAACATGAAAACGATAGCAGCCATTGCCTGGAAAGCGGGTGCGCCCCTGACCATTGAAGATGTCGAACTGGAGGGCCCCAAGGCCGGCGAAGTGCTGGTCGAAATCAAGGCGACGGGAATTTGCCATACCGATTACTACACCTTGTCGGGCGCCGATCCCGAAGGGATTTTCCCCTCCATACTGGGGCATGAAGGCGCCGGCGTGGTGCTGGAGACCGGCCCCGGGGTCACATCGGTCAAGGTGGGCGACCATGTCATTCCCCTGTATACGCCGGAGTGCCGTCAATGCAAGTTCTGCCTGTCGCGTAAAACCAATCTGTGCCAGGCCATACGCGCCACGCAGGGCAAGGGCCTGATGCCGGACGGCACTTCGCGCTTCACCGTGGGCGGCAAGCCCGTAAGCCACTATATGGGTACGTCCACCTTCTCCAATCATATTGTGGTGCCGGAAATTGCCCTGGCGAAAATTCGCGACGATGCCCCTTTCGACAAGGTTTGCTATATAGGCTGCGGCGTCACGACCGGTGTGGGCGCGGTGGTGTTCACGGCCAAAGTCGAAGCCGGCGCCAATGTGGTGGTTTTCGGCCTGGGCGGCATAGGCCTGAATGTGATCCAGGGCGCCAAAATGGTCGGAGCCGACAAGATCATCGGTGTCGATTTGAATCCCCGGCGCGAGGCACTGGCACGCCAATTCGGCATGACTCATTTCATCAACCCGTCCGAAGTCGACAATGTCGTCGACCATATCGTTCAACTGACCGACGGCGGCGCCGATTATTCGTTTGAATGCATAGGCAATACCAAGGTCATGCGCCAGGCCCTCGAGTGCTGCCACAAAGGCTGGGGGCAGTCCATCATCATCGGCGTGGCCGAAGCGGGCGCCGAGATTTCCACCCGTCCGTTCCAACTGGTGACGGGGCGGCAATGGAAGGGCTCGGCCTTCGGCGGCGCCCGCGGGCGCACCGACGTGCCCAAGATCGTCGATTGGTATATGGAAGGCAAGCTCAATATCGACGACTTGATCACGCATATACTGCCGCTCGAAAAAATCAACGAGGGCTTCGACCTGATGCATCGTGGCGAATCGATCCGTTCGGTGGTGATGTACTGATGTCGCACGATATGCTGGAACTCGTCAGCGAGCATCGATGCTTCGGCGGGCGGCAGCGTTTCTACCGCCATGCCTCGGGCGTCATAGGCTTGCCCATGCGCTTTTCGGTCTTCATTCCCGGCCAGGCCGAGCAGCAGCGGGTGCCGGTGCTGTTCTTCCTGGCGGGCCTCACCTGCACCGAAGAAACTTTTATGATCAAGGCCCATGCCCAGCGTTTCGCGGCGGAGCACGGGCTGATGCTGGTGGCGCCCGACACCAGCCCGCGCGGAGCCAACATTGCGGGCGAAGACGCCAGCTGGGACTTGGGTACGGGCGCGGGGTTCTATGTCGACGCCACGCAGGCGCCGTGGAACACGCATTACCGCATGGAAAGCTACGTGGCAAAGGAATTGCACGGCATCGTCACCAGCACCTTGCCGGGCGATGCGGGCCGCGTGGGTATTTTCGGCCATTCGATGGGCGGTCATGGCGCCCTGGTGCTGGCGCAGCGCCATCGCGGCACATTTCATTCGGTATCGGCGTTTGCACCCATTGCCGCACCTTCGAAATGCCCGTGGGGCGAGAAGGCGTTTACGGCCTATCTGGGGCCCGACCAAGGCGGCTGGGCCGGCCACGATGCCTCGCGGCTCATGGCTGAAGCGGATTGTCCCTTTCCAGACGGAATCCTGATCGACCAAGGTCTGGCGGACGGTTTCCTGGCCGAACAGCTTTATCCCGAGGTGTTCGAGGCCGCCTGCGCGCAGGCCCGGCAGCCCCTAACCCTGCGCCGTCATGAAGGCTACGACCATGGCTATTATTTTATTTCCACCTTCATCCAGGACCATATGGCCTTCCATGCCGAGCGTTTGAAAGCATAGACGCTTGGGATCGGAGGTTGGGGTATTTACGGCATTCGGTGGAGGATAGGTATTTGAAGACGCCGTCTATTGGGGCTTGGGGGCAGGTCCGGCACGGCGTGCTTCATCCGGATTTAGCTCGTCAAGGCGGGCGTCGGTCGAACTCGCGCCGCCCCGCGACGCGGGGCGGCACTCAGACAGCGCCCGACGACTTCCCCCGCCTTGACGAGCTAAATCCGGCGCACGCCTTACGCCGGTCCTGCCCCCAAGCCCCAATAGACGGCTTACGTAATGGCATGCCTGGAATGAACCCGCTCGCATCCACAGTTCATGTGGTTGCATCTAAAGAATAGTGAACGTGCCCATGCCTCCATCAGGTGGCCACGTATACCTCGATGCATGACCCCAATGCCTCTCCATGCATTCCCTCAACGCAAGCCGCAGGGTGGGTGGTGCTGTACAGTCCGGCGGTAGTCCAGCGCCGGGTGCTGACGAAGGGAAGGCGGGGGCTTTCGGCGGGCCCTGTCTGAGCAGTGCCTCGCGCGCGAGGCACTGCGAGTTGGCCCGACGCCCGCCTGGACGAGGCAGACCCGGGCAGTCGGGGTGCGTAGCACCACGACCGCTGGACGTGCCGGACTGTACAGCACCACCCACCCTGCGGCGTTTTAATAGAACAGCTCAAGCCCGCGTGGCCATCGAGACCACAGCGCCGAATACTACTTCAGCAACCGCCATTCCCCGTCTTTAACCGTAATCAACTCACGCCCACGGTCATCGAAGCCGCTGTGATCTTCAGGCGTCATGTTGTACACCCCTTGCGTAGCCACCAACTCATGCGTTTTTTCAAGCGCATCGCGCAAAGCACTGCGGAACTCCTTGGTGCCAGGCTTGGCCGACTTCTCCGCAATTGGAATCGCGCGTTCCAGCAGCATTCCCGCATCGTAGACATTCGCGCCAAAGGTCGCGGGACGCTCCCCATAGACCTTCTTATAAGCGGCAATGTAATTTTCGGCAATTTTCTTGGACGGATTGGCGTCGGAAATCTCCGGCAGTACCAGCATCAGGCTGGCGGCCAGAATAGTGCCGTTGACATCCTTGCCGCCGAGCTTCAGGAAGGCTGGCAACGCGGCGCCGTGGGTTTGATAGAAAGTACCTTTATAGCCTTGCTTGGCCAGGGTTACCTCGGGCAGCACGGCGGCTGCGCCCGTACCGGCAATTAGAACCGCGTCGGGCTTGGCGGCAAATATCTTCAGCGCCTGGCCCGTCACGGTACTGTCGGAGCGCTGGTAGCGTTCGGTGGCCACGATCTTGATATTGTGCGCCTTGGCCAACTGCGTGAAAACCTTCAGCCAGTTTTCGCCATAGGCATCGTTCAGGCCGATGAAACCGGCGGTCTTGACGTGAGACTTGACCATCTGATCAACCAGCGCCTTGGCGATAATATCGTCGTTCTGGGTGGTCTTGAAGACCCACTTCTTTTGCGGCGTCATGGGCAGGACTACCGCGGCCGTGCCTACCGGCGCCAGCATGGGCGTACCCGATTCGGCCGCAAACTGAATCACGCCCATGGCATTGGGCGAACCTGATGGCCCGATGATGGCATCCACTTTTTCTTCGGTGATCAGCTTCTTGAAATTGGTGACGGTTTGAGTCGGGTCGCTGCCATCGTCCAGCGAAATGTACTGAATCGTCAGGTCGCCGATTTTCTTGGGCAGCAGCGCGACGGTATTTTTTTGCGGAATGCCGATCAGGGCGGTAGGGCCGGTGGATGACGTAACGACGCCGATTTTTACCTGGGCGAGAACCGGGGTTGCGCCCAGTGCCGAGATGACGATCACTGCCGTAGCGAGTTTCTTCAATAACATATTGTTGTCTCCGTTGAGTGCCATCGAGTGGCTGCTGAAAAGAATGCCTGGTGAAGGCTTGTCGTGAATATATCGTGTTATGCGCGAACGGGGTTTAAAGTATAAATAGTTTATGTTTAAAACAAAAGGCTGGTTAAAGGAAAACAGCGGGTGGCGGGACAGCCATGGGCCGAACCGCCGGATGGTCAGATGGTGATCGAGCCGATGCTGGCGCCTCCGCATACATACAGCGTCTGGCCGGTGACAAAGCCGTTGGCGGGATCCGAGAAAAACATCACGGCGCGGGCCACATCGTCGGCCCGGCCCAGGCGCTGCACCGGTATGCCCTTGGCTATATTCTGTTCGCGTTCGCTGCCGGCGGGGATCACATCGTAAAACATATCGGTCTGGATAGGGCCGGGCGCCACCACATTGACCGTGATGCCCTGCGGCGCCAGTTCCAGCGCCCAAGTGCGCGCCATGCCTATCATGCCGGCCTTGGTGGCCGAATAGGCTGTGCGGGTCTGCAGGCCCAGCGCGCCGCGCGAGGACATCAGCACGATGCGGCCGAACTGGTGCTGGCGCATCGAGGGCAGGCAGGCCTGCACCAGCGAAATGGCCGATCCCAGGTGGATCTGGGTCAATCCCTGCAATTCGTCGAGGGTGACATCGGGCAGCAGATGCGGCCAGATCACGCCGGCATTGTGGATCACGTGCGTGACGGCGTGGTCGCGGGCGATTTCGGCGCCGGCCTGCTCGGTTGCCGCGGCGTCGAGCAAATCGACCTTGACCGAACGCAGCCGGGGATGGCTGATCTCGGCATCGCGGCGTGCCAGGGAAATGACGTCGTAACCGGCATCGAGCATCTGGCGGCAGATCTCCGCGCCGATGCCGGCGCTGCCGCCGGTGACGACGGCTGTGTAAGACTTGGACAAAGCATTCTCCGGTTTCAAGCTTGGGCGGCGCAAATCAAGGCCAGGACGCGCAAGGGGCTGCCCGAGCCGCTGCGAATCTTCAGGGGTGCCGAGAAAATCACGGCCCCCGTGGCCGGCAATTGATCCAGATTGGTCAGGCATTGCAGGCCATAGCGATTGTTGCCGTGCATATAGTAGTGGCAGGGATAGGGCGGATTCAGATGCTGGGCCTGCCCGGTATCGGTACCCACCGATTCGGTGCCGAAGCCATGCACATCGCGCTCCTTGATCAGCCAGGGCACGACTTCGGCATCCGGTCCGGGCGAGTGCGCGCCGTCTTCACGCATGTTCAGGTAATCGTTGGGCTTGGCGCGCTTGGACCAGTCGGTGCGCATCAGCACCCAGGATCTTGGCTTGATCCGGCCGTGCGTGGCTTCCCATTGCTTGACGAAGTCGATCGTCAGCAGGAAGTCGGCATTTTCCCTGGATTCGGCCGAGCAGTCGATAACCGCCGCTTCGGCGACGAAGGCGTCGATGGGAATGGTGTCCACGGTGTTGTTGGGCTGGTCCTTGCCGCTGACCCAATGCACCGGCGCGTCGAAGTGGGTTCCCGTGTGTTCCGAGCAGGAAAAATTGTTCCAGTACCAGGCGGGACCGCGCTCGTCGTAACGTGAAATTTCTTCGATGCGAAAGGGCCAGGCCTGGCCGAATTCGGGCGGCAGCACAATGGTGGGAAATTCGGGGGTCAGAGTCTCGGTCAGATCGACGATGCGGATATTTCCCGACACAAGTTCCGACATGAATTGGGCTAGTACTGGCGTGGTCATGGTGTCTCCATAAATCGTATGAGGGGGCTCATGAATCGCCCAGTTCGCGTTCCAGGCCCTTGGGGTTGTCGCGCAGGCGAGCCATGAATTCCTGGGCGACATCGCCGACATACACATCCTCGGTGCCGTCCCGCAGGGCTTTCACGATGGCGTTTGCAATGGCGGCGGGGCTGACGCGCGGCGGCGGCGTGAGCTGCTCCCATTCGTGATCGATGGGGCCCGGAAATACATTGACCACGCGCACGCCCGACTGGCGCATTTCGTTGCGCAGGCATTGCGCGACGGACAGCGCGGCAGCCTTGGAGGCCGACCAGATTCCGCGCGACGGCAGGCTGACATGGGCATAGATCGACAGGATATTGACCCAGGCCACGGCGCTGTTGACGCCATCGGCGGTCCGCCCGGCCATGGCCGGGCCGAAGTGCTGCGCCAGGCGCAGCAGGCCCAGGCAATTCACATCGAGCGCATCGTGCGCTTTGTTCAGATCGCGGTTGAACAGCACACCGCCGTCGCGTTCGTAATCGGCGGTGTTCACCAGAATGTCGACCTTGCCCCCTATGGAGCGCGAGATGCGCTCGACCGAATCGGTGTCGGTGACGCCGAAGGCTTGCACCTGGATGCGCGGATCCAGGCACAGGGCATCGAAGTCCGGCGATTTCTTCCAGGTTTCCGGATCGCCCGCGAACACGGTGCCGGCGCCGGCATCGAGCAGGGCTTTGATGACAGCCATGCCGACCGCGGTCTTGCCGTCGGTGACCAGCGCGCGGCGAAACTTGGGATCGCCGGAAGTTTCTCGTAGAGTGGGGTCGTCTGCCATATTCGGTGTCTCGTGTTCCGGGAGAGCGATCATGACGGCGTGGCCGCTGCGATCGAGTTTAAGGGCCATCCTGACCGGGCTGCCATCCTGGCAATCGCCATGGACGTGCGCGACGATCGACGGGCCGGCGGCCAGTTGCACCGTGCCTATGCGCCAGGGCAGGCGCTCGCGAAAATACAGATCGTTGCTGTGGTGCAGGATGGTCGAGGCCAGCAAGCGGCCCTGCGGCTTAACCGCCTGCCATGTCAACTGGTCCGACAGGCACCGATGGCATACCTCGCGCGGCGGATACTGCACCGCCTGGCATTCCTGGCAGACTTGCAGGTCGAAGCGGCCGACCGCGGCGGCGGCGGTCAGGCCCAATGCGCGCCGGCTGCGCAGGCCGGGCGGCAGCGTGGGCTGCCGGGTGCGCGCGACGGGATTTTTCCTGGATGGCTTGTTCAGCGCCCGTGTCATGCCGCGCTCCTTGCCAGCAGGGCGGCGGCGGTACAAATGCCGCGGTCGTAATTGATCATGCCAAAGCCGCTGACCAGGCCGATGTCGGCTTTGGCCACTTGGGTGGCGCCGGCGCTGTCCGTCAACTGGCGCATGGCTTCGACCATGCCCAGATAGCCGCCTGCCGCGCCGGCCTGGCCGACTGAAAGCTGGCCGCCATTGGTATTGAAGGGGAAGCTGCCGTCGATGGTAAACGTATGATCGCGCACGAATTGCGGCGCGGCGCCTTTTTCGCAGAAGCCCAGGTCTTCGATCTGCATCATATTGATGACGGGGTAATCGTCGTAGGCCTGCATGAAATCGATGTCGCCGGGGCCAACCCCCGCATGCTCGTAGAAAGCGTCCCTATCCATGGTCCAGCCGCCGCGAAACTGCATGGGGTCTTCGGCCCAGGCGTTGTGCCGCTCGATGGTCGATAGAATGCGCACAAAAGGCAGTTTCAGTGCCTGCGCTTTTTCCTCGCGCATGACCAGAAAGGCGTCGGCGCCGGCGCAGGGCATGACGCAGTCGAACAGGTGTATGGGGTCGGTGATCTGCCGGGCGTCAAGGTATTGCCGCAGGCTCAGCGGCTTTTTCATCAGCGCGTGCGCGAAACGCAGGGCATTGTCGCGCTGGGCCACGCACAGCTTGCCGAAGTCTTCGCGCGTTGCCCCGGTTTGCCGCATATAGTTCTTGGTAAGCAGGGCGAAGCTGGCGTTGGGGCCGCCCGCGCCATACGGGTAGACGGCGTCCTGGGCGAAACGCGAGAACTGGCTGACGGTATGGCGGAACGAGTCGACGTGGTTGGTATCGCCGGCCACGCAGGCGACGATGCCGGCATCGCCCGCCTGCACCGCGCGGGCGGCGCGGCGCAAGGCAATAACGCCGCTGGCGCCGCCCATGGGAATGTGGTCCAGCCAGCGGGGGCTCATGCCCAGATGCTGGGTCAGGCCCACGGCCGTGTCGGGAGCCAGCGTAAAGCTGGACACGCACAGGCCGTCGATGTCGTGCTTGGCCACGCCGGCGTCGCGCACCATCGCGCCCAGCGCTTTTCCCAGCCACCAATGGGCACTGTGAATCGAGTAGCGTACATAGGGGATGGTGACCGGAACGGTGGCCACGATGCCCTGGTAGCCGGTTCGCGTGGGCGTCATGGCGCGAGCTCCTGCCGTTTTTTCATCGAACAGGTGTCGAAGCACAGCGGCGTGCCGGGCAAGGTGGGAGCCAGTTTCTTGAGCTCTCCGCGCTGAATCTTGTTGGTGGCCGTCAAGGGCAGGGCATCGACAAAAGCCACATAGCCGGGCACTTTGTAATAGGCCAGCTGCGCCAGGCTCCAGCTCACGATGTCGTGCGCCAGTTGCTTGGCCGCGTGGGTTTCGGGAGGCGTGTTGCAGACCACGCAGGCCAGCACTTCGTCGCCGCGCACGGCATCGGGCACGGCGGCCACGGCCACGGCCTTGATGGCCGGGTGCTGGGCCAGCACGCTCTCGACCTCGATGGCGGCAATGTTTTCGCCGCTGCGCCGGATCACGTTTTTCTTGCGATCGACAAAATGCAGGTAACCCTGTTCGTTGCGCCGCACGATATCGCCGGTGTGAAACCAGCCGTCCTGCCAGGCTTCCTGCGTGGCGGCCGGGTCTTTCAGATAGCCCGCAAAGAAGCCGAAACGCGGATTGGCTCCGGCGTGCCTGACCAGCAGTTCGCCGTTTTCACCCGCCTGGGCCGGCTGGCCGGCATCGTCGACGAGCCGGACTTCCACGTCGGCCTCTTCCCTGCCGAAGCAGCTCGTGCCGATAAGCCGGGGTTCGCGATTGGCAATAATGACGGCGCCGGCGCCGGTTTCGGTCATGGCCCAGGCTTCGAGCAAGGGGAAGCCGAAACGCTGCTCGAAAGGCGCGTGCAGGGACCGGTCGATGCCGGCACCGAAGCCGAAGCGCACCCGGTGTTCGGTATCGAGGGCGCTGGGCGAGGCCTTCATGA
Source organism: Paralcaligenes sp. KSB-10 (assembly GCF_021266465.1). Taxonomy (NCBI): domain Bacteria; kingdom Pseudomonadati; phylum Pseudomonadota; class Betaproteobacteria; order Burkholderiales; family Alcaligenaceae; genus Paralcaligenes; species Paralcaligenes sp. KSB-10. Next base: position 3,166,811 of record NZ_CP089848.1, on the reverse strand, counting down.
GTATGGCCGGCATGACGCCCAGGTAGTGCACGACCGTGGCGCGCGAATCGCGCACCGTGTCCCACCAGGTCTTGGGGTGGAAGCGGTCGATGGCGATCAGGCAGCCGCCGGTCAGGACCATGGCCATGACCGAGTAGGCCATGGCATTCATGTGGACCAGAGGCAGGGGCGTAAGCATGCGTTCCGTGCCCGCATGCAGCGCGGCCAGACCGCCGATTCCCGCATACCAGCGTCCGGCATGCAGGAAGTATTCGTTGGGCAGGATGCAGCCCTTGGGACGGCCGGTGGTGCCCGAGGTATACAGCAGCGCGCATTCGGTGGCGCTGTTCACCGCCTGATTGACCAGCGGTGCGGCGGACTGCGCCGGCTGGGGGGCCTGGTCGGGGCCGATGACAACGAGCGGCCGGCCCGTTGTCGCGGCGGCCGCGCGCAACGATGCGTGATGGCTTTCCAGGGCGACGGCGATCGCGATTTCGGAGTGGCCGACCAGGTATTCCAGTTCGGCCGCCCGCATGTCGGCATTGATCGGCACCACGGACACGCCCAGGGCGTTCAGCGCAAACCAGTGCAGGAAGAAGGCGGGACGATTCTCCAGCAGCAGGCCGGCTCGATGGCCGTGTCCGTAGCCGGCATCCTGATACGCGGCTTTCAGTGTGTCGACGCGCGCAAGGAATGCCCGATAGCCGATTTCTCCCGGCTCGATGCCGTAGATGCCGGCCGTTTCCGGCATGACGCACAGGAACGGGTTCTGCGGCAATCTCCGGGCCGTCCAGCCGAATGCCTGATAGACCGAGTTGAGGGTACTGGGCAAGAACGGCTCCTTACATGAACAACTGAATGCTGCGCAATGCCGAGTCGCAGTTGACCAGATCGACACGCTTTTGCCGGATACGCAAAGCCTGCTCTTGCATGGCCAGTTCGTAGGTGGCCCAGCCGGCGTACAGAGCCTGTTGATCCTGCCGGGTTTCAATATAGTGGAAAGCGGCCCTGACCACATAGTGCCCCAGTTCGGGTTGGTGCCAGGGATGCTGGGTTTCGATGGTGGGTTGCTGCAGCAGGTGATGGCTGCGGCTGACGGGTTGTTGCGAATAGGTGCGCTGGCCGGCCAGCCGCTCGACGCGGACTTTGAGCAGGAGCTTGTCTTCGTACATGAGCGAGGCTTGCAGGCGGGCGTCGGTCTGGCCGTGGGTCAGGGGCATCCAGTAATGGCCGTCTTCGGTGAACAGATCAAGCCAGGCATCGAACTGCCGCTCGTCCAGCAGGCGGGCTTCCGCATACACAAAATCGATCAATTGCTGAGAGTTCAAGGGGCTCATGCCTGCTCCTTCATGCTTGCCGTGATGAAGCGCGCCCAGGCCTGGTACTGATTGCGCATCTGCCATTCGCTGGTGCCGTTGACCGCTTCGTTTTTCCGCTCCGGCTCGGTGGGCTCGTAGAGGCGCGCCACATTGACCCAGTCGCGGCCGCGCGAGTGCAATCCGTGCTGCGAGCGTTCGTACACTTCGTGATCGTCATGGCCGACCACCGAAGTGGGCGCATTGATAAGCCGGTTGTACATCAAGGTGCGTTCCAGCAGCAGGTCGGGCGCCCCCACCAGGCGGAAGGTCCAGGACTCGACCAGGGTTTTGTTGGCGGCCAGGGGCTTGAAAATGCGCAGGGTCTGGATCGGACCCTTGACCATGATGTTGGGGAAGTAGGTGGTGTTGTGCCGGGTGTCGGCCAGTATCCGGCGCGCACGTTCTTCGCCATAGGCGGCGACCATGGCCTCCCTATAACCCGGGACCGCCGAGTACGCGGCATGTATGGAATTGTGCACGCCGGTGTGGCCGTGGCCGTTTTCCCAGACGCGTATGCCCATGCCTTCAAAAAATTCGTAAGGCGAAATAAAGGGGGCGAATTGTTCGACGGCCATGGGCTTGGGTGTGCCTTCGGGCGCTTCTTCCCAGACCCGCACGGCGGTCCCGGCCGAAGACTCGTGGGCCACCATGGGGTGACAGGTATCGGTCTGGTTGTCGACCAGCATCTTCCAGTTGCAGTCGTGCATATAGCGCAAGACGCCGCCGGCCACTTCCAGCTTTCCTTCGGGCGAACGGTCGATCATATTGTCGATGGTCGAGAGCGATTCGCCGAAGAAGTCCTCGAAGGACAGGCCCTGCGGGCTCAGGCGGCAAAAAATGAAATCGCGGTAGTCGCGCGCGTTTTCGACCGGCGCCATGCCCTGGCTGGCTTCGCACTGGCTGAAGACCTCGGGGTCGTAGCCTTTCTTCAAGGGTACCGAAAGCAGCTTGCCGTCGGTCTTGAAGGTCCATGCATGGTAGGGGCAGCGAAAGAATTTGCCGGTATTGCCGCAGGTGTCGCCGGCCACCATGACGCCCTTATGGGGGCAGCGGTTGTACAAGACCTTGACGGTCTTGTCGGTATGCCGGACCATGACCACGGGCTGGTTGCCGACCGTGGTGGTGTAGAAGTCGCCCACGTTGGGGATCTGGCTGCCGTGGCCGACATAGACCCAAGTGTTGGCGAACAGGTGTTCCATTTCAAGATCGAACACTTCATCGTCGATGAACAGGTCTTTGTGGACTTCCGTGGCGCGCACCAGTGCCTGGACGGCGGCGGGATTATGGCGATAGCTCATGGGGGTATCCTTGGGTCTAGAGGTCTAAAACCAGACGATCGGAGCGGCTGCGGGAAATGCAGATTTGCATGACCTTGCCTTCGGCCCGCTCGTCATCGGAGAGGTAGTAGTCGCGATGGTCTGGCACGCCTTCCAGGACCACGGCCTGGCAGACGCCGCACTCGCCCCGCTTGCAGTCGAAAAGCGGATCGCAGCCGGCTGCTTCGAGCACTTCAAGTATGGTCTTGTCAGGTGGAATATGAAACACCTGGCCGGACTGGCGCAGTTCGACCTCAAAGCCGCGATCGCCCGCTTGCGGGGCCGCCGCGGTGAAGAGTTCGAAGTGCACGTGCGAATGCGGCCAATGCTTGCCGTGCGATTGTTCGACAACGGCATCGATCAGCCCTTTGGGACCGCATATGTACAGGTGCTGCCGGGGGTCTGTTTGTTCAAGCAGCGCGGGCAGGGGCAGCAGTGTGGCGGCATCGTCATCGGCATGAATGCTCAATGCGGCGCCGTGCTGCCCGCACAGTTCGTCCACGAAGCTCATCTGGTCCAGGCTGCGTCCGTAATAGTGCAGCTGGTAGGGCCGCTGCTGGGCTTTCAGCGCGGCGGCCATCGAAGCAATCGGGGTGATGCCTATGCCGCCGGCGATCAGTACGGTGGCGGGTTCGTCGGCCTGGGCGGCGTGCAGGGGAAAATCGTTCTTCGGGCCTTCGGCGATGAGCGTGTCGCCGGCCTTGATCTGATGCATATAGCGCGATCCGCCAGTGCTTGGGTCTTCCAGACGGATTCCCAGGCGATAGCTGGCGGGCGCCTCGAACAGGCTATTGTCGGGTTCAATGCCAATCAGAGAGTAGCAGCGCGGCTCTTTCTGGCCGGGGATATGGATCTTCAGATGCGATCCCGCCGTAAAGCCGGGCAGCGCCGCTCCGTCGGCCGCTGTCAGGACCAGGGATCGAATGATCGGAGTTTCAGTCTGTACGGCGGCAACGGTAAGAGTCAGGGTGGTCACGGCTTATCGCTCGGTATGGTGGGCCAATCCCGGATTGGCCGGCCAGGGTTGTTGAAAGAGGCGTCTTCTATGCGGCGGCCTTGAGATCCTGTTCCAGCAGATGATCGAGCTGCGTGCCTTTGTCGTCGGCCAGGGCGGCATTGCGCAATGTGCGCAGGCGTGCCGCCGCGTTCTGCTGGCCCAGCAACTGGCTGGCTGCCAGCAACAGTCGCTGGTACTTGCTGTCGCCGCGGGCATGAGTGTCGCTATAGCCCTTGACCAGGCGCCGGCAGTTCACGACCTCGACCGCCAGATCGTAATCGTGGTGCGCGGTGTCGGAAATCTGCTTGAGCCACTGATCAAGGCTTTGAACCTCGGCCTGGTGCCGCAAGGTGCCGCGGCGGAAGCGGCGCATGCCGGCCAGGGCATACAGCATGATGAAGCCGCCCAGCGTACCGCTTTGCAGGAAGCGTCCTTTACGGAAAAAACGATTCAGGAAGGAACTGAGTCTCTTGGAGTTTTCGATCTTGCGCCCCAGGAAGGCCGGCAGGGTGCCGCAAACTTCTTCCAGCCTGGGGTGCATGTATTCGGTGGTATAGACCAGTTGGTCTTCTTTGGCGCCGACCTCCTGGCGCACGCGATCGAAACGCGAGCCGCGGGTTTTCAGGTCGGCCACACGGATGACATCGTCGTAGGCCATGGCCACGGCCACATAGCGGGCCGCCGCCGTGGTGAGTTCCCACGATTCCGCCGTACCGCCGAACTGGCCGTCCAGCTTGCGGATATCGCGCATATGGTCCAGGTATTCCCTGGCGTAGCGCAGATCCTGGAATTCAAGTACGCGCCGCAGGCCGGCAACCAGCATGGGCTGGGCCTGGACAGGGAAGTTTTGCTTGAGGTCGTCGAGCAGCGCGCGCACCTTGGGGTGCGGGGCGGTTTCGGGAATCGTCGGCATGGGGCGGCTGGTATCGATGCGCGATGGGGCTTTGGGCGCCCCGGCCGCGGCATCGAAGCCCAGGGAAAACGCCTTCAGGCTGGCGTTGACGCCAACGCCGGCGCGGCGAATCGTGGCCTCGTAGTCGTCTCGGGCAAACGGCAGGGCGCCGCTGCCCGCAATGGCGCCGAACAGGCTGGCGCTGATCACGCTGCCGGCCTGGTCGGCCAGGGCTTGCAGGTCGAAGCAGAAAAACTGCTTGGCGGCCTCGTTGCCGGCTTCGATGACTTTGTTGGGGTCGGCAATGCCATTGCCGTGCGCGGCCTTCTCGCCCACGGCATAGCTGCGGTGCGAAGACGAAATCAGCACGGTGCGCCGGGGCGTGACCAGGCCGCGGTGGATGGCGCGGCCGCCTTCCATGAGTTCGGCGGCAACCACCAGGTCGACGTCGCCGGGGGTGGGCATCATGGCCAGGGTGGGCGGCTTGCCCGCGGCTTCAACGGCGGATTCGGCCAGCAGTTCGACATAGTAAATAGTGGCGCCGGTGCGCTGCGCGACGCCTGGAACCGAGGTGGTTTGCGCCCACCAGTGCGAGTGCTCGGCCATGTCGACGATCCAGTCGGCCAGCACGCCGCCGCCTTGGCCGCCCATGGCGAGAATGGCGATTTTGATCGGGGTGCCGGCATGAAACAGGGTGGTCATGATGGTTGCCGCCTACAGGGAGTATTGATTCAGGCGCGCCGTGCGGCGCTGTTGCAGGAAACCGATGACGCGTCGGCGCACCCTGGCCTTGAACAGGTCCCAGCCGTTGGGGTTGTGCACGATATCGGCGCGGTAGAACGAGGGGCAAAGCACGGCGGCATGGGCGACTTCGCCGCAGTTGCCGCAGCCCACGCAACTGTTGTCGACGTAGGCGATAGGATCTTCTTTGAGGATGTCGCCGCTATCCTTGACGGTCAGCGAGGGACAGCCCGACAGGCGGATACAGACGTGGTCGCCGCTGCATACATCGGGATCGACGCCAAAACGTTCTTTGACCCTGCGCTTGCCGTCCTTGACGGCTTTGTTGAACAAGGGCTTTTCGCGGCGCTGCTTGTTGAGCATGCACTCGGATTGGGCAATGATGACCTTGGGGCCGGTGTCGGAGGTGGTGAGGGCCTCTTCGATGGTGGCGCGCACCTTGGCGACGTCGTAGGTGCGGTCAAGGGTGCGGATCCATTTGACTCCGACCCCGCGCACCGCGCTTTCGATAGGGTTGTTGGTGGAACGGTGATCGTTGCCGGCCCGCGACGACAGGATGTCCTGCCCGCCTGTGGCGGCCGAGTAGAAGTTGTCGATAATGACGATGACGCCATCGTATTTGTTGAATACTGCGTTGCCCACGCCCGAGGCCAGGCCATTGTGCCAGAAGCCGCCATCGCCCATGATGGAAATGGGCCGCTTGGCAGCCGGCACGTTGAATGCCGCCACGCTGGACGCGCCCAGGCCATAGCCCATGGTGGTGGCGCCCAGGTTGAAGGGCGGCAAAATCGAGAACAGATGGCAGCCGATATCGCAGGCGATGTGATGCTCGCCCAGCGTTTCCTGGGCCAGGGTCAGGGCGGAAAATATGGGGCGCTCGGGGCAACCGGTACAGAAACCCGCCGGCCGGGCGGGTACCACTTCGGCCAGTTCCTTGGCGCGGCGCTGGAAAGTAATGGCCTGTTCCTTGACGGGCCGCACTACCTGGCTGATTTCCATTTGCCCGCCGGCCGGTTCGGGGGCGGTGTCGATGGCGGGCAGAATCTCGGGATGGTACCGGCTCAGGAAATTTTGCAGGCCGTCGCGTATGACGGCCGTGGTGTATTCGCCCGCCATGGGCAGGACATCTTTGCCTGCCAGCGCGGCGGCAATGCCCGCCTGCCGCAAAATGGTGTTGAGGTTCTGTTCGATGTAGTTGGGCTGACCTTCTTCGAGCAGCAGAACCGCCTTTTTTTCCTTGCAGAACGCCGCGATCTCGTCGTCGATAAGCGGATAGGTGACATTCATCACATACAGCGGAATGCGGCTGTTGCCGAAGTGATCGGCCAGGCCAAGCAGTTGCAGCGCCCGGATCACGCCGTTGTACAGGCCGCCCTGCAGGATCAGGCCTATGTCCTGGACGTCGCCGTCGAAAAATTCGTTGAGCCGGTTTTCCTTGATGAACTTGATTGCCGCGGGCCAGCGGGCCTTGACCTTTTCCTGTTCATGCAAAAACGAGGCGGGGGGCAATACGATGCGGCTGACATCGCGCACCGGGTTTTCCAGCGCATGCCTGAGGCTGAACTTGGGTCGCTGATTGTCTTTGGCGGTAAAGCGCCCGTGCACATGGCAGCCGCGAATACGCAATTGCAGGATGACTGGGGTATTGCTGGCTTCGGACAACTGAAAGCCGTCTTCAACCGCCTTGACCATGCTTTCGAGATTCGGACGCGGGTCGAGCAGCCAGATTTGCGACTTCATGGCAAAGGCGTGCGTACGTTCCTGCATGATCGACGAGCCTTCGCCGTAGTCTTCGCCGACGATGACCAGTGCGCCGCCGGTTACGCCGCCGGAGGCCAGGTTGGCCAGCGCGTCGGAGGCGACGTTGGTGCCTACCGTGGATTTCCAGGTTACCGCGCCGCGGATCGGGTACATGACCGAGGCGGCCAGGGTGGCGGCGGCAGTGGCTTCGGAGGCGCTGGCTTCAAAGTGCACGCCCAGTTCTTCCAGGATGTCCTGGGCGTCGGCCAGGACATCCATAAGATGGGAAATGGGCGAGCCCTGATAGCCGGCGACATAGCCTACGCCCGATTGCAGCAGCGCCTTGGTGACGGCCAGAATGCCTTCGCCGCGAAATTCTTCGCCCGCACCGATCCGGAGTTGTTGAACTTCTTTTTTGAATGAACGTTCTGCCATGATCTCTCCAGGGATCGCCGCGATCCGGCCGACAACGCAAGGCGCGGCCCGGCGGCAGTGCTACGGCGAAAATACGGTGCGGCTCTGATGGGTCTTGAATACTTTAGGCTTGAAGCTTAGGCTTGTCAATATAAACATGAATATTCATATATATTGGAAATTTAATATATATAACAGGTGCTTGAATATAAGTAAAAACCATTATGTTGACTGCTTTCGCGGTTTGGAATACGATTTTTCGAGTCACAAGGAAAGCATTCATGTCCACCCCGCAGCCGACTCGTTTTGTGCATCGCTACCTGGCCTCCGTGCTGGCTCTGGCGAGTCATCGCATTTCGGCGGAATTCCACGTCGAGGTCAGAAAGGCCGGCCTGACCGTCACCGAGTGGCGCGTTCTGGGCAGCCTTATCGAGGGCGAGGGTGAAACCGTGGGCGAACTGGCCGAATTGGCCGTCACCAAGCAGCCGACGCTCAGCAAGGTGCTGCCGCGGCTGGAAGCCCAGGGCTACGTTACGATGCACACCGCGCGTGCCGACCGGCGCCAGACCCTGGTGCGGATCACGCCCAAGGGCTCGAAGCTGATCAGCGGTTTGTGCGACCGCGCCATGGAACACCAGCACCGTCTGCTTGAAAAGCTCGATCCCGACCACGCCGAGCGCCTGGTCGATATGCTGCGGGCGATTATTGCGCGCTAAGGCCGAAGCCCGCCCCCTAAGGCGTTCGGGCTTTACATCGGCATTTTTGTCTATTTTTACGAGGCCTGAGCCCTAGCCGTTCAAATAGCGTGCGATGCGCCCTTTTAGGCCGGGGCGTGCCGCCGAGCGCACCAGCGCCGCCAGGTCATCATTGGCGTGATTCTCGTGAATCGCGCCATGGAATCGGACACGCGTGTCGTGATCCAGGGCGGCGGCGGTTTTCCTGGCGCCATCGATAAGCCCGGCCCATTCATCGGGTTCCACCGTTTGCTGGACAAAGCCGATGCGTTCGGCTTCCGCAGCCGAAAAGGTTTTGGTCTCGCCAAGGATGGCCAACGCATTTTGCCTGCCTACGATATCGGCAAATCGCCGTGTTCCCAGCACCAGGCCGAAATTGAGCCCCGGCATGCGGAATGTGGTTCCGGGCGCGCAGTACCTTTGTTTGCATACGGCAAACAGATCGACCCCGGCGCCGAAATTTTTTCCGTGCGCGAAGGCGATCGTCAGGCTCGGCGACATGGCGATGGCGTTGAGCAGCATTTCTATGCGAACAAAACGCAGCAGCAGGTCGCCCTCGCTTTGGGCCTCGTAGTCGGTGAAATCGAAGCCGGCGCTCAGGTTCTTGCCGCTACCCTGGAAAACAAGCAAAGGAATTTTTTCGTCGTACGCCTGCGCTACTCCAGCCAGCAGGGCTTCTATCAGTTCAGACGAAAGGGCATTCATTTTTCTGGGGCGGTCCAGGGTGAATGTCCAGCAATCGGATTGTCGGTCTATTTTTAACGGGCTATCCATCTTCTTATTCCGTCATTTTGGACTGTAATTCCGCCAGGATTTCAGCGTTGTGCTCACCCAGTGCGGGCGGAGGCTTGCGTATTTCCGAGGTCCGCGAGTCGAAGCGAATGGGCGATCCAAACGTTTTGATTTGCGATCCGTTGGGCAGGCTCAGGTCTTGCACCCAATTCATGTGGGCGACCTGTGTATCCGACAGGACGTCCGAGTAGGTATTGATGGGCGCGCATGGCACGCCGGCCTTGCGGAAACGTTCGAGCCAGGTTTCGGCGTCTGCCGCGGCGAATATCGATTCCAGTATTTCCCTGAGACTGTCCTGGTGCGTGGCCCTGGATCCGGTCGTCAGGAACCGTTCATCGCCCAGCAGATCCTGGCGCGAAACCACGCCGCATACCGATTTCCATAGCGAGTTGTTTCCGGCGGCCATGCCGAAGTATCCGTCGCGGCAGTGAAATACCTGGTAGGGCGCATTGCGTGGATGCGCCGAGCCCAGCTTCTGGGGATCGATGCCGGTGCCAAAGTATTGCGATGTCTGGAGTGCCGCAATGCCAAGCGTGGCGCCGAGCATGGAAATGTCGATATGGGTTCCATGGCCTTCGCGTTGCGCCGCCCGCAGCGCCGATACGATTGAAAATGCCGCATACAGGCCCGCGGTGAAGTCGCAGACAGGCACGCCGCATTTCACCGGGGCGCCATCGGGCTCGCCCGTAACGCTCATCAGGCCGCTCATGGCCTGGAGCGTCAAGTCGAAGCCGCCCTCCTGGTTGCGCGGACCCGATTGGCCGTAGGCCGAAATGGAGCAATACACCAGTTTCGGATTGATTTCCCGCATGGCCTCGTAGCCCAGGCCCAGCCGATCCATGACGCCGGGCCTGTTGTTTTCCAGAATGACGTCGGCTTGCGCTATCAGTTGCCGCGCGATTTCGACGTCCGCCGCGTTTTTCAGATTTAGTGCGATCGATCGCTTGTTGCGATTCAAAGAGGCGAAATTCTCGCTGAAACCATTGGTGATGGGCGCCCAGCTTCTCAGGGTGTCGCCGCCTTCGGGATGTTCGATCTTCACCAGATCCGCCCCCATGTCCGCCAGCAGCATGCCACAGTAGGGGCCAGCGGCAACATTGCATATTTCAATAACCCGGATGCCTTCCAGCGCTGTTTCCTGTTTCATACATTTTCCATAAGGGCTTTCAACGAGGTTCCATCCGTTTTGTTCCTAAATAATGGGATTTAAACCCCATAATTCAGTTGGTAATGCGGAAAAATAATTGGCTGAATGCATCGTATATGAGATTCCAGTCAAAATCAAATTATAGTATTTATATCCTAATATATAGGATACAAATCATGCTCGGCAATAAAATGGATCAGGCCCCCGCTATGCCTTGCCAGTGCACATGCCTTTGCGTGGCATGAGTCCTTTATTCCGTTGCGTTTATGTATTGCCCGCAGCAAGGTTCACTCTTGCGAAAACAGTCGTTCGCCCGGGGGCTAGGGTATTTCCTGATTATTTGTCACTTGCCGCTTATTTGGATTTTGTTTAACTTTAAATAAGTGTATGCAAATGCATAAATATGGGTGAACTGGAACCTGTCAGGCCATTGAACAAAAAACAAGCAATACAGCGAACAAAACGCCGATCGGGCCTGTCATGGGAACGATATGTCGATATTCTGTATCTAACAACCAACATAATCGGAATTCAATAAATCATCGTGCAATAAAGTGGGGATCATCGCTCGCGACGAAATGCGAGCGCACGATAGGCCGCCAATACCACTAAAAAATTAACCAGCAACCCATAAATGAAGAGCGAAACCCAAGAACAAGAAAGCCCCGATTCGGGGCCGTCGGCCTATCGGGGCCACAGCACTTTTTTACCGTATGTCCTGAATCGAACCACGTCGGCGGTGAACGCCGACTTTCAAATGGTGCTGCGTGAGCAAGGCCTCACGCTAATACACTGGCGCGTGCTGGCCTTCCTGCGCGATGCCGACGGCCTGGGCGTCAGCGCCCTGGCCAATGTTACCGGCACCGACCAGGCGACTTTGTCGCGCGCGCTGACCGTCATGGAAAAGGCCGGCTATATCGCCCGTGATTCCGACCCTATGGATCAGCGCGTCGTTGTCATCAAGCTGTGCCCGGCCGGCAAAAAGCAATTCGCGAAAATCCTGCCTGTTGCCTGGGAGTTGCATACTCGTGCCATTGCCGGCTTCAGCCCCGAGGAGCAGCATGTTCTTAATCAGCTGCTTAACCGTATCTGCGACAACGTTCTTGCGTAGAGGGCCCGCGAACCCGCCGACCCACCCCGTTCCCTAGGGGCGGCCCTCGTGGCCACCCGTTACTCCGATTCGCCCGTCATCACGACTTTGTTCCCACGCGTGCTTTTTCCAGCATTTCACGAAATGCGGCGAACACTTTGCGCATGGCGGGGGCCTTATAGGGAAACAAATCTTCGGGATCCATGGCGTGGACAATCATGGAATTGTCCACTTCGAAAATCAGCAGCTCGCCCGACGCGGTTTCCGCGCAATCCATGCCCATATAGGGCAGGCCGATGCGTTGGTCGATGGCCTGCAGGGCCGCCGCGTGGCGCACCGCGAAATCGTCGTCGAAGGTAGCCATGCAGGCCGCTTCCTCCATCCGTTTCTCGGCGCTTTCGACCATCCCCGCGTTCAGGTAGTGAATCATCCAGTGTTCGGAAACGGCAAAATGGCAGACAAAAGGCTGCCCGTCAATCATGGCAATGCGGTACTTGCGGAACAGGCCGTCGGCGCCGCGGTAGTCGACGAAGCGGGACACGTAAAAATACTCGTCTCCCACCGCGTGCAGGTATGCGGCAAAATCTTCCGCGCGCTCGAGCTTTTCCAGATCATTCCCCGCATGCGATCCGAGCGGGCGCACGATAATCGGAAAATCGCCGTCCGGAAGAATATCCGTGATGGCCGTCTCGCCATTGCTTAGCGCCTGCAAAACCGATCTGTCGATACGCACCGAAGCGGGAATCTCGACGCCCGGCAAGCCTTGCAGCGCAGCGTAGACGCCGTTGCGAGAGAGCTTGACGATATGTTCAGGGCGATTGATGACGGGATTCGGCCAATCGTCCAGGTATTTTTCCAGGCGCTTGAGCAAGGGCAGGTTGGCATCGGATTCGGCCATCGCCACCATCAGCACATCATGGTCGGGCAAGCTCGCCGGCAACTCGGCTTTGTCGCCAAGATAAAGCAATTCCAGCGATACATCCGAGTCTTCAACCAGGAACTCAACCGGCGTGTTCGCCATGAAGTCGCCAGGCCCCATGAGAACCAGCAGGCGCAGGCCGGGCTTGGCGTGTCGGGCAGGCAAGAAATAGCGCGACTGCATGGCGAGCGCTTCAGCCTGAATCGCCAGCGCATCCTTCCGGTGCCCGGTGATCAGCAGAACCGCCGAAAGATCCAGACAGGCATGGGCATCGAGCGGGTTTTCCTGGGCGCGCGCCAACAGCTTCTGCGCCATCGGCACCAGGTTTTCGCCGTTGAACGCGCGGCGTATCAAGGGTGCCATCCCTATGAGCGGTGGAATTTTCGTCGCGGCGGACTCTGGCTTGGGGGTGATGGCGTGTTCAGCATTGTCATCATGCATGACGGGCAGTCCCGGTAAGGGGCCGCTGACAGCAGGGATTTACAATCGAGCACGGCACCGTAGCGGGAATATAGGCCCGCAAACTTAGCCGAAACTTAGGAGCGTTGATCGGGTGGGCGCAAGCCCACGCCGGCAAACCGATCAGCGGCGGCGCTGGGTCGACGGCGTTGGCGCCGGGCGGCCTGCTATGTGGCGGAAAGTAATGCGACCCTTGCTCAGGTCGTACGGCGACATTTCCAGCGATACTTTATCGCCCGCCAGAATGCGGATATGGTGCTTGCGCATTTTGCCGCCCGTGTAGGCGATGACCAGGTGTCCGTTGTCCAGCGTTACGCGAAAACGTGAGTCGGGCAGCACTTCGGTCACCAGGCCGCCCATTTCAATCAGTTCTTCTTTAGCCATAAAGGTAAATCTCCTGTGTAGTATTCAATAAACGCGGGCTTGGCGGACTCGCGATGCGTGCCATCCAGCCAGCCGATGCGTCCAAACGCGCACGAACCCATCCTGTATTCAACCCGCACGCGGCATGCGGCCGCCGCCTGAAGCTAGCGTTTCTCGCGGCTAGAGGATGAAGACGTGATGCGCGGCGCCACTGTGGCGACTTGGTGCTGCGTTTCCGATGCGGAAACGTGAATAAGAAAAAGTCCAGTCGGCATGCATGGCCGGACAAAGCGCGCCATGCTGCTTAGTGGCGGAAATTGCGTGTAAAAAATGGACTTGAATCAAGCAGAGCCAATGGAGCTTGCGTGGGACCTGCCTGTTGAAGGCAGTGTGATATGGCTGTTTTCTGCCGAATGCAGGTATGGTGTAGCAAGTCTATGATACCACACATGTTTTATTGAAATTCGATTTGTTTGGGGGCGAATGCCGCACTGCGGCCGTCCTTACTGGCCCAAAGACCTCGCAAACACCTGTACCCAATGCGCCGTCGAGGCGTCATGATGGCTTTGGGCCGAATCCTGCGTGCCCGACAATTCCTTCACAATCCCCTTGGCCAGCACCTTGCCGTACTCCACGCCCCACTGATCAAAGGGGTTGATGCCCCAGATTACACCTTGCACAAATACCTTGTGCTCGTACAGGGCCAATAAAGCCCCCAGCGTATACGGTGTAAGCTTGGGCAGCACGATCAGGTTGGAAGGCCGTCCGCCTGGATGAATCCGATGCCGGGCCAGCCACTGGGCTTTTTCCTGGGGCATACCTTCGGCCAGGCACTCGGCCAGCGCGGCTTCGTAGGTCTTGCCTTTAAGCAGCGCCTCGCGTTGCGCCAGGCAATTGGCCAATAGGCTTTTATGGTGTTCGCTCCAGCCGTGATCCGCTTCCTGGGTAATAATGAAATCCACCGGCGCGCCGTCGCTGCCCTGATGCAACCATTGAAAGAACGTATGCTGCGCATCGGTGCCTGGCATGCCCCATACTGCCGGCCCGGTCGGTACGCCCACGGGATTGCCGTCCAGGCCTGTCGATTTGCCCAACGATTCCATTTCCAATTGCTGGATGTAGGGCACCAGATTCGCCAGACGAAAATCGTAAGGCGCAATATTCAAGGACCCATAACCCAGCACGCTGCGGTTGATTATTCCCGCCACCGCCATCTGGATGGGTGCGTTTTCAGCCACGGGGGCTTGGGCAAAATGCGTGTCCATGGCGGCCGCGCCGGCCAGCATGCCCGCCACCACATCCGACCCCACAGCCAAGGCTGTTGTCAGGCTAACTGAGGACCACACGGAAAAGCGCCCACCGACCCAGTCCCACAGCTTAAAAACATGTGCTTCGGGTACACCCCAGGCCTGGGCCACATCTGGTTTTGCGGTAATGGCGACCACCTGTTTATAAGGGTCTTCGATGCCGGCTGCACTTAGCCATTCCACGGCGCGTTGGCCGTTCTGCAAAGTTTCGGCGGTGGTAAAGGACTTGGACGCCAGCACGATCAGCGTATCGCGCGGGTCCAGCCCTGCCAGGCCACCGGCAATGGCATGGCCGTCGATATTGGCCACAAAGCGCACATTGCGCCATGTGCCTGCGTAGCCGAAAGCGCTGACCGCCAGGCGCACTCCCCAATCGCTGCCGCCTATGCCTATATGCACGATATTGCGCCAGCGGCGTTCCGAATCGGCTCGTCGAATGAATTCATTCATGCGCTGCCTCTCGGCAGCCACTTCGGCGATGGCGGCGGGCTCGCGTAATGCAGTATGCCAGGCGGCGCGGTTTTCGGTGGCATTGGCGATTTTGCCGGCCAGTAGTTGCTTGCGCAAAGAGTCGAAATGTCGCGTGTTTAATAAAGCTTCAGTACAGGCATGCAGTGCGGGAGACTGACTCTGGCCGCTTAAATCCAACTGCAGCCCTGTCGCCGTCACAAGCCGCAGGTCGTCCACACGAATAGGCGCCGCTTTCACCGCCGCCACAAAAGCCGCCCATTCGGGTAGCTGCGGCAAAGGCAGGGGAGGGCAATCAGATGTGGTCACTGGCATATTGGCATTCATGTAAATATAGAGCACCGGCCATTATCGCCGTTAAACGTGTCATTTCATAATAAACGCGTAGCGGTGTGTAACCTCGACGCTGCCACTTTCTGTACGGAGGTATCAAACAGCGATATCGCATAATTCGATCATTCGATTTAAAATAAACGATCAAATGGAGGTTTCTATGCAATCCAATCTTACTGCCGTCGAAACGAAACAAGCCCCAACTAAATCGAAAAAAGCGGTAACGAAAGCCGTTTCAACAAAACGTGCCCAAGTAAGCAAAATGCCGCGAACCCTATCTTTAGCTAAGAGTGAGGAAGATCCGCACTCGGTTTATATGATGGAGCCGGCAGATAGAATCAAACTGATTAAACGGGGCGTTCATGCCGATGCTGTCTCGGCTTTGGCCAAACGCATGGCTTGGACAAAAGAGCGGTTTATCCATAGCCTGGGGTTGTCCGTAACCACAATTGATCGGCGCGTACGTCAGCAAGAAAAGCTGACAACACATGAGAGCGAACGATACGTTGGCGTCATCAAATTAATCGGACAGGTGCAGGCGATCGTAGAGCAGTCTGGTGATCCGACCCATTTTGATGCCGCGCAATGGTTTGCACTATGGCTGGATAAGCCGCTGCCGGCGCTTGGGGGCGATAAGCCTGTGGAATACATCGACACATCTGAAGGTCGAGAGTTACTGTCGAGGCTGATTGCCATGGCGCAAAGCGGTGCTTACGCATGACAGCGCACATTAAGGTCTGGCGCATTGCCACCGACGCGCCAGACTTTACCGCCGACGACAAATCAGGGATGGGCGCAAAAATAACGGGTGGCCATTGGAGCCGGGAGGGAACGCCGATGGTGTATTGCGCGTCCAGCATTGCCCTGGCTTGTTTGGAAACGATAGTTCATTTAAATTTTGATGGATTACCCTTGAATCGCTTTTTGGTTGAAGTGAGTATTCCAGAAAAACTTTGGTCTGCAGCGCAGACGCTCAAGCCGGAAAATCATGTGGGGTGGGATACCATTCCCGCAGGTAAAGTCGGCCTGGACACCGGCGATGACTGGGTAGTTAGTAATACAAGTCTATTATTAATAGTGCCGTCCGTGATTGTTCCTGAAGAACACAATGCTCTTCTCAACCCAAGGCATCCCGATATAGCGAAGATTACGTTCAAGAAAATTCGACAGTGGCATTACGACGCCAGACTACCTCACCCTACGTCGTAGCCCATCCTCGTTCCCTGTAAAATTTCTTTTATGAAAATTCGCATAATGCCTTATCAACCTGGCAGACATCCGGCATGAAAATCCTCGATACCCGTCTGTCTGGCGTCAAGCGGATTCAGCCCGCGGTTCACGAAGACGAGCGGGGCTATTTTCTGGAAACCTTCCAGGCGCTGCGTTATCACCAGATGCTGGGCTTGGCGCAGCCATTCGTTCAGGACAATTGCTCGCATTCCAGGCACGGCGTGCTGCGCGGCCTGCATTTTCAGGCACGGCATCCGCAAGGTAAATTGCTGCGTGTCGCCCATGGGGAAATCTTCGATGTGGTCGTGGATTTGCGCACCGAGTCAGCGACCTATGCCCAGTGGGAAGGCGCTGTGCTGTCGGATCGGAATCACGAGCAGCTATGGATTCCGCCAGGCTTCGCGCATGGTTTTGTGGTGCTGTCCGAATCGGCCGATGTCACGTATCAGTGCACGGACTACTATCAATCCCAGGACGAAGTGTGCTTGCGCTGGGACGATCCCGATCTGGCCATTGCCTGGCCGATTGGCAACCCTGTGCTGTCGAGCAAGGACTGCGCGGGCCTGACACTGGCCGAGCTGCGGGCTTTGGGGCGCTTGCCCCGCGTTGTTCAATCCCCATGAAAGCGCTGCTGACCGGCGCCGGCGGGCAATTAGGGCGTTGCCTGCAGGACCGCTGCCCGGCCGATTGGCAGTTACTGGCGCTGGACCACCGTGCCCTGAACATTACCGACAGCCATGCGGTAGGCCAGTGCGTGCGGCAATTCCAGCCGGAACTCATTATTAATGCCGCCGCCTATACCCGGGTCGACCAGGCCGAACGCGAGCCGGCAATAGCCTATGCCGCCAACGAAGAGGGCCCCCGCCACATTGCGCAGGCCGCTCGAGCGATCGGAGCTCGCTTGATTCATCTGTCAACCGACTATGTATTCGATGGCCATAGCGCACGGCCTTATGTTGAAACGGACCTTGCCGTTCCGCTCAATGTGTACGGACGCAGCAAACTGGCTGGCGAGAATGCCGTGTTGCGGGATCCGCCGGGGCCGGAAGCCGAACCCAGGGCTATCGTCTTGCGCACCTCCTGGCTCTATAGCGAGTACGGGAATAATTTTGTTAAAACCATCGTTCAGCGCATATTGCTCGGGCAGGTGCTAAGCGTGGTGGATGATCAGGTCGGCGCTCCTACCTATGCCGGCGACCTGGCCGATGCCATCATTCAAATCGCGAGAATGCCTGGCGCAAAGGGTGGCTTGTATCACTACAGCGGTACGGAGGCCCTTAGCTGGCATGCGTTTGCGGTCAAGGTGATTGAAGCGGTGATGTTTGTTCAGAACCAGGGCGCAAGCCCACCACGGCCGAATTCCACAGAGGCTGCGAAGCGAGCACAAGGAACAATCGGTGAAGGCTCCTGGCCCAAGCCGGTGTCGTCCGAGCAATACCCCGCCGTTGCCGTGCGACCCAGGTATTCGGTGTTGGATAGCCACAAGATTCAAAAACTGGGAATCAGCCCCTCGGCCGGCATGGATACACACTTGCGAACTATAGCCGCTTTGTTGCTTGGAGGCCGCGTTCGCGGTAGCCAAAAACTCGGCCTATTCAGGTAGTTGGGTCAAGGGGCGCATAGAGGAAGGAGCTATCGTCAAGAACGTATTCCCATTCGTGTATTTTTATAATGAAACGATTGTAATGCCTATAATTCGCCATGTTCTTCCGGCGCTTGCCCAAGTGTTTTTCGACCATAATCGAAGATTATTGGGCAAACAACGATTACCTGCTTATACGCCACGGATACCGATCGCATAAATGAAAATTCTCGTCACCGGCGGCGCCGGCTTTATCGGTTCGGCGCTTATACGCCATATTATCGGCAATACTGCGGATTCGGCCGTCAATCTCGACAAGCTCACCTACGCCGGCAACCTGGAGTCATTGGCGGGCGTGGCGGATAGCGGGCGCTACGTTTTTGAACAGGTCGATATCTGCGACCGGGCCGGGCTTGAACGGGTATTCGGCCAGCACCAACCCGATGTGGTGATGCACCTGGCGGCTGAGTCCCATGTGGATCGATCCATCGACGGCCCGGCGGCTTTTATCCAAACCAATATTGTGGGTACCTACACCTTGCTGGAGGCGGCGCGCGCGTACTGGCAGGCAATGGACGGGCAGCGCAAAGCCGCGTTTCGTTTCCACCATATTTCCACGGATGAGGTGTTTGGCGACCTGGAAGGCACAGGCTCGCTTTTTACCGAAGCAAGCGCTTATTCGCCCAGTTCTCCGTATTCCGCCAGCAAGGCCAGTTCCGACCATCTGGTGCGCGCCTGGCAGCGCACTTATGGCTTGCCGATTTTAATTACCAATTGCTCCAACAATTACGGACCCTATCATTTTCCTGAAAAACTCATACCCTTGATGATTCTTAATGCCCTGGAGGGAAAGCCATTGCCGGTGTACGGCCAGGGCAAACAGGTGCGCGACTGGCTGTATGTGGAAGACCATGCGCGGGCCCTGTACAAGGTGATTTCAGAAGGGAAGATCGGCGAAACCTATAATATCGGCGGCCATAACGAAAAACAGAACATGGATGTCGTGCGCACTTTATGCGAATTGCTGGAGGTATTGGCCCCCAACAAACCTGCCGGCGTAGCACGCTACAGCGACTTGATTACGCATGTGAAAGACCGCCCCGGCCACGATCTGCGTTATGCGATCGACGCCAGGAAAATCCAGCAAGAACTGGGCTGGGAGCCGCAAGAGACTTTTGAAAGCGGTATTCGTAAAACCGTTGAGTGGTATTTGAATAACCTGGAATGGTGCCGCCGCGTGCAAGATGGCAGTTATAGACGGGAGCGTCTCGGCACGCAGGGATAGCTGCTTGCTTGAGCGGCACCGCCTTGGTCAGGTTAGTGCCTTTGTCAGTATGTCCACGACCTTGTTTTGCTGCACATCCGTCAATCCGACCCAAAGCGGCAGACGGATTAAACGCGCCGAGAGTGAGTCGGTCAGGGCCATGCTTCCATGGACTCGGCCGTAGCGTTGCCCCGCCGGCGACGAATGTAAGGGCACATAATGGAATACCGAGTAAATGTCATGACTCTTGAGTCTTTCCAATACGGCGTGCCGATCAATCTCCGGTGCAATTAGCACGTAATACATATGTGCATTGTGTCGGCATTCAGGCGGAACAATAGGTCGGCGCAATAGTCCTTGGCGCTCCATGGGCTCCAGAAGCCTGTGGTAGAGATCCCAGGATGTCATGCGCTCTGCGGTGATGCGCTCGGCCTCTTGCAATTGCGCCCACAGAAAGGCGGCTGTGATCTCGCCCGGTAGAAACGAGGAGCCCACTTCTTGCCAGGTGTATTTATCGACCTGGCCACGAAAAAATCGACTGCGGTCGGTGCCTTTTTCACGAATAATTTCGGCCCGCAGGGCCAGATCCGGGTCATTGACAAGCAGGGCGCCACCCTCACCGGAAATCACATTCTTGGTTTCGTGGAAGCTGAACGCGCCTAGATCGCCAATACTGCCCAATGCACGACCTTTGTAGCTTGCCATGACCCCTTGGGCGGCATCTTCGACGACCTTGAGATTATGGCGCTTGGCAATAGCCATGATCGTGTCCATCTCGCAGGACACCCCGGCATAATGCACCGGAGCAATGGCTTTGGTGCGGGAGGTAATTGCGGCTTCGATAAGCTGCTCGTCGAGGTTAAGAGTGTCTTCCCTGATATCCACGAACACGGGCACTCCGCCACGCAATACGAATGCATTGGCCGTGGATACAAATGTGTATGACGGCATAATGACTTCATCGCCGGGTTGGGTGTCCAGCAGCAGGGCCGCCATTTCCAGCGCTGCCGTGCAGGAATGCGTCAAGAGCGCCTTGGAGCAAGCTGTATGCGACTCGATCCATCCATGGCAGCGTTTAGTAAAGGGGCCGTCCCCCGCCAGCATATTGCCGAACTTGGCTTCGGCGATATAGTGCAATTCCCTGCCCGTCATATAGGGCCGGTTGAATTGGATCTTTTCCGTGCTCACTTTATCCCCTTAATTTGCGAGCTTCGTCTGCCACAGTTACCAAATATTCCCGGTATTCGCATTTTGGCATCTGCTGCATTAGGGTGTCGAATTCGGCCAGGCTTAAAAAGCCGCGCACCAGCGCGGCCTCTTCAGGACAACCAATCTTTATGCCTTGGCGACGCTCTATGGCTTCTATATAGGCGGATGCTTCTTGCAAGGCGGTGCTTGTGCCGGCATCCAGCCACGCAAAGCCGCGGCTTAAGCGATGCACCTGCAACTGTCCTTGTTCCATATAGGCCCGATTGATGTCCGTAATCTCCAGCTCACCGCGAGCAGAAGGGCGGATGGTCTTTGCTATTTCAAGTACACGATTATCGTAGATATAAATGCCTGGCACGGCGAAATTGCTGCGCGGAGCGGCTGGTTTTTCTTCGATGGATAGCGCCCTGCCGGCGCGGTCGAACTCCACCACACCGTACCGCTCCGGGTCTTTGACGCGGTAAGCAAAAATCGTTGCCCCACCTCGAAACTCGGCCATGGATCGAGGGAAGTCGTCACCACCCGAGAAAATATTGTCACCCAGCATCAACACGACGTTGTCACTGCCGACAAAGTCTTCGGCAATCAGAAATGCCTGGCCGATGCCTTCGGGACGGGCTTGTTCCCTATATTCAATGGTAATCCCCCATCGAGCGCCATCTCCCAGCAATTGCTGAAAGCGCGGTAGGTCCTGAGGTGTGGAAATCAAACAGAATTCGCGAATACCCGCTGCCATCAATATAGTCAGCGGATAATAAATCATGGGTTTGTCAAATACCGCCTGCAATTGTTTGCTCGATATTTGTGTGAGCGGGTACAGGCGAGAGCCGTTGCCGCCGGCTAGGATGATGGCTTTCAACAATATCTCCTGTTTTCTGTTCTAAGCGGTTTTAGTACATTCCATAAAGCAATGTGTATAAGGAATCCATGCTTGGTGTCGAACTTCCAGGCGGCGCAAGTCAAAGACCTGGCTTGCTATCGAGTCGTAACCCGCTTTGTCCCTTACATTTTGCCCCCGATCATGCTGAATCAAGAAGCGAGCAATTGGGTTCTGTGAAGAGTCTAGGCAGGGGTCTATAGTTAGCAAGCGTCCGCCTGGTTTAAGCGCTTTAAACGCGAGTTGTATTACATTTATAGCCTGGGCATCATCGAGATGGTGAATTAATCCTAACGCGAGCACTATATCGAAGGCCGGCAGTGCCTCTAAATCAATTTCGGCAAGATATTGGCAGTAAAAAATGCCACGATTACCGTATCTGTGTCGTGCCTGGGCAATGTATGACTCGCTGATGTCAAACCCATAATAATCAGTCGAAGGTATGTAGTTAAGGATATCGGCTGGGCCGCATCCTATATCCAGAATTTTCATGCCAGGAGTAGATTTTATAAAATCCCTAGCGAATCTTGTGCGAGCCTGATGTGCTCCCATCAGCGTTTGAAATGCAGAATAGACAAACGGGTGCGACAGTATGGCGTGAATGCCACTAGTAACTTGAGCCATCAATTGCTCCGTTTAAAGCTGATTTTATGCAAACGACAATCGATAATTGGCTGGAATATGGCAGGCACATAGGCAAATATTTCATGTAGCTTTAACCGGACCAGGCCAAGAATAATTGTTCGTATAAACGGAGACCTCCGCTGCGCGAAACCCGGGTCTGTTGCAATGCGTTCGAGCGTTGATACCAATAGCGTTTTATTAAAAGAGACTTGGACGTTACGAAGCCCTTTAACCCCTTTACCGATTACCAAAGGGTTAATCCAATTCAGGGATCTCCAAGTTCCGGTCGCATCTGGAACGGTTTTGCTCTGATATATTTTTTTATAAAATAATTTTTCTGTCAGACGTTTTGAGAAAAAGGTTGGAATATTAAAATGTGGCTCGTAAGGGAACAGATAATTAGGGCACGTAAAACGATACGCCGCTCCAGCTTTAATGGCCGAACAGACGTTGGCAAGTGCCTGCCCAATATTGCTCACATGCTCCATGACGTTGATGGAAAATGCGTAATCATAGCTGTCTCTTTCGGACAAACGTTCGACGGTCTGGTCAATGATATGTGGCTGACAATTAATAGCATTGGCCCGCTCTAATACTAATTGACGGAGTCTGGAAAAATGGGAGAAGCCAGAACCGATAGGTTCAAGTGCAGAAACGTTAAAACCTTCCCTTACAAGCTGACAGCTCAGCAGCAGTGATCCGGCTCCAATCTCCAAAATTCGAGCCCCTTTAGGCAATTGTAATAAATCATCTGTTATGTATTGCCTTCCAAATGTGGCTTCAGCCAAGTATATTTCCAGCATAGGCATAAGGTCCGGCGCACTAAGCTGTATGTGCTGCTTCACGCCGGATAGCCAGTCTGTCATGTCGGTGGTAGCCCTATGCATCTGCCCATACTCCGAGAACTATGCCTGAAAATATTAAGATCACCGCAATTAGTTTTGCGGGGCTGGGCGTTTCTGCTAGAAAAAGCCAGCTTCCAAATAGGACCAGAACAAACGTTAGCCCAATATAGATAGGGAATGCGATGGAAAGAGGCAATTTCGTGACAACAAAGAGCCAAGCAAACGAGGCAATTAGGGCAGAAGAGTAAGCGGATATGATAAAGGGGTCAAATATATAGGCGAACAGTTTTTCTAAAATGCCCGAGTTGGCATTAATTACGATGCTTGTCGCTCTAATCTTTACTATAACTTGGCTGTATGCAACCAGCAGAGCTACAGGGAGTATTAAAAAATAAGTTTTCATTATTATTCGATGTTTGAGGTCATTCGGAATCCATTACGGCCAAGCCAAATCCAGATTTGCCGTAGTCATTACCGTTGTAGAGCATGTAGCGTAGGCCTCCGTGATCAAAAACAAACGGATATTCAATCATTTCAGAATCCCATCCTGTGGGCGATACATCTATGCCGGAATCTTCCAATCGTAGCGCCCACGTCTTTCCGTCAGCGCTACAGGCATAGCCAATTCTATACTTATCGCCTGACCCGCCGCGATATGAGAACCACATATGATAGCCATCATTTTCGTTGCCAATAACCGTTGGGCGAGAAAACGCTTGAGCTATACCCAGTGCGTAGGGGACGGCAAGGCCTTCTCGATGCCAAATATGGCCATCAACCGACGAAGCTTGGTTAATCACATGTAGCATTTCACCATTGCCTGCGTCCCAAGTAGCTGTTGATCCGTACCACATACGAAAATTTCCGTGTTTTTCCTGTACCGTCCAGGGGTATGAAAGGCTAATTGGATCGGTTGTGCTGGTTGCCATAAAAGGCAAGTCACTGTCCAGACGCAACGAAAAATCGGATTCAAGCACTAGGCGTCCGATGTCACCTCGCCAGTGTCCGCCGAGAGGGAGTTGCCATCCCATAAACAAGATGTAGCGATGTCCGTCTGCTTCATAGCAATTGCCAATACTGACCCCATGTGAGTAGAAGCTATTTTCCCGGCCGTGCGTGAATGCAGGTTTGTCGTGGATGTGCAGGACCTCGCGCTTCACGATGTCTGCGTCGATGAAACTTACTGAAGAACGATTTTGACTGTCGCGGCCGCTATAGAAGATACGATACACATCGCCGTTCAATAGCACGGCCAACGGGTTCGCTGCGTGGCTTGCAAGTTTAGGGTGTATAAATTTTGGGCAGTAAAGTTGCCCCAGCTTTTTCCAGAGCATTGACGCCTCTAAATATTTCTTAGTCGAGTGCTAGGCACTCTGGAGCGCGGGGTGGTTTCGCCCATATATACGCCTTGGGGTTCAGCGTCCGCTAAAAGCAATGCTCCTGCTCCGATAACGCATTTTTCGCCAACTTTAATGTGGTCGCGTAATGTAGCGTTGACGCCGATAAAACATGATTCGCCAATGTCTACCCCGCCGGAAACTATGACGTGCGACGCGATGAAGCAGTGGTCGCGGATTGTGGAGTGATGCCCAATATGGTTGCCGCTCCACAGCGTCACGTTATTGCCGATGGATACGAAAGGTTGAACGGTATTGTCTTCAAGGACGAAACAGTTCTCGCCGATTTGACCGTTGTTGAGTATTGTCGCATGGGAGCTGATATAGCTAGCAATACGATAGCCAGCAACTTTAGCGGCTAAATATTTCTCTTTGCGAGTTTGGTTTAGCTTTGAGTAACTTAGCGCGATAAAAATTTCATGAGTTTCTGCGGGGTAATAGTCTGCAAGTTGTTCGAACGGTACAAGAGGGGCTCCGCAAAATTCGTTGATAGTTAAATAAGCAGCATCTACTGTGAAAGCCTCAACGGTATAGTTCGAGTCTGTGCTGAAATAATAATGGGCAAGCTGTGCAATATCGCCCGCGCCAAAGATAATTAAGGGTTTTTTCATAGATCTTTTCTCACGACAATTGTGAATTCATAAAGGCCATAATCATGCAACAAGGCGACGTGACGTGAATAGCGACGCATGCATAGGTCAAATAAAGTACACGGATTGGCATAATAAAGATAATCGCGCATTTTTTCCGCATCAGAGTATGAAGTTAGGCAGTTAAAGGCAAAGCCTCTCCGGCTGGTGCGATTCAATATATCGAGTGTCATTTGTATGTAATCGAACCACTCTGCATCACTGCGTTCTAGCCGAACATTAAAAATGCCGCTGGCAATGCCATAATCTGCAATCAAGGAAGGCTCTGAGGCGACTGCAAAATTGGCATTTTCGCGATGAATATAACGGCCCCTTGCCGCTCGAATCATACTGTCGGAGATATCCCACCCATGGTACGTAAACTGTGAACGGATAACGTTCAGGTAGTCGTAAAGCGCACCATAGCCACATCCCAGATCATTGAGTGAAAATGGCGTGGTTGGTTCGATGCACTTACTAAGTTGACCAAAGCGGAGTTCTTGGCTTTCGGTTCCATTCCAGTCAACGCCGCGTGGCGTCTCGCCATGTTTATTGAGCTTGGCTGTATAGTAGTCAGCTACACAGCTTAAAATGTCTGAAGTTTCTTTTTTCATAGCCATTTTTGCAAAACACTATAGTTAGCTTAAAATCAAGTCATCAAACCGTATCGCTGTTAGGCCATCCTGAGTGAGGCGTTCTGCAAGCTTTGCTTGCACCCTCGGCGATACTGCGAGAATGATCGGATATTTTTTAAGTTTGGTAACGTTTTCGAGGTAATTGTCTACCGGTTTGTCGAGTTGCCATGCGTCATCAACATTGTCCATGACTAGCAGCTTAACTTTTTTCCAAACGAGAGGAGCATAGGCTCTAATTAGCGCTGCCATCTGCCCGGCGCCAAACATGGCAATATGTGGGGAATCGTCGGTGCGAGCTAACAACGTATCTTCCAATTTTCCCCAAGCATTTAAGTATGCCGCTCTTAATTTCGCCAAGGCAAGCTCACCTCCTTCGAAGGGTCTCGCTAGGGTGTTGTCTCGCTGTGGCGCCTGGCAAAAAGTAGCGAGCTGGAAATCCCCAAGCTGTGGCAGATTTTCGATACTGGATACAAGCGAGAGTCCAGATGCCATAGCCGTTACCGCTAATGCGCCTGCTGTAAATGTATGTAGATGATCATAGAACATCAGCTCGACGTTTGGAGGGTGCGCGGCGGGGCAGATAACCGCCAATTGGCCATCAGGCGTCAGGAGTTCGGAGGCTAAAGCAAAAAATTCAGTAGGAGAATTGATGTGTTCTATGACGTTAATAGAAAAAATAAGATCAAATTTCTTGCTAAGGCCCCCTTTCGCCGATGCATCGAAGAAGGCTCGCACATACTGTGTTCGTTCAGTAGAAATGATTTCGTTCGGCAGTGCTGGGTCAATGCCTACAAAAAAGGAATTGTGCCAGCGGCTTGTCATCTCTTGAAGCAAGTTGCCGGATCCGCAACCGATCTCAAGCACTCGCTTGGCAGGGTGAAAATTGTTAACCAAGGTTTTCGCATAGTTCTGAGCCCTGGCTTTATCCGCGAGCGGTGAAGATGTGGAAAGGGCGTAGCTTTCATCGTATGCAGTCTTTACCGAATCCTCAGCCAGTTCGTTGACATGTGCCGCCAGACCGCAGGAGAGGCATGATGCCTTTTCAAGAGCCACACCTAGTATGCGGCCATCACTAAGCATTGCGCGGTTTGTCTTGGGGACAGGGAGTAGTTGCAAGGGGTTAGAGCATATATTGCATATAAGCGTAGTCATGCGATGCTTGAAGTTCTTAATTGGTGATCACTATGTCTGATTCGGTGTTCAAGATTGTGGGGTGGGTTCAGTTGTTCAACTTGGCACGTAATGGCCTGTCTGTAATGAATTCTTCAATGGTTCGTGGGCTTTCATAGCGAAACCCTAAAAGATCTTTGGCCGCTTCGTCCAAGCTAGCTGCTTCCTCTCTTAATGCGGAAGGAATAAGTATTTGCTGTTTGATATACGGTATCGTATAAACATGGTTCACCGCGCGCCTCGGAGTTTGTGTCGTGTTTTTGCCGCCGCGATGGTAGGTCATGCCGTCGATGATAATAAACGAGCCTGCAGGCGCTGCCACTTGAATAGCATTTTTTGCCACGTACTCGTCTGAGGGGAAGGCATTTTGCTTGTGGCTAGCTGGCAATACGTACGTTGCACCATTCTGTGCAGTGAAGTCGTCTACGCAATAAAGAGCATTAATAATGATGGGGCGTGTGCTGACGAAGTGCTGATAAGGCAGGTCACGGTGCCATGCGCCTTGATTATATCGGCTACCGACAGGATTAATAATTCCGTTTTGTTGATTCAGGATGAATTTTCCGTAGATAAGTTTGGAAATAATGGCAATAAGATTTTTGTTTGTGGCCAAATATAAAAAACTGGAATTAAAAGCAAGTGGGAGGCGAATCGTATTATGCTCGTCTCGGTCGTTAAGAAATGCTGTTCCAAATCGATGTTGATACGCGGCATACACAATATCGAATTTCGTAGCTAATTGCTGAGCATTTTCGTCAGAAATACCGGGGTTTATAACTGCGTAGCCTAGGTTTCTTATCTCCTCCACAATGCGGTCGGAGTCATCAACGGTTGGACTTCTTTCAATAATTCCGTAGCTTGGGATGACGCTTGTGCTCATGCTGCTGTCTCGCTCGGACCAATTTCTTTAGATGGGCTGGGGATGTCAGCCCCTGTCGCGCCAAGGTGGTTTCTATATATTTGCTTAACAATCGTGTAAGGGCGGCGTTTAGTTTCCGAGAAAATTTTTGATAGGTAAATGCCGACAATTCCGATAAATGAGATGATCAACCCGCCCAAAAACCATATTGAAGCCATCACGGATGTCCAACCACTTAAAGGCTTGGCAAAAAATGTCCAATGAATCAAAAGATAAGCAATGTACCCACCAGCCACGCACAAAATAGTGATACCAATATAGAAGATAGCAATTAAAGGTGCATTACTAAATGAGGTAATAGAGTTCACTAGTAATGACATTTTTTTTCTGAAGGTATATGTTGTATCGCTATGATTATGCTTTTTGATAAGTTGAGGCCGTTGGTCAAAGCCTGTAATCAACCATAGCCCTGCGATTACGACTTCTCGTTCCGTGTGTAAAAGTAATGCATTCACATAACGTCGTGTCATGAGCCGAGCGGTGACGGTATTCTCGGGTAATGTTAATCCCGACAACAGTTTAAACATGCGATAGAACCATTGTCCGCTCCACCGTTCAAAAAAATTGCCTTTGCGTTGCTCTTGGATGCCGTACACCACATCACAACCTTCACTAGAGAGCTTTTCGGCAAACTGAGGCAGCCATTCTGGCTCCTCCTCAAGGTCGCAATCAATTAGAAATACTTGCTCTCCACATGTATGTGCCAAGCCAGTCATCATTGCCTTGTGATGACCAAAGTTGCGCGATAAATCGACGAGGACAATGCGGGGATCGCTCTGCGCTAGAGTAATGGCGCGTTCCAAGCTATTATCCAGCGACCCGTCATTTACTAAAACAATTTCGTAGTCATCACCTACCAACAGCTCGGCAGCCGCGCTTGCGCGACGATAAAATTCGTCGATATGAGGTGCTGATTGATATAGGGTGGTGACGATAGATAACTTCATGGCCTGACATGTTTCATATAATGTGAAGTGTCCTTGCCGCAGTTAAACAGTAGATCGAGAATAGTAACGCCATGTACAAACGCACCCCAGAGTTGATGATATTCAGGATAGCCTGAGTAATCGAACCAAGTCAGCTTTATGTCCATGTCCATAAATACGTTCTCGTCAATGTAATCCCGTGCTGCGGGGCCTGAGATGTATTCAGTCCCCCCCGCTTGGGCGCATAAATCGGCCAGACGTTCTGTTTTTCCTTCAACTAGTGTGTAATCCCAAGAATTGCTAATTTTAGTAGTAATGCCTAGGTAACTACATACCGTCTCGATCAGGTTGCGGTTAAGTGCTGACAAATGGGTGTAGGTGTGTTCTAGGTAGAGTGGTTCGAGCAGCGTGGCTACTTCTTCGAAATGGGGTGCCTGGTGATAATTTTGAGACAGCGACTTCCAATGCGATTTTGCCCAGTCGGAGTCATCTATTTCGGTTTCGCGAATAGTTTGATTGTATTTGCCTTTTACCCGGACGGGGATCGTAAGCCACTGGACCCCTTGTGGGGTTTTAATCTGATTGCGGTTGCGCCAATCGCGGCGGGTGTACTGCATGTCGTCGTAGAGAATAAATTCGTCTACGGCTGCGATCATGTCAAAGTAGCCCTTCCATGGGATGTAATTGGATTGAAGAATGGCGACTTTTTTCATAGCCTTTTCGCTGAGTAAGTAACTGTATCGTGACCAATCATTGTTGGCCCATCAAATTAATACAACAATAACCACCGAGTTCGATGGTTTTTAGCGTTTTGAGTTGTGATGGCATATAAGTACAGCGTGCAATTATTGCAGGGCTAGCCATCTTTTTTAGGAATGGCAGAAGTTTACCATTTGCCAAGTCAACACCGAATCCCGGCTCAGAGATATAAAGTACGTGGATTGGATTGCGTAGCTCAGTAAATGCGAAATAAGTCATGTGGTCAACGACAAGGTTTTTTGCATTATCGCCGGATACTCCGCATGCCTTGGCTAGATTTCGTATCGTCGATATATGTTCTTTTGTGTTAAAAACTGGGATCGACAACGGCTGGTTCTTTATGTCTGCGGCCAAGGTTTGTGAGTTAATAATCATGGTAGGCAAATATTGGGAGGCAAGAATACCCATGGATGTGCTTGCGCAGATCACTGCTAAAAAAAATAGAGGCTGTATTTTATGCAGCTTCCCGTCTAGCTTTAAGGAGTACAGACAAATTAGAAGCAGGATTGTTGATATTGGAACAGCCTGGGTTGCTCCGTAAAAGTTCCATGTATTATAGAAGAAAGCAGTTCCTATTGATCCGAATAAAATCAATATTCCGAGCCAAAGCGCTGAGGTTAGTTGTCTTAGGTATAATTTATATGCGAATAGTATAAGTATAAATATATGACTTCCAAAAATTAGCATATTATATATATATATTATGCTTGTATTAATTATTCTTTCTAATGATGATAGATGCCCCTGTCCCGGTAGCCATCCTGATTGATATGATGGTTGAAATGTTATATGGTGAATTATTTGTGCTGGTGCATTGTAAATGTTTGATATGCCACGAACAAAAAATTCTATGGGGCTCTGAAAGAGTAAATTTAAAGGAATGACATTGTATGCGAAGATTTTTCCAATTCCGGGCGCATCTTGGCAATGACTTAATAGGCTGCTATTTTTGAAACTTTGATAAGCAAATGCAGTAATTAAAAAAAATAAAATAAAGCGTAATAGCTTTGGCTTTCTTTGAGTTATATGGAAAGCGGAGAAAATAATGACAGGTGTGAAGAAAATTGCCTTTGGATGCGCATATAATAAGCAAGAAACAATAAGTAAAAATAGAATGATAAAAATAGAATAGTAATTTTTTAAAAAATAATCCCGCCAAAAAAGACACGACAAGCATAGGAATAGCAAAGATGTTGTGACTATCTGTTCGGAGCGCGATAGAATTAAAAGATATGGCATAACACCTATGGCACTAAGCGCCATTAACGCCGAAATAATATATATGGCCATACTTGTTTCTTTTGTTTTTTTATGTACCCAGTATGCAATGCCAAAAAACCACAAGAGGGCAAATAATATGCCGCTTACTCTGATCCCTAAGGGCCCCAAACCACCATAGACGAGAGAGTATATTATGGCAGCTGGATAGAATAACGGAGAAATAGGTTGGTCTAATGATGTGGAGCATTGTGGGAAAAATGACAAGGCATGAGCGTTGTCGGCGAAAAATCGTGCTAGCCCCCATTTAGTCACTACTTCATCGGAATACACTGGTAGATATAGGCCGCTTAGTAAAACGCATAAGAATAAGAAGATGAAAAGGTAAGAGGAAAATGAAATGATTTTTTTTGTCATATACTGCCCGAGGCATACCTGAATAACTACCCAATTAATGACTGTAATTCGGAAAGGGCGTAAAACGCACAAGATGCATGCGCTATTTCTGGCTCAGTGCGTCGTTAACGCGATGTGTCGTAATTCTTGACGTGGAAATTCTATTTTTGATGAAGGATTGGTAGCTTTTTTCTCTAATAAGTTCTTTGCGTAATGCCATATGTGGTATTGAACTTGTCATTGTGCCCCCGTCATTCGTTAATTTGCCCGGCTTTCCGAGGTGACTTCCATAAGTCGGATATTATAGGCCTTGTCACGTTGTTTGGATCAGAACGAGACCGCGTGGGTGGCATAGTTGTGGCTTTTATATATACATTGTGGCTGTTAGTCGGAGCCACCGTAGCCGGAATAGTTGCCTGACGCTAGGTGATGTTGTTTGGCGTTTTTATTTGGCTGCGAATCGGATCGATAATAAAAGTACGCTTGAGAATGTTTACGACGTAAATGGACGCTGAGTTTTGTACCATTGTGGTGATTGCGATAATTTAAGAAGAGGTAGGTGTGACGGCTACATATTTAAAGCGATTTAATGGATGTTTCGAAAGCTATAGCTGCGTTATTCTGATTTATACCATTTTATTTTTGTTCATCGCATCACCATTTTTGTTTTTGGGTGATGTGGTTTCTCCATATAATCAGTGTTCAGACTTCGGCTATCCAAGTACTTGTGACGTTGGCACTCGTGTTGAACATAAGGGTTTGACAGATCACCCCTCGTTTTATGTCCCAGAAGTTTATCAACAATTGCAGGGAAAGCGTTCAGGATGGATCGGTCTCTGGACTGATCAAAATGAACTCGGGCGCCCCCTAAGCCATTTGGCGGGGTTCAGCCGTGCTTATTTTCCCAGTTGGGTTATTTCTTGGTTTACCGTAAATCCATGGGTATTTATAACTATTCTCAGTTTGGCCATGGCGTATTTGGCTGGACTATTTATTGTGCTTCTTGCCAGAGAGAATAGCTTGCACCCTCTCGCCGGTTTAGTGGGAGGGGTAGCATTCGGCTTATCACCGAATATGTTGCTTTGGCTTATATTTCCCATGTATATAGGAGGATGGTGTTGGGCGGCAGGAGCTTTATGGGGAGGGGTGCGACTCCTTAAAAGAAAAGATATGCTAGGTTGGTTCGTGCTGGCTTTCTCCATCTATAGTTTACCGCTAATCTCGTATCCGCAATACATAGTTTTTCATGCTTGGATAATCGCAGCCTTCTTCTCTATTTTTCTTTTTCGGCGACGTACTATTCTTGCATGGAAGGATATTGTACTGCTTTGCACTGCAATTTCTTTAGGTGCGATTCTTTCTGTTCCTGTTCTTGTTGATCTCGTACGCGTTGTTGCTGACTCCAACCAGGGGGTAAAGGGTATTAGCTTTTTTACTATGTATCTTCAGGGAATGAACTATTGGGTTGATGCCTACAGGTTTATGGTATTTGTCACTCAGCCAGATTTCTTTGGGAATTACGCAGACGGTTTATTTAAATACCCCTCTTATGGCTATAGGATTACTGTATTAATAGTCTTTTTTGGATTATTAGGTATTTTTGGTGCCTTTCGTCGGACGTATATTTGGCTGATCGGGACTATTCTGTGTGTAGTATTAACTTTTTCGTACTCAATGTATGGGTTTGGAGTGAAATATCTTGGCTTTAATTTAAATCCGATATTACCAATCGCAATTTCAACTTTACCTTTAGCTATTATTTCGATGTATGGCGCCGACGTGCTGATGTCGCTTAAAACCAGATCGTTTAGGCGTACTTTATTTGGTATGGCAACAGTGGGGGCAATATCTTCCATTTTTGCGAGTGTTTATTATGCATATTCTTATGATTTACCCTTGCGGTGGGAAATGGTTTTCTATACGGTCGTTATGCTTGGTTTGTTTTGTATTTCTATTAAGTACGGCCCAGTTACGCTGATCCTTGGCTTGAGTTTGGTGGTAATTGTTACATCATTTCCTGTAATGTATAGGCAAAGCTCGACTTCTATTCTAAATTCTTCTCCTTTAGTAGATGCAATTCGTGAGGGACTTTCGGGGGGCGGTCGGTACATGATACAAAGTCCAGGATATGGTCTGAAGCTGCTTCCTCCCAATCTCAACGCGAGACTGGGGATTGCAACCGTACATAATTCCAACTCGTTGGCATCTCAACGTTATCAAACGTGGCTTGAAACTATGGGAGAGCCAAAGGAATGGAAGGGAGGCCGGAACTCTTCTTTATCCCCAGACTATGGCGGTGCGATGTTTTGGATGAGTAACATTGCTTTAATTCTTTCACCCAAACGATTGGAACATGATAATTTAACGTATTTAGAGACGGTGCAAGGAGTTCAGTTATACAAGGTAAATAATCGAATGGGGGGGGCGATATTAGCGGATATTCCATTTGATAAGAGCGGCAACGGGAAAGTAAATTTTACTGGTCCGGAATCAGTAAGCCATCTTAAATGCACCCCTGTTGAAGATAAAGGGGATTTGAAGGAGTATGTTTTCCCTCCACAAAAAACATCATCAATATTTATATTAAGTCAAAAATTCTATCGAGACTGGAAGGCCATGGTTTACCGCTCGTCGCAATGGCAGCAGGTGGAGACGTTAGAGGTTAATGGCGTATTTCAAGGCGCTATTGTTCCTAAAGGGGCTTCGCGAGTTCGATTTGAGTTTCAACCTTATGTTCGATACTCTTTTATAGGGCATATAATTTGGATTCTGCTTGGTGCCTTTACTTTGTACGGACTGATTCGTCGGCTTCCTTTTCATCGTACTGTAAGCCTCTTCACAAAATAGCATCTTTTGTGAGTGGAATTTCTACAAAGACCTGCTCCTATTTATAGAGACTCCTAAACTTGAGAAGTTACTGTGTACGTGCGCTAGAATCACCAGATAAAAATTTGATTGGCTTGTTTTTGCCCGATATCAATTCACCTGTGAGGAGTGATGTTTGCATAGGCTAAAAGCAGCATTGCACTTTGCGTCCTCCACGCTTGTCAAGATTGCAGCTGGGCTTTTCGTGATTAAGTTTTTGGCCTGGAAGCTTGGCCCTGATGGTTTTGGGCTTTTGGGCCAACTGATGACTTTAGTGGCCATCACGGGAATGCTGGCAGGCGGTGGCATTGGGAATGGATTAATCAAGGCTCTATCACAATCCCCGGCGAACACTCGGGAAGGTGGTATTTGGGTATCAACGGCATTCACGCTGGCTGTTCTATTTGCGACAGTAATTGCATCCATGTTGATTATGTTTTCTCCTGCAATATCCAAAGGATTTTTAGGTGGAAATTTTGCGACGGTGATTATATTTTTATCATTATCGCAAGTATTTATTGGTTTCGGTGTTTTAATACAAGCTGAGGCGAGTAGTCGTGGCGATAGTAGTCTATTTGCTACTATTAATATAATTGGCACTCTATTAGGTTCAATAATCCTTGCCGGTGCTGTTGTCTTATCTGGGCTTCATGGTGCAGCATATGGGGTAACTGTGACCCCCGTCTTGACAGGGATAGTAGCAATTTTTTTTGTGGTTCGTAAACATCGTCACCTATTACGATATTGCAAACTGAGGTTCGATTTTGAAAGAATGCGGTTTTTGCTTTCATTTTCAAGCTTAACGCTCATGGGAGCTATTTCCGTGCCTGTAGCGCAAATGTTAATTCGGAATTCCATAGGTCAACATATTGGATGGAATCAAGCAGGGTTGTGGCAAGGCGTTATAAAAATATCCGACGTATATATGCAGTTTGTCGGTGTTATATTAATTAATTACGCACTGCCGAGGCTAGCGGCGCTAGCTGAAATACGCCAATCTTTGGCTGAATTAAGAGTAATTTTATCGTGGCTTTTAGTGACTTTATTATTCGGTTTTTTCTGTATTTATGTATTTCGTTATTGGGTAATTAAGTTACTTTTTTCTCAGGCATTTCTGCCGATGGCAGATTATTTCCTACCGCAGATGTTAGGTGATCTACTCCGGACAACTGCTGCAGCAATTTCATTTATGTTTATATCAAAGGGGCTTGTCAAAATTGCCTTTGTATTTGAAGCATCTCAGGGCCTTCTTCTTTTCGGGACATTTAAGATCTTTGAAGGCTCGACAGGAGGAATGGCTCCCTTTTACGCTCATGTTTCTACGTATTTTATAGCTACAGTTGCTATGGTTTCGGCTTTGGTCATTTGGGCGAAGATGCAACAAAAATGAATATTCTAATACTTTGCACGAAATTTTCGTTAGACGAGAATGATGCGTGGCTGACTAATGAACTTGCAGATGCCTTTCAGCATCAAGGCCATCAAACTAGCGTAATAGTTGTTGATTGGGGCGCTACCTTTGGTCGATCTGCCGCTGATTTCAAATCCACAAGCGGTGTTGATGTTAACGTGATTCCGGCGGTAAATGTGTCGTTCCCTGTGCCTTTCGTGTCGAAGGCAATGAAGTGGATTTTTTCGTCTTTTGCGGCTTATCGAAAATTGCATCAAAAATTGAAGAAAGAGAAACCGGATCTGGTAATTACGTTTTCGCCATCTGTCACGATGGCGTTTCCCATACTTGCCATGGCGGTATTGCGACACAAAAAAAAATTCCTTATCCAATGGGATTTTTTCCCTTACCACCATAAACAGATAGGTTTGTTGTCTTCGAGATTCGTATTTAGTATTGCGAAGAAGGCAGAGGAGTTGTTGATTCGCCGTTTCGACGCCATCGGCTGCATGTCGCAGCGAAACGTTGACTACCTGCGCAGCCATTATCGCTTGAGAAGCCGTCAGAAGGTCGCGATCCTTCCTGTCTGGGGAAGAGGGGCTTCGATTCCAGATGTGGATCGTGATGCGATTCGTGCTCGCTATGGTTTGCCAGAGATTCGGCCTTTAGCCGTTTTCGGTGGGCAGCTTGCTGTAGGCCGGGGCCTGGAGGATCTTCTAGCTGCCGCCAACTTAAGTGAACGGTTGTGCTCTAATATTGTTTTTGTCGTGATTGGTAGTGGGCCACTAGGGTCGTTGCTTACGGATTATTTGGAGAAGGGCCATTCAAACGTAGTATGGATCCCTCGCGTTCCACGCATTGAGTACCTTCAGGTTATCAAAGCATGCGATCTTGCTCTTGTGTGTACGGTAAGAAATGTAGATGTGCCGAGTTTTCCGTCGAAAACAATCGATTATTTGAGGGCTGGGCTACCGATTGTGGCTTCAGTAGAAAAAACAACTGATTATGGCGACTATATAGTTTCGAAAGGGGTCGGTTTGAGCGTCGAGGCGGGTCATCCAGATCAACTATATGCTGAAATAGAACGTCTTCTTCATGATGAAAAGCAGATGCTGTCTATGAAAAGACAGGGCCCTCATTTGTTTATGAGTGAGATGGAGGTTGAGCACGTAGCCAAGCGATTATTGCAATTAGTGGCTGATTAGGTAGGCGCTGCTTGAGAAATTATGAATATTGCTTTTAAAAAAATAAAATATGCGCCAATTATGATTGGCATAGCATATCTGCTGTTTACCGTTTTATTATTCTTTGTTGGGCCATTTGATTGGCCTATCAAGAATTCAGATACGCTTTCTCTGTTTTTGGCTTCATGCTTTTTGGCACTGATATTAGGTTTTTGGCTTGGAGTGTATAAAAGCGAGCAGCAGAAATCATTTGACTCCTGGAAATTCTACTTTCGACTAGGAGCGGTTGCTAGCGTTGCATTGCTCTTTCCCTCCACGTATGCATATACAGGCAAATGGCCATGGGAAATCTTTAGTGTTATAGGTAATCAAGGTACTGCGTACGGCGAGATGTTAGCGGCGTTGGCGGCAAATGAATCAGGTATCCGAGCCTACGTAGCGCTAGCTCGTGGGTTATTCGCTCCGTTTGTTTTTTGTGTAATTCCACTTGGAATTTTAAACTGGAAAAAATTAAACTATATTGATGTTTTTCTGCTTGGCGCGCATCTATTTGCCATATTGATTTTTTCTTTTATGCGTGGAACAGATCGTGAAACGGGGGATTTGGTATTTTTTGTTTTCGCTACAATTATATTGGTAATATGCAGACGGATTGTTAATCGTGGCCGCCTTTCTTTTAAGCTCTCGCAATTTATTATCTGGCCATTGTTGTTGAGTATTATCTTTCTTTCAGCGTTGTCACTTTTTATTGATAGGAAAGAGTCCCGTATGGGAGGGACAGAGGCTTTTTGTATTGCCGAAGGAGTTGTTTGTTCAGCTCATGATCCAAATGCGAGCTCGTTTGAGCGTAAGAGCATGTTTGGCATAGAAATGATATCTGCGTATTTGTCTCAAGGGTATTATGGCTTGTCGCTTGCACTCAATGAAGATTTCACTTCAACTTTTGGCTTAGGGCATTCTGCCTTTTTAACTAATGTTTTTACAAAAGCGGTTGATGATTCTATCTATGAACGTAGTTATTTATACAAGGAAAGGGCAGTAGGATGGGATGACAGATCTCAGTGGTCTACCATCTTCCCATGGATAGCGAGCGATGTTGGTTTTCCAGTTGTGCCATTTGTAATATGCGGCATAGGCTTTTTATGGGGCGCGGCGTGGAGAAGTGCTGTATGTGGGAAGAACGATACTGCTGTTCTTGTTTATTTATTTTTGTGTTTGCTTGTGGTTTACATTCCTGCAAATAATCAACTGACACAAACTTTTGACTCATATTTTTCGTTTCTGTTTTGGCTTATATTTTGGGCCTTTCAGCGCACCCGTAAATAAGATTTTTAACCTCATCTTAATAGGTGAGATGAAAAGGGGGTATTAATGTTTAGTGGTAATAATCTTCTTATCACCGGCGGAACAGGTTCTTTTGGTAATGCGGTTCTTAAACGCTTTCTTAACACGGATATCGCTGAAATTCGTATCTTCAGTCGTGATGAAAAAAAGCAGGATGATATGCGTAAACGATACGTCAATTCGAAACTGAAGTTCTATATTGGTGACGTTCGTGATTATCAAAGCGTGCTCAATGCAACACGCGGTGTAGATTATATTTTTCACGCAGCTGCGCTTAAGCAAGTTCCTTCTTGCGAGTTTCATCCCATGGAAGCGGTCAAGACTAATGTTCTGGGAACCGAAAATGTTCTTGAGGCGGCGGTGTTGAATGGTGTTAAGCGGGTTGTATGCCTAAGCACTGATAAGGCGGTGTACCCCATTAATGCCATGGGAATTTCCAAAGCTATGATGGAAAAGGTCATGGTGGCCAAGTCTCGTAACGTCGATGACCGAAAAACGGTTATTTGCGGCACCCGTTATGGCAATGTCATGGCCTCGCGTGGTTCGGTGATACCGCTTTTTATCGAGCAAATCCGTGTCGGGCAGGCCTTAACCATCACCGATCCTAATA
The DNA here is from genome assembly GCF_021266465.1 of Paralcaligenes sp. KSB-10. NCBI lineage: Bacteria > Pseudomonadati > Pseudomonadota > Betaproteobacteria > Burkholderiales > Alcaligenaceae > Paralcaligenes > Paralcaligenes sp. KSB-10. Next base: position 3,128,689 of record NZ_CP089848.1, on the reverse strand, counting down.
TGACGCGTTTCATGATGACGTTGGCGGATGCGGTTGATTTGGTGATTTATGCTTTCGAGCATGGCAATAATGGTGATCTTTTTGTGCAAAAAGCGCCGGCGGCAACTGTTGAGATTTTGGCTAGGGCCTTGACTCGCATATTAAAAAAACCGCAACACCCGATTCAGATAATCGGCACACGTCATGGCGAAAAGCTGTACGAGGCCTTGCTTAGCCGCGAAGAAATGGCCTGTGCGGAAGATCGGGGGGAGTATTTTCGCGTACCTCCAGACTTGCGCGATCTGAATTACGGCAAATATGTGGAACAGGGGGAAGAAAGAATTTCCCGTAGCGAAGACTACAATTCGCACAATACCGAGCGCTTGGATATTGATGGCATGGAGCGCCTGCTTCTCAAGTTGGACTTCATGCGTGCCATTCAGCGCGGCGAAAACGCGACGCCCGAGGAGTAAGTAATGAAAGTATTGGTTACAGGAGCCAACGGATTTGTTGGCAAGAATCTTGTTGCCCATTTAGCTGAGCGCAAAGATATAGAGGTGCTTCGTTTTACGCGTGAAGACGATGTGTCGCTATTGCGGGATTTGGTTTCCAGATCGGATTTCGTGTTTCATTTAGCTGGTGTCAATCGGCCACAAAATGCGGAAGAATTTAAGCTGGGCAATACGAATCTGACTCGTGTCCTGTGCGAGGCAGTCGCGGCCCAAGGCAAGCCTGTGCCGGTTTTATATACCTCGTCTACACAGGCGGAGCTGAGTAACCCCTATGGCGCCAGCAAGCGAGAGGCTGAAGAAGCGTTGTTGCAATTATCAACGACTCATGGTTCGCCTGTGCATTTGTTTCGATTACCCAATGTGTTCGGTAAATGGGCTCGTCCTAACTACAACTCGGCTGTTGCGACATTTTGTCACAACATTGCCCGCGACCTCCCTATTCAGGTCAACGATCCGGCCGCCATGGTTTCGTTGGTATACATCGACGATGTCATTACACAGTTTATGGCGGTGATGGAGGGGCTGGTAGTTGGTGATCCTTTTGTTAAGGTGGAGCCGCAATACACCATTAGTGTGGGGGGCCTGGCGTCGCAACTACATGCTTTTCACGATAGCCGTGACACCTTGTTGACGGATAGCGTTGGCACGGGTCTAGTACGTGCTTTATATTCCACTTATGTCAGTTATCTGCCGACGGACCGCTTTGCCTACGAGGTGCCTAAATATGGCGATCCGCGTGGTGTATTTGTCGAGATGCTCAAGACTCGCGATTCCGGCCAGTTTTCTTTTTTTACTGCCCATGCCGGGATAACGCGAGGCGGGCACTATCATCACTCCAAGACAGAAAAGTTCCTTGTCATCAAAGGTAAAGCCTGCTTTCGTTTTCGCCATATTGTTACGGGTGACTATCACGAGCTGTTTACTTCAGGCGAGAAGCCTGAAATAGTAGAAACCGTACCTGGTTGGACCCACGACATTACCAATGTGGGAGAAGATGAAATGGTTGTGATGCTTTGGGCCAACGAAATCTTTGACCGTGCCCATCCTGATACCTATGCGCGCCAAATTTAAAATGAAAAAACTGAAAGTAGTGACGGTTGTTGGAACTCGTCCGGAAATTATTCGGTTATCTCGTGTCATGGTGGCATTGGATCAATATTGTGATCATGTCCTGGTGCACACAGGGCAGAACTATGACTATGAGTTGAATGAAATTTTTTTTCAGGACCTAGGCATACGCAAGCCAGATCATTTTTTGAATGCTGCCGGTGCAAGTGGTGCTGAGACCATTGGTAAAGTGATTATTGCCGTCGATCAAGTATTGGCGGAGGTCAGGCCCGAAGCGTTGTTGGTATTGGGCGACACTAATAGCTGCATGGCTGTGATTCCGGCAAAACGCCGCAAAATCCCCACTTTTCATATGGAGGCTGGGAATCGTTGTTTCGATCAGCGCGTGCCCGAGGAAATCAACCGCCGCATTGTGGATCACACTGCTGATATCAATCTGACATACAGCAGTATCGCGCGCGAGTATTTGTTGCGGGAAGGCTTGCCGCCCGATATGGTTATCAAGACTGGTAGCCCTATGTTTGAAACGTTGAGCCATTATCGCGAAGGGATCGATTCTTCTGATGTATTGCGACGTTTGAATATAAAAGAGGGCGAGTTTTTTGTGGTCAGTGCGCATCGCGAAGAGAATATCGATTCGGATCAAAATTTTGCTAAGCTCACTGATGTGCTTAATACTATTGCCCAAGTCTATGGGCAGCCCGTGATTGTATCGACACATCCACGTACTCAAAAACGTGTCGATGCGCTTGGTGTGGAGTTTCACCCACTGGTGAATTTGCTTAAACCGCTGGGCTTTAAAGACTATAACAAGCTGCAAATGTCTTCTCGCGCTGTTTTGTCTGACAGCGGCACGATCAATGAGGAGTCTTCAATCCTCAATTTTCCCGCTTTGAATATTCGCGAGGCGCATGAACGCCCTGAGGGGATGGAAGAGGCTTCCGTCATGATGGTAGGGCTAGATGTTGAGCGCGTCATGCAGGCGTTGAGCATTTTGGCAGATCAACCGCGTGGTGCCGAACGTCTGTTGCGCCAAGTTGGCGACTACAGTATGCCGAATGTTTCCGACAAAGTGGTTCGAATCATTCACAGCTATACGGACTATGTAAACCGTGTAGTTTGGAAGAGGTATTGAAGAAGTGGCTACCCGTGTTCTTTTGTTGACTCAGTGGTTCGATCCCGAACCTACTTTTAAAGGACTGGTATTTGCGCGTGAGTTAGTGCGGCAAGGTTTTGACGTTGAGGTTATTACGGGTTTCCCCAATTATCCGCAGGGCAAGCTTTATCCTGGTTATAAAATAAGGCTGCTTCAGCGCGAGAAAATCGATGGGGTGGATATAACTCGTGTGCCTCTTTACCCAGGTCATGACTCGGGAGCGATCGGGCGTATTTTAAATTACATGAGCTTTGCCACGGCAGCCTTGTTCTATGGTTTGTTTTTCGCTAAACGCGCGCAAATTATTTATGCATACCATCCCCCACTGACAGTGGGAATCGCCGCAGCTCTAATACGTTTTTTTAGGCGTATTCCGGTTGTATATGATATTCAGGATATGTGGCCGGATACTTTGCGTGCCACGGGCATGTTTTCCAATGAGAAGGCGCTGAGGATTGTATCTGCTGTTTGCGGTTGGGTATATCGTAAGGTCGATCGGCTGGTTGTGTTGTCACCTGGCTTTAGGCGCCTGCTGATTGAGCGGGGAGTGCCTGAGAGCAAGATCGATGTAATCTACAACTGGTGCGCGGAAGACGCGTTGACGATGCCTGCGGGTTCCATACCGATGGAATTTCCTTCGAATGAAAAGTTTCGAATTTTATTCGCAGGAAATATGGGTAAGGCACAGGCCTTGAGCGCGGTCCTGGAGGCTGCTGAGCTGCTGCAAGCACAGGCCTCGAATGTCGTATTTGTGTTTTTGGGTGGAGGGCTTGAGGTTAAGAAGCTTAAGCAACTGGCCAAAGACAAATTACTCTTGAATGTTATTTTTATTCCACCGGTTCCTATGGCGGAAGTGGGTAGTTTGCTTGCTGCGGCCGATGCGCTGTTGGTGCATCTTAAAAAGGACCCTTTATTTAAAATCACTATTCCTTCCAAGACACAAGCGTATATGGCCGTTGGTAAGCCAATTTTGATGGCTGTGGATGGTGATGCCGCCAATCTGGTTATCGAAGGCGCATGTGGGAAAATAGCCGAATCTGAAAACCCATCCTCTATTGCCGATGCGGCGTCAGCCTTAATGGCATGTGGCGATCATGAGCGTGCCGTAATGGCGGAAAACGGCAGGCGGTTTTATAAGGAAAAACTGTCGCTAGCCGTCGGTGTTGCCCATTTTGGGAAAGTTTTCGCACGCTTGACGGAGAAGGACTTCAAGCCATGAAACGGTTTTTGGATATTCTTATATCCAGCCTTGCGCTAGTTATGTTTTCTCCAGTGATGGTTTTTATCGCTTGGCGGATTCGTCGCAAATTGGGCTCACCCGTATTATTTCGGCAGGTTCGCCCGGGCCTGAATGGAAAGCCCTTCAAGATGATCAAATTCCGCTCTATGCTTGAGGCTTGTGATACCGCAGGTAATATCCTGCCTGACTCAGAGCGCTTAACATCGTTTGGCCGTTTTTTGCGCGCAACCAGTATCGATGAATTACCCGAGTTGTGGAACGTATTGAAAGGGGATATGAGCCTGGTCGGTCCGCGCCCGCTCTTGATGGAGTATCTTTCTTTGTACACTCGGGAACAATATCGACGGCATGAGGTTCGTCCAGGAGTAACGGGGTGGGCCCAGATAAATGGTCGAAATGTTCTGAGCTGGGAGGAAAAATTCAGTCTAGATGTGTGGTATGTAGATAATCGATCATTTTGGTTGGATTTAAAGATTCTATTTTTGACTGTAAGAAAGGTTTTGATACGTGAGGGGATTAGTGCTACTGGTCAAGTGACTATGCATAAGTTTACTGGGTCGTCATCTGAGGAGAATAAATGAATATGCCAGTATTTGCCGTTTATGGGGCAAGTGGTTTCGGGCGTGAGGTTATGCCCTTTGTCCGTGATCAACTACATCAGCAAGGGATAGCCGCGACACAGTTGCTATTTGTGGACGACAATCTAAAAGTAGCCACAATAAACGGGCATCGCATATTGACATATGCTGAATTTCTTAGTTTGGAGGCTAGTCGGCGCTATATGGTGTTTGCAATTGCGAATAGTATAGTGCGCGAAAAATTGACAGCTCGTTGTTCGGATGATGGGGTTCAACCATTATCTGTAATGGCTGCTAATGTCATCGTTCTAGATAACGTACAAATAGGTGATGGGGTCATTCTTTGTCCATTTGTCAATCTTACGTCAAATATCCGGATAGGCCGTTATTTTCACGCAAATATATATAGCTATGTAGCGCATGATTGCGTAATTGGTGACTATGTAACTTTTGCTCCCGCAGTGAAATGTAATGGCAACGTATTGATCGAGGATCATGCATATATTGGTGCTGGAGCGGTAATCAAACAAGGGCAGCCGGGTAAACCTCTGGTGATTGGCCGTGGCGCGATTGTGGGGATGGGAGCTGTAGTAACAAAAGATGTACCAGCAGGGGGGACAGTTGTTGGTAATCCGGCGAAGCTATTTTCTAAAAACTAAAGCAACCCGTATGAGAGGGGTAAGAAGTTCGATATGCACTGTGATGCTTGTCTTCGTTGTCCGGGCATAGTGAAGTATTTTATTTAGGAAAATTTGATGTTAAATAGTCCGTTTTCGCCATGGCCGTCTTTCACTGAGGAAGAGGCTAACGCTGTTCGTGATGTGGTTCTGTCTAATAAGGTAAATTATTGGACAGGACAAGAATGTCGAGAGTTTGAGAAGGAATTTTCACTCTGGGTGGGAACTAGTTATTCGGTAGCTTTAGTTAATGGTACGGTGGCGCTAGATGTGGCTTTACATGCGCTTGGGATAGGGAGGGGAGATGAAGTGGTGGTCACGCCACGTACCTTTTTGGCTTCAGTGTCATGTATTGTCAACATCGGCGCGGTACCAGTATTTGCGGAGGTGGATCGAGATTCGCAGAATATCACCGCTGAAACGATTCGTGCTGTACTGACGCCGCGTACTCGCGCGGTGATTTGCGTGCACTTGGCAGGCTGGCCTTGCGATATGGATCCGATCATGGCCTTGGCTGACAAACACGGCTTGCTTGTCATTGAAGATTGTGCCCAGGCCCACGGTGCACGTTACAAGGGCCGTTCCGTTGGCTCTATTGGCCATATTGGGGCTTGGTCATTTTGCCAGGACAAGATCATGACCACAGGTGGCGAAGGTGGTATGGTCACTACCAATGATCGGGCTTTATGGAAAAGCATGTGGGCTTATAAGGATCATGGCAAGTCGTGGGATGCCGTTCATAGCAAGCAGCATCCACCCGGTTTTAGATGGTTGCACGAAGGCTTTGGCACGAATTGGCGTATGCTCGAAATGCAAGCGGTTATTGGCCGTATGCAGATCAAACGCATGTCACTATGGCATCAAAAGCGCTTACAGAACTGCAATAAAGTATGGAATGCAGCAAAATCATTGGCGGGCCTACGCGTACCTGTTGTGCCAGATGGAGTCGAGCACGCTGCGTACAAATGCTACGTGTTTGTGGAGCCCAAATTGCTGAAATCTGAGTGGTCTAGAGACCGAATTTTGCTGGAATTGAATAAGCGCGGAGTGCCGGCATATTCGGGTTCTTGTTCCGAGGTATATCTTGAAAAAGCGTTCGATAATACGGGATGGCGTCCCGTTGAGCGCTTGCCTGTGGCACGTGAATTAGGAGAGAACAGTTTGATGTTTTTAGTGCATCCTACGTTGTCTACAGAAGAAATTGATAAAACTTGTAAAGAATTGAACGAAATAATGGCCAAAGCAACAAATTAGTAAATAGTATGAAGTCTTCTATGCAATCAATCTGATGCAGTTTTTTGATTTATTCGTTGGCAGATAGTGTTAGGTGGTTAGCAATGAAAGGCCTGTGACATGCTAAGCGAGTTAAACGCCGATTAAAATGCAATTAGTCAGACTGTTATTTGTTTTAGGTTCCATCAAAGGTTGATGGGGTTTGCATAATCGCTCAAATAGTTAGTCTAAATGGATAGCCCATTGTTATGGTTATAAGCGTCGGGTTTCGCTCCGCCCTTGTTTTTTTGTTTGATTTGGCTGCCGTATTCGTCGCGTGGATCGGTGCTTTCTTAATTCGATTTAATTTTGACTGGCCGGTTGGATATGAACACTCCATTTGGTGGGGGGTTTTGCCACTACTGGTCGCACAACTAATAGCATGTCGCTGGGCTGCCTTGTATCGTGGAATGTGGGTGTTTGCGAGTCTCCCAGATTTAAAACGAGTATTAAAGGCTGTTTTTGTCTCGGCGACCGTGTTGTTGTTATTTACTGAGTTCGCACGCGACTATGTGTCGATTCCTCGATCAATTATTTTGCTGTATCCCTTATTGCTCTTGCTGATAATGGGCGGTGGGCGTGCAACTTGGCGCATATGGAAGGAACATCGTCTGTATGGTGATGTTCGTGGTAAGGGTAAGCCTGTTGTGGTTGTTGGGGCGGGCACGGCCGGGGCAATGTTAGTGCGCGAGCTGGCTAGAAGTTCGGATTGGCAGGTGGTTGCCTTGATGGACGATAATCGATCCAAGTGGGGGTTGGAGATTTCTGGCCGCCGAGTGGAAGGGGGATCTGAAAAACTGGCGGATATATTGGAGCGTTATAGCGCCAAGCATGTAATTTTGGCGATGCCGTCGGCAAAAGCCGAAGATCTCCAGCGAGTAACCAAAATTGCTACTCGAGCAGGTGCACACTTGTTCACTGTGCCTGGGCTAGGGGAATTAATGAGCGGGCGGGTTGCCATCAACATGATGCGTCCCGTCAGAATTCAAGATTTGCTTGGCCGTGAGTCGGTACATATTGATAACGATCATGTGCAAGCCATGTTAACGGGTAAACAGATCTTGGTAACCGGTGCGGGCGGGTCAATTGGTAGTGAGTTGTGTCGACAACTGTCACGGTTTTCACCGGCCTGTATCGTGTTATTTGAAGCTAGCGAATTTGCGCTATACATGATCGAGCAGTGGTTTACTGAGCATCGGCCTGAAATAAATATTATTCCGTTGGCTGGTGATGTCAAGGACAGCCAGCGCATGACACAGATTTTCACTACATGGAAACCTGATGTTGTATTTCATGCGGCAGCTTATAAGCATGTGCCGCTCATGGAGGTTGGCAACGCGTGGCAAGCTGTGCGCAATAATGTGCTGGGTACCTTGAATGTGGCTTTATGTGCGCAGCGCTTTGGAGCGGAACGTTTTGTTTTGATTTCTACTGACAAGGCGGTGAACCCAACAAATGTTATGGGTGCTACCAAACGTATGGCTGAAATGGTTTGCGAGGTATTGCACTGTCAGGGGCAGGGCACACGGTTTCAGATGGTGCGATTTGGCAATGTATTAGGCAGCACAGGAAGTGTCATACCCAAGTTTCAAGCACAAATTGCTCATGGAGGCCCTGTTACCGTCACTCATCCTGAAATCAATCGTTACTTTATGTCTATACCAGAGGCTGCTCAGTTGGTGCTGCAAGCGGCAGCGATGGGTAACGGGGGAGAGGTGTTTGTTTTGGATATGGGTGAGCCAGTTAAAATTGTGGATATGGCACGCAATATGATCCGTCTTTCTGGGTTTGATGAAGACGAAATTCGTATTGAATTTACAGGTCTGCGGCCAGGCGAAAAGCTTTATGAGGAACTATTGGCTGATTCAGAAGAAACGCTGGAAACGCCTCATGCCAAACTTCGCATTGCGCGTTCACGTCCAGTGCCAGAGGGCTTTTACTCTTATATACAAGAGTGGCTTGCAGAACCAGAGCCCGTATCTGATGATCAAGTTCGGATTGAATTGAAACGTTGGATTCCAGAATACGAGCCTATGAAAACGTAATGGCTTCGGTATTGTTTTTCATTTTTCGAGATAAGTAGGGCTGCAAGAAAAGTGGCTCCACTTTCGCATACATTAGAGGCGCTTAGATATTTTCCGAATTAAGGCAATAAGAACCCCTAATATGCTTCCTAAAATAACTCCTAAAATTAATACTAGGAGCTTTTTGGGCTTGACAGGTTCTTGAGGAACAGTGGCGGCTTGATCAATAGTCGCCACTGATAAATGTGATGGGTTTAGATCAATACTCTTAAGTAACGCTCGCTTTTTTAGCAGATCGGGTAGATTGTCGATATAAGGGTCGTCGTTGCTGCGTTTTTCCAGAACATCTAACTCGGCTTGCAGCGCTTTGGCACCGCGTAAATAGGTCGTTTCCCCAGTGTACGAGGTCACCAGGTTTCCTGAGTTGGCAGGCACTTCTAAACCGATTGATTTGGCCACTTGTAAAGCGTCTTTCAGGCGTGTAATACGATCTTGGCGCGCGACCAAGGCGATTTTGCGCAACGTTGAAATTTGGTCATCTATGCCTTGTGTGCGTAAAGCGACTTCTCCGGCCAAGTCGTTCAGGAGTTCTTTCTGAGTCGCTTTGATAGCCATCGCTACATACGTATCCGCCCAATTCGCGATGGTTTGAGGGTTGGTGCCTTCAAAACTAACCCTTACCGTATTGTCTGTTGGTTTGGTGGGTAAAGTTATGGCCAACGCTTTCGCTAGTTGTTTCTTCAGTTTGTCTTTGTTGATTTGATCAGTTGTCGTGCGCTGCGCAGGTAGATATACGTTCTCAAAAAATTGTTGGCGCACTGTATTCGATGTTAGATGTTGCAAGAAATCGTTATAGGCTTCTTTAATGCTCAGTTCTTTTATGCTGGGGGGGGCGGCGGACGAATTGGTCTGAGTTATACCGCTAATGGCCACCCCCGTAAGTTGGCTGCCTATGTTGTAGCCAGATAGGCCGCTGGCTGTAGGTGGGAGAGTCTGGACATAAGTTTCATATACCGGGGTGCTGAAAAAAACGTAGACTGCGGCAATACAAGTGACAACTAGTGTGACAAGAAGAATCAAGAGCTTGGAGGCCCATAGCGTTCGCGCGATATCGCGCAAATCGATTTCGTCTGACGGTTGATAATGAGAGACGTTTTGTTCCACGTGGTGCTCCGAAGTGGGATGATTGCCTGGTACAGCGGCGACTTACATTTTCAGGCATTATAAGGCACTATTTTTTTGCAAATACTTGTGAAAAATGTGTTGTGACGGCTGCTTAATCTTGGTAGCGTCTTAAGTGGGCGCTTGGCGCAAATCTCCCATATCGTGCAAAATGCGTCCCTTGCCCAGAGGGCAGGTCAGTTAAGGCTTAGCATCAAGAATGGATTTGAACCAACAATGATAGCGATTGATTCACCGGGTACTTGGCTCTCCAGAATAGCTTCCGTCGGTGCATTCTTGTTTTTTGCACTGACGTTGTCGGCGCCTTCGGGTTATTCCTACGGAACTGCGCTGTTGTTTCTGGCTAGTGTGGCTTTTCTATGTAGGCGCCCTCATCTTTCTTTGTTGGCGGAAGATAAAGCGTTAGCCATTCTCTTTCTGGCTATTTTCCTCATTTCTGCCTTTATTTTTCTGCTGCACGGCAATCCACTCAAGACGTTGGATCAAACCAGCCGTTATGTATTGGCAATTCCTGTCCTGTTTCTGTTGCTTAGGGTGCCGCCAAGTCTGTCGTTTGTCTGGGGGGGGCTGTTTGTGGGGGGCGTAACGTCGGTGGCAATTACGCTGTGGCAACGGCATTGGCTGGGCATCGCTCGTGCTGATGGCTTTGTGACTAGCGCAATACCTTATGGTGATATTGCCTTAATGATTGCGTTGCTGTGCATCGCCGGCTTGTTTTGGGCCTGTACCCTGAGGCGCCATGCTTGGCTTTGGTGTCTTGCCTTGGTGTTGGGTGCCCTGGCTGGCTTCTATAGTTTTATTGCTTCTGAAACACGCGGTGGGTGGCTGGCCGTACCTCCGGTGGTGGTTCTGTTTTTCATTGCATTCGCCAGAAAGCACAACGTCAAATGGACTATACATGCGATTGTGACCTTATTGCTTGTTGTTGGTGTGGTGTTGTCGCTTGCGCCAGATCTGGGCATTAAAGCCCGATACGATGAAGCGGTGAAAGAAGTTCAGATGTACCGAAACCAGCAAGTGTCCGATACCTCGGTTGGTGCTCGGTTGGGCGCGTGGCATCTGGCTCTTGCCGGTATTTCCGAAAAACCGTTGCTGGGCTGGAGCTATAAAGACTATGACGCCAAGCTTGATCGTTTGGCTGCAGAAAAGAAGATAGATCCGTTTGTGTCCGGCCTTTCAAACACACATAATAATTACCTGGAAGTATGGCTGCATCAAGGCTTGTTTGGCTTGTTGGCTCTTTTGACCCTTTACTTCTATGCGTTCTGGCGTTTTTGCCGGCGGCTAAGGCATGACGGTCTGATGGTTCGGGTATTGGCGGTGTCAGGAGCCTCCCTGATGGTGTCGTTCTTTATGTTCGGCATGACCCAGGTGATTTTGGGGCGCAACAATGGGGTGCTTTTTTTCCTGTTGACCTTGATTATCTTCTGGGCCTGTATGCGACATGAAGAGGGTAAGCATAATTCCACGTAATGGCGGCCCTTGTGGCCGCCCCGGGGGTTGATGTGTTGGCCGAAGCGGGCAGGCATAAGGCCCTTCTCTACGAAAATTTAAGAGCCTCCTTACAAATATGATCAGAAAAATATTAACTTTTTCTGAAATGTATACTAGAATCCAATCAAGAATTCAGCGCTGCCTGGCGGGTCGAACTGGCCAGCCGTGGCAAGCGGATCACGATTCACTTATTGGGAGACATAGGAATGACTCGGTTTTCACTACGGAAGGTATTGGGCGCTACGCAGCGGTATTCGCTGGTGGCGTGTCTTGGGCTGGCGGCGTTGCCGGCGGTGGGTCATGCCGATGCGCTGACTCCGCCGGCCGATAGCCCGCGCATCCAGGCTATTAAAAAGGCCGGGGCGCTGAAGGTGGGGGTATTGTCGAACCCGCCCTGGCTGGTGGAAAACACCCAGGGCGGCGGCGAGGCCTGGTCGGGTCCGGCCTGGCTGCTGTCGAAGGAATACGCCAAGCTGCTGGGCGTGAAGCTGCAGCCAGTGCTGGTGTCGCACGAAACCAAGGTGCCGGTGCTGGCTTCCAATCAGGTTGATATGACGATTTCGCCGCTGTCGGTAACGCCGGCTCGGCAAAAGGTGGTGGATTTTGTCACCTATTCGAAAACCAGCTTGTGCGTATTTGGCCGGGCCGATAATCCCAAGGTGAAAAACGCCAAGTCGGTGGACGACTTCAACAAGCCGGACATCACCGTGGCGTATCTGACGGGCGGCGGCGAAGAGGCCTGGGTGAAAACGCGCTTTCCGAAGGCCAAGCTGCGCGGTGTGGCCAGTGGTGTGGCGGCCCCGGTGGAAGAGATCATGGCGCATCGCGCCGATGTAACGCCTATCAATCGTATTCCATGGATTGCGCTGAACAAGAAAGTGAAAGGCCTGTATGCCCTGCCTTTGGGCAACAACTGCCAGGACAGCACCGAGATGGCGTCCGACATCGGCCTGGCCATCGACAAGAACCAGCCCAAGTTCCTGAGTTGGCTGACGGCCGTGAAGGACCACATGCAGCCGCAGCTCACCGCGGATGAGAAAGCCTCGATTGAAAAAATGTAAGGTTGCGATCGGTTTCGGCATGGCCCAACTGGGCCGTGCCGTGCGATGGCGCTATTTCGCGGGATAGGTATGGAGTTCGACTTTAGCCCTGTTTTCCAGAGCGGCTGGTTTTTGCTCTCGGGTGTGGGTGTAACTATTTTGCTGTCGCTGCTGGCGGTGCTGGGCGGGGCGATTCTGGGCACGGCCATGGGGCTGGGGCGCTGCTACGGGCCGCGCTGGCTGGCCTGGATACTGACGTTTTATATCGACAGCATGCGTGCGATTCCGGTGCTGGTGATTCTGGTGTGGGCGTATTTCGCCTTCCCGATTCTTACCGGGCTTAGCCTGCCGCCGTTCTGGGCGGCGTTGGCGGCATTGAGCCTGCATTTGGCCGCCTATGTGGCCGAGATCCTGCGGGCCGGCATCGAGTCGATTCGGCCGGGCCAGACGCGCGCCGGGCTGGCCCTGGGCATGTCGACCGCGCAGCTGGTGCGCAAGATTATCCTGCCGCAGGCCTTTGTGCGCCTGCTGCCGGATTTCGGTTCGATTATTTCCCGCACCATCAAGGATACGGCCATTGCCACGGTGATTGCGGTGCCGGAGCTGATGCGCCGCGCCGATACGATCGCCACGCAAAGCTATCGGCCCATCGAGGTGTTTACGGTGGCGCTGGTGATCTACTTTATTCTTATTTTTCCTGTGACACGCATTGTCGATGTGTTCTATCGGCGCGTGGCGCATTTAGGCCGATCATGAATCTGGACTGGTCCGTTGTTACTGATCACTGGCAGTTGCTGGCGCACGGGGTGCTGCTGACCATACTGCTTACGGTATTCACGATGCTGATTGCCGTGCCGGGCGGTATTTTGCTGGCGTCGATGCGCCTGTCGCGGTTTCGCATTTTGTCGGCCGGCAGCACGTGTTTTGTGGAGTTCTTCAGGAATGTGCCGATCATCCTGGTGGTGTACTGGGCGTTTTATGTGATGCCGGTCTTGACGGGCGTGGGGCTTTCTCCCTTTATGACGGGTCTGGTGGCCTTGGCTTTGAACAATTCGGCGTACAACTCCGAGACGTTTCGCGGCGGTATCAATTCGATACGCATGGGGCAGAAAGAGGCCGGGCTGGCGCTGGGCATGAGCAACGCCCAGGCGTTTTTCAAGATTGTGCTGCCGCAGGCCTGGCGGCGGGTGCTGCCGGTGCTGGCCAGCGCCTGGGTGTCTTTGTTCAAGGACACCTCGCTGGTGTCGGTGATTGCGGTGGGCGAGCTGGCCTACACCGCGATGCAGATCCGCTCGCAAACCTTCCGCGTGATAGAAATGCTGACGGCGATGGCGGCGATTTACTGGCTGCTGGGCTACCCGCAGGCCAAGCTCGTGGACTGGATCAACAAGAAATACGGAGTTAAGGAATGAGCATGGCCAATACCGGGGCGACCGGACGCAAGGGCTCGAACGAGCCGCCTATGCTGGTGTACGAGAATGTGCAAAAGTCGTATGGCTCGTTTGTGGCGCTCAAGGGCGTGTCTTTGCAGGTGAATCGCGGCGAGGTCATGTGCCTGATCGGGCCGTCGGGCTCGGGCAAGTCGACCTTGCTGCGTTGCACCAATGGGCTCGAGATCATCGATGGCGGCCAGGTGGTCTTCGGCGGCAAGGCGCTGGGCAAGGATCCCAAGTCGCTGCGCCAGGTGCGCCAGCATATGGGCATGGTGTTCCAGAGCTTCGAGCTGTTTCCCCACAAGACCGCGATTGAAAACATCGCCATAGGGCCGACCACGGTTCTGGGCATGGACGAAAAGGCCGCCAATGAACGCGCCATGGCCTTGCTGGCCAAGGTGGGCTTGACCGACAAGGCGCAGAGCTATCCCAGCAATTTGTCGGGCGGCCAGCAGCAGCGCGTGGCGATCGCCCGGGCGCTGGCGATGGAGCCGGAGGTCATGCTGTTCGACGAGCCCACCTCGGCGCTGGATCCGGAAACAGTGGGCGAGGTGCTCAATGTAATGAAGAAGCTCGCCAACGAAGGCATGACCATGATTGTGGTGACCCACGAGATGACCTTCGCGCGCCGGGTGGCCAATTGGGTCGTGGTGTTTGAGGCGGGCGCGGTATTGGAGCAAGGCCCGCCGGATCAGATTTTCGTGAACCCCGAACAGGCGCGGACCAAGGATTTTCTAAGCCATTTGGGTTGGAGCGGTTGACGGCACAGCGTGTATGGACGTTTCGTATGTCGACGCAAGGGCCGCCCCTATGGAATGGGGCGGTGTGCTCGAATTTACGAATCCAGCTCGAAGAATTCGGGGAATTGTTTGGCGGTCAGGCTCAGGTGCTGGAAGATTTTGCGCAAATGTTCTTTAACGGCGATTTCGGCGGTTTCGGATTTGCCGCTTTTGATGGCCAGGGCAATGGCGCGGTGCTGTTCGATGATCTCGGCCATGCTGTCGATGTGCTTCAGGGTGAATTGCCGGGCGCGGTCCATGTGCAGCTTGGCGTCGGCGATGTCGGCCCACAGTTCGGGCAGGTCGGCGTAGTACACGATGCAGCGGTGGAATTCTTCGTCCGAGGCATAGAAGGCGTCGGTATTGCCGGTTTTGATGCAGGTTTCCTGCAGGGCGATCTGTTTGCTCAGTTCTTCGTACAGGGCCAGGTGATGTTCGGATTCAAGCGCCTTCTTGATCAGGTTGATTTCCAGCGATTCGCGGATGAACTGCGATTTTTTCAGGTTGCTGATGCGTATGGGGGCGACGATGGTTTTGCGCTGCGGGTAGATGTCGACCAGTTGCTTGGTGGCCAGCAGCACCAGCGCTTCGCGCACCGGCGTGCGGCTTACCCCCAGGCGTTCGGCCAGCATGTTTTCCGACAGCACTTCGCCGGGCTTGAGTTCAAGGGTAAGAATTTCGTGCAGCAGGCGCTGGTACACCACCTGCATTACCGTGCGGGCCTGGGCCGGATCCCCCCGCTTGATGCCGCGCAGCCAGTTGGGCTGGTTCATATCCAAACTGGCGTCTGACATGTATGCCTCCTGTTGATTTATTTCTTATTTTAGTCATTGACCATAAATTGTACACTACCATACAATTTAAATTTTGCTAGCAAGGCGCACCATGCGACGACCCAAGATTGTTGATATCAAAGCCACCACCGTCACGGTTCCGCTCGAGGCGCCGTTGCGTCATGCCAATGGCGCGCACTGGGGCCGCTTTGTGCGCACTATTGTCGAAGTGGAAACCGACGTCGGTATCGTGGGCCTGGGCGAATTGGGCGGCGGCGGCGAAAGCGCCGAACAGGCCATCCAGGGCTTGAAGCCGTACGTGGTGGGCACCGACCCGTTCGAGCTGGAAAGCCTGCGCTTCAATATCTGCAACCCCACGGCCAGCCTGTACAACAATCGCACGCAAATCCATGCGGCCATCGAATTCGCCTGCATCGATATCATCGGCAAGTTCCTGGGCATACCGGCCTACGATTATCTGGGCGGCAAGTTGCGCGATTCGGTGGAATTCGCCAGCTACCTGTTTTTCCGCCATCCCAACAAAACCACGGGCGAGGGCGAGGTGCGCACGATCGATCAGTTGGTCGAGAACGCGCTAAGCCTGAAGGCCAGGCATGGCTTCAGTTCGCACAAGCTGAAAGGCGGCGTGTTCCCGCCCGACTACGAGGCCGAGGCCTTCCAGGCCATGGCGCATGCCATGGGCAATGACGGCGTGCGCTACGACCCGAATGGCGCGCTCAGCGTTGAAGAGGCCATACGCTTTGCCAAGGCCATCGACGGCCTGAACAACAATTACTACGAAGATCCGGCCTGGGGCCTGAACGGCATGCGCCGCGTGCGCGAGAACACCTCGATACCGTTGGCAACCAATACCGTGGTGGTGAATTTCGAGCAGCTGGCCAGCAATATATTAAGCCCGGCGGTCGATGTCATTTTGCTGGACACCACCTTTTGGGGCGGCATCCGGCCTTGCATCAAGGCGGCGGGTATCTGCGAGGCTTTCCAACTGGGCATTGCGGTGCATTCGTCGGGCGAACTTGGTATTCAATTGGCCACCATGCTGCATCTGGGCGCGGTGCTGCCCAACCTGGCCTTCTCGGCCGATGCGCACTACCATCACCTGGTCGACGACATTATTGTGGGCGGAAAAATGGAATACCGCGGCGGCAAGATTGCGGTGCCCTCCGGCCCGGGCCTGGGCGTGGAACTGGATCGCGAAAAACTGAAGCAATATGCCGAGCTGTACAAGGAAGAGGGCGGTTATTTGTACGACCGCGACCCGGCGCGCCCAGGCTGGTTCCCGCTGATACCGAATACGCGCTGGGCCGACCCCGAGCGCGGCGGCATGGTGGATTATTGATCCATGGCCCTCGCTTGCCGGCCGCCTGTATTCAGGTTTGCCCCATCATTATGAACAGACTTTCGCAAAGTACTTTAGGCGGCGTGAAGCCGGGGGTGACCGTTCCTTCGTATGACCGGGCGCGTGTGGAGTCGCGCATCGTGCATCTGGGGGCGGGCGCATTTCATCGCAGCCATCAGGCGGTGTATACCGACGATGTCATGGCCGGCGGCGATACCCGCTGGGGTATTGTGACCGCCAGCCTGCACAGCCCGGCCATCAGCCAGGCGCTGACACCGCAAGACGGCCTGTACACGCTGCTGGTCGACGATAACGGGACCACGCGGGCGCGTGTTATCGGCAGCCTGAAAGAGGTGCTGTGCTTGGGCGAGTCGCGGCGGCGCCTGCAAGAGCAATTGTGTTCGCCCTTGACCGAGATTGTCAGCCTGACGATTACAGAAAAGGGCTATTGCTATGAGCCCTCATCGGCCACGCTGGACGAATCGCACGCCGATATCCGGGCCGACCTGACCGCGCCGTGGAACCCGAATACGGCCATAGGCCTGCTGGTGGCGGCGATTTATGAGCGCAAGAAGAACGGCGTCAAGCCGTTCACGATTCTAAGCTGCGACAACCTGCCCTCGAATGGCCTGACCCTGCGGCGCGTGCTGGAACGCTATGCCGAACTGGCACAGCCGATGTTCAGCGATGCGCAGCTGAAACGCCATTTGCTGGACCACTATGCCTGCCCCTGCACCATGGTCGATCGCATTACGCCGGCCGTCGTGCCGGCCGACCTGGCCAGGGCGGAGCAACTGGTGGGTGCGCACGATGCGTCGCCCGTGGTGGCCGAGCCGTTTTCGCAATGGGTGATCGAAGATGCGTTTTCGTCGAATCGCCCCGCGTGGGAAAGTGTGGGCGCGACCTTTACCGATGATGTCGGCGCTTTCGAAGAAATGAAGTTGCGCCTGCTGAACGGTAGCCATTCGGCCCTGGCGTACCTGGGCGGACTGGCGGGCTGTAAAACTGTGGCCGCGGCCATGCAGGACCCGGGCCTGGCGCGGTTTGTGCGCGCGCTGATGGGCGATGCGGCCGACACCCTGGCCATGCCTGCCGGGGTCGGCCTGGACGATTACATGCGCTCGCTGCTGCGGCGTTTCGGCAATGTGTCGCTGAACCACCTGACCGCGCAAATTGCCATGGACGGTTCGCAAAAATTGCCGCAGCGCATACTGGAGCCGATCCGCCTGCGTTTGGCGCGCGGCTTGCCGATCGACCATCATGCCTTGGTAGTGGCCGCCTGGATTCGCTATTTGATGGGGCGCGACGAGCAGCACGGCGTGCTGGCAATCAACGACCCCATGGCGGACGTACTGGCGCAGGCGCTGGCCCGCGCCAGTACGCAGGCTGATGATTTGGTCGCCGCCGTGCTGGGCTTTGCCCAGGTGTTCGGGCGCGACCTGCCCGGCAATCCTGTTTTTGTACGCAGTGTTGTCCACGCATTGCAAAACCTGTTATCCCAGGGCGTGCGCGCCACGCTGTCCGCCCTGGCTTCTGCGAGAGTTCAATAATGGAACAAACCTGGCGCTGGTTCGGCCCAAGCGACCCTATCCCTTTGAATCATATTCGCCAGGCCGGCGCGACGGGCATCGTGACGGCCCTGCACCATGTGCCCGCCGGCATTGCCTGGCCTGAATCCGAAATTGCCAAGCGCAAGGCCACGATTGAAGCGGCGGGAATGCGCTGGTCGGTGGTCGAGAGCATTCCCGTGCCGGAATCGATCAAGCTGCGCACGGGTAGTTTCGAGTCGGATATCCAGGCCTGGAAGGCCTCGCTGACGCAATGCGGCCGGGCGGGCATACGCACCGTTTGCTACAACTTCATGCCGATTGTCGACTGGACCCGCACCGACCTGATGTGGCAGCGGCCTTCCACAGGCTATGCCCTGCGCTTCGATATCAACGATTTCGCGGTCTACGATATTTTCATTTTGCAGCGCCCGAAGGCGCGCGACAGTTTCAGCGATGAGATTGTGCTCGAGGCCGAAAAGCGTTTCGCGCGCCTGGGCGATGCCGACGCCGAGCGGCTGGAGAAAACCATTATCGCCGGCTTGCCGGGCGCGGATTTTTCGTACGATCGAGCGGGCCTGAAGCGCCTGATCGCGCAGTACGACGACATCAGCCCCGACGACCTGGCCCGCAACCTGACGCTGTTCCTGGAAGAGGTCGCGCCAGTCGCCCAGGCCGAAGGCGTGCAGTTGGGCATACATCCCGACGATCCGCCTATGTCTTTGTTCGGCTTGCCGCGCATTGTGTCCACGCAGGACGATTTGCGGCGCTTGCTGGATGCCGTGCCGATTGCGGCCAATGGCCTGACTTTGTGCGTGGGATCTTTAGGCGTGCGGGCCGGCAATGTGCTGGTGGATATGGTGAAGGCGTTCGCCGATCGCATCCATTTCGCGCATTTGCGCGATGTGACCTATGAAGCCAATGGTTCGTTTTTCGAGGACGAGCACCTGGACGGTTCGTCGGACATGATAGGTGTGGTGGCGTGCCTGCTGAAGGAAGAACGCCGCCGCCGTGAGCAGGGCCATGCGCAGATCGAAATCCCGTTCCGCCCGGATCATGGCCATTTGCTGGGTGATGATATCAATAAGAAAACCAATCCGGGGTATTCGTATATAGGCAGGTTGAAAGGACTGGCGGAGTTAAGGGGGGTGATTCGGACCTTGGAGTATATGGAGGTTGCTCGGCGGTAGCTGGCTGGGCCGCCACCCCCGCTCGCGTATGGATGTTATTCGGAGTAGACCCGCCGTAAGGCTTCGGCAGGGCGTATTGCTGTCGTATTTGCCGTGTAGACCCCTGCGATCGCGGTACGATATCGGCATTGATTCGAAAAGGCTGAATACATGACGCAGAAAAACTTGCTTGGGGCGCCGTCGAGCGCGCGTGCTGTGGTAGTGGGCGGCGGGACGATGGGGGCGGACGTTGCCGTGGTGTTGCTGCGGGCCGATTGCCGGACGTGTGTGGTCGAGCCGAACCGGGCGCAGCACGACACGATTCGTGAACGGATCGAAGCGAACCTTCAGGCCATAGGCAAGCCGAATAACCTGGGGCTTCTGCAGGTGGCGAATTCCGTCGACGATCCGGATTGGGCCGATGTGAACCTGATGATCGAGTGCGTGCCGGAAGTGCTGGATATCAAGCGCACGCTATTCAAAACCTTGGCCGACAAGGCGCCTGGCCATGTAATTCTGGCCAGCAATAGTTCCAGCTTTCCCATCAGCCAGGTGGGGGAAGGCCTGGCCACGCAGGAACGTATGGTGGGGCTGCATTTTTTCATGCCGGCGCATATCGTTCCGCTGGTGGAAGTCGTCATGGGTCCCGCTACCGATCAGGGCGTGGCCGATGCGATGATCGCCTTCATGCGCCGCTGCGGCTCGGTGCCGATTCTGGTTCGCAAGGATGTGCCCGGGTTCATTGCCAACCGTTTGCAGCATGCCCTGGGGCGCGAGGCGTTTTCCTTGATCGAAGAAGGCATTGCCACGCCGGAAGACATCGATGCCGCGGTGCGTTTCGGTTTTGGCTTCCGCTACCTGGCTGCCGGGCCCATCATGCAGAAGGAACATGCCGGGCTGGACGTTCACGCCGCGGCCGCGGCGACGATTTACCCATCGCTGTCGAATGCGGCCGTGCCGCCGCCGGTCCTGGCCGACAAGCCCAAGAACGGCACCCTGGGCATGAAGTCGGGCCAGGGGTTTTATAAGTGGTCCGATGCCGACATCAAGACTGAAAGGCAGCGCTACAACCGCGTGCTGCGCGCGGGCCTGGAAATATTGGCGGATGAATTGCCGGAAATAAAGCCGTAGTTTGGGTGAGGGCGGTGGTGCTTAAAAACGCGCCGTGTCAGAACGAGCGCCATTGATCGAGAGGAAGGCCTTCTTCTTTCACCAAGCGGTTATGGGCCGCAATGAAATCCGAATATTCAGCAGTCCAGGCGCGGGCGGTGCGTATCGCTTCGCGCACGCTGCGCTCGCAAGTCTGCGATAGGTTGATGCCCAAGGCTTTGGCTTCATTGTAAACATCGACAGATAGAGTGATGTTCGTTGCCCGCTTGGGCGCGGTCTTCTTTAAAGAGATCTTTTCCATGTTGCCTCTCAATGCGCATAAATATGAGGGTCGCTGATCTTTCGGTGTTGGTGCTGGAGCAAGCCGAAGGTCCTCATTCGCCCTGATGCGGCTAGTTTTAGTCATGCGTGCGAGGTGGGCCTGATGAGGCTTTCGGCCGGAATGCCAAGCTGCCGGTGCAGCTTCCAGATCATCGGGAGCGTTAAGGCGCGTTTGCGGTTCAGTATTTCGTAGACGCGATTACGCTGGCCAATCATCGGTTCCAGATCTTTGGCGGTGAGGCCTGCCTGCTCCATCCGAAACTTGATGGCCTCAATGGGGTCGGGCAAGTCAATTGGATAGTTCTTTGCTTCATAGGATTGCACTAGGGTAGCAAGCACATCAAGGCGGTCGCCTTCTGGCGTCCCTGGCTCTGGGTCGCTTTCCATGAGACGAGAAACTTCTTTTAGGGTGGCCTTGTAGTCGGCATCGGTATGGATGGGACGGATTTCCATGAGTTACTCCATTTCTACGGTTTCGGCGTCGATATTGTCGTATTCGGCGTGGGTGCCGATAAATTTTACGTAGACAATGCCGATGCGGTAAGCAATGGCGACAATAAGGCGGTAGTCATTGCCCTTGATGTTAAACACGACGCGTCGGTTTTTCAGAACGCTGGCGCTACGATATTGAATCTTGATATCAGCAGGTTGGGCCCAGTTTGCTTGAGTGGCCTCGTCCACCCAGGCTTTAATTGCTTGCTCAGCGGCAGGGTGAGTTTCCCAGAACTGATGTAAGGTGCTGATCGCTATCACTCGCATGAAATAACTATAGTCCCATATTGGGACTAATGCAAGCATTAACTTATCGAATCACAATTGAAGGAAGCCGTCGAGAACGGATCGTTACAGGAGATCTGCCATGACCAATAAAACTCAGGTGAAAAGCTCAATACTTGCAGCAGTGCACGAAACAGCCAGCGACCTGCATCGACAAGGGTTCATTAACAAGCGGACGATGGGCCGTTATGATGCTCTTTGCCTGAAGCCGATTCCTGCCTGCAACAGTGAAGACATCCGCACCATGCGCGAAAAGCTTAAGCTCAGCCAAGCCGTACTGGCTTCCATAGCGACCGACCGCAAGGCATGCCACTAACGGCAGTAATCAGCCTTTACTGGCCACTATCGAAAAATCCGCGAATTTCCGCTTTGCGTCGGGTTCGGCCATCTGTATTTGGCTACAATCGGCCACAAGTTAAGCCGCCAAATTACGTCCTGCGCTCTGCGGTGGGTGGCCCTTTACTCTTGATATCGATACGTCTATGAACTCTTCGTCTCCTGTTGCCCTTGTCACCGGCTCTACTTCCGGTATCGGCGCCGCCATTGCTCGACGGCTATCAAACGAGGGATTCGCTATCGTCTTGCATTCGCGCAGCTCGGTCGATGCAGGGCATGCGTTGGCCGGCGAGTTCGCCAAGGGGGCGTATGTGCAAGCCGACCTGGCTAATGAGGCGGACCGGGAGAGGCTTGTACGCGAAGCAATTGCCGTGTGGGGGCGACTCGACGTGCTGGTCAATAACGCCGGCGTCAGTCGCGTAATTCCGCATGCGGATATCTTGGCGGCCACGCCGGATGTATGGCAGGAACTGCATGAAGTCAATGTCGTTGCCCCATTTCGTTTGGTAGCGCATGCGGAATCCGCGCTCCGTGATGCTGCCGCGCGGGGCAAGCCTGGGTGTGTCGTTAATGTTAGTTCGCATGCTGGCGTCCGACCAAAGGGTGCATCCATTCCTTACGCAGCGACCAAGGCCGCGCTAAACCATGTGACCCGCTTGCTTGCTCTTTCGCTTGCCCCGCATATCCGAGTGAACGCCGTCGCACCAGGCCTGGTAGATACGCCTATGACGGCGGACTGGACGCAGGCACAGCAACTTTGGAAAGAACGGGCGCCTATGCGTCGGGCGGCTAGTCCAGAAGACATTGCCCAGGCTGTTGCAATGCTGGTCGCCTCGGACTATTTGACGGGCGAAATTCTACTGTCGGATGGTGGCTTGAACCTCACCTAGCCAGCGCGTGTCAATCGGCCAGTTGAAGCGGATGGTCCTGCGTTTGTAAAATCGCCTTGTGGCCAGAAGCTGATTCGGAACTTTTAGGCTTGGCTAAATGCATGCGCCCGGGCAGTTTCCTGTGAACGAGGTAAGCGGGTTTGTGTTTATCCGGCGAGGAGCTGCAGCCGCCTGGTCGCTTTCCATGAGACGAGAAACTTCTTTTAGGATGGCCGTGTAGTCGGCGTCGGTATGGATGGGACCGATTTCCATTCGTTGCTCCATTTCTACGGTTTCGGCGTCGGTTTTCAGAACGCTTGCGCTACGATCGGATTCATCCCTGGCGCTGCATGTATTCTGCGAAGAGTGGAACGGTAAAGTTCAGATAGCCATGATCTGTGCTGTAAATCATTCCTTTAGAAATAATGCTGGCCCGAGTTGGCCCGAGCGATGACTGGGTTCGCCCCAGTGCCTTGGCAATATCTGCCATGGCATAGGGGCCATCACCCAGTTCCGACATCGTTTTCACGAACTGAATCTCTGACTTGGTCAGCCGATCGATACGGACTCTGAAGAAGCCTGCATCAAGTGAAGCGAGAGTTTCGGCATAGGATTGGTTCACGTCGTCAATGGTGATTTCTGGTCCTTCAGCGTTGTTCCAGGTTGTGGAAGCCCACTCTTGTAGGAAGAAGGGATAGCCACGTGTACGATCGACGATGATGCCGAGTGCCGTCGGTTCGATTGAGGCATCTTCGTCTAATATCGGCTTTTCAACCGCTTGAATAGCGGACGGCTGATCGAGCGCTCCAACGGCTGGGTAAAGAAAAAGCCGCTCGGAATAGGACTTTGCTTCGCCCGCGAGTCGGGCAACTTGCGGAAGACCTGCACCGACGAGAAGTACTGGAAGGCCTTCTTGGGACATATGATGGATGGCAACGATCAGTGCTGATAGATCTGCTACGGAAAGGTACTGGACTTCGTCGATGAGAAGAATCCATCCTTTGCCTGCGGCTTTTGCTGCTTGACCGATTACATTAAAAAGGTCTGGAAGATCGTGCTGAAGGTCCCCACTATCAGCGAGGCCGGGCTCAGACTCAACGCCGATTTCGACACCAGCGATGTCAATCTTGAAGATCGACGCAAAACCTCGAAGACCCTTCAGTCCGCGGTCGGCCATCTGCTTAGCGGCCTGTACGCTCGAAAGCGAGCGCATAACCTTTCGCATTTCAGGATAGAGAAGACGTGCGAGACTCTCACATTCCGGAGACTCCACCTTGGAGACAAGAAGGCCTTCTTCCTGTGCGATTTTCCCTATTTCATTTAGCAGGACAGTCTTGCCGGTCCCCCTCAGCCCGAGGAGCATGACTGATCGGGCGCTTCGCCCTTTAACGGCGCGGCCACATGAAATCCTTGCCGTCTTAAGAATTGCATCGCGCCCAGCAAGTTCAGGCGGTCTACTTCCTGCGCCTGGGGCAAAAGGATTACGGTATGGATCCATTTTATCCTCTACTGATTTCTAGCTTAATATACGTAAGTATAGTATTTTTTACTATATTTCACTATATTAAGCATTTTTGGTGCTGACGGGCTAGTTTCCTCGGAATTGATCACTCGGATTCCTGCCTGCAACAGGTCGAGTTTGATCGTGAACATGGGACTACAATCGGCCAAAAGCGTTCGTTGATTTACTTCTTGGGCGTTTAAACGGAGGCAAACGATGACACGAGTTCGCGTTGACGGCTTCACCATTTCGCTTGACGGATACGGGGCAGGCCCAAATCAAGACATCGACAATCCGCTCGGCGTTGGCGGGACGGAACTGCACCAGTGGCTAGTCCCAACACGCACGTTCCAGAGGGTCTTGTTCGGCAAGGACGGCGGTACGACCGGAGTTGACGATGATTTCGCCGCCCGTAGCTTTCAGAATGTTGGGGCCTGGATTCTTGGAAGGAACATGTTCGGGCCCATTCGTGGGGACTGGCCGGACTCCAACTGGAAAGGCTGGTGGGGAGACAATCCACCGTATCACGTGCCAGCCTTCATTTTGACCCATCATGCGCGCCCACCCATCGAGATGGAAGGCGGCACGACGTTCCACTTCATAACAGGCGGCATTCGCGAGGCGCTAGACCGTGCACGCGAAGCCGCTGCCGGCATGGACGTACGGATCGGCGGTGGGCCGGGCACAGTACGGCAGTATCTGCGTGAGGGCCTCATTGATGAGCTGCATATTGCTATCTCGCCGGTCCTGCTCGGCCGGGGAGAATCGCTGTTCGAAGGGCTTGACTTGCGGGCTCTGGGATACGAATGCGTTGAATCCGTAGCGTCGGAGAAGGCCACGCATGTCGTCCTGCGGCGCCAAGGGCGCAGGGGCGCCTGACCTCCCGCTGAAGGCCGACGTCCCTGACGGCCCGCGGTGCTTACCCAAGCCCCCAGCCAGCGGCACGCATGGCGATTGAACGCCATCGTCCAAGCATCAAAATATAAATAAATATACCAAAGCAAATCTAAATGTTTCATAATCCGATCGTCACGAATGTGACTTTTTTATCCTATCGGAGGAAACAATGACGATTCAAAGAGTATCGGTGTTGCCGTTGGAAGAAAGTGGGATTCATGTGGTCGGCGCGGGCAATGGGCCGTGGCAAGGGTTGCCGGTTTGCAGGTATTTGTGGAGTTTAGTGGCGGCCGTGGGGGTTTCTTGCATGGGTCTGGGCGATTTGGCGGTGGCCGCGCCGCTGGCCGAAACTGAGCACAAGCGGCAGCACGATCCTTTGTCGGCGGTGTTGTGGTCGCCGCCGCCGGATGGCTGGGAAATTATCGAGAACGAGGCGCAATGGGGTTCCCCCGATGCGCCTTTTGTGTTTTCTGGGGGTGCGTTGCATGTGGGCGGATCGTTTCAGTCGAACCGCGAAGTGCGGATCGGCGAACGGGCTGTTATCAATACCTTGGCGGATACGGCCCTGCATTTGAACGGCCCCATCGGCAATGTATGGCCGTCGCGCGAGGGTCTGGCCAAGCTGGGGGCCGGCACACTGGTTTTGTCGGGAGCCAACACCTATGCCGGCAATACCTTGCTGCTGCAAGGCACGCTGCATGTAGCCGGCAACAGCGCTTTGGGAGGCGACTACCGGACGCTGAACGCCAATACGGGCACGGTCCTGAGTTATGCGCCGGGCATCACGCTGCTGAATACGCTGCAGTTGCAGGCGATGGATATCAGCCGGGAAGTGCCGGCGGGTTCGTACGCTGATGTCGTGCCGGCCGATTATGCCGATAGCGTGCAAATGACGGTCGATAGCGGCGAGGCTATCCAGGCGGGCACTTTGGCCGGCGCGGCGCCGCTGGTGAAGCAGGGGGCGGGACGCTTGCGGATCAGTGCCGATGCCATGGCGTATTTCGGCGCGGCGACGGTGAATCAGGGTACGCTGGCGGTGGATCGATTTTTTTCGGGATCGGTGCGGGTGAATCGGGGCGCGCGCTTGCAAGGCGTGGGCTCGGTCGGGTCGGCGACGATCATGGACGGCGGCACGCTGGCCGCGGGCAACAGCCTAGGCACGCTGGCGGTACAGGGCGACCTGGTGTTCAAGCCCAATGCGCGGTTCGAGGTCGAGGCAACGCCGCAGGGCGCCGCGGACTTTGTGCAGGTCGGCGGCAAGGCCTTGCTGGATGGCGATGTAATTGCCCTGGCCGAAGCGGGCGATTGGCAAACCAGCACCCACTATCCGATCTTGCGCGCCGAACAGGGACTGGACAATAGTCGCTTCGCATCGGTGCAAAGCAATTTTGCATTTTTGACGCCGTCCTTGAGCTATGACGACAAGCAGGTGCACCTGACTCTGACCCGCAACGATACGGCGTTCGACGAGGTGGCGGAAACGCCCACGCAAGAGCAGGTGGCCGATGCTGTCGAAGACGAGGCGGCGGGAGGGGATGGATCGGCAGGGCCGGCGCTTTACGATAAAGTGGTGGTGCTGGATGAGCCTCAGGCCCGATCGGCATTTCAGCAATTGTCGGGTAGCTGGGCCGCGTCGCTGCAATCCAGCTTGATCGACGATAGCCGTTTCGTGCGAGAGGCTGTGCTTGAGCACGCAAGCCCGTTCGGGCCAGGCTTGCCTTTTGATGAAAGCCGCTCGGTTCGACAGGCAGCGCGTCATGCCGATAGTCCGCAAGCGGTCGGCCATACTTCCCGCGTCTTGCCGGATGCATTGCCTGCTCAATCGGATCGGCCCCGGTTTTGGAGCCAGGCATATTATTCCTCGGCCGATCGAGCCGCTCAATCGGGAACGCCGGCCGATCAGCGCAGTATCCAGGGCCTGGTGCTGGGGCTTGGTGCGCCGGTCAATGCCGACTGGGCCGTGGGCGGTTTCTTTGGCGCCCAGCAAAGCCATGTATGGCGCGGCCAATCCATGGCCAATGCCCGGATTCACAGCACGCACCTTGGCCTGAACCTGGCCGGCCGCTGGCGGGGCAGCGTGCTTGCGCTGGGCGCCGCGCATTCCCGGCATGGCGTGGAAAGCCGTCGAAAGGTCGCTGTGGCCGGCCTGCACGATGATCTGCAAAGCCGCTATCAAGCCGGCGGCACGCAAATCTTCGGGGAAGTGGCCTGGCCGATATCGTTGCCGTCGGCGGGCGCGGCAACATCGGCTCGGATATCCCCGCTCTCCGCGGGCACGGATTTCATGGATAGGGGCGACTCCAGTGATCGCCTGCAATCCCCGTCATCGCATTCACCTGCAACGAAATCCCCATCGACTCTTGCGCCCTTCGTGCGCCTGGCCTGGGTGCGAACCCATATCGACGGCTTTACCGAACAGGGCGGTGCGGCAGCGCTCGATGTTTTGCCTGCCCGCCCGTCGGCGCTATTTACCACGCTGGGATTAAGGCTGACGCACGAAATTGAAACGGCCGTGGGCGCCGCCAGGATCCGGGGCTTGCTGGCCTGGCGCCACGCCAGCGGTGCCGTGCGCTCTTTTTCCCATCAAAGTTTCAGGGACGCCGCTCGGCATGCGGTCTTTGAGTCCGAAGGCCAAGCTTTGGCGCGCCAGGCCTGGCAATTCGAACTGGGTGTGCAGGCCAGACTTGCCAGGAATGTGAGCCTGGGCGTTGCCTACGCCGGCCAATTCGCCCGCCGCCTGCAAGACCACGGCGCGCGTTTGAATTTGGTGTGGGCATTCTAGGATCTTTCCGCACAAGGCTCTGTAGCCTGGCATGGACATCCCCGGAATGCTCACGCAAGGTTTCGTAATCTGGCATGGGTATTCTGGGAACGTCCACACCAGGCTCTGCAGAGGCGGGCTTTGTGCCTGCCCGTTCAGGCCGGTGCGTCATCACCCACGGGCGGCCACGAGAGTCGCCCTTACGCACGGCATCGATGAATCTAATGCCGCGTGCCGATCGTGAGCAGGTATTCGCGGGGGACGGCGATGCCTATGTCCGTGGCGAATTCGTCGTGGAAGGCGGCGAAGTCGCTCTGGAGTTGCGCCCGCCGGGCATCGTCCAGACTGTTGGCCAAGGCCTTGGTAGGCCCGTATCCGGTGGAGAATGCGTGCCACGCGGCCTTGCCGTCCTGATCGTAGTAGGTCGTGATGCCTTCTTCGAATTTCAGGTCGAAACTGGAACCCAGCCTCTCCTGGACGCGATCGCGGTTTCCCCAGGCGAATGGGGATGGTGGCGCGGGATTCGCCGGCGTAGGCATGTAGGGCCGCATCACCACGAACATCTTGTAGACATTGCCGTCCGGCGTCCAGGTCGCCAGGCCGAGACGTCCGCCTTTGCGACAGACCCGGGCCATCTCGGCCGCCGCCGCTTCCGGATGGCTTGCGAACATTACGCCAAAGGTCGAAACGACGGCGTCGAAACTGCCATCCGCAAAAGGGAGTTTTTCCGCATCGCCGATTTGGTAGGTGATCTCGAAGTTCTCGGCTTTTGCTCGCGCTTTGGCGGCAGCGAGGAGGTCGGTGGCGATGTCGGCGCCGGTAACCTTCGCCCCGCGGCGTGCCAGCAGGCGCGATGTCCATCCGGTACCTGTGGCCAAATCCAGAATGCGTTCGTTTGGCTGTGGATTGATTCTGAGTACACAGTGATCGAGCGCGCTGGCGATCTGATGGCTGATTTCGTTATAGGCGTCTCCGCCGGATCCCCACACGGTTGCGGGGCGTTCATTATGTGCTTCTATTTTTCCGTCCATGACATACCTCCACTTGAAAATTAAAGTGTTTTTGGTATGTGAAAATCATACGCTCGAATAGCGGGGCCGGCGCATTTAAAAAGAGGTAAGAGCGCCTAAAATGGCGCCCTTACGCCAAATGGCCAGGGTTACGTTTCAATCTTCCAGGCGCGGAATGCTCCATGGATTCGCGGCCTTCAAGGCTTCGGGAAGCAATGCGTCCGGAATATCCTGATAAGACACAGGACGCAGGAAGCGATAGATGGCGGCGGTTCCAACCGACGTGCTGCGGCTGTCCGACGTCGCGGGGAATGGGCCCCCGTGCACCATGGCGTGGCAGACTTCAACTCCGGTGGGATAGCCATTCGCCAGAATACGGCCTACCTTGAGCTCCAGGGCGGGGATCAGTGTGGACAGCAGTGCTTGGTCTTCGCCTTCCTTGATCTGCAATGTGGCGGTCAACTGGCCCTCGAGGGCTTCGACGATGGCCAGCATTTGCGCGGCGTCGCGGCATTCGATGACCAGCGAACTCGAGCCGAACACCTCCATGCCCAGTCCGTGCGGGTCTTTCAGGAAAGCGTCGGCCGTTGTGCGCAACAGAGCCGATTGGCACTGATTGGGCGCATTGGAAGCTTGGCCGCGGGCCAACACTTCAATGTCGGCATGATGGCTAAGCTGCTCCACACCCTTTTGATAGGCGCTATGGATGCCCGGAGTCAGCATGGTGGCGGTGGCGCTTTGGGCGACAGCGTCTTTGCTGGCTTGTACGAACGTATCCAGTTCAGGCGAGGCCAGGCCTATGACCAGACCGGGGTTGGTGCAGAACTGGCCGGCTCCCATGAGCAGCGAGGCCACGAAGCCTTGCGCGATTTTTTCCGGCTGAGCCTTGAGCGCGGCGGGCATCAGGAACACAGGGTTGATGCTGCTCATTTCGGCGTATACCGGAATAGGTTCTGGGCGAGCCGCTGCCGTATGCATCAGCGCTACGCCACCATTGCGCGAACCGGTAAAGGCAACCGCCTTGATAATGGGGTGCGCAGCCAGGCCTTGCCCGACATCGCTGCCAGCGCCGAACAACAGCGAAAACACACCTTCGTCCAGGCCGCATTGCTGCACGGCCTTGCGCACCGCGCGGCCAACCAGTTCGGAGGTGCCGGGATGGGCCGAATGAGCCTTCACAATGACCGGCGCGCCGGCGGCAAGCGCCGACGCGGTGTCGCCGCCGGCCACGGAAAAGGCCAGCGGAAAGTTGCTGGCGCCAAAGACGGCGACCGGTCCCAGCGGAATGTAGCGCAGGCGGATATCGCTGCGCGGCATGGGCGTGCGATTGGGCTGGGCGTTGTCGACGCGCGCATCGAGCCAGCGGCCGGCACGCACAACCGAGGCGAACAGGCGCAACTGGCCGACGGTGCGTCCGCGCTCGCCCTGCAGACGGCCCAGGGGCAGGCCGGATTCCTGGTGAGCGCGGGTGATCAGATCATCGCCCAGCGCCATGATCTGTTCGGCAATCTCTTCGAGAAACACGGCGCGTTGCTCGAGCGTGGTTTCGCGGTAGCTGGCAAAGGCGCGCTGCGCCAGGCGGCAGGCACGATCGACGTCCTGGGCGTTGCCGCCCTTGAAGCCCGGCTCCAGAGTTTCGTTGGTGGCCGGATTGATGGCCCTGATTTCTTTGTTGGAACCGAAGACATCTTCGGCGCCGATCAGCATAGCACCCGTAATATTCACAATATACCTTGTCGTGCAGGGACGGCAGCGGCTGTATGCCATAGCCATCGATTAATTAAAAAGTAGCTTTGCCAGCCATGAAACCGGCCCGTAAACCTTGAAGCAGCATGACGGAGCCAAAGCGCAGAAATACTAATATCTTAGTTTATCCATAGTAAACCCGATTTTCCAATTGTATTTTTCTTTGGCCACAATAGATTATAAAAGAATATGAGATGTCATACATCTTGATAGAACGCCAATTATGGATGCCAGTTTCAAACGTTTTCCCGACGAGCGGCCACAGGCTGACTCCGAACTCATGAACAACAAGTCCTTACGAGTCCGCAAGCAAGCACGTAGATGCCCCTGCAATCCCCACATAATCGTGTGAACTTATGGCCATAGTTCATAAGCCCCATGCAAAGGAAGTCCCCCTACAATAGCCCTCACGCAAAAGCCCTCATACGGAAAGTCCTAATACGAGCGGGGGTGGCGGCCCAGGCAGGGTGAGCGAGCTTGAGTCCGCCGCGGCCGGCGCCTGGATCGGGAGGCAAGGGAGCGGCTGTTTGAGCGTCACGGGTGTCCACAGCCCGGGGGGCTGTGGACGACGCGAGTTCCGCGACCGCCCGATCCAGGCGCCGGCCGCGGGCAGTCCTGGCGAAGCCAGGACCGGACGATGCGAGCACCACCCTGCCTGGGCCGCCACCCCCGCGCCTTAAGAACGCATATCGTGCAGGCATTTGCCCTGGCCATTGGCCCGCCGCCCTCGTGTCTTAAGAACAAAAACAGTACTTATAGAACAAGAATAATAGCTAAATAACGAATGAGACAGACAGCCACAAGCCACCCATAACGGCAACTCCAAGATTGTCCTATGACTCACCCCATCTCTTCCTATAAGCCTCCCCCATGCGGCAAGCAATAAGATAAGCATTACGCATGGCATTCACATTCGCCAGATTCTTCCCCGCAATATCATAGGCAGTGCCATGCGCCGGCGTCGTTATAGGTATCGGCAGCCCCCCCTGCACAGTTACCCCTTTCTCGAACCCCAGCAGCTTGATCGCAATCTGCCCCTGATCGTGATACATCGTAACGATCGCATCGTATTTGCCGTCGCGCGCCTTGATGAAAATAGTATCTGCGGGG
Source organism: Paralcaligenes sp. KSB-10 (assembly GCF_021266465.1). Taxonomy (NCBI): domain Bacteria; kingdom Pseudomonadati; phylum Pseudomonadota; class Betaproteobacteria; order Burkholderiales; family Alcaligenaceae; genus Paralcaligenes; species Paralcaligenes sp. KSB-10. The sequence continues at coordinate 3,096,968 of NZ_CP089848.1, read as the reverse complement.
AAAGGCCCTTCAACCGGATAGCCCTGTTGCTGCAACGATCGTACGGCCGGCTCGATAATATCGATCTCCTCACGCCCGCAAGACCCGCCATCGCCGCCATGCGGATTCAGCGCGGACACCGCCACCCGCGGCTGGGCAATGCCGGCCGCCTTGAGCGAATCGTAGATCAGCCGGCTGGCGTCTTCGATGCGTTCTTTGCTGAGCAGCGACGTCGCGTCTTTCAGCGGCACGTGCGAAGACACCCGCGAAGTCCACAAGCCGTCCAGCGTATTGAACTCACAGAAATACGTGTCCACCTTGAGGTAGTTGGCGAAGTGATGCAGCTCGTCTTCGAACTTCATGCCCGACTGCTTCATGGCGTGCTTGTTCAGCGGTGCGAAACAGATGGCGTCGATCTGGCCGGCCATCACGGCATCCATGCACAGGTTCAGAATCTTCAGCACCGAGGCGCCCCCGGATGCGGCGGCCTGTCCTTGCCGGACTTGCCCGGGAGCAACGCTGTCGACGGCAACAAACAGCGGCTTGTCGCCGGCTGCGCCGCGCGCGTCGGCCAGCGAGGCAATGGCCTGGGTGGCCACGGCCACGCCTGCTGCTTTTTGCCCGGCCTCCCACAGCCATGGGTCGCCGATCAGCACAATATTGCCCTGTTGCAGGTTGGCGGGATCGTTCAACAGTTTGGCGATAAGTTCAGGGCCGATTCCGGCGGGGTCGCCCAAGGTCAGGGCAATCGTGGGTTTTTGTGCAGGCATGGTATCTCGATGGAGTTCGTTTAATCCGGGTTTGGAACAATGGCCGGAATCGGTTCTTTACGCTTGAACAGGCGCCCGATCAGGGGCAGGCAGGCCATCAGCAACCCCAGCGTGGTCAGGGTGCCCGCCAGGCCGTTGTGCCAGAAAATGCCCAGGCTGCCGCCCGAGAACAGCATGGATTGCCGGAACGCATCTTCGGCCTTGTCGCCCAGCACGGCGGCCAGCACCAGCGGAGCAATCGGGTAGCCCAGCTTCTTGAACAAATAGCCGAACACGCCGAACACCAGCATCAAGTCCACATCGAACAGCGACTGATTGACCGCGTAGGCGCCGATGCAGCACACAATGACGATAATCGGCGCCATGATGGAAAACGGCACGCGCAGAATGGAAGCGAACAGCGGCACGGTGGACAGCACCACGACCAGGCCCACCACATTGCCCAGATACATACTGGCGATCAGGCCCCAGACGAAATCCTTCTGTTCCAGGAACAAAGTTGGGCCGGGCTGCAGGCCCCAGATCATCAGGCCGCCCAGCATCACGGCGGCGGTGGCCGAGCCCGGGATACCCAGCGTCAGCATGGGCAGCAGGGCGCTGGTGCCGGCCGAGTGGTCGGCGGTTTCGGGGGCGATCACGCCTTCCAGCGCGCCTTTGCCGAAACGCTCGGGCGTTTTCGACATGCGCTTGGCCACGCTGTAGCTCAGGAACGATGCGGCGGTGGGGCCGCCCGGGGTAATGCCCATCCAGCAGCCTATGGCCACGCTGCGCAGCCAGGTGGCCCAATAGCGCGGCATTTGCTTCCAGGTCTGCCAGACAATCCGGGCGTTGATTTTTGTGTGCTCGCCCTTGAATACCAGCCCTTCTTCCACCGTGCACAGGATTTCGCCTATGCCGAACAGGCCTATGACCGCGACTTCAAAGCTGATGCCGCGCAGCAGGTCCGGGATTCCGAAGGTCAGGCGCAGATTGCCTGACACCGTATCCATGCCTACGGCGGCGACGGCAAAACCGATCATCATGGACGATATGGTTTTGAGCGGCGGGGTTCGGCTCAGGCCGATGAAGCTGCCGAACGCCAGCACATAGACGGCAAAGAATTCCGGCGAACTGAAGCTCAGCGCGAATTTGGCGATATAGCCCGACAGAAAGGTAATGAGCAGAACGCCCACCAGCGCGCCCAGCAGCGCCGACGTAAAGGCCGCCGTCAGTGCTTCGCCGGCGCGCCCCTGCCGGGCCATAGGATAGCCGTCGAAAGTGGTGGCGACCGACGAGGGTTCGCCCGGGATGTTGAATATGACCGATGTGACCGAGCCGCCGAACAGGGCGCCCCAGTACATGCACGACAGCAGGATAATGGCCGATACCGGCTGCATGGTGAAGGTGATGGGCAGCAGCAGGGTCACGCCGTTGGGCGCTCCCAGGCCCGGCAGCACGCCCACCAGTATCCCCAGCAAAATGCCGGCGATCATGATCATGATGTGGTACCAGGACAGTACGACGCTCATGCCGTGCATCAGCAGGTTGAGTTGTTCCATGCGGTTTCGTCCTACATTCCGAACCAGGCCGGGAATGGGCCGGCGTACAGCGGAACCTCAAACCAGCGGGTAAAAATGAAATAGCAGGCCAGCGGCACCACGATCGAGATGGTCAGGATCTTGAGCCAGCTGTAACGCTTGCCGTCTTCGGCCATGCGCCACATGAACCAGGCAATGAATAGCGCCGAGGCCACGTACATGCCGATGAAAGGCATCAGCGCCACGTAAACGCAGATGGGAATGAATACGCCCAGCACGCGCTTGAGCTGCGGGCGGGTGGTCAGGTCGGCGCGGCCGAAGGGCCATTTGGACAGGGTTTTGATAGCGGTGCCCAGACTGGACAGGGCAAGGAACAGCCCAACGTAAAAAGGAAAATACCCGGCCATGGGGCCGCCGTCGTCCCAGCCTATGCCCTGCTGCAGGCTGCCCGCCATGACGATGCCGCCCAGAATCACGAGCGACAAGGAGGTGGCCAGCCCGCCCACGCGCAGGCTCAGCCCGCCCTGTCCGGGGGGCGGGCCGGCAGGGCCGGGTGTGTCTGCGGATGTCTGTGTATTCATGGCCTTCGATTCGAAGAGTTGCCGCGTCGTGGTGCTTGAGTTGCCGCGACGCAGCCGGTTTGCGGATATTTACTGCTTCAGCCAGCCCGCCTCTTTGAAAATCTCGCGGGCCCGTTTGTCGTCGGCTTGAATGTAGTCGTTGAATTGCTTGCCCGCCAGGAAGCTGGGCACCAATGCGCCGCGCTCGAGATACTCTTTGAATTCGGGCGTTTCCGTGACTTTTTTCAGCAGGTCGACATAGTACTGGCGTTGTGCGTCGGTGACGCCGCCCGGCATGAAGACGGTACGCGGGAAACGGAACTCATCGATGTGGATGCCCTGCGAAACACAGGTGGGCACATCGGACCAGGCCTGGGTATCGGTGATTTTCTTGGTATAGACCATGCGCTCTTTACTGAACACGCACCAGGGCTTGACCTGGTGGGCACGCCATTGCGAGATGCTCTCGCTGGGATTGTTGGTGTTGGAAGCGATGTGGCCGCCCGCCAGTTGTGTGGACGCTTCGCCGCCGCTCTTGAACGGAATGTACACAAACTTGGTGCCTTCGGTCTTGTTGATCAGCATGGTCAGCGTTTGGTCCACATCTTTCGATTGGCTGCCGCCCATGGGGTATTTGGCTGGCGTGGCCTTCACGGCATTGATGTAGTCCTTGACGGTTTTGAAGGGCGAGTTTTCAGGACCCCATAGAATGAAATCGTCCTGGGCCACCATGGCAACCGGTGTCAGGTCCGTCCATTGGTAGCCCAGCTTGGCCACCAGCGGCAACAGGTACGCATTGTTGGTGCCGACAATGATTTTGTAAGGATCGCCTTTGGCCATCTTGATGTCCAGGAAGCCTTCGGCGCCGTTGCCGCCCCCTTTGTTGACGACCACGGTGGAGACATCCATGAGCTTGTGGCGCGTAATGATGGATTGAATCAGGCGCGCCAATTGATCGGTGCCGCCGCCCGCTCCGGCCGCCACGATAACCTGGATATTCTTGGTGGGCTTCCAGGCGTCGGCGGCATAGCTGTGGGCCGAGACAAACAGGCTGGTCATCAGGCCGGCGCTTATCGCACCGCGGCGCAACTGTTTTTTCAGGGATGTCTGCATGGTGTCTCCTGTAATTTATGATTTAGTGCTACAAGTATGGCCAAACTTGTGATAGCTTAATAATAAATTAATAAGATATAGTGATAACCCCAAGTGATACCTAACGCCGCCATATTATTCAATCGCCTGCGCATGCGGCAGCTTAGTTTGCTGCTGGCGCTGCATGAACATCGTTCCTTGCGCAAGGCCGCCGAGCAAATCGGCCTGACCCAGCCCGCCGCCACGAAAATGCTGCACGAGATGGAAGACGTGATCGGGCTCAAGCTCTTCGATCGTCTCCGGCGTGGCGTACAGCCTACAGCCTACGGCGAGGTCATGACTCGCTATGCGCAGGTGGTGTTTTCCGACTTGGGCGGCGTACGCGACGAGCTGGTGGCCATCGAATCGGGAAATATCGGCAAGATCCGCATCGGCGCCATCATGGCCCCCGCCCCTCAACTGCTGTCCGACACGCTGATCATGCTCAAGCAGCGCCACCCGCGGCTGGCTCCCAGCATCCAGATCGATACCAGCGATGTGCTGATCACGGCGCTGTTGCAGGACCGGCTGGACGTGGCCATCGGCCGCGTGCCCGATAACTGGGACAGCCGCGAGCTTATGTTCGAGCCCATTGCCGAAGAGGCTTTGTCGATAGTGGCCGGCCCGTCCAATCCCGAGGTGCGCAACCGCAAAGTGACTTTGGCCGGCCTGCTGCAGTATCCGTGGGTTCTGCAGGCTCATCCCAGCCCTATGCGCAAGGTGCTGGAACTGGTGTTCATGGAGTCTGGCCTGGCCTTGCCGATCAATATTCTCGAGACCTCGTCCATGCTGCTGACCTCTTCCCTGCTCAGGCAGTCGGATATGCTGGCGGTCATGCCGACGCTGGTGGCCAAGCACTACGAAGAGCGCAAGACGCTGGGCATTGTGCCCTTGAAAATCAAAAGGCAAATACCTTCCTACGGAATCATCACCCGCAAAGGCCGCATTCTCAGTCCTGCCTCTCAAGTGTTCATCCTCGAGATCCGGGCCGCCATGGAGAGTACCCGGCTTGTATAGTTTTTTGTGTCTCGAACAATGACGGCGGGGCGGCCTCGGTAGAAACGAGGCCGCCCCGCGCGGCTTATTCGATGATATTGAATTGGTCCAGGTATTTATCGGACAGGGTCAGGCCCAGTCCGGGCAGGTTGTCGTCGAGATCCAGATAGCCGTTTTGCGGAGCGGGGTCTCCGTCGAAGATGTAGTAGAACAATTCGTTGCCTATTTCGACATCGTGCACGGGGAAGAATTCCGACATGGGCGAGGCCAGGGTCGACATGGTGAGATGATAATTGTGCATTTGCCCCGCATGCGGAATGACAGGAACGCCATAGACCTCGGCCAGGGCGTTGATCTTGTGGGCCGCAGTAATGCCGCCCACTCGATTGGTGTCGTACTGGATGACCGAAACGGCACGCTTGTCGAGCAGCTGGCGGAACCCATGGCTGGTAAATTCGTGTTCGCCCCCCGAGATCGGAATACTGGTCAGATGGTTGAGTTCGGCGTAGCCGTCGATATCGTCGGCGATCACGGGTTCCTCTAGCCAGCGGGGTTCGAAGCGTTCGAGTTTCGGCAAGATGCGCTTGGCATATTCCAGGTTCCAGCCCATATAGCATTCGAGCATCAGGTCTACGTCGTAGCCTATGACTTCGCGCACGGCTTCGACGCTTTCGATATTCTTGCGTGCGCCGGCGGGCCCGTCCTTGGGGCCGTAGCCGAAGCGCATCTTCATGGCGCTGAAGCCTTGGTCCAGGTAAGACTGGGCTTCACCTTGCATTTCACTCAGGTCTCTGCGATAGAGCTTGGAGGCGTAGCAAGGAATTTTTTCTTTGGTGCGCCCGCCCAGAAGCTTGAAGACCGGTCGGCCAGTGGCCTTGCCCATCAAGTCCCACAAGGCGATATCGATTGCCGAAATGGCGGCCATGGCTACGCCTTTGCGCCCCCAGGCTAGTGTGGAGCGGTACATGCGCTGCCATAGGTATTCATAGTCGAAGGGGTCCTGGCCGATGACGAGTGGACTGAGATACTGATCGATGATCTGCTTGGCGATGCGAGGCGCCAGCGCGACATTGCCTATGCCCACATGCCCGTCATCAGTTTCGATTTCCACTACGGTCCAGCCATGGAAGCGGAAGGTGCCCATTGAGTCGCCGCGATCCCACAGCAGGCTCATGGCGTTGGTGCAGAAATGAGGTTGGGGGGGGACTGTCTTTCCTTTCCATTCGAAAACGCGCGCTCGGATATTGACTACTTTCACTTGATTCTCCATTAGGGGCCGCTCGTGAATGTGTCGAGCAGTGTGTGGCGTGGGCGATTTACCCCGTGCGGCATGAATCGGAATGGCGTTGCGGGTCAATCAGGGCTACCAGTATGGCGAAACATGCGATAGCTTAATAATGAATTAGTGCGATATGGAGATAACCTCAAGTGATACCTGGCGAATCCTTCTTCTTCCATCGTTCGCAAGGGCGGTCGTGCGGCCGCTCCGTTTGATTTTCGCGACGAGACCAGAATATCCAGGGCAAAAAGGCGCAGTGGGATTGCTATCCTAAAAGTGGATATATGTATCGTGAAAACTTAATTTAGAAACCGATCTCCAGGTGATATTCTGTAAAAAAAGCCCATTGAATAAAGGGTTTTCAAAAATTTCAAGGTATGCAAAGTTGGCATGCATAGTGTTTTTCTGAGTAAGGCACGATGCGCGAAACGAGGAAACTGCAGGCCGACGGCAAAGCGCCCCATAAAACAGGACAGGAGATCAATGGTGAGTCATATGAGTGGAAAAGTGGTATTGAACGCGGTGTTTATCGGTTTGCTGGCGGCCGCCTCGACCGGGGCCGAGGCGGCGGGTGGGTTTCCGTCGCGGCCCATCACGATTGTCGTGGGATCCGAGGCGGGCAGCTCTCCCGATGTATTGGCTCGGATCGTGGCCACCGACATGGGCCAGGCGCTAAAACAGTCGATTATTGTCGAAAACAAGCCAGGCGCGACCGGAGCGATTGGTGCGGGCTACGTGGCATCCGCCCACCCTGACGGCTACACCTTGTTGATGGGCACCGTCTCCAATATTGCCCTGTCGCCTTTGTCCCGGACGGTTCGTTATCGATCGCAGGATTTCACGACTGTCGGCGCCGTTGCTTCAGTGCCTTTGGTGCTCGTTACCGGGCCGGGTACTCATGTGCGCAGCTTGAGCGACCTGAAGGCCTTGGCGGCCAAACAGCCTCAAGGCATGGTTTTTTCCTCGCCCGGCATCGGAGGTCCGCAGCATTTGGCCGGTATTTTGCTGCAGAAGGAATTGGGCTTGGACCTTCTGCATGTTCCTTACAAGAGCGGCGGGGCGGCGGTATTGGCGGTGGCCAGCGGTGAAACACAAATGACCTTCGCAGGCGTATCCGCGGCCATGCCCTTGATCCATTCCAAAAAAGTGGTTCCTGTGTTCATCACCTCCGAGACCCGGCTGAAATCCTTGCCGGAAGTTCCCACTTCCAAGGAGTTCGGGGCGCCTGGCCTTCTGGTGGATAACTGGCATGGCTTGTTTGCGCCCAAAGGCCTGCCCGATCCCTTGCGCAAGATCTTGACCGATGCCTTGCACAAAGCGTTGGAGAATCCTCAGGTTCAAGGGAAATTCGTTGGCTTGGGCGCTCATGTCGATCTGCGCAGCGCCGAGGAATACACCCGGTTCGTGCAAGAAGAAACCCAGCGTTGGGCGCGTGTGGTTCACGAAAACAATATTACATTTTGACTTTGACAGTCCAAGAGCAAAGCCGTGAAAACTCCTAATCTGATTATCATCATGAACGACGAGCACAACAAAAAAATGCTCGGGTTCAACGGCCATCCCATGGTCAAGACTCCTAATCTGGACAAGCTGGCCGCCAAGGGCACTGTCTTTCGCAATGCCTATACCAACTCGCCAATTTGCGTTCCGGCGCGAGCAGCGCTGGCCACGGGGCGGTATGTGCACCAGAACAAATGTTGGGACAACGCCATTGCCTACGACGGCCGTATGCGCAGCTGGGCGCGGCACTTGCGCGACACCGGCCACGAGGTGATTTCGATCGGCAAGCTGCATTATGCCAATGCGGACATCGATGCGGGCTTTAGCGAGCAAATCATTCCCATGCATATCGAGGCCGGCGTGGGCGATTTGTATGGCCTGATACGCAATCCGCCGCCTGTGCGGCACCAGTCGAAAGACCTGGCGCAATGCATAGGCCCGGGCGCAAGCACATACATCGACTATGACCGCGATATTACCGCTCGAACTGTGCAGTGGCTGGCGAAGCACGGCGCCACGCAGCGCGACAAGCCCTGGGTGCTGTTTTCCTCGTTCATTGCCCCGCATTCGCCGTTGATTGCCCCTCCGGAGTATTACGCGCTTTACAACCCCAGCGATATCCCTCTGCCTAAAAAGACAGCTGGCGGCTTGCATCCCTGGGTTCAACAATGGGACGATTGCTATCGTTTCGATTCGTATTTCGAGAACGATCAGCAAAGAAGGGTTGCCATTGCATCGTATTACGGCCTTTGCTCGTTCATGGACAATAACGTGGGTTCGATATTGCGGGCGCTCGAAATCAACGGACTGGCAGACGATACCGTTGTGCTGTTCCTGTCCGATCATGGCGACAACATGGGGGCTCGCGGTTTATGGGGTAAATCCACCATGTACGAGGAGTCTGTGTCTGTGCCGTTGATCATGTCGGGCCCCAGGGTGGCGCAGCAGGCCGTGGTCGACACTCCGGTATCGCTGGTCGACTGTTATCCAACGATACTGGATGCGGTTGGGCAGGATTTGGAAGGCGCCGAGCTGCCCGGCCGGTCCTTGTTCGAGATCGCGGCCAAGCCGTACGACGGCCAGCGCGCGGTATTCAGTGAATACCATGCGGCGGGATCGGTCAGTGCGGCGTATATGCTGCGCAAGGGCGACAAAAAATATATTTGCTATACCGGGTATCGCCCTGAACTATTCGATCTGAAGCACGACCCCGAAGAGTTCCAGGATCTGGCTTTAGGCGGACGGCATGAATCGGAATTGACGGCATTCGCGGAGACACTGGCGGGTATTTGCGATCCTGGGCAAACCGACGCTCAGGCCAAGGTCGACCAGGGGCGGCTGATTGCGCAGCACGGCGGCGCGGACGCCATCGTCAGGCGCGGCGGGAGCAGCTATACGCCCATTCCCGGCGAACCGGTCAGGCTCATCGGACATTAGCCGCCATTTTTTAGATAACGGTCCATATCTTGAAAACCTTGTATTTTGACGCCCTTAGAATCAAGCACCTGCGGCTACTGGCGGTGCTGCGCGACACCGGTACGATTCAAGGGGCGGCTGCCCATCTGGATATCTCCCAGCCGGCGGCCAGCCGCATGATCCGGGAAATGGAAGAGGCTGTCGGCTGTCCTTTGTTCACGCGTGAGCACCGGGGCGTCACCCCAACGGCGGCCGGCATTCACCTGATGGACAAGGTGGGCATCGTGCTGGAAGAGCTTGGCTACAGCGAATTCGAACCCCGCGGCCCTCATCCCCAAGCCAAGCAGTTGCTGCGGATTGGCGCGATCTCGCAAGTCGTGACGCAGATTTTGCCCAAGGCCTTGTCCCGGATGTGCGATCGGGAGCCCAGCCTTTCGGTATCCTTGCTGGACGCCACCAGCCGGCAATTGTTGCATCTGCTCAAAGAAGGCGAGATCGATTGCGCGATTGGCGGCTTCATACTTGGCGATGAGATGAGGCGGGAAGTCTACGCCCAGGAACTGTGGGAAAAGGATGATCGCCTCTGTGTCATTGCGCATCGGGACAACCCGCACTTCCAAACGCGTTCCAGGGCCGGAAAGAAAATTTCCCTGGCTGACAGCCGGTCGTTGCAATGGGTTTTGCCTACGCAAGGCACCTTGTTGCGGAATGTATTCGACGCTCAATTCGTGAGCCGGGGGCTGATTCCTATCGAACCGCGAATCGAATCGCCGTCGCCCGCTGTGATTCACGCCTTTATAAATGCCCATGTGCAGCTTTGCTCGATAAGCCGGGAGTCGGTCATCCCGCTGTTGCCGGCAGATACCCCCATCGTGAAAATAGCCTTGCTGGAAGGTTTGGAATTACCCAGGCTGCAAATTCTGATACGCCGCAATACGGAAAAAATCCAATCGCTGAAACGGTTCTTGTCGGATCTTAAATCGGAGATCGCGTGAACTCGAACAGATCGAGGCTGCGTGATACAACGCTATGAATGCTGGGCTTTGGATGGACTGCTGGAACTGGCTGTGGGCCCCGGTATCGGGGGCCACGGAACATCACCTGGCCGGTTGGGCTGCCTGGCATGGGCGGCTGATGGTGCTGAGTTGGGGGTTCCTCATACCCATCGGCGGATTGATTGCCCGTTATCTGAAAGTATTGCCCAATCAGGACTGGCCCAGGAAACTGGATAACAAGTGGTGGTGGCATGCGCATCTGGTGCTGCAGACGGCCGGCTTGTTCGCCGCCTGTCTGGCCGTCGCGCTGGCGTGGGGCAATATGGGTTCCGGCCGTGTGCTGGCGGATGTGCATGCCTGGTTCGGCTGGTCGCTGCTGGCCGTGGCGGCAGCACAGGCGCTGTCGGGCGTGTTGCGTGGATCCAAGGGAGGGCCTGCCGATGGCTCCATTCCCTTCGGGCGGAGGATGGAGCTGGGCGATCATTACTTGATGACCCGGCGCAGGCTTGTATTTGAGCGCTTGCATAAATTCCTGGGATGGCTGCTGATTGCCGGCGCCGTGGTTGTCATTGTGCTGGGTCTGTTTGTGGCGGATGCGCCGCGTTGGATGTTCATTGCCTTGCTCCTATGGTGGAGCGTGTACGGCGCGACGCTGGTGTATTGGCAATATCAAGGGCGGTGCATCGATACCTATCAGGCCATTTGGGGGCCGGATCCGAGTTTGCCGGGCAATCGGCGAGCGCCAGTCGGCCCAGGTGTACGGCGGTTTTCGAAGTGCGAATGGGCGGCGCAAATGCGTCACCGGCCTTTATGGGGGTTCAGCGGTGCAAAGCTCAAAGGCCGGAAACATGTATGAAGACAATTTCAGGTGTCGTGTGTGGATCGGGCGGTATATCCGTTCCTGGATGTGGGGGCGAACAGGTGGAAGAGATGAGTGCTGCAATAATTTTCGATGACGCCGCGCGTGGGGTGTTCCGGCCGGATTCTCGTCTGAAGCAGGTGGCGACAGGTGCGGCCTGGAGCGAAGGGCCGGTCTGGATCCATGAGGCCCGTTCGTTGTTGTGGAGTGATATCCCCAACAACCGGATACTGTGCTGGCGCGAAGGCGAGGACGAGGGGTTTTCAGTCTGGCGTGAGGGGGTGGATTTCACCAATGGCCATTATCGCGATCTGGACGGCAGCATTCTGCATTGTTCGCACGGTCGGCGCGCCATTATCAGGACGCGGATGATAGACGGTCTGGCCAGGACGGAAGATGAGGTCGTGGTTGACAGGTATCAGGGGCGACGCTTGAATTCACCCAACGATATTGTGGTCAAGAGCGACGGCACGATCTGGTTCAGCGACCCTCCCTATGGCATCTTGTCAGATCGGGAGGGCCACAAGGCTCCTTCCGAACTACGTCACAACTATGTGTTCCGCTTCGATCCCCGGACTTCGGCGCTGGATATTGCGACCGATTACCTCGATGAGCCCAATGGCTTGGCGTTTTCTCCCGACGAGAGCGTCCTGTATGTATCGGATACCTCGGCGGCACTGCGTCCCGAGGGCCAGGGGCGCCATCACATCATATCGTTCAAGGTGGGAGCGGGCGGCACCTTGTCCGATCCGAAGACATTTGCGGAAGTAAATCCCGGTCTACCTGATGGTTTCAGGCTTGATGAGCGAGGTTGGATATACACCAGCAGTGCGTCGGGAGTGCAAATTTATCATTCCGACGGCAGACGCCTGGCGGAAATTCCGGTGCCTGAAAAGGTTGGGAACCTGACGTTTGGCGGCCTGGGGGGCGATTCACTTTTTATCTGTGCCACGACCTCGCTGTACAGAATTCACCTCAATGCCAAAGGATTGCAAAAATGACAGGCCGCGAAACACTGCTATTGGTCGAAAAATGCAGCCATTGCATAAGTTGGTACGACATACACACGGGTGAGCGCTTTCGCTCGCTGGAGCTTGGCCTTTACCCCCATGAGTTCGTGACCGACAGTCACAACAAGGTGGCCTGGATAGGGCATTATGGCGTGGAAACTTCCGGGCATACCGGCGAGGGCGGGCATGTCTTGTTTCAGGTGGATATCGCCAGTGGGGCGTTGATGCGCACGATAGATCTATCCCCCTACAACCGCCTGCATGGCATGCAAATGGATGAGCAAGACCGTCTTTATGTCTTAAGCGAAGACAAGGCGGTTTTGCTGGTGCTGGACGAGCCTTTGTCCGACGTGGGCCCCAAGCGCGCCACCTCGTCGGCAGGGATCAAAAGCCATTTGTTCGCTTTGGCGCGCGATGGCCGCACCGCTTATTGCATGAACCTGCTGTCGCATACCGTTGCCAAGGTGTTTCCCTGGGATCCTTTGGCGTCTGCGGTGTTGTGCGCCCCAGGTCAAAAGCCCGAGGGATATTGCCTGAGCGAGGATGAAGGCACACTGTACGTAACGAACCGATGGAGCGGGACGCTTGCCGCTATCGACACGCGAACCATGCGGGTCAAGTACACGGCGGCATCGCGCGAAGATCCAACGCGCATCAATCTGTTTCGGGATGGGCGTTTGTTCATCTCCAACTACGGCGATCGGAGCCTCTCGATCGTGGGGCAGTCGGATCTGCGCGAAATCGGCTATGTCAGGCTGGAAGCTCGCGCGATTGCTGTTTCCTTCCATCCCACCCGGCCCATTGCCTTCATTTCCCAGGATGATGATAGGGTGGCTGTGCTGGATACGGACAGCTTGTCGTTCTTGAGCTTCATTTCCACCCAGCGCGAACCGGATGTATCCAAGGTTGTGTTCATTTAATGCTGAATTAGCCCTCCAAATCGGGTATCTGGATGCATGGGGTCAGTTCACAAGACCCGCCCCTACTTTATAATCGCGCCATGACGAAAAAGATTCTCATTGTGCGCACGTCCTCGCTGGGCGATCTGGTACACATGCTGCCGGCCATATCCGATATTGCCCGGCATGTGCCGCATGCGCAGATCGACTGGATCGTCGAAGAGAATTTTGCCGAGATTCCCGCCTGGCATCCGGCGGTCAATGAGGTCATCACGGTGGCGCACCGCCGCTGGCGCAAGCACTGGTGGGCCGCCGATACACGCGCCGAGCGCGCCGCGCTGCGCCAAAACCTGCAATCGCGCCAGTACGACGTGGTGCTGGACATGCAGGCCCTGATGAAATCGGTGTGGCTGGTGCGCCAGACCCACGGGGTGCGGCATGGCCTCGACCGGCAATCTGCACGCGAACCACTGGCTTCCTTTTTTTACAACGTCAAGCATACGGTCAACTTCTGGCAGCCGGCCGTCACCCGGCAGCGCGAACTGGCCGCCGCCGCCTTCGGCTATACCTATAGCGGCGAACCCGATTTTGGCCTGGGTGCGATTACCGATGGGGCCGAGATCCAGCCCTATGCAGTGATCATGCCGTCGGCCAGCCGCGACGACAAGCTTTGGCCGGTAGCCGACTGGCACAAAGTGTTTGAGCGTTTGCAGGAGCATGGCCTGGCGCTTAAATTGCTGGCTGGCAATCCGGCCGAGATTGCCAGGGCGCAAGCGCTGGTGGCGGGCAGGAATCAAGGCGAAGTGCTGCCGCGCATGGATCTCAACCAGATTGCGCACGTGCTGGCCTGCGCGCGCGTGATGGTGGGGCTTGACAGCGGCCTGACGCATTTGTCGGCGGGCCTGGGCAGGCCCACCATAGGCATTTATAAAGCCTCCACACCGGTGCGTACCCCGCTTGAAGGGCCCGCGTACACAGCCAGCCTGGGCGAGCGCGGCAATGCGCCATCGGCCGAAACGGTGCTCAGCGCTGTCGAGCAGGCCCTGGCTTCTCGCGATCGGGCTAATCCTGCGACCGGCCAGGAGCAGAGTTTTTCTTTCAATGCCGCCGCCGAAGGGGCGGATACACCCGACTAAGGCTCGCGTCGCGGCAATCTGCTGTTTGCTCGCTTGGCCGCCGAAAGGGTCGATACCCTGGCCTGAACAGGACTTGCGGTCTGCCATAGTGGTCAATATGACACGAAAATAGGGTTTTTGTCGTCTTTTGTGTATCAACTGCGTTTAAAATGGGGATATGCATCGGTGGCGGGCGACTACAAGGGCCGCCCCCCGCAGATCGACAGTCTTGTTTTATAACCTTGCGGTAAAGCCTCATTGAATCGTTTTTTTTACACTGTTTGCATCCGTCTTTTGTCCCCGGGCCTGCTCGGGTGGATGGCATTGCGTGCGCGGCGCGCCGGCGGCGATTGGGGTGTCTGGTCGGGTAGCCGCTTTGGCCATTATGCCCAAGCCGGCAAACTTGAAGAACCTGTCTGGGTGCATGCGGTCAGCCTGGGTGAAACCCGTGCTGCCCAGCCGTTTGTGCAAACCTTGCTGGACCAGGGCAACTGCGTATTGCTGACGCACATGACGGTGACCGGACGCGCTGAAGGAGCACGGGTATTCGAACAGGCCATAGCCCAGGGCCGCCTGCAGCAAGAGTGGCTGCCTTATGATTTTCCGGGATGCACCCAGCGGTTTATTGCACATTACCGGCCCAGCGTAGGCGTGTTGATCGAACGCGAGGTCTGGCCCAATGTGATTGCCGCCGCGCGCAAGGCCCGCGTACCCATGATGCTGGTCAGCTCGCGGTTTTCCGACCATTCCCTGCGCCAGAGCCTGCGGGCCGGGCGTGTCATGCGCGAAGCCTACGACAGCTTGCAGGCGGTGTATGCCCAGACACTGAACGATGCGCAACGCCTGGAGCAGGCTGGGGCGTCGGCGGTGCGGGTATCGGGCAATTTCAAGTTCGACATCTGTTTGCCGGCCGACAAAGTGGCGCGCGGCAAGGCGTTCAGCGCCGCCCTGCAGCGCAAGGCCATTGCCATTGCCAGCACACGCGAAGGCGAAGACGAGCAGTTCGTCAATGCCATCGTCAAGCAAGACAGGCGGGCCACGGCGCAAGGCAAAAGCCTGGCCGAGCGCGTTATGTTTTACCTGATCCCGCGCCACCCGCGGCGCTTCGACCGTGCGGCCGCCTTGCTGCAAGAGGCCGGCATACCGTTTGTGCGGCGCTCGCAGTTGGTCGATATGGGCGAGGCGGGTGCTTCGGCCTTGCGTGCCGGCGGCGAGCCGCTGGTTCTGCTGGGCGATAGCCTGGGCGAAATGGCGGTGTATTACGCCGGCAGCCATGTCGCCATTGTGGCGGGCAGCTTTGAACCCCTGGGAGGGCAGAACCTGATCGAGGCGTGCGCCGCCGGCGTGCCGGTGCTGGTGGGGCCGCATACCCGGAATTTCGAGCAGGCCGTCGTCGATGCCATCGATGAGGGCGCGGCGCTAAGGGTTCAGTCGCCCGATGCGGCGCTGCAAAAGGCATTGCAGATGCTGGATCACCCCCAATGCCTGGCGAAGATGGGCGAGGCGGGCGCGCACTGGGTGCAGAAGCACACAGGTGCCGTCGCCCGCGTTGTCGCGGGACTGAACGAGCTCCGATCCGAAAAGATTCACCGATAAGCAATTAAGCAATTCGCGGGAGTGGGCCTCGTGCCTACCCCAGGGGCACCCTACAGGCCGTGGTACTTGCGTCCGAGTTCGAGCGTGGCCTGGAAGAAGCCGGCCTTGCTGCCGCAATCGTAGCGCAGGCCTTCGTATTCGAAGCCGTAAACGTCGCGTGTTTTAAGCAGGCTGGCAATGCCGTCGGTAAGCTGGATTTCACCGCCGACTCCGGCCTGGGTTTGCCGCAGGTGCTCGAATATTTCCGGCTCCAGCACATAACGGCCGACCACCGCCAGGGTGGACGGCGCCGCATCGGGCGCCGGCTTTTCGACAATGCCGGTCAGGCGCGTGGTTTTATCGCTGACGCGGGAGCCCGAAATAATTCCGTATTTATTGGTTTGGTCTTGCGCTATGTTCTGTATGGCCAGCACGCTGCCGTTCTGCTGGTGCGCGGCTTCAATCAGTTGATGCGTGACCGAGGTTTTCGCGTCGATCAGGTCGTCGGCCAGCAGCACGGCAAAAGGCTCGTTTCCGACTATGGGCGCCGCGCACAGCACGGCATGGCCCAGGCCCAGGGGGTCGGATTGCCGTGTGTAGATGCAATTGATGTGTGCAGGGATGATATTGCGCACGATATCGAGCAGTTCGGATTTATGTTTTGCCTCGAGCTCGGCTTCCAATTCGGGGACGCGATCGAAATGATCTTCAATGGCGCGTTTATTGCGCCCGGTGATGAAGATCAGGTCGGTGATGCCCGCGGCAATGGCTTCCTCTACCGCGTATTGAATCAGCGGTTTGTCCACAATGGGGAGCATTTCCTTGGGCATGGCCTTGGTGGCCGGCAGAAAGCGCGTGCCCAGTCCCGCGACAGGAAAAACAGCTTTACGAATTGGTTTCATATTGTTGGCTTTGATGCTTGGCAAAGAACCCATTTTAGTGCCAGATGCATTTCGGGACGCAGTTCACGGATCGATCATGCCGCGATGGGCAAATCATGCCTGGACAATGGGGGGGATTTTTTGCTTTCGGGAAAGCTTTGATATATCACATCGCTATTATTAGAATGAGCCAACGGCGATTGTGGGTACTGCATCAATGGTTTGCGCCGGACTATTAATCATCAGGGCCGCTTATGTCCATTTCCGCCGCAGATCGGGTGCTTTACGAGATCGAGACACGCATCGTGTCGGGCCAGTTGCCGCCCGGGGTGCAGCTCGATGAAGACAAGCTGAGCCAAATCTTCTCGGTTTCGCGCACGCCCGTTCGGGAGGCCCTGCTGCAATTGGCCGCCCTGGGATTTGTGCGGATGGTTCCGCGTTCGGGCATCTATGTGGTGCAGCTATCGGCCAATGAGCTGGCCGACATCTTCGAGGCGCTGGCGCACGCTGAAGGCTTGTGCGCCCGTTTAGTGGTGCAGCGCATTGACGATGTGCAGTTGAAAGCCCTGCGTGCGCTGCACAAGGAAGGCAAGCGCGCGGTTACGCAAAAAAATCAGGCCGATTATTCCAATTACAACAAGGCTTTTCACGAGTATTTTTATGCCAGCTGCGGCAATGCCTATTTGATCAGTCAGATCCTGCACGCCCGCAAACGCACAGGCCCCTATCGCATGCGGCATTTCGACTTTACCGAGCGCATGGCCAATTCCTGGTTCGAGCACGACCGCCTGTTGCTGGCCGTCATCGATAGAAACGAGCAAGCTGCGCAGCAGCTGGCCTGTGAACATATTCTGATTGGCGGCAAGGACTTTTGCGACCTGGCCATGGCTTCCCCTGAATACCTGCAGTTCGATCCCGATACCAGTCCCGCATGGAATCGCGGCCTGGTGGACATGCCGCGCCTGTTTGCGCCGCCTTCGACCCTGCATTGATTCCAGACTCATTTATAAATAAATGGCCTGTTATTTGGCCTTGGAGACAAAAATGCTGAAAAGGATTGTATTGGCGGCCATGCTGAGCCTGGGTGTGGTTTCGCTGGCGGCGGCCGAGACTGCGCCGTTGAGGATAGTGGTGGGATTCGCTCCGGGCGGCGGCGTGGATACTCTGGCCAGAATCACGGCGCGCCAGATCGAGAAGACGCTGAAGCGTCCGGTGGTGGTGGAAAACAAATCCGGCGCCGGCGGCACGATTGCCGCCGACTATGTGGCCAAATCGGCTCCCGACGGCAACACCTTGCTGCTGGGCGACTCATCGCTGCTGGTTGCGCCGCATATCTATCCCAAGGTCGGCTACAACATTCAAAAGAGCTTTGAGCCGGTGGGCGTGGTGGGGCAGGCGGATCTGGTCATTGTTGTTCCGGCCGCCAGCCCGGCCAAATCGCTGTCCGGTTTTCTGGACATGGCCAGAAAGGAGCCGGGCAAATACTCCTTCGCATCGGTAGGCGTGGGTTCAATACACCATTTGGCCGGCGAGCTGCTGGGCATCAAGGCCGGGGTAAAACTCCTGCACGTACCCTATCGCGGCGGCAGCCCGGCCAACCAGGCGGCGGCGGCCGGCGAGGTATCGATGGCGATTGCCAGCGTGGCTTCGGCCATGGCTTTGGAAAAAGCCGGCAAAATCCGTATTCTGGCGGGCTTGTCGGCCAAGCGGTTCCCGGCCTTGCCCAATGTGCCCGCAGTCGATGAAACGCTGCCCGGCTACCAGGCTACGCCCTCCTTGTTTTTGCTGGCCCCCGCAGGCACGCCGGCCAGTGCGCTGGCTCCTGTGACGGCCGCCCTGAAACAGGCGCTGGGCGAGAAGTCGGTGCAAGACTCGTTTATCGTGCAGGGCGCGGTAACCGATTTCCACGATCCGGCCTGGCAAGCCGACTGGATGCGGCGAGAAGAAGCCCGCTGGGTCGGCGTGATCAAACAGGCTGATTTGAAGTTTAATCACTAGCCTGGAATTCCATGATGAGCTTTTCTTTCCCCGACGCCCAGAAGCCCATAGGCCTGATTGTCCCCCCGGCCGCGGGCGAGGTGCCCCCGGACGCCCGGATTATGTACCCTGGACTCAGGTTTATCGCCAAGGGCCTGTCCCTGGGTACCGTGGACAAGCAGGGTTATGACCAGGTCATTGATCACGTCATTGAAAAAGCCAGAGCCTTGGCGGACGAGGGGGTATCGGCGATTTCCCTGATGGGGACATCGCTTAGCTTTTATCGAGGCGCCGATCTCAACCAGCGCTTGAAAGACCAGATGGAGCAGGCAACAGGCTTGCCCTGCACGACCATGAGCTATGCCATATTGCGGGGCATGCGTGCTTTGGGTTTGAAGACCGTGGCCGTTGCCACCGCATATGTGGATGACGTGAACCAGCGCCTGGCCGCCTTTCTGGGCGTAGAAGGCATTGCCGTCGCCAGTACGAAGGGCCTGGGCATCAACGGGGTTCGCGAGGTCGGGCAGGTATCCACCGATACGCTGGTCAGTCTGTGCCTGGAAGCCTGGGATGACGCCAAGGGCAACGCCGATGGCATTGTGCTGTCGTGCGGAGGGCTGATTGTGCAGGACGCCTTGAAACAGGTAGAGCGGCAACTGGATGTGCCGGTGGTGGCCAGTTCACCCGCCGGATTCTGGGATGTCGTGGGCACGGCCGGCCTGGATAGCCGGACTCAGGGTTGCGGACGGTTGGCGGCGTCGGCCTGGTTGCCTTCGCTTGGCTGACCCAAAGTGACGATGGCCGGATTCTGCTGCAAGGTCAGCATATGCGGGTCGCGCCCGACCTCGTTGGGCGGTGTGCCGAAAAAGCCTTGCCCATAGGCCAGAACGATAACGTTGGCAATCAGAATCAGAAGAAATAAAAAGCGCATGGCCTGGAAAACCAAAAAACCGATACAAGTGGCCCGAGTGTAAAGCCAGGCCGGACTTTTTGCATCTTGGCGCCCGCCGCGGTCATTGCCGGCTCGCCAGGCGGGCCAGGCCGTCGAGTACCGGGGTGGCCAGCCATTCTATGGGCGCAAGGGGCAGGCCAAGGCGGTTTTGCATGGCGGCCAGCAGGCGCAGGGTTTCTTCCCTGACCACGGGCCAGCCTCCGCCGGCGCTGAAGAGCAGGGGGGCGTTCCCGTAGCGGTCCAGCCCGATCAGCCATTGCCGCAACACGGCGCCTGCCTGGGCGGCGGCGATGCCGGTTGCGATGGCCTGGTGGGTGTGGGCCGGGTAGGCGGCCGTATCGCCGTCCGCCTCGGGCAGATTGGCGGTGCCCTGCGCGAGCGAGGTGCGCATCAGGGCGGGGCCGGGAAAGATCAGCCCGCCCTGGAAAGCCAGGTCGGGGCTGAGCGTGTCGATGGTCGTGGCGGTGCCGAAACTGGCCAGCATCAGGGGGGCGGGGCTGGTAGAGCTTGCGCGTGGGCCTTCCGCATGCTGGGCCAGGGCCAGCATGGATACCCATCGGTCGGGACCGAGCTGGCCGGGTTGATGGTAGGTGTTGCGTATTCCCAGTGCTTCGCTCTGGCTGGCGACCCAACTGACGGGGCAGGCATGCGGCGCGAGCCGTGATTCGATGGCCGCGGCGGTTGCCGCGCCGGCCACGTTGACCCCCAGGGCCGCGGTGGGGCGCATGGGAAGTTGTTGCAGCCATTGCGACAGCTGATCCAGCCCGGCATGGTGCAGGGCCAGTGCGACGGTTTCGCGCCGGCCGCTGCCGGGTTCGATCCAGCCGAACTTGACGCGCGTGTTGCCGGCGTCGATCAGGAGCATCATGTTTGCGCCCGCACCGAGATTTCGCCCACCGAGATGGGCTTGTCGCCATCTGCAGTGCGCACCAGCAACTGGCCGAAGGTATTGATGCCGCAGGCGATGCCTGCGTGGATAATGCGCCCGTCGTCCAGTACGTTGACATGCTGGCCGGCCAGGGCGTCGACCTGGGCGTAGCGCGCCGGCAGGGCGTCGAACCCCTCTCGTATGGCGGCGTTGAAACTGGCGTACCAGGCGTGGGCGATTGCGGCAACCATGGTCGATGCCGAGGCTGCGGCCGCCTGCGCGTCCTGGGCCGTGACTTCCGACCAGTCGGCGACCTGCCGGTTCAGGGATTGGCTGAGCGCCCGGGCGTCTTCAAGATTGATGCCGATGCCGACAATGGCAACATGGTGATCGGCCGCCAGCTTCGAGGTACTGGCCCGGGTGATTTCGACCAGAATGCCCGCCAGCTTGGCAAATTGCCAATGCACGTCGTTGGGCCATTTCATGACAAGGCGGGTTTGGTGCGCAGGTTCGATCAGGCTGCGCAAGGCCTCGCAGGCGGCCACGCCGGCCAGCGGCGAAAGCGTGGGCAGTTGCTTGGGCGGCAGGAATACATCGAACGCGCAGGAAAACATCAGGTTGGCGCCGGCGCGGTTCTGCCAGGTTCGGCCGGCCCGGCCGCGGCCGCCTTCTTGCAGGTGCGCGCCCAGCAGCCAGGGCCGGGCCAGGTGATGGCCCCCGCGGCGCGCCTTGGCAAGCAGGTCGGCGTTGGTCGAGGAGGTGCTGTCCACCCACTGCACTTGTTTGAAATTGGGCAAGGCCGCCCGCAGACTGGCGGCCATCTGTTCCGGCGTGGGCAGGAGGGGAATCGACGCTGATGACATCGTGTATGGGGCCGTGTAATCGTCATTGGGCCAAAGTGGCCTGTTACTGGACTAATAAGTCTACCTGATGTTGTTATGATTCGAGTTCTTGTCGGGATTTTTAGCCTTATGTCTGTGAACGTCAAAAATACGGTATTCAAGGGTTTGGCCGGGGCCATCGACTGCGCCCTCGATTGGCCCGATGGGCCTGCGCGCGGCTGGGCGCTGGTCTTGCATCCGCACCCTTTGCATGGCGGGGCGCGCGACAACAAGATCGTGACCACGATTGCACGCGCCTGTGTGCAGCACGGCCTGGTGGCCGTACGCCCCAATTTCCGTGGTGTTGGCGCTTCGGCTGGTGAATTCGACCGGGCCGTGGGTGAAACCGCCGACATGCATGAGCTTGTCGGGCAGTTCGAACTGGCCTACCCCGAGCTGGCCGCCGGCAAGTGGGTGCTGGCGGGCTTTTCCTTCGGCACCTCGGTGGCGGCCCAGTTGTATTCCGGCGTGGCCGAGCAGGCGGGGAAAACGCCCGATGCGCTCATGCTGATAGGCTCGGCGGTCGAGCGTTTCAAGTTTCGCGAGGTACGCATACCCGATGATACGTTCTTGATTCATGGCGAAGTCGATGAAGTCGTGCCTTTGTCGGAAGCCATGGATTTTGCACGCGTGCGCGGTTTGCCTGTCGTGGTGGTGCCCGACGCCACGCATTTTTTTCATGGCCGGCTGATTACACTGAAGCAATTGCTGCAGCAACGCCTGGCGATACTGTAACGTTTTTCAAACTTCCGTAGCAAGTATTTTCAGTTTCCACGCTCAAATGGCCATTCTGGCGGTATTGTCCCGCGCAGGCTCTGCCTATAATGGGCGTTTCGCTTATCCGGCTTCCTTGACCGGCTTTCTTGACGGAATCGTTATACGGTATGTCGATGACACATTCAGCTTTTATTTTCTCCCTGCGCCGCTCGCGTTATCTTGTCGCCGGGCTTGCACTGTCACTTGCTCCCCTCTTGTCCCTGGCCCAAAAGGCGCCCGCCGCCACACCCGCACCGGCGGCTTCGACCGCCGCGGGCAAAGCCCCGGTTGCGGCGCCTGCGGCCTCGACTGGCGCCGCGGGCGTGTTGACCCCGGTGGGCGACTTGTCGTCCGTTCCGCCTCCCGCCATTACGGCTAAAGCGTGGCTCACGCTCGATGCAACCAGCGGCCAGATCATCGCTTCGTCAAATCCCGACGAAAAGATCGAACCGGCCTCGCTGACCAAGCTGATGTCGGCCTACGTGGTGTTCGATGCCATCGACAACAAGCGCCTGACACTTAACCAAACGGTCAATATTTCCACGAAAGCCTGGAAAACCGAAGGTTCGCGCATGTTCGTCAAGCCCAATACGCAAGTATCGGTCGACGATCTGCTGCAGGGCCTGGTTGTGCAGTCGGGCAACGATGCCACGGTGGCCCTGGCCGAAGCCGTGGCCGGCAGCGAGTCGGCCTTTACCGCCCTGATGAACCAGGAAGCCGCCAAAATGGGCATGACCGATACCCATTTTGCCAATTCAACCGGCTTGCCCGACCCCACCCACCTGACCACGGTGCGCGATCTGGGCATCCTGGCCAAGAACCTGGTGCGCAATCATCCGCAATATTTGCACTACTACAGCCAGAAAGAATTCACCTATAACAAAATCAAGCAGATGAATCGCAATCGTCTGTTATGGACCGACCCGACGGTCGATGGCCTGAAAACCGGCCACACCCAGTCGGCCGGCTATTGCCTGGTGGCAACGGCTGTGCGCAATGGTCGCCGCGTGGTGTCGGTCGTGGTGGGCGCCACCAGCGATTCGGCACGCACGGAAAACAGCCTCAAGCTATTGAACTGGACCTATCAGAATTTCGATACCATCAAATTGTTCGATACCGAGCATCCCGCCGTGAAAGCCCGGGTATGGGAAGGCCAGGCCGAAACCGTGGGCCTGGGCGAAATGCAGCCGCTCTGGATTACCGTTCCGCGCGGCAAGGGCCCCGAGGTCAAGCCGGTAGCCCAGTACACGCAGCCCCTGATCGCGCCGCTTAAAAAAGGCACCAAGGTCGGAACCGTTTCCCTGTCTCTCGATGGCAAGGTGTTGCGCCAGGACTCCCTGCTGGTTCTCAACGATGTGCCCGAGGCAAGTTTCTTCGGCCGGATTTACGATAAAATACGCTTGATGTTTCAATAAAAATCAGGTCAACACTTAGCGCAATTCAGGCACGTTTTCAGGCAATCCCGGGCTGCGCGCGACTCATCAAGGGCGAATCTTCGGGTTTGCCCTTTATTGTTTGTATTGCCCGTTGTTTCAATTTCATTTTTTTTACGCGAGGCGTGAGCAATGATTCCAGATGTCGATAACGAAAGTATTGTTTATTTGAACGGCGAGTATGTGCGCCTGGGAGACGCCAAGATTTCGGTGCTCGACCGCGGCTTTATTTTCGGCGATGGCATCTACGAAGTCGTGCCGGCCTACAAGGGCAAGCCTTTTCGCATGAACGGGCATCTGGCGCGCCTGGAACGCAGCCTGAAGTCTATCGGCATCGAGCTGGACTGGTCGCGCAGCGACTGGGAAAAACTGGTGCACGACATGCTGAAGCGCTCAGCGCTTGATGACAGCATGGTGTACATACAGATCACGCGCGGCGTGGCCAAGCGCGATCATGCTTTCCCTAAAAATGCGACGCCTACTGTCTTCTGTATGGTATCGCCGTTCAAGCGCCCCAGCGCGGAATTGCGCGACCAGGGGCTTACCGCCGTTGGCGTGCCCGATGTGCGCTGGCTGCATTGCGAGATCAAGTCGGTGTCTTTGCTGGGCAATGTGCTGGCCAAGCAGCAGGCGGTCGAGGCCGGGGTCGACGAAGTGCTGCAGTTTCGCGACGGCAATTTATCCGAGGGCGCTTCGTGCAATATCTGGATGGTGAAAAACGGTGTCCTGGCCGCGCCGGTGCGCAACAACCTGATTCTTGAAGGCATACGCTACGGTTTTCTCGAAGAGCTGGCCAAGGACGCGGGGGTTCCCTTCGAGTCGCGCCAGGTTTCGCAGCAGGAAGTCGAGCAGGCCGATGAGCTGATGATGTCTTCGGCCACCAAAGAGGTCCTGCCTATCGTTACGTACAACGGCAAGCCGGTGGGCAGTGGCAAGCCGGGTGCCGTCTATGCGAAATTGCGGGCGGGGTACGACAAGGCCATCGCTGCGCTATAAGGTCTCTCAAGATGCATACTATTCCTCCTGAAGAGTCCCTGATCGAATACCCAAGCGCCTTCCCCATCAAGGTCATGGGCAAGGCGCATCCGGATTTCGCCCAGGCTTTGACCGATGTGGTGTTGCAGTTCGATCCTGAATTCGATCCGGCCACGATAGAAATGCGGCCCAGTTCGGGCGGCAAGTACATAGGCCTGACTTTCACCGTGCATGCCACTTCGCGCGAGCAGCTGGACAATCTGTATCGTGCCTTGCATGCGCACCATATGGTATCGATTGTTTTATAGGCCAGGCGCGCGGCGCGTCCGGCGGCCGTGATTTGATGGTTGGGCGATGACACTACATAAATGGTGGCCGAGGCCGGCCGAGTATCTTGAGGTCTGGCAGGCCATGCAGGCCTTCACCGAGGCGCGCGATGCACAGTCGGCCGATGAGATCTGGCTGGTGGAGCATTCTCCGGTCTATACCCTGGGCCAGGCGGGCAAGCCTGAGCATATTCTGGACAGCGGGTCGATTCCCATAGTTCAGTCGAATCGCGGCGGGCAGGTTACGTATCACGGGCCGGGGCAGGTTGTGGCGTATTGTCTGGTGGATCTGCGGCGCATGGGTATTTATGTCAAAGAGTACGTGGAGATGCTCGAGGATGTGGTGCTGGGGGTGCTGGGGGAACTGGGCGTGGCCGGGGCCTGCCGCAAGTCTGGAGCGCCGGGGGTGTATGTGCCTATGGCGGACGAGGCGGGCGAGCTTGCCAAGATTGCCGCGCTGGGCATCAAGGTTCGCAAGGGTTGTGCTTATCATGGCATAGCGCTTAATGTGGCTATGGATTTGTCGCCTTTCCTGGGGATCAATCCGTGTGGGTATGAGGGTTTGCGGACTGTGGATTTAAGTGCTTGCGGGGTTGATGTGTCACTTGGACGGGTTGGCGATCTGCTGGCTGGGCGCTTAAGCGACTCTTTCGAGGCTTATTGCAAGACGTCTCACTCTGTTTAGCCCACCATTTTTGTTCTTGAGGCGCGGGGGTGGCGGCCCAGGCGGGGTGGTGCTCGCATCGTCCGGTCCTGGCTGCGCCAGGACTACCCACGGCCGGCGCCTGGATCGGGCGGTCGCGGAACTCGCGTCGTCCACAGCCCCCCGGGCTGTGGACACCCTTGACGCTCAAACAACCGCTCCCTTGCATCCCGATCCAGGCGCCGGCCGCGGCGGACTCAAGCTCGCTCACCCCGCCTGGGCCGCCACCCCCGCTTGCGTTGAGGGCTTTTGGGCGATTGCTGGGGGCTTTTGCATGTTTGTGGGCCGGCGCGGCTATGGGGGATCGTGCGGAGGCTTTGCTCGCTGTGGTTCCTTGATGTCGGGGGGCGCTATATATGTGCGGATGCGGATGTGGATGTGGATTTGGGGCGGTTTCTCGTGATGGCGGTGTGGATATTTTGCGTGAAGGCACGAGGTCGGGCTATGCTTCATGGGCCAGCGGGCAAATATTATTTTCTGCCGGGAGACCGATATGTCGATATCAGGACAATCTTTATTGCTGGCCGATCGGGTCGATGGGGTGGTGACGCTGACGCTGAATCGGCCGGATCAATATAACGCTTTGTCCGAAGAGCTGTTGGGTGAATTGCAGCGCAATCTGGATGCGATCGCGGGCGACAATGAGCTGCGCTGTGTGGTCCTGGCGGCGGCGGGCAGGGCGTTTTGCGCCGGCCATGATTTGAAGCAGATGCGCTCCCGGCCCGATCAGGCATATTACGAGGAGTTGTTTGCGCGCTGCGGGCGTGTGATGCAAAGCCTGGTGGCGCTGCCGGTGCCGGTTATCGCCAAGGTGCAGGGCACGGCTACCGCGGCGGGTTGTCAGTTGGTCGCCAGTTGCGATCTGGCGGTGGCGGCCGATACGGCCAAGTTTGCTGTGTCGGGTATTAATGTCGGGCTGTTTTGTTCGACGCCGGCGGTGGCTTTGTCGCGCAATGTGCCTATCAAGAAGGCCTTCGAAATGTTGGTGACGGGCCGTTTCATAAGCAGTTCCGAAGCCGTTGACAATGGCCTGATCAACAAGGCGGTGGCGCCCGAACAGCTTGATGTGACCGTGGCCGCGCTGGTGCAGACCATTTGTTCGAAAAGTCCGGTGGCGGTGCGCACCGGCAAAGCCATGTACCGTCGGCAGCATGGCATGAGCCTGGGGGATGCCTACGATTATGCGGGCAAGATCATGGCGCAGAATATGATGGCCGATGATGCCGGCGAAGGTATCGATGCCTTCATGCAGAAGCGCCCGCCCGTGTGGAAGGGGTGTTGAACTCTGTTGCAGGGGTGCTCCTTGTAGGCCCCGTGCCTGCTGTATAGGTATTGCCGGCGGGCGCCAGGCTCGCCTCTTGATGCCGTTCCTTGATTTCCAGGACAACGATTGGGCGCAGCGGCACAGCCGCCCCTGGTCAACGATTAGGTGGAGTGGGGCGGGCGCGTTAAAATGGGCCCTCTTTAAACGCCAAGCCTGTGTTTTGCCACAGGAATTCGCATGACTACACCCGTCGATCAGTCCCCCGCCCGTGAAGCCGTTGCCAGCCCGGCGGCCTACGATCCCACCCAAAAGCAGAAGTCTCAGGCTAAAACGTCGCGCATTCCCATCAAGATTGTGCCGGCCGAGCGTCTGAAAAAGCCCGAGTGGATTCGTGTCAAGGCGGCTGCTCCGGGCTCGCGTTTCTACGATATCAAGCGCATTTTGCGCGAGCACAATCTGCATACCGTGTGCGAAGAGGCCTCGTGCCCCAATATTGGCGAATGTTTCGGCAAGGGTACGGCTACCTTCATGATCATGGGCGATAAATGCACCCGCCGCTGTCCGTTCTGTGATGTCGGCCACGGCCGCCCCGATCCGCTCGATGTCAACGAACCCGAAAACCTGGCACGCACCATTGCCGCGCTCAAGCTTTCGTATGTGGTGATTACCTCGGTCGATCGCGACGATTTGCGCGATGGCGGTGCCGGTCATTTTGTCGAATGCATACGCAAAGTGCGCGAGCTTTCGCCCAATACCCGCATAGAAGTCCTGGTGCCCGATTTTCGTGGCCGCCTCGACCGCGCGCTCGAGATCCTGAACGCCGGCCCGCCCGATGTGATGAATCACAACCTGGAAACCGTGCCGCGCCTGTACAAGCAGGCGCGCCCAGGCTCCGACTACCATCATTCCCTGAAGCTGCTGTCCGACTTCAAGAAGCTTCATGCCGATGTGCCCACCAAGTCGGGCCTGATGCTGGGGCTGGGCGAAACCGATGAGGAAATCCTGCAGGTCATGCGCGATTTGCGCGAGCATAATGTCGACATGCTGACCATAGGCCAGTATTTGCAGCCTTCCGAACATCACCTGCCGGTGTTGCGCTACGTGCATCCCGACACCTTCGCCATGTTCGAACGCGAAGCCTATGCCATGGGCTTCAGCCATGCGGCCGTGGGCGCCATGGTGCGTTCTTCGTATCATGCCGACGAGCAGGCCCATGCCGCGGGCGTGGGCGTTTAGTGTGCTGTTTGGCTAAGCAAACAGCACACTAGGCTGTCGCCCTGTTCGAAGTAAATCTGAACGTTGAAATAAGGCGCCTCTAATTGGGCGCCTTATTTTCATTGATCCTGCGGCTTCCATAATTCCTGCCCTCTCAAAAAGAAAAATCCGGCGAGCCGTGTGGACGGCTTCCGGGAAAACCCCAATTTTTGAGATAACTGTATCGATTTAGTATATCGATACAGTGATTTTAGAAAGCGGCTTTTCCGTGCTTAAAAAAAACCAGGAGACACACATGACTACCATTTCCCGTCGACGTTTTCTTCAAACGGCTTCGGCCGCTTCATTGGCTGCGACCATAGGCATTCCCTCTTTGGCGCGTGCGCAGGCGCCGGTCAGGCTGCGCGTTTCTTCATCGATGCCGGCGGATCAGAATGCGTCGCTTCATGTGTGGTATCAGCACCTGGCGGACAATCTGAAGGCGGGGGTGGGTGAGGGCATCAAGCTCGACTACTTTCCCAATAACCAGCTCGGCAAGGAAAGCGATGTGGTGCAGCAAGTCAAGATCGGCTCCACCGACATGATGGTGTCCGGTGCTTCGATCTGGGCCACGGTGGCGCCCGAGCTGGGCATGCTGGACCTGGGCTATCTTTTCAACAGTTTCGACCATGTCCACGAAGTATTGAATGGCCAGGTCGGGGCAAAGCTGAGCGAGGTTCTGCAGCGGCGTTCGGGCTGCACGATCCTGGCCTGGGCGCCGCAGTTTGGCAGCCGCAATGTCTTTACCAAGCATCCGGTGCGGTCGCTGGCTGAAATAAAGGGTGTCAAGCTGCGGGTGCTGCCCACGCCCGCGTTCATCGAGACCTTCAAGGCAATGGGGGCTGTGCCGACACCGCTTCCGTTCGGCGAAATGTACATGGCCGTGCAGACCGGCGTTGTCGACGGCATGGAGCACGATGCGGCCACCGTGATCACCAGCAAGCTGAATGAGGTCGTGAAATCGTGCTGGCAGACGCAGCATGTGTTCAGTCCGCTGGTTGCGGTGATGGGCAAGCGGTCGCTTGCCAAGATTCCCGAAGCCCTGCGGCCGGCTTTCATGAAAGCCGTGCACGATGCCACAGAGCAGCAGCGTCCGATCGCTGCGCAGAAGTCCGAGCAGGCAAACCAGCAGCTCAAGCAGCAGGGCATGACGTTCTTCCCTATGGTGCAGGCCGAACATGACGCGGTGCACCGCAAATTGCAGGACACGGCATACACCAGCTTTGCCAAGAAGTATCCCGTCACGGCGCCGCTCTTTGCCGCTGTTGCGTCCGCCAAGGGATAACTCATGACTGCCTTCCTGGCCACGCCCTACCCGGGTGTGAAGGCCGGCCCGCCATCCGCGGCGGCTCGGCGTATGTCGATCGACCGTGCGTTGAAGATGCTGATGTGCGTGGTGGAGCACCTGTCCGCCGCCGTGCTGGCGGCCGATGTGGGCGTGGTTTTCGTGTCGGTCATCTATCGTTATTTTTTGCATGATCCGGTCGATTGGGCCGAAGAGGTCGCGGAAGCGCTGATGATCGTGCTGGTGTTTTTCGGTGCCGCTTCGGTGCTCGGGCGCAGCCAGCATGTGGGCATCGATCTGTTTCGGGGGATGCTGCCGGCGCGCTGGCAGCCGGCGCTGATTCACGTAAGCCACTGGATCATCGCGGGAGCCTCGGTCAGCCTGTGCGCATCGTCGTACCTGCTGTTGCTGGATTCGTACGAGCAGATGACGCCCAGCGGCCTGCCGGGATGGATCAACACCTATCCGGTGCTGATCGGTAGCGCGTTCATGACGATTTTCGCGCTGGGCAATGCCCTCAATGGCGCGCCGCGGATAGTGCTGGGCACCCTGGCCGCGTGTATAGGGGTTGCGGCGGGCGTGGTGGCCTGGAACCTGGCCGTGCCGGCTTATGCCCTTTCGCCCGGTGTCCTCCTGGCCGTGGGCTTTGTGGGCAGCCTGGCCCTGGGCGTTCCCATTGGCTTTGTACTGGCCTTTTCATCGCTGCTGTTCTTCCTTGCCGATCCATCGCTGCCTATTCTGGTGTACTCGCAGCAGGTCATGGCCGGTGCGAACAACTTCGTGTTGCTGGCGATTCCTTTCTTCGTGCTGGCGGGCCTGCTCATGGAGTCCAACGGCATGTCTTCACGGCTGATCGAACTGCTGTTGCGCCTATTCGGCCGCGTGCGGGGCGGCTTTGGACTGATCATCATCTTCGCCACGGCCTTCTTCTCGGGCGTATCGGGCTCGAAATTGGCCGATGTCGCCGCCGTAGGCGGGGTGGTGATGCCCGCAGTACGGCAAAGCCGCCAGGATCCGAACGAGGCCGCCGCTTTGTTGGCGTGCAGCGCGGTCATGGCCGAAACCATTCCGCCATGCGTCAATATGATCATCATGGGTTTCGTGGCGAATATTTCCATTGCCGGCCTGTTTCTGGCCGGTGTGGTACCTGCCGCGGTGCTGGCGTTGTCGCTGGCGGTGATGGCCATACTGTTTGGCCGCAAGATCGATCTCAGCTCCCTGGGGACGCGCCGGGCGCTCCTGCCGCTGCTGGGCGGCGCTTTCGTGGCGCTTGTCATGATCACCATGATAGGCAAGGGCGTTACCTCCGGCATCGCAACCTCGACCGAAGTATCGTCTTTCGCCGTCGTTTATGCGCTGGTGGTGGGCTGGCTTGCCTTCAGGGAATTGACCCTGCGCTCGGTGGTGCAATTGTTCGTGCGCGGCGCGGCGATGGCGGGCGGCATTCTGTTTATCGTGGCCGCGGCATCGAGCCTGTCGTTTGCCTTGACCATCCAGCAGATTCCCGTACTGATCTCCGGATTCCTCCTGGAGTTCGCCCATCATTACGGCGCCACAATGTTTCTGCTGCTGTCCGCGCTGATCATGGTTGTGTTCGGTTCGGTGCTGGAAGGCGCGCCCGCGCTTATTATTTTCGGGCCCTTGCTGACCCCACTCGCCATACAATTGGGCATCAATCCACTGCACTTCGGCACGGTGATCGTGGTAGCCATGGGCCTGGGCCTGTTTGCGCCACCGGTCGGAATCGGCCTTTTTGCCACGTGCGCAATTACCGGCACAGAGGTCAAGAACGTTGCGCGGCCGATGCTGAAATACCTGATAGTGCTCGCCATGACGCTTGTGTTATTAATACTGGTTCCATCCTTTTCCGAGTGGCTGCCCAGCCGGTTCGGCTTGTAAGCAAAAATCCACTATGTCCACGATACATGACGTTGCCAAACATGCTGCCGTTTCGGCCAGCACCGTGTCCAATGTGCTCAACGGGCGCACCGGCCAGATGCGCCAGGAAACCCTGGAGCGGGTGCGGGCCGCGATTGCGGAACTTCAATACGGGCCGAGTACGGTGGCGCGCCAGTTAAAGACCGGCCATTCCACATTCATCGGCTTGCTCGTGCCATCGATCGCCAATCCCATGTACGGCTACATTGCGCGGGAAATCGAGCAAATCGCCCAAGAGCGGCACGGCTATCGGGTGTTGATCTGCAACGCGTATCGCGACAAGGAAAAAGAAACCTCGTTCTTCGAAGACCTGCTTGCACATGGGGTGCGGCGTGTAATCGTGATTTCGTCGCTGGCCGACGAGCGCCACCTCGAACTCGCCGCCGAGCGCGGCATGACGGTCGTAAGCTATGACCGCCGGGCCGTGCCTGGCGACCGGCCGGGCGTGGACCACATCACCATCGATAGCGTTGCGGCGGCGCGCATGGCCACGCGCCATCTTATTGCGCATGGCCACAAGCGCCTGGCTTTTGTCACGATGTCCGGAATGACCATGAGCCGCAAGGACAAGATCGAGGGGTTCTGGTCCGCCGTCGACGAGGCCGGACTGCGCGCCAGCAGCCGGGTGTTCGACGCCGGGCCGCTGCACGAATACGGCGATTCGATCATTGGCGAAGCCAGTACCGCGCTGGCGCGCCAGTTGGCCGGTGATCCGCAACCGCCCACGGGTATTGTGGCCGTGAACGATCTGATGGCACTGGGCCTGATGGCGGGCCTGCGCGAAGCCGGCCTGCATGTGCCCAGGGACGTCTCGGTGGTCGGCATGGACGGCTTGTTCCTGTCGGCAATGTCGAACCCAACGCTCACCACGGTGCAGTTCCCCGTTTCGACCATGGCCGCGGCCATGGTCGAGCGCGTGATCGGCCGCGGCGACGCCTCGCGCGCTGAATCGAGCGAAACCATTTTCACCGATATAAAACTTGTCGAGCGCGAGTCCGTCGCGGCGCCATCCTCCCGTTCAACGCGCACTGCTTGAACAGAACCTTCCAAAAGCAGAACATGAATTCCGTATTTGTCAGTCACCCGCAGAATTTGCTGGAGCATTACTTTGGCGCCAAGGCCATCGACGCACTCAAGGCGATCGCCACCGTGCAATTCAATCCGGAGCGGCGTGAACTCTCGATCAGCGAGCTGATCGACGCGGCCATGCACAGCGACGCCATCATCGCCTACCGGCAGACTTCGGCGCCGCGCGCCTTGTTCAGCGCCTTGCCGAATCTGGCGGCGTTTGTGCGGTGTGCGGTGGATATCAGCACCATCGATGTGGCGGCGGCCAGCGAGCAGGGCATTCTTGTGACGCAGGCAAGCGCCGGTTTTGTGCCGGCTGTGTCGGAGTGGGTGATAGGGGCGATGCTCGACCTTGCCCGCGCAACCAGTTCCTATGCGGCTTCTTATCATCGCGGCGTGGCGCCCATCCCGGCGATGGGGCGTGAATTGCGCGGCGCTGTCCTGGGCATTATCGGCTATGGCCGTATTTCCCGCTACCTGTGCCAGCTCGCGCAGGCCTTTGGCATGCGCGTGCTGGTGTCGGATCCGTATGTCGCCATTGAACCGGGCGCCGTGCGCCAGGTGGAATTGCCGGCCTTGCTGCATGAGTCCGATTTTGTCGTTTGCCTGGCGATTTCGAATGCCGAAACAGCAAACATGATGGACGCGAAAGCGTTTGCCGCCATGAAGCCGGGCGCGTGTTTCATCAACACCGCACGTGGCGAACTGGTCGACGAGGCGGCACTGCTCGCGGCGCTGGAGTCCGGACATCTGGCGGGCTGTGCGCTGGATGTCGGGCGTGCGCGCGACCAGATGCCTTCGCTATCGCTGGCATCCCATCCGCGTGTGATTGCCACGCCTCATGTGGGCGGCCTTACACCGGGGGCGATAGAGCACCAGGCCCTGGAAACGGTCAGCCAGGTCAAGACGCTCTTTCAGGGAGAAATACCGGTGGGGGCGGTGAATGCCGGGCATGCCCGCCGGCTTGGCAAGTGGCGTTGCGATTCGCTCGCCGGCGCACCTGGCGCCGCATGCTGAGCCCTGTCGATGCCGCGCCGGGGTATCCGGGGGCTTGCGACTGCCATATCCATATCTACGAAGAGGCTTATCCGCTTGCGGCGAGCGCGGTGTCTCGGCCACCGAACGCGCCTTTGTCCGCTTATCGGGCAATGCAGCCATTGCTTGGATTGTCACGCGCCATACTGGTACAGCCAACGGCCTATGGCGCCGACAATCGCTGCCTATTGGCGGCGCTGGAGCAACTGGGTGCCGGCGCACGGGGTATTGCCGTCGTGCCGGCGGGAGCGGATGAGGCCGAGCTGGAACGCTTTCATCGCAAAGGGATACGCGGCGTACGCTACATCATGCTGGCTGGCGGCATCCTGCCCTGGGACGGCCTGCCCGAGTCGGCGGCGCAGTGCGCCGCGCTGGGCTGGAACATCAATTTGCAGTTCGACGGGCGGGAATTTCCTGAGCGCGAATCCATGTTGCGCGGCCTGCCGGGCCGTCTCGTGATCGATCATACGGGCAAGTTCCTTGAACCCGTGGCGCCCGACAGCGAACCGTTTGCCGCGCTTTGCCGGCTGCTCGATGGCGGACGCTGCTGGATCAAGCTTTCCGCTCCTTATGAGACATCGCGGGCCGGGCCGCCGCATTACGATGACATCGCCTGCCTGGCAAGTGTCCTGGCCCGGCGCTATCCGGAACGCTGCCTGTGGGGAAGCAATTGGCCACACCCCGGTGCGGCGACGGCCCCCGACGATGCTCAATTGCTCGAGTGGCTAAGGTCGCTGGTCGATGACGAGTCGGTTTGCCGGAAAATATGGGTGGATAATCCGGCCGAGCTGTACGGCTTCTAAGGCCGGCCCTCTTGCGGGTTTCTCGTCCGGGCGTACGAGCTTTAGCGTTTACTATTTAACGTGATTGTGCTCTATAGTGCCGTCTGAAATTTCAAGCAGGATTTAGCCATGAACAAGAAAATCAAGATACTTCAGGCCGCCGAACTTCCCGGCAAGGCGGAGCAGGCATTGCGTGAGCAATTCACAGTATTGGCCTTGCCCAAAGAGGCCGGCGACATCGACGCGCTTTTGTTGGAGCATGGCGCCGAAATACGGGGCATTGCGGTACGAAAGCGGAAAATCGATGCGGCCATGATCCAGCGGCTGCCGGCCCTGGAAGTCATATCCAGCTATAGCGCGGGCCTGGAGGGCGTGGATGTCGCGGCGGCCCAGGCCAGGGGTATAGCCGTGCACAACACTTCCGAAGCCCTGGCTGAAGATGTTGCCGATTTGGGTCTGTGCCTGATTATTTCGATAGCGCGGGGCGTGCATAACGGGCATGACTTCGTGCGCGATGGCCGATGGCCTTCCGAGGCA
The DNA here is from genome assembly GCF_021266465.1 of Paralcaligenes sp. KSB-10. Classification (NCBI taxonomy): domain Bacteria; kingdom Pseudomonadati; phylum Pseudomonadota; class Betaproteobacteria; order Burkholderiales; family Alcaligenaceae; genus Paralcaligenes; species Paralcaligenes sp. KSB-10. The sequence continues at coordinate 3,062,452 of NZ_CP089848.1, read as the reverse complement.
TTTCCCCTTGGAAGATCGGTTCGGTCCTTGAAGGCCGGAATAATCGGCCTGGGCCATATAGGGTCTGCGCTGGCTCGCCGCCTTGACAGCATGAAGGCCGAGATCGCCTACTTCGGTCCACGGCCCAAGCCTGTGCCGTATCTGTACTTCCCGGACCTTCTCCAAATGGCGCATTGGGCGGATATGCTGGTCGTAACCTGTCCCGGCGGCGCGGCGACGAGGCATCTGGTCGACCGGGCGGTCATCGGGCAGCTCGGCCCCAATGGCTTCCTGGTGAATATTTCCCGTGGCTCGGTCGTTGACGAGCGGGCATTGATCGAGGCACTCGAAAATCGTGCTCTGGCGGGAGCTGGGCTGGATGTATTCGAGAACGAGCCTGATGTACCCACCGAATTGCGCAATAGCGATCGGGTCGTGTTGTCGCCGCACATGGGTAGCGGTTCCCAGGAGACCCGGGAATTGATGGGAGACAGCATGGTCGGGGCTCTTGTGGCGCATTTTCAGGCGCGGTAGCCAGATCATCTGTCCAAAGTTGTACCGTTATCGGGCCCGCCTCGGGAAAACACTGATCTTTTAATTGGCGTTCGGTCGCTACACTCCCTTCTATTGGCAAGGTTTGGCTTGACGGGTCTGCGGGGGCCTTATATTTTTCCAATCGAATCAAGCCTGATTGCATTGGGGGCCAATACCTATCCGTTTTGTGCACCGCGACGGCATGCTGCTATCTATCGGGAACCGTCGCCGGGTAATTAAATACATATTATTTTTTTGCATAATAAGCGGGTGTAGTATGTTCCCCATACGGCGCAGCAGATTGCCGCTGGCGCCTTGCGGTACCTCGATTTGTTTTTCCCGTTTGATCGTGTTTTGGCTTACCCCGTTAATTTTTAATAAAGGGCAGCATAACCATGAAGTTAATTCGTAAAACAGTCCTGCTGTCAGCGATGGCCGTCAGTTTCCTTTGCGCGGGCGGTGTGGTGCAGGCGCGCGATCTGACGATCGCGCTGCGTTCCGAACCCAGTTCCATGGATCCGCAGTTCCATTCGCTTACTCCCAATACTCAGTTGTCTGAAACGATGTTCGATCCTCTGGTGCGTACCGATGGCAATGCCAAGCCGGTTCCGTCCCTGGCCGAATCCTGGAAGGTCGACGGCAATGTATGGCTGTTCAAGTTGCGCCCCAATGTCAAGTTTTCCGACGGCTCGCCGTTTACGGCCGACGATGTACTGTTTACCTATGCGCGCGTCCCGCTCGTTCCCAATAGCCCTTCGTCCTACACCTTGTACCTGAGCTCGGTGGCCAAGGTCGAGAAGGTCGATCCGCTCACGGTCAAAATTACCACCAAGGGTCCGTCGCCTGTGCTGCTGGCCAATTTGTCCATGGTTCCCATCATGTCCAAGAAGGCCGCTTCCGGGCCGGCGCCCGAAGGCAAGACTACGGTCGAGCTGAATCGCGGCGATGGCCTGGTGGGCACCGGTCCCTACAAATTCGTTTCCTGGAAGCGCGGCGCTGAAATAGTGCTCGAACGCAACCCGTACTATTGGGGCAAGAAGCCCGCCTGGGACAAGGTGGTTTACCGTCCAATCACGAATTCGGCCGCACGGGTGGCTGCCCTGCTTGCGGGTGACGTCGATGTGATCGAAGATCCCCCGACCGACGATTTGCCCAGGCTGCAGAAAGACAAGAAGCTGTACATCCAGGAAACACCCTCGGTGCGGGTTATCTATGTGGCCCTGAACCAGTCCAAGGAAGTGCCGCCGGGCATGTCGGGCACCGATGGCAAGAACCCGCTTGCCGACAAGCGAGTGCGCGAAGCCTTGTCGCTGGCTATCGACCGCAAGGCCATTGTGGCGCGCATCATGGGCGGCGTGGCCCAGCCGGCGGCCAATCTGCTGGCTTATCCCGCTTTCGGCGCATCGAAAAAATACTCCACCGTGCCCGCCGTCAACGTGGCCAAAGCCAAAGAGCTGCTGGCCGCCGCCGGCTATGCCAAGGGTTTCACCATATCCCTGGGGTCGCCCGCCGGACGCTACACCAACGATCAGCGCATCGCCCAGACCGTGGCCTCTTTGTGGGCGCGCATAGGTGTCAAGGCCAATGTCGAAACCATGGCGCCGCCCGTGTTCTTCAAGAAGCGCGACAGCTATTCGTTCAGTACCTATCTGGCAGGCTGGGCGGCCAGTTCGGGCGAAATGCTCAATCCGCTAACGGCCCTGGTCGTTACCAAAGATCCCAAGCTGGGTCTGGGCACCACCAACTGGAGCCATTACTCCAACCCGGCGCTCGACAAACTGGTGCTTGATGCCTCCAAAACGCTGGACGACAACAAGCGTTCCGAAATGCTGCAGCAGGCCGGAAACATGGCCATGGATGACTACGCCATTTTGCCGCTGCAGTTCGAGCTGTCGGTCTGGGCCATGAAGAAAGACATCCGTTATGGCGGGCGTGCCGACCAAATGACCCTGGCTCAAGACATGACCCTGGCCAAGTAGAAGGAAGGCTGCCGGGGTGTTGTCGACTATCATTCGCCGCCTGCTCCAGACTGTTGTCGTAGTCCTGGTCATGTCGGCGCTGGTGTTTGCCGGGCTGTATCTGGTGGGCGATCCGGTGTCCATGCTGGCCAGCCCCGAAGCGACTGACGCCGAGCGCGAGCTCATACGTCAGTCGCTGGGCCTGAACCTGCCCCTGTGGCACCAGTATTTCATTTTTCTCAGCAAAGCGGCGCACCTCGATTTCGGCAACAGCTTTCTAACCGGCGAGCCGGCCATGCGCCTGATTCTCGATCGCATGCCGGCAACCCTGGAACTGGCCACGGTGGCCATGCTGCTGTCATTGCTCATCGGCGTGCCGCTGGGTATTTATGCGGGCCTGAAACCCGAAAGCGTCAGCGCCCGTTCCATCATGACCGGCTCGGTGCTGGGCTTTTCGCTGCCCAATTTCTGGGTCGGCCTGATGCTGATCATGGTGTTTGCCGTAATGCTCGGTTGGCTGCCGGCGGGCGGGCGCGGGCCGGTCGAATCGTTCGGGCCGATACAGCTCAGTGTCTTTAGCCTGGAAGGCTGGCGCAACCTTATTTTGCCGGCCGCCACGATAGCCACGGCCAAATGCGCGCTGATTATCCGCGTTACGCGGGCAGCAACCCGCGAGTGCCTGCCGCTCGATTACATCAAGTTCGCGCGCGCCAAGGGCCTGACCGAAAGGCGCGTGCTGGGCTTGCATTTGCTCAAGAACATCCTTATTCCCATCATCACGATAGGGGGGCTGGAATATGGCCAGGTGTTCGCGTTTGCGGTGGTGACCGAAACGGTTTTTTCCTGGCCGGGCATGGGCAAGCTGCTGATCGATTCCATCATCACGCTCGATCGGCCGGTGGTGGTGGCGTACCTGATGCTCACGGTCGTATTCCTGGCGCTGCTGAATCTGGCCGTCGATATCGCCTACACCATACTGGATCCGCGCGTACGTCTGGGAGGAGGCTCATGAGCATTGCGAATTCGGCGGTCGAAGCTCCCGATGTTGTCGCTCCCCGCGACAGCATGCTGCGGGTTTTCCTCGAGCAGTTCTTTGCCAGCAAGCTGGCGGTGGTGGGTTTGATCCTGCTGGTCCTGTTCCTGTGCCTGGCGATTTTTGCCCCGTGGATCGCACCCCAGAATCCGTTCGACATCGGTAGCCTGGACATCATGGATTCAAAGCTGCCGCCGGGGTCCGTCAGCGGCAGCGGCGCCATGACCTACTGGCTGGGCACCGACGGCCAATCGCGCGATGTGTTCTCCGCCATTCTGTACGGCATGCGCACAAGCCTTATCGTAGGCTTTGTATCGGTCTCGGTGGCTTTTGCAATCGGGTCCGCGGTGGGCTTGATCTCGGCGTATTTCGGCGGCCGTATCGATGCGCTGCTGATGCGCATCGTCGATATCCAGCTGTCGTTTCCGTCTATCCTGGTGGCCTTGATCCTGCTGGCCGTCCTGGGCAAAGGGGTGGACAAGGTCATTTATGCCCTGGTGGCTGTGCAATGGGCGTATTTCGCCCGGGCCGCCCGGGGGGCCGCCATCGTCGAGCGCAACAAAGAGTACGTCGAGGCCGCACGCTGCCTGTCTTTATCATGGCGGCGCATTTTGTGGCGCCACCTGTTTCCCAATTGCATTCCTCCGCTCATGGTCATTGCCACCATCGATCTGGCCCATGCCATTGCGCTGGAAGCCACCTTGTCGTTCCTGGGGGTGGGCGTGCCGGTCACCGAGCCGTCGCTGGGCATGCTGATTGCCAATGGTTTCGAATTCCTGATGTCCGGAAACTACTGGATTTCATTCTTTCCGGGAATCGCCCTGGCGCTGGTGGTCGTGGCGATCAATCTGGTTGGCGATCATTTGCGCGACATCCTCAACCCGCGCAACGCGACCTAGGGGAGCATTTTCTTGACGACCACAGCGGCATCCTCTTCCAGCGAGTGGCTACTTGATGTGCAGGGCCTGAAAACCTGGTTCTACACCCGCGACGGTGTGCTCAAGGCCGTCGATGGCGTTTCCCTGCAATTGAAGGCCGGCGAAATTTTGGGCCTGGTGGGGGAGTCGGGTTCGGGCAAAAGCATGACCGGCTTTTCCCTGATGAACCTGGTCGACAAGCCGGGCAAGATACAGGCCGACCGCCTGTTCTTCAATGGTCTGGATCTGCAGGCGCTTAGCGCCGAGCAGTACCGTTCCCTGCGCGGCAAAGACATGGCGATGATCTTCCAGGATCCCATGATGACCTTGAATCCCACTTTGCGCATCGACACGCAAATGATCGAGGCGGTGCGGGCGCATAGTTCGGTTTCGCGGGCGGCGGCGCGGGCGCGGTCCATCGAGGTGCTGGGCAAGGTGGGGATTCCGGCTCCGGCGGAACGCATGAGCGTTTATCCCCATCATCTATCGGGCGGCATGCGCCAGCGCATTGCCATTGCCATTGCGCTGCTGAACGAGCCGAAACTGATTATCGCCGACGAGCCCACGACGGCGCTCGATGTGACCATACAAGGGCAGATCCTGTACGAGGTGCAAAAGCTGTGCCGCGAGATGGGTACGGCACTGATCTGGATCACGCACGATCTGGCCATTGTGTCGGGGCTGGCCGATCGGCTGGCGGTCATGTATGCGGGGCGCATCGTCGAAACCGCTTATACCGACGAGATCATCCGCGCGGCCCAGCATCCCTATACCCATGGCCTGATGGCCTCTATTCCCACGCTCGAGACGCGCGGGAAAGAACTGTTCCAGATTCCGGGTTCGACCCCATCGCTGCTGAGCATGCCAGAAGGCTGCCCTTTCCGTACCCGCTGCTACCGGGCGACCTCCAAGTGCATCGAGCCCCCGCAACTCGAAGAAACAGGGCCCATGCACCAGGTCAGTTGCTGGCACAAGGGGGTCGCATGAGTCCGGACAATAACGAGATCATCCTGGGCGTACGCCAGCTCGAGCGCCTATATGTGCAGCCGCAAGACATGGTCGATCGGATCGGCCGCCTGCTGAAGGGCAAGCCCGCGCCGCGGCCGGTGCAGGCGGTGGCCGGGGTCGACCTGGATATTATCGCGGGCGAAGTCATCGGAGTGGTGGGCGAGTCGGGCTGCGGCAAATCGACCCTGGGCCGCATGCTTACGGGGATCCTGCCGCCCACCCGGGGCCAGATCTTCTACAAGGGCCGCGCCATCGATACCTTCAATGCCGCGGCACGGCACGAGTTCGAGCTGAGCGTGCAAATGATTTTCCAGGATCCTTTCTCCTCGCTCAACCCGCGCATGCGGGTCATCGATATCATCGGCGAAGCGCCCCTGGCGCATGGCATGATAAAGCGGGCCGAGAAAGAGGCCTATGTATCGGGGCTGATGAAAAAAGTAGGCCTGGATCCCGCTTACCGCTTCCGTTATCCGCATCAGTTTTCCGGCGGCCAGCGCCAGCGCATTGGCGTGGCCAGGGCCTTGGCCATGAAGCCGGCGGTGATTGTGTGCGATGAAGCCGTGGCGGCGCTCGACGTGTCGATTCAGGCCCAGGTCCTGAATCTGTTCATCGAACTGCGCAAGGAATTTGCGCTGACATACTTTTTCATCAGCCATAATCTGGGCGTGGTCAGTCATATTTCCGATCGCGTGGCCATTATGTATCTGGGGCGCATTGTTGAAATCGCTCCAACCGAAACCATCTTCACGGCCGCCAATCATCCTTACACGCAGGCCTTGATCAAGGAACTGCCCAGGCTCAGGGCCGATCATCGGCAGTTCGATCCCATCAAGGGCGAGCTGCCTTCGCCCATCGATCCGCCGTCGGGCTGTCCATTCCACCCGCGTTGCCCCCAGGCCATGCCGCGCTGCCGCGAAGAGCGGCCGGTATTAAGGGAAATCGGGCGGCCAGCCGGCGGCGAAGCGATGCCCGTCGGGGCGGCGGGGCCGGATGTCGGCGTTCCCGCAGGTGGTGGCGCGCCGGAGATAGGCGGGCATGCTGCCACGCGCGAAACAGGCGCCGCCGGGCATGCCGCCACCGTCAAGGAAATCAGGCTTCAGCACCTGAGCGCCTGCCACCTGAACGACATGCCGGCAGGCTGAGTTTCGTAGTGTGCGATATGCTGGTACGCTGAATTCCGTAATGAATCATATGCCGACATGCTGAATTTCGTAGAGACGGCCCTTGCGGCCGCCCGATCACCCACCCATTCGAGGAGCCATTCAATGAATTTCCAGTTCGCCGACGCAGACTTTGACCCCTTTACATTGTCCCTGCCGACTCAAGACCCGATTCCATTGATCTGCGATTCGCCTCATAGCGGCGTCATCTATCCCAAGGATTTCGGCAGTTGCCTGCCCGCATCGATTTTGCGCTCGGGCGAAGATACCTACGTCGATGAATTGTGGCAGGCCCTTCCCGGCGTGGGCGCTTGTTTGCTGGCGGCCAATTTCCCGCGTTCGTATATCGACCCCAATCGCGAGATCGACGATATCGACATCAATATGCTGGCCGAGCCATGGACGAGTGCGCTCCACCCGTCCGAGAAGACGCGCCTGGGGCATGGCCTGATATGGCGGCTGGCCCGCAAGCAGGCGATTTACGATCGCAAGCTCGAGGCGGCTGAAGTTGAAAACCGCATCGCCAGCTATCATCAACCCTACCATGCCGCGCTGACTCAGCAGATAGACGCGGCGTACGCGCGTTTCGGCGGTATCTGGCACCTGAACCTGCACTCGATGCCGGCCAATTCGTATGAGGTGCTCGAGATCGAATCCGACACGCCTCTGGCCGATTTCGTGTTGGGCGATCGCGACGGCGTGACCTGCGATCCGGCATTGATCGAGACGATTGAAGAGTTCCTGGTGGGGCGCGGCTACACGGTGGCGCGCAACGACCCGTTCAAGGGTGTCGCCCTGATTGCGCGCATAGGCCGGCCCGACGAAAATCGCCATAGCCTGCAGATCGAAGTGAATCGCAAGCTTTACATGGATGAAGATACGTATGAGAAGTCCAGCGGCTTCAATGCACTGCAAGAGTCGCTGAGCCGCCTCAGCGCCCATGTTGCCCAGTTCGTGCGGGAATGCATCTGATTGGCCGCCTCTACAGATGCAATTTGCCGGTTTTGTAGAGGCGCCCCTTGTGGGTGCCCGGCGGGTCGCCGCATTGACGGGGAGCGGTCATAAGGGCTGCGGTTGTATTATGGTAATGAATTTGCCGTTCGGTTTTTAAAGCGCCCTGACGCCGCATTATTGCCTGGCGCAGGTTTATGGTCTTGGGTAGTTTGTTTGCGAACAGAGTTATTTACGAGGTCTTGTCATGAGTGTGTTAGCCGATATCGAAGAAAGTCACGAAGAATTGATCGCCATCCGCCGCGATATTCATGCCAATCCGGAATTGGCATTCACCGAACAGCGTACCTCGGCCCTGGTGGCCAAACGCCTGACCGAGCTGGGCCTGGAGGTGCATACGGGCCTAGGCAAGACGGGCGTGGTGGGCGTGCTAAGGGCCGGAACCAGCACCCGGTCCATCGGCTTGCGGGCCGATATGGATGCCTTGCCCATGCCGGAAAACAATCGTTTCGCGCATCGTTCGAAGAATCCGGGGAAAATGCATGGCTGCGGGCACGACGGCCATACCACCATGTTGCTGGGGGCCGTACAGTACCTGGCCAAGCACCGCAATTTCGACGGCGTGGTCAACTTCATTTTCCAGCCGGCCGAAGAGGGCGGCAATGCGGGCGCCAAGGCCATGATGGATGACGGCCTGTTCGAGCGTTTCCCTTGCGATGTGGTGTACGGCATGCACAATATGCCCGGCATGGCAGAGGGATTTTTCGGATTCCGCGCGGGGCCCACCATGGCGTCGAGCAATCGGTTCGATATTGTCATCAAGGGGGTGGGCGGCCATGCGGCGCAGCCGCACAAGTCCGTCGACCCGATCATGATTGCGACGGAAATGGTGCAGGCGCTGCAAACCCTCATTACCCGCAATAAGAATCCGATCGATACGGCGGTATTGTCGATTACGCAAATACATGCGGGCGACGCCTACAACGTGATTCCGTCCGAGGCGATCATACGCGGCACGGTCCGGACGTATAGCGTCGAGGTGCTCGACCTGATGGAAAACAATATGCGCCGCATTGTCACGAAGTTGTGCGAAGCGTATGGCGGCACGGGCGAGCTGGATTTTGTGCGTTGCTACCCGCCGCTGGTCAATTGGCCTGAACAAACCGATTTCGCCGCGAGCGTGGCCGAAAAGATTTTCGGCGCCGATCGGGTCGACCGCGATACGCCGCCGCATACGGGGGCGGAGGATTTTTCGTTTTATCTGGAAAAAGTTCCTGGAACGTATTTGTTCATCGGCAACGGGGATGGCGACCATCGTATGAATACATACCACGGCATGGGGCCGTGTCAGTTGCATAATTCGAATTACGATTTTAACGATGCGCTGCTGCCGATTGGCGCCACGTATTGGTCGAAGCTGGTCGAGGCCACGCTGCCGGCGTGATCGTGCGGGTCCGGGTTTGTGCATTGGCTTTGATGGGTAATGCATGGGCCGGATGATTAATGCATCGTAATGCGGGCCTGGCGCATTTTTGGTTCGAGTGTTTACGGGATTCGACGTTTTGGTATTTTAAGACGCCGTCTATCGGGGCTTGGGGGCAGGACCGGCACGGCGTGCTTCATCCGGATTTAGCTCGTCAAGGCGGGCGTCGGTCGAACTCACTGCGCCTCGCACGCGAGGCTCCGTTCAGACAGCGCCCGACGACTTCCCCCGCCTTGCCAAGCTAAATCCGGCGCACGCCTTACGCCGGTCCTGACCCCAAGCCCCGATAGACGGCTCGCGTTAGGGCTTGCCTGGAATTGCATCACGGCATGCCTGGAACTTGCGTGCTTGCACCTGCCGTTAATGTGCCTGCCCTTTTTGTCCCCGGCACCTCACGCAATTTTCTGTGCCGCTGCCGTGAGCGCCTGCTGTAAAAACTGAATCGGCGCCAGTTTGGTTTTTTCTTGCCGGCAAATAAACAGCAGGGGGCTGATCGAGGTGGGCCAGGAAAAGCGAACGGGGCTGATGACCTTTAGCTCGGCGTAGCGTTGTACCGCCAGATGGGGCGCCAGGGTGATCAGCGGCGTGGCTCCAACCATATGGAAATTCGAGAAAAAAGAAAACGATTCTATCAACGGCACAGGCGGCACAATACCGTTTTGAATGAAAGCCTGGTCGAATGCATTACGCGTTTGCGAGCCCTTGGGTACTACCACCCAATCGTGTTCCGCCAGTGTTTCAAGAGAAATGTTCTTCTTGCGCGCCAGGGGGTTGTTAATGCTGCATGCGACGGCCAGAAACATCGGCAGCAGGGGTGCAAAGCATAGCTGCTGAATGCTTTCGGGCGTGAAATTGACGGCATCCATGCGCCCTATGGCGCAGTCGAGCTTGTTTTCCAGCACATCGTTAATGACGCTGGACACGGTCCCTTCAAAAAATTTCAACACCAGGTGTATATCGTTTTTCACCAGCCAGGCGATTGACTGGGGAATAAGTTCGACCATCGCAATGGGCAAGGCGCCGACGAGCAGGTGGCTGCCGTTGGGTTCGGTGATATTGGCGTTTTGAGCGGCCTGCAGCTCATTCAAGGCGATGTGAAGTCGATCGCGCGTGGTCCTGCCGGCATCGGTCAGTATGGCTCCTTGCCGGGTCCGGGTTACCAGGCCGGCATGAAACACGGCCTCGAGTTCCTTGAGCATGCTGCTCACGGCGGGCTGTGTCAGATTGAGTGCGCTGGCCGCCTTGCTGATGGACTTGAATTCGTCGATCAGATTGAGCAGCAAGAGGTGCTTGAGCCGCAGCTGGCCCAGACGTGGGTTGATGGAGGTCATACAAAAATCTTATCACATTGAAATAATATTTGATTATGTGTTTATGGCCGACACGGACTAGCATTTGTGGACCGCCTTCGGGCGTAATAAATAGAAGGAGACAAGATGAGATTCCCCAAGAAATCTTTGGCCGCCGCGCTGGGCGTTTTTTTTGCCTGCGCCGGTGTGCCGGCGGCGGCAAGCCCGGCCGGCTATCCGCAGGAACCCGTGAAACTGGTCGTCAGCTATGCCGCGGGCAATGTGACCGATCTGGTGGCCCGCATGATCGGCGAAAAACTATCGACCCTCTGGAAGCAGTCGGTGCTGGTCGAGAACCGGCCGGGGGCGGGCGGCAGCCTGGGCGCGGCGATGGTCGCCAAGGCCAGGCCCGACGGCTATACCTTGCTGTTTTCGGCCGTGGCGGCCCTGGCGGTCAACCCGCATATCTATAAAAACGTGCATTACGATCCGCTGAAGGATTTCGACTACATCACCCTGACCGTGGCCATGCCGCTGGTCTGTGTGGTTAATTCCAAATCCGACATCAAGGATTTTCCCGGCCTGATCAGGTACTCCAAAGAGCATCCCGGATCTCTCAATTACGGTTCGGCGGGCAGCGGCACGATTTCCCATTTGACGATGGAGACGCTGAAGGCGAAATATCAACTGAATACGACACATGTTCCTTACAAGGCATCGTCGGCGGTCATGACCGATCTTTTGGGAGGCCGCATACAAGTGGCTTGCGAGCCGGCCACCGTCACCACGCCTTTGGTGAAGGCGGGCACGCTGCGGGCTATCGGCATTACATCGAGCCAGGTGCTGCCGTCCATGCCCGAGGTACCGACCGTGGCATCGCAAATCGGCCCCTTCTCCAGCGGCGCCTGGCTGGGCATGCTGGCTCCCAAAGGTACGCCGCCGGCCATCGTGAAGAAAATAAACTCGGACCTGCAGACGATACTCAAAGACCCAGGCTTCCAGGCCAAAATGAGTCAGCTGGGAATCGAAGTGCTGGCGGAAGGGCCGGCGGATTTCAAGAAACGCGAACGCCAGGATTACGATCAATACGGCGCCATCGTAAAGCGCCTGAACATGAAGGTGGATTGAGGCAATGGGTCCTTTAAGCGGGTTGCGTATTCTGGATCTGGCAACGCTGATTGCGGGGCCGCTATCGAGCACCCTGTTGGCCGATCTGGGCGCCGAAGTGCTGAAAATAGAGCTTCCCAGCGGCAGCGATTCACTCAGAACCCTGCCTCCGTTCAAGGACGGCGTGCCCTTGTGGTGGAAAGTCACCAACCGGAACAAGCGCGGCATTACGCTGGATGTGCGAACAGCCGAAGGGCGGGAGATTTTTCTTGATCTGGTCGCCCGGCATGATGTTCTGGTGGAGAATTTCAGGACCGGAACGATGGACAAATGGGGGCTGGACGCCGCTACCTTGCGCGCGGTCAATCCGAAGTTGACGGTGTTGCGGGTTACCGGATTCGGCCAGACCGGGCCGGATAAATCGCGCCCGGGATTCGCCCGGATGTTCGAGGCCTTGTCCGGCTACACCTATATTTCCGGCCCCGAAGACCGTCCGCCTTCTTATAACGGCTATCCCATCGGCGATGCCGTGGCGGGCTTGTTTGGCGCGCTGGGGATTCTGTCCGCGCTGCTCCAGCTGCGTTCGGGGCCTGGAGACCAGGCTCAGGGCCAGGATATCGATTTATCCGCCACCGAGGCGATGTTCAGGCTGCTGGAATTCCTGCCCATCGAGTACGATCAACTGGGGGTGGTCAGGGAAAGAAACGGCAACACCAGCGCCTACGCGGCGCCGGTCAATACCTACAAGACCCTGGACGATAAATGGGTGTCTTTGCACGCCAGCGCGCAGCCCATGTGGGAACGCCTGGCGGCCTTGATGGGCAAGCCCCAACTGATCGCATCGGCCGAGTTTTCGGACAACGAAAATCGGGTCAAGAATCGGCATAAATTGAACGCCATGGTGGAAGAGTGGGTGCGCGGCATGCCCTACGATGCCCTCAGCCAGGCTCTGACCAGGGCGGACATTGCCCATTGTCCGATCTATTCAATCGCCGATATTTTCAAAGACCCGCAGGTGGTGGCCAGGGAAAGCATTATTCAAATTGAAGACAGATCGCTGGGCCCGGTGAAAATGCAGGGGGTCGTTCCCCGCTTCGAGAAAACCCCCGGCGCGGTGCGCGCCACGGGCCCGAATCTGGGGCAGGACAATACCGAGGTCTATGAGGCACTGGGGATTGATGCCGCAAGAATGGACGCGTTGCGCAAAAGCGGAGTGATTTGATCCTGATCTTGTCACACAACTACAAAAGCCCCAGGGCTTTTGACATGGATTTGGCTTCCGCCATGAGCAGCTTGCCGAACTCTTCAACTTGCACTGGGTTCAAGCGTACGCTTGGGCCGAAGACGCCTATGGATCCGGCTACCAGGCCCGCGCCATTGAAGAACGGCGCCGCAACGGCCACGGCACCCTTGATAAGTTCTTCATTACTGATGGCATAGCCACGTTGGCGGATGGTCTCCAGCTCTTCAGGATAATTGTTCAGGTTGACGCCAGTGCCTTTCGCATAATCGCGCAATTCACTGGCGCCAATGTTTGCATAGGCAAGGATGACCCTACCGCTGGCGCCTAAAACAATGCGTTCGCGATAGCCTATCCCGCGCTTGAAGCTTAACGGTTGAGCGCTAGGGAGCTCAGCAATGCACGTTCGGTACGCGCCCTGCGGCACAAACAGGGCGACGGTTTCGGCCGTTTGTTCCCAGATTCTGCGCAATATGGGTCTGGCGACTTCGCTGAGATCCTGGCTGGATGTCCAGACATGCACCAAATGTGCAACGGATGGCCCCATCCGAAATTTTTGCGGCTCTCCGACGGAGATAAGGAATCCGCTTTGTTGCAACGTATATAGGAGCCGATAGAGCGTCGGGCGACTCAGGTCGACTCGTTTCAGCAACTCGCTGGCCGAAAGCTCGTAGTCGGCTGCTGTGAAAGCCATCAGGATATCCAGTGCTCGATCCACAGCGCGAACGCCATCATTTATTTTTTCAGTCGCCAATCCATTTTCCTTATCAAAAGCGTGTGCCGCGGTCCATTGCATTTCGATTTCGACCACAAGCCTAGCATGACTGGCCACGCCCTGCCGGGCATACCGCACTTCGCTCATGACACTGTCACATAAGTAATTACCCTCATTTAATATTATTCAATAAGTCCATAGAATGGATATGTGTCTTATCAGACGGACAAAATTTGTCGCAATATAGATCAGGAGCGGGAAGTAATGAACAAGGAAATGTCCGAAACACTGGTACGCACCGGACAGGGAACACGGATGGGTGATCTGATGCGCCGCTATTGGGTGCCCATTCTTCTCTCGAGCGAAATCGCTGAGTCAGATGGTCCCCAGGTTCGGGTGCAGATTTTGGGCGAGAAATTGCTTGCCTTCCGCGATAGCGAAGGCTGCCCGGGAATCATTGACGAGTTTTGTTCGCACCGAGGCGCGTCGCTGTTTTTTGGCCGGAATGAAGAAAACGGTATTCGCTGCGCCTATCACGGCGTGAAGTTCGATCGCAATGGAACATGTGTCGATGTGCCGTCGGCGCCGCAGATGTGCCCGCGAATGAACATCAAGTCCTATCCTTGCACAGAACGCGGTGGAATTGTGTGGGCCTACATGGGGCCTGCAGAGAAAATGCCGCAACCCGTCGAGCTGGAATGGGCCACTTTGCCGGAAAACCATGTGTTTGTTTCTCGGCGTTGGCAAGAGAACAACTATCTGCAGGCGATGGAAGGCGGCATTGATACGGCGCATGTTTCGTACGTGCATCGTTATGAAGTCGATACCGACCCCATGCACATGGGTACCAAGGCGCTCGATTACATCAAGGCTGATGGCAATGTCATTTTCGATATTGAAAAAACACCATTCGGTTTAACTCTTTTTGGTCGACGCAATGGTGAACCCGATTCGTATTACTGGCGCATTACGCAATGGCTTTTCCCTTGGTTCACGCTCATCCCTCCCTTTGGCGACCACGCCATGGGCGGGCACATTTTCGTGCCGATCGATGATTACAACTGCTGGGTATGGAGCATCAACTTCCATCCGAAGAAACCGCTCACGGCCGAAGAACGTCGTGACATGGAGCAGGGCAAGGGAATTCACGTGGAATACGAGGAAGGCTCGTTACGCCCCAGGGCGAACAAAGACAATGATTATCTGATCGATCGTCCGGCGCAGAAAGATAAGCGTTCATACAGCGGGGTCTTTGGCTTCGCACTGCAGGATGCGTCTTTGCAGGAAAGTATGGGGCCCATCCAGAACCACGCGGCCGAGCACCTCTTACCTACGGACAAGGCTATTGTCATGGCCCGCCGCATGCTTTACGAGGCCGTGCAGGGTCTTGCGCAAGGTATTGAACCTCCAGCCTTGGACGCATCGGCGCAGCGTGTACGTGCTGCTGGCGTATTGCTGGATCGCGCAAGCGATCCCGCCGAATGGGCCAAGGAGCATTTATCGGACGGCCTTCATCAAGCGCTTTACTCGGTGTAGACGCATCGTTAAAAAATTCATCCCATAAAGGAGACAGTATGAAAATCCTGCAGCGCATAGCCGCAATGGCTCTGTTTGCCACCAGCCTTGGCGGTCTGGCAACGCCTGTGAGCGCCAAAGAGTGGGCGCCCACCCGGCCGGTGCATATTATTGTGCCGATCGTAGGCAGTACCAATGATGTGCTGGCGCGCCTGGTGGCATCCAAGCTGGGGGATTTGATCGGGCAGCCTGTGATTGTCGAGAACAAACCTGGAGCCGGAGGCACTATCGGCGCGAACTACGTTGCCAAGGCTGCTCCCGATGGTTTGACGCTACTGGTCGGTTACAACGGCCCGATTGCTGTCGATGTGTCTCTGTTCGCCAAAATGCCGTACGACCCGGTGAAGGACCTTGAACCTATTACACTGGCCGTGACAGCCCCGCAGTATCTGGCCGTTAACAAGAATCTACCGGTGAAGACTTTGGCCGATCTGGTGGCAATGGCCCGCGCCAAGCCTGATCAGCTTTCCTATGGCTCGGTGGCTGTTGGCAGCGCATCGCACTTGACCATGGAAATGCTGAAATCCGCCGCCAAGATCAATATTGTTCACGTTCCCTATAAAGGTTCGGGGCCGGCCCTGACAGATTTGCTTTCCGGAAACATACAGGCGACTTTCATGGTGCCAGGCAATGTGTTGCAGTACGTGAAGCAGGGGCGCTTGAAGTTGTTGGCCTCTACCGGCCAGAAACGCTTTGCCGGCACACCTGATGTTCCCACGATGATTGAGTCCGGCTACCCCGATTTTGTGGCTTTGTCATGGATTGGTTTTTTGGCTCCCGCAGGCACGCCCAAGAATATTATCGATCGCTACAACAGGGAAATCGTCAAGATTCTTCATATGCCAGACGTGCGTGCCCGGCTTCAAGCCATGGAATTCGAAGTGGTAGGCAGCTCGCCAGAACAGTTTCGCGACTGGATCCAGACCGAAATTCCGCGCTGGGGCAAAGTCATCAAAGATACCGGCACCAAAATCAATTAAAGTGATTAAGGGATAGTGAATCATGGCTAGGCTTGTGAGCAGGACGGCGCTTATTACTGGCGCGGGGGCAGGTATCGGCGCTGCTTGCGCGCGGCTGTTTTGCGCTGAAGGCGCGGCCGTCATGCTGGTCGATGCCGATGCGGTGGCTCTTGAGAAAACGGTGCGCGCGATTCGCTCGGAGCAGCCGCAGGCTTGTCTTGCGCACCTGGCCGCCGATGTGGCCGACGGGTCTTTGGCGCTTGCCGCAGTACAGCGTTGTGTTGAAGTGCATGGCGGTCTGGATATTTTGGTGAATAACGCGGCGATGCGCAATTACTCTACTGTTGCCGACGCGTCGGTCGCCGAATGGCAGGCAATGATCAATGTGAATTTGCTTGGCGCCGCCAATTACTGTCGAGCGGCATTGCCGCTACTGCGTCGCTCGGGACACGGCAGCATCGTGAATGTGTCTTCTTGCTATGCCGTGACTGGTCGCAAGGGCATGGGCATTTACGATACGACCAAGGCGGGCCAGCTTGCCCTTACCCGCACGCTGGCGCACGAAGAAGCTGAACATGGCGTGCGAGCCAATGCAGTCTGCCCTGGCTCCACATTGACCGATTTTCATATTTCCAAGGCTTTGGCCAATGGGAAGAGCGTAGACCGACTCAAGACCGAGCGGCAGAGCACATCGCTGCTAGGCCGCTGGGCAAGCCCGGAAGAAATCGCCTGGCCGATCCTCTGGCTTGCGTCCGGCGAGGCGTCGTTCGTGACGGGCGCTGCATTGATGGTCGATGGTGGTTTATCGATTATGTAGATCCGCTGCGCTGCTTCAGTATTCAGTGCCACAGGAAGCTTTAGTATGTCCACTCCTGCTTTGAACGCCCTTGTCCATACCATGCGCTATGAGGCCAAGGGCATAGTCAGCCTCGAATTACACCCGGCAATGGGCGATGCCGTTTTCCCTGCGTTTGAACCGGGCGCGCACATTGACTTGCATTTACCCAATGGATTGGTACGCAATTATTCATTGCTCAATCCGGCGACGGAGCGCCAGCGTTATGTAGTGGGTGTGCTTGACGATCGCAATAGCCGTGGCGGTTCGCGCTATGTGCACCAGCAATTGAGGGTCGGTATGGTATTGCCGGTTTCCGCACCTCGCAACAATTTTCCTTTGTGCGAATCGGCACAGCACAGCGTGTTGCTTGCGGGCGGTATCGGCGTGACACCCATGCTGAGCATGCTGCAGTCGCTGGCGGCGCGGGCCAGGCAGGTGGAATTCATCTATTGCGCACGGTCCCGCAGCGAAGCCGCTTTCGTTCGCAAGATTGAGTCGTATGCTGGCTTGCCTGGAGTGCGCTTGCGGTGGCACTTCGATGAAGAGGAAGAAGGGCCGCCGGATTTGAGGCAGCTTCTGGCAGGACATACGGCCGATACGCATTTATACGGTTGCGGTCCTGCGCCCATGCTGTATGCGTTCGAACGCACTTGCGAAGAACTGGGCTATGCAAATGTGCATATTGAGCGATTTGCGGTGTCTTCTGCGTCAGTTTCGGCCGTCGCGGAACGTGTGGCCGATGAGCTGAACGGATATTGTGTCGAATTGCGGCGCAGTGGCAAGACTCTTCAGGTCCCCGTTGGCGTTTCCTTGCTCGACGCATTGCTGGAGGCTGGCATATCCCATGACTACAGTTGCAAGGAGGGTTTGTGCGGCGCCTGCGAAACCCGAGTGCTGGCTGGCGAAGTGGACCATCGCGACAGCATCCTGACCAAGTCCGAACGCGCCGCCAACAACACAATGATGGTCTGTGTGTCCCGTTGCAAGCGTGGGCCGCTAGTGCTGGATATTTGAATGGTGTCGCCGGATGACCGCGTCACACGCTGTGGACGCGGCGCTGACTATCCCGGGGATCAATCGTGCGGGTGCGGATGCTTGTGGATAGGGTCTACCCAGTACACTTCCTCGGGCTTTTCGACGGCGTCGATATCCAGGTTGATGACAACGGCTTCGTTGTCGCTGCGCACCAGTACGCATTCCAGGGGCTCGTCGTCGCTGGCGTTGATTTCCTGGTGCGGGACATACGGCGGCACATAGATGAAGTCGCCCGCTCCGGCCTCGGCCACGAATTCCAGATGATCGCCCCAGCGCATGCGGGCGTTGCCGCGCACAATATAAATAACGCTTTCCAGGGCCCCGTGGTGGTGGACACCCGTTTTGGCCTTGGGGAAAATGGTGACCGTGCCGGCCCATAGTTTTTGCGCGCCGACGCGGGCATAATTGATTGCCGCGGCACGGTTCATGCCGGGTGTTTGTGCCGTATTGGTGTCGAGCTGGTTTCCGTGGATGACGCTGACGCCCTCGGTGCGCCAGTCTTTATGCTGATGCTCTTCACTCATGAATTTCTCCGCTGTTGAATTTGTTGATGAAGCCGTTGCAGGCTGAGCGTGCTGGAGTTTGAAATTGCACATTCCCGCGCAAGCAGCTACGCCAGGCCTCATGTCGATCTGCATCAATCATACGTCGAGATGCCGCCGCGTGGAAATGTCCGGAGTGGATCGGGCGTGTTGCCGATGCCGGGGAATCAATGGCGGTGGGGCACAAGGCCTGCCTCTATATCTACACCGGAATACGCGTTTCGAACTTGCTGCGGTGTATCGAAAAAAACGTGCGCACATTGCGCACGTTTGCCTGCGAGGTAAACACGCGATGCGCCATGGCATGGTAAGCCGGCATATCGGGTACCTGGGCAATCACCAGGAAGTCCGGTCCGGGTGATACACGATAGCATTGCAATACGGCCGCTTCATCTGCGACACTGGCCTCGAATTGGTCCAGGTACTCGGCGGTTTGTACATCCAGCGTGATCTCGACAATAGCCGTCAGCGTATAGCCCAGTTTTTCCGGATCAAGTATGGCGACCTGTTTTTCAATCACGCCTTCCTCGATCAGCCGCCGCACGCGGCGCAGGCAGGTCGGGGCCGAGGCATGAACCCGATGGGCCAAGTCCTGGTTGGTCAGCGAACTGTCGGCCTGCATCTGTTCCAGAATGCGCCGGTCCAGTTCGTCCAGGGCCGCAAGCGGTCTTGATTTTTTAATCATGAGGTCAGTTAGGTAATGAAAAGCCGGCCGCCGAAGAGAGTTTGAACCCGATGCTATCGGTTTGATCTGACTCAGGCTTGGCACGGTACATCAGTTAATGCCTATTTAGGTAAAAAAATAAACAAATATGAAATAATATTTTATACTCTTCTTTTGAAGAAATAAAAAATCATAAATAATGAAATAAAGAAATCTAATTTCTCTCTATCTTGAGCACAATAGCCCAGTCCCTAAAAATTAGCTGGAGTTCCTTATGTGTGGCATTGTTGGCGCCGTTGCGCAACGCGACATCACCCCGATTCTTCTTGAAGGTCTCAAGCGCCTTGAATACCGCGGCTACGACTCGTGCGGCGTGGCGGTGTATTCCAATGGCGAATTGCGGCGCGCCCGCAGCACCGAACGGGTTGCCGAACTTGAAAATCAAATCCGGCAAGAGAACCTCAGCGGCTTTACCGGCATTGCCCATACCCGCTGGGCCACGCACGGCGCGCCTGCCACGCACAATGCCCATCCGCATTTTTCCGGGCAGGGAAAAGGGGCGGCCCGCATCGCCTTGGTGCATAACGGCATCATCGAAAATCACGACGAATTGCGCGCCGAATTGCAGGCCACCGGCTATGTTTTTGAAAGCCAGACCGACACCGAAGTCATTGCCCACCTTATCGACCACCTGTACACCGGCGATCTGTTCGAGGCCGTGCAGCAGGCCACGCGCCGCCTGACCGGCGCCTACGCCATTGCCGTATTCTGCCGCGACGAGCCGCATCGCGTGGTCGGCGCCCGCCAGGGCTCGCCCTTGATTGTGGGCCGCGGCACCAATGAAAACTTCCTGGCCTCCGACGCGCTGGCTCTCGCCGGCACCACCGACCAGATCGTGTACCTTGAAGACGGCGATGTCGTCGACCTGCAGCTTGCGCGCATCTGGATCCTTGATGCCGACGGCCGCCCGGTCGATCGTGAAGTCCATACCGTACATGTGCATACCGGCGCCGCCGAGCTCGGCCCCTATCGCCATTACATGCAAAAGGAAATCTTCGAACAGCCGCGCGCCGTGGGCGACACCCTGCAAGACATCGAGAGCATCACACCTGAACTGTTCGGCGACGGCGCCTACAAGATTTTCAAGGATATCGACAACGTCCTGGTCCTGGCTTGCGGCACCAGCTACTACGCCGGCCTGACCGCCCGCTACTGGATCGAATCGATTGCCAAGATTCCTGTCAACGTTGAAATTGCCAGCGAATACCGCTATCGCGACAGCGTGCCCAACCCGCGCACCCTGGTCGTGACCATTTCCCAGTCCGGCGAAACCGCCGACACCCTGGCCGCCCTGAAACATGCGCGCCAACTGGGCATGGAACACACCCTTACCATCTGCAATGTGGCCACCAGCGCCATGGTGCGCGAATGCAAGCTGAGCTACATCACTCGCGCCGGCGTCGAAATCGGCGTGGCATCCACCAAAGCATTCACTACCCAATTGACCGCCTTGTTTCTCCTGACGCTGGCACTGGCGCAAAGCAAGGGCCGTCTGACCGAAGAGCAAGAGGCCGAGCAACTGAAGGCCTTGCGCCACCTGCCTGTGGCCATCGGCGCCGTGCTTGCGCTGGAGCCGCAAATCATGGCCTGGGCCGATCGTTTCGCGAGCAAGGAAAACGCCTTGTTCCTGGGGCGCGGCATGCATTACCCCATTGCCCTGGAAGGCGCGCTCAAGCTTAAGGAAATCAGCTATATTCACGCCGAAGCCTATCCCGCGGGCGAACTCAAGCACGGCCCGCTGGCGCTGGTGACCGAACACATGCCCGTCGTTACCATCGCTCCGCGCGACCAACTGCTGGAAAAGCTCAAGTCCAATATGCAGGAAGTGCATGCGCGCGGCGGCGAACTCTATGTGTTTGCCGACGCCGACACCAAGATGGGCAGCAGCGACGGCATCCATGTGATCCGCATGCCGGAGCATTATGGCAAGCTCTCGCCCATCTTGCACACGATACCGCTGCAATTGCTGGCGTATCACACGGCGTGTGCGAGGGGAACGGATGTGGATAAGCCGAGGAATCTGGCGAAGAGTGTGACGGTGGAATAGGGAGTCATCCAAAATGTGATGACTAGAGTAAATAAAGTCCGTCGGGCCCGAATAAAGTTCGTCGGGTGAATTGCAGATTAGGGAATCGAACTGAGCTTTCTCTGAAACAATAATTCATAGGACCGTGCCCTTTAATTTGAACATTGTGGGCGTGGTGCGGAATGCGGTTGAGCATGGCCGGGGTCAAAGTGGTGTTGCTACCTAAGGGTTGGTCCCGTTTGTATGTTTCCTTGAAAACATGCTAAATCAAATTAGATAACCGCTCATCCGTCAATATTCCATGGCACCACAGGCAGTGTCCGCCGGGCAGGGAAAGGGCTACTTGGCTGGATAGGCGATCGCCAAGAGGTGAATGACCAGCCGTTTAAGGCCTGCCGTGAGGCGGTAAAGTGAGTGACGCTCCTGGTGTAAATCTGTATTTAGACTGGGCCCGAGGATAGCCTAAACGATTAATACATCTTCGGAAGCGGGGCTAATTGCCTGGATTGCTACTTCAGTGCCGTTCAACTCCGCGACAGCGTGGAAGTGGACTGCAGCCCCAGCGCGTCGAGCCTCTGCCGCATTTGTGCATCGGCCTGGAACCCCCGGGCATATTCCTCCAGCGCCGACAAGGCCGCCGCGACGCCGAAGGCGCGCAGGAAATCGCCGTGCGCAACGCCCTGTGCACCCGCAGAGTCGGCTGCGCTGACCACGCGACGGAAGAATAGTAGCGGGGCGGCAGGTACCCAATCGAAACAGGTCACCAACGCTGCGTCTCGAGCCCCGCCCAAAAAAGCTGGTCGCCCCCCACATTTACGGCATGATGACCAAGAGGGTCGAGACGGCCATTTTCGACAATGCGAAAAATGCTGAACCCAGCCGGGCACTCAGTGACTTTGCCCGCCTTGCGTCGCAAGCTTGGCTGGCGAACCGCGGCGATCAGCAGATTGCCCGCTTGCGAAATCATTGCACATCTGGCGTGCATACCCTGAAGCGCTACTCTCTGTAGCAGGCGGGGGCGGCCGTTCGACGGGTCGACACTGAAAACTACTATGCTGTTTTCGCCCCCGCCAGACATAGGCAGGCCGTGGGCGGGCGGCTTGGCATGCGAACGGTTGACGACATAGATCGTGCGGCCATCCGGATGAACGACGATGGCGCCTGCCAGTTGAGGGTCTTGGATCGCAAGCGGATTGTCCAATAACCCGACCGTAAATGCCGGCTGGACGCCTATGGCGCCATCGAGAGTTCTGAACATCGAGAGTGCATTCTGTCGCTCCAGCACGGCATAAAGCCAGGGAGCTTTCGGGTGGAAGGCACAATTCCGGGGCCCGAAGCCGAAACCGCCATTGGGAGCAACGATCTGTGCGCAGAAGGCCTTATCGCCCTCGACGCCGATCACACGAAGCGATCCGGGATTCTCGCCATACTCTGCCGTGGCATTGTCGCCTCGACACGTAAGAAGTAAGTCGTCGCTGCCAGGCATAGGGATGGCCTGATGCGGGAAATGTCCAACCACACCCGGATCGTCAATCCGAACGGCAGAGCCCTGCACCAACCCTTCTTTATTCAGGCCATGCACCGTCAACGCAGCGGGTCGGTTGTAGGCAACGGCCAGCCGGCGCCGGTTGTCATCCAATACCACGTGAATCGGGCGATGGGGAAGCTCAATCGGCTCGCCCATCAAAAGAAAACGCCGTCTACCAAACGACAATTGAACCAATTGGTGGCGATTACCAGCGCTTGAGACTCCTCCATCGCTGCACACCACATATGCGAGCGCGCGGCCAGCGTCGAAGCAACCATACTGAACATTGAGCGGCAACATTACGGAGGTGCACTCCGACAGATTGCCAGCCTGGCTCAGTTGATATTGAACAAGACGGCTTCCAATCGCGCCGAAAAAACTCTCCGGCCGATCAGATGAGCAAAATGAGCCGGTCATTCGCAGACTCTTTCCGGCCTCTGCCATGACGGATATCCCATCGGACGCAGTAAACGGATCTATTGTGTAGTGAGCAGCCCCGACTTGATCAAGTCGGCATATGTAGCCACTTGCTGCTTTAATAGCGCATCTAAGCCCGCTCCGCTCAGGCCCACCGGAATACCGCCGATAGCCGCCACTCGCTGGCGGACCGAGGTATCAGCCAAAACCTTCTTACTCGCTTCGGCAAGCCGTGCAACAATTGCCTGAGGCGTATTGCGCGGCACCATCAAGGCGGCAAAAGGCGCGATGTCCACTTCGGGCTGATGGACTTCCGCCATGGTCGGAACATCGGGCAGCGATGCTACTCGCTCGGGGAAAACGACACCCAGGGCGCGGAGCTTTCCCGCTTTGACAAATGGCAGCACCGAAGGCAGATCGGTTGCCACGGCATCCAACTGGCCTCCGAGCAGGTCTCGTACGGCGGGCCCACTCCCTTTGTACCCCGCCAGAATGAATTTGGCGCCGAGCGCCTTCTGCATCTGCAAGATGTTGACGTGGCCGGCAGTTCCATTACCGGGATGACCGAACTTGATATTGCTTCGTGTTTTTGCGCTGCCGGCCAGGTCGGCATATGTCTTGAAGCTCGAGCTTGCATTGACAACCAGTACGTCGGGCACTTTAGTGAGCAATGTTACCGGCTTCAGGTCGGCCAGGCTGTATGCCGCGGCCTTGCCCGCCAGTTGCCAACTGGAGACAATGGGCCCCGTGGTCGATATGAGGACAGTGTAGCCATCCGGTTCGGCCCGCACGACCTGCAATGCGCCGATCATGCCACCCGCCCCTCCCTTGTTCTCGACAACGAACGACTGGCCAAACAGCTTGGCGTAAGCCTCTGCGAAGATACGCGCCGTGCTGTCGGCGTTCCCCCCCGGAGTGAAAGGAACAACCACCTTGACCGGGTGGTTCGGATAAGCTGGCTTCTGCGCCATCGCGGCAGGGGCGGCGGCTGTCAATACTGCGGCGGCCAAGGCAACCACAGTGCGTCGAGTGTAAAGGCGGGTCATGATGTCTCCATTTGTTCGAAGAATGAAAAGCAAGAGGGATATATGGGGCCGGCGCCAAGATGGGCGCAGCAAAATGCCTTGCCTCATTTATGATCATGGGTAAATACGCACCTATTATCAGGAGAAATAAAACCGCATACAATGAATTACGTCCTGCGTAACAGCCGCGCCCCCACGCTTCCGAAATATCCCGCGGGAACCCCAGTTGACCTATCTCCAGAGGACTAACGCCATGGCTGGCAAAAGACTCCGACCAAGCAGCCCCGCCCGCGCAATCGCTAGTTCGGAAACGGAAACACACTCCAGTACGATGCCGCTTTCCGAGCTTCTGACACCGATTGAGCCGATAAGTATTCAGCAGCGCCGCACACAGGTGCATGCAGTGACCCGGGCTTTATCGATCTTGACTGCCTTCAATAGCGGCGAGGTTTTCTTGACGCTTACCGAGCTTGCGCGCCGAACCGGTATGCACAAGCCGACGGTGCTTCGACTGGCACGAACCTTGGCCGCCTCGCGTTTTCTCGCCCGCCGCGAAGACGGGGCATGGCGGCTCGGGCCCGCAGCAGGCCTTATCGGATCGTTCTATCAGGCACAGTTCGACCTCGACTTCGCCATAGAACCCATCCTGCGTGAGCTTTCCACACTAACTGGTGAAAGCGCATCCTTCTATGTCTACGAAGGCAACCTGCGCAGTTGCCTCACGCGGTGCGATGGGCCCGCCGGCATACCTGACCACGTACGTTCAGGCGAGGTTCTCCCCCTTCACAAAGGCGCGCCCGGTTGGGTCATACTGGCGGCATTAGGGCAGCCGGGCCCTATGTACGAGAAGATCCGTCGCACGGGCTTTCATTACACATGCGGGGAAAGGGCTCCGGGCGTTTCAAGCGTGGCAGCCGCGGTAAGAGGCAAGCACGGAGCGGTCCTTGGGGCTGTCAGCACTTCGGGTCCGGTAAAGCGCTTGACAGAAGCTCGTCTGCTGAGCCATGCCCCGGCCACCATTGATGCAGCGAGACGACTGGGTATAAGTCTGGGCGCCATGCCGGCTACGGCGCTGCGCGCGGCCTGGCACCCCTGATATCGGCTGGTGCGGTTACGCAGTACGTAATGCATTGCACAAACCGGCGGCACTCGTCTAAAGTGCGACGCACTGTTACGGACAGCGACGCATCCCGCTGCCAGGCAGTATTAAAGCGAGTACTTTCATGACAACCTTGCCCCCAAGCCCGCTCAAGCAACAACAGGGCCCGGCCCCCAATGCGCGCAAGCTGTTGCCCAGGCGTTTGCGCAATATCCTGTCGCTGGGCGACTTCGAAAACGCTGCGCGCAGACACCTACCCCGGCCCATCTTCGGCTATATCAGTGGGGGGGTTGAGGACAACGCGTCGCTGGCCGAGAACCGCGCGTCTTTCGCGAAATGGATGTTCAAAACAAATGTCCTTGTCAACGTATCGCGACGCAGCCAAAGTACCGTTCTCATGGGCCGAACATACACCGCGCCCTTTGGCATTGCGCCGATGGGCCTCTGTGCGCTCTGTGCATTCGATGGCGACATGGCCATGGCTCGGGCGGCCGAGGCGGCCGGTATTCCCTATGTGCTAAGCGGAGCATCCCTGACACGGATGGAGGACATAGCTCGCGCCGCACCTACCTGCGGATGGTTTCAAGCCTATATACCCGGGGAAGCCGCACATATTGAAGCGCTCGTGGAACGTGTGCACGCAGCAGGATTCAGCACTTTGGTAACGACGGTCGATACTGCCACCTTGGCCAACCGGGAAAACAACATCCGTGTCGGCTTTTCCACCCCGCTACGGCCGAGCGCGCGCTTGGCCTGGGACGGCATTACGCGCCCTCGCTGGCTGTTCGGCACGTTGGCCAGAACCCTCATCAGCCGCGGCATGCTGCATTTCGAAAATGCGGGAGCCGGGCGCGGCGTACCTGTCATTTCCCGTAGTGTTGTTCGCCAGTTCGGACTGCGTGACCATCTGTCCTGGGAGCACCTCGATCTGATACGGCGCCTATGGAAGGGGCGGCTGATTGTCAAGGGCATCATTGATGCGGATGATGTTCGAAAGGCGGAGCAACATGGCGCGGATGGCGTCATCTTGTCGAACCACGGAGGGCGCCAACTGGACGGATCGATGACCTCCCTTGCCGCGCTGGCCGACGCATCCCTCGCCAAGGGTTCCATGGCACTCATGCTCGACAGCGGGGTACGACGGGGAACCGACGTGCTGAAGGCGCTGGGGCTTGGCGCAGACTATGTTTTCGTCGGCCGGCCCATGATTTACGCGGCGGCCATCAACGGGCAAGCCGGCGTAGCTCACGCAATCAAGCTGCTGCAGGACGAGATCCACCGCGATATGGCTTTGCTGGGGGTCAACCGGCTTACGGAACTTTCCCCCGAAAAACTGGTGCCGCGCTGACCGGATTGCGTCGTGTGTTTGCATGGCCTTGTCGGCGATCTCGATGGGACACGAACCGCTTGCATATCGAGGCTGCGCTGGGCGTCTTGGACGCGGTGTATGGGCATCATCACGCGTAGCGGCTCATACGTCGCCGGCGACGCTGCGCTTGCCCGAATTGCTGCGCCAGAACAAGCCCGTGCTCCGACAACGGGCTATGTTTTTCGGCACCATGAAAAAACCCATGCCGATAATGTTTCCGGATAGGATTATTTCAGTGTTTCTGGAAATTGATCTTCGATGCCACATTACCCCACATAACACTGGTTTCCGAAAGCATTTTCTTGAATGCGTTCGCGTCGAGATAACGTGCCTCGATACCCATATTGTCGGCGAATGACTTCATATCCGGGGCAGCAATGGCCGTCGAAATTTCCTTTTGCAACCGCTCGATCACGGCAGGGGGCGTGCCTCGCGGCGCCCATAACCCTGTCCAATTGACCACCCCTTGGAAATTTTTGACGCTGGCTTCGGAAAAAGTAGGAACTTTTGACAGTGCGCTGCTGCGCTTGCTGCCGCTGATAGCCAAAGGAAGCAGTTTGCCGCTGCGGATATTACCCATAACGCCGGAAGTGGATGCGAACTGGAAGTCGATAATATGGCTCAAGATAGCCTTGGTAGCTTCCGCGGCCCCTTTGAAAGGCACATGCATGAATTTCACGTCAGCCGCAATACCAAGCGCCTCCGCTGCGAAATATGGTGTGGTGCCTAGTCCACCTGACCCGTAGGTAACAGTGCCAGGCTTATTTTTGGCGGCGGCAAGCAGATCCTGCAACGTTTTATATTTCCCATCGGCATTTGTCACCAGAACCATTGGGGCAAACAGAAAGGCCGCTACGGGCTCGAGGTCGTGATCGTGATCAAAAGGCAGCTTCTTGAATACGAACGGCAGTAGCGAGTAGGTAGTGTCGTTCGCAACCAATGTATAGCCATCGGCCGCCGCATGAGCCACTTGACTGACTCCGATGGTTCCGGTTGCGCCTGGCTTATTTTCCACAACAAAGCTTTGCCCCGTCTGCTCAGTCAGCTTTTGTGCGATTTTCCGTGTTGCAACGTCAACCGCGCCTCCGGGCGCATAGGGCACGACAATACGTACAGCTCTGGAAGGCCAAACGTCATGAGCGTGAGCTATTTGGATTCCCAAACAAAATGCTGTTGCACACGCGAGTGAAAAAAACTTGATGCTTGCGTTCTTCAAAATAGAAGTGACTTGTTTCATGCATTGTCTCCTGGCTGGTATTGCGTCGTGCTGACCGAGATGATTTGGTTTGCTCTCCTTGTTGCTTGATTCGAGCACCCGCATTGTCTATTCGAATTTCATCTAATACAATGTCATCTCGTACTGCGACATGTATTCCAATCAATGAAAAATCAAAAAAAAAGCAGCGGCACCAATCCTGAGCAACAAGGTGGGGTAGAGGCTGTACGCAAAGCGATGCGCATCCTCCAAGCCTTTGGCATGGAGGATGCGCATCTGTCGTTGGCAGAATTGAGCCGCCGCACCGAACAGCACCCCTCCACCGCGCTACGCCTGGCAAGAACGCTGGCAATGGACGGCTACCTTTCTCAACGAGCTGACGGCACATGGCGGCTGGCGCATGCGGCGGGCTGGCTGGGTGCTTGTTATCAGGCAACATTCAGTGTGCATGACCTGGTAGAACCTGTGCTGCGTGAACTTTCTATCACTACTGGAGAAAGTGTCGCCTTTTATGTGAGGGAAGGAGGCCAACGGATTTGTGTGGCGCGCGTGGAGGGCCCGCAATCCATTCGCCATCATGTCCGGGCTGGGGCAGGGCTGCCGTTGGAGCTTGGGAGCCCCGGTAGGGTGATCCTGGCGTTTTCTGGTGAGGCCGGCGAACCGTATGAGTCGATACGGCGAGCCGGTTACATGCTGTCGTTGGGTGAACGAGATCCGCAAGTGTCCAGCATTTCGGCGCCCGTATATAGCACGAATTGGGTGCTGCTAGGTGCAATTTGCATATCGGGCCCTCTATCAAGGTTGACCGAGGAAGTCCTGAACCAGCATAAAGAAACCATCCTCTCCACCGCAAGCCGTCTGTCACGGGCAATGATGGGTTTGCATCAAGGCACTAAGGCATCCCGGTCTTTCAGTCGATAAGCTCCCGAAACACAAACTGGATTTTTCTCTTTGGGCGCGTCAACGCCACAATCTGCGCCACTCGACGGCAACGCCCTGATCTGCTCGAACTGCTCGTACACCCTATCGCCTGGGTAGGTTCCGATATAGGGGGCCAGTCGATCATGGCATGCAAATACCTAGTGATCTAGCTGGGGCGAGTGCATAATTCCCGATAGTGTCTCTATTTGGCAGGCTGCTACCTACTTGATATTTCCTGTATACGAAAGGGGCTTGCTATCGATTAAATTTAAGGTTCAGTGCAAGGTATAGGTAAGAGCCCCCAATGGATTTAACGTAAAGGCGGTAGCCGGAAGATGTTACTCGGAAGGCGGTTCGGGCTCAAATTTGCGTAGGATAGAACTATATTTTCTGAGCAATATGGGCGTCCATTCCGGCCAGGATAGAACAATAGTATTCATCACGACCTATCCAGTGCCGAAAATCAAGGGGTTATGTCATTTTTAGGATAGAACTATATTTTCTGTCTACAATTGCCAAAGTCGGCTTCGTGGATGAGACGGCCTCCGCGCGTGTCTGCTTTTTTATGTGCCGCCAAGGGAGGAACATATGCAGCCCAGGATCGACATCAACCTCGGTATCCAGGATGAGCCCGACGCTTGGGTGCATTCAGCCTGTATTCTGTGCTCCAACGGCTGCGGTCTCGATATCGCAGTAAAGGATGGCGAGATCGTTGGCGTACGCGGCAACGCTACCCATCCGGTCAATTTCGGTCATCTCGGCCCCAAGGGCGAACATGCCTGGGTGGCCAACCGTAGCAAACGCCGCGGCACAACGCCCATGGTTCGCCGCCGCAAGGGCGCGTCGCTGGAGCCGGTAAGCTGGCCTGAAGCCATGGATTTCTTCATCGAGAAATTTCGTGACGCCTGGCAACAAGGCCGCCAGAACCTGGCCTGTTATAACTCCGGCCAACTCACAATCGAAGAGTTCTACACACTTGGCAAGTTTTGGCGCGGTGGGCTGCGCTCAGCCAACCTCGATGGCAACACCCGTTTGTGTACGGCCACGTCCGCCACCGGCCTGATGGCCAATCCGAAACGGTGGAGCTGGCGGATATCTATTTTCCGGCTGCGAGCGCCTGTACGAAGACCTGAAGTTCGGGACGAGCGTCGATGATTGCGAAACCTGGGGCGTGGATTTCCTGACCGGCAAGACGACCACGCGTGTCGACTACGAGCGTAACGATCCCAAGGGAAAAGCCTTCCTGCGACCGGCGCACTGGCGCCGACATCTCAACCAGACCTCCGAAGCGTTTCCGTTTTTGCTCATCACCGAACGCGAGCTGGATGGCACCGTTAATCACGAGCCATCAGGCATTGGTTGACTGATTGTCGAAAGCGTGCAATTCGTCAAGGATGTTCAGGAAGAGTTTGACGCGATGGCTCAACGGGCGTGATACCAGGGTGACGGCGCACGCGACGTGCTGAAATGAGGGACTGCGGGGCGGTGTTTTCAGGACGAATCGCTTCTCCAGAATCTGACCGTAGTGGGTGGGCAGAATGCCCTGATAGTATCCCGTGGCGATCAAGGCACCGATGGCGTCGAGTCCACCCGCGTGCGGGCCCTTGATATAGCGGCCGGTGCGCAGGGCCTGTTCCACGTAGGGATGCGAGCGGTACACCAGCGGAAGATCCTGAAATTTCTTTTTGTTGTCGAGCCGCTCCGACACATATACCTGGTGAACCTCGATGTACAGCGGGAGATAACTGAACTCCCCGTTTTCATGATACTTTCCGCGAATCGCGATATCGACGCGCTGTTCACGCAGCGCGCGGTCCAGGTCGGTGAACGGCGCCACGATGATTTCCGGCCGCACATCGGGCGCCCGCTGCTTGAGCACCGCCAGCGCTTCCGGCAATCTGCATTGAGGATGGGTAAGCATATGTTCACCGATTCCGATCGTCAGCGGGCCCGACAGGATTCCGTGGGCTGCATCTATCTCGGGGCGAATCCGCTCCAGCGCCTGCAAGGCGTTCAGCGTTAAGTTCAGGGCGACCACACCTTCTGATGTCAGCTTGAATCCGCTTGGCCCCCGCTCGCACAGGACCACGCCCAGGCGATCCTCCACTTGCCGGATGTGCCGGCTGATGGATGCCTTCGACATGGACAGCCGCTTTTCAGCGGCGGCGAAACCTCCGGCTTCTGCCACATGGCAAAACACACGCAGCGAGCGTAAATCCCGTTCATCGAAATCGAGCTTGAGCATTTTCGAAGCTTAAAAGGTTTCAAATATTAAGACTATATCAGCAAAAGAATCATTTTGTATTCCCTAGGATGGTTCGTAGAATCAGACCATCCAACGTGGGCCGACTGGTGTCAACATCCCGCGGAAGATTTTCCAACCATTCGTTCGAGAGGTCATTTTTCATGGAAGCGCTCACTGTTTCACCCCACACTGGCGGCTACAAAACGCTGCTGTATTCCGATCTGGTTACGGACCTGGAGAATCTTGTCGCGGACATTGCTGTACTGGGCATGCCATTCGGCGCCGCTTATGGGCCTCGCGCATTCACCAATGACCAATCGCGCGCGCCTCAAGCCATCCGCGATGTGACCGACCGCCTGGTACGGGATCCCAGTCATTACGATTTCGATATCGACGGGCCTCTTCTTCAGGGGCGTTCCGATATCCGCTTTGTCGACTGCGGGGACGTGCTGCCGGTGCTGGGAAAACCGGGCGATCACTATCGACGGGCGGAACTCGCAGTGCGGCAGATATTGAAGGGAGGGGGATTGCCCATTGTGCTTGGGGGCGATCATGGCATCACCAATCCGGTGCTGCGTGCTTTCGACGAAGTAGGCCCCGTGACCGTGGTCCACGTGGACGCCCATCTCGATTGGCGTGACGAGGTCAATGGCGTGCGCGATGGGTTGTCGAGCCCATTGCGCCGCGCGTCCGAACTGCCTTTCGTCAAGCATATAGTCCAGATCGGCCTGCGTGCGCAAGGTAGCGGCCGGCCGGCCGATTATGAGGATGCCCTGCGGTATGGCGCCGATTTGATCACGGCGTACGAGTTGCACGATATAGGCATGGATGCGGTGTTGAAGCGCATTCCCGACGGCGGCAACTACTATTTGACGATTGATGCCGACGGGATGGATGCGACCGTCATGCCGGCCGTCGACGGTCCCGCGCCTGGCGGAGTGACCTTTGTTCAGGCGCGCAAGCTGATCCATGGCCTTGTGAAGAAAGGCCGTGTGGTGGGCATGGACATTGTCGAAATTCAACCGGCCAAGGACACCCCGACCAAACTGACCTGCGTCACTGCGGGAAGATTGATCGTCAACCTGATCGGCAGCACTATCCGCGCGGGCTATTTCGATAAGAAGTAGCACGCGGGTCGTTATGCCGGAACATTATCCCGGCCCCCATCCAATTTTTGAATTTTAGACCGACAGAAAATAGGTTATTTCATCATGGCTCATACACGCATCCGAAAATTCAACACCCGTGACACATACCCCGAGCAACAGATCGATAACGATTTGTCCCAAGCCGTGGTCGCGCGCGGGGCAACCGTTTATCTTCGTGGGCAAATAGGACAGGACCTGGATACGTCCGAGTGCGTATGCGTGGGGGACGCGGCGGGTCAGACTGAACAAGCGATGAAAAATATCGACATGCTGCTCAAGGAAGCGGGCAGCAAGCTCGATCATATATGCAAACTGACTATATATATTTCCGACCCGCGCTATCGCGAGGATGTGTATCGCGTCGTAGGCCGCTGGTTGAAAGGGGTTTTCCCGGTTTCGACCGGGATCGTGGTAACGGCATTCGCCCGCACGGAATATCTGGTCGAGGTCGATGCGACCGCGGTTATTCCGGACTGAAATTTTAGCGAATATTCCATATGGAATGGAGTCATGCGGCCTGTCCGCCGGCAGTAGAACGTAATCTTCCTTGTGTGGTAAGTGTTTCTGAAAGGGTCACGAAAATGAAACTCAAAACTTATTTGCCTGCAATTATTGTTGGCGCCATGGTTTTACTGAACGCTGCTCCAGCCGCCGCCGGCGATGCTCTCGCGAACATCGTGGCCAGCAAAACGATTCGGGTCGCCGTCCCCACCGATTACCCTCCATTTGGGTTCGTCGACTCGGACATGGAGCCCAAGGGCATGGACATAGACATGGCCAAGCTCATCGCCAAGAAGCTGGGCGTACAGCTTAAGTTGATTCCGGTTACCGCGCCCAATCGCATTGCCTACCTGCAGACGAAAAAGTCCGATCTGACGATTTCTTCGTTGGGCAAGACACCGGAGCGCGAAAAAATGATTGATTTCAGTATTGCGTATTCACCGTTTTTCGATGCAATCTTTGGCCATAAAGCGCCTCAGGTCAAACAATATAGCGATCTGTCCGGCAAGGTGATCAGCGTGACGCGTGGTTCGATGCAGGACGTGGAGTTGCAGAAGTTCGCCCCTAAAGCGGTCGTCAAGCGTTTCGAGGACAACAATGCCACGTTGGCGGCGTTCCTGTCGGGCCAGACCGAAATGTTCGCGAGTGGAACCTCGGTTGCCGCAGCCATCAAGCACAGAAATCCAAAAC
This sequence comes from Paralcaligenes sp. KSB-10, assembly GCF_021266465.1. NCBI lineage: Bacteria > Pseudomonadati > Pseudomonadota > Betaproteobacteria > Burkholderiales > Alcaligenaceae > Paralcaligenes > Paralcaligenes sp. KSB-10. Next base: position 3,029,220 of record NZ_CP089848.1, on the reverse strand, counting down.
TGGATCTGGAACTAAAAATTGTGCTTGCCAATGCCCCGTGCTACGTGGGGGTGCACAAGGGGGAGCCTGAGCTGTTGGCTAAGGTGAATCAGATCATTAAGCAGGCGAAGGACGACGGGTATATCGATACCCTTTCAAAGAAATGGCTCGGAGCGCCGGCCGGGAATTTGCCGGAATAACATCGCCGTGTGGGTTTAGCCGCCGGGTTCTGGCCGTGGGTGTGGTGCCCGGCTCGGTTTCGGTACTGTAGGAGGGAGGTTGGCGTGAGCACACATGACGAACGCGTCAGTTGGCGCCTGGCGGATTGGGCGGCTGGGGTAAGCCCGCGAGACATGCCCACCCGGATCCGCATGCGCGCCAATACCTGTCTGATGGACACTATTGGAGTGGCTATTGCCGGCGCTCGCAGTGGTGCCGCCGGCCTTGCACGGGCGGTTTGCCTCGATGGTGCCGCGCAAGGCTGGTCCACCGCATTCGGGGCAGACCAGCAAGTTTCGGCTCAAGCCGCCGCTTTTATCAATGGCACGGCGGCCCATGCGCTGGATTTCGACGACAATTGCTATGCTGGGTTTGTGCACGGATCGGCTGTCGTGGCTCCCGCTGCGTTGGCTGTGGGCCAAAAGATGAATGGCATGGGTGCGGACGCAATCACTGCTTTCATCGTGGGCGTGGAATGTGAATATGCGGTTGGCGCGGCCACGATGAATGTTCTTTATGATCGCGGGTGGTGGACGACCGGTGTGCTTGGCCCAATCGGGTCGAGCATGGCCGCCGCCCGCCTTCTGGGTCTTGATGCCGCCAGGACCCACGCCGCCCTCGGGCTTGCTGTGGTCAATGCCAGCGGCATGAAGTCTTGCTTCGGCTCCGATGCCAAAGCCCTGATGGCTGGTCGCGCATCCGAGCTAGGAATAGTGTGCGCTGAATTGGCGGCGCGAGGAGCAAGCGGGCCCGAGCATCCGTTCAGCGATAGGAACGGATTCATAAATTTGTTCAACGAGGGCCGGTTCGATGATTCCGGTTTCGCCGCCCTGGGCGAGAAATGGCATATGGAATCGCCTGGGGTCGATATCAAACGCATTCCTGTTTGTTTGTCCTCGCATGCGGCGGTCGACGTTGCCCTGGAGCTAGTGGCAATGCACAATCTGCGCGTCTCGGAAATCCAGAGTATTGTTTGCGACGTTCCATCCATTGTTCGCGCCAACCTGAAGTACGATACGCCACGGACCCCCCGGGAAGCGCAATTCAGCATGCCTTTCGCGCTTGCCTCCAGCCTGCTGTTTCAGTCATTGTCGCTTTCGCTCCTTAATGATGAAACCCTTGAGGATCAGGCGCTACACGCCCTCATGGCCCGCATAACCATGATGTCCGGTCCGATGTGGGACAGTCCGGATATGCACCGGTCCGCGCCGGAGGGGGCTGAAGTCCGCATCCAGATGCGAGACGGGTCCATTTTCGAAGCGTTTCGCGACAAAGCCCTCGGCAGCGCGGCTCATCCATTGTCGGCGGAGCAATTGTCGGATAAATTCCTTGCGTGCGTGGCGCCTGTACTTGGAGATCGCTGCGCTGGAATACTGCTCTCCGACATAAAACAGCTGGACGGCCCGATGTTGCTGCGGGATATTTTTCGTGACGCCGATTTTGGCGTATTGACATAAACCCGGTGCTTTCGCGCCCATGTCCTGAAGAATCGATATGTCTACTTTAAACTTCTCGAATGTGTTGCAGGCTTGGTCGTTGTTTCTGGGCGGTCTTGGGCTGACCGTGGCGCTGACTGTTGTCTCGTGTTTTCTGGGCACATTGCTTGGCACTGCCTGTGCCTGGTGTCGAATTCATGCCACCGGCTGGCTTCGCATCGGGGTTGCGTGCTATGTGGAGCTTTTCCGCAATACGCCGTTTCTGGTGCAGATATTTTTTATTTTCTTCGGTCTTCCTTCGATCGGCTTGACGATGAACAGCATCATCGCCAGCGTGGTTGCCTTGACGCTCAATCTTACCGCCTATGCCTGTGAAATCGTCCGGGCCGGCATCGAGGCGACACCGCGCGGGCAGATTGAAGCAGCCGAGTCGTTGGCGCTCGATCGCTGGCAGGTGTTCACCCGCGTGGTGATTCCTCCCGCATTGGCTCGCGTCTGGCCGGGTTTGATCAGTCAGCTCGTCATCATGCTGCTTGCATCGTCCTTGTGCAGCCAGATATCGGCCGTAGAGCTCTCGTATGCGGCCAGTTTTATTGCCGGTAGAACTTTCGAAACATTTCAGCCCTACGTGGTGGCGACGGTGCTTTATCTTTTACTAGCCATTACGCTGCGTGGATTCCTCAAGTGGCTTGGCCCTCGTTGCATATTCGGCCGCCAAAACCCCGGGAGCATCAGATGAGCAATTTTTCCACATGGGATGTGTTCCGGAACCTGCTGATGTCGCTGCCCTGGACACTCATCCTGTCAGCTATCGCGTTTATCGGCGGCGGGGCGCTGGGGCTTTTGTTGCTGGTGTTAAGGGTCATGAAGCCTAAATCATTGGGGCGCGTCATCGTCTGGTATGTGCAACTGTTTCAAGGCACACCGCTTCTGATGCAGCTTTTCCTCACCTATTTCGGCATGGCCTTGTTTGGCATGCCGACCACCCCCCTGTTCGCGGCCACACTATGTCTGATACTGTATGCCAGCGCCTATTTGACGGAAACGTGGCATGGTTGCGTGGTATCCATTCCCGTGGGTCAATGGGAGGCTTCGGCCAGCCTGGCGCTGACTTTTCATGAACAGCTTCGACATGTGATTGTTCCGCAGGCCTTGCGCCTATCGATTGCCCCCACGGTGGGCTTGCTTGTGCAGATCATCAAGAACACCGCGCTGGCGTCGGTCATAGGATTCGTCGAGCTGACCCGCACGGGGCAAATCATTACCAACGTGACCTACAAGCCCTTTTTTGTCTATGGGGTCGTAGCGTTGCTGTATTTCGCCATCTGCTTTCCATGTTCGCTGTACGCCCGCAGGCTGGAAAGAAAAACTGAAATCCTATACTGAGAGGATACTCATGCAAAATGAGAAGAAAGAATCCGCGTATCTGGTCGAAATCACGAACCTGCATAAAAGCTTTGGCGATGTCGAGGTGCTCAAGGGGATTGATCTATACGTCAAGCCCAGCGAGGTCGTTTGCATTATCGGCAGAAGCGGTTCCGGCAAGAGCACACTGTTGCGTTGCATTAATGGGCTGGAAACTTTTCAGCATGGCGAGCTTTCCGTTGGGGGCAGGGCGCTGGAGCACGACAATGTGCGGGCCATGCGGGAACTGCGCCAGAAGGTTGGGATGGTATTCCAGCAGTTCAATCTGTTCCCCACGATGAGCGCGGGCGAGAACATCATGCTGGCGCCGAAGCTGGTGCGAAAACTGTCCAAGCCGGAAGTTCGGAAACTGGCGGATGTTTTGCTTGCTCGCGTTGGGCTCGAAGGCAAGTTCGACAGCGCACCGCATCAACTGTCCGGGGGGCAACAGCAGCGGGTTGCGATTGCGCGCGCGTTGGCCATGAATCCGGACGTCATATTGTGCGACGAAATGACGTCCGCGCTGGATCCGGAGCTTGTTGGCGAGGTATTGCGCGTCATCGAGAGCCTGGCCAACGAAGGTTCCACCCTGATCATCGTGACGCACGAAATGAATTTTGCCAGGAAGGTTAGTGATCGCGTCGTTTTCATGCATGAGGGGAAAATTCATGAGGAAGGACCTCCCGAGCAGATTTTTTCGTCTCCGAAAACACCGGAACTGAAGAATTTCCTGTCGTTCGAGGGCGGAGCGCCGGGGCCGGGTGCATAGATACGGGTGGATTTATTTAACTTTTAACCGGACACTAGTGGGACGGAATTGAATAAAGGAGCCGGAATATGCCGACACAGAATCAGACTAGCGCCAGTCAAACCGCTTATCCCGTGGAAGTCGAATTCCCCGATATCGGCATATATGCCCAAGGCAACACCGGAATTCCCTATGTTTTTACTTTCGACAGCAATGTGCCAGGGCCGCATGTCATGGTCAATGCCCTGACGCATGGCAATGAAGTTTGCGGCGCGATTATCGTCAAAGCGCTGCTCGATCTGAACGTGCGGCCGCGCCTGGGCAAGTTGACGCTTTCGTTCGCCAACGTCGACGCCTACGCTCGATTCGACCGGGCAAAGCCGGATGCGTCGCGTTTTGTGGATGAAGATTTCAATCGCCTCTGGAAGGCTGCCGTGCTCGATGACGCATCGCGCAGCTCCATCGAACTGGCCCGCGCCCGCATGCTGCGGCCGGTCGTCGACACGGTCGATTACCTGCTTGATCTGCATTCGATGCATGAACGCAGCGCGCCGCTTATTGTCAGCGGCCCCCTCGAGAAAGGAGTGCGGTTTGCCCGCGAGCTTGGCATCCCGCCGACCACTATCTGCGATGAAGGCCATCCTGAAGGTCGCCGCATGCGCGATTACGCGGGTTTTGGGGATCCATCCAGCGCAAAGAACGCACTATTGGTTGAGTGCGGCCAGCATTGGGAAGCCGCCTCGGTGGCTATCGCCCGGGCCAGTACGGCACGCTTTCTGAGTTTGGCCGGAGTCGTCGATGCCGATGATCTTCCAGCGGACTGGTCCGCGCAACCGGCTACGGCGGGGCGCGTCGTTCGAGTCACCCATCCGGTCGTGGCAACCAGTATGGATTTCCGCTTTGCCGGCCCCTACACGGGCCTGGAAACCTTTCCCGAGGCCGGCACTGTCATTGCGTGGAGTGACGGCGAACCAATCACGACACCCTATGCGAATTGTGTGCTGGTCATGCCGTCTCTGCGTCAATTGCGTCCCGGGGTCACGGTGGCCAGGCTGGGCGAATGGGTGGCCTGGCAAGTGTGAATTTCGTCTACGACGCCTTCGGGTCAACTCATCGGTTGTCAATTCAGAAATAAATACGAATGACTGAGGTCGCTATCGTTGATGTAGATGAGCTCCGTATAATTGTTAACAATTGCATTGTTTTCAATCATGATATAGAATTCTCCTCATGAACACACAAGTGCTTAAATCAAGGCTCGCCGAAAGTAGCGGCAAGCTGATGTCCGAGCTAGAGAATGCGGTGGTATTCCGCTTGTTTTCTGATCGGGCAATGCCAACGCTAACCGTGCCCGAGCAGATCGCCGCGCAAATTGGCGATGACGTCATCAAAGGACGGCTCGAGGCGGGTGCGCCATTGAACGAGCAAACGCTTGCCGACAAATTCCAAGTAAGCCGTGGCCCGGTCCGCGACGCCATCCGCATACTTGAGCGTGAAGGAATGGTCACCATGTACCCACGGCGCGGCGCGGTGATCACTAACCTTACGGTCGAAGAAGTGAAAGAGGTGTTCGAAATTCGGGCGGGCCTCTTTGAAATCGTCGCGCGAAAGATCGCCGAACACCACACTGAGGATTTCATGGCTATGCTGGAGGCGGGCGTGCAAAAGCTCGAAGAGCTTGCCGCGCTGGACGATGATCGTGGCCTTTTCGCCCAAACTTCTTATCGTCTTTCCATATTGGCTGTGCGCAATTGCAATAACCGGCGGTTGGCCCACATGCTCACTTCAATCTCGCTGCAAACGTTGCGCTATTCCTCCATCGGATTCCAGTCCAAAGCTCGGCGGCAAGCGTCGGCGAAGCTCTGGCGCAGTGGCTTGATCGCGCTACAGCGTGGTGATTCCGCCGCATACATCGCAATTGCTCGCGAACGGATAGAACGTTCCGCGCAAGAGATCGTGCGCCGCCTCTCTGAATCTTCTTCTGAATCATTTCCGACGCATGAATAGACCTGACGAATCAATAACACCCGCCGCGGGCGCTGGCCCGTTGGCAGGGCTCAAAGTCATCGAAATATGTTCGACGATAGCGGGGCCTGCTTGTACTCGGTTACTGGCGGATTTCGGTGCCGACGTCATCAAGATAGAGCCTCCGCAAGGCGATGGTATTCGTCAAATGGGTAAGCATGTCGGCGACGTCTCCCTTTATGCCGCGACGATTCTACGAGGCAAGCAGTCGATCGCGCTCGACTTGAAATCGGAAGAGGGACTGGAGATTGCGCGGGCGCTGATTAGGCGCGCTGACATTCTGGTCGAAAACAATCGGCCAGGTGTCATGGAGCGCCTGGGGCTGGGCTATCCGGAACTGTCCGCCGAAAACCCAGGACTCGTCATGGTGCGCATAAGTGGGTACGGTCAGGACGGGCCCTATGCCGCTCGGCCCGGCTATGGCGCCATCTGTGAAGCGGTTGGAGGCGTGCGGTACATGACGGGTGATCCGGACCGTCCGCCAGCTCGGGTTGCGCTGGCGACAACAGATTACCTGACGTCGGTGTACGCCGCCTTCGGCGCGGTCATGGCTATACTCGAGCGCGGCCGTACAGGCCTAGGCCAAGTGATCGACGCCGCACTGTACGAGACCTCGTTTACTCAAATGGAGCCGTACGTGCCAGCGTTCGAAAAGCTGGGTTTCGTTCCTAAGCGGGTAGGCCCCAACTTGCCGACCATGGCACCCAACAGCCTTTATCCAACTGCAGATGGGCAATGGATTCTTATCGCCGCCAATAGCAACATCATTTTTCGGAGGCTCGTTGATCTGATGAAGCAGCCCGAGCTGATGCTCGATCCGCGCTTCAGCACCATCCGCGCAAGAGGTCAGGCGCCGAACATGAAGTCCCTGGACGAAATCATTGCGGCCTGGACCCAGCGGCAGAATAGCAAGGAACTCGAGCGTCAACTGATTGCGCAGTCGATCCCGGCTTCGCGCATCTATACCATTGCCGACATCTATGCAGATCCTCACTTCGAGGCTAGGAACATGCTGGTAAAGGTACCGCATGCGCAGCTTGGGTCCACAACGCAGGCGGGCATCGTGCCTAAGCTTTCGCGGACGCCCGGATCCATCAGACATTCAGGGCCCGATATCGGCGCTGATTCTGAGCAGATCCTCCGCAGTCTTGGCATGGATGCTGAGCGCATAGAAGATCTGAAGGCTCGAAAGATAGTTACATATGCACCCGTCAAGACGCCGGCGACCGAAGCAACCACGACACTGAAAGGCGCCGTATGAAAGACCACAGCACGGCAGCGGTTACAGACGAATGGGCCGCTGAGCTGCAAGAACTTAAACTGCGGCGTGAACAGGCTGCTGCCATGGGGGGCAAGGAAGCTTTGGCAAAGCACAAGGCTCGAGGACGTCTGAACGTGCGCGAACGGATCGACACGCTAGTGGATCCCGGCACCTTCCGGGAACTGGGACGGATTACAGGGAAAGGGAGTTACGACGAGGCAGGTTTCTTGAATCGCTTGAGCCCCGTCAACGCTGTAATCGGAACGGGTCGAATTAACGCAACAAAGGCGGTCATCTCGGCCGACGATTTTACGCTGCGAGGCGGATCGTCCGAAAGCACTTTGTCTGACAAATGGGTGTATGCCGAAAGAATGGCGCTGGATTTCGGGCTTCCTCTGATCAGGCTGGTCGATACGGCAGGCGGCAGCGTCAAACTACTCGAGTTACAAGGAAGTAGCAAAATTCCTGGCTATGCACACTGGCCGGTGGTTCCTTTGATGGCTAAAGTGCCTGTGGTTGGTGTAGCGTTGGGCGCATGCGCGGGACTGGGTGCAATCAAGGTACTGATGTCGCATTTTTCTGTCATGGTGCGTGATCAGGCTCAAGTGTTCGCGGCCGGCCCCCCAGTCGTTAAACAGGCTTATGGTATCGAGATCGATAAGAACGCGTTGGGCGGCTACGCCGTGCACCGTCGCAGCGCGCTGGTATATAACGAAGCAGAAAGCGAAGAAGATGCATTCGAACAGGTTAGGCGGTTTCTGTCGTACTTGCCATCAAACGCATCTCGGCTGGCAAGGCGGGTCACTAATAATGACCCAGCTTCGCGGGCGGACGAATGGTTAAAGAACGCCATACCTAGAGACAGACGCAAGATCTTTGATCCGCGCAAGATCATGCGCTCGGTTTTTGATAAGGACTCCATTTTCGAAATCGGACGCCACCAGGGGGGCTCGACGATTACAGCGCTGGCCCGACTCGACGGCTATCCCGTGGGTGTGCTGTGCAATGACCCTAAGGTGGCCGGCGGCGCTATGACCTTGGGCGCTTCCTGGAAAATCGAGCGCCATGTGAAGTTGTGCGAGGTGTTTCATTTACCAGTCGTCAATCTCGTTGATCAGCCAGGTAACGCCACAGGGCCGGACGCGGAACTCAGCGGAACTTTGCTGGGTGCTTTGCGTGTACTGACCACGATCGAGAACAGCACGGTACCATGGGTCTCCATTATTTTGCGACGCGCTTTCGGCATGGCCGGCGGCTTACATGCGCCCAAGTATTTTCCGAAGCTGAATCATCGCTTTGCGTGGCCTTCTGCCCGATGGGGGTCAATTCCCATCGAAGGCGGTGTAGCCGCCGCGCACCGCAGCGAGATTGCAGCCGCCGATGATCCTGCAGAAGAGCAGGCGCGACTAGAGGCCTATTATCATCGCATTGCGTCTCCATTTCGCACAGCAGAAAAACTAGGCATCCTGGACATCATTGATCCTCGTGAGACCCGGGAGTTGTTGTGCGACTGGGTTGAGGATGCCTGGGCCCTAATAGAGGCGGAGTCATGTTCAAGAAAGTTGTAATTGCGAATAGAGGCGCGATCGCCTCCCGTCTATTGCGCGCGCTGCACGAAATGGGTATCAAGACGGTGGCGGTATATTCCGAAGCCGATGCATCTTTGCCTTATCTGGCACAGGCCGATGAGGCGTGGTGTATCGGAGCTCCGCCGCCGGCGGCCAGCTATCTGGATCAAGAAGCCTTGATCAATGTTATCCAGCGATTGGGCGCTGATGGGTTGCATCCGGGCTACGGTTTTCTAGCAGAAAATCCGGATTTCGCCAGACGCGTGACCGAGGCCGGAGCACGCTTCATCGGCCCCAGTGAAGCATGGATCAGACGTATGGGCCACAAGACCCGTGCCCGTGACTACATGATCAGTCATGGTTTGCCGTCATTATCCAGTTCTTCACTGCTGAGCTCGGGGCTGAATGAACTGACTACTGCCGCTGAAGCTATCGGCTTCCCCATCATGGTGAAGCCAGCATCAGGAGGGGGTGGCATAGGGATGTTTCGTGCCGACAACCCGGCGGAGTTGCTGCAGGCCTGCACACGCGCAAAATCGCTGGCCAACCGCAGTTTTGGCAGTAGCGAGATCTATCTCGAGCGGTATCTCGAGAAGCCTCGGCATATCGAATTTCAAATCCTTGGCGATCGCCACGGCAACGTGTGCCACTTGTATGAGCGCGATTGCTCGATCCAGAGGCGCCACCAGAAAATTATCGAAGAGTCGCCAGCACCTGGCATATCGCGTGAGCGTGTCAGCCGGTACGGTAATCTGCTGGCGGGCATCTTCTCCCGTATGGGCTACGACAACATTGGAACGGTCGAAACTTTGTACGAGCCTGATACCGGCTTTAACTTTCTAGAGATGAATACTCGTCTGCAGGTGGAACATGCCGTCACAGAAGAAACCACCGGTATCGATATCGTCAAAGCACAAGTCGCCTTGGCATTTGGTGAGTCTTTGGAAAGTTTGTTGCGAGATGGTGTCAGCCAGAAAGGCCACACGATCGAAGCCCGCATCTGCGCCGAAGACCCCTATACCTTTTTACCATCGACCGGCACGTTGCGAGCGCTGGCATTTCCCACAAATGCAGGCGTTCGCGTAGAAACAGGCTTTTCCGTTGGTAGCACCATTACCCCCTACTACGACTCCATGATCGCCAAGCTGATCGTGCATGGCGACACCCGCGATGCCGCCATTGAACTCATGATTAGATCTCTGAACGAGACGGTCGTCGACGGCGTGAAAAGCAATATACCGTTTCTGCGCCATGTAATCGACAGCCCACAATTTCGCGCGGGCGCCGTGCATACCGGGCTCGTCGAGGAGCTGAAGAAAACATCATGGAAAAAACCGGTCGGGATTTGTCCGGCATCGCAAACAGGAGAGCAGGCACATGTCACGATTTGAAGTTATCAGTGAGGTTACCGGTACCGTCTGGAAGGTCGAGGCCCAAGTGGGCCAAGCTGTGGGCGATGACGATGTCATCTTGATCGTCGAGTCAATGAAGATGGAAATTCCCATCACGTCAATGGATTCAGGCACAGTGGTTGAAGTATTGGTTTCCCAGGGCGATGTCGTATCCGAGGGGCAGCATGTCGCGACTATTGAACGATAAGCGCGTGCCTCGGCACTGGGTGGTCGACGATAAAGCTCTCAATGAGGAGGCAGTATGGTGCATGCATTGATTACTTCGCTCCGTCGGAAAATGAAGCTACCTGTAATTTCTGCCCCCATGTTTATTGTGTCCAACCCGTTGATGGCCATTGCGCAGTGTGCCAGTGGCATTATCGGCTCGGTACCCGCGCTGAATGCACGCCCGCAAAGCAAGTTGGACGAGTGGCTGACGCAGATCGATACCGCCCTGGACGAACTGAAGAAGAGCGACCCGACCAGGGTTGTAGCGCCCTATGCGGTGAATCAGATCGTGCATCAGTCTAATGACCGCTTGATGGATGACATGGCTGTCTGTGCCGAACACAAGGTTCCACTCATCATCACCAGCCTGCGTGCACCTAACCGCGTCGTCGAACAAGTGCATGACTGGGGAGGCATCGTCTTTCATGACGTCACGACCTTGCGCCATGCGCGCAAGGCGCTGGACGCTGGCGTGGATGGTTTGATTTTGGTCTGCGCGGGTGCCGGCGGGCACGCTGGCACCCTCAGTCCATTTGCGCTCCTGGCCGAGATAAGGCAAATCTTCGACGGTCCGGTGGCGCTGTCGGGCTCCATCACGCGCGGGCAGGACATCCTGGCTGCACAGGCCATGGGTGCTGATTTTGCGTACATGGGAACGCGCTTCATCGCAAGCGACGAAGCCAACGCGGATGCCGCCTACAAGCGGATGCTAGTCGACGCAAACGCAAGCGACATTCTTTACACGCCATTTTTTACCGGTATTCCTGGCAATTATCTGGTTCCGAGCATCGTGGCCGCCGGCCTGGATCCTTCTGAACTGCAGATATCGGCAGCCGGTACGCCAACTTTTGGTAAAGAACGCAAGCCTTGGCGCGACATCTGGGGGGCGGGGCACGGCGTAGGCAGCATCGACGCCATATCCTCCGTGTCTCATATCGTTGAGCGTTTAGAGCACGAATACCATGCCGCCTGGCAATCTCTGGATACGGTGGTGAGTATTCAAACAATTCTATCGGAGGAGAGTGCATGTTAGCCGGAAGCGAACTGACTGATGAGGTGGTGCAGGCCATTACGGCATTGCTAGGTTCCGATACTCAAATGGCTGCCAGTGTGGGCCAAAGAGTGCGCTTGCTCGGCGTAGCGCCGACTATGGATACGCGGCACAAGCTGACCGTCGCAGCTGCCAGCGCAATAGGCGCCTACGCGTTGGCTGTAGAAAAATGGTGGCATATGGCTAAAGGGCAGCGTCAAACCATTGCTATCGACTGCTTGCAGGCTACCTGTGCATTGAATCCTGGACAGTTCCAGCGGCAAAATGGCTACTCCATTTCAGCCGCCTCCCTTTTTACAGAGCTGAAAGCTGGTTTTTACCAGACTGCGGATGACCGTTGGTTTTATCCTGTCGGATCCTATCCTCACCTGCGGGACGGCGTCCTGGATACGCTGCATTGCGCCAATACGGTCGACGCCTTGGCAGCGGCCATAGGTGCACGGCAGGCGGACGAGCTCGAACAGGCCTTTGCACAGCGCAAACTGCCCGGTGTCTATGCAAGGTCGCCGGATGAGTGGAGATCGCATGAGCAAGGTCGATTTTTGTCGCAAGTCCCGGTCGTACAGATCGAAAAAATCGCAGATAGCGCGCCCGAGTTTCCCGCCGGTCAGAACAGGCCGCTGGACCGAGTCCGCGTGCTGGATATGGGACACGTGATTGCGGGACCTGTCGTGGCTCGTAGTCTGGCCGAACACGGCGCTGACGTGTTGCGTGTTTCGCCCCCGCTGATGCAGGATGCTTTTCGACAAACTGTAGACACCAATATTGGGAAAAGGTCCGGCTTCATCGACTTGGATCAAGAAAGGGATCAGCAAAAGATGCAAGGCCTGATCGCCGGGGCGGATGTCATGGTTCAGTCCTGGCGAACCCACAGTCTGAAGAACAGAGGCTTTGGCGCCGAAGAAGCGGCTGCCATACGTCCAGGCATCATCTATGTATCGGTCAGTGCTTTTGGAGACCAGGGTTCATGGGCGTTGCGCGGCGGATTCGAGCAACTTGGACAAGCCGCGAGTGGAATTGCCTTGACTGAAGCTCCGGGACGGCCACGGCTGGTACCTACTCAGCTTCTCAATGACTACCTCACCGGTTATCTAGGCGCGATGGGCGCCATGTTAGCAATGATGCGGCGGGCAGAAGAAGGCGGTAGCTACCACGTCAAGGTGGCGCTTACGCGCACATCAATGTGGGTGCAGGACTTGGGCCTGGTCTTGCAGGATGAGCTGGGCAGTAAGGTTCGGGCTCTGACGACTTTATCGCCTTTACTGCAGTCCAGGTCAACGCCATTCGGCATTCTTGAACAACTGCCCCCCGTGGCCCAGTTCTCCCGCACTCAAGCACAATGGGCGCTTCCGCCTGCTCCTACTGGGGCACATGAAACGTGTTGGCTTTAATGCCGTAGAGACAGAGCGTTTTTCCTTCAACCACTAAGCTGAGTCAGTAAAAATCTATAACTGGAGTAGACAATGTTAAAACTAACAATTCTGGCCGCAGCGGCCGCCGGTCTGGCTATCGGGCCCATTTCATCATTCGCGTCCAGCAGTTATCCCGACAAACCAATCAATGTTGTGATCGGGTTTGCGCCCGGAGGACCTACAGACTCTCTTGGCCGTGTTCTCTTCAAAAAAATATCTGAAGAGCTTGGCGTACCGATGGTAATCGAAAATAAACCTGGCGCAGGGGGCAATATTGCGGCGCAAGCAGTTGCCACTGCTAAGCCAGATGGCTATACATTGATGTTTGCCAGTGTGGCCATAACCATTGCACCTTTCCTATATGACAAGCAGAACCTGGCGCCCAAGACGGCCTTTGCCGCAGTTGGGTGCTCGTCGGCTGTGCCACTCATTCTGCTAGTGCCAAAAAAAGTTAAGGCCAATACGGCACCGGAGTTCTATAAACTGATGCGGGACAATCCGGGAAAATATTTTGCAGGGAATTCAGGCAACGGAACGATCGACCAGCTTGCCGCACTCGACATCGCTAGTAAGCTAAACCTGAAATTTGAAGCGGTTCCCTACAAAGGTAACGGCCCCGCCCTTACTGGCCTGATGTCAGGCGACACCAACTTTATGTATTCCGGCTCCTTCAATAGCGCACTTCCATTTATACAAAGCGGAGATCTTAAGGCCTTGGCCGTTACATCGACCAAACGCTCCGAGGTACTGCCCGACGTGCCAACCCTAAGCGAATCGATTCCGAAGCTTGCGGGCTTCAATGCTCAAGCATGGCAGGCCGTGATGGCGCCCAAAGGCACTCCGCCGGAAATGCTGACCAAGGTCAACAAGGCATTGAATGCTGCGTTGAAAGACCCAGAAGTGCTCAAAAGTTTGCATTTCCAAGGTGCGCAGGTCATGAATACAACGCCGCAGGAATGCCAAGCGTTTATCGACGGCGAATCGGACCGCTGGTCAGCCATGATCAAGGAGCTGGGAATTCATAACTAGCCAAGATGCCTGCTGGGTACGGGCCAGCGCGCTATCTTTGGCAATGGCTTGGGCAGCGATGTCACTGCAGTGATGGTCGGCATGCGTCACACATTCCGCGCCACAGGCGCGGCCGATGAGGGATGGGTAAATGGCCAGAGTGCTGGCCTTCAGTTCGACGAATGCCGTGCCGGCCCTTTCGCAGGAGCCGGAACGATCTCAATCCAGCTTGGCTGCTCGCCCACAGCATAACGCCCCATCAGGGCGAGGCTGCCGGTGGCAGGGTGACTGGCAAAGACGGCGATCTGGTGCTCTTCTGCCTCGCGCACAGCAGGAACCGGCCATTCGGCTCGATGGGGTTGTGCAGGGTGCTGATACCGCTGATCTCGATCTCACCGACCTCCGCCATGGCGAGCATCACGGCGACCAGGACTTTGCGTGGCTCCTGCGCGACGACAAATCGAGCTTAGGTCGTCCCAGGGCCACAATATGCATCCCTCAAATTCCAGTGGATGGAAATTTTGCTAAACTGCGCCATGGTCTCCACCCCTCCTCAGATGCCACGCCGGCAGCACCACGAAAACCCGGTACTGAACCGTTCCCTGGTGCGCGGCGTGGAGATTCTTCGCGCGTTCCAGCCGGGTGTGGATCTGCTCGGCAATGGGGAGATCGCGGAGCGCACTCAGCTTTCGCGCGCCACTGTCAGTCGCCTGACGCAGACGCTGGTTGAATGCGGGCTGTTGGAGTACGAGCGGGGCCGGCGTGCCTATCGGCTGGCCGCGCTGGTGTTGAGCCTCGCGCATGCGATGCGCACGGGGTCACCCGTGCTGGGTGTGGTCGCTCCGTTAATGCGGGCGTTGGCCGAGAAGATGCGCATCAACGTGGGGCTGGCAACCGCAGATCGCGATGAGATGGTCTATCTGGAATCGTTTCGCTACAACCGCAAGTTGGCGCTGCGCAATGTAGTAGCCGGCCAGCGTGTGCCCATGGAACTCACTTCGCTTGGCAGGGCTCATCTTGCGGTGGTGGATGATGCGCAGCGCAGCGCGCTGCTTGTACAGTTTCGGCAGCGGCACTCCGCTGGCTGGCACTGCCTGCGTGAAGAAATGGATGCCGCCAAGCGCGACGTCAATGCGAAAGGCTGCTGTGCAGCCTCGTGGCAGCCGGAAGTCGTCGCTATTGCCGCGCCGCTTGTCCTGCCGGGGCGACCCATCTACGTTCTGAACGTCAGCGTCAGGACCACGGCCGGTATCGCGGCGACGGAGAAGCAACTGAGCGGGCCGCTGCTCACGCTTTGCGAGCAAGCGAAGACTGCGCTGCTGATCGCCGACGCGTAAGACGTCGGCGCGGCCGGCATCGACATGCTGGGCGTGCCCTATCGCGCCGGTGTCCCGGCCGTCGTGGCGGTCCTCAACAAACACATCAACGATGCGCTCAAGCTGCCGGAAATCCGCAACAAGCTGGCAACCGCAGGCATCGAGCCGGAGGCGACGACGGCCGATCAGTTCTCCTCGCTCATGAAGACGGACCTCGCGCACTGGCAGAAGGTGGTCGAGAAAATGCCTCAATTGAAGATCAATTAGTAACGGCCCGGCTCTCGCCAGGGTCGGCATCCTTACCGATTACTCATCGTGCGCAATTCGGCTGCGGCGCCGTGTGACGCCAGTACAACGGGCCTCCGTTTGCCGGAAAGGGCGACATTCAAATCACAAAAATCGAGGAGCCCGTGGTCTTTCGGGCTTCCAGATCCTTGTGCGCCTGCACCGCGTCCCGCAAGGCGTACTTTTGATTGATTTCGATGCGGATGCGGCCTGTTGCCACATGGCCGAACAGCTCATCGACCAATTGCGCCTTTTCTTCCGGATCGGCAATGTAGTCGGCCAGGCCGGGACGGGTAATGTAAGCAGAGCCTTTGCGTGCGAGAATTGCGGGATCAAATGGCGGGATTTTCCCGGAGGCGGTGCCCACGCACACCAGCAGGCCGCGGCGCTTGAGTGAATCCAGCGAAGCCATGAAAGTGTCTTTGCCCACGCTGTCGAACACCACTGAAACACCCACACCGTCGGTGATTTCACGCACGCGCTTGGCGACGTCTTCACGGGTGTAGTAAATGATATGGTCGCAACCGTGGGCGCGCGCCAATTCAGCCTTGGCCTCGGTAGAGACGGTTCCGATCACATTCAGCCCCAGAAGCTTGGCCCATTGGCACACAATAAGGCCCACGCCACCGGCTGCGGCATGCAGCAATATGGTTTCGCCGGGTTGGAACGGGTAGATCTTTCGGCACAAATAGGCGGCGGACAAGCCGCGCATGGTCATCGCCGCAGCGGTTTCGCAACTGATGGCCTCGGGCAATTTGATCAGCGGGTCAGCGGTAATCAGCCGGTCGGTGCTGTAAGCGCCCAGTGTGTTGACGAAGCCCGTATAGGTCACACGATCGCCGACCGCCAGATGGGTCACGCCGGGACCGACGGCTTCGATCACACCAGACGCCTCGTTGCCGATGCCGCTGGGCAGCGGAACGGGGTAAGTGCCCTTGCGAAAATAAGTGTCGGCGAAGTTCAAACCGACGGCTACGTGGCGGAGGCGTACCTCTCCTGGTCCGGGCGCCCCCACGTCAACCTTCTCAAAACGCAGCACCTCGGGTCCGCCGGTTTCATGGAATTTAACTACTGTCGTCATGTTGTCTCCCGTACTGTAAAAGATAATGCAAATTGCTTGCTGTCTGCCGGTTCTTTGGTTGCGCCGGTCGCGGCTGGAATTGTGTCTGCTTATCCAGCAATGCCAGTGCGTCCAGTGACTATTACATCATTTGACTTGGCCCGATGTTGCGCTTTGCTTTACATGCCATGGGGTTTGCAAATCATGACTTTGCGTGCCCGCGGGCTGTTTACGCCAAAAGAAGTTTCGCACTGGCTGGGCAGGTCGCGCCAGCAGGCTCTGGCATACCGCCGATCCGGCTGGCGTGGCCAAGTATAATATATTTATGTCGACATTAATAAAATAATTTGATATTGTACTCAAACACTTAAAGGAACGACGACGCGTCGCAGGCCTGTGGTACGTGACGTAGTGCGTGGCAGCTAGGTGAATTGCCTGGCAAGTACTAGGAGATATCAATCATGATGAAAGTGGATCGGCTGACTGCCTGCATTGGTGCCGAGGTGTCGGGCGTGAGCTTGGGCGATGCATCCCGCGATGCCTCGCTCTTTGAAGAAATCAAAGCGTTGTTGCTCAAGCACCGCGTCCTTTTTTTCCGGGATCAGGACATAACGCGGGCGGAACATGTCGCCTTTGCGCGGCGTTTCGGAGAGCTGGAAGAGCATCCGGTTGCGGGAAGCGATCCAGAGCATCCCGGCCTGGTGCGGATCTATCGGTCGGAAGCAAAAAATCCCTACGAAAACAACTACCACACCGATGGACTTTGGCGGCCGAAACCGTCCATGGGTGCCGTGTTGCGCTGTGTCGAGTGTCCCGAAGTCGGCGGCGACACCATATGGGTCAACATGGTCGAGGCTTACAAGCAATTGCCTGACGACATCAAAAAGCGCATCGACGGATTGAGAGCGAAAAGCAGCATCGAGCACTCGTTTGGTGCGGCAATGGATATTGAAGAGCGCCGCAAGCTCGCGGCACAGCATCCCGAGGCGGAGCACCCCGTGGTGCGCACACACCCGGAGACTGGCGAGAAAATCCTCAGTGTCGCCAGCTTCACGACGCATTTCGTCAACTACCATACGGCCGAGAACGTGCGCTATGGCCTGGACAAGACGCCCGGAGCCAGCCTCCTGCTAAACTATCTGCAGAGCCAGGCATCGATTCCCGAGTATCAGGTCCGTTTCCGCTGGAAGCCCAACAGTGTTGCCATCTGGGACAACCGCTCGACTCAGCATTACGCGGTCATGGATTATTGGCCGGCTCCTCGCAAGATGGAACGCGCCGGAATTGAAGGGGATATTCCTTACTGATGGTGTGCCCTATTTTTTTTCGTGACGGTAACTTCGGACCGTGTAATTTCGAATTGTGAAGCTCGAAAAAAATGGACTTCATGCTACGCCATGGCTCGACATAAAACGCAGAACATTCCTGACCTTTCCACGCTCCTTACGCCCAGAAACTCATTGATGCTGGCTGTCGAGCGGGCGGTGCTGCGTGGCCAGGAATGGGCGTACGCCTCGGCGCCGATTGCCGAGCAGATTGCTGTCCGGCTGGCGGGCGTCATCACGCTCGACTTGGTGAAAGCGGGGCAACGCTTGCTGGAGAAAGACATCAGCGAAGTGCTGCGAGTGAGTCGGGCCCCCGTGCGCGAGGCGATGCGCATACTGGAGCGCGACCGCCTCATCGAGTTTCAGCCTCGGCGTGGCGCAATCGTCACGGCGCCCGACGAGAATGAGCTTCGCGATATCTTTCGCGTGCGCAGTGTCCTTTACGTCACCATGCTCGAAGAGGTGGCGCGTGAAAGCCCGGCCGAACTCGAGGCATTGCTGACCGACCATGTACCCAAGCTGGCGAAAGCGGCCAATGAGTCGGCGGACGCCTATGCCGTGGAAAGCTTCCTTCTGAATTTTGCGACGGTCAGCCTGTGCCGCAATCGGCTCCTGGTCGATGTCCTGCATTCCATTTCTTTGCGGACTATGCGTTATGTCCGGCTGGGATTCGTGGCTTCGCCGCATGCGATCAAGACGTCGTACCAGGCCTGGCGTAAGCTGCAAATGGCCGCAACCAAGCGCGACGTCAAACAGCTCATTTCTC
Source organism: Paralcaligenes sp. KSB-10 (assembly GCF_021266465.1). Lineage (NCBI taxonomy): Bacteria > Pseudomonadati > Pseudomonadota > Betaproteobacteria > Burkholderiales > Alcaligenaceae > Paralcaligenes > Paralcaligenes sp. KSB-10. The sequence goes on along the minus strand of NZ_CP089848.1, from coordinate 3,010,738 downwards.
TTGCGTCCTTGCGCCTGGACGAGGCAAGAGAGGCTGCCATTCAGGCGCTCGATCCAAAACCGGAGCCAAGCCGGCGTGCACGTGCCCATAAAGCGGCGTAGCCAGCTCCTGCCCGGGCGTGGCGTGTGCGCCGCGGGTCAGGCCGTCACGGATTTTTGACTGGCCACGTTCACGAAGGCACGGACGGCGGGGGAGGGTTCCCGGCGCCTGGACGCAATGGCCAGATGAACCGGAAGGTTGAAGTCCGCGACGGCTCGATAACAGATGCCGGATTGTGAAAAATGGTGCATCGATTCCGGCACGACGACAACCCCGTAGCCAGCGGATGCGAGGCTGATTGCGGAAATGAAATCGTGCACGCGATAGTCGAGAAAAGCGGTGAAACCTCCTGCCGCCCCCAGTGCTGACAACACCTCGCTGAATCCCTCGTTCTCGTCGAACTGGGGCGAGATGAACGACTCGTCCTTCAGGTCTCCAGCGAGCAGCCGGGACCGGGCGGCCAATGGGTGGTTCTTGGCCATGGCGATCAAGAGACGCTCAGTCTGCACAATGGTTACCGCCAAGCCCGGCGGGTATTGCCGCCGGGGCCTTACGATGCCGATATCGATTTCACCATTGTTGAGCGCCTCGTATTGGCGCGGTGTTTCCATGGCGATTATTTCGATTCGCACATTGGCATGCGACAGGCGAAACTGACGCAGCAAATCGGACAGCACACCGCTACTGGCGCCCGATGCGACGAAGCCGATACGTATGATGCCCGCAAGCCCTCTGGCCGCGAGCCGTCCGATTTGATCCGCACGATCGATATGCCGCAAGGCTGCCACCGCTTCGGCATGGAATAGCTTGCCTGCATCGGTCAGGGTGACCGGCTGGCGCTTGTTGCGATTCAGCAAGCGGACGCCCAGTTGCTGTTCCAGGCGTTGAATCTGAGCGCTCAGCGCGGACTGAGCCACGTTGAGACGATCTGCCGCTTTGGAGAAATGCAATTCTTCGACGACTGCTGTGAAATAACGGAGTTGGCGGGCATCAATCATTTAATCTGATTTAACGAATAAAAATTCAAATTATTGATAATGATGTTATCAAAAAAAAGGAGTGAAATGTGGACTTCAGACCTAAGGGAGCCCTTCATGGAAGCAATACTCGCCGCGCCTCAACAGAACTTTCGCCTGTCGCGTCACGCAGACCACCCTCGAATCATGCATATAACCGTCGGCAGCGATGCGCTGGCCGGCTTTCTGGAAGATGTCCGGCGCATCGACGTGCAGAACCTCGAGTATGTGCCTTTCATGCGTTATCACCTGGCCGATCTGCTGGTCAATCGCCTTGGCGAAGCGTTCCCGCGCACGCTGCTTGACTTGGTCAAGGATCGTCGCCATGGCGGCTTTACCATCGGTCTTCAGGGGCTTTCGCAAGACGATGCCGACTTCGTCAAGTTCGGTACGGCAGTCGGACATATTCTGGGTACAAGCAGTCACGATGCCATGTCCGGCACTTATTATGCGCGCTTTGTTGTGCAGCATACCGACAGCAGCGACTCTTATCTGCGCCAGGCATACCGTCTGTTCACGATGCACACGGACGGCACGTTCGTCTCCGAGGCAACCGATTGGCTGCTGATGATGAAGTTTGCCGAGCGCAACGCGGTCGGTGGTGAATCCAGGTTTCTTCACCTGGATGACTGGAAAGAGTGCAGCTACTTCGTGAATCACAAATTTGGAACCAGGCCGTTTCTTTACAAGGCGCCCGGCTCCAAGAATAGCAGCGAAAGAGTTGAGCGGCCCGTTTTTTTCCAAAGCGAATTTGGTTTGTCGATGTCGTTCATCGACCAGTTCGTGCAGCCCGCAAATCGTGAAGAAGCCGCCTACCTGTATGCCTTGTCGAATTCCATGGAAACATCCGAGGGCACCAGGGAAGTTGGCCTGCCCGTGGGGGATCTAGTTGTTCTGAACAATTACTTCTATGTCCACGGGCGCGCGCCGTTTGAGCGCAATGAAGCGCTTTGCCGGGAACTGATGCGCCAGCGCGGTACGTTTGCGCAATGAGGCGGTAATCCGCCGATGCCTGGAATGCCTGCGCAACGAACGCTTGACGATCGGCCGCTTGAAGAAAACGTTGAGGATTGATGGATGAAAGACTCCCTTGGAAATGCCGGTACGCAACAGGTTGAGCAGGCCGGGAAAAAAAACCTGGCTGCATACGGAGCCAGGAGCGATGCCCCGGCACGATTGCGGCAGATGCTTTCATTGGCCGATTTTGAAGCGGCGGCACGAAGCCATCTGCCGCGCCCCTTATTTGGCTATATTTCAGGCTCCGCCGAAGACGGCATGTCCTGCATTGCGAATCGCACGGCATTTGAACGCCTGAAATTCAATCCCAAGGTCCTGGTCGATGTGTCTCGCCGATCACAGAAAGTGACGATGTTCGGCAATACATACTCGTCTCCATTCGGAATCGCGCCGATCGGCATCAGCGCCATTTCGGCCTATCGGGGGGATGTTGCGCTGGCACGGGCCGCGAAGGATGAAAATATTCCCGCGATTATGAGCGGCTCCTCCCTGATTCCCATGGAGACCGTTCACGCAGAAGCTCCGGGTACGTGGTTTCAGGCCTATCTTCCAGGCGACCCCACACGTATCGATGCGCTTATCGATCGAGTCAAATCGGCGGGCTTCTCAACCCTCGTCGTCACCGTCGATATTCCCGTATGGGCAAACCGCGAGAACAATGTACGCACAGGGTTTTCCTTGCCCCTGCGGCCTTCGCTGCGTCTGGCGATGGATGGAATCACTCGGCCTCGGTGGCTGTGCGGCACATTCCTCAAGACACTTATCAAACATGGGATGCCTCACTTTGAAAATTCCTTCGCAACGCGGGGGGCGCCGATGCTGTCAGTCTCTGCCATACGCGATACGACGGGCCGAGATCATTTGTCGTGGAGGGATCTCGAGCGCATACGCGCCCGATGGAGCGGGAATCTGGTGATCAAGGGCATTCTTCATGTCGACGATGCAAAACGAGCTGTTTCGATCGGTGCTGAAGGAATCATCGTGTCGAACCATGGTGGCCGTCAATTGGATGGCGCCGTCGAGCCATTGCATGTGCTGCCGCGAATTTGCGATGCGGTCGGGAACGATCTGGTCGTGATGATGGACAGCGGAATCAGGCGCGGCGGGGATGTGCTGAAGGCGCTGGCACTCGGCGCCCGTTTTGTATTCGCGGGACGCCCCTTCATGTATGCGGCCGCCGTTGGCGGCGTACCGGGTGTGCGACACGCCATCGGTCTTCTGCGGGACGAAGTCGATCGCAATATGGCCATGCTCGGTACGTGCGCGATCCAGGAAGTCAACCGCGGCATACTCGTCTAGCCGTAAGCGCTGCGCCATGCCCAGGAGTGTCCGGGCTTGCAAATTGATATGGGTCAATAACGTGGCATGAACTGCAAAATCGGTGTCGCGTAATGGAAAGTGTATAGCCCGCAGGACGCTCAAACTTGATGCATCATAAGTTTTGCGATTGCTTCAATCGACACGATTGGACGGTCAGCCAAAATTCTAATAGCAAGAGTCAGGAGACACAAATGCAGAAGCTAGAAATTCGCCCGCGTGCCTGATATTGCCTGACAGGCTACACAACAACGATGAATGTGCGGGTTAAGGAGACAATAGATGATAGTAGGTATTCACAGGGCAGGTATACACAGAGTCGCGGGGTTCATTCTCGGATTGGCTGTGTTTCTCGGTTTGGCCGCATCGCAGACGGTTCAGGCCGCCGGCGCCTGGCCTGAGCGGCCGATCACCATAATTTCATCATCCTCGGCGGGTTCGGGGCCGGATGCGCTGGCACGCGCCTTGGCCAAGCAACTCTCGGCGGCGCTCGGACAGTCAGTGATTGTAGAAAATCGGCCTGGCGCCACCGGTGCGATTGGCATCCAGGCGGTGGCCAGGGCGCCGAACGACGGCTATACACTGCTGTATTCCACGGCTTCGAGCACGGTCGTCAGGCCGTCTGTTGAAAAATCCGTGCCCTTCAACGTGACCAAGGATCTCGTTCCCGTCGCGGAAACCGCCGCGGGCGGAGTCATCCTCGTGGTCAATTCGGAAGTTCCGGCAAAAAACCTGAAGGAGCTGATTGCGCTGATCAAGGCTAGTCCCAATCAATACAGTTTTGGCTCATGGGGAAACGGCTCCAGCGGACATCTGATGATGGAATGGCTGAAAGGCCGGACCGGCATGCAGATGGCCCATGTTCCCTATCGGAACACGACTCAGATGCTTACGGAATTGGCGTCGGGTGTGCTAAAGGTGGGCTGGACGGACCCCAGTGCGCTGATCCCGTTCGTTCAGGCGGGAAAGATCCGTGCCATTGCGATCAGTGGCAATGAGCGTGCCCCGCAATTGCCGGACGTTCCGACGCTGGCCGAATCGGGCTTCAAGTTTGATCAGGTGGGCTGGTTCGGCATCTTTGCGCCGGCCGGCACCGATCCGAAAATCGTCAAGCGTCTGAACCTGGAGATCAACAAGATTCAGGGATCCGAGGAAATGGTCAAGTTGATGAAGAACCTCAATTTCTCGGCGCCGCCGCAAAAAACATCTGAAGAATTCAAGGCGATCGTCGAGCACGATCTGGCAACCTGGAGCAAGATCGCGACGGACTCCCACTTGGCCAACGGCCAATAGCTCTAACACCACTCGAGCAGGGCGGCAGTTCACGGACAGCTTGTCCTGGCTGTCTGCCGCCCCGCGCGTTCACATGTTTGCATGCAGGTATTTGCCTCGCTGATCAGCGAGGCAGGGGAGACAAAAATAATGAAAGCAGTACATTTCAGCGTTGCCGCTGTATTGGCAACTTGCGTCGGCCAGGCCGTCGCACAGCCCAACGTAACCCTCTATGGCAGTCTGGACGTCGGCATCGAATACCAGAAGGTCAGCGCGGGCTCGACAGGCGGCGCGAGGAACGATTGGGCTTTTGCGAACGGATCGAGCAAGGCCAATCGCTTGGGGCTCCGTGGGGCCGAAGATCTGGGCGGCGGATCAAGCATTTTCTTCGTGCTCGAGGGCGGCCTCGACCTTGCCACTGGCAACTCGGTGCCAAATGGCGTCCTGTTCAACCGCCGATCCATCGTCGGCGCCAAAGGGCCTTGGGGTGAGCTGTCCTTGGGTCGCGATTACACACCGGCCTTCTGGGCCATGGCGTATACGGACTACACCAAGTCCGGCATGTACGGCGGCGCCGGACCGACTTCGCAGATTGTCGAGCTCGGCCTTATCCGGCAATCGGATGGCGTGTTCTACACCTCACCGACGGTCAACGGATTCAGTGCCCGGGTGTTCTGGAGCAACGGCACCCCGGGTAGCACCCCGACGACGAATACCGGCCAGATGGTCGGCCTGTCGGGCCATTATGTATCGGGTCCGGCTGCCGCCGGGATTTTCTACGAGCAGAAAAGGGTCGAGGGCGTCGGTGCAAAACCATCGGGCACGAACCGCTACCAGGGCGTGACGGGACAATACGACTTTGGCCAGTTCACGATCAACGGCGGCTACTCGCGATACGATCCGGCCGGGCCGAACACGGCCACCTCGGGTACCATGAACAGCGTCTGGCTCGGTCTCATGGTTCCGGTGGGCGCCGCCCAGGTCAGTTTGACGCTCGGTCATATCCGCACGAGCCTGGCTGCGCCGGAAGATGGTAAAACCTGGCTGTACGGCCTGAATTACCTCCGCCCCCTGTCCAAACGCACCAGCCTCTATGCCGGGATTGGAAAGGCCAGCAACAATAATCACGCCGCGATATCCCTGGATACTGGCCAGCGCGCCATCTTCGGCAATGGCTTGGGCAGCGATGTCACCGCAGTGATGGTCGGCATGCGCCACACATTCTGAACCGCGGGCACCGCCCGCCGGATGGGTCGGGCCAATAGGCCATGGGTTTCCTGTCAGGCCTGGAAGCGCTCCTCCCACTCCCCGACCTCGGCCAGGCCTAGATATGTGTTGTATTCGGCCGCGCTGAGCATGCGGCCGCGCATTGCCCCGGTATGGCCGTCTTCGCGCTCATAGTCACCGGCGGTCGCATTCGGTCCGGTACACTCTTGACAGACTGGTAGCTGTTTCCGCGTCGATGCGCGAGCTGGTTCATCGTTGCGAAGTGCCCTGCCGCTGTAGACACGTCTGCTGCGGGTATTGCAGGAAAAAGAGATAACCCGGGTGGGCGGAATCGACGCGATTCCGATCGACGTCAGGATTATTGCAGCGACGCACCGTGACCTGGCTGTCCTTGCGCGCGCATGGCGGAAACCAGGCCGCTGCGGCGCAGGCCCTGGGTATTTAGCCCTTCAGCGCGGTGCGCACACCGTACTTCTCCTGCAAGGCCTTCGCTCCCGCTTCGCTGTTGAGCCAGTTCTGGAACAGCCTTGCACCGTTCGGGTGCGGCACAGTGGCGGAGACTCCCTGCAGGGCGTTCAGATTACGGGCGCGGATCTGTGGCAACACGGCCAGTGATCGATCCCGTCTTCTTCAGGACTCCTCATCCCGCAGGTTCGTCCGAGCGCAGCCAACCGGTCAGGCTCCAGCGTGTTTGTTGGCAAGGTAGTACCGCGTGCGGAATCAGGCCGCTGTGAAAAATCGCCAACCTTGCTCCCATAGGAGGGATTCGCCGTATTTCCACATTGGGATTACGGGGCTCGTACAGGCAAAGCTCGCCGCCATGCATTGGATTCCACTGCAGGTTCAAATACAGCACGATCGATATTTTTCGATGGTCACTATCGCGATGCTGGTCAATGTGCTTTATGTAGCCTTTGCCCTTGCCATAACGCGCAAAATGGAACTCCTGGCTGCGCAGGCCAAGTTGATAGCGCTCGTTCAGCTCTTCGCGAAACTGCGCCATCCATCGGAAAAAAGGGTGGTTGGCTTGATGCGAATTGGGGTGAATCCAGCAGATCGTGTCGCCGCGGATGTCGGGCCGCCGTGCATCGCTTGCGCTGCGGCCTATCCCTTCCGTGTAGAAGTGCCCGTCTTCCCACAGATTCCAGCCTTGCATCAGCAAGGTAATGTGCCACGACAAGGGAATGACGGTGTCAGAAATAGCCCAGCCCTGTTTTTCCAGCGACCGGAATATTTCATCATGGTCGTTCATAAAATTCACCACTCCTTGGCCAAAACTTCGGTATGAGCAAAAATTTTACCTCGATCAAAGATATTGATGATCCCCATCTACGCTGATGGCCTGGCCGGAAATGTTTTTCGCGGCGGGAGACGCAAGGAATAGCGCCATCGCCGCAATATCGTGGACCGACACCATCCGCCGAAGGGATATCTTCTGCAGGTATTCTTCCTTCATTTCGTCGAAACCAATGCCCAAGGTATCCGCCCTGGCGGAAATCACGCGGTCCATCCGTTCCCCCTCGACGACCCCAGGCAGGATGGCGTTGACCCGGATGTTGTTTGGCCCAAGCTCGATAGCCAGAGATTTCATTAGGCCCACAATGGCCCATTTGGTGGCGGCATAGGGCGTGCGAAACGGGTATCCAAGACGCCCCGCCACAGAGGCCATGGCGATGATGCTTGGGTTCTTGGATGTTTCTTTCAATACCGGAACGGCCTTCCTTAGAAAATAGTACTGGCTGTTGAGGTTGGTGGAAATCGTGCGCTCCCACTGTTCGGGATCGACGTCTTCGACGGCCCCCGTCGGGCCCGCGATACCGGCGTTGTTGACAAGAATATCCAAACCGCCAAGCTTGGCTCGAGCATCGTCGACGATGCCATCCACTTGATCGCGGTTTGCCACATCCGCAACCCCTGCATGAAGCTGTGGCCGCTCGGTTTTCATTTTATTGATCGCAGCCTGGTCAATATCGCAAACATAGACCTGTGCATCGACTTCCAGAAATGCCTGTGCAATGGCGGCGCCAATGCCGGTTGCAGCGCCTGAAACCAATACTCGCAAGCCAGGTGCCGGTTTCAGAAGATCAATAGTGTTCATCAATTACCTCGAATAACGTAGTGGGTTGATACAGTACAACGGTTCGATTCTTCCGTAGCCATGGGACGCCTGGCATTTTCCTTGCCGGGCCGGTGGATCATTTGCGCAATTCCCCCGGCCCCTTGCCCGTCCATCTTTTCAGCGCCCGCCGAAAGTTTGCGGCGTCGCTAAAGCCAAGCAGCATCGCGATGTCATCGGTGCTCATCTTGGTGGTCTTCAAGTATTCGGTTGCCAGGGAGCAGCGCACGTCATCGGCGATTGCCACGAAAGATGTGCCTTCGCTCTCGAGGCGTCGCCGCAGCGTTCGACTCGTCATTTTCAAGGCGTCCGCGACGACTTCCATGCCCGGGAATACGCCGGGCTTTCGCATCAGCACCTGATAGACCTCTCCAGAAACACCGACGGACGTCTTTGCCTGGCCAATGAGCCTGTCGCAGGTTTCCTGCAAGAGCGTGGCTGTCAGCCTGTGGGCCAGCTGAGGCCTGTCCTCGAATATGGCACTGTCGTAATGAAGCGAACATTGCGGCTGGTCGAAGTAGCACGGGCAGCCCAGATACTCCGGGTAAACGTCGGCATACGCCGGCGCCGCATATGAAAAGCACGCTTTTGTCGGTGGGCAGGTTCTTCCGGCGACGTCCTGCAGATGCGTCACGTGCTGGGTAAACTGCTGCTCGAGCAGGAACTGGCGCAGTTCTCTCGATGGATTAGAGATGAACGCATCCGGGAACGTCCAGATTCCTTCGTTGGGATATTCGTTCCATTCGATTGTGAGCGTTGGCGTGGCGAGCTGGTGGTACTTGACTCCGAGCCGGAAATAATCCCGGAACGACAGGCAGGACATCAGGGCGTAGCCATACATCCCATAGGCGGACAAATGCAGACGGGATCCGACAATAAAAGCCGTAGCGGTATTGCGAGACAGCAGGACCGCATTTCTACAGACGGCGACGTATTGCCGGACCGAGGTCAATGCCGACGCATCGTAAATCTCGCCCGCGGCAACGTTGCTGCCCTTGAGGCTGTCCTCCGGAGCAATGCCCTGTTCGCTCAGAACCTCCACCAGCGCCGCGATTTTATAGGGCGCGTAGATGCGCTCGTTAAGCAAGGGCAGCTTTGACGACATTGCTTCTCCCCGGATTGTCCCATAACAACATTCAACTGTCCGAATATGACCTTTCGGGTGCCATCATATTTCACTAATATCAATATCACAAGAGGCAAGCTGAACAGCGGACCGCGCGCCAAACTCGCCACGGTCAGCGCAACACGCAGCGCCAATGCAACACCGTGGAGGAATACACGCATGAGCGGTCCCAATCGCAAAGTCATTATTTCTTGCGCCATCACCGGCGCAACGCATACGCCATCGATGTCTGAATTCCTGCCATTGACGCCCGCGCAGATTGCGACGCAATCCATAGAGGCGGCGGAAGCGGGCGCAGCCATTCTCCATTTGCATGCCCGGAATCCTTTGGATGGCCGGCCGACCCCTGCGCCCGAAGTGTTCGGGGAATTTGTTCCCCTCATCGCGGCAGCGACCGATGCGGTCATCAATATAACGACGGGCGGCAGCACACGCATGACATTGGCCGAGCGTCTGGCCTATCCCAGATTGGCCAAGCCAGAGATGTGCTCGCTGAACATGGGTTCGATGAACTTCTCCATCCATCCGATCGCGGCGAAAATTTCGTCATGGCGCCACGACTGGGAAAAAAGCTTTATCGAAGGGACGGAAGACACAATTTTCCGTAATACCTTCAAGGACATCAAGAAAATCCTGCTTGAGCTGGGCGCGCACGGCACACGCTTCGAGTTCGAATGCTACGACCTCGGCCATCTTTACAATCTGGCGCATTTCGTGGACCAGGGCCTTATCAAGCCGCCATTTTTCATCCAGTCGGTCTTCGGCATTCTTGGCGGACTCGGGGCCGATCCAGAGAATATGACAGTGATGCGGTCGACAGCCGATCGTCTTTTCGGGCGGGAAAACTACCTCTTTTCCATCCTTGGCGCGGGGCGGCATCAAATGCCGCTCGTGACGATGGGCGCCATCATGGGCGGAAATGTTCGGGTTGGCCTGGAGGACAGCATCTTTCTTTCAAGGGGTGTCAAGGCTGAAACGAATGCTCAACAGGTTCGAAAAATTCGACGCATCCTCGAAGAGCTTTCATTTGAAATCGCAACACCTGCCGATGCCCGGAAAATGTTGGGCCTGAAAGGCGCAGACTCGGTCGAGTTTTGACACCGTTGCCAGATCTGTGCAGCAGGATGTGAAGCATCAGGGGGTATGACGCTGTAGCCATTTCAAATCCGTACAACTCAGGAGACAAACATGATTTCTAGCCACATTATTCGTCCGTTGATTCTTTCCGCAGCCTTGTCGTCGCTCGGTGGCATGGCCTGCGCCGCGCCGGTGAAAATAGCTCTCATCGAGACCTTGTCGGGTCCGCAAGCATCCACGGGGAACACGTATCGCGATGCCGCTCGTTATGAAGTCGACAGGCTCAACGCTGAAGGCGGGTGGAACGGCGAACCGATCAAGCTGCTCGAGTACGATAATCAGGGTACGCCCAGCGGCGCTGCCGACAAGCTCAAAACAGCAATAGCGGACGGTGCGCAGTTGGTGATTCAAGGGGCTTCTTCGGCGATTGCCGGCCAGCTGAGCGAAGACATTCGAAAGTACGATATCCGTAATCCCGGCAAAGAGCTGCTGTTCGTGAATGTGGGTGCCGAGGCCATGGATTTGACCGGCGCCAAGTGCCATTTTCACTCGTTCCGGTTCATCAGCAATGCACAAGTCAAGATCAAGGCTCTGGTGGCTGCCATGAAGGCGGCCAATGTACTGGGTACGCGCGTTTATTCCATAAACCAGAACTATTCCTGGGGGGCGGACGTGCAGCAGGCTATCGAAGACAACGCGGCTAATGGCGGCTACGAGGTCGTAGGCAAGACCTTGCATGATGTCAACAAGATCCAGGATTTCTCGCCCTATGTCGCCAAGATCGCTGCCACGCATCCTGATACCGTCATTACCGGAAACTGGTCCAATGATCTTCTGCTTCTGATGAAAGCCGCCAGGTCCGGAGGGCTTAAAGTACGTTTTGCCACCACGTACATGGATCAGCCAGGCAATCTGGCCAATGCGGGCAGCGTCGCCCTGGGAGCGTACGTGGTCCATCCCTTTGATGCCGAGGCGGGCGGCAAGAAAAGCGAGGCGTTCTCCGAGGCATTCAAGGCCAAGGTAGGTCATTATCCCGTGTTTGTGGAACCTCAAACCGTTTTCGCGGTGAAGATGGTCGGCGCCGCCTTGAAGCAGGTCAAGCCCGAGAACGGAAAGTTGAACGTCAACAAACTGGCCCTGGCGATAGAGCAAACCAAGGTAGAGACTCCCATGGGTGAGTGGAGTATGCGCGCGGCGGATCACCAAGTCTTGTTGCCATTGGTCGTTTCCGTAGTATCCAAAGACGCGAAATTCAAGGTGGACGGAACCGACATGGGGTTTAGACCCGTCAAGCTGCTGACGGCCGACGAGGCGGCGACTCCGGCACAGAAAACCTGCAAAATGAAACGCCCCAGCTAGGCGCCTCCGGTTTCGCGTTCCTTTCCCATTCTGCAGAATGCCATCATCCAGGGTCGAGCCCGGATGATGGCTTAGCGTTCAAAGGTCATCATGGATTATTTTCTTGTATCGTTGTTGAACGGACTGATCTATGGGCTGCTGCTTTTCATGGTGTCCGCGGGGCTGACGTTGATTTTCGGCATGATGGGTGTGTTGAACTTCGCCCACGCCTCGTTCTACATGCTGGGGGCGTACTTTGCCTACCTGCTGGGCCCCTATATCGGGTTTTGGCCCGCCATTGCCTGCGCGACCGTGCTTGTCGGTTTGGTCGGGGTGGTCGTGGAACGATACTTCCTGCGTCGGGTACACAAGTACGGCCATGCCCACGAACTGTTGCTGACTTTTGGGCTGTCGTTCATCATCGCGGAACTGGTGAAGCTTTTCTTTGGCAACTACCCCGTCAATTATCACGTTCCGGCCATGCTTTCGTTTTCCGCGTTTCACATCGGCCCTTTGGCATACCCCGTCTACCGCTTGCTTATGGGGGGCGTCGCACTGCTGATGTTTGGCGTGATCTATCTGCTGCTCACCCGCACACGGGTTGGCATCATCGTACGTTCGGCCATCTACAAGCCGGCCATGGCCGAGGCTCTGGGCCATAACGTACCTCGAGTATTCATGGCTGTCTTCGGGGTGGGCGCGGCCCTGGCCGGGCTGGCAGGTGCTGTGGCGGGAGCTTTTTATACGACCAATCCGAATATGGCGATCGAACTGGGCGTCCTGGTGTTTGTCGTGGTTGTGGTCGGGGGGCTCGGATCGCTCGAGGGCGCGATGCTGGCCTCCTTGCTTATCGGACTGTTGACCGCTTTCAGCGTGGGAGTCGACTACAGCCTTGCCGATCTTTTCACCTGGTTCGGCGCGGGCGACTGGGCACAACGCATGGGCGGACTCTTCACCCTGAAACTGTCCGGCCTGTCGGCCACCATCCCTTATGCGCTCATGCTGTTGATCCTGCTGGTGCGCCCCTCCGGGCTGATGGGCGAGAAGGAGTAAATGGTGAAGACACGTCGTTTTCTGTTGCTGGCGGCCATTTTCGGGCTGGTTCTGGTGCCTGTCTTGTTGAGCCAGTCGCTGGTCAACGCCGCGATCCAGATGCTTATTGCGAGCCTGTTTGCCTGCGCGTTCAGTCTGCTGTGCGGGCAAGGCGGCATGTTGTCTTTCGGGCATGCCGCCTATTTCGGGGTCGGTGCATTCGCCACTGTGCACGCCATGAACGCATTCAACGGCGCCGGGCTTCTTCCCACACCGTTCTTGCCTCTGGTCGGAGCGGCCATGGGGCTTGTGGTGGGCCTGCTTGCCGGCTGGTTCGCCACGAAAAGAAGCGGCGTTTATTTCGCGATGATCACGCTGGCGCTGGCCGAACTGCTGTATGCCCTGGCGCCGCACCTCAAGGGCTGGTTCGGCGGAGAGGCCGGCGTTTCCTCGATGCGCATGCCAGCCTTTGGCCTGAGCTTCGGCTCGAACACCGAGGTCTACTACCTGACCTTGATATGGGTGCTGGTCTCGCTCGGACTGCTTTACCTGTTTACGCTGACCCCTCTGGGACGGCTGACTCTGGGTCTGCGCGAAAACGCGCGCCGCCTGTCCTTTCTGGGCTACAACGTTCATCGGGTCAGTGTGCTGGTGTTTGCCATCTCGGCGATGTTCTCGGGTATCGCGGGCAGCTTGCAGGCATTGAACATGGAAGCCGCCAATTATGTAATCTTCGATTTGCAAGGCTCGGCCGAGGTGCTATTGAACAGCTTCATCGGCGGAGTCACCATTTTTCTGGGGCCAGTCCTTGGGGCCGCACTCATGACTTTTTTCGGTTACCTGGTCTCGGACATGACGCATTCCTGGCTGCTGTACAAGGGCCTGCTTTTTGTGGTGGTAATGCTTTTCATGCCACGGGGCATCGCCGGACTCGTGCAATCAGTCGCCGCCAGCGGCCGGCGGCAGGGATTCACGCGGTTGGCGCCATCCATGGCGTTATATGCCGTCGCCTCGCTGCTGTTGACGGCTGGCACGGTGTATTTGGTGGAGCTGTTGCAGCGCTTTTTCTCCCAGGACTATCGGTCGCTGGCCGTCCTCAATGGGAAAGGCTGGCCGCCCATTGCCTTGTTCGGGGCTCAATGGGATCCCACCGCCGTGCTCACCTGGGCGCTACCCGTCCTGGCCTTGATCGCTGGCGTAGCGGTGCTGCGCTTGGCGCATTCCCGCTGGATTTTTGTCGTCGAGAATGGAGAATGTGTCCAGGCGCCTCTTGCCTTTGATAGCGTAGCTCCAAAAGGAGGGCAGCCATGAACGAGTCACCCATTCTTTCTCTGCGCGGCGTGCATAAGTCATTTGGGCAGGCCCAGATTATCCGCGGCGTCGATCTGGATATTGTCCGGGGCGAGCGACACGCCCTGATCGGGCCGAATGGAGCAGGCAAATCGACCTTGTTTCATCTGATCTCGGGCCGGGTCGCCCCTACACGCGGCGAGATCGACCTCGACGGTCGGCCGATACAGGGCTTGCCCCCCGAGCAGGTCAATCGCCTGGGTTTGGCCCGGTCATTTCAGATCACCAATGTCTTTCCGGGTTTGACCGTGTTCGAGAACTTGCGCCTGGCGGCAATGCGCCCGTACGGGCTGCAGTATGTTTTCTGGACGCTGATCCAGACTCATCGACGGATCACGGCCCAAGTGGAGCAATTGCTCGAGCAAGTCCGCCTGCAAGCGCGAGCCGGTACGCTCGCCGGTGAGCTGTCGTACTCCGAGCAGCGTTCGCTGGAAATAGCCATGACCCTGGCCTCGGACCCAAAGGTGATCATGCTCGATGAGCCAATGGCCGGCATGTCCAATGAGGAAACCGACTACACACTGGCGTTGATACGCGAGGTAACGCAAGGGCGCACCCTTCTGATTGTCGAACACGACATGAATGTGGTGTTTGCCTTGAGCGACCGAATAAGCGTCCTGGTCTATGGTTGCATTATCGCGACTGGAAACCCCGATGAGATCCGACACAACAAGGCTGTGAAAGAGGCTTACCTTGGGGAGGAGATCGAGCAATGATGGCCGATGCCAAATCCCCGCCCTTGTTATCCGTGCAGGAGTTGCACGCTCATTATGGAAGGAGCCATATTCTTCATGGAGTCAGTTTCCATGTTTCATCAAATGAAGTAATCAGCCTGTTGGGGCGCAATGGCTCAGGCCGATCCACCACATTAAAGGCAATCATGGGGTTGGTGCCTCCGACAGATGGATCGATTCGGCTACGCCAGCACGAACTCGCGGGCCTGCGCCCGTACTCAATTTGCCGCCATGGCATCGGCTACGTACCCGAGGAGCGAGAGATTTTCGCGAACCTGACCGTCGAGGAGAATCTGCGCATGGGCATGCAGCCGGCCGTTAACGGCGCGTCGGTCTGGACAATCGAGCAAATGTTCGATTATTTCCCGCGCCTCAAAGAGCGCCGCAATACCAAAGGCGCCAGCCTTTCGGGTGGCGAGCAGCAGATGCTGACAATCTGCCGGGCGTTACTGGGCAACCCTTTGCTGATGTTGATCGATGAACCCACCGAGGGGCTGGCGCCGAAGATCGTCGCCGCCGTCGGTGAGGCCATTGCCGACATCCACCGCCAGGGCGTAGCCGTCATCCTTGTCGAACAGAAACTGGCGATCGCCTTGAAGGTATCGAGCCGGGTGTGCGTCATGGGACATGGCCGCATCGTGTTCGAGGGCTCGCCTGAAGCACTGGGCGCCAGCCCACAGGTTCTTGCGGAATGGCTGGCTGTGTGAGCCGATTATATGTTGGGCCTTCAAAACAGCAAGGCATCAATTTCTAATTTGATCTCACGATGCTTTTTTCTGGCAAGCGTTTAGCAGTTCGCCGCCGACGCCACGGCGAAAAGCCGTGACGCAGATTACGAAGATCAATCCGATAATGATGGCTCTCAACACGGGGCCGGTGAAAGTACCCAGACCGCCGATGAGTGCATGGATGTGGCCGCGGATGACTTGAAGGCTGACATTGTCAACAGCGATGAAACCGCGGAATTCCTTCCTGAGGTTTTGCATTGCCAAAATCGTATCTACTATTCCGTTTCCTTCCAGATACTCAAGGATTTACTTTCTCAAACTCGGTGCGGAGATACCCAGGCTTCTATTTATCTGCTGGAACCAGGGTTTATGAAAGCGTGGTCACCTTTGTTTCCATTGAGTAATCCGTTGGGATTGCTGGCCCAGACTCGCGATGCCTAGAGTCACTGTGTCACCGGCTTGCAGCCAGATGGGATTGGGTATTTTCCCCATACCGACTCCTGGTGGAGTTCCAGTGGCGATGACATCGCCTGGAAGCAAGGTCATGTACTGGCTGCAATAGGAAATTAATGTCGGGATGTCGAAAATCATGGTATTGGTGTTGCCGCGCTGCATGTTCAGGCCATTAACATCGAGCCACATGTCCAGATTATGCGGATTGGGTAATTCATCTGGTGTAACCAGCCAAGGCCCAATCGGAGCAAAAGTATCACAGCTTTTGCCTTTGTCCCATTGTGAAGATTGCATTTGAAAGCCGCGCTCGGATACATCATTTACGACACAATATCCTGCAATGAAATCAGGCGCTTGCTTCTTGGACACGTATTGCGCTTTGCTGCCTATAACAACACCCAGTTCCACCTCCCAGTCCAAACGTTCGGAATGGCGTGGCTTGATGACATCGTCGTTGGGGCCATTTAGCGCCGTTGTGGATTTCAAGAAGATAATTGGCTCGGATGGAACGGACAGTCCGGCTTCTCGAGCATGGTCTGAATAATTTAGACCAATACAAACAATTTTTGATGTCCCTTCAAAAGGAACGCCGAAGCGTGGATTCCCCGGCACTAGGGGTAGTCCTGACGGATCTGCTGAAGCAAGCTTGGATAATCTCTGTGGCGAAAGAGTTGCGGGTTCAATAACTTGGATAACTGAAGATAGATCACGCAATTGCCCATTGGCATCAATAAGCCCAGGCTTTTCCATGCCCGTGTTGCCGAATCGACATAATTTCATATTTCGTTTACCTATGACTTTCTACTGAAGGTTTTAGATGCGTGCCCGAGGCAGAGCTAGCAGGCGGTTACACCGCCATCAACAACCCAAGCGGCACCATTGACGTGAGCTGACTGATCGGACAAAAGAAAGACCACGACATTTGCAATATCATCTGGGCTTGCATATGTTGCAGAGTTAGCGCGCTTGATCCCACCTAGATGTTTGGCCTGCTCATCCAACGCTTTTATCATTCTGGTTTCCACTGGCCCGGGCAGAACCGCATTGATCCTGATTTTCGTTCCCGCTACATCAAGCGCGGCGACGCGCGTCAAGCCTAGCACAGCATGCTTTGTGGCAACATAGCCTGCTAAACCCGCCCGGCCCCGAATAGATGAGGTTGACGCTGTATTGACAATAGCCCCTTGGCCTCGTGAAATCATCCGGGCCAGTACATGTTTCAGGCCTAGAAATACACCTTTGACGTTAACCTGGAGCAGGCGCTCGAATATGTCATCGGGATAATGGTGGATAGGGGCGATCACTCCTTCGATACCTGCGTTATTCGAAAAAGCAGTGATAGGTCCTAGTTGCTTTTCCACCTTATCAACGCATGCCGACACTTCATCGCCATTCGAAACATCTGTCTTGATAAAGACGGCCTCACCTCCAGCAGTCTGAATCAAACGAACAGTTTCCGTTCCAAGATTGTGATCTATGTCAGCGATAGCGACTTTGAAGCCCGATTGAGCGAGTTTTAGAGAGATCGCTCGGCCTATGCCATCCCCGCCTCCTGTTACTAAAGCGACATTCATGTGTTTTTCACGAAATAGCACCCGCCAGCGCTAAGCGGCCGCCAGACGTCGGAGGCTGGGAGGGTCTTGACGACGTGATAATAGTCCCAGGGATATTTTGACTCGCTTGGCTTTTTGACTTCGAATAGGTACATGTCGTGAATCGTACGACCATCTATTCGAACTGATCCTTTGCCAAAAAGAGGGTCGTTCGTTGGTAATGCCTTCATCTTGTCAACGACTGCTTTACCGTCTGAGGACGCTCCCAAATCGGCCTCGGCCTTCAGATAATGCAAGATCGAGGCATACACTCCCGCTTGAAGGGCGCTTGGATGTTGGCCACCCATGCGCTTTGCAAACCGCTCGCTCCAGGCGCGTGTTTTAGGGGTCAAATCCCAGTAAAAGGCTTCGGTGAATTGAAGCCCTTGCGCTACGGATAGCCCCAAGGAGTGCACATCGTCGATATACAGTACGGTTGCCACTACGCGTTGGCCGCGTTTGGTTATCCCGAATTCTGCCGCCTGCTTAATTGAATTGACTGTGTCGCCTCCTGCATTGATCAACCCGATTACTTGAGCCTTAGATGCTTGGGCCTGGAGAAGAAATGAAGAGAAGTCGGGCGTACCAAGCGGTGTGAGAACGTTTCCGATTATTTTTCCGCCACTCTTGGTTATAGCGTTATTAAGATCTCGCTGCATCGCGTGGCCAAACGCATAGTCAACCGTCAAGGTGAACCATGTGTCTCCAGGGTTAGTCGCCATTGCAGCACCTACGGCAAGCGCATAGGTGCTGTAGGTCCATTGGACGGTATTGGGTGAGCAATCTTTGCCTGTAAGGTCGGACGATGAGGCTCCAGAGACCAACATGACCTTGTTTTTCTCGCGAACAACATTATTTACTGCGAGTGCCACTGACGAGGTCGGTACGTCGGCGATAACGTCGACTCCGTCGCGATCGATCCATTGCCGTGCTACTGCAGACCCCACGTCGGCCTTATTTTGATGGTCTGCGCTAATGATCTCGATAGGCCGAGATTTCTTCCCACCTTGCGCAATATAATCTTCGACAGCCATTTTGGCTGCAGTGACGGAACCTTGGCCAGTGACGTCTCTATAAAGGCTTGACATATCGGTGAGTACACCGATTTTCAGTGGCTTAACTTCTTCGGCCCGGACGTTCGTTGCGCCAAGGATAAGTAAATTTGTGCCGGCTAGTAGTACGTTGCGTCTGCTTCGGCGAAAGTTTGTATTATCCATCTTGTCACTCCTCACTTTGCATTAATCGGTTGTCGATTTTCGTGTTCAAAGAGCTATCGGTCATTGTTCATCCATAGCACACCGGGTGACGCTGATCCAGACAGAACCTTGAGCACGACGAATGGGTATACTGCGCTGTGTAAGGCCAATCTTTTCTAAGGGATTAGGCGTTTTAGGAGGCGCCGATCTTCGACTTCGAATCCGCCCCCATATACATCGGAGACCATGAAATGAGCACCGAGTATTTCCGGCTCAAGTCGCGCGATCGGGTCAAACTCTGAATCATGAAGATTCATGGAGATTTTTCCCGGCAGTGGCTTTGAATACTTGAGCGGAGTGCGACGATAAACAATGTCCGCGTAGGCCGTTTCAGGTCGTTCTGGATGTGGAACACGGCGGACATGAATTTCGCCGGATGGCTGCACATCCTCGTCGACTAGTCGAACAACGGGGGATTGAGGATCTGGGGTGAAATCGAAATCAGCCAATTGAACTCCTCGGCGCTTGACCCAACCGTCAATTGATCCATTTTCAGTTTCATGAAATAGATAGTTCGTATCTTTTTTGGTATATCCAAATATCTCGCGCCCGGCAGCGATACCCATGGGGTCGCTGCAATACATGAAAATGTGTGTTTGGGTGAAGAGATCCTCATAACGAACCGCCACTGTGACCATCAAATCGAACATCTGGCCAGAATGCAATGCCAAAGTGTGGCCCGGAGACAGCATGAATCGGAATGCCACCCTATCGTTGACAAGTTCGAATGGGGTGTCTGAGAGCAATGCCTCAAGCTTTTTCCTTTCAACGCGAGTGATCACTTCTACTGTGCGCAATGCACACTCCCATTCCAATGGGTATGCTGGTGCATAAGGTGGATTGACCCCACTATTAGCGTGCATTTTATATTTACCAAACATATTGACTCCTTAGGTTTTAATTGCCGTTGGGCTTGCCATCAGCTTTGCATTGTTTCCTACATGATTTATGTCTACGTCATCTGAAAACGGAATTAGGATGCAAACATCGAGCGTCCTTGGCTTTCTAAAATATCTCTATCAATATTTTGAATATCGTTCAAGCCGCAGAGCGCCATGGTTAGATCCATTTCTTTATGAATTATTTCCAGGCAGCGTGCCACTCCCGCCTCACCCATGGCGCCTAGGCCGTATAGGAAAGGACGCCCGATGAGCGTACCTTTTGCTCCGAGAGCGAGTGCTTTCAATACGTCTTGCCCAGATTGAATTCCGCTATCGAACAATATTTCGGCCTGTTTGCCCACGGCGCGAACAACACGGGGCAGGGCAGCTATGCTAGATATTGCTCCGTCAAGTTGTCGTCCACCATGATTGGACACCACCAATGCGTCGGCGCCATATTCCACAGCCATCTGTGCATCATCCGGATCCATGATTCCTTTCAGGACAAGTTTTCCGTCCCAGATTTGTCGAATCCATTTGATGTCATCCCATGACATTCTCTGGTCAAACTGTTCATCCACCCAGCGTGCCATGGAAGTTGTATCTGATACACCCGCCACATGGCCAACGATATTTCTGAATGAATGGCGTTTAGTGCGCAGCATATTCAGACACCAGCGAGGCCGGATAGCGATGCTGGCAATATTTTGGATCGTCGGTTTTGGAGGCGCCGATAATCCATTTTTAATATCCTTGTGCCGTTGGCCCTGTACAGGAAGATCGAGCGTTAGCATTAGGGCGGAACACTTGGCCTGGCGCGCTCGAGAGATCAGTTGCTCCATGAATGACCGGTCTTTCATCAGATAGAGTTGAAACCAGAAGGGCCGCGAAGTATGTTCGGCAACATCTTCTATCGAACAGACGCTCATCGTCGATAGCGTGAAAGGGATTCCAAAGCGCTCGGCGGCGCGAGCAGCGAGTATTTCGCCGTCTGGATACTGCATTCCCGCCAAACCCGTGGGCGCCAGGCCAACGGGCATCGTTACCTCTTCGCCCAAAAGGCTGGAGCGTTGTGTCCGTGTCTCCACGTTCCTTCCGATACGTTGTTTGAATCGGATATTGGCAAGGTCGTCGGAGTTGGCGCGGTAAGTTGTTTCGGTCCAGGCTCCACTGTCCACATAGTCATAAAACATTTTGGGTACGCGCTTTTTTGCGAGTTTCCTCAGATCCTCTATGCAGGTAATGTTTCCATGATGCAAACGATTCACACTGTCATTCCTTTAGCGCGGTGTGCAGGACTTGCAAGAGACGCTGTATTGATCATTAATGTATAGTGCATCCAATGTTCATTTTATGTCAAGAGTATTTTGCATCCCATGTACAAATATGAGAAGATCATCTCCTTGAGAGGATAGCTTGATGCTCCCAATGAATAGAAACGTAGAGGGAATTTCTGTTATTTCTCCTTAAAATTACGTCGCTTTGGTGATTTAAGGCATTTAGTATTACCGCTTATGCAAAAGAAATATTGAAAGGAGTGAAATGGTTTTCTCATTCATTCCGGGCGCTGGAAAACAGCGCCGCTTGTCGCATCAGGAGCAGGAATGCCACAGATCGGGAAAAACAAATCCATTGCCAATTCACCAACTGCTGGTTCAATACCCCTTCCACTGCAAGAGCAGGCTTATCGACGTTTGAAAGAGATGATAAGAAACGGGCAGATACATGGAGGGGATCGCCTCATGGAAGCCCAGGTTGCGAACGCATTCGGTATTAGTCGATCACCAGCTCGCCGTGCGCTGTCGTTGTTGTGCGAAGACAAGCTCCTGGAAGCCCATGGGAAACGAGGCTATCGTGTAGTGGGGAGGGTGGAAAGCACGGTGGTTAATCGTTTGGCCGAACTGGAAGTGGTCAAGTTGACGGTGCCTCGCCAATGGGAAGTGATATATAAGCAGGTCGAGCAGGAACTGTTTGTAGCAATGCTGTTTGAATCGGTTCGAATCAACGATGTCAGGCTCGCCCAGCACTATGATGTCAGTCGTACGGTAACTCGTGACTTGCTGGCTCATATGCACGGGGTAGGCATGATCTCCAAGGATGCCGTCGGTCATTGGGTCGCTCAGAGAGTTACACCCGAACGAATCCGCCATCTCTATGAGTTACGTTCGATTCTTGAGCCTAAAGCGCTTGTCGGTGCCGCTTCGCATATTCCTCTCGTGCTGTTAGAGGAATTCCGGGAAAATATTCAATTGGCATTCAACAGTTCGCCGCTTGATAGCGATCTATTCGATCAGATAGAAAACGACCTTCACATCCGTGCTCTTGGGTTTTGTCTAAACAAGGAAGTTCTGACGGCACTTGGCCGGACACATTTCCTGTTCGGGCCGACACGCTACCTGTCTAATCGACTCCTAGGCATACCACTAGGCCTGATCCGCGAGGCGATCGAAGAGCACTTGGCTATCATTAACTTACTACTTGCGGGGAAACCTGAACAGGCTGCGGAGGCATTGCACCAGCACCTTAGCGTAGCTGTAGACCGTTGGCTTTTACGTTTTGATGTCACGGCCAAGTTATCTCAAATCAAATTGCCGCCTTATTTGACGAAAGTGGAGTAGGGCCGAGCTTAAGGTTACTCGTTCTTGCTGGGCGATGCGCCTCTATTTTTTGGATAGGTGTGAAATTCCTTCTTCATGGCGGGGATGTGTCCAACCGCCAGTTCAGTCAGCACATTCAACACATGCCGTGTGGCCGGTTCCATAGGGCCGACGCGATAGGCAATGCCCAGGTGCCGCCACAGGGCCGGGCGCAGGGGGCGCATTGCGATACGCTCATCCGGAACGGGCGCATCTGCCTCGTGCGGCAGCAGGGTTGCGCCGTATCCCGCGGCGACCAGGCTTTTGATGGCATCGTTATAGTTAAGCAGGATGCGTGCTTGCGGCTGCAGCCCGGAAGAGGCGAACCATTCAGTGGTTACGCGTGACAACTGTGTGCTGGCATCGTTCAGAATCAGCGGACGATGGCCCAGCCACGCCGGCGTAATATGGGCGGGCTTGTCCCAGGCCGATGGGACAAAGGCCATAATCGGGTCGCGCCGCCACGGGCGCAGTTCCAGCCCGCTCATGGGCGCTTGCGGTAGCGCAACCAGGCCCACATCCAGGGTGCCCGCCATGAGCCGCGCCAGTGATTCCCGCGAGGTGAGCACCATGACCTGCACGTCGATATCGGGATGGCGGACGCTCAGCGTATCCAGTGCCTGCGGCAGCAAATGGGCAATTGCACCGGTCGAAGCGCCCAGGCGCACCCGGCCGGCCAGGCCTTGGGCCTGGCGCAGCACATCATCCAGTGCCTGGTCCGCATCCGCTAAAAGACGGCGGGCACGTTCCAGCAAGGTTTCGCCGATGGTGGTGGGATGGATCTGTCCGCGCTTACGCGACAGCAGCGGGGCGCCGATGCGGGCTTCGAGGTCTTTGATGTGCAGGCTTACCGTGGGTGGGGCCAGGTTCAAGGCGCGTGCCGCCTTGGCGAACGAGCCCAATTCCGCGATCACTAACAAAGTACGCAAGCGGTCCAGATTGATTTCACGCATTGATGGAATACGTTCAGAATTTATGAATTAGATGGTCATTATATTCAACTTTTCTTTTCAATAGACATGGCCGAAGATGGATGCTTCACCCCATTCACTCTACGAGACTGCCATGAATCAGCCCATTGTTTTTATTGACGGGGACCAGGGCACGACCGGTCTGCAAATCCACACCCGGTTAAGCGGACGGACCGACCTGCGTCTTTTTACATTGCCTGATGTCGAGCGTAAAGATCCGCGGCGCCGTGCCGAGGCCATTAATGCGGCCGATGTTGCGATCCTGTGCCTGCCGGACGAACCGGCTCGTGAGGCCGTCGGCGCAATCACAAACCCATCGGTGCGTGTCATTGATGCGAGCTCTGCCCATCGCACGCAGGAGGGCTGGGTCTATGGATTTCCGGAACTGGACTTGGGTCAGGCGGAGCGCATTGCGCACGCCAAGAGGGTGAGTAATCCTGGCTGTTATCCTACAGGCGCAATCGCACTCCTGTGGCCGCTCGTCAAGGCCGGGCTGATTCCAGCGGACTATCCGATTTCCGTACATGCCGTGTCGGGCTATTCGGGGGCCGGACGCGCGGGGATCGATCTGTATGAAGCGCCCGGTTCGGCCGCGGCGCCCGCATTCCAGGTCTATGGTCTAGGGCTTTCTCACAAGCATGTGCCGGAAATCCAGCACCATGCGGGCTTGTCGCAACGCCCTTTCTTCGTTCCCGCGTATGGAGCTTTTCGGCAAGGCATTGTGTTGACCATTCCGTTGCAACTGCGCCTGTTGCCCTCTGGCGTAAACGCCAAGCGCCTGCACGAGAGCTTGCTGCGCCATTATGAAGAATCAAGTCACGTGCAGGTCATGTCGCCCGAATGGGCTGCCGCGACGACGCATCTGGATCCTGAGGCGCTCAATGACAGCAATGAACTTCGTCTGGCGGTATTTT
This sequence comes from Paralcaligenes sp. KSB-10, assembly GCF_021266465.1. Classification (NCBI taxonomy): domain Bacteria; kingdom Pseudomonadati; phylum Pseudomonadota; class Betaproteobacteria; order Burkholderiales; family Alcaligenaceae; genus Paralcaligenes; species Paralcaligenes sp. KSB-10. The sequence goes on along the minus strand of NZ_CP089848.1, from coordinate 2,986,646 downwards.
CAAACGAAGCACATGGCCAAGTGCTGCTGGCGGCGGTATTCGACAACCTGGGCAAAGGCGCTTCAGGTGCCGCAATGCAGAATCTGGATCTGATGCTGCGGGCGATGTGATCAGTCGGGCCTCATCGCCTGGCCTGATCCGTCGCGCGTCAGATCCTGCGCGTACGACGACGCCCGCATCAGGGGTGTAGCTTGGTATTCTTCAGCAATACCTCGCTCTTGGCATATTCGGCCACCATCAGCTTTCTGAAGTCGTCACCCGACAGATATTCGGGCCCCGCCTGCAGGGTCTTGAGCGTGGCCAGGTAGTGGGGCGTCTTCATGCCATCGGCGCAGGCGCTCTCTATGGCCGTCTTGGCCGCCGGGTTCAAGCCCTTGGGGGCGATCAGCCCGCCCATGATGGACCAGACTACTTTGTATCCCAGCTCGGTGAACGTCGGCGTGCCCGGCGCCTCTGTCGCCCGTGAATCGGCCGCTACGGCCAATTGCTTCAGGTGATGCGCGGAAGCCACGGCGCTGGTGCCGAAATACACATCCACGTGCTTGCCCAGCAGATCTATCACGGCTTGTCCTTCCCCTTTATAGGGAATATGCGTCATCGAAATGCCTGCCTGCTTCATGAAGTCCAGCGCGGGCCAGGCGGGGAGCTAGGGTAGCGGCCTATTCCTGGGCCATCAGCGAGATCATCTTATTCGGCATGCAGCGACGGCGCCTTGATGAAGTCGATAAAGGCTTTGAGTGGCGCGGGAACGAGCCTGCGTCCGGGATAATAGAGAAACGGTCCGGGAAAGGGCTGCCACCACGGTTCAAGGACAGGTTCAAGAGTGCCGTTGTCAAGATAAGGGCGCAGCCAGTCCTCGAAGAGGTGGACGATGCCGGTACCGGCGATCGCCGCGTCGACGGCGAGATCGACGGCCCCGCCGATCCGTACGATCAGCGGTCCCGCCGGATCGATTCGAACCACCTCGCCCTTGCATTCGAATTCCCATGGGTGCATTGCTCCGCTGGGAAAGCGGCCACGCAGACAAGCATGGCCGATCAGGTCGCGTGGGTGTTCTGGCCGGCCATGGCGATCGAGGTAAGCCGGAGAGGCGGCTGTGGCAAGGCGCTGGATGCGAGGGCCGATCGGCACGGCGATCATGTCCTGCTCCAGTCGCTCGTCGTAGCGAATGCCCGCGTCGCATCCGGCTGCCAATACGTCGACAAAGCTCTCCTCGGCAACTACGTCGAGCAGGATATCGGGATAGGCGGCGAGGAATGGCGGAACAATGGCGGGTAGCACGAGCCTGGCCGCGCTGACCGGAACATTGAGCTTGAGCGTGCCCGCCGCCTTGTCGCGAAAGCCGTTTACCGCGTCGAGCGCGGCCTCCACTTCGGTCAATGCCGGGGCGAGTCGCGCCAATAAGCCTTTGCCCGCTTCGGTCGGAACCACGCTGCGTGTCGTCCGGTTGAGCAGCCTGACACCGACCTGAGCCTCCAGGCGGCGCACTGCTTCGCTCAACCTGGATGCGCTGGTGCCGTTGGCTCGCGCGCCACCGCGAAAGCCTCCGGCGTGCGCGACCGCCATGAAGGCGTTCAGGTCGTTCATATCGATTTTCATTGTTCGCCATTTAGCACAAGCCGTGCTGATTGTACCGGATTATCGAGACTACTCGGAGTCGCTATGATGGCTTTCAGGTACATTTTTGAAGGAAACGGATCATGTCCAGAATCAATCAATCCGGCACATTCACGCTCGGCAATCGCATTGTGAAGCGGCTTGGCTATGGTGCCATGCAGCTTGCGGGGCCCGGCGTATTCGGGCCGCCCAAGGATCGCGATATGGCATTGACCGTGCTGCGCGAGGCGGTCGAGTTTGGCGTGAACCACATCGACACCAGTGACTTCTATGGCCCGCATATCACCAATCAGCTGATCCGCGAGGCGCTCAGCCCCTACCCCGATGATCTCGTCATTGTCACCAAAGTCGGCGCTGTGCGAGGGGAGCAGGGATCGTGGCTCCCCGCCTTCGCGCCTGGGGATCTGACCCAGGCAGTCCACGACAATCTGCGCAATCTTGGGCTCGATGCGCTGGACGTGGTCAACTTGCGGATCATGTTCGGCATCCATGAGCCTGCCGAGGGGTCGATCGAGGCGCCGCTCAGCGTCCTGGCCGAGCTTCAACGACAGGGCCTCGTGCGCCGCATCGGGTTAAGCAATGTCACTCCCGCGCAGATCGCGGAGGGACGCCGGATCTGTGAGATTGTCTGCGTACAGAACCATTACAACCTGGCGCATCGGGCCGACGATGCGGTGATCGACGATCTTGCCCGCGACGGCATCGCTTATGTGCCGTTCTTCCCGCTGGGCGGGTTCACTCCGCTGCAGTCATCCATCCTGTCTGATGTCGCCCGGCGCCTCAACGCCACACCGATGCAGGTTGCGCTCGCCTGGCTGCTGCGGCGCGCACCCAACATTCTGCTGATTCCCGGCACCTCGTCTGTGACGCATCTGCGGGAGAATCTCGCCGCCGCGGAGTTAAGCTTGCCGGACGATGCCGTCGCAGCGCTGGATGGCATAGCCGCGAACGTCGACGCTGCCTGAGGGCGGCATGCATTGCACGGTGGCGGTGCGCGTTCGCCGGCCGTGCTTCAGGACTCGTTTGAAGTCGACTGGAAATGGGCGGCCGCCAGTTCTTTTTTTATGACATTGATAATAAAGTGCTGCCGCTTCAAAGGCATTCTGTCGACCACGCTGGAGACACTGATGGCAAAGAGTGGATTGTCCGGGTTGCGTAATATGGGCACGCCCACGCCCAGTACACCCGGCACCGCGGCATTCCCTACGGCGGACCAGCCCCGCTCAAGGGTTGATGCGATTAGCTTCCTTAGTTGTTTGCTTGTCATGCCTCCATAGTTCGCCAATTTTTCTTTATTTATATCGAGAATGTCGTCGATATCGTTCTGCGGCAAGTTGGCAAGCAGGGCCAGCCCTGCGGCCCCAACCCCCAAAGGCTGTCTATGCCCGATCGTGACGGAAAGCACTTGCAGCGGGTATGTCCCAAGCTCTCGATGCACGCACAGGGAGTCGCCGTCTTCTCGCCTTACCAGGAACGAGGAATCGCCCGTTTGCGCGCTGATGCGCTGTAGCACGGGCTTTAGCCTTTCGGTGGTGTAGGCCAATGACGTGCCGCGTGTAAAACGCATTTCATTAAAAACAAATACCCGCTTGTCCGGCGACGCATGGGCATACCCCTCCCTGATCAGAATATCGAGAAAGCGGTATACCGTCGTGCGTTCGATGCCCGTCTGGATCGCAATATCGGTAATTTTCAAGCCGGTGTCGCCCGCGCTATGCAGGGCGTCCATGATGCGAAGCCCACGCGCAAACGTCTTGGGCCCCGATTGCTTCATTGTCGAACTCATGGCCGGAACTCCTGTTCATAAATTGAACATTTTTGTTTGTTGAATTAATAATTACCTGCCTATTATAGGGATTGATGCTATTTATATGTTCAATTTATAGACAAATAATGGAGACAAGAATGAAATCCACTTCCTGGAAATCCCGCCTCAAGGTAAGCTTGCTGTGCATGGCGCTGCCAGCGTCGATGTTGGGCAATACGCCTACGCAAGCCGCCGAAGCGGCCTATCCGTCACGACCCATTACCTTGATCGTGGGGTATTCGGCGGGCGGTGCCACCGACATTCTGGCCCGGATAATAGCCAAATCCCTCACTCTCGAACTCAAGCAGTCCGTTATCGTTGAAAACAAGGCGGGAGCAAACAGCAATATCGGCGCGGAGTATGTATCGCGCGCGAAAAAAGATGGCTATACCTTGTATGTCGGCACGATCGCCAACACGATCAACCGTGCTCTTTACAAAGACCTTCATTACGATTTCGTAAAAGACTTTGCGCCTGTAGGCATGATGGCCTCCATCCCGAACGTCCTTGTCGTCAACCCCAAATTACCCATCCACTCGGTGCAGGAATATATCCAATATGCCAAAGCCCACCCGGGCAAGCTGACTTGCGCCTCGTCGGGCATAGGGTCATCGATCCACATGTCGTGTGAACTGTTCAAGATAAAAACCAATACCAAGATCATGCATGTTCCCTATCGCGGCAGTGGCCCCGCGGTGGCCGATTTATTGGGAGGGCAGGTTGATTCCATGTTTGACAACTTACCCTCGTCCCTGCCTCATATACAAGCCGGCAAATTGCGCGCACTGGCCACCACGACTACTGAGCGCGTGAAGCCGCTACCCAATGTGCCCACTTTCGCTGAGATGGGCGTCAAGGACTTTGTCGTATCTTCCTGGTTTGGAATCGATGCTCCCGCGGGCACTCCCGCATCTGTGATCAAAACGCTCAATACGGCCTTGAACAAGGCCTTGAAGTCCCCCGAGGTGGTCGCGATTTTCGACAAACAGGGCTTTACCGCTCCAGAGGGAACGAACTCAGCGGAAAGTCTGAAGAAATTTACACAAGAGGAAATCGTCAAATGGGCGAAAGTGGCCGACAAGGCCAATATCAAGGTTAATTAATTATTTTTCATGACATCAGAAAGGCGCTCAACGTAATGGTTCCCATAGATTTTCTGTATCGTGCAGCCCAATCGCACGCCAATAGAATAGCCATCGAAAGTCCGACCGAATGCATCACTTATGCCGAATTAATGGTGGCTGTAAATGCCCTGGCGGTCGCGCTTCAAGAAAGAGATCCAGCCCCTGGGTCCCGAGTCGGATTATGCGCGGCCAACGCCCCCAGCTACATTGTCGGCATGCTGGCCATTCTGGCGGCGGGAAAAGTATGGGTTCCCCTGAACTACCGAAGCACCTCGAGTGAAATTCACCGAATTCTGGAAACGACGACACCCACGGCCATACTGGTTGACAATCTGGGCGATGCCCTGATTGGCGGCCACGGCAATGAGAAAATTCAGTTCTCCCAGTTTCCTGAATTGATCGACAGCCACCGGAATCAGTCGCCCCTGCGTTTTGAGCATTCACGGGACGACACCCAGGCCATTAAATTCACCGGCGGCACGACCGGCATTCCCAAGGGGGTCATGCAACCCTATCGAGCCTGGGTGGCCGGCATTATTAATCAGATTGCGGGCTGGGAAATTACCCTCAACGACAAATTTGTAATATGCGCGCCTATTAGTCATGGCACGGGAACGTATATTGTGCCCATTTTGGCGCAAGGCGGATGCCTGCTGTTGTGCAAATCAAACTCCGCGGCTGACATCGGCCATGCATTCGCGCGGCAAGGAGGCACCATGACCTTCATGCCTCCCACCCTGATCTACAAGTTGATGACAGCGCCGGAAATACACCGGGCATGCTTCCCGTCGCTGCGGCTGCTGATATATGGCGGGGCACCGATGCCCGCCGAAAAAATCTCCGCCGTACAGGAGTTTTTCGGCCCGGTCGTCGCCACAACATATGGCCAGACGGAAGCGCCGCAAATCGCCACCTTGCTCAGCTCCCGCGACTTGGCGCTACCTGAAAACCGAACCTCCGTCGGCCGAGTGACGTGGCTCTCGGAGCTTGCCATTTTGTCGCCCGATCGCACGCACTTGCCAACAGGCCAACTGGGCGAGGTCGCCATCAAGGGCGATCTCGTGATGACGGGCTATTGGAAATTGCCCGAAAAAACCAGCGAAACCATTGTCAATGGCTGGCTGCTTACAGGCGATGCAGGGTATATAGACGAGCGCGGGTTTTTGTTTCTTAAAGAGCGATTGCGCGACGTGATCATCACGGGCGGATTCAATGTTTATCCCATAGACGTTGAATCCGCGCTGTCGCAACACGAGGCCGTGCATGAGGCGTGCGTCTTCGGCGTGCCCGATGAAAAGTGGGGGGAAACGGTTAACGCCGCCATAGAGTGCAAACCCTCGTTCTCGGTGTCTGAAGAGGAACTTAAGGCGTTTGTGCGTGAAAAGCTCGGGCCGGTACTCACACCCAAGCACATTTATTTTTACGATAGCCTACCCAGATCAGCAGTGGGCAAAGTATTGAAAATGGCTATAAAGGCCAAGGCAAGCCAAACGATCCAGACCTGACTGAACACCAGAATCAACAAACAAGGAACCAGCATGAATAAAACGCCGACAACGGAATTATGCGCTCACAGTCTTACAGGCATGAACTACCGGGACAAGGACTTGGTCAACGATTTAATTGGCGAGCGCACCTTCACCGAGGTCATGTTCATGCAAATTACCGGCCGCATTCCGCGACCTGTCGATTTGCGAATTGTCGATGCGGTGCTCATCACGCTGATGGAACATGGCCTGACCCCCAGCGCCATTGCGACACGCCTCATCTATATGAGCGCCCCGGAAAACCTGCAAGGGGCTGTATCGGCGGGGCTTATGGCGGTTGGAAGCCAATTTGTGGGCACGATGGAAAACTGCTCCGGGTTGCTCAATCAATTGCTCGATTCCGGTAATCCGGAACAGACGGCGTTGGATATCGCGCATTCATATAAAAATGACAAACAGCATTTGCCTGGCTTCGGCCACCATCTGCATAAACCCGACGACCCACGCTCGATCAAACTGATTCAAATTGCGCAGCGGGAAACTGAACTGGCCCAGTCCCATGTCAACGCCTTGCTTACACTGAACAGAGCCGTAGACGACGTGTATGGAAAGCACATCACTATTAATGCGACAGGTGCCGTTGCGGCATTATTGGGAGAACTCGGCATTCCCACCCAGTTGATGCGCGGCTTTGCCGTGATTTCACGAGCCGCTGGCCTGGTATCACATATTGCCGAGGAGCAACGAGTCCCTAGCGGTCGATTTATATGGGACACGATAGATCAAGCGATCCCTTATATTAAAAAAAGCACCGACCGTTAGCCTGCAGGGTAGCCCGCGGGCGCAATGGCAGGCCCTGCAATTCCATGGCTCTGCAATGCGTGGGCTATGAAACCGCCTGCCTTGATGTCTTCGATGAATTCATTCAGGGTGGAGCATGCAAGGTCTCCGCGACACTTTTTAATGGCCAGCGATTGGTGGATGGCCATGAATGGCTGCTCGATTATGCGCAAGCCGGGCTGATGTTTGGCCACATCGCGTTGAATCTGGCGCCTTACGCCAGCGGCGGCTTCGTATTCATCGCGGACAAAGGTATCGACGACTTCGGGCGAGGTGGGAACTTCAATCACTTGTGCGTATTTGAACTCGCGTGCAAGAAACAACGCGTAGGCGCTGCCCGCCCCGACGGCAACGCGATGGCCTGGGCGGTCGACGTCCGCGGCGACGATGATCGGGGAACTGTCCGGCACCACGTAGATGCCCTCCATTTGGATATAGGGCGGCGTAAAGTGAATTTCCTGGCCTCGCGTCGGGTCCATGGCGAAAAAGCTTACGTCCACTTTCTCGTCCAGCACCGCCGCTACGCAACGGCGGGCGGAGTCAAATGTCACCAGCTCGGCATCCATGCCCAGCCAGCGACCCAGTGCGAGCGAGATATCGGCGGCCAGGCCCGCGACCTCTCCTTCCGCGGTATGCCCTGAGCAAAGCACCGGATTGGCTAGATTTATGGCTGCGCGCAGGCGTCCGGTGGGTGCTATCAAGGCGGCATGGGGGCGGTTCGGCGTCATGCTAGTGTTCCTTGATGCCCGCGTCGCGCAGAATTACCGGCCATTGCGTCAGTTCCCGCTTGATGCGTTGATCCAGAACGGTTGCCGTACTGCCAATTGGGCGTGTCCCGGTCGCTATGAGTTTTGCCGACACGTCCTTGTCGTGGATAGCCTGCATGAAAGCTTTTTCCAGCTTTGCGCGTATAGGTGCCGGTGTGGCCGAGGGCGCGACAATGCCGATCCAGTAGGTTGATTCGAAGCCCGGGTAGCCGGATTCGGCGACGGTGGGGACATTGGGCAATTGCTCCATGCGTTGTGCGCTGGTGACCGCATACAGCTTGAGCTTGCCGCTTTGCACGAAGCCGTTCGCCGTAATGTATGCATCAACTTTCACCTGATAGACGCCATGCACCAGATCGGCCAGCGCGGGCGCGGCGCCCTTATAAGGGATATGTGTCATTTGCAGGCCGGCGCGGCTTTTCAGCATTTCCATCGAAAGGTGGGGGAAGGTGCCGATTCCAGCGCTGCCATAATCCAGCTTGTGTGTCTTGGCGTAGCTGATGAACTCCTTGAAATTATTGGGAGGCAATGACGGATGGGCCACAAGCAGCCCGGGCATGTCGCAAAGAAGGGAGATGGGTGCAAAATCTTTCAGCGTGTCGTATGGCAGTGATTTGTATAAGGCCGGATTGGCGGTATGCGAGGTGGTTGCCATCAGCAATGTGTAGCCATCGGGCGCGGACCTCGCCACATAGGCCGAGCCAATAGAGCCGCCCGCGCCCGCGCGATTTTCGACAACAACTGGCTGGCCCAGGATCTGCGCTACTTTTGCACCGACGAGACGGCCCACGAGATCCGTGCTCCCGCCCGGAGAGAACGGTACGATGAGATGGATCGGATGGCTGGGGAACGTGTCCGCCTGTGCCGTAGTGCCAAGCAGCGTGCTGATCAATAATGCTGGGATGATGGAAAAGCGCTTCATGAAAGTCTCCTTGTATTTATTGTTTCCCGTTCCTGCGGCAGTGCGTCGGCCTCAGGCCTCGGACCGGGGTGGCGCGCCATATAGCTGGCCGGGGTTCGTGACCAGGATCCTGGCACGGTCATGCTCATCGGGCGCCCAGTCCGCAATCAGGTCGAACAGGTCGCCGTCGTTGGGCATTTGCCTGTCGACCATATTGACATGGGGCCAGTCCGAGCCCCAGACCATGCGGTCGGGGGCATGGCGGATCAAGGCGCGGGCAAATGGCGTGACCGCCGGATAGGGCATATTGCCGGCAGCGCAGCGCATCGGTCCGGAAAGCTTGATCCAGACACGGCCCGTGTCGAGCATCTTCAGTATGGCTTTCATTGCGGGTTGGTCCAGGCCTTTGGCCGTTGGCACGCTCCCGAAATGGTCCAGGACGATCTTGCTGTTGGGCAATGAAAGCAGGCGGTCCGAATATTCGACGATATCTTCGCCGTGCGGATAAAAATGGATGGGCCAGCCTATGTTTTCAGCCTGGGCTGCCATGTCGGGCAGTATCTGCGGCAGATTGGATGCCCGCCTGGCGCTGACAAATCGAACGCCGCGTACGCCCAGCGTGTCCAGCCTCTGAAGCTCCTCATCCGAGAGTGCGTCCGGCGGCAGAATTACACCGACAAAGCGCTGCGGATAGCGCTTCAGCACATCCAGCAGATACCGATAGTCGCGACCGTACCCGCCGCCGCTTACAACAACAGCGCGCGCCAGTCCAAGGGTATCGAGCATCCTTATGGCGGTTTCGGGCAAGGCTGGCGCCGAAACGTATGGGCTGTCGGGGTCGAAAGGGTATTGTTCGACAGGGCCGAAGAGGTGGATTTGACAGTCCCAACCTCCCGTTGGGGCTATCGTCGCCGGCTTTTTGGGAGAGCTATCGGGAGGAGGCGTTAAATAAGGCATTGGGGGGATCTCCATTAAGCAATTGGCTGGATCCGTGGATGCGATCACGGGTCCCTGCTTGCAGTATGCAGAAGGGGGAGCAAGAGGGCATAATGCATTTTGGCCATGCAGCGATACCTTTTGCTTATTGCTGCCGTGGTGGCCCATCGTCCCGCGGGGGCATCGAGGAGGCAGCAAGCTGGAAATCACGACTATCGAACCCAATCTGCGTCGCCTCCGTGCATTCGTAGGGGTGGCGCGATGGAGCAGCGTCAGAAAGGCGGCAGAAGAAATGCATCTGACCCAGCCGGCGGTAACGCGTGCAATCCAGAAGCTCGAGCGTGAGCTTGGTGTGCTTCTGTTTCATCGTACCGCCCAAGGCATGTGTACGACTTCCTTCGGCGCGGTTGCGGAAAAGCGCGCCACGCGCGCATTGATGCATCTGGAGCAGGCGGAGAGCGAGCTGGCCGGGCATCTACGCCGGGAAGAGGCCGAGAATAAAATAATTCGGTGCTCGGTGCGCCACCTTGTCCACGCCCTGACACACCGCCATTTTCAGGCACTCATCGCCACGGCGGAGTCAGGCACGCAGGGTGCTGCGGCCACGCTTCTCGGTATTTCGCAACCGGCCGTGGCACAGGCCTTGAACGATCTGGAGCGACAGGTCGGCGTACCCTTGTTGCTGAGAGCCAGCAGCGGCATGATTGCCACGACCGCAGGCGAGATTCTGATTCGCTGCGGAAAACTCGCCTTGACCGAAATTGCCGCCATGCCTGGCGATATTGCGGAAAGCACGGGGGTCATTATGGGCCGCGTCAGGGTAGGCGTCTTGCCGCTGTCCGGTACGCTGCTGGTACCGCGTGCCGTAAGCCGTCTAATCGAGGAGCACCATGGCCTGAAGATATGCCTTGTGGATGGATCTTACGATACTCTGTTGCAGCAACTGCGCTATGGCGATATAGACGTTATCGTCGGCCCGCTGCGTTCGCCATGTCCGGCCACCGACATCGTGCAAGAGCGGCTGTTCGACAGCACGTTATCGGTGATCGCCCGCAAGGGCCATCCGCTCGACAAGCCGAAGGCCCTGACATTGGCAGAGCTTGGACAGTGGGGCTGGGTGCTGCCCAGGCGAGGTACGCCGGCATACCGTGTGATCGAACGCACCATGCGCAACGCGGGGCTTGCGATGCCGTCCAATCCGATTGAGTCGAATGGCCTGGCGACGATACGCGCTCTGCTGGTCGAGAGCAACCGCCTGTCCATGATCTCAAGACACCAGGTCTATTTCGAAGAACGGGACGGATTGCTCTGCATCCTGCCTGTCGATCTGTGCGAGACTGCGCGCCCGGTCGGCATCGCGACCAGGGCCGATGCGGCGCATTCCGCCGGCGTTCTTGCATTGCTCAAGCACTTGCGCGCCGTGAATCGGGATGCGCTCCTTGCCGACAAGGGTTGTCAGACTGCAGGGTAGTTGCAACTTATCGTCGAGGTAACAGTTGCTGGCGTTGTTAGCCGAAGCCGCCGCGGTGTCCGTTCGGTTGGACTACGGCAGGGTATAAGTCAGTTGGCCGTTTACGATGCGAGCCGGTGAAGTCATTGGGTGGGTGACGCAGTGTTTGGCATCCATAATATGCAAGACGTGGATGCCGTCGGCACAGAGCGCATCGGCGATCATCGAGCGGTGGCAGCGCCACCAGACCGCTTCCGCGCACATCAATGCCGTGCGCGACCGGCAGGCCAGCTCGCGTAGCTCGTCCAACCCTTGCGCGAATTCAGGGCTCGACATGTAGTCCGCGTAGCCACGAAACGAGGCATTGCGCCAGGTGGTGTTCGGCGAGCCTGGGTGAGCACGCCGACGTCCGCCCAGGCTCTTCAGCCATTGATATCCTACACCGTGCGCCGCCAGCGTGGCGGCCAGTGTTTCCTGGTCGTACTGGGGGTATTTGCGCGAGCCAGGCAGGCTGCGTACATCGGCAATGGTCTGAATCTGATGCTCGGCAAGCAGATCGAGAAACTCCTGGATCGGCCGTGTTGAATGGCCGATAGTCCAGACTGTTGTTGCCTGGCTTTTTTTAGGCATGGCCTAGTCGATCTTGTGCAGCGCCGTGCCTTTGTGCATGGCGATGTGCTCGGTTTTATCGCTTTTGATTGCGTACTGTGGGTCGGCCACTGTTGCATGGTGCGTATAACCCTTGTGCTCGAAGTTCTTGGTGTGGATTCTGGTAATCGTGCCGCTTACCTGGCCGGCTTCAGAGTTCCAGCCCACATGGTCGCCAATCTTGAATTTCGTGGTCATGGCAATGATTCCTGTTATGTGCATAGAGGGTGCGCACGCCTGGCTTGCTATGCGTGCCCTGCATGCAAGGACATTATCCGCCTAATCGAGGATCGAATTCATTTCAGGGCTTGGAGCACTTCCTCGGAGTTGCGCGTCAGGCCTATCCTGGGGAAGGTGAATTTCAAGGTTGCCTCGTGTGCTTCGCGTGATGTGCTCGCCATAGCGTCGCTGACGAAAATCTGGTTATAGCCATGTTCGAATGCATCGCGCGCTGTGGATTCAACGCCTACATTAGTGGCTATTCCCGCCAGCACTATTGTGTTGATGCCGCGGCGCCGCAGTTGCAAGTCCAGCTCTGTTCCATAAAAAGCGCCCCACTGGCGCTTGCGGATCAGGATATCACCGGCTTCCGGCCCGATTTCGGGAACCAGCGTGGACCAGTTTTCAGGCCGGCGAACTCCGGCTGGAGCCATGGCGTCGGCTATTGGGCGCAGCATATCGCCCTCATCGGCCAGATTCCCCACGGTGACCAGCACGACCGGCGCGCCGAGTTCACGAAAGCGCTGAGCCAAGGCGGCGCAGCGCTGTATTACTTGGACGCCGGTAATGGGCGCTACATCCATGGCAACAATGCCATGCTGAAGATCGATCAAAACCAGTGCGGTCGACTTAAAGTCTACTGAAAGAGGTTTTTTGTCCATGAACAGCGATCCTTTTACTATAAAAACAAACCTTAGCTTACCGGCCTTGTGGAAAAACAGAGATCAGCGCTTTGATGCGTGCCGTCAGTGTACTGTTTTTATTAAAACAAATGTTTGAAATATTTGTTTTAATAAAATAGAATGCATTCTTCCAATATGAAACCCGAGCGCAAAATCGACACTACGCAGCAGGATCCCATAACTGACAATAAGCCAGCCGACACGCGCAAGCGAATACTCGATGCGGCGGAGCGCCTGTTTGGCGATAAAGGCCTGGATGTTACGTTTCGTGAATTGACGGAGGCGGCCAACGTGAATGTTGCCGCCATCCACTATCACTTTGGCTCGAAAGAGCGTTTGCTCAGTGAGTTGTTTATAGAGCGTACCAAGCCGGTTGTCGAAGGCAGGCTGAAGAAACTGAGAGAGGTTCCGCGCGATGCGCTAGGGAAGGCCAAGCTTGAAGACATCCTGGATGCTTTTCTGGTGCCGGCCCTGGAGCTGCAATCGTCCGCTGAAAACGGCGAAGCCTTTCTACGCTTGCGAGCGCGCCTTGCGTTTGATTCTGTACAGAGCCAGAACCTGGTTTCGGCCGTGTTCGATGAATCGAATGGCCTATTTATCGAAGAGTTTTGCCGGGCCTTGCCGGAAATTCCAAAGGAAGAAATCTATTGGCGGTTTCACTTTCTGTTGGGGGCTGTTCACTACACCATGGCGAACTCGCAAAGGATATCCCGGCTTTCGAAGGGGATGATAAATCCTCGAGCCAAGGGCAATACGATTCCCAGGCTGATCAGTTTTTTTGTAGCAGGATTCAAACACTGAGTCTATAAGGGGGAGGCAAAATGAATCAAAATAATGGAAACGCCCGGCGTCGGATGCTGAAAGCCGTGGGGAACGCTTTGTGCGGCGCGGGTTTGCTGGCCGGGGCATCGTCGCTAATTGTGCCCACGGCTTTTGCGCAAGCCTATCCCGATAAGCCGGTCCATCTGATCGTGCCATTCGGCGCAGGAGGGGCGGTGGATATCGTAGCCCGGATACTTGCGGCGGACCTCACCAAGCGCCTGGGCCAGAATTTCGTTGTCGAAAACCGTACCGGTGCGGGCGGCAATATCGCGGCGTCATTCGTGGCGAAATCCGATCCGGACGGCTATACCTTATTGATGGGATCCACAGGCAATTCGGTCAACGGCAGCCTGTACAGCAACCTTAATTATGATCCCGATCGCGACCTCGCGCCTGTTGCGCTAGTGGGAACGGTACCAACATTGTTGCTGGCCAATCCGTCTGTGCGGGCCAACAATGTCAAAGATCTCATCGATTTGGCTCGCTCGAATCCCAACAGCCTCAATTTTGCTTCGGGCGGAAGCGGTACGACCGAGCATCTGGCCGCGGAAATGTTCAATGCGCAAGCCAAGGTGGACATCAAGCATATCCCTTATCGCGGGGGCAATGCCGCTTTGACCGATGTGATAGGCGGTCACGTCCAGTTGATGTTCACCAATCAATTGAATGCCATCCCTTATCTGAAGGCGGGGACGCTGAAGGCATTGGGTATAGCCAGCGAAAAGCGCAGCCCAGTCTTGCCGGAAATTCCCACTTTCATAGAGCAGGGCATGAAAGATTTCACGGTAAGCGTATGGTGGGGTGTATTTGCTCCCGCTCATATACCGGACGCTGTGGAGAAGACCTTGAATCAAGCGATCAATGCGGCCATCAGTTCGCCTCAGATCGTTGCCCAATTGGCCAAGCTGGGGGCGACGCCGCGCAGCGGCACGTCTCAGGAGTTCGCTGCTTTCTTTCGCCAGGAATCAGCGAAATGGAAAAACGTCGTGGAAACAGCTCATATCAAAGTCGATTGAATCAGATGCCTTCCCTTGAAACGCCTGCGTCGCAGGCGGCCGGTTCGCCCGTGACTGCTGTACCTTTATTGGAAACGCCTTTTTCCCTGGCGGGAAAATACCTGCGCAACCGGATCGCGCATGCCTCCATGACCACTCTCACGGCTCGCGACGGACAGGTTACGCCGGCATTGATTCAATATCATGCCAATCGGGCTCGAGGCGGAGCGGCCATGATCATCACCGAACCTTTGGCCATGTCGGCCATGCAGGCGGTGCCGGCGAAAGTGCATGTTTTCGACAACAGGAATACCGACGATTTGAAACGATGGGCCTCCGCGGTGGAGGAACATGATTGCCGGCTGCTTGGACAAATACAGCATCCGGGCCGGGCGCGCCATGAAGCCGGCCGCCATCTGAATGCGGTTGCTCCTTCTGTCCTGCCCGATGACTTGAGCTGGTCCGCGCCACGTGCGCTCAGCATTGCTGAAATCGAGCGGTATGTCGGGGATTTCGCCGATTCGGCGCGGCGCTTGCAGCAATGCGGGTTCAGCGGCGTGGAACTGTCATGCGGACACGGGCATCTATTTCATCAATTCATGTCTCCGTATTCCAACCACAGGCAGGATCAATATGGCGGCAGTTGGGAAAACAGGACGCGGTTTGTCGCCGAAATCGTGGCCGCCATCCGCGCCGTCTGCGGCCGCGATTTCATCATCGGCTTGAAGCTGCCCGGAGACGACGGTATGCCTCAAAGCATCGGTCCGGCAGAGGCCATGATCATTACCTCTTTGCTGACCGCTTCGCGCCAGGCCGACTACATTGCCTTTGCGCAAGGCACTCATAGCCGCACATTGGAGATGCATGTGCCGGACCGTTATGGTCCGCGACTGCCTTACCTGCAGCTCACCACGCAACTGCGTCATGCGGCTCCGCATACGCCTCACATGGCATTGGGGCGCATTACCGATCCAGCCGAGGCCGAAGGCATACTTGCGCGTGGGGAAGCTGAGCTGATAGGGCTTGGAAGGGCGCTGCTGGTGGATCCGGCTTGGCCGATAAAGGCAGCGGCCGGCCGAAGCAACGACATACGCTATTGCGTGTCATGTAACACCTGTTGGGACACCATCATTACACGGCATGCGCCGGTCGCCTGTGTGAACAATCCCCGTGTTTGCGATCCCGACGAAGTTGATTTCTGGCCGGCCCCTACGTCGGCTCCCCGATCTGTAGTGGTGGTGGGGGCGGGCATCGCGGGAATGGAAGCCGCCTGGGTTGCTGCGGCGCGTGGCCATAAGGTCACTGTCTTCGGGCAATCGGCCCATATTGGCGGTAAAGCGTGGCTGCGTTCCCATTTTCCGGGAGGCGAAGAGGTCAGCAGCATCTACGATTACCAGACAGTTTGCGCACAACGGGCCGGGGTCAGGTTCGAGCTGGGCGTGCAGGCCGATGTGCCGGGTATTCTGGCGCTCTCGCCGGATGCGGTGGTACTGGCCACAGGCGGCACAATGATGCCGCCGGCATGGCTGCCCACCGACGCCGTAGAATCCGGAATGGTGCCCGACCTGCGCCAGGCTATGGGCGCGCTACTGGATATTACCGCTCGGCAGCCGGGTACCGCCGTGATTTTCGATATGGATCATGGCGAAGGTACTTACGCCGCGGCGGAGCGCCTGCATGCACTGTTTGAGCGCGTCGTCATTATCACGCCGCGCAATTCCATTGCCGACGATATGTCGCTGGTGACCCGACAGGGCGTGCATCGCCGTTTGGCACAAAAGGGGATAGATGTAATTTTCCTGTGCGAACCGATGTGGAATGAGCTTATCGAGGGGGGGGAGCTGGCTTACCGGCATCTTTACACAGGCGAGGTTTTCCGGATTGCGAACCTGTCCTTGCTCACCTATTCAACGCCGCGGGCTCGGAACGACGAAATGCTTGCCGAACTTGAGGAAGCGGGCGTCGAAGTCATTCCCGTGGGTGACTGCCTGTCGCCACGCGACCTGCTTGCGGCGACAGCGGACGGCCATCGGGCAGGCATGCGCCTGGCCGCTTAGTGCGGCGTGGCCAATGGTAGTGACTGCACAGATTGGGGGCAGGTATGCATGCGGCCATTTGATATGCTGCCAGAGCGGCAGCCGACACTTGTCAGTTCATTGAACTGGATCTGGTTGCTGCCAAAAAAGCGATTCGCAAGCTTCGTTATATTTTCCGGGGTTGCCGAGGTATAGAAAGAGATCCCCGGCTCTCGGCTATCCAGGAACTCCGGATGACGGGCCAGGTAGGCGGCAAGGCTGTTGGCGGTTATTTTCGGTTGCGAAAAAATCTCGACATGGCTGGGCAAAGCCTCGACGAAGAGATCCTCGATCAAGGGGTAGTGCGTGCAGCCGAGTAGCGCCGCCGCCAGGCGTTCTCCGTCCAGGCGGCGCAGTAAAAGGGCGACATAGCGCCGGACGGCACGTCGAAGGTCAGGTAATGGGGCACCCGCCTCGATAAGCCTGACGAGGCTTGGGCAGGCCTGTTGAATCACGTTGATTTCGGGAGCTCGCCTTCTTGTTTCCTCGACAAATACTTGGCTGTTCACCGTGTACCGTGTCGCAAAGACAGCTACATTCTTCCGAACGAAGCCTTGCTTATCCACATCGTGCGTCGTCGACCAAGGAACACCGGTCATCGCTTCCACCATTGGGACAATGACGCCAATGACACGCTTGTCGGGGAAGTGAATGGGCAGCCACGTCTGTTGAAGACGGCGAAGTCCCGTAGCCGCCGCCGTGTTGCACGCCACCACGACCAAGGAGCAGCCCAGGGCAAAGAGTCGTGTCAACGACGACAGGGTGAGTTCGTAGATCGAGTCGGCATCGCGGTTACCGTAGGGTGCGTTCCCGTGGTCACCGTAGTAAATGAAGTGTTGGTCAGGCAGTGTTGCCCTGAGCTCTTTTAGGACCGTAAGTCCGCCACTACCAGAATCAAAAACCCCCTATCACCACGCTTCCTTGGGCCAAAACAATGCGTCTTTTGCAATTTCCTGAAACGGGGCTTCGCGAATCCCCGCGGGCAAGCAAGAATAGCGGGAATTTTACATGGTTGCGTCCGGCCTCTGGTTCAGAGGTCAAGCACAAGCGGTTTTGACAAACCGCGGGAACAACACGCCATCAGCCGTGTGCTTTTCTGCTTTTCCGTGAGGCTTAGCACGCTGTCGCGATGATCTATTTCACCCGACACCACACCCACTTCGCAGGCTCCACAAAGGCCTTCTTCACAGTCGCTTTGCACATCGATATTGGATGCTCGCAATACCTCGAGCAGGGTCTTGTTTGCGGGCACTTGTAATGTCAGCCCGGAGTTTCTCAGCTCAACCTCAAAAGCCATTTCCCTATCCGGATCAAGCCTGTTGGCGGTGTTGATAAAATGCTCGACATGAAGGGCACGGTCAGGCCAGCCTTGCTGGACAAGCACATTTTGCAGGTCATCAAGCATCCGTGAGGGGCCGCATGCGTAAATCTGCGTTGTGGCGTTGGGCTGGGCGAGGAGTTCACGGAAATTGTTTCGATGCCCTTCTTCGCTGATGTACAAGCGCAGGCGAACGCCATGGCGGCGTTGCAGGTTTTCAATAAGCGGCAGTGCAGCTCGAGATCGGCCGCTGAAATGAATTTCGTAGTCGATGCCAAGAGACTGTGCATGCTGTGCCATAGCCATGATGGGGGTAATGCCAATGCCTCCGGCAATCAGCACAATACGATCTGTTGATGCCTCGCTCATGCGGAAATGGTTTCGTGGGCCGCGAATGCGCAGCGTCGCACCTGGTTTGGCGTAATCGTGTATCCAGGCCGACCCACCGCGGCTATTGGGATCGCGTTGTACCGCGATCTGCCATGTCTCGCGATTTTCCAGATCGCCGCACAGAGAGTACTGTCGGGACAACCCCGTATCACCACACTCGACATCCAGGTGTGCCCCTGGGGTCCAATTCGGAAGCGGCGATCCCGTGGGAGACGCCAAACGCAGGAGTACCGTGTCTGGCGCCACTTTTTCCGCCGATTCCACCACAAGCTTGCGCACCATGTTTTTTGCGAGAGGCGCTCCCAGCCGTACGGGTTGAACTTGTTGCAATGCTACCGAGTCGAGCCGCTCGGGATTGAGATTGGGATCCCATTCCACCAAGAGATTTCGCGGCCCGCGGAACGACAAGTTGTGGACATATTTGTACGACTGCTGGGCCAATCGCATGTGGGGCAGGCGCCGTGTCAATTCGCCGATGATAATCTGCATCTCCATCCGGCCGATATTCTTGCCCAGGCATTGGTGAGCGCCGAAGCCAAAGGTCAGGTGCTCGACTGTGTTGTCACGCCGGATATCGAAAAAATCGGGATCGCTGAATTGCTTGTTATCGTGATTGGCGGAAGCGACTACGAGCAATAGCTTGGAGCCGGCTGGAATCCGGACGCCTTCAATCTCGACATCACTCATAACCTTGCGCCGCCATGATGCAATGGAGCCGCTATGCCGCAGGCATTCTTCCACTGCAGGTGAAATCAGCCCGGGATCGGCACACAGATCCTGCCAAGCTTCCGGATGTTCCAGAAGCATTTTGATCGCATTGGCCGATGCAAAGGACGTCGTTTCATGCGCGGCCACGATGATCGCCATCATCATCGAGTGCAGATAGGAATCCGTGACCACATCCGGATAGTCTTTTTGCTGACGGATCGAGTAGCGCATCCACCCCGGTCCATCTGGCGTGCGTTTCATTTTTTCCAGCACTTCGCCTGCCAACTGCCAGAACTGACCGACGGTATGCGCTACCGACTCCCGTTCCTCAGGGGTCGGCCGCCCGAAGGCGTTGACCGTATGCGCAATCGAAAAGCGGTGCATTTTTTCACGATCCGAGTCATCATCGATGCCCAGAAAATGCAAAGCCACGGAGAAGGGGACATCCCATAACAGCTTCTGGAACAGATCGACGTGGCCTTCATCCATAAACTGATCGATGGCCTCTGTGACCAGGCGGCGCACCATCGGCTCATGTTGCTTCAGGTGTTCTGGTGTAAAAGGTGCCATCAGTACCCGTCGTCGAGCCATATGCGCCGGCTCGTCCTCATTGACCAAGGTCCGATTCATTGCATAGCCATAGTGCTTCAAAATGGCAGCCGCTTCATTTGAAAGCGGCTCTATCGGCTCCAAAACATTTGACGGACTGAACGTAATCGGGTCTCGAAAAATATTTTTAATCGCCTGATAACGTGTCACGACCCAGTAATCGAGCTTGGGGCTATAAAAAACCGGTTCCTTTTCGCGTGCCCAGCGTATAAATTCGGAAGGGTTTTCCATGTAAGCATCTTGAAACGGGTCGAAATCGGCGGCGTGCTGACTGATAGGGCAGCCCGTCGAGGGTTTTGGCACCGCTCCGGCTACGTGCGCGATTGGGCAGGCTGAAGGAAGTTTGTGATGGATGGCATTCGTCATGCTGCTTTCTCCGTTTAAGCCAACGCCGTGGGATAGGGGCTGGTATCGACATGATTGAGCATCATGTACGCAAGTTTTTCCAGCATCTTGGCGCGCAGGCAGGCGCTGGAAGAATCGCTCCACAGATTATTCAGTTCGTTCGGATCCTCTGCCAAATTGTAGAGTTCCCCCCAATTGGCGCCATCGTAGATGGTGACGCGGCAGTCGTTTGCCAGCAAAGTCCGGCAACGTATGCGAGTATTGAAACCCAGTATTACCCGCTGCCCTTCTTCTTCAATGATTAGCGCATCGCGCAATTGCGTGTCTGCCCCTGCCATGACAGGCATCAAGCTATGCCCTTGAATGCCGTTGTAGGGCGCTACACCTGCGCGGTTCAGTACCGTTGGAGCGATATCGACAGTGCTGACGAGGCTGTCGGAGTTCAGGGTTTTGGCTGCGCCTTCTGGTTCCGCCCATAGGAATGGCACACGGGTGAGGCCTCGGTAGTGGATTGGCCCTTTAAGCATAAGCTGATGATCGCCCAGATAATCGCCATGGTCGCTGGTAAACACCACCACGGTGTTGCGGCTCAGCCCCAGTCGATCCAATTCGCCCAGCACCCGGCCGATCTGGTGATCGATGTTGCTGATCGAGCCATAGTTTAGCGCCAGTGCCTCTTTGGCTTCCTGTTCATTGCAGGCAAATATGGCGGGCGTGTTCTTGATGGCCTTGCCGGAATCGCGCTGATCGTAGAGCCACTTCACATGAGGGGGCACCGATGTCGGCGTGCCATGGAACGAAGGGGGTAGTTCCATCTGCGCTGGGTCGTACATGTCCCAATACTTGCCGGGCGGTGTAAACGGATGGTGCGGATCGGGAAATGAACACTTCAGGAAGAAAGGTTGTCCTTGCGCGGCGAATTCCCGCAAATAGTCCATGCCACGATCGGCAATATACGCTGACGGATAAATCTCTTCAGGCAGGCGTGTGCGCCAGGCTTGGCGGATTTTCGACAGGGCATAGCCGGGTGTGGGCATGGCGCCATCCGGACCGACGTGGCGCTCCAGTTCCGGATAGTGCTTGCGCAGCCAGTATCGATAATGGCCATGAACCTCGTCGCTGTGTTCATCCACCAGACGTGCCTGCTCGAAGCCGTAGTAAGGGTAGTCCAGATCGAAATCGTCGCTGGACAGCCAGTATTTTCGCCGTTCCTGGTCGTAATTACCCGGTGTGGCGCGCATGGCCTCCTGCTTCAAGCGACTTTCAAGAGGCACCGGCCACACCGGGGGCCTGAGTGTCATGTTCTGCAGATGTGCTTTGCCCACCAGTGCTGTCCGATATCCGGCTTGCCGCAGCGATTCAACAAAGGTCATGGCCTGCAAGGATAGTGGAATACCATTGTGGCGGGCTCCATGCGTGGATGGAAAGCGGCCGGTCATCAGGCTTGCGCGATTTGGCATGCAAATAGGAGTTGCCACATGCATGTTGTTGAATTGGCTGGCCCGCCGGGCAAGCGTGTCCAGATTGGGGGTTTTCACCACCGGATTGCCATAGCAGCCCAGATGATCCGCCCGTTGCTGGTCAGTAATGAAAAACAGAAAGTTTACCGGCGCATCGGATCCAACGCTCATTGTGTCGTCCCAGTCTCTTCTACTGTCTTTTTCCAGAAGGCCAACCCGTCGGCCACCAGTTTTCTGAATGCCTCCGGCGTCATGGGCAGGGGCTTTGTACCCTGCTTGTCCAGCTCCTTAATGAACTCGGGGGATGCCAATACTGTATTGACGAGCGTGTTGAGTTTCTCCACAGTCTGGGCGGATGTACCCGCCGGCGCAAACAATCCCAGCCAGGAGCTGACGGATGCGCCTGTGGTCAGATCGGAAAAATACTCCACCCCTTTGATCGAATCATATTTTTCATCGTTGGCAATACCCAGCAGCTTGACTTTACCGGACTTGATGAACGGCAGTGCCGGGGCCAAACCGCCCATCATCAAAGGCACCGTATCCGCCGCGAGATCCATCATGGCAGGGCCAGCGCCCTTGTAGGGTACATGCTGGATTTTGAGGCCCAGTTTCTTGCTCAGCAATGCCATGGCAAATTCATGCACCGTACCCACCCCGGGCGAGGCATAGCTATATTTTCCAGGGTGTGTCTTGATGACCTCGACCGCTTCTTTCAGGCTGCTGGCCGGAAAGCTTTGATTGGCGAGCAATACCACGACGTTATCAACTACAGCGGCCACCGGGGCAAAACTTTTTTGCGGATCATAAGCGAGATCATGATAAATGAATGGATTAAGGCCGTGCGTATTTGAAGTCCCCATCAATAGGGTATAGCCGTCTGGCTTGGAGCGGGCCACGTAGCCCGCGCCAATTCCACCGCCTGCGCCGGGCTTGTTCTCCACAATAAAGTTATAGCCGGAAGCCGTGGACATTCGCTGCGCCAATAAACGTGAAATGACATCTGTGGCCCCACCGGGCGCATAAGGCACTATGATTTTGATGGGTCTGGATGGATAGTTATCGGCCGCCATGGCCGGGGTGCTGACCGCAGTTGCTACAAGACTGCAAGCCAATATTCTTTTGATCAAATGCTTCATGCCGCTCTCCTGGATTATCGCGACCGCCATTTCGCTAGAACGAATAGGGATGCGAATGTGATTTCCTCAATAGTGTGGCGCCGCATCGCCATAACGTAAAATGAAATCTTTTACCACCGCGATAACTATAAATATATGATGAGCGAGCCATTATTCCCTCAGCTGTACATTAAAAAACGTCATGTCGAGCTGCTTCTGGCCCTATATGAAACCCAGCATATGGGACGCGCGGCCGATCGCCTGAATATGAGCCAACCGGCTGCCTCGAAGGCACTGGCCCAGCTTGAAGAGCACGTCGGTGCGCCGCTATTCCTGCGCACGCCTTACGGTACCAAACCCACGCCGCTGGGCATGCTTTTGATTTCCCATGCGCAAAATCTAAATGGCGCGGCACAAAGAGTAGGCGACGAAGTCCGATCCTTGCTGACGCGCGACAGGCGTATCCTGCGCATAGGCGTGCTGCCTTCCTCGTCGGTTCACACATTGCCCAAATTGATTTCCAGCCTGATCGAGCACGACGCCGGGCTCGAGCTCACTATTTTCGAAGGCGTCTTGAACGTCCTGGTTGAAAAGCTGGAGCGGGAAGAGCTCGATCTCGTTCTGGGGCGTGTGTCCGATGCGCTCCATCGCAACTGGATTCATGAGGTGTTTTTGTATGACGAACCGGTAGCTATCGTATGCGGACCGCGACACGAACTGATACAGCGCAAGCCGAAACACTTGCGTGAACTGATCCCGTACCGCTGGATCATCCCCATTAGCGGTACCGTTCAAAGAGACTGCGTGGAAGCGATGCTCGATCGGGCCCGGCTTAGGCTTGCCGATTCCATTGAGTCGAACTCCTTATTAACCAATATCTCGCTTATCAATCAATATAACTGGATCAGCGTGCTGCCCCAAAGCCTGGCTGGCTACTATGAAACCAAAAACCTCGTCAAAACTCTAGCCATAAAATCGGGCGTCAACTTTGGCGCCATCAGCTTGCTGTATCGGAAGCAGGTCGTTGTGTCTAGCCAAATACAACTGGCGGTACAAATCATGCAAGATTTATTTCCGGCTGCTCGTCAGTAGGACAAGGTCAAAGTGAAGAAGCTGCTCTTGCTCGCCATGAGCCCTCATACAGGGGCTGAACGCCGCACATGGCGCAGACATTGTGCGGCGCTTATGGTTTTTACTGTTCGGCAGCGCCGGATTCCCGCACGATGCGTCCCCATTTCTCGCTTTCCTTGCGTATGAAAGCGGCGAATTCCTGGGGTGTTTGCGTCATGGGATCGGAGCCGATGGCCTGTAGCTTTTTATCCATGCCGGGGTGTTTGACCACCTGCTGTATCGCTGTCGAGAGTTTTTCAACCACCTCTTTGGGCAGGCCGGCGGGTCCCAGTATGGCATACCAGATGGTGATGTCGTAGCCAGGGACACCTGCCTGGGCAATGGTCGGAACGCCGGGAAACAGCGGCGATGTGGTGGTGCCCGAGACACCCAGCGGGCGGACTTTGCCGGCTTTGGCGAGTTCCACATAGCTGGGAATGTTGTCGATCATCATATTGATGCGGCCGCCTACGAGGTCGGTGATGGCCGGTGCCGTACCCTTGTATGGAATGTGCAGCAGCTTGATGCCGGTAAGCGATTCCAGCATGACGGCGGCCAGGTGGCTGGAACTGCCTATGCCCGAAGAGCCGAACGTGAGCTTGCCCGGTTCGGACTTGGCCAGTGCGATCAGCTCTTTGACGGTGTGCACCGGTACCTTGGGGTTGACCACCAGCACGTTGGCGGAGGAGGCAACCGGGCTGATGGGGGTGAAGTCCTTGACAGGATCGTAGCGCAGGTTTTTGTACAGATAGGGGTTGATGACCAGCACCCCCGTTGTGGAGAAAAACAGGGTATAGCCGTCGGGCGCTGCCCCAACCACGGATTGCGCGCCAATCGTACCCGCCGCGCCGGCACGATTTTCAACGATTACGGTCTGCCCCAGAAGAGGCCCAAGTTCGGCGGCGATGAGGCGGGCGGTGGCGTCGGTACCGCCGCCGGCGGGGAAAGGCACGATCAAGTGTATCGGCTTATCCGGATACGCCGCTTGCGCGGCAACGGCGGCGGTACATAGCGCGAGGCCTGCGAGAATGCTTGTAACATTTTTGAGGATGGACATGTAGGCTCCGGGAATAGATGGGCTGATTTCCCTTTGCGGAATATAAGCCCTGGGTCAATGGAAAATTACACTTGAAAACGATGCGGCCGCATTCAAGCCTTGTCCGGCTTGTTGTTCGCGCGGCCGTGAAATTGACGCGCATGGTGCACCATGTCGGCCGGAGGCCGCGCATGCAGATAGCCGCGGCGGGTCACGCTGATGCCCATATCCTTGAAGTCCGCCATTACTTCGGCCATCTTGATCGTTGCGCTCAGGCCATCGATTATCGGCACCTCGTCGATGCGGGTGATATGGGCACGCGCCATTGCTTCACTCAGATAGAGCTGGCCTGGAATAATGGCCTCGGCGCCTTGTGCAATCGCTACTCGCGCGGCTTTTTCGAATTTGGCCACCAGTTGCTCGGATTCCGAAAGCCCGCGGCTGATATCCTCGAAGCTGGCGTCGATGAGCAGCGTAGGCAGTGCGCGTGTGGCCAGGCCCAGTCGCTGGACGCGCAAGTCCATCATTTGATCGAAGCCTTCCTGGAACACCAGTATGGCGAATCGAGTGGACATGCAGCAGGCGAAGTGCATGGCGGATTCGCCATAGCCCACCACGGGAATATCGAGCAGAGACCGAGCTTCTTCGAGAGCGGGATCCTGCACCGAGCCGACCACGAACACGTCATAACCTTGCGCTTCGGCACGCAGCGCGTTTTCCAGGATGAGCTGCGTGCTGAAGGCCGCCATATATGGATACTTCACCACATCCGCGGGCGTGTATTTGCCATAGACGTTCTCCGGCATGCCGATGAAGTCGACCGTCACGCCGGGCCGGGCAATTTTTTTGACCCGCTCGTGCATGCCTGCGAAGTAGGCCGGAGTGCGACCGGTTTCGACGAGGCTCTGGAAAAGTATGCGCATTATTCATTCCTCCGGTCGGCGTGCCTGGCATGCCGCCAATAATCAAGAAGCGGTGAAGGCCGCGACGATGTCGCGCCAAGGCTGGCGCATGCGGGCGGCGGGCAGCGTCATCAGAGCATCGGCAGCCGGACGCAGGCGTGGATACATCGATTGGGTCAGTGCGCCGATCTTGTCCAGCCGCTGCTCGTCCGCGTAAGGCCGGTCAGGGCCGCCGGTGGCCGATAGACACTCCGCTACGAGCTGCGTGCCGTCGGCGAACCCCATTTGTATGCGCGCCGGCCTATCGTTTGGCGGCGCTGGAATCGGCGTGGGCCAGGGCGCCATGGATACGCGCTGACGCAGTCGATTCACTTTTTCATCGGCCAGCATGGCGCTGGAGAAGGCGTCGGCGCCACCGTTGCCGCGCACCACCGCTGCCGCCAGCGCGTGCGACATCGAGAACTTTGCGGCCAAGGTGTTGTGAGGCTGCGGGTTCTGCAGAGGCAGCGCCAATTCATGGGTTTCCACCTCGATGGCGGTGATATTGTCTACGCCTTTCTGTATGGCCTGGTCGCGGATCTCGAGTGTCGCCTCGACCGCGGCGTGCAGGTGCTGGCAGCAGGCGTACATCTTGGTGTAGCCGTCCAGGATGGCCCAGGATCGGCCCAGTTCCTGCGTCAGGAATTTCTCATGGGAAATACCGCCCAGCACCGTGCAATACACATCGTAAAAACTGCCTGGTGTGCCGGAGATTCCACCATCGGCCCATTCCACGGCGGCCATGCCGGATTGCGCGCCCACGCCGGCCCACACATTGCGTACCAATGCGCCGAGCGCCAGGTGATTGCGCGGCGCGGGAGTGATCAATGTAACGGCGGCGCTGGCGGCGTTCAACGCCTGTTGCGCCGACAGCTTGCGATTGAGGGCCACCGCCACCGCCGCACCCACGGCGGCGAATCGGCCATGCGATTGCATCACCGCGGGACGTTGCTCGAAGGCGCGCGCGACGCGGGTTACGACTTCGTAAGCAAGCACGATAGCGTGCAGCAGATCGTCGAATGACGTGCCGTCGGCTTCCGCGTCGGCCAGCAATGCAGGCAGCACATAGAGGCCCGCGTGGCAGGGCGATAGGCGATAGCCTTCATCCAGTTCCAGCCAATTAGTGGCGACAGCGTTGATGAGGGCCGCGTTGCGGCGATCGGTCTTTCGCCCCGGTACTGGAATGATCGTGGCTTCGGGCGTCCCCCCCGTCCCCCCGAGCTTGGGCAGCAGGCGTTGGAACTCCGGCTCGGCGGCGGCGCCGGTCATGGCGGCGAGGTCGTCGAACAGGACCAATACCGCGCGGCGCTTGACCTCTTCCGGGATATCGTGCGGCGTCGTCGAAAAGGCCCAGTCGAACAATTGGAGAATAGCTTGCTCGCAGACCTCTCTGGGGTCGGCAGGCGCGGAACTGAGGCGGCTGGACATAGGATTCTCCTAGTAAGCGTGAACAAGCAAGGACTGTGCGGCATGGTCGCCGGCTATCATGCCGAGTCCGTAGGCGCTGAGCAGGCCGTTTCCGGACATATAGCCCTGCGCGCAGTCTCCGGAGATGCCGGCCGCCGAGCCGCCGCCCGCGTACAGGTTCGGAATGCGGGACCCATCGGGCCGCTTGACGCGCGCGTGCACATCCACGACCAGGCCGCCTTGCGTATGCACCATCGCACCGGTGATGACGGCACCGTAGAATGGCGGTGCCTGAGGCACCGGCAGGCCTGCCCGATCCCAGGGATCCGGGCGTATCCCCGCGCATTCCTCGAAGCTTTGCTGCAATGCCTCCGGCGGCAGCTTGAACCTTTCGGCCAGTTGCGCGAGGGTGGGTGCGGATTTGATCGCGCCGGACGCCACGGTTTCCTTCCAGTGGTCCAGCCGGGCTACCACGTCGAACATGTTTTGATCGAAAATCGCAATGGCCTGCTGGTCCGCCTGCGCCAGCACCTCTTGGGCGAATTCCGAATAGCCCTGGTCTTCGCGCGCAAAGCGCCGGCCTTGCCGATTGACGATCACCGCACCGAGCTGCGGGATTTCCGGCGACAGACGGGTGCCGTAGCCCGCACATACCAGTCCATGCCCCTGATAGGCGGACATATGAGCGACCGCCGCTCCCAGCTCGAGTCCCCAGCGAATGGCGTCGCCGGTATTGCCCTGCACGCCAATGCAATCGATTCCGGCCATTTCGGGAATGTAGCGCGCAATCATGTCCTGGTTCGATCCGAAGCCGTCGCAGGCCAGGATGACGCGCTTGGCTCCAATGCATTGTTCACCGTCAGGACCGGCACGCACACCGTTCACCGCTCCTTGCGCATCGATTATCAGACCCATGCCGGGCGTGCGATCGGCATGGGTGATGTTGTTCATTCGCGCCAGTGCGCCTTGCAAAGCCCGTATCAGTGGCGCACCGGTCCGGCCCGGCCCGTTGTGCAGGCGCAGGGCGGAAAAGCCGGAGCGTCCAGCATCTTGATTGAGTTCGATCGGTACGCCCAGATCTTCCTCGAAAATGCGAATGATTTCGGTTGAAAGGGCGCATAGCGCATGCACGATCCGGGCATCGGCGCGGCCTTTGTTCTTGCGCAGGATATCGGCCGCCATCCGCTCCGGCGAATCTTCGATGCCGGCCGCGCGCTGATGATGCGTACCGGCCGCGGGCAAGGAGCCGCTGGCAATTTCGGCGTTGCATCCGAGCCTGGAGTCTTTGTCCAGCAATATGACGTCCAGCCCTTGCAGGCCGGCGCGGTAAGCCGCCATCAGCCCGCATGCGCCGGCGCCGACGACGACTACATCCGCTTCATAGTCGAACTCTGTATGTTCCATGGTTCCTCAGGCGAGTGAGTCAGGACATGTGGCAATGGGCGATGGCACCCGTCTTATCGTTCGATCTTGATATTGGCCTTCTTGATGATATTGCCAAAACGGTCGTACTCCGCCTTTACGAAATCGGCGAATGCCTGCTGGCTCATGCCGTTGGCCGGATCCATGCCTAGCTGGGTATAACGCTTGCTCAGGTCGCCGGCCAAGGCCTGGTTGACCGCGTCATGCAAGCGCTTGACCACGGCATCGGGGGTGCCCTTGGGTGCAAAAATGGCGTACCACGTACTGGATTGATAACCTGGCACACCCGCTTCCTGCGCGGTCGGCACTTCGGGCAGAATGGGCGAACGCTTCTGGCCTGTTGTCGCCAGCGCCTTGACGCGGGCGGACTGGATCAGCGGCACGGCAAAAGCAATGTCCGCGAAAGCGAAGTTGACCTCGCCGGACAGCACGGCCGTCATGGCCGGCCCCATGCCTTTGTAGGCCACCGGCAGAAACTTTGCGCCGGTGGCCGCGGAGAGCATTTCGCCCGCCAGATGAGGTGCTCCACCGACGCCGGAAGTACCGTATGTAATGTGTCCGGGGTTCTGTTTGGCCAGGGCCACGAGCTCCTTCAGCGTGGACACCTTGACCGTGTCATTGACGATGATCGCCGAGGGCGTCTTGACCACCAGCGCGACGGGGATGAACGCTTTCAGTGGATCGACCCGCAGCTTGTACAGGTGCGGGGCCGCCGTCATCGGGCCGGCCGAGGCGAACAATAAGGTATAGCCGTCCGGTTTGGATTGCGCCACGAATTGGTTGGCGATGACGCCGTTGGCACCGGGTTTGCTATCGATCACGATGGACTGGCCCAGAATCCTGCCCAACTCCGGCGCCAAGGGCCGTGCCACGGCATCGCTGCCTCCTCCGGGTGCGAATTGCTGAATGAGCGTGATGGGGTGGGTCGGATACTGCTCGGCACCGGCTGTGCCCGTGGCCAGCGGGGCTATTGCGAGTGTGGCGGCGGATAAGAACCTGCGTGTGATTTTCATTGCTCCTCCAGTTGTTCAGTTATGCGGGTGAAACGGTTATGTTCAGGGCATGCGTGCGTGCAAGTACCGAGGCGCGTCTGGCCCGGCCCCTTAGCGGGCCGGGCTCACACCCTGCAGACGATCCAGCAACTCTTCGGTGGTGCCGACATCGGCGTATTTTTCCGACATGTCGAATAGATTGACCGCATGGGAAACGGCGCTGCGGTCATAGACGCAATCTTGCGGAACGAAGACTTTGAAATTCAGCGAAAACGCGTCTACTACGCTCCCTCGCACGCAGCCGCTCGTCGTGCATCCCGTTACGATCAGGGTATCGGCCTGCAAATCGATCAAATGACTCGCCAGGGCGGTACCGAAAAACGCGCTCGGATGTTTCTTGGGCAGCAGTACGTCGGTCTGGGCCGGTGCGATCTCGGCAACGAAGTCATAGCCGTGCGAGGCGATATTCATGATCGCGGGCACTTTCTCCGCCAAACGGCCGCCTTCACCTGCGACTTTCGGCGCGACATGCGGATAGAGCACTGGCCAACCCTTGGCGCGGAACATCTCGAGCAGTTTTTGAATATTGCCGACCGCTTGCCAGCCCACTTCGCCGCAACTGGTGGGGAATTCTTTGATGGCTTCCCAGAAGGGCATCGGACGGGTGCCGACGGTACGGTACTGCACATCGATGATCAGCAGCGCCGGTCGTTGGCCGATACCCCCCGGCCGGCCAAAACCCGCGGCCCGATATCCGGCCTGTTCGTCTGCGCTGATGATGTTGTCCCAAGGTTTCATGATTCCATCCCACTATCGAAATTGATTTATGCAGAAAATTTCCAATTCAGGACACTAGCGGCCGCGCCAGATACTGGCCATAGCCGGGTTCGCCCATAATCTTGCCGTCTTGCATCACAGTCTCGCCGCGCACGATGGTGCGCACCGGCCAGCCCTTGAGCGTCCAGCCGTCATACAAGCTGTAGTCCGAATACGAGCCGAGCTCCTCCGCTCGCACGGTACGGCTGCGCTCCAGGTCGACCAGGGTGATGTCCGCATCCGCGCCGGTCTGCAGCGTTCCCTTGCGCGGCATCATTCCAAAGATCTGCGCGGGTGCCCTGCTCAGCAGTTCGGCGACACGCTGCAGCGATAGGCGGCCCTTGTGGTAGCCCTCGCTGAGCAGCACCGGCAGGATCGTTGCTGTGCCCGGGAAGCCCTGCGAGGCCAGCCAGAAAGGCCGTTCCTTGGTGGAGCGCTTGCGCGGCACGTGGTCGGAAGCGACCACATCGATGCTGCCGTCGCGCAAGCCTTCCCACATTGCTTCGACGTCATCCTTGCTGCGAAACGGCGGGTTGGCTTTGCCCATGGAACCCAGGGTCGAGTCGTCGTCGTGCGTCAGGTAGTGCGGGCAGGTTTCGACATGGATATGTGGATAGCGCGAGCGCCAGCGGCGCACTTCGTCCAGCGCCATGCGCGTGCTCAAGTGCGGAATATAGAGATGTGCGCCCAGTTGTTCCGCGAAATACATGGCCCGCACACAGCTCTCCGCTTCGGTGAATGGCGGCTTTGCGTTGGCCCAGTCTTTCAGCGTCGGCTGCTCGATCGACTGTGCGCGCCGGCGCAGCCTGTTGACGATTTCGATGTTCTCGGTGTGGCAGACTATCTTCACGCCCGGCAATGTTCCTGCCATTTTCAGCAGATCGTAGAAATAGCCGTCATCGGTTCCATCCAGGCCGAGGTAGCGCCCTTCCTCACCCTTGAAGTTCATGAAGTATTTGAACGAGGTGACACCATAGCGATTGACATAGGCGGGCATGTCGCGGACATGCTCTTCGTTGGCCACGCTGAAGTGGAAACCGTAGTCGACATGGCAACGAGCCCGTGCGTATTCCTGCTCACGCTCGTAGACATCGGCATAGCTTTCGTTGTTTAGAAAGTAGCCCAGAATCGAGGTAAAGCCGCCCTGCGCGGCATACACGGTTTCGGTGGAGTACTCGGTGATCTTTTCACCGAAGCCGAAATGCACGTGAGCGTCGATGAGGCCGGGAAAAGCATGCAAGCCATCCGCTCGAAGGACGGGAATCGACGCATCGACCGGCGTGTCGGGAGTCAGTCGCCCCGCGATTTTTCCGTCCTGGATCAGGAGGTCGAGCGCGCAGGGCATATGGTCGGGTTCGACCACTTGAGCGCCGCGCAGGACAAATTCAGCTGGCATGGAAAGCGTTCTCCATCATAAGTTACATAGGATGCAGGTGGCTGCATGTGGAATGGACCACCTGATTCAACTCTTCGAGCGTGCGCGGCAGCAGCCCCGTTTCATCGATGAGAAAGGCGGGCAGACTGGCGCGCAGCCAGGACGGGTCGATCCGTTCGCCAATCACCACCATCCTCGCGCGGGGGTCGCTGTCTGGCCAGCGTGCAATGGCCGCGGAGGGGTGGAAGTAGCGTCCGACCCCTTGCACGAACACATCGCGTATCGGGTCGGATAAATGCAGTAGGCCCTTGCAACGCAACAATCGGTCGCCGTATTCACAAATCAGCAGATGTGTCCACGCCGCCAGCCCCGCGGGATGAATGCGCTGCGGCCCGAGCCAAAGGCTTTCATTGTTGACCGCTCCATGCAGGTGCGCGGCATGGTTGTGACGATGGCTATCGTGGCTGGTGCCGGCCTCGTGCGTAGGCTCGCTCCTGGCCGGCACCGCGGGGTTGGCGCGCACGAAAATGTCAGTGAGCGCGTCGGCATCATTCGCCCGCACCCGCAGCGCTGTCGCATTCAGGCCGTCGAGCGCCGTATTCAATGCAAGCTCGGCCTGCTTGTCCACCAGATCGGTCTTGGTGATCGCAAGCACATCCGCGAGCGCGACCTGGCGCACGGTTTCGCGTTGCCGTCGAATCTGCCCGAGCGCCTGATGCGCGTCGACGGTTGAGATTACGCGACCCAGCACGAAGCTATCGGCCAGTGTCTGGTCGCCCAATAAGATGTTAAGGATCGGTGCCGGTTCGGCCAGCCCGGTTGTCTCGATCACCACCCGTGTGAGCGGATGCCCTGCCGCCCGTGCCTGCCGTTTCAGGTCGAGCAGGGTTTCGCGCAGGGACCCCGAGAGCGAACAGCACAAGCAGCCCGACTCGAGCAGAACCACGTTCTCGGATATTTGCGACAGGATCAGTTGATCGATACCGATGGCGCCGATTTCATTAATGACAACCGCCACTCCCCGCGTGGTTTCCGTATGCAGGAAGCGATTGAGCAGGCTTGTCTTGCCGCTGCCCAGAAAACCCGTGAGTACATCGCAGGTAATACGACAGGCGTCTGGCTGTGCCGAGTTCGCAGCGTTTTCCATTGAGGCGCATTCCCATCGATATGAGCCGGATTCGATCCGATGTTATGTCTTGATGTTACGTCCTAATCGTTACGTCTGACAATAATTTATTTCTTCTAGCGTAACATGTGACCCTATTGCGATGCAAGATCTATCGTCAATCCACAGGAGGGCTATCTCATATCCTGGACGCCCTGGACTGGTAGGCCGGACGGGGAGTGGCCCACCTGCCCGGCCATATCCGTGGATTCTTCGGTACACTTTTGGCATGGGCAGTGTTGTCCGGTCCTTGCCGTCGAGAGTCATAACCGCATATGAGTGAAAAAAAATTGAATTCGGTCGATGCCGTCAAGGTATCGGTCCGCATCCTGGATAGCCTGGCCCTCGCGCATCGTGCGATGGGTGTGACCGAGCTGGCCGAGCAATTGAGCGAAACCAAGCCTCGCATTCATAGGCATCTGGCAACGCTCAAGGAAGTGGGCTTGATTGAACAGGACAACGCCAACGAGCGCTATCGTCTGGGGTGGCGGCTGTTCCAGCTTGGCGAGGCGGCTGGCAATCAGTTTGATCTTCGGCGAAGAGCCGAGCCTTACCTGGTGCAATTGCGCGATGAATTGCGCGAGACGGTGGTGTTGACCGTTGCGACCAATGGCATGCCCATGGTTATCAGCACCATGGAAAATATCTACGCGCGCATTTGCGTGAGCGTCAAACCCGGCAACCGCCCGCCACCGCATCGGTCCGCCCTGGGGCGAGTGTCACTCGCATTTGCTTCGCCGCGGGAGCGCGATGCCATGCTGGACGAGGTGCTGGCCTCCGGTGTCAAGTTCGATGCAGCGGCGCTGACCGAGCTCTCGAAGCGACTGGATCGGATTCGCGCGGATTACTACGAAATATGCAGTGGCGAGATGATGACCGGCATCAGCACGCTGGCGGTACCGATATTTCGCGACGGCGCTTCGCTTGCCGGCTCGATTGCGATCGTGGGTTCGGTCGACGATATTCCAACGCCGCCCGACGAGCGGCAGATCAAGGCACTTCAGCGCGTCGCCCGTGAGCTGTCCGAGCAGTTGAATAGCATGATGTATTCGGAGCGCGCGGGTGCTCCGGTGCGTCGCTGATGCTCCGCGGCAACGCCTCCACTGTCTGAAAACGGTTCGGGGCCGAGGTTGCTCGTACGTTAGTCCAGCCATTGTGCTGTTGGTCAAGGTGTCTGGCTCCGGATATGATGAGGATGCTCAAACGGCTGAAGGAGATATTTTGATTACTGTCGATGAAAAGCGGCTTTGGGATTCGGTGATGGACATGGCACGCATAGGCCAGACCACCAACGGAGGCAGTTGCCGGCTGACGCTGACCGAGGATGACGTGGCAGGCCGTCGTCTTTTCATGCAATGGTGCGAAGAGGCGGGGTGCCAAGTCTATACCGACGAAGTCGGGAATATTTTCGCCCGTCGGCCTGGGACCGATTCCGGCGCGGCGCCGGTATTGTGCGGCAGTCATCTGGACACGCAGCCGCTGGGCGGGCGCTTCGACGGCGTTTATGGAGTGCTGGCTGGGCTTGAAGTCCTGCGCACGTTCAATGCGCGGGGCATCGCTACCTGGCGTCCGGTAGAGGTTGTCGCCTGGACCAATGAGGAAGGCTCGCGCTTCACGCCGGGAATATTGGGGTCGTCCGTTTACGCCGGGCGCGCGGATCTCGCGTTCGCGCGTGCCCGTCCCTGTCTGAAGACCGGGGTGACTCTTGGCGAAGAACTGGATCGTACCGGGTTCGCCAATACGCCGCGCTTTCGCGATAGGCCGGTGGCCTATTACGAAGCCCATATCGAGCAGGGGCCGGTGCTGGAACAGGCGGCTGTGCCGCTGGGCGTGGTGACTGGCGTGCAGGGCTTGCATGAATATGACGTGACCCTCACCGGCTTCGAGTCTCACGCCGGTACCACGCCTATGAAAATCCGCCGGGACGCGCTGGCCTGCGCCGCCGGGATCATCGCCGCTCTTGCGGAACTGGGGCGGCAATCGGGCGATGACACGCGCCTGACCGTAGGGCATATCGCCTGCCGACCGAACTCGCCCAGCACCATCCCTGGCAGCGTGGCATTCAGTATCGATCTGCGGCATCCGGACATTCGCCAACTGGACACGCTGGCCGAACAGGTCGCTGACATCTGCCGTGAACGCGCCAAGATGGAGAATATTGCACTCGATTTTGCGCCCGTGGCGACCTATGAGCCCATTCAGTTCAGTCCCGCTTGTGTGGATCGGGTGCGCCAGGCCAGCGCAGCACTAGGTTTTTCCAGTCTGGATATGTGCAGCGGCGCCGGGCACGATGCCGTCAATCTGTCGTACGTGGCGCCGTCGGCGATGATATTTGTGCCTTGCCGCAACGGCCTAAGCCATAATGAGGCTGAATATGCGGAATCACGCCACCTGGCGCAGGGAGCGTCGGTGCTGGCGAATGTGCTTCTTGTCGAGGCAGATTCGGCCTGACCGTTGACCGTTGACAGCATGCAAGTTGCATAAGCTATTGCCGTCTAAAGTCGCTTATCGAGAAATTCCTCGATAAGCGGATTATTATCGGCTCTTATCGATAACAGGCTGCCACCAGAAGAATGTCTTTGCAGGGCTCGAATGGAGCCAGGAAGCCGGAATTGATAAAAAGACATTAAATTCCATTCACATTGGTCTAAATCCTCATGGCACTGAAAATAATTCTTACCGGCGATGTGAACCTGATGAATATCACGGATCCGGATACGCCGTTCCGCCAGGTTAAAAAAACCTTTGACTCCGCCGATCTGGTGTTCAGCAATCTTGAGTGTTCGCTATACGAACCGCCCGCGAACCATTCGGTCGACAATGAAGGTTTTTACGTCGCCCCGCAAATCGGCAAGGACGCGTTGACGCGTGCCGGCATACGCGCGGTGGGACTGGCGAACAATGTGAACTACGGCGAGGCGGCGATCAACGAATCGATCGCGCGGCTGAACGAGGCGGGCATTGCGCATACGGGCGCGGGGGCCGATCTGGGTGCCGCCCGCGCGCCCGCGATTGTCGATGTAAATGGCGTTCGTGTCGGTTTCTTGCAGCGTACGTCCGTGTACTGGCCCACCCACCACGAAGCGCGCGTCAATGCGGCTGGCGTGGCGGTGATCCGTGGACAGACGGCCTACCAGGTGCCGGCGCACAAGAGCCGGCCGGATGTTCCGCCGCTGAATCGCCCGGGCATTCCGCCGTACATCATTACCTGGGCGGAGCCATCCTATCTGCAATCGCTCAAAGAGGATATTGCGGCGCTGAAGGCGAAGTCCGACTTCGTTGTGGTGTCCTGCCATTGGGGCTTGTGGAAAGAAGTGCTGGCGTACATGACCGAGATCGCGCATGGGGCAATCGATGCCGGCGCCGATATGGTGGTGGGCCATGGGCCTCATTATTCCCTGCCGGTCGAGGTCTATCGCGGCAAGCCCATATTCTACGGACTTGGCAGTTTTTCATTTCATACCGGGCACAATGGCCGCAAGCATGGCAATTGGGTCGGCATGATGCTGCGTTTGTGGATTGAAAGCGGGGCGATCGAGAAGGTGACGTTCCAGTTCGTGCGTCATAACGACAATAACGAAACGGTGTTGTGCCCGCTTGTCGACGAGCAGGACACACTGCGGGAGATCACGCAGGGCTCGAAAGTTTATGGGACGTGTTTTGAGCCCAGCGGCGATGAAATAATGCTTGATTTGAAAACCGTTTGAGGCAGGGGGCGGCGCCGTGGCGATTGGAAGTAGAATCTCGCTGCCTGTTTCAAAAAGGATCATGCGATGATAAGTGCCGGTCATGCCACGCGTTAATTATATTGAGCCGATCGTCATGCTGGCGACCGTCATGCAGTGGCTTGTTCTGGCAACCATTACCGGAGCCATCGTGGGAAGCGGCACGAGCCTTTTCTTGCATGGCTTGTTTTTCCTCACCGGCAAGACAGCATCCATCCCATTGTGGCTTCAGATGACATTACTGCCGCTAGGCGGATTTCTGAATGGATTGCTTCTGCATTATGGCTATAGGAAAAATACGAGCGGACTCAAGGACTCGGTCATTGCCGCGGTTCATAAGCAATCGGGCCAGATGCCCTTCAAAACACTGGCCATCAAGCCCATTGCGGCGATCATTACACTGGCGTGCGGCGGGTCCGCGGGAAAGGAAGGGCCCTGCTCACATATTGGCGGCTCGCTGGCTTCGGGCGTGGGCCGAGTGCTGGGACTAAACAGCGAACTGCAAAAGCGCATTGTGGCTTGCGGCGTCAGCGCCGGTTTTGCCAGCGTATTCGGCACGCCGATAGCAGGGGCCATTTATGGCGTTGAAGTGCTGGCTATCGGACGCATACGGCATGATTTCCTGTTTCCGGCCATTGTGGCTGGCGTTACTTCTTTTGAAGTCAGCAAGTTATGGGGAGTTCCCTACAAGTACTACAGCATCCAGTTGCTGCCCCATTTTTCCGAAACCTTATTTATCAAGACGATAGCCGTCGGAATCATTTGCGGCATTGTCGCATGGGTGTTTGTTGACCTGATCGGCCTGGTTCGCCTTCTTTTCAGCCGCCTGAGGACCCGATTCAATATGTGGCCGCCCATCATGCCACTGCTGGGTGGCATTGTGCTCTCCGCACTTATTTTCTTCATTTCGACAGACTATCTGGGCTTGAGCCTGCCTCTCATGGATAGAGCCCTGGACGGCGAGGCCATGCCTTACCTGGGCTTTTTCTGGAAAACGCTTTTGGTGGCGATTACCTTGGGCTCGGGCTTTTACGGTGGGATCGTTACCCCGCAGTTTGTCATCGGAGCCATTGCCGGGAACGCGTTTGCTCCCATGTTGGGAATCAGCCCATCATTGGGTGCGGCTGTAGGTTTGGTGGCCGTGGTAGCTGCGGCTTCAAATACCCCGGTCGCCGCCGTACTCATGGGAATTGAGCTATTTGGCGGGACAATAGGGACGGTGTACGTTGCAGGAGCGGGCATCGCGGCCTATCTTATTATCGGGCACCGCAGTGTTTATCCCGATCAACTCGTCGCCTATTCCAAAACGTCCTGGATGCGTGTCAGGCCGGACATGCCCTTGGGGCAGGAAAAAATCCATCTTTCTTACGGCTTGTTGAAGTGGTGGAGCCGGTTTCGATTCAAGCGCGCCCACGATTATTGGCGCTATTTATTGTCCAGGCTGAAACGTTAGGGCGATTCGCGCCGAGCGTCCCTGCTGCTCACTCCGGCTTTACCCCCGCGTCGTGTGCGACTTTGCCCCACAAGCGCACGCCGTCGGCGATCTTGTCGCGAAATTGATCGGGTGTACCCGGGGCCGGTGTGAAGCCGCTATTGCGAAGAATCTTGATGGCTTCCGGCGTTTCGAGCGCCTTCTGAACGGCTTGATTGATTTTCATGACCACGTCCTGCGGCATTCCCTTGGGCCCGATCAGTCCATGCCACAAGGTCACATCGTAATTCGGCAGGCCTGATTCGGCGAAAGTGGGCACGTCGGGCAAGGTCGCGTTGCGCTGTGGTGTGGTAACCGCCAGCGCCTTCAATTTACCTGCCTTGATCATCGGCAATGCTTCGGGAATACTGCTGAAAAACAACTGCGTTCGCCCCGACAGCGTGTCGGTCATGGCAGGGCCGCCGCCTTTGTAAGGTACGTGTGTCAATTCGATGCCGGCCATGCTCGCAAAATAGGCGCTGGCCAGGTGGATGATGCTGCCCACGCCGGACGAGGCATAGTTGATCTTGCCGGGTTCGGACTTGGCCAGGGCAATGAGCTCCTGCACATTCTTGACGGGCAGGGACGGCGTGGCCACCATGACGAGCGGGCCTTGCGAGATCTGCACGATGGGCGTGATGCCCTTGACCGGATCGTAGCTGAGCTTGTACAGCGCGGGGTTGACGGTGTAGCTGAGCGAGATCAGCGTCAGGGTATAGCCGTCGGCAGGCGCGCGGACGCCGTCATTGACGCCCAGCATCCCGCCGGCGCCAGGCTTGTTCTCGACCACGACGCTTCCGCCCAGAATGGTCGCCAATTGCCGCGCAATGAAACGTCCGATGAAATCGTTGCCGCCCCCGGGGGCGAATGGGACGATCAGGCGAATAGGATGATCGGGATAGGTCGCGGCGTGCGCCGGCACAGTGCCGACGACCCCCGCGCAAAACATGACGAGGGTACTCAGCGCCGATCTAAAACCATGCATGATTTGTCTCTGCGTATAGTTATTGCTTATTGGCGCCTTAAGGCGCCGTGACTTTTCAGGCTGGCGCGGGCAAGACGTATTTGATAGCTATTCAATGTACTGAAATCTTTAATCGAAAGCAAGATGACGTACGTGCGCCGTAGTGAACTGCTCTGGCCGTTCTAGACGCGATCCCAGTAAGCAGGGTCTCCAAATGCGTGCTTGAGATGTGCAGCAAACAATTTGGCCTTTGTTGCGTGGGAGCGGCCCGGCAGGCGTACCGCATGGATCGCCGCTTGTTCCTTCGGCAAGGGCGGCGATGCCTCCGGGAAAAGCGATACAAGGCGGCTGCAGGCAATCATGTCGTTCACCAGCCAACTGGCGAGATGCACTATGCCAAGACCTTCCACGGCCGCCTGTAGAAGGGCCTCTGTGTCATCGGTCCGGAACGTGCCGTGCACGTGCAGCGCCGCGCCATGCCGTTCGATGTAGCTTGGTGCGGTGCATGCCAGCCGCCTGAAGAAGGCGAACCGGGGCAGAACTACTGGTCGAATCTCAGAGCGGCCGGGACGCCGTAGTGCGCGCCGTCATAAGCCAGTGTCACATTGGCCTGCTTGGCCGCTTTGTTTTTCGTGGCGCATTGGCCTGCGGCCTCGGCATGGGTCGAGTCAACGGTCTTTTCGCTGATATGCAGCGTTGCATAACCGCCCTGACCGGCGGGGCCGATTGAGATCACGCGGGCGGTATCGGAGAATTGGCCGGCGCAATTGCCGTCCCACTCTCCATTGCCCTGTTGTGTTGTCAGATTGGCGAGCACTCTGCGCAGGCTGGATCCGTCGACAACATAAAGGCTGAGCGTGGTGGCCGCGAAGGGGTTTACTCGCGACGAGCCTTCGTAGCTCTTTCGCACACCGAAGGCGAGTGCGTGAGGTGCAAGCTGCCAGTGCGCCGTGTCCAGGGCAATGCCCCGCAGGCTGATTGCATCTGAGGTAATGGCGGACGGTTCGTAGCTGTGGGCGATGATTGCCCCTGTCTTGCTGTCCGCCACGAGTACCTGGACATCGTAGACCGTTTTGTCCTCTGTGGCGCCTTTCTGGGGCAGGGGCAAAACGGCAAGTGTTTGCGCCGGATTCTGGGGCCAGGCCTTGCAGGCGGCATTGTTGGCATCGATGGTGCGACCGGGGCTTAATGCTTGCGCCCACTCATTCAGGTGTGCCGTGCAATCCGCGTGCGCGAAAACAGGTGTGCATAGGACAAAGGCTGCAATAACTGCGCGTATGGACATGAGGTCGAGTGCGGAATGAATGGTATTGCAAAATGCTGCTGGAAGCATTCTACAGGATGCGGGATATCCCGGCGTTGCTTGCAAGATCAATCTTCGTCCCGGCCCGCACCCATAGCCACCCCCGCAGCCGATGTAGAATACGCTGCGTCGGCGCGCGTTGGGCTGGCACATCATCAATCTTGGGCCGAACACCTTCATGAAAAACACGCTCGACTCGCGAGAGTCTCCCAGCCCTGTCATTGGGCTGGCAGTCTTTGTATTGATTGCGCTGGTTGGCTTGTTCTACGTCAAATGGTTTCCGTATTACAACCGTGCCTTCGTTGCCGCGGACAGCCACTCGATCGGGACATCGATTCTGATGGGCAACGCCGCCAGCGCGCCCGAGCCGTCATTCAAGGCCGCGTTCGATTACGCTCTGGTCTACGGCAAGGCAATCTGGCAGGCGCTGGTGCTGGGACTGCTGCTTGGTTCGGCGGTTCAGGCGCTGCTGCCGCGTCATTGGGTTGCGAAAGCCTTGGGTGGAACCGGTTTTGGCAGCGTGGCCGCGGGCGGCATGATGGCGCTGCCCGGAATGATGTGCACGTGCTGCGCGGCGCCTGTCGTCGCGGGGTTGCGCGAACGGCATGCCTCGCCCGGAGGCGCGCTGGCATTCTGGCTTGGGAACTCGGTGCTCAATCCGGCCACGCTGGTCTTCATGGGTTTCGTTCTGGGCTGGCACTGGGCGGCCTTGCGCCTGGCTTTGGGCATCCCCATGGTGTTCGGCACCGGCTATCTGATTAACCGAATGATCAAGCCCGCCGAGGCCGACATCGAACGAGAACGCGCGGCACGCTTGTTTACAGAAGATGTGCCGCAAGAGGCGTTCTCTTACTGGCGAGGCGCCTTTGCACGTTGGGGCCGGATTCTGGCTCGCATGGCCCTGCGCCTTGTGCCTGAATACATCGTTCTTGTCTTGTTGCTCGGCGCGGCCCGCGCATGGCTGTTCCCGCATATTGGCGCGGATATCGGCAATCACCTGTTCTGGATCGGCGCACTGGCGGTAGCGGGCGCGTTGTTCGTGATCCCAACGGCCGGGGAAATACCGATCATCCAGGCGATGCTGTCGCTGGGTATGGCGGCCGGCCCCGCCGGAGCCTTGTTGATGACCCTGCCGCCGATCAGCCTGCCTTCTCTGGTCATGGTTGCCAAATCGTTCCGCCCCAGGGAACTGGCGACGGTGAGCGCCGCGGTAGTTATTTTCGGGATTGCCGGCGGCGGGCTAGCCGTCGCCCTGGGTTTCTAGTCGCGGGGCGGCGGACGCCGCTTACTCCCTTCAAGATAAAACCGGCCGCTGGTCCATTGGGCTTCGCGCTGCCTGGGCCTTGCGCACACTTTGTGTTGCAATGATCATTGCATAATATAAATTTATATGATAATTTCATTGCGTCATTGCTGTAAGCCTTTATCACTGGCCATGGCACGCAAGGTCTTGCTCTGAAACTGAGATGCCTCGACACACTCATGCTGCTGAATTCAGCATTCAATCGGGAGTAGAAAAGATGAAAATCCGATTTCCAAGGTTTTGCAGCGGGCTATTTGCCGCGTGTTTCTTTTTTTCATCGCTCGCTTCGGCCCAGGATTGGCCTTCTCAGCCAATTCGTCTGGTTGTGCCTTTCGCTCCGGGCGGGGGCACGGATATCCTGGCTCGTTTAATGGCACCGAAGCTATCGGCCCTGCTTGGCCAACAAATCGTGGTCGAGAACAAGCCAGGTGGTTCCAGCATTATTGGCACCCAGCTTGTCGCTCAGTCGGCTCCCAATGGCTATACCATCTTAATGGTCGATTCCACGTTCATGATCAATCCAGGTCTGCGGCCGAACCTGCCCTATGATTCGGTCAAGAGTTTTGATCCTGTGGTCCATCTTGCCGCGGGCCCGGTGATCCTTGTTG
The DNA here is from genome assembly GCF_021266465.1 of Paralcaligenes sp. KSB-10. Taxonomy (NCBI): domain Bacteria; kingdom Pseudomonadati; phylum Pseudomonadota; class Betaproteobacteria; order Burkholderiales; family Alcaligenaceae; genus Paralcaligenes; species Paralcaligenes sp. KSB-10. The sequence continues at coordinate 2,944,689 of NZ_CP089848.1, read as the reverse complement.
CGAATCCATCGTTGCCAGCCAAGAATTTGCAAGAGCTCATAGCCATGGCAAAAGCGAAGCCCGGCAGTCTGTTTTATGGATCGGGTGGAAATGGCGCATCCACGCATCTCGCGGGAGAGCTCTTCAATCTGGCTGCCGGAGTCAAGATCTCGCATATTCCCTATAAGGGCACCGGGGAAGCTTTTGCCGCGGTGATAAGCAATCAGGTGCCATTGACGTTTACAGGCATAAGCTCGGCACGCCCCGCTATTGAAGGGGGCAGGCTCAGGGCACTTGCCGTCACGGGAGCGCACCGCAACGCGGCATTGCCCGACGTGCCTACATTTGCCGAGGCGGGTGTGCCGGGTGTGGACAGCAGCACACATTGGCAGATTCTGGCGCCCAAGGGTACGCCACGGAACGCGGTACTGCGCCTGAACAAGGATTTCAATATCGTCCTGGCCGATCCGGATATCAAGAAACGCGTTGCCGCTCTGGGGTACGAACCGATCGGCGGAACGCCGGAGGACCTTGCCGCTCTCGACAAGAAAGAGATTGCAAAGTGGACGGAAGTCATCAAGGCCGCCCATATCTCGATTCAGTGATGACATGCCGGCGGGCGGCTGTGGTTATTCCTGCCTCGCCAGGCAGCTTGGGTGCATCCGTTTTCGCTTCGATGCCTGCTTGCCATTATTCTCATTAGGTAAATTATGCAAACCTTTACCAAAGACGGCCTCAAGATAGCTTATCAAGTCGATGACTTCACTGATCCGTGGCGCAAACCGGACACGCTGCTCCTGGTGCACGCAGCCATGGGCAGCTCGCGGCGCTGGTTCCAGTGGGTTCCTCGCCTGGCTCGGAAATATCGAGTCGTACGGCTCGATCTTCGTGGCCATGGCGAGTCACAGATTCCCGATCCCGATAGTGAATTTTCCTTGTCGCAACTGGTGGGCGATGCCATCACGGTGCTCGATCTGGTGGGCGCCAAGCAAGCCCACATAGTGGGCAATTCGGCGGGCGGTTATGTGTCGCAGCAACTGGCCATTCATCATCCCGAGCGAGTCAAAACGCTGTCGCTGTTCGCGTCTACACCGGGGTTGAAACACAGCCACGCCCCGACGTGGGTGCCGAAAATAAAGCAGATAGGCCTCAAGCAATTCCTGTCCGATACGATCCAGGAGCGCTTCGACTCCAGTGCCGATCCCGCATTGGTGAAATGGTTTATCGAGCAGGCGGGTTCCAATGACCCCGCCTTCATCGCTCGTTTTGTAATGCACATGTGTACCCATGATTTCATGGAGGAGCTGTCTGTCGTCAAGGCGCCTACCTTGATCGTTGCCGCGGGCAAAGAGCAGATCGGACATGCCAGTGCATACGAAGACATGCGGCGCCGTATTGCGGGCTCCGAGGTAATCTACTACGACACTTCGGCACACAATATCTGCGATGGCTACGCATCGCGGTGCGTCGACGATTTAATGGAGTTTCTCGCGCGGCGCGGCTGAACTTTCCCGCACGATCAGGAATGAGAGCCCTGAGGCTTGACTGCAACCGTCCTCATTTGATGGAGCATTGCAATTGGAAAATATTGAAAATGAGCGCTCCCCCTCGTCTGCAGCAGGCCGGCTGGGCGGCAAAGTCGCTCTGGTTATTGGGGGAGGTACGGGTATTGGCGCAGCCGCCGCACGCATGTTTGCGCGTGCGGGTGCCTGTGTCGTGATCGGCGACATACGCGAGCAAGCCGCCGGGAAAGTCGCCGACGACATCATCGCCGGTGGTGGGCAAGCCATCGGCGTTCACACCAATGTGTTGCTCGAAGATAGCGTCAAAGCGGTTGTTGATGCCGCCGTGGCTCGTTTTGGAGGGTTGCATGCGCTTTTCAATTGCGCAGGCGGCTCGCTGCCCGAAGATGCTCCGGTAACCGAAGTGGACTTGTCGGTGTGGGACCAAACGATGTCGCTTGATGTGCGCGGCACGATACTAAGCTGCCGCCATGCCATTCCGACTATCATCGCCTCCGGCGGCGGCACGGTAGTGAATATGTCATCGGGCGCCGCCTTGCGGGGTTCGGGCAAGGCCCACATTTATGCCGCGGCGAAGGGTGCCCTTGTTTCCCTGACGCGAACCCTTGCCGGTACATACGCAAAGCATAATGTGCGTGTCAATGCCATTTGCTCGGGTCGCGTGAATACGGAGCGGATCCGGCGGACTTATGGCGTTCCAGGGCAACCCGGACAAAGTGCGGATGCAATGCAGGTTGACGAACAAATCAAGGTCTACCCGTTCTGGTTCGGCGAACCAGACGATATCGCCCATATTGCCTTATTCCTTTCATCCGACGAATCGCGCATGATTACGGGCGCCGCCATTCCCGCGGACGGCGGACGCTCCGCATATTGAAGAGCTGCCGGCGCATCAGGCGCCTTTTTTCTCGATGAAAACGTCGAAGTGATTCCAGAGTTTTTCGCCGCGCTTGAGCAGCGCTTCCGTTTCTTTTTTGCGGCGCCAGGCAACCGCCGACACCAGGGCGTTGCACAGGCTGAACGCGGCAGTGTAAGAATCAAAGGGAGAGGCGCTGGCGGTCTGGAAAAGGATGCGGTGATCCGACAAGCCGGCGATCGGGGCCAGGGGGCTGTCGGTGATGCACATCACGCTGGCGCCCAATTGCTTGAAGTGCTGCGCTGTTTGCGTAATGACTTTTGAGTAGCGCCGTATTGTAATGGCCAGCAATATGTCCTGGCCGGATGCCCACAGCAAATTGTCGGCCAGCAGGGTATCGTCGGCACCCAGCAGATGCACATTGGGAATGCACATATTCAAATGCGTGTGCAAATAGTGGGCCACAGCATAGCTGTTCTTTGAGCCCGCGATATATATTCGACCGGCAGTTGGCTTGGTAAGAGTATCGACGACCGCTTGAAAATCATGGATGTTGATGGCTTCACGAGTAGCGTTGAGGTTTTCCTTGTCGAAGGTAAAGGCATTGTCAAGAACGGAATCCAGCGAATGGGCGTTCTTGATGGTAAGGTTTGCGCGTTGTGAGGGCGATGCCAGCTTCGAGGAAATTTCCAGGCGTGCTTCTCGTTGGGCCTCGGCAAACGAGCTGTAACCCAGCTTTGAGAAAAAGCGGACGACCGTGGAAGGACTGACGTCAACACTTTTTGCAATAGATGTTGCAGAGTCGAGAATTCCCTGCGGATAGCAGGAAATTATGTAATTGACCAGCGTGGTTTCATTCTGAGTCAGCTTTCTGGGATTTTTAGCTATTCTGTCGAAAAATTTCATTGGCTTGGCCGAGTTCTTTACGCGTCATTTTACGCTGTGCAGGCATTGTCGGCTTGCCTGTCGACTCTGTGCCATGCGGGGGTTTGCCAATTTATGCAATGCTTATTGCATATTTTCAAAAAAAATGGTTTTATGTCGTCATAATGGGTTGATAAAAGCCGGCTGACGGACATCGATAGGCGAATTCCGCTTTCGATCGGCCTTGCCAGGATGCGCGCTTGCGGCCCTCGTTTTCATTGCCTTGCTGCGTTTGAACGATGCCAATGCGGGGGCACTGAATGGAATAGGCATGGGACAAGAGATAGTTCGTGAGGCAATACTGGAATGGTTGCGGGCGCGTGAACAGCAAATGTTCGACCTGCTTGAAGAGGTGGTCGCCATTGAAAGCGGCAGCTACGGCAAAGGCGGAGTCGACAAGGTAGGTGCTGTGTTCCGGGCCTGGTTCGAGGCGGCCGGCATTGCGACCAGAGTATTTCCGCTGCCGGACCACGGGGACTGCCTGCTGGCCGAGGTGCCAGGCAGCGCGGGCGCCGATGCGCCTCACGTACTGCTGTTGGGCCATATGGATACAGTTTTCCCGGACGGTACTTTGGCCCAAAGGCCGTATCGTGTCGAGAATGGCCTTGCCTATGGCCCGGGAGTTGCCGACATGAAGGCCGGCTTGGTCATGAACGCTTTCGTGGCGCGTGCGTTTGCCGAGGTCGGAGGCAACAGGGCGCCCATTCGTGTTTTTTTTACCGGCGATGAAGAGATCGCCTCACCCGCATCGCGCGATCTGACCTTGACGATGGCCAAAGGCGCCTCGACGGTCCTGAATGCCGAGCCGGGGCGGCCCAGCGGGAATGTCGTGGTCGAACGCAAGGGCGCATTCTTTATCGATTTTGAAGTGGACGGTGTGGCGGCTCATTCAGGCGTGGCTCATGACAAGGGCGCTAGCGCGATCGAGGCCATGGCCCGGAAAATCGTTGGCCTTCATGCCCTGACCGATAAAAGCATGGGCGTGACCGCCAATGTAGGGACCATACAGGGCGGCGTTTCCGTGAATACCGTCGCGCCTCACGCAAAAGGCCAACTGGATGTGCGTTTTCCAAAGGGTGTGGATGAAAATCGGCTGCGCAAGCGGATCTTGAACATTATCGAAGGCCAGTCGCTGGCTTGTACCTGCGGCCGTGTGACACACGAGGGCCGGTTCCTGCCTTTGTTCCAGACTGATGCCAGCCGGGAGCTCATGGCGGATTACGCGCAAGCGGCGCAAGAGCTGGGTTTGTCTGTAGCGGGTGAGTCCACGGGCGGCTCGGCGGATAGCGGTTTTACGGCGGCGGCCGGCGCGCCCACGCTATGCGCCACAGGCCCCGTTGGCGGCCATGCTCATACACCTCAGGAGTATTGCCAGCTGGACACTTTGGTTCCCAGAGCCCAGACGGCTGCATTGACCATATTGGCGAGAGATCCGCTTTAAGCCGGGATCGAGCGCGAAACCCATTCAATGTTAGAGCGCACAACACGCGATTCTTGTCACGGAGACACTGTATGAAAGATCTAATGGCTTGCCTGACGTTCGACTTCGACGCAATGTCGGGCCTGGTGGCGCGGGGGATGATGACACCCACCCCGGTGTCTCGCGGAGAGTTCGGTGCCGTGGCGGTTCCCCGCATACTTGATTTGCTTAAGCGTTACGGCATCAAGTCGTCGTTTTTTGTGCCGGGTGTCGTCATTGGTACGTATCCGCAGTTGTGCGAGCGCATCGTGGCCGAGGGGCACGAACTGGGCAATCATGGCTGGACGCATGTGCCGCCGGCCAGTCTTTCACCCGAACTTGAGGAAGAAGGCCTGGTTCGGGGCAATGAGGCGATTTTCAAGCTGACAGGCAGGAATCCGGCAGGCTATCGCTCGCCCTCGTGGGATCTGAGCGACCATACGGTGGGCTTTCTTTTGCGCCATGGCTTCCTGTACGAGAGCAGCATGATGGCGAATGACCATGAGCCTTATCGGGTTCGCCAGGGCGATGTAGTGCACACCGACAAGCCCATGGAGTTCGGCAAAGAGACTTCATTGGTAGAGATGCCCATCAGCTGGTCGCTCGACGATTTCCCGCATTTCGAGTTTTTGCGTACGTCCGCCAGCCTGATGCCCGGCCTGATGAATGCCAGCGGTGTGCTGGAAAACTGGCTGAACGATTTTGAATATATGCGGCGCACCTGCGATTGGGGTGTGCTGACCTACACCTGCCATCCCTATGTCATAGGGCGTGGCCACCGGATGCTTATGCTCGAGCGTCTGATCGAAGGCCTGCTCGGGAAAGGAGCCCGTTTTGCAACCATGGAGACGGCGGTACGCGCCTACCTCGAACGCGCTTGAGGCAACTGAAATTGGGGTGCGGGAACAACTATTTTGCTTTTAACCGAATGGAGAGGAAATGACTCGTTTAGCCCCCGTTGATGAGAAGGAAAACCCCGAGTTCATGGCCGTTCTGGCCGAGCTCACGCAAAGCCGTGGCAAGGCATCCAATGCCTTGCGTTCCATGGGACATGCGCCTGAAGGCCTGCGTCGTCTTGCTGCTGTAGGGGATTATGCTCGCTATCACTCCTCGGTTTCCGCACGGATCCGGGAAATTGTCATCGTCATTACCGGGCGCGAGTCGTCCTACGCGATGGGGCACCATGGGCCGCTTGCCGTGCAGGCTGGCGTGACGCAAGATGAAGTTGATGCTTTGTGCCGGGGTACGGTTCCCGTCTCATTTCAGGGTGTGGATGCGGCGGTAGCGCGCTATGTGCTGGAGTTCACCTCAAAGAGCTCAGTCAGCGATGCTTGCTTCGAGGCCTTGAAAGAGTGGATGACGCCCCGCGAAATAACGGATGTTTCCATAACTTCAGCGTATTACGTTGCCTTTGCAATGATTGCCACAGCCATGGGAGTCACGCACGATTCCGAGGACTATGTCAAAGCGGAGCTGGACTGGCAGCGCAAGAAGGATCAGGGTTAGCAGGGTATTTTCAATATATCGTTAAAGAGAGCCGTCATGAGAATCGTTCGATCTGCCTTTCATATTTGCCTGGGGCTTTCCGCCTTGTTCGCGGGCGGCGCCGTGTTTGCTGCGGATGCCTATCCTTCAAACCCCATCAAGATTATTGTCGGCTATCCCGCGGGAGGAGCGAACGATATTGTCGCGCGCAGCGTGGGCGCGGGCCTGTCCAAGGAACTGGGCCAGCCCGTGGTCATCGAGAACATTACCGGGGCGGGCGGATCCATAGGCGCCGGGGCAGCCGCCAGGGCGCGCCCCGATGGCTATACCCTGTTCATGGGGGCTGGGGCGCATGCATTGGCGCCGAGCGTGCGCAAGAATCTTCCCTACGACATGGTCAAGAGTTTCGAGCCTATCAGCCTGGCGGCAATAGGCACTTATGTGCTGGTGGTGAATCCCTCGGTCAAGGCCACTTCTGTTGCGGAATTGGTCGCATTGGCCAAGGCGAATCCGGGCAAGCTGGATTTCGCTTCGTCGGGAGTCGGCGCGCCCTTGTACCTGGCAGGCGTCCTGTTCCAGGAGAAGACGCATACCAAGCTGACCCACATCCCTTACCGTGGCGATGCCGATGCCAACACTGCGGTTGTCGCCGGCCAGGTCGATATGATCTTTGGATCGTTGGGACCGATATTTCCGCTCATACAGTCTGGAAAGGTTCGCGCTCTTGCTGTGACCAGCAACAAGCGCAGTAAGGTAGTACCGAATCTACCCACTTTGGATGAGGCCGGCCTTAAAGGCTACAACATCGGAACCTGGTGGGGATTGCTGGCGCCGGCCGGTACGCCCAAGCCCATTGTCGATCGACTGGCCGCGGCCGTGGCCAAAGTAACGTCGGATCCGGCAATGAAAAGCCATTTCGAGAAAATGGGGATTGAGGCCGCCAGCGATACTCCCAGCCAGTTCCGGTCATTCATTGCCGATGAACTGGCTCGCTATGCAAGTTTGACCAAGGCGGCCGGTATTGAACCCCAGTAATAATCCTTCCCCGCGTATCGCTGTTGTCGGCGCCGGGGCGGTGGGCGGCTGGGTCGGCGGCAAGTTGGCGCAGGCGGGTTTTGATGTGACCTTAATCGACCCATGGCCCGAGCATGTTTCGGCGATGCAGGAGCGCGGGATTATTCTGACGGAATCCGGACGGGACGCCCGGATTCCCTTGCGTGCCTTGCATATCGGCCAGGTCCAGTCTTTGTACAAAGACCCGATCGATCTGGCATTTGTTTGCGTCAAGCTTTACGACACAGGCTGGGCGGCTGAATTGATTGCACCGTACCTGTCGGCGTCGGGCTATATCGTCACCTTGCAGAACAGTTTGGTGGAAGAACGCATTGCTGCCGTGGTTGGTTGGGGGCGCACAGTGGGTTGCGTAGGCGGGGGCATGTACGTGGGGCTGGATGGGCCAGGACATGTTGCCAGGACACGGCATCAAGGAAAGAGCGCCTCGCAAATATTCTATGCCGGAGAAGCTCATGGCCGTGTGACGCCACGTGTTCGGCAGCTTGCCAAGATGCTGAGCCACGTGGATGCGGCAGGATACACCACCAATCTGTGGGGCCTGCGCTGGTCCAAGCTGGTGGCCAATGCGATGACGTCTGCATTGTGCGCAGCCTGCGGCTTGAGCCTCAAGGGGATTTTTTCAGAACCTGAAAGCCGACAATTGATGCTGCGGCTGGCTGGCGAGGCGATTGATGTGGGAAAGGCTTTGGGTTATACGGTTGAGCCCGTATTTGGCGTGGCGGCGGATCGTTGGATGGCTGCCGCGGCGGGCGATGCTCAGTGCCTTGTCGACGTAGAGGCGGCCTTTCATGCCCAAGCCGAGGTATTGACCGAGGCCTCTTTGTCCGGCACGGCCCAGGATATTGCCAAGGGCCGCCGTACTGAAATCGATTATATGAATGGCTATGTTTTTGCCCGTGCAATTGAGTTGGGAATCAATACGCCGACACATGTGGCGCTCACGACCCTTATAAAGAAAATGGAGCGTGGCCAAGCCTGTCCCGGGAAGGAATCCATGGGCTTGCTTTGGGCGGAGTGAGAAATCTCGGCAAGGCCTCGCGTCGATGCCGACGCTATTCGCCCGCCGCAAGATAAAGCTGGCGATAGGCCTGTACGAGATCATCCAGCTTGAATGCGCGGTTGAGCCCGCTGGGATTCGGCAACACCCAGGCTTTTGCGCCGGCGAAGTCGGTCGGCTGCGGCCCCCATTGGACCTCGCGTTGCCTGGATATTGCCGAATAGGCGACTTTGCCCAAGAAGGCGATATAGCGCGGCGCATACCGTTCAATTTTTTGCTGGAGCGCGGTCGAGGCGGCGATGAACTCATGGCGGGACAATTCGTCGGCGCGCACCGTGGGGCGTGCGACAGCCGCAGTCAGGCCGCAACCGTAGGTCAGTAGTGCGCGGTCGTTCTCGGCGCGTATTTGCAGGGGTGTGAATCCGGCCAGATGAAGCACGCGCCAGAAACGATTGCTTCTACCCGCGAAATGGTGGCCGGCCGCTGCCGAACTCAGGCCGGGATTGATGCCGCAAAAAATCACGGCCAGGTCTTTCGCAAGGATGTCCGGAAGCGTTTGAGGCAAAGTAGGCGCCATGCGGGCTTTCCTTAAAGCCACGGGGGCGGGATCTCGCGCCACTGGCCGGGCAGCAAGCCGTCCAGGCTCCATGGCCCGATCCGGATGCGCACCAGGCGCAAGGTGGGCAGGTTCACGGCGGCGGTCATGCGCCGCACCTGGCGGTTGCGCCCTTCGTGAATGCTCAGCTCCAGCCATCGGGTTGGCACACTCTTGCGAAAACGCACAGGAGGGTGGCGTTCCCATAATTGCGGTTCGTCAAGCAGGCGCGCTTGGGCCGGCAGCGTGAGGCCGTCCTTGAGTTCGACACCCTCGCGCAGCTGGCGCAGTTGCTCCTGAGTGGGTTCGCCTTCCACCTGGACCCAATAGGTTTTTGTCATTTTGTATTTCGGATTGGTGATGCGCGCCTGCAAACCGCCGTCGTTGGTGAGCAGGACCAGGCCTTCGCTATCGCGGTCGAGGCGTCCGGCGGGATAGACCTCGGGGATCTGGACGAAATCCTTGAGCGTGGTCCGGCCCTCGTCGTCGTGGAACTGGGCCAACACGTCGAAAGGCTTGTTCAGCGCCAACAAATGGGGTTCGGCGGGGGGCGCTTTGGCGACGCGGCGCACAGCCGGCCGACCCAGGCGAAGGGAGAGCGCTGAACGAGACGGAAACGGCATGCGATAACCCCGGTGAGTAGAGAAAGACAGTGTAACCGCCGTCGAAAATATGACGGACGCTCAATGCCATACCTGGGAAATTACCTATATCGATCTCCTGATTTTTTTCCTCGGGCGTGTTTATAATATTTTCCATTCCCATATACAGAGACTTAGTTCCATTTTTTGGAACAATAATTATGAAAGCCACTCAATGAGTTCCTTGAATAGCGCCGCCAGGATTTTGCAATTACTGGCCAGTCGCGAGCGCAACCTGACGGTGACGGATGTGGTGGAAGGGCTGGGCATGCCCAAGAGCTCATCGTCCCGATTGCTCAAGCAAATGATGGATTGCGGCCTGCTGGAGCGGGACAAACGTACCTTGGCCTATGGCCCTTCTCTATTGATGCTTGAACTGGCTCACCAGGTTCGCGCGGCGACGCCGTTGCTGGAACGCATGGAACGCGCGGTGCAGGAACTGGCGCAGGAAACCGGGCATACCGGCTACATTTCGGCGCTGGATGAAAGCGGCAAACATGTCGTTGTGTTGCGTGTACATCATGGCGCGCACCCCTTGCGAGTGGTGACATCACCCGGCCATCGCCTGCCCGCGTTTGCGACCTCGACAGGTCGCGCACTGCTGGCGCGGCTCGACGATGAAGCGATACGCGCGCGGTTTTCCGACGATTTCGATTGTGCGTCCGAGGGTGCACCCAAGACCGTATTGGCATTGATCCAGCAACTGGAACGTGTGCGCGATCGCGGTTGGGCCCTTGCCCTGAATGAGGCTCTGCCAGGTGTGGGATCGCTAAGCTGTGCCGTCAGCGATCCGCAGGCCGGCCAAACGCTTTCCTTTTGCCTTAGCTTTCCCGTATCCCTGGCTCAACCCGAGCTTATCGACACGCTGGCCCGGCGCCTTGTCGGCCATGCCAGTTCTATCGGCCGCGCGGCGGGAGATTCCTTCTGGAATGCGCAGTCATGACCAACCGTCTTGCAACAAAAACCACATGGGAACTCTCATGAACACATCTACCCATCCTCGCGTCGGCAGCGTCGGCACACTGGTGCTTCTGGTCCTGCTGAGCGTGCTCGGCGCGATCATCGGGATCGAGCTGCTGACATCGCTGGGCGTCACGCCCAACACATCGATCATTGGCGCTTTGGTGGCAATGATCATCGCGCGAATACCCATGTCGCTGTTTGCGCGTTTTCGCTCCATCCATGAGCAGAACCTGGCGCAGACAGCCATTTCATCGGCGACGTTCGGGGCGGCCAACAGCCTGCTCCTGCCCATCGCCGTTCCGTACCTGATGGGCCGAACCGACCTGGTCATACCCATGTTCATCGGAGTGGGCTTTGCCATGCTGCTGGACGCCTACATGCTGTACAGGCTGTTCGACTCGCGCATATTCCCCGCATCCGGCGCCTGGCCTCCGGGTGTTGCCGCCGCCGAAGCCATCAAGGCGGGCGATGGCGGTGGCAAGCAGGCCAAGCTGCTCGGCGCGGGCATAGGGGTGGGCGTTATAGGCGCATGGCTGCATGTGCCGATGTCGGCATTCGGTATCGCCTTTTTAGGGAATATATGGGCCCTGACCATGTTCGGCATAGGGTTGCTGATCCGCGGATACGCAAAGCCGATCATGGGCTGGGACATCAACGCTTTATACATTCCCCACGGTCTTATGGTGGGTGCCGGGCTGGTGGCGCTGATACAGGTTGCCGGCCAGATCTGGTCCGGCAAGGCAAAGGCCGGCAGCAAAGAACAGCCCGCCGCAGCGGGCGAGCCGGACGTCATGGTGACCCGCACGGCCGAGAATCTGCGTCGCACGCTGCGCCTGGGATCCACCGCCTATATCGTGCTGGCGGCCCTGCTTGCCCTGGGCAGCGGGCTGTATGCCGAAATGTCGGCGACCATGCTTGTTGCATTCGTTATCTATGTGGCATTCGCCGCCTTCGCGCACGAGATGATTGTTGGCATAGCGGCAATGCATTCGGGCTGGTTTCCCGCGTTCGCCGTAGCGCTGATCACATTGATCATAGGCATGCTGATCGGCTTTCCGCCAGTGGCTCTGGCCATGCTGTGCGGTTTTTCGGCAGCCACCGGCCCCGCGTTTGCGGACATGGGCTACGACTTGAAGGCGGGTTATATATTGCGCGGCAATGGCGCGGATCCGCGTTTTGAGCTCGAGGGCCGGCGTCAGCAATTGGCCGCGGGCATGCTGGCTTTCATTGTTGCCCTGCCCATCGTCTACTTTACTTACAATAATTTCTTCACGCGTGGGCTGATACCGCCTGTAGCCGCTGTGTATGTGGCCACCATCAAGGCCGGCGTCGCCGAAGGCGTGGCCCTGCAATTGCTGATCTGGGCCGTCCCTGGCGCCATTATTCAGTTTCTTGGAGGATCCAAGCGCCAATTGGGCGTGCTGCTGTCCACAGGCTTGCTGATTGCCAATCCCCTGGCAGGCTGGGCAGTCATCATCGGTATTGTGTTGCGCATTATTGCGCTGCGCATATGGGGGGATAAAGTGCGCAACAGCCTGGAGGTGTTCGCGGCCGGCACTATCGCCGGCGACGCCCTGTTCAGCTTTTTCAGCTCCATGATCCACGCCCAGGCAAAAGTCAAATAATCGACCCTTTTTATTCTACGGAAGCAACGCCATGAGTCTATCCCATACTGTCAAAGTCTTCGATGCGCTCGACAGCGCCTACGCCAGCGGCCAGACCGTCGTCGAGCTATTGAAGCCGTATGCAGAATTTGCCAAATGCATTGTAAAAACCATTACAGGCCCCAAAGGCAAGACCGATTTCGTTCGCGTGGAAATCGCGGGCACCCACGGCAAATCGTCCGGCGGCAAGGCGCCGACGCTGGGAATCGTCGGTCGCCTGGGCGGTGTCGGTGCGCGTCCGACCCGCATCGGCCTGGTGTCGGACGGTGACGGCGCCATTGCCGCTGTGGCGGCCGCGCTGAAGCTGGCGCACATGCGCACCCAGGGCGACGCGCTGCCGGGCGACGTGGTGATCAGCACCCACATATGCCCGGACGCTCCCACGCGTCCGCATGAGCCTGTCGATTTCATGGATTCGCCCATGGATACCGAAACGCTGAATGAAAATGAAGTCTCCGGCGAGATGGATGCCGTGTTGTCGATCGACACGACCAAAGGCAACCGTATTCTGAACCATAAGGGATACGCGATATCGCCTACAGTCAAACAGGGCTACATCCTGCGGGTATCGGAAGACCTGGTGCGCATCATGGAAATGACCAGCGGCCGCCCCGCCGTGACCTTCCCCATTACCACGCAAGACATCACGCCGTATGGCAACGGCGTCTATCACCTGAATAGTATTTTGCAGCCTTCGGTTGCCACCCGGGCACCCACCGTGGGTGTGGCGATTTCGGCCGCCAGCGTGGTGCCGGGTTGCGGCACAGGGGCCAGCGATGAATACGATATTGCAGCCACCGTGCGTTTTGCGGTAGAGGTGGCCAAGGAATTCACGCGCGGCACATGCCTGTTCCATGACGAAGAGGAATACGGCCGCCTGGTCGAAATGTACGGATCTTTGGCGCACTTGCAGAAGCGTCAATAGATGCTGATGCGAAGCCTTTCGCCAGGCTGTCTACGGAGAATCAAATGAACGCTATACCTCAGTTGCTGGGCACGCTGACAATAGGGCAGGCGCCACGCGCCGACATCACTCCCATTCTGCGGGCCGTGCTGCCTGAAGGAACGCAATTGATGCAGGCCGGCGTGCTGGACGGCCTGTCGAAGGAACAGATCGCGGCGGACTATGCGCCGGTTCCAGGCCGCCCTCTCCTGGTATCGAGGCTGCTGGATGGCTCTTCGGTGAAGCTGGACAAGGCGGCGGTGCAGGCGACGCTGGCGGTCAAGCTTGCCGAACTGGAGGCGCGAGGCTGCACCGTTATCCTGATTCTATGCACGGGTGAATTCCACGGGCTTGTTCTGAAAAACGCCTGGCTGGTGGAACCCGACCGTATTGTTCCGCCCGCGGCCGCGGCAATCGCGGGCGAGCGTCAGGTCGGCGTTATCGTACCCTTGATCGAGCAGGCCCGTACCGAGGCGGACAAATTCAGTGCATTGAGCAAGCCGCCTATCTGTGAGGCCGCAACACCCTATGCGGACGGGATGGGCGCAGTCGAAAATGCGGCGCGCACTTTGCGTGAACGCGGCGCTCAGATGCTGCTGATGGATTGCATGGGGTTTACCGAGGCGCATCGGCGCGCCGCCCGTCTGGCTTCGGGGCTGCCTGTGTTGCTGTCCAACGCCTTAATCGCAAAAATGACAGCGGAGCTGATTGCGTAGGCAATCGCCGTGACGATAGGCATCCATGCCGTTGACAACAAGGTGAACAATACGATGAAACTGCTTCTTCTCAGTAATTCGCGCGGGCCGGATGGGGCCTATCTGGTCCATGCCATTGAACCCGTCCGCGCGTTGGCTGGCGGCCGCTCCCGAGCGCTTTTCGTGCCGTTCGCGGGTGTTGCCGCGGCTTGGGACGATTACACGGCAACCGCGCAGGCCGCGCTGGCACCCGCCGGATTGGTCCTGACGGGCGCGCATACGGTCGATGCCGCCGCTGCCTCTCAGTTCGAATTGATAGTCGTGGGCGGCGGCAATACGTTTCAACTATTGAGGGAATGTCGCGGGCGGGGGTGGCTGGACGCCATCCGTACGCAGGTGCGCGGCGGTACGCCTTATTTGGGATGGAGCGCGGGGGCCAATCTGGCCTGCCCGACCATTTGCACGACCAACGACATGCCTATTGTCGAGCCGGGGGGCTTTGATGCATTGGGATTGATCGGAATCCAGATCAATCCCCACTACACCAATGCCTTGCCGGCGGGGCATCAGGGTGAAACGCGGAACCTGCGTATCGCGGAATACCTGGCCGCAAACACCGCTTCCACGGTGGTCGGCCTGCCCGAAGGAAACTGGCTTAGCGTCGATGACGGCTCCATCGTTTTTCGAGGGCCGCACATGGGATTCCTGTTTCGACACGGGACGCCCGAGGCAGAGTTGCGAGACGGTATGGCGTTATAGGATCAGCAAGCCTGAAGAATGTTGATTAATCGGTTGGCCAGCATGGGCGCGGTCTTGCGCCCATATTCGACCATGTGCGGCGACACTCCGTGCGCTCTCAGCGCTTCGGCGTTTTCCCATTGCTCGATCACGGCAAACGTGTCGTTTCCGATGGGTGTCTGCGGCTTGCCGAAATCCGGCACGTCGACAACAGCTTCATAGCTGACACATCCTTTTTCGGCAAGCACCGCCGGGACGTTCTTCTTGAACAGCGCCAGCACGGCGTCGCGTTGGCCGGGTTTTGCGGTGATGGTAGCAATGACATGGATCATTCGGGTGTGCCTCTTTGGTGCGGATCGAAGCGTGTCATCATAGTCGGATTTTGGCCGGTATGCGTCTTTCATCACGAAGGCAGCCTCTACTCTTTGGATCAAGCCATCGCAGCCTTGACACGTTCAGGCCTAAACGGGGTCTGGCGCAGGCGTGCCCCGATGGCGTCGAAGACCGCGTTGCTGATCACCGCCGCCGTGGGGCAGGTGGATGGCTCCCCACCCCCGTGGGACGGATATTCGGGCCGATTATTGACCAACACGATATCGATCCGATCGGGGATTTCCTCGAAGCGCAGAATCGGGTAGCCCTGCCAGTCGAGGCTGGTGACATGCGCATTATCGAACATGACTTCTTCATGCAGCGTGCGGCTTATCGACTGGATGATATTGCCCTCGATCTGGTTCTTCAGCCCATCGGGGTTCACCACCAGGCCGCAGTCGTGCGCAACGACCACACGCTTGACCCGGATCTGGCCGCTCTCGCGGTCCACCGTGACATCGGCAATCGTCGCCACGTAAGAGTTGTCGCGGTTCACCCAGGCGATGCCGCGGCCCTGGGCCAGTTTGCCGCCGTTTTGCTCTTTGACGGGCGAAGGCCGGCTTTTCCAGCCATAGGCCTCGGCCGCCGCGCGCAGCACGGCGATGGCGTGCGGATCCTTCAGATACCTGAGGCGAAAGGACAGCGGGTCTTGCCTGGCTTTGGCGGCCAGTTCGTCGATGAACGATTCCATTGCATAGGTGGTCTCGAACTGTGCGGGCGAGCGCAGCCATGCGGTGAGCAGCGCCACATGCCCTTCGCCGTGACAGGCCACGTCGGCGTTGTCGAAGGTATAGGCATAGGTGACTGTTCCGCGCCCCTGCCCGGTGCTGCCGATTTCAGGCCCGTTCGCCAGCCCTGCGGCGATCAGGTGCGTATTGCTGGTCGTGGGGATCCACATATGGTGCCGCCATGCCACGACATTGCCCTGGTCGTCCACGGCGCCCGTCAGGTCCTGGACGATAGCCGGCCCCTTCGGCTCCCAGCCATGTTCGTCCCAGCGCATCCATTGCACGCGAACCGGGCGCCCCACGGCCTGCGACATCAGTGCCGCATCGGCGATGACATGCTCAAGGCCGTTGCGTCCGTAG
Source organism: Paralcaligenes sp. KSB-10 (assembly GCF_021266465.1). Classification (NCBI taxonomy): domain Bacteria; kingdom Pseudomonadati; phylum Pseudomonadota; class Betaproteobacteria; order Burkholderiales; family Alcaligenaceae; genus Paralcaligenes; species Paralcaligenes sp. KSB-10. Next base: position 2,928,693 of record NZ_CP089848.1, on the reverse strand, counting down.
GATCCGGAAGCCTCGAACCAGTTCAGTTCGATGTGGTCCGGATTCATGCCCAGCAGCTTGGCCATATCGCGCCGCGCCTGGTGAGGCATTTGCGTACCGGCCCAGAAAATGGCCCGGTCTTTGTTTACGTCGGCGATGGCGCAGGATGGACCAATCGAACCATGCATCTGGAACGGTGTCTTGTACGTGGCCTTGAGTACGTTGGGGGCGGATGCCAGCGCCATATCCACCGAGCCCTTGGCGGCGACCGAAGAGTTGCTGCCGGCCTCGGTGCGCAGGGTATCCCAGATCTTGTCCTGGTCGGGCAGGCCGTGCCAATCGGACCACTTGGCCTGGCCGGCCTGCGGTCCGGCCGGATTCAGTTTGGAACCCAGTTTGTCCGCGGCCTGGATCGCCGCCCATTCGGTCTCGGCAACCACGCCCAGGAAATTGTCGCGGCGCACGACTTGAACGAACCCGGGAATATCTTTCAGGCCGGTTTCGTCGACGCTCAGCAGTTTGGCCTGTACGCCATACGGCCGCACGACGCGTCCGTGCAGCATGCCCTCTACACGGACGTCCTGGATGTAGGTGAACTGGCCTGTCACCTTGGCCGGAATATCTTTTCGAGGCACGGGCTGGCCAACCACCGTATAGGTGGATGGATCTTTGACGACAGCATTGGGCGCGACTTTCATGTCGAAGGTTTTGCCGCTGACATCGATGGCCATGTCCAGGCGTTTGCCTGCGACCAGCTCGCCATAGCTGATGGATTTGGATGGATCGCCAACGACGGAGATGGCGCCGTTCCTGGCGGCGAGCTGATGCGCCGGCAACTTGAAATGCGCAGCGGCCAGATTGAGCAGCGCCTGGCGGCCGGCCGCGGCGGCGTGGCGGATTTGCGGGCCGGCGTAACGGACGGTGCGGCTTCCGTAGGATGGGCCCTGGTCGACGGTGTGGGATGTCGTGCCCATCACCACGTCGAGCTTGTCCACGGGAAAATCGAGTTCTTCCGCCGCAATCTGGGCCAGCGCGGTTTCTATGCCCGTGCCGACGTCGACCTTGCCGGTGAACAGGGTGGCGGTATTGTCAGGACGAATGGCGAGCCAGGCGTAAAGCCTGGCTGCATCGGGGGGCGGGGCCGCGGTGGATGCCCCTGAGGCGACGGTTTCCGCCATGATGCTTTTCGGGTCGAGCAGGGTGAATGCGATCAGCAAGCCGCCCGACGCTTTCATGAAATCGCGGCGGCTGGGCGAGGCCATGCCCGCGCGGTGGAATTTGTCTGGTGCGTTCATGCCTGGCCTCCGTGCTTCGCCGCGCGCTCGATGGCGCGCACGATGCGCATGTGCGTGCCGCAGCGGCACAAATTGCCATTCAATGCCTGTTTGATGTCGTCCCGGCTGGGCTTCGGGTTGTGGTCGAGGAATGCCTTGGCCGTCATGATGATGCCGTTGATGCAATAGGCGCATTGCGCGGCCTGCTCATCGATGAAGGCTTGCTGGAGTGGGTGGGGCTTCTCTGGGGTGCCCAGGCCTTCCAGCGTGGTGATCTTCTTGCCTTGCGCGGCCGACACAGGCGTCACACAGGAGCGTATGGCGGAGCCATCCATAATGATGGTACAGGCTCCGCATTCCGACAGGCCGCAACCGAATTTCGGCCCATGCAGTTTGAGGTCGTTGCGCAGGGCGTACAGCAGCATGCTGTCAGGCTCGGCATCGACCGAGTGATCCTTGCCGTTTACATTGAGGGTAGTGGTCGTGGACATGGCGCCCCTTTTTGACGTGTGCCTGGTGGGAAGACCGCAGACGATGGGGTCTGTGGCGCAGGCGCGATATGCGCGGTGGGAATTTCGAAAAGGTTACTCCTGTCGCGCGAGGATCGTCAATGCGCCGGGGCGATTGTTGCTACGGCAAGTCGCAGGCCACAAAATAAATGGTTCTTGCCGAAAAAAAAACGGAGGCTGTTCCTGGTACGGCGTTTCGGCCCTCAGCCTCTATCTTTTGCGATTCGTTCATAATGGCGGCTTTGCCGCTTTGTTCCTACGGAGAACACTATGATTGTTGAAATGAGGATTTATCACTGCGCCCCTGGCCGCCTGCCGGCCTTGAACGATCGCTTCGTCAACACCACGCTGGGCTTCTTCAAAAAATACGGGATCAGGCAGATCGGTTTCTGGACCACCGTTATCGGGCCGGACAATCATGCGCTGACCTATATGCTCCAATGGGACAGCCTTGCCGAGCGCGAAGAAAAGTGGAACGCGTTCCAGGCCGACCCGGAGTGGATGGCCAAGCGTTCGGCTTCTGAGGCAGACAAGCCCATCGTCGCCAGGATCGAGAACCATTTTCTGGCGCCTACGGCATACTCGGCGCTGCGCTGACTACTTCAGTTGCTCCCGCAGCTCCCGCTTGAGCACTTTTCCATAGCTGTTTTTGGGCAGGGAATCGATAAAAATGTAGCGCTTGGGGCGCTTGAAACGGGCCATGCTGTCAAGGCAGTGCGTGCCGAGCGATTCGACATTGAGGGTCTTGCCGGGGTTGGCGACAATAAAGGCAACGACAATTTCGCCCCATTCCGGATCGAGCTGGCCCACCACGCAAGCCTCGGCGACATCGGGGTGCGAAAGCAGGACTTCCTCGACTTCGCGCGGGTAGATGTTCGAACCGCCGCTGATGACGACGTCTTTGGAGCGGTCGCGCAGGGTTAGAAATCCCGCCTCGTCCAGCATGCCCATGTCACCCGTGTAGAGCCAGCCGTCGCGCAGCGCTTCGGCTGTCGCTTGCGGCTTGCCCCAGTAGCCAGACATGACGGAATCGCTGCGGCAGATGATCTCCCCGATTTCGCCGGCGGGCAGCGGCTCGCCCGGCTTGTTCACGATGCGCACTTCCACACCCGAACGCGGGAATCCGACCGAACCGAGGAGGTTGTCGCCGGCATGGATGTGGTCTTCCTGGCGCAGGCCGGAGATCGTCATGGGGATTTCGCCCTGGCCGTATATCTGCGCGAAAATCGGGCCGAAAACAGCCAGCGATTTTTTGATTTCATCGACATACATGGGGCCGCCTCCGTAGACGATGCAACGCAGGTTCGCCGGCCGTCGGCCTGATTTTTCGGCCGCCATACGCAGGCGCTGCACCATGGTCGGCGCCAGAAATGCGCCGCACGAGGGATGCGTATTGCAAAGCTCCAGGAATTCGCCGGGCTCGAACGCGCCGCTGGCGGGGATAACCTGGCGTGCCGCGCGTGAGATATAAGCGGGTATATAAAGCCCTGATCCGTGGGACATGGGCGCCGCGTGGATCTGGCTGGCATTTTCGTCGAAGTGTTCGATGTCGGCCAGGTGGCAGATGGTCATTGCCATCAGGCTTCGGTGCGACAGCATCGCTCCCTTGGGGCGGCCGGTGGTGCCGCTGGTGTAGAACAGCCATGCCAGTGTTTCCGGCGTGGTTGCGGCGGGGGGTTCAGGCTCCGCGGAAAATAATTCGGCATAAGCGCTTTGCCCTAGGGTTACGAGACGATGCGATCCGGGCTCGAGTGCGTCGTTCAGGTCGCCGGCCAGCCGCGGTGATGCAAAGATCATGGACGCCCCGGCATCGCCGACGATATGCGCCATCTCCTTGGCATGCAGTTTGTAGTTCAGCGGGACGAAGGCCATGCCGGCGGCCCAGATGCCGAACATCAGCTCGACGATTTCCGGCCGGTTCTCGCTGGCAACCGCAATACGTGAACCCGCTGGCAGCAAGTGTCGCAGCGCGGTTGAGAGGGCCAGTGCACGCCGGTGCAGCTCGGCATAGCTGCAAACTTTCGCGTCGCCTTGGTAAATTGCGCCGCGGTCGGGGAAGCGGCGGGCGGAATGTTCCAGCACGGAAAAAAGATTCATGTTTTCTACCGTTATATCGTGTGATGGTCGAGGTGACGCATATCAAAAAACTTTGACAGTGCCATAAACCGAGACTACTCTACAAGCCGGAGGTAGACAATTTCAGTTGCTAAGAACAGTATGCCCCCGTCAATCATATCTGTCGGTAAACACTCTGAGGAGGAGATTATGTCTGACATGAAAGATGACAAAAGCATAGGTATTACCCGGCGCGGAATACTCAAGGCCGGTGCCGCCGCGGGACTACTCACCGGCATTGCCAGCGTGGGCCCGTTCATTCGTACCGCCCGTGCGGCGGAGTCGATCAAACTGGGTGTGTTGCTGCCCAAGTCCGGCACTTATGCGGTGCAGGGCGAACAGGGCCATAACGGCGCCACCATCGCCATAGACGATGTCGGCGGCAAGATTCTGGATCGTCCCGTGGAACTCGTGTGGCTGGATGAAAATGGGCCGCAGACCACGCAGCAGAACATGCACAAACTGATTCAGGAACAAAAGGTCGTTGCTGTTCAGGGCGGTGTTTCCAGCGGCGATGTCCTGGCCATCATGCCCGTGGCTGAACGCGAAAAAATCCTGCTGATGGCAACCGGCCCCAATGCCACGGAAATCACCGGCGCCAAATGCGGCAAGCATACGTTTCGCATAGACCTGCCCAATTACGAGACTGTACGCAGCATCTATCCGTCGCTGTCCAAGCACGGCAAGAACTGGTATTTTCTTTATGCCTCGTACGCCTGGGGCATCGACGGCTACAAGCAGATGAGCGAAGTGCTGCTCAAGGATGGCGGCAAAGTCGTGGGTGCGGATCAAACGCCGCTTGGCACCACCGACTTCAGTTCCTATATTCTCAAGATCATGTCGGCCAAGCCGGATGTCATCTTCCTGGGCGTCGGCGGCGGCGACATGACCAACTTCCTCAAGCAGTTCCATCAAATGGGGCTTACCGGCAAGATCCCGCTATCGTCCCTCATCGTCAACGACACCGATATGTGGGCGGCGGGACCCGAGGCGGCCTCCGGCCTGTATCCCAAGATCTGGAACTACACAGGCAGCCAGAACACCAGCATCAGCGAGCAGTTCGCCAAAAAATATCAAACCAAGTTCGGCAAGCCGCCGGAAGCGGAAGCCTGGCAAGACTGGTTCGGCTGCACGGCGATTCTCACGGCCATCAAGGAAACCGGGTCCACCAAGACCGAGAAGTTGATCGAGTTCCTGGAAAACCACAAGTTCGAAGGGTACAAGGAGCGCGCGATGTACTTCCGTCCCTGGGATCATCAACTGATACAACCCACGCTGGTGGCCCAGATCAAGCCGAAGATCACGACTCAGTACGACTATTTCGACATTGTGGCAGTTGCGCCGCCCAAGGATCAGCCGCTGGAAGCTTTGTATGGGTCGAAGGCCGAGACCGAGTGCAAGATGGCCTAGGCCGATTGATGCATAAACCCATGTAGCGCAAGCAGCACCGCTGCGTGTGCTGCGTTTCGAGTGCGAGGAGATGCCCGGTGGTCGATGCTACGCTGTTCGCGTCACAGCTTATGAACGGCTTGGTGCTGGGCTTTCTGTTCGTGCTTATCGCGGTCGGCATGTCGATCATTTTCGGTATGCTCGGGCTGGTGAACTTTGCCCATGGCGCATTCTTTGCCCTGGGCGCCTATCTTGCCCTCACACTGCGGCCGTATATCGGTTTTGTCGGCGCGCTGGTCCTGGCGCCGATCCTGGTCGGCGCTATCAGCCTTGTCGTGGAGCGCCTGTTGTTGCGTCCGCTCTACGACAAGGAGCCTTTGCTAAGCCTGTTGCTGACCTTCGGCCTGGCGCTCTTCATTGAAGAGTTGCTGCGCACCATATGGGGCGCCATGGGCCATCCGTTCGATACGCCCGCATTCCTTTCCGGATTTGTGCATTACGGCCCCGTGTTCGTGACGCGCTACCGCCTGGCCGTGCTGATAATCACTATTGCGCTGCTTGCCGCGATCTGGCTGTTTCTCGAGAAAACCCCGTTCGGCCGCATCGTTCGCGCCGGCTCGCGCGACCCTGAAATGGTCAGCATGCTGGGTATCAATCTGAAGCGCGTGTTCATGTTTATCTTCGGCCTGGGTTGCCTGCTTGCCGGTGCGGCCGGGGTACTGGCCGCGCCGCTGTGGAGCGTCATGCCCTCGATGTCCGAGCAGGCCATCATGCCGGCATTTGTGGTGGTGGTCATCGGCGGCCTCGGCAGCCTGCGCGGGGCAATCGTGGCCGGGCTGATGGTGGGTGTTGCGGTGGCCATGACGATCCAGTTCTGGCCGGTGGCGTCGACATCCATTATGTACGCGCTCATGATTGTAGTGCTGCTGACACGGCCGCGCGGCCTGTTCGGCGAACGATGGGAGCGTTTCGAGTGAGCCGCCTGCGCCAGACCCTGACTCATCCTCTCGTGGTGCTCGCCGTGGTTTTTGTCGTTCTGCCGACGCTGATGTCGATGGCGGGCTCGACGATCAGCCTTGCCACACAGGTGGTGATCTACACGCTTTACGGCCTTGCCTACAATTTATTGCTGGGCTACACGGGCATGGTGTCGTTCGGTTCGTCGGTCTTTTTCGGCATGGCCAGCTATGCCAGCGCGCTATTTGCCATTCATATCGTCCAGAATGTCGTGCTTGCCCTGATTGTGGGCACGGTCTTTGCGGCGCTGCTGGGCCTGGTGCTGGGCCTGCTCATCCTGCGCCGGCGTGGCCTTTATTTCGCCTTGCTGACGCTGGCATTCACCCAGTTGTTCTACGAAATCTGTTTTCGCTGGACCAACCTGACGGGCGGGGAGAACGGTTTGCAGGGCGTCGACCGCCCCGGCCTGGAAAGCGCGTCCAGCTATTACATCTTCTGCGCCGTGCTGGTGCTGGTGTGCGCCTGGCTGCTTTATCGCGTGGCGCACTCGCCCTTCGGGAGGGTGCTTCAGGCCATACGCGACAATGAAAAGCGCGTGCAGTATCTGGGCTATAACCCTTGGGGCTACAGGCTTAGCGCCCTGGTGCTGCATGCGGCTTTCATCGGCCTGGGCGGGGGCTTGCTCTCATTCCTGATCCATGGCGTATACGCCGACAACATGAACTGGCAACATGCCGGCGATCCGGTAATGATGACGCTGCTGGGCGGCATACATCATTTTCTCGGCCCGTTGTGGGGTGCGATCATCTACATCAACCTCAGCGATCAGCTCAGTTCAATCACCGAGCACTGGTGGCTGTTCTTCGGTGCGCTGATCATGGCCGTGGTGCTTCTTTCGCCGGAAGGGCTTTGCGGTATCTACGCGCGTCTGCGCGGCAGCGGCCATTGGGGCTTGACACGCACACCCCTGCCACCATGCCCCGCTACGCTGCCAGACTTGTTTTCGGGCCGTGCCGCGTCCACCGGCGAGGCGGTGCTGCAAGTGCGCAATTTGTGCAAGCGTTTCGGTCGCGTGGTGACCGCCGATGACATCAGCCTTGATATCCGGTCGGGCAGCATTCACAGCCTGATCGGCCCGAACGGCGCGGGAAAGACAACATTCTTCAATATGCTCACGGGCCTGATCCCCAATGACAGCGGGCAGATTCAGTTCAAAGGCCAGGACATCAGCAAATTGGCCGTGCATGAACGAGTCCGGCTTGGCATGTCGCGTTCCTTTCAAATCGTCAGCCTGCCAGGCAATCTCACGGTTTTCGAAGCTGTACGCATCGCCGTGCAGGCGCGCTCGCCCGCGCGACCCTCCTTGTGGCGCGATGCCTATAGCCTGACAGACCTGGCCGATCATGCCTGGGCATTGCTGCATGCCGTGGGCCTGGAAGGCAGGGCCGGCGAAATCACGCTCAATCTGCCGCACGGCGAGCAACGCTTGCTCGATATTGCCGTGACCATGGCAACCGGGTCCGAGTTGCTGCTGCTTGACGAGCCGCTGGCGGGCCTGGCGGACGCGGAGCGCGAACGCATCAGTTCGCTGATTCGTCGCCTGGCGGGCCTGCATACCATTTTGCTGATTGAACATGACATCGACCGCGTGGTGTCCCTGTCCGACCGGATTACCGTATTGCATCAAGGGCGCGTCATCGCCGACGGCTCGCCGCAGGCCGTGGTCAACAACCCCCAGGTGGTTGAGGCCTACCTTGGCGAGGTGGTCGAAGAGGGCAAAGGTGTTGCGCGGCCAGTGATTGCGTCGAGGCAGGTCGAACCGGCCAAGGCCGGCCGGCCCATACTGCAGTTGCAGGATGTGGCCTCGGGGTATGTGGGCAGCCGCATTCTGGACGGCCTGTCGCTGGAGGTGGGCGAGGGCGAGGCCGTCGCATTGCTGGGCCGCAACGGGGTGGGCAAGACGACCACGCTGCATACCATCATGGGGCAATTGCCGGCCAGCGCCGGGCATATCCGCTTCGACGGCACGGATATCACCGGCTGGACGTCCAACCGCGTCAACCGGCAGGGTTTAGCCATAGTTCCTCAGGGGCGGCGCATTTTTCCCAATCTCAATGTTGTCGATAATCTGCTTATCGCGCGACGGCCGGGCGGCTGGGAACTGGATCAGGTGTTCGAACTGTTTCCAAAGCTGGGGGCGCTGCGCGATTCCATAGGCGGAAACCTGAGCGGCGGCGAACTGCAGATGCTGGCAATTGCCCGCGCGCTCATGGCGCCGACGCGGCTCATTCTCCTGGACGAGCCGTTCGAAGGCCTGGCCCCTTCGGTGGTGAATGAAGTCCTGGAGGCCGTGGTGCACCTGCGCGAGCGCACCAGCATCCTGCTGGTGGAACAGCGCGTGGATCTGGCTTTGCGCATGGTCGACCGGGCTTACATTATGGTCAATGGCCGTATCGCCTACGAAGGTGCCGCCGCAGATCTCAAGGAAAACAAAGAGCTCCAGGTAAAATTTTTAGGTGTATGACATCTTGCGGGCTGTCTTGGCAATTATGGCAAGGCCGGGTTTTCGCAAGGGAAGATTTTTGGCATGAACAGAGGCGAAAATGTTTGACGATATAAGCATGACAGGCAGGAAAGTACTGATTACGGCGGGTGCCAGTGGGCTTGGCCTGGAAATGGCCAGGGTATTTGCCGCGGCTGGATCCGATGTGTTTATTTGCGATGTCGATGAAGCCGCCTTGGCGGCGGCCAGGGCCGAGCTGCCCCGGATTCATGCCGCGGTTGCCGATGTTTCCGATGAAGCCAGCGTCGCCGCCTTGTTTGAGCAGGTGGGTGCGCGTCTGGGCGGGCTCGATGTTCTGGTCAATAACGCCGGTATTGCAGGTCCCACGGGTTATGTTGAAACGCTGAACAAGACAGATTGGGACAAAACCCTGGCCGTCAACATTACCGGGCAATTTCTTTGCGCCCGCCTGGCCATTCCATTGCTGAAGCAATCTAAAGCCGGTGTGATGATCAATATGTCGTCGGCGGCGGGGCATTTGGGGTTTGCCGGCCGGTCGGCGTACGCTGCATCGAAGTGGGCCGTGGTCGGTTTTACAAAGACGTTGGCGATCGAACTGGGCCGGTTCGGCGTGCGTGTCAATGCCATTTTGCCGGGTGCGGTCGAAGGGCCGCGCATACGTGCCGTCATTGCGTCCAAGGCGCAGGCCCTGGGCATCTCCGAAAAGGAACTCGGACAATCGTACGAGCAGCAGGCTTCTCTGGGCCGCATGGTGTCGGCGCGCGACATTGCCAACATGGCGCTGTTTACGGCCAGCGGCGCGGCTCGAAGCGTCAACGGCCAGGCGCTGGCCGTCGACGGACATACCCAGGCCCTGATTTAACACGACACTGGGGAAATCATGAATGTTGCGGTAATTGGCACGGGGCTTATAGGGCAGGCCTGGGCGATTGTATTTGCCCGGGGAGGTTGTACGGTCAGGCTCTGGGATGGCGATCCGCTTGCGCTGGACCGGGCGCTTCAACTGATTTCGGCTCAGGTGCGCGAGCTCGTCAAGCAGCAGCTGCTTGACGATGCCCAGGCCCTGATGGCGCGCATCCAAATCTTTCGTAGCCTGGATGAAGCGCTTGAAGGGGCCGAGTACGTTCAAGAAAATCTGCCGGAAGTGCTTGAGATTAAAAAGGAGATTTTCAGCAAACTGGATTCACTGAGCGGCGCGGATACCGTGTTGGCCAGCTCGACATCCAGTATCCCGGCCTCGGCGTTTACCGAAGCGCTGCCAAGCCGCCACCGCTGTCTCGTGGCCCACCCCGTGAACCCGCCCTATCTCATTCCTGTGGTCGAACTGTGCGGCGCACCCTGGACGGACGGGAAATTCATTGAAGCGGCCCGGTCGGTCATGCGCTCGATCGGGCAGAAGCCGGTAGTCGTGAACAGAGAGCTGGAAGGCTTTGTATTGAATCGCCTGCAGGGCGCGCTTTTGCGCGAGGCTTTCCGTCTGGTGCAAAATGGCTATGTCAGTGCCGAAGACCTGGACGCTACGGTGAAAGACGGTCTGGGCCTGAGGTGGTCCTTCATGGGGCCGTTCGAGACCATAGACTTGAACGCACCGGATGGGCTGCAGGATTACTGCAATCGCTATGGCGGTATGTACCAGTCGATTTCCGAAGAGCAAACCGGCACGGATGCCTGGGATGCCGGCCTGGTGGCGGAGCTCGAGCGGCAGCGGCGCAGCCTGCTTCCCAAATCGGAACTGCTGAATCGGCGACTGTGGCGCGATGAGCGGCTGATGGCTTTGTTAAGGCACAAGAAGCAGCTCGACTCCGCCGAGTAAATCAATCTGTATTTTGCAAGGAAAAATGATGGCAAGCAAAAAGAAAGTGATTATTACCTGCGCGGTGACCGGCGCAATACATACTCCAAGCATGTCCAAGTACCTGCCGGTGACGGCCGACGAAATTGCCGAGGCGGGGATTGCCGCGGCCAAGGCGGGCGCGGCAATATTGCATTTGCACGCGCGCGATCCAAAGAATGGCAAGCCGTCGCAGGATCCGGAACTGTTTCGCCCCTTTCTGGCGAAAATCAAGGCGAACACCGATGCCGTGATCAATATTACGACCGGTGGAAGCCCTCACATGACGGTGGAAGAGCGCATGCGCCCGGCCATGGAGTTCAAGCCCGAAGTGGCGTCCCTGAATATGGGTTCGATGAACTTCGGCCTGTTTCCCATGCTCGAGCGCTTCAAGACATTCCAGCATGAATGGGAGCGCGAGCACCTGGAGAACAGCCGCGACCTGATTTTCAAGAACACGTATAAAGATATTGAAACCATATTAAGAAAAGGCACTGAAAATGGCACGCGATTCGAATTCGAGTGCTATGACATCAGCCATCTGTATAACCTGGCGCATTTCATGGATCGCGGCCTGGTGCAAAGCCCGCCTTTTATCCAGTCTGTTTTCGGGATTCTGGGTGGCATCGGACCCGATCCGGAAGATTTGATGCATATGCGCCGTACGGCCGACCGCCTGTTCGGCGATAACTACCAATGGTCCATTCTGGGTGCGGGCCGCAATCAGATTCCCCTGGCCACCATGGGCGCCGCCATGGGTTCGAACGTACGGGTAGGGCTGGAAGACTCGCTGTGGATAGGCCCCGGACAAATGGCCTCGTCCAATGCCGAGCAGGTAAGCCGCATTCGCATCGTCCTCGAGGCATTGAATCTGGACGTGGCCACGCCCGACGAGGCGCGCGCCATTCTGCATTTGAAGGGTGCGGGCCAGGTCAATTTCTAAGAGGAATCATCCATGTTCGATTTGTCGGGCCAGGTTGCGCTTATTACCGGTTCTTCGCGCGGCATCGGCTATGCGGCCGCGCGGGCCCTGGGCCGGCAGGGCGCCGTTGTTGTCATCAACGGCCGCGATCCCGCGGCGCTCGCCCGGGCCGCCGAAGATCTGCGCGGCGAAGGCATTACTGCGCATGCCTTGCCTTTCGATATGTCGGACATCGACCAGGCCGTCAGCGCTGTCGATGAGGTATTGAAAGCCGTCGGTAGAATCGATATCTTTTTTGCCAATGCCGGGATCCAGCACCGTGAGCCTCTTTTGACATTTCCGCTGCTGGAGTTCGAACGTGTGATATTTGCAAACCTGACCTCGCAGTGGGCGCTGGGGCGGCACATTGCCCAGGGCATGGCAAACCACGGCTATGGCCGCATAGTCTTCACCGGCTCGGTGACCGCGTTGTTGGGGAGGCAAGGCGTTACGGCCTACACAGCTGCCAAGGCCGCCATGCACGGGTTGGTCAGGCAATGGGCGGCCGAGTTGTCGGAGTCGGGCATTACCGTCAATGCCATCGCACCGGGCTACATAAAAACGGAGCTTACCCGGAATCTTTGGAACGACGCCAAGTTCACTGCCTGGCTGCAAGACCGCGTTCCGCAAAAAAGGTGGGGTGTGCCCGACGATCTGGCCTCCGCCCTGGTATTCATGGCCGCCCGTGAATCAGGGTTCGTAACCGGCCAGATCCTGGTTGTGGACGGAGGCATGTCGTCCACCATGTAGGCTCCTGGCCGCGAGTGCTGTGGATCGCAGAGGTTCAGTAGGCGGCAGAGGCGCTTGTCGGTTCCGGCCTGGCGCCCGGCGTAATGAAATCGGCGGCCAGGCGGCGGGCGGCGTTGGCGTAGATCAATATATCGACGCCCGTGGCGACAAAAGTGCAGCCCAGTTCCAGGTAGCGCCGCGCCAGTTTTGGATTCGATGTCAGGGTACCCGCGGCCCGCCCGCTCGCCACAATGGTCTTGATGGCATGTTCGATGGCTTCTTGCACCTCGGGGTGATTCGGAGATCCCCGATGATTCATTGATGCGGCAAGATCGGCGGGCCCGATGAACACGCCATCGACCCCGTCCACAGCACAGATTCCTTCAAGATTTTGCAGCGCGGCCGAGGTTTCGGCCTGGACGAGCAGGCAGATTTCGTCATCGGCGATATCCAGATAGTCGGTGCGCGCGCTCCAACGCGAAGCCCGGCCCACGGCGCTGCCCACTCCCCGCGTGCCCGAAGGTGGATAGCGTGTGGCGGCAACCAAGCCGCGGGCCTGTTCGACGGTGTTCACCATGGGGACAAGCAGGTTCTTGACGCCGATATCCAGCAATTGCTTGATGAGCGGCGTTTCACCCGCCACCGCGCGCACCACCGGGGCCGAGGGGTGCGGCGCAATGGCCTGCAGTGCCGCAAGGACGGCGCGTAAATCGTTCGGCGCATGTTCGCCGTCAATCAACAGCCAATCGAAGCCTGTGGTAGCGCTGACTTCGGCCAGGTAGGGGTCCGCCATGGAGAGCCAGAGGCCGATCTGGGGCCGGCGGGCAGCCAGGGCGGCTTTGAAGGGATTATGCGAGGGCATGGCTATATTCCACCATAAAAGGATTGGGGCGGTGTTGGCGTACGGTTCGCGGGGGTTCGTGGCCTGGATATCCGGTTCAACTGACGATGCCGAGATGCCAGGGCACGAATTCATTGTCGCCAAGGCCCAGCGCTTCGCTCTTTGTGGGAATGCCCGATGCGGCCCGCAAGATATGTTCGAAGATGTGCCGGCCCATCTGTTCGAGGGTCAGCACGCCGTCGAGCACCAGGCCGCAATTGATGTCCATGTCTTCTTCCAGACGAGTGAACATGGGAGTGTTGGTGGCAAGTTTCAGGGTAGGCGCGGGCTTGGAACCGAACATCGAGCCGCGTCCGGTGGTAAAGCAGATCAGGTTTGCGCCGCTGGCAATCTGGCCGGTGGCGGCCACCGGGTCGTAACCCGGCGAATCCATGAATACAAGACCCGCGGTTTCGATGGGTTCGGCGTATTCATAGACGGCTTGCAAGGGAGTGGAGCCGCTTTTCATGACGGATCCCAGTGATTTTTCAAAAATATTGGCCAGGCCGCCTTGCTGGTTGCCGTGCCCCACGACGCCGTTGAACTGTGCATTCTGGCCCACCGTGTAGCGCTCCCACCAGGCGAGGCGGTCAAGCAGCTTCTGCCCCACTTCGGGCGTGACCGCGCGGCGCGTGAGCAAATATTCGACGCCGTGAATTTCGGGCGTCTCCGATAGAATGGCGGTTCCGCCGTGGCGGACCAGCACGTCCATGGCCGCGCCCAGGGCGGGGTTGGCGGTGATGCTCGAAAAGCTGTCGGAGCCGCCGCATTCCAGGCCTATTTTGAGATGGCTGGCGGACACGGTTTCCCGCACCGCGCGGTTGGCCGTCGGAAGCATTTCCTCGACGGCCTGGATCCCGGCGGCGATGGTGGCCCGCGTGCCGCCGATTTCCTGCATGACCAGCGTGCGCAACTGAGCGCCTGGCGCAAGCTGTTGAGACTCGACCAGCGCCGAGACCTGATTCCGTTCGCAGCCCAGGCCCACGATCAAAACGCCGGCCAGATTCGGGTGGCGTGCATAACCGGCGAGCGTGCGGCGCAGTACGTCGAAATGTTCGCTTGGCGAGGACATGCCGCAGCCGCTGGTTTGTGCGAAAGCGGCAACGCCATCCACGTTCGGGTATGGCGCCAGGCGTTCAGGGGTGAAATGCGCGGCGATATTCTTGATGACGGTGGCCGAGCAATTGACCGACGACAGTATGCCTATGTAGTTGCGTGTACCTACGCGCCCATTCGGGCGCATGAAGCCCATGAACGTGGCCCGCGCGGCTTCGGGGACGTAGTCGACCGCTTGTACGTCCCGGCAGAATCCCGGGTCGCGATAATAGTCCGCCAGTTCGATGTTGTGGCTGTGCATATAGTCGCCGGGCTCGATGTGGCGCATGGCAATACCGATCACGATATTGCATTTTTTTATCTGCTCGCCTTTGTCGATGTGCCGGGCGGCAATCTTGTGTCCGGCCGGCACCTGGGCGCGCACGCGCACGCCGAGTTCCGGCAGTTCCTGTCCAAGCGACAGCGGGGACTTGGCAAGCAGAACGTTGTCGTTGGGGTGCAGCCGGATCAGCGGAGAGGCGTTCATCGCGGGTTCAGGCAATTTGCATCAATTCTTTGAGCTTCAAGTTCTTGATCAGCTCGGTTTCCTGGGTGTAGACCTGTTTGACATATTGCAGATACTCGGGCCCATCCAGGTACATGACCGGGGCATCGATGTTGCCGGTCACACGCTTGAATTCATCGCTGTTGACGGCAACTCGAAATGCGTCGCGCAGCGTCTTTTCCACGGCCGGATCGAGCCCCTTGGGCGCACCCACGCCGTTTGGAGCCTCGACGACCATGTCGTAGCCCAATTCCTTGAGTGTCGGGGCATTTTTGAAACGCGGTGTGCGTTCCGAGCCCCAGGTGGCCAGAAGACGCAGCTTTCCGCTTTCGACATAAGGCGCCCAGGAGCTTGAGTCGGCAAGCAAGTCAACGCGTCCGCCAAGCACGTCCTGAAGCGCGGCGGCGCCGCCTTTGTAGGAAATGGGAGTGAGCTTGATGCCGGCTATCTGCGAGAACTCTTCCATGCCTACGTGCGTGGCGCCGCCGATACCGGAGTGCCCATAGGTCAGCTTTCCGGGATTTGCCTTGGCGTAGGCCACCATATCCTTGAGCGATTGGAATGGGGAGCTGCTCAGCGCGGCAATGCCGAATGTCTGGCCCGAGGTGCGAGCGATATAAGTAAGATCCTTGCGGGGGTCGAGATGCAGGGTGCCCAGTTGCGAGAAACGCGTGACTGAAATGGGAATCTGCCCAATGGTGTAGCCATCGGGCTTTGCCATCGCGAGCGTTTTGGTGCCTATCATGCCCGAGGCGCCTGACCGGTTTTCCACGATGATCGGTTGCTTGAGGGCTTGCGAGGCCACCTGACAGAGCGCCCGCATGGATTGGTCTCCCGTGCCTCCCGGAGGCCATGGGCAGATAAAGGTGATGGGATGATTCGGGTACCCGGCGGCGCGAGCGGCGCTGGGCAACAGCAGCCCGGCGGCACCGGACGCGGCAGCCGCCGCGCTGGCCACAAGCAAGCGGCGTCTTTGGGGATTTTGAGGTTTGGTTTGTCTCATTGGTCTTCCTACAGAAGTTATTCGTATTGCTGGGCGGTCGAATTTCACGTGCCAGTTATTTATTGTCGTAAACTCCATCATAATTATCTAATCAAATATTGGAATCTATTCATAACCTAAAGGTTATTTATATTTGAATCATGGCACAGATAGACCGGGTACTTCGCTCCAATATAAAGTTACGCCACCTGCAGTTGGTGGTGGCGCTGGATCAGTTCCGGCATATCGGACGCACCGCCGACTTTCTTTCAGTAAGCCAGCCTGCCGTTTCGAAAATGCTGACGGAAGTGGAAGGCATGCTGGGACTGGCGCTGTTCGATCGCTCGACGCGCGGTACGGCACCTACAGCGGCGGGGCTGTCGCTGATCCGGTTTGCGCGTTCGGTGTTGGCCCAGTACGAGCGCACGCGCGATGAAATCTCGGCCGTCGCAAGCGGGGCGGCCGGCCGCACCCGCGTGGGCTGCATGGGAGGCGCGTTGCCGGTATTGTTGTCGCGGGGTGTGGCGCTTCTGAAAGAACGCTCGGCGCGGGCCACTGTCCTGATCGAAGAGGGCGATCTTACTCATTTGCTGCCCAAATTGAGAATCAACGAGCTGGATTTTTTTCTGGGACGTCTGGAGCCAGGCTATGCGGCACCCGACCTGGTGACAGAGGCGCTCTACAACGAGCCCATGGTGGCGGTGGTCAGGCGAGGCCACCCTTTGGCTCGAAAAGCCAGGCCCACGTGGGCCGACCTGGCCCGCATGTCTTGCGTCATGCCTCCTCCATGGGCATCGCTGCGTGTCAAGATCGAGCAGGAGTTTCACCGCTGCGGCCTGGAGCCGCCCATCGATCTGGTTGAGTCCTCTTCGTATTTCGCCATCGCCACTTTTGTCGGTCAGCTTGACGCGGTAGGGTTTATGGCCCGCTCGGTCGGCCAGCATTTCGAGCGCGAAGGCCTGTTCAGGATATTGGCCCTGGACGTAGGCGTGGAACTGCCGCCCGTGGGTATTATCACCATGCGCGGGCAGCGCTTGACGACAAGCACGCAGCAACTGATCGAATGCCTGCGCGCCGCCGTTGCGGAGCTGTTTGGCCCGAAGGGCAATACCGCGGCCAAAGCTGAAAGGCCTGGACGAGGCCGGAGTAAATAAACCTCAAACGCCCTCGGACTCCGCCAGTTGCTTGTGTCTAAACGCGCCAAGGCGCGCGAGCATCCAGCCGGGATACTCGGCCGGCAGGGCGCTTACCGTGTCCAGCGCGCTGAGTTCGTCGCCGTCCAGCTCGATGGCTGTTGCCGCAATGTTGTCCTTCAGTTGATCGACACGCTTTGCGCCGACGATCACGCTGGTGACGGTCTTTTGGTGCAACAGCCAGGCGAGCGCGATCTGTGCGACAGACACGCCCCTGGGCTCGGCGATATCGCGCATGACTTCGATGCAGTCATAGGCGAGCTCAAGGTTTACCGGAGGGAAATCGAAAGTGGCGCGACGGCTGCCCTCTTCGGGCTGAACGCTGCGGCCGTACTTGCCGCTTAACAGGCCGCCGGCCAGCGGGCTCCAGACCAGCAGCCCGACATTTTCGCTATTCAGCAACGGAATCAGTTCACGTTCGAGATCGCGGCCGGCAATGGTGTAGTAGGCCTGCAGGGATTCGAACCGCGCGAGGCCGAGCCGCTCGGAGATTCCAAGGGCTTTCATGATCTGCCAGGCGGCCCAGTTGGATACGCCGACATACCGCACATGGCCGTGCCGCACCAGATCGTCGAGGGCCCGCACGGCCTCTTCAATGGGGGTCGCGGGATCGAAACCGTGGATCTGATAGAGGTCGATATGGTCGAGTTGCAGGCGTGCCAGGCTGGCCTTCACGCCATCCATGATGTGATAGCGCGACATGCCGCGCGAATTGACGCTTTTCGTGCCGGTTTCGCCGTACACCTTGGTTGCAACCACGACATTCTCGCGCGGCACTTTCAGGTTTTTCAGTGCCTGCCCGGTGATGATTTCCGAATTGCCTTCGGAGTAAATGTCGGCGGTATCGATGAAATTGATGCCGGCATCCAGCGCATGGCCGATCAGCCGGTCCGCTTCAAGCTGTTGGAGGGTGCCGATCTGGCCCCACATGCCGTCCTGCCCGCCGAATGTCATGGTACCGAGGCAGAGTTCGGAAACGAACAGGCCGGTGCGGCCGAATTTTTTGTAACGCATGTCATGGGCTCCTGATGTATCGATGGCAATGCTCGAAAACCGCTGGACAGCGCATGGACGCTGCACTAGCATTTCCGCATGGATCTTGATCATAACGCCAGTTCCCGCGGATGCCCGCGAAGGCAACCCTCGCGGCTCGCTAATGCAGCCGGTTCGGCTGTGGCGCAGGAGGCCCCGGCCGGGCCACCTGGCGAGATCGACATTTTGCTGCCTTATCGTCCTCCGTACGATTGGGCGTCCATGCTGGAATTTCTGCGCCGGCGAGCCATTACCGGTATCGAGACCGTCTCTGCCGACTGTTATGCGCGTACGATGCAGCTGGATGGCGAGCAGGGAATGGTTGCCGTCCGCGCCGCCGACGGCAATGTCTTGCGCGCGACAGTGCGATTTTCCAAGCCCTCGGTTTTGCCGGTCATCGTCGCGCGACTGAGCCGGGTGTTCGATCTGGCAGTGGATCCCTCCGTTATTGCGGCCCATCTTGCCAAAGACCGGGTGCTGGCTCCTCTGGTGAAGGCACGGCCGGGCTTGCGCGTTCCGGGTGCCTGGGATGGCTTCGAACTGTCTATGCGTGCCGTGCTGGGGCAACAGATTACGGTTGCCGCCGCTGTGCGCCTGGCCGGACGCATGGTTGCCGCTCATGGCGAGCCCCTGGCGCGGCCGGACGGCGATTTGACCCATGTGTTTCCAAGGCCCGAGACCATAGCGGCCACGGATCTGGCGTCTCTGGGAATGCCCCGCAGCCGGGCGGCGACGCTTTCCGCTGTGGCAGAGGCCGCCATTGCCGACACACATCTTTTCGATACGACCGGCGGGCTTGATGAAGCGGTGAAGCGCTTGCGCAAGATCCGTGGCGTAGGGGAGTGGACCGCGCAATACATTGCCTTGCGCCAGTTGCACGAGCCGGATGCCTTTCCGTCCGCCGACATCGGCCTCATGCGCGCAATGGCCAGGCTGGAAGGGCGGGATTATTCTTCATCCGAACTTCTCGCCCGAGCGGATGCCTGGCGTCCGTGGCGTGCTTACGCCGCGCAACACCTTTGGACGTCCGGCTGACGGAAAGCCGCGTTTCCACTTGTGGCTGTTTTCTTGCCGAACCTGGTTATCCGGCTTTATCTTTTTTCAGGATGGGGCGCTGCAAAGCGCTTTGTCCTTTTGCAGGGACTTCGGCGTCGACCGCGTTGCTTCCGTTATGAATGCCTTCACTATAGGGCTCCGCCTGTCGATCATCGATGCGAGTGCCAGCTCATACCGAAGCAGCCCCTGGGAACCGGAGACATCAAGGTATGTCACGTTGTGGATATGAACCGATTGCATGGCGGCAGGGACGAGTGCTACGCCAAGGCCGCTTGCGACCAGCGTCAGTATGGTTTGCATTTGCGAAGCTTCCTGCGCTATGCGGGGTGAAAAGCCCGCACTATGGCATGCCGCCAGCACCGATCCGGCAAAGCCGCGCCCTTCGGTAAAGGGAAATGAAATAAACCATTCCTTTGCCAATGAGCGCAAGGGCACTTGCTTCTTTGCCGCAAAGCGGTGGCTTACAGGCACGGCAAGCACCATGGTCTCGACGCGTAACACGGCCAGATCGACGCCGAATGATTCTTCGACCGGAGGCACCACAATAGCCAGATCTATACTTCCCGAGCGTAGCGCGGTGATTTCCCGCTCAGTGGTTTCGGCCGTAAGGACAAGGCGTATCCCTGGATACATTTTCTGAAAACGCTGTAGCAGCGGGGGTAAAAGGTCAAGCGCGGCGCTTGGTACGAAAGACAGGCGCAGCACGCCGGCGAGCCCCTGGCCGATACCTTGCGCCGCTTCGACGGCGAATTGTGCTTGCGCAAGGGTACGGCGCGCTTCCTTTAAAAAGACTTCGCCTGCGGAAGTGAGTCTGACCTGGTGGCGATTTCGGTCGAACAGTACAACATTGATATCCTGTTCGAGACGACGAATCGCGGCGCTGAGCGGCGGTTGGGACATAAACAGGCGTTCGGCGGCGCGATGAAAATTCAGCTCGGTTGCGACCATCACAAATTGCTGCAACTGTCTAAGATCGACCATTCGATTCTCCCTGTTTACATCGATGCGCGCGTCGCGCTGGCCGGAGCCCGCGGCCTTCGTTTTTCGCATAAAAATAGTATCACCGTGTCTGATCGATAGTATTAGAAATATTACAAACTTGAACCTATACTTTTTGCAGACTTATCCACCGTGACCAGGAGGCGACTGTGCAAGCGTCTTTACTCGAAGAATTGACCCCCGTCCCCAATCCTTATCCTATAGCGTCCGAACTGGAATTCCCCGATGTCTGGACGCTATGCACCCAGGCACGGGAACTGGCCTGGGATCCGGTAACGATAGATCATGGCGACGTTAAAGAGGCGCAGCTTCCCCCCGAAGTTCGCGATGCCGGAGCGGAATGGTGGAGCCTGCGGGCATGGATGGAGCATGGGGCCATTCCGTATGGCGCCGAACGCCTGCGGGATGCCATATATGGTCATCTGCCGTTTGAGATCAAGCAGCATGTGGTGAACTTTATCGCAGAAGAGCTGCGGCACCACGAAGCGTCGTTCCGGATTGCAGCGGCCCTGGGGGGCTACCAGCCGTCGCCGCGAGCGGACTATTTTCAGTCGATCATTCCGCAATTCCATAACGAACAGGCGGAAAAAACCATGTCGTTCTATGGAGGTATGGCGGTCAATACTTTGTTTGAACAGTTGTCCGGCGAGTTGCTGCAGGCGCGCTATCAGAATGCCCGATTCAGTTCGATACGAACGGCGTGCAAGCTGATTCTGCGCGACGAGGCCCGCCATATACAGTTCGGGCGCATTATTATGCGGCGTTTCTTTGAAGACCTTTCCATGGATGAAAAGGCCATGCTGGGCCGGCGATTTGCGAAGAAGCTGCAAGGGACATTGCTCAATGGGGTCTATGCGGTAGTCAACCTGCCCCAGGAAGAGCGGCTTCGGGCCGGACACAATCGCGCCTTGGCTGCCGAACACGGATTGGGAGCGACGCATCCCGACGAAGAAATGAGCATTATCAAAAAATCGCTGGACCAGATCCGCGCGGATGTCGCTGAATATGATGTCGAGATTCCTTCGATCCCGGAGGTGGACGGCAGCCAAGCGGTCCCGATTCGCTGATGTGCCGACCCCTGGCGAACTGAGTCGGGTTTTGATCTGCATTGCGGTTTGGCGGCATCCGGGTGTTTTGCCGCTGCGTTGAAATCTGTCTGTTCCGGTCGTCTCTTTCTGTGGGAGTGTTCCGATGAAGTGGATCAAGAAATGCTTGGGCGCCTCTATGGCGATAGCAATGCTGGCCGCTGTTGCCCCCGTGGCCCAAAGTGCCGGCTTTCCATCGCATGCCGTCCATATTGTGGTGCCGTATCCGCCGGGCGGATCGGCCGACATTCTGGGGCGCATTCTTGCGCAGAAACTGCAAGAACGAATGGGGCAGCCTTTTATCGTCGAGAACAAGCCTGGCGGCGGCTCGATTGTCGGGGCGCGCAGCGTCGTTACTGCGCCGGCGGATGGCTATACTCTTTTACTTGGCACGGTCAGCTCCAACGCCATGACACCGGCCGTCAATCCCAACGCCAGGTACGATCCCGTGAAGGACTTTACTCCTGTGGCCCGGGTTGCTTCGATGCCATTTGTGCTGCTTGTCCGGCCGTCTCTCGGAATCAAAAGTCTGTCCGGACTGATTGCCCTGGCCAAGAGCAAACCGGGCAAGCTGACGTATTCGTCGGCGGGTATAGGGACATCGAATCATTTGGCCGGCGTCTTGCTCGACAGTCAAGCCGGTATAAAAATGACGCACATTCCTTATCGCGGCAGCGCGCCTGCCATGAATGCGTTGTTAAGCGGGCAGGTCGACGTCATGTTCGACCTGGTGACAACGGCTGTTCCACATATAAAAGCGGGCACCGTCACGGCCCTGGCTGTCAGCGGAGCCAAACGCAGTGCCTATCTGCCGGAGCTGCCGACATTGATGGAGCAAGGTTTGCCGGACTATCAGGTGACGGCCTGGTTTGGCTTGTTTGGGCCAGCCGGCGTACCCGGGCCGGTGGCGGCCAGTCTGAATAAGGAAATCGGAATAATCCTGCAGGAGCCGGATGTGCGCACGCAGTTTGATAAATTGGGTATTACGCCCGAACCGGAAAGCATGGCGAAATTTGCGGCATTCGTGCGCGCCGAGTCGGCGCGATGGACGAAAATTGTCAAACATTCGAACATAGCCGTCGGCGGCTAGCGCGATGCAACGAAGTCCCATCGACGAATTTCCGTATTTATCGACGATCCGGCCGGTGTTCGGAGAGCGTATGGTGGTTGCGTCGCAACCTTTGGCGGCGCAGGCAGGCCTGCATATTCTCGACAACGGGGGCAATGCCGTCGATGCGGCTGTCGCCGCCGCAGCCGTTATAGCCGTGGTGGAGCCGACAAATAATGGCATAGGCGGTGATGCGTTCGCCATGGTCTGGGACGGCTCGCGCTTGCGAGGACTGAATGCCACCGGCCGTGCCCCTCAAAAATCGGACCTGGCGCGCATGGCGCAAAGAAATGGCGGAAAAATGCCGCAAAGAGGCTGGGACAGCGTAACGGTGCCCGGTGCGATCTCTGCCTGGTCGTCACTGTCCGGCGAGTACGGCAGCATCCCGTTTCCTCAATTGCTGGAGTCGGCAATCCATTACGCGAGCCAAGGTTTCTTCGTTTCGCCCGGAGTTGCGCAAAAATGGGCGGAGCAGGCCGCCGAATTATCCGGACAGCCGAATTTCAGCCGGACTTTCCTACCGTCCGGCAGCGCGCCGAAGGTGGGTGAAGTGTTCAAGCAGCCCGAGCTTGCAGAGACGCTGCGGCGCGTAGCGGGCAGCCATGGCCAGGATTTTTATGAGGGCTCGACGGCGCGGCTGATGGCGGGCTATGCGGCCGATTGCGGTGCCGATCTCTCGCTGGAAGACCTTGCGGCTCACAGAGCCAACTGGACCGAAGTACTGAATGCCAGGTTCAAAGATACCCTGGTTTTCGAAATGCCGCCCAACGGTCAGGGCTTAGTGGCCCTTTATGCGCTGGCCATTCTCGATCATTTGGACATTGCCGGCTTTGATCCGGATTCCGCGATGGCGCTGCATTTGCAAATCGAGGCGATAAAGCTCGCCTTTGCGCATGTCGCGCCCTTGCTCGGCGATCCGCGGAACATGGCGGCAGATTCCGCGGAGCTGCTGTCCGCGGCACGTGTGGCGCGAGCGGCGGCTCTGATCGACCCCGATCGCGCGATCGATTTCGGCCACATCCCTCCGCCTATCGCGGGAACGGTTTACCTTGCTGCAGGAGACGCTTCGGGGATGATGGTGTCGTTCATCCAGTCCAATTACATGGGGTTCGGGTCTGGCGTGGTAGTGCCTGAAACGGGTATTGCCTTGCAGAACCGGGGCGCCGGTTTTTCCCTTGATCCCGATTCGCCTGCTCGTCTTGCTCCTGGCGCCCGCCCTTTCCATACCATATTGCCGGGGTTCCTGCGGCGTGATAACGGTGCGATGGCGGCATTTGGAGCAACCGGCGGCAAATTCCAGCCGCAAGGGCATGTACAGCTTGTGGCGCGGTTGGCCGGGTACGGCCAGAACCCCCAGGCGATCGTCGATGCGCCGCGTTTCAAAGTCAATGAAGGGCTGCGAGTCGTCCTGGAGCCTGGTTTCAACGAGCATACCAAGCAGAAACTGGCCGCATTGGGGCATGAGGTCACGGCCCAGAAGACCAGTACTTGGGATTTCGGCGGTATGCAGATTTTAATGCGGCGCAATGGGTGCTATATGGGTGCGCGCGATGCTCGCAGGGATAGCCATGTAGCCGTGTCTTGACGATTTTTAATACCTTCGCCCCGCTATCCGCCCATATAGGCTTCGATTACCCTGGGGTTGTGCAGCAGGTTTTCACCGTTGTCGGCCAGCACGATCCGGCCGGTTTCAAGCACATAGCCGCGCTGCGCGATGCGCAGGGCCTGCCGTACATTTTGCTCGACCAGAAAGATGGTGAGACCGGTGCGATTGATTTCCTGCAGGATCTGGAAGATTTCCCGCACCAGCAGGGGTGCCAGGCCCATGGATGGTTCATCGAGCAATAATATGCGCGGCTTTGCCATCAATGCGCGTGCGATCGCCAGCATTTGCTGCTCGCCGCCCGACAGGTTTCCGGCCAGGCCGGCGGCGCGTTTCTTCAGCACCGGAAACAGCGTATATACCCAGTCCAGGTCCTGGGCGATCTGCGCTTTGTCGCTTCGGGTATAGGCGCCCAGTTCCAGGTTTTCATGAATTGTCAGCGTAGTGAGAATCGCCCGGCCTTCAGCGACTTGAACCACGCCGCTGCGCACGATCCGGTGCGGCGAAAGCCGGGTCAGGTCGGTACCGTCGAGCAGCACTTGGCCGCGGACGGATTTCAGCAAGCCTGAAATGGCCAGCAAGGTGGTGCTCTTGCCCGCGCCATTGGCTCCGACCAGGGCCGTGATCTCGCCGCTGTTCAGTGTCAGGTTTATGCCTTTGACCGCTTCGATGTGGCCATAGGAAACCACGAGATCGGTAACCCGCAGAATCTCGCTCATTCGTCTTCTTCCTTGCCCAGATAGGCCTCGATTACTTGCGGATTGTTGCGGATTTCTTCCGGTGGGCCTTCGGCGATAATGCGCCCGAAATTGAGCACGGCAATACGATCGCACAAGCCCATTACGAAACGCATATCGTGCTCGATCAGGAATATGCTGTAGCCGCGTTGCTTGATGCCGATGATCTGCGCCATGAGCTCGGTTTTCTCCGCCGAGTTCATGCCCGCCACCGGCTCGTCGAGCAACAGCAATTTGGGTTGTGTGGCCAGCGCCCGCGCGAACTCCAGTTTGCGCTGCTCGCCGTAGGAGAGGTTGTCGGCCAGCATATCGGCCTTGTGGTCGAGCTTGACCCAGGACAGCAGCTCGAGCGCCCGTTCGCGGGCCTGAGCCTCGATCTGGCGAAATGAACGCAGGTTGAACAGCAGGCCGGCAAAGTTGTAATCGAGGTGGCCGTGCATGCCTATCACCACATTTTCCAGCAGGCTGGCATCCTTGAACAGGCGGATGTTCTGGAACGTACGTGCGATGCCCAGCTTGGTAATCTGGTGCGGCGGCAGTTTGGCGAGGTCCGTGCCATTGAATTCGATGCGGCCGCCCGATGCGCGCAACAAACCGGTTGCCAGGTTGAACACCGTGGTTTTGCCGGCTCCGTTGGGGCCGATCAGGCCGAAAATAGTGCCCTGCGGCACGTCGAAGCTGACGTCCGCAAGAACCTTCAGGCCGCCGAACTCTTTGCTGATCTGGTTGAATTGCAGCATCAGGGCACCTTCCGTGCTTTGCGGCGTTGCCAGAATGCATGGATCCGCCTGGGATCCCAGACCCCATTGGGTAAATACAAGACCACCAGGATGAGGATCAGGCCATTGATGGCAAGGCGAAAATCCTTGAAGGGGCGCAGTATTTCCGGCAACAGCGTCAGGATGGTTGCGCCGACCGTTGGCCCGATCAGGTTGCTGATGCCTCCGAACACGGCCATGGTCAGGATGTCCACGGCGTTTTCGAACGCGTAGTTGCCGGGTCCGATGGTAAATGTGTAATGCGCGTTCAGGCCGCCGGCAATGCCCGCGATTGCGCCGCCCAGCGCAAACGCGAACAGCTTGTATCCCGCCACGTTGATGCCCATCAGTTGTGCCGCCACCTCGTCGGCCTTGATCGCCTCGAATGCGCGGCCGATCCGGGAGCGCCGCATGCGCCCCAGCAGGTACAGGATTACCGCCAATAACAGCACAATGTGCCAGAACTCGGTTTTCAGCGGTATGCCATTGAGCCCCATCGGCCCGCCGGTAATGTCCAGATTCAGGAGGATGATCCGGACGACTTCGCCAAAGCCGAGTGTCGCCATGGCCAGGTAAACGCCGGACAGGCGCAGGGTAGGTATCCCGATGATCAAGGCGACCATCGCCGGCAATGCCCCTGCCGCGGCAAGCGCCACGGGAAAGGACAGCCCGGTCTGCATGCTGATGAGGGCCGCGGTATAAGCGCCTATGCCCATGAAGGCCGCATTGGCCAGCGACAGCAGGCCGCAGGCCAGGGTTACGTAAATCGACAGGGCCAGCATGGCGTTGACGCCTATGCTGTACACCACTGTATTGTAGGTTGCCCAGAATCCATCCCACCAGTCGAGCATATCAGGCCTTTCTTTCCAGTACTTTGCCAAACATGCCCGATGGCCTGATCAACAGAATCAGAAACAGCAACCCGAATGCGACCGCATCGCGGAAATCGCTGGAGAAGTAGGCCACCGTCAATACTTCGGCAAAGCCGAGGAACAAGCCGCCGATCAGCGCGCCGCGAATATCGCCCATGCCTCCGAGAATAATGACCGCGACGCCTTTGAGCAGCATGGGCTGCCCCATATAAGGCGAAATCGCATTGAACGATAGCCCGACCAGTACGCCGGCGGCGCCGCCCAGCGCAGCCGCGGCAAAGGAAGTCAGGTAGAACAGCCCTTCGACGTTGATGCCCAGCAGGCAGGCCGCTTTCGGCGATTCGGCGATGGCGCGCAGTGCGCGGCCCAGCTGCGTTTTACGCATGATGGCCAGCAGCACCAGCATCAGTATGAATGAAACCGCGATAATGCCGACCTGCAGCGCTGTTATGTGCAGGTGCCCGAGGTTATAGCTTCCTTCGGGAATGGTGCCCTGCGGGAACCGTTTGGTTTCGACGCCGAACAGGCCCTGCGTCAGATTGGTCAGCATGATTGCCACGCCGATGGTGGCGATCATGGGTATCAAATGGGGTACATTGCGGGCGCGCAAGGGCCGCAGGATCAGGTAATCGACTGCCAGCCCGATCAGGCCGGTAAGCAGCATTGCCCCCACCAACGCAAGCCATAGCGGCACGGCCAGTGTATTCACCAGCAGCAGCGCGACATAGCTGCCCAGCATGAAAATGGCGCCGTGGGACAAATTAATGACGCCCAATACGCCAAAGATGAGCGTGAAGCCCAGTGCAAACAGGGCATAGACACTGCCTAGCGAAAGCGCGTTAAAAAGCTGTTGTTCGAGCATGGCGTCGGTAGGTTGATAAAAACAAGGGCATTTTCGGGGGTAGCCAAAAATGCCCGTTCGCCAAATACTGGAAATGCATCTGGCGCGCCGTTCAAGCGTGTTTGCCGAGTGGCGCTACTTAAGCACTACGAATTTGCTGTGCTGGGCGATATTCACGATGGCATCTTGCTGCGCGTCGTAGCCCACCGGTTTGCCGGTTTTGGAGGCTGGGGCGGGGCGGAATGCAAACTTGCCGGTCGCGCCATCCCATTTGACGGTTGGCAGCGCCACACGCAGAGCGTCGCGGTCTTTGGCGAGATCGCCGCTGAGCTTGACGCTTTTCAGTGCCGTCGCGACGATGTGCATGGCGTCATACGCCTGGGCCGCGAATTGGTCGGGAGCCACGTTGAATTTGCTCTTGTAGGCGGCAATGAACGCCTGGTTGGCCGGCGCGGTATTTTCCGATGACCATGGGCTGCCCATAATGGAATTGTCGGCGGCATCTTTGGCGATATCGAACAGCTTGGGCGAGTTAAGGCCGTTGCCGCCGATGAACGGCTGCTTCATGCCCAGCGAGCGCGCCTGCAGAATAATATTGCCGGCTTCCTCGGCAAGGCAAGAGCAGACGATGGCATCTGGATTGCTGGCCTTGATCTTGGTGAGTTGCGCCTTGAAATCGACGTCGCCTTTTGCGTAGGTTTCGGTATCGCTTACCGGAATTTTCTGATCGGCCAGCGTGGCCTTGAATACGTTATAGCCATCTTTGGTAAACGCATCGTCATTGCCGTAAATGACGGCAACTTTTTTAAGATTGAAGTGCTTGACGGCGGCACGTGTGCTGACCGGCAGCACGTCGGCTTCCATTACGGAATTGCGAAATGTGAAAGGCCCCATCTGGGTTATGCCATCGGCGGTGTTGCTGGTGCCGAACACCACTACTTTGGCGGCATTGGCGATCGGGTCCGCGGCAAAAGCCGAGTTCGACAGGGTAGGGCCAAACACCATCAGCACTTTATCCTGGAAAATCAGTTTTTTGAAGACGTTGATGGCTTCTTCTTTCTTGCCCTGTTCGTCTTCAACGACCAGCGCGAGCTTGTTGCCATTGACGCCGCCTTTGGCGTTGATTTCGTCGGCGGCCAGCGTAAACCCGTTTTTGATGGCTACGCCGTACTTGCCTGCCGGGCCGCTCAACGCTTCGGCCACCCCCAGTTTGATATCGGCCGCATAGGCCGTGCTGGCCAGGCTGGCGCTAAGCAGGACTAAAGGCAATGTTTTAAGCAAATGACGGATTTGCATCTTTTTCTCCAACGGCAAAGGTAGTTTCGAGGATACGTTGGCGTCGCACAATTCCATTCCAGTGTTGGGGTGTTTCGAGTTGAATTATGTTGTTACAAAGAAGGGGCGTCGGCGCGGTTGGTGGGACATTATGCCATCGGGATTACTCGCTGGTCAAAATTTGACACATTAATGAAGCTTGTCTGTTCCGCTTCGGGCGACTGATCCGTTTGGTCGGCGCCCGGTGTGTTTGAATCGGTGTTCAGTGAATCGGCGAGTCAGGACGGACAGTGCTTACAGGCCAAGGTAAGCCTGCCGAACCTGGTCTGATGAGCCGATTTCTTCCGCGCTGCCTTGCAGTGCGATTTTGCCGCTTTGCATTACGTAAGCTCGGGTTGCCAGCTCCAGGGCTTGCGCCATGTTCTGTTCGACCAGCAGAATGGATGTGCCGTTCCGGTTCAGATTCGCCAGGGTGTCGAAGACCGTTTCGACCAGTAGCGGCGACAAGCCCAGGCTGGGTTCGTCCACCAGCAAAAGCCTTGGGCCGCTCATCAGTGCGCGTCCGATGGCAAGCATCTGGCGTTCACCTCCGGACAGGGTGCCGGCGATTTGCGCGCGGCGCTCGGCCAGCCTGGGAAATAGTGCATACACCTGCTCCAGGCGTTCGCGATAAAGCGCTTCACCGGGAACCACATAGGCGCCAAGGTGCAGGTTCTGCTCTACCGTTTGCCGTGCAAACACCCGGCCACCCTCCGGGATCAGGGCTATGCCGCGCTTGACCAGTACATCGGGCGTCAGCCCGGTAATATCGGCGCCGTCGAAGGCGATGCGTCCGGATTTCGGTTTTACCGAACCGATGATGGACAGCAGCGTGCTTGATTTGCCGGCGCCATTGGCGCCCAGCAATGCGGTAATTTCGCCGGGATGCACTTCAAGCGATATGCCCCGTACCGCCTGCACACCGCCATAAGCCACATGCAGGTCTTCCACTTTCAGCAAGGCCTTATCCGGCACGGTACTTCCTCCCCAGATATGCCCCGATGACTTCGGGGTTGCGTACGACCTCTTCGGGAGTGCCCGAGGCGATCAGTTGCCCGAAATCCAGTACCAGAACCCGATGTGCAAGCCGCATTACAACCTCCAGCACGTGTTCGACAATCACCAGCGCCACTCCTTTTGCGTGGATCGATCGCAATATTTCAGCCAGTTCGCGGGCTTCGCTGGGGTTGAGCCCGCCCGCTACCTCGTCGAGCAGCAATAGTTTGGGGGATGCCGCCAGGGCCCGTGCCAGTTCGACCCGTTTTTGGCCGGCTACGTTCAGTTCTCCCGCCGGAGTCGGGCCGCGATCGCCCAGCCCCACAGTGTCCAGTACCTGTTGCGCGGCAGCTCGCGCGCCGGCAAGGCTGGGTTGCCGCAGCAATGCGCCAATCATGACGTTATCGAGCACCGTCATGGCCGCGAAGCTGCGTGGGATCTGGTAGGTACGCATCAGCCCCATGGCCGCTATGGCTTCCGGCGCCTGGCCCACGAGCTGGACGCCATTGAACGTCACGCTGCCCGATGTGGGCTGATGGTGGCCTGCCAGGCCGTTGAACAAAGTGCTTTTGCCGGCACCGTTCGGGCCAATGATGGCGACGATCTCGCCGGTATCGACATCGAAGCTGATGTCTCGGTTGGCGACCAGGCCGCCAAAA
Organism: Paralcaligenes sp. KSB-10; assembly: GCF_021266465.1. Classification (NCBI taxonomy): domain Bacteria; kingdom Pseudomonadati; phylum Pseudomonadota; class Betaproteobacteria; order Burkholderiales; family Alcaligenaceae; genus Paralcaligenes; species Paralcaligenes sp. KSB-10. The sequence continues at coordinate 2,898,710 of NZ_CP089848.1, read as the reverse complement.
TTCTTGGTCAGGTTTTTAACTTCCAGCAGAGCCACGACGCACCTTGAGTGTGATCAAGCCTTTCGGCAGGAAGAGGCTGACGAGGATGATTGCCAGCCCATAAAGCAGCAGATCGAAGCCGTGGCCGGAACTGCCCATGGCAACGCGCATGCCCTCGGCCAGTGGAATCAGTAATGCCGCTCCCAGCCACGGGCCGGCAAGGGTACCGATGCCGCCGAGAATCGTGACCAGCACGATCTGGATGGACAGAGTCAGGCTGAAAGCTGAATCGGGGTCGATGAACCCGATATAGATGGCATAGAAGCCTCCCCACATCCCGGTCAGGGCGGCCGACAGTACGAAAGCAAGCATCTTGTAGCGTTCGGCGGGCACCCCCAGGCTGCGCGCCGCGGCTTCGTCGCCGTTGATGGCGCGCCAGTAATAGCCTGTTTTTGAGCGGGCCAGCACGAATGTGGCCCACAAGGTGAACAAGGCCAGCCCGAAGGCGATCCAGTAATAGGGTTCTTTTGAGCGAAACAGCAGCAGCCAGGCACTGTTGGCAATAGGGGCTTCGATGCCGGTTGCGCCGCCGGCCCAGGTCCAGTTGGTCATCAGCAACTGGGCGACCGACAGCAGCGCGATCGTGGCCATTGCAAAATAGTGGCCGGTAAGACGCAGCGTGGGTTTGCCGACGATGAACGCCACCGCGGCCGCTACAAGACCGCCCAGAGGGATCCCAAGCCAGGGGCTGAGCTTTAGCGCATGCAGCAACAATAGAGTGGTGTAGGCACCGGCTCCAAGAAACACGGCATGCCCGAACGAAACCCGCCCGAGAAAACCGCTGACCAGGTTCCAGGCGGCCCCCAGGGCGCCGTACATCAGCGTCATGACGACAATTTGCTGGTAAAACGAGTCGGTCACCACCAGCGGAAAGACCGCCAGCGCCACCACGGCCAATACGAGTCCGCGCACGGCCCCGGATCGGCTGGAGGCGGAAATGGCCTTCCAGCCGGTAGGCGCGGGCAGGGAAGGTGCCCGCATGTCTTGCGGCCCGGTTTGATTTTTGTCGATTTTCATTTCACCAACGCCCGAAAAGACCACGTGGCCGGTACCAGAGAACCAGCAGGAAAATCAGGAAGATGCTGACCATCTTGTAAGCCGGTTCGACCAGATACCCGGTCATCGACTCGATGACGCCGATCAGTATCCCGGAAATGAATGCCCCGGGCAGCGAGCCGAAACCGCCCATGGCCACGGCCACGAAGGCCAGCAAGCCGAACACATTGCCCACCGAGGGGAATACATAGAAAAAGGTGGTCAGCAATGCGCCGGCCAGGCCCACCACCGCGCTGCCCAGGATCCAGACTTGAGCATTGACGCGATCGGAGGCGATCCCGACAAAGGAGGCCGCTTGCCGGTCTTCGGCCACGGCTTGCAGCGCATGGCCCCAGCGCGTGCGGTACACCAGCATGAACAGCAGTCCGATCACCACCAGCGCGACCAGGCCGGTTGCCACCTGGGGGCGTCCGAGCGAAACACCGGCCAGGTGAACGCTGCCGGACAGCCAGGTATCGGGCAGGTTGCGGTAGTCCGGCGAAAAGAAAATGAAGGCGAGTTGCCGCAGCACCAGCCCCAGGCCGAAGGTGGCCAGAATCACGATCATGGCCGGCGCCCGCTGCAGTGGGCGGATAATGAGCCCGTAGGAAAGAAAGCCCACGAAGCCCAGGCCGCAGGCCACTATTGGAGCCGAAAGAGTTGGATCGACATGCCCAATGGTGAACATCCAGTAGGCGGCATACATGCCGAGCATCAGGAATTCGCCATGCGCAAAATTGATGACGTCCGTAATGCCCCAGATCAATGCCAGGCCCACCGCGACCAAAGCATAGATCAGGCCATTGAACAAACCTGTGGCGAGAGCTTCGAACACATTATTCTCCTCGCGTCAGGGGCTGCCTATTTCTTCCAGGAGAAGGGGAGCGTGGGCAGGTCTTTCATTTTCTTGTAGCGGTCGGGCCAGACAGTCTGGTAGTCCTTGCCTACCAATTGCAGGATCAGGCCTTGCCCCTTCAGGTTCTGCCCCTTGTCGTCGAACTTGACGCCGGCCCAGGGCATGACGATTTGATCCGCGTCCAGGTTGGTGGCGACCAGCGCCTTGCGTATGGCGTCGGGCTTGGTGGATCCGGCCCGATCAATGGCATCGGCGAGCACCAGAATACCTTGCAGGGACCGTGCGCTGTTGCCATTCAGGTCTTTGCCGGCCCGCGCCTTGAACATATCGTTCAGTTGCTTGATGACCGGCTTGATGGTGTACAGGTCGTTGGACCATACGTCGCGTGTCAGCACGCCTTGCACCTGCGGGCCGACTTCGGAGATGAAGCGCGAATCGATAAAGCCGGCATCGTTGGCGAGCATGATGGGCGGGGCGTAGTTCATTTGGCGCATGGTGCGCACAAAGAGCATTGCGTCGGATGTGTAGCTGGCAAAGATGGCCACGTCGGGTTTGGCGGCGGCGAGTTTTTGCGTTTCCGAATTCAGTGACGGCGTGCCGGCGGAATAGGCGATGTTGGCGACGATTTGCCGGCCGGATTGCTTGGCGAATTTCTCTACGGCTTTGTAGGTGTTCACGCCGAAATCGGTGTTCTCGTAGACGACGGCAATTTTCTTGGTGGGTACTTTTTTGATGCCGTCGAGAAATTCCATCATGTTGCTGATGAAGGTTTCGTCGTTGGGCGTGGTGCGGAAAAACCATTTGTAGCCGCGCTCGGTCAGGTCGGGGCTGCTCGATTCGCCGTTTACATACGGAATTTCACGCTGTTCGGTAATGCGGCTCGATGTTTTGGTGACCGCCGACTGATAGGCGCCAACCAGCGCCACGACATGTTCCTGGTCGATCAGGCGCTGGGCTTCCGCCTGGCCGACATCGGGCTTGCCCTGCGAATCGGCGAAGATGACCTGGATCTTGGCGCCGCCAAGATGAGGCAGCCCGGCGCCGGCCGCCAGCGGTATGCCCTTGAGTTCGGGGTGATCTTTGTTGACCACGTCCACCGCCAGTTCGATGGCCTGCTTGAGTTCGATTCCGGTCGAGGCAAGAGCGCCGCTCAGTGGGTATATGGCGCCGATCTTGATGACTTTTTCCTCGGCCGACGCGCCTTGCGTCAGCATCATGCCGAGGCACGCAATCAGCGCTGCTATGACTTTTTTCATGTTTTGTCTCCAGACTGTAGCTATTTCGAGGAATGATCATTTCCTCATGGGTGCCCGCGTCTTTGCGTGGGTCTGTGGGTTTTATATATCAGAATGTGGCAAGAGCGCTATTCGGGATATCAGTAACCAGCATGTGGCCAGGCTTGTGGGTAATGGCAATAGGCAGGCGAGCCGAGCGAATCGCCTCTTGAGGTGTTACTCCGCAGGCCCAGAATACCGGCAGTTCGTCGGAGTGGACGGCAACGGGCTCTCCGTAGTCGGGCTTTTGCAGGTCGGCGATGCCGATGAGGCGGGGGTCTCCGATATGGACGGGCGCACCGTGGACGGCCGGAAAGCGGCTGGTAATCTGGATTGCACGGATTGCGTCGCTGCTTTTCATGGGGCGCATGGAAACGACCATATTGCCGCCGAATGGGCCAGCGGGCACGTTTGGCGTGGAGCTGCGGTACATCGCTACGTTGCGTTTTTCCTCGATGTGGCGCAGCGGCACACCGGCCTGCATCAGCATTTGTTCGAAGGAAAACGAGCAGCCGATGGCAAACACGACGAAATCGGATTGCCAGACATCGTGCAGCGTGGTCAATTCCCCTGCCAATTGACCGTCGCGATATAGGTAGTACCCCGGGATATCGGTGCGTATGTCGATGTCGTGCCCGATCGATTCCATATTCCATTGCCCAGGTTCGCCGACGCCGAGCAAAGGACAGGCCTTCGGGTTTCTTTGACAGAAGCGCATGAAGTCGTCCGCATGCGCTTTGGGCAGGATGGCCAGGTTGGCCTGCGCGAATTCGCCGCAATAGCCGGCCGTGGGGGCGCGGAGCTGTCCCTGGCGTACTTGATGTCTTAGATCTTGTGGTGTCATGTGATGAGGCGAGAGGCAAGAGGCGGATCCCACTTTGAAGCATAGGAGCAATCAAGGTATTTTGCTATCGATTTTTTTTGCGCAATACCGTATAGTTTTTCTTAACTGATCGATCGCTGTGCGGAGCATGGGTGAATACACGCTTTATCGAGACTTTCGTCATGCTCGCCCAGCTCAAAAGCTTTCGGGCCACGGCCAGCGCGCTTCATGCGACGCCGGCCGCGATTTCGCTGCGTGTCAAGAGCCTGGAAGATGAATTGGGCGTCGAGCTGATCGACCGGTCATTCAAGGCATTCCGCCTTACCGCCAATGGGCAGCGTTTGCTGAATCAGGCCCGCTCCGTGCTCGAAGCGGTACGCCAGCTGCAGGTCGCGGCCCATCAGGAAGATGCCGTGCAGGGCTGCTTACGGCTCGGCGTGAACGAAACCGTCGTTCATAGCTGGTTGGCACACTACATAAAGCAGCTCAACAGGGATTACCCGGAGCTGGAGGTCGAGTTGACTGTTGAAGTGAGCAGCGTGTTGCAAAAGCAATTGCTTGCCGGCGACCTCGATCTGGTGTTTCGCGTAGAGGGCATCGACAGCGACAAGATCGTTTCCGATGCGCTGGCCGTCTATCCCGTCCGATGGATAGCCAGAAAGAATTTTTTACCGCAGAATAAGCGTGATCTGATCAGGAATGTGCTGCAACATCCGGTGTTGACTTTTGGGCGCGGGACGGCGCCGCAACGGGCGATCGAGCAGATTGTGGCCAATTTCGCCAGTCAGGCGGGTATTCCCGCCGGGAAGGCTCATGTGCTGTGCTCTCCTTCGGTCGCGGCTATTGTCCGGCTCATCGAGAACGGTTTTGGCGTGGCGGCGATTCCGGCCTTGTTCGTGGCCGATGAGATAGCCAGTGGGGCTTTCGTCGAATTGCCCGTTCAACCGATCCCGCCTTCGGTTGTTATTTCCATGTGCTGGCACGCCAACGCAAAAATGCATGTGCATACCGCAGCCAATGCGGCGCGTATCGCTTGCGAGTATTACTGCAAGAACACGGACCGCCGGCTGGTCAAGGCAATACTTAACTGAGTGATATTGCGATTGGGCGGCTTGATGGTTATTTCCGTTGCGGCTAAAGCATTTTTGGGTTGAGTTGTTTACGGGATTCGGTGGGTTGGTAGCTTTGGTATTTGAAGACGCCGTCTATCGGGGCTTGGGGTCAGGACCGGCACGGCGTGCTTCATCCGGATTTAGCTCGGCAAGGCGGGCGTCGGGCGAACTCACTACGCCTCGCAAACTACGCGAGGCTCCGTTCAGACAGCGCCCGACGACTACCCCCGCCTTGCCGAGCTAAATCCGGCGCACGCCTTACGCCGGTCCTGACCCCAAGCCCCGATAGACGGCTCACGTAATGGCATGCCTGGAATGAACTTGCCGGCCCAAGGTATACCTCGATGCATGACCTCAACGTTTCTTTCGGTGCATGACCCAAGTGCTTCTCTCGCTGCATTGCCTCAACGCAAGCCGCAGGGTGGGCGGTGCTGTGCAGTCCGGCGGTAGTCCAGCGCCGGGTGCTGACGAAGGGAAGGCGGGGGGTGTCGGCGGGCGCTGTCTGAGCCCGGCCTCGCGAGGCCGGGCGAGTTCGCCCGACGCCCGCCTGGACGAGGCAGACCCGGGTAGTCGGCTAGCGCAGCTAGCCGACCGCTGGACGTGCCGGACTGCACAGCACCGCCCACCCTGCGGCGTCTTTATAGAATTAACCGCCGCCTACACAGACAACACCGCAACACAGTCCAAAACTACAGCCCAAATTGAAAGCCACTAAAATTGAAAGCCACTAAAACACACCCAGCGCCGTAAAACACTAGAACCGAAAACGCACTAAGGAGCGCACGCGGCAACCGCGTTGCGAGGGCGACTGGTCCAGACAGCAAGCAGCAGGGCGGCGATGCCCAGCAGGGCGATTGCGGGCGACCCTATGTCCACGGCTGTTTCAAGGCCATGGGCCGTGGCCAGCACACCAAGCACGAGTGCAATGCTTCCCATGAACAGGTAGGCGATCAGATAAATCGCCGAAAGCGTGCCAGCGCGATGGCTGGCTGGCGCGTTTGCGCTGATCAGCGTCAGTCCGCCAAGAAATTGCAGACTGTAGGCCGCACCTGTAGTTACCGCGGCAGCCAGGAAGAGAGGCAGAGAGTGATGCGCGGCTGACAACATCAGCAGGGCCTGGCCAGCCACCGAAACGATACCCCCTCGAAGAATGTTTGTGCGGGCCGCGGCCCGTTTAGCGATAATTGCCACGGTGCCGCTCGATGCCGCGAATAGCGCGATTGCGGCACCGCTCACCAGCGCGTTCGACGAGCCTATAAGATCCTTCGCAATCTGTGCGCCCAGCGACAACATGATGGCGCCCAGTGCGTAGGCGGCTGTGACGGAAAGCGCCGAGGTCAGGAAAATCTTGCCCATGCCTTTGGGAATGCTGACGGACCCCGGACGCCAGCGTACAGAAGATGCGCCTTGCGCATGGCGCGGCAAGAACCACACGGCGGCAAATATGGCCAGCAGAACCACGAATAGCACCCAGAAATTGAGGCGTGTGGGAAAGGGAGCGTACTCGACCAGGGCTCCGCCGACCAGGGTTGCTAGGGCAAGGCCTGAGGATTGAGCGGCGGTGTTCATGGCGCTGGCGCGGTCCGATTGCCCCGGTGAGCTGAATTCCAGCATGGCGGCCGAGGCAGGGCCGGCGGACAGCCCCACACCCATTCCCATGAACGCGCGGCCGACAAATACCCAGCCGACGCTCGGAGCGACAGCGAAGAGCAGCACGCCAAGCAGCGAGGCGGCCAGCCCGAACAGAATGGTTGCACGGCGCCCGATGCGGTCCGAGACATTGCCGAACAGCAGCAGGGCGGCCACGACCACGACAGGGTAGACGGCAAAGATGGCCGTCGTCACGGTGGGTGTCAGGTGCCATTCGGCGGCATACAGGGGGTAAGTGACCGCGGGCGCCGCGCTGGTCCAGAGGGTGTGGGTAACGACCGCGGCCGCAACCCAAAAACTTGCCTGCTGCCCTAGCGTGCGTGTGGTAATCGTCATGGAAGATCCGGGTGTCTGAGCTTTGAGAATAGGTGTTGAGTGGTGGATCACGATCCGGGGGTAATGTGGTGCTCTTCAATTGTGTCGACACGATCAGGATAGAAGGCGACATGGTCCTTGATGGCGGCAACGGCCGCATAAGGAGCCTCGTAGGTCCATACGGCGTTGACCGAGCGTTCGCCGTCCAATGCAATGCTGTAGTAGGCGCACTCGCCCTTGTAAGGGCAATATGTGCTGTGATCGCTGCGTTCGAGAAGCGATATGTCGACATCCTTCATGGGTATGTACTGCACTGCCGGGTAATCAGCCTCCCGCAATGTCAGGGCATCGCGGGTGTTGGCGATAACACGTCCCTTGAGCGACACGATGACTTGCGACGGGTTTGTCCGGATTGTGATCGGATGATCGGGGCCGGGAGTTTTTACGGGTCTGGACGCCATGATTTCAAGTCCTTTTGTTGTGCACGAAAATCATTGTGCTGCTTCGCTGCCAACAGCGATGGGCACGCCGGCAAGGGTTCCCGTGGCGGGAAAAACGGAGGTACTCATCCAGCCTTCTTGCATGGATGCATACCGTTCTTTGAATCAGTATGTACGACCGTATTAATAGTGTCAAGAAAAAAATACGGTTGTACATATTTTTTTTGAGTGATGCGCTGAATGCGCTTGGCTGATTTCGCGCCCAGCTTCCTGGAAGAGGGTCAGTGGCCCAGGCCCGTTGTGTCCGCGCTGTGCTGATCCGGGTCGAACGACCCCGTTCGGCGCAGGATGCTCGAAAAGAGAATTTCTTTGAAGCGTTCCACCGGCACCGGGCTGCGCTGGGCTTTTGCCAAGAGGTTGGCGCCCTGGATCGATGAAACGATAAAGCCCGCAATTTCGTCGCAGTCGGTGCTGGGCGACAATTCGCCCGCTTTTACGGCGGCTCTGAGGCAGTAGGCGATGGATCGCTGCATTTCCGAGAATATCTCGACGAGGCGGTGCCGTATGAGTTCGCTGTGATCGCTGGCCTCGGCGGTAAAGTTGCCAAACAGACAGCCATTTCGCATGCCGTCCAGATTGAGGCGGTTTTTGCCGGTGTCGATATAAGTGCGGAGCCGCTGGAGCGGCGGCAGCGCATCGTTGAGCAGCGTCTCGTCCATTACATTCAGGTGGCGGGCGAAATAGAGATCGATGACTTCGATTCCGAAGGCTTCTTTCGAGGCGAAGTGATTGGTGAACGACCCTTGCGGCACGCCTGCCGCCTGGACAATATCGCGCACGCTCGCGCCTGCAAACCCGTGCTCGTGCACGACCCGCATGCCTATGGTCAGGAGTTTTTCGCGATGTGATGGTTTAGCCATGATTTCAATATAGTCGTACGTATTGGAGTTGTCAAACACAAAACGGAGCGCACCCGAGTCCGGCGCGAGAGCAGGCCATTTCGGGAATCGGCGAATTGCATGACGGGCTGATCCCATGTTGTACTGCTTGTATTCGTGGATCCCTTCCCCGATTCACAACCGGCATGAGAAAAAAGCAATGGAAATCCTGACTCAAGGCATTATTGTTGTCGTTGCATTCGCAATCGCCTTCAGTATCGCCAGAATGATAGTGCGCCGCCGCGCGGCGCAAGCGGCCAGACGTGTGCAGGCTAGTGTCGAGCAGCAGCGCCTTGATGAGTCGTTGAAAGGACCCGCCAGAAACAAGAGCAAGCGTCGAAGAGAGCAATTGCTGCAAAGAAAGGGTCGGAAGGCCTAGATTTTCCAGCAATATTTTCCAGCCATAATAAATAATTATCGTTTGGAAAACTGCCATGAAGATCAGCGCCATTCTCTGGCCGGCCCGTCAGTGTGCCAATGAATCCACCGATCATTTCCCGGTCGGGGCGTTTCGATGCAATGACTTATGTGCCTGCCGATGCGGCGGCCGATGAAGGCTTGGCGGGCATATCGTACCGGTGGTCGTTCAGTTCGAACGAGGACTCGATTAAGCGTTTCCGGGACGCTGGAGTGTGGGGCTCATCGATCTAGCGGCTGAGTACCGGTATTTCCCCTATGGAAACTTCAAATCAAAGCTGGTATAAATTCAAAATCAAAAATGAAAACGTTTTCATTTGGTGCCGGTGTTATTCGATGGCGCAAGGCTGGCCGCAGGTGGCATGCCGTCCGGTCAAGGTGTTTTCCTGGCTGACGGGCCTGTTGAATGATTCCTCAATTTTCACCGTTTTCGGGCTGGGCTTATGTCGAACATCAAGAGTGTGGCGAAGCTGGCGGCGTGTTCCATCGCCACCGTGTCGCGCTGTTTCAATGCCCCGCACCTGGTTCGTCCGGCCACGCTGGCCCGTGTCATGGAAATTTCCCGGCAGCAGAAATTCCGGCCCAGCATTATTGGCCAGCAATTGCGCCGAAACCAGACGGATCTGGTGGGCGTCATGTTGCCGTCTCTGGGGAATCCTGTGTTTGCCGATTGCATTGGCGGTATCGAGCAGGTGCTTGGCCAGCACAATAAGCGAATGCTGCTCACCACGACGCAATACGATTCGTCAAAGGAAGAGCAATTCATCGAAATCCTGTTGCGGCAAAAGGTGGACGGCCTGCTGTTGACCGTTGCCGATACGAAAAATAGCCGGGCGCTGGCATTGCTGTCCACTGAAAACATGCCCTATGTACTTATGTACAACCATGCGGCGGGGTACGAAACGGTTTCGGTCGACGATCGCAAGGCCGCTTGCGATGCCGTGCGGCATCTGCTTGGTTTCGGGCATCGGCGCATTGCCATGCTGGCCGGTTTCCTTACCGCGTCCGATCGTTCGGCGCATCGCTATCTGGGCTATCGGGACGCCATGCTGGAGGCGGGGCTCGAACCCATGCCGCTTTCGGAGGTCGATTTTGGAACCCGCACACTCGAAACACAACTGCAATATTGGTTCCATACAATGAGCCGCCGTCCCACAGCCATATTCTGCAGCACGGATTTGCTGGCGCTGGAGGTCATCAAGGCATTGCGTCAGCGCTCAATTCATATTCCCCAGGACATTTCCGTCATGGGCTTCGACGGGCTGGAGTATGGCCAGCTTATCGAACCGGCTTTAACCACCATCAGTCAGCCTAACGGCGAAATCGGCCGACAGGCCGCCGAACGCCTGCTCAGGCAAATCGGCGGGGAGAGGAACGAGCGCGAGTCTTTGTTTTTGAACCATGCGCTTTTGGCAGGGAGGTCGGTAGGTTTGCCGCAGACTGGCGGTTCATGATCCGGAAATCCGGATCAGGCCTGCCGCATGCGCACTACTGTTTTTTTGCATATCAATGAAGGAGTCATTACGTGAAAACGACATTGCTTAGGTTCCTTGGCTTGGTAATAGTGTCCGCCGGACTCTATTCAGGCTCGGCACAGGCTGAAAACCTGGCCATTTGCTATAACTGTCCGCCGCAGTGGGCCGACTGGGCAGGGCAAGTCAAAAACATCAAGAGCGATACGGGCATTACCGTTCCCTTGGACAATAAAAATTCGGGCCAATCCCTGGCCCAGATCATTACCGAGAAAAAAAGCCCGGTGGCCGATGTGGTCTACCTGGGTATTACCTCGGCTATCGAGGCCATGAAATACGATGTGCTGGGTACTTACAAGCCCAAGCACTGGGACGAAATCCCGGCCGACCTGAAAGACCCGGATGGCCACTGGGTTGCCATTCACTCGGGCACGATAGGCCTTTTCGTGAACAAGGCCGCGCTGGAAGGCAAGCCGGTTCCGCAGTCGTGGGCCGACCTGCTCAAGCCGGAATACAAGGGCATGGTGGGGTATCTGGATCCCAGCAGCGCTTTCGTGGGCTATGCCGGTGCCGTGGCCATCAACCAGGCTTCGGGCGGGTCCTTGGCCGACTTCACTCCGGTGATCAATTATTTCAAGAAACTCAAGCAGAATCAGCCCATCGTGCCCAAGCAAACGTCTTATGCGCGCGTGCTGTCCGGCGAGATCCCGATCCTGATCGACTACGACTTCAACGCCTATCGGGCCAAGTACAAGGACAAGGCCGACGTGGTGTTCGTCATTCCCAAGGAAGGCACGGTGTCGGTTCCTTATGTGATGTCCATGGTCAAAGGCGCGCCTCATCCTGAAAACGCCCATAAGGTGCTGGATTATGTCTTGTCCGATAAAGGCCAGGCGCATTGGGCCAATGCCTTCCTGAAGCCGGTGCGCAATGTCGAAATACCTAAGGACGTCGCGGACAAATTCCTGCCCGCTTCCGATTATGCGCGCGCCAAAACCGTGAATTATGCGCAAATGGCCAAGGAGCAGGAAGCCTTCCAGCGTTTATATCTCGACCAGGTGCATTGATTAGCAACTCATCATGCGCGACCTGACCCTGCCCGCCCGCTGGCGTATTGCGCTGTTGCTGCCGGCGCTGATCATCTTCACCGCATTCTGGCTCATTCCCATCGGGGTGCTGGTGCGGATCAGCGCCGGCAACAATTTCTTCGATACCTATGCCGCCATCCTCGGCGATTCGCGGTACCTGACCAGCTTGTGGCAAACCGTGCTGCTGTCGCTTATTGTCACCGCCGCCACGATTGTCCTGTCGGTCATTGCGGGCTTGTTTCTGAGCCACAACGAATTTGCCGGAAAGCGGCTTCTGGTGTCGCTGCTGACACTGCCGCTGGCCTTTCCCGGGGTAGTGGTGGGGTTTATGGTCATCATGCTGGCCGGCCGGCAAGGCTTGATCGGCAGCGTCAGTCAGGCGCTGCTCGGGCACAAGCTGGTGTTCGCCTATTCGATGTCGGGGCTGTTCCTGGGCTATCTGTATTTCTCAATCCCCAAGATAGTCCTGTCGGTGATGGCCGCCGCGCAGTCGATGGACCAATCCCTGGCGGAAGCGGCTCATTCCCTGGGGGCGGGGTCCTGGGAAGTGATGCGCGATGTCACTTTGCCTGCCCTGACGCCCGCCCTGATCGCATCGGGGGCCATCTGCTTCGCCATTTCGATTGGCGCCTTCGGCACGGCTTTTACTCTGGCCACCGATATCAATGTCCTGCCCATGACGATTTATACCGAGTTCACGCTGAATGCCAATCTGGTAACGGCGGCGGCGTTGAGCGTCATACTCGGGATCGTTACGTGGGCCATTTTGATGCTGGCGCGCAATGTTGCCGGAACCACCATGGTGGCGGGCGGATAATGAAGCTGAACAAACGGTTCCTGTTCGGTGTGCAGCTCACCGTTACCTTGCTGATCTGCGCCTTTTTATTTGTACCGGTGGCGGTGTCGGTGCTGACTGGGTTTTCCGTCAATTACTTCAAGGGCGTCTCGGCCGGCCTGACCTTGAAGTGGGTGGTCCAGGTGTTGGGGGATTACCACGACGCCATCATCAATTCTCTGCTGGTCGCCGGGTGCACGCTGCTTGTTGTGGTCCTGGTGGGAGTCCCCGCCGGATATGTGCTGTCGCGCTGGCAAAGCAGGGCTGCGCGCATAATCGAAGAGCTGATCACCCTGCCCATTGCGCTGCCCGGCCTGGCCAGCGCATTGGCCATCATCAGCGTATACGGGGGCTTGCGGGACTTCCGCATCAGCCTGTGGTTCATTATTGCCGGGCACGTTATCTTTACCTTGCCCTTCATGGTGCGGTCGGTGGCTGCCGCCTGCTCGGGCCAGAACATCAAGATCCTGGAGGAGGGGGCGGCCAGTCTGGGCGCGCGCTTTTTCCAGCGATTTACGACTGTCGTCATACCCAATATCCGCTCGGGCATTATCGCCGGCGCACTCATGGTCGTAACTTTGTCGCTGGGTGAGTTCAACCTGACCTGGATGCTGCATACTCCCCAGACCAAGACCTTGCCGGTAGGCCTGGCCGATGCTTATGCTTCGTTGCGCATAGAAGTGGGCAGCGCCTACACCACGATCTTTTTTATCATCGTCATTCCCTTGCTATTGCTGATGCAGGCCATGGACAAGCCGACACGCCCGAAACATTGATGCGCCTTTCATATGAAGCTGAACTCCATTCCCATTGTCCTGGAAAATTGCAGCAAGACCTATAGCCAGAAGGCGCGGGTGCTGCAGCCCATAGACCTGTCCATCAACGCGGGGGAAACCCTGGTCCTGCTCGGGCCGTCGGGTTGCGGCAAAACGACCACGCTGCGCCTGATTGCCGGCCTGGAACGCCCCGATCCGGGTGGCCGCATCCTGTTCGGCGATGAAGACGTAACCTTCAAGCCCATTGAAGAGCGCAGGGTCGGCATGGTGTTTCAAAACTATGCGCTGTTTCCCAACTTCAGCGTCAGGGAAAACATCGGCTACGGCCTGAAAATCAAGAAGGTGCCGGTCGGCCAGCGAAATCGGCGCGTCGACGAATTGCTGGCATTGGTCCACTTGAGCGAACATGCCGACAAGAATATCGCCCAGTTGTCGGGAGGGCAGAAGCAGCGCGTGGCCCTGGCGCGCGCGCTGGCTCCCGAGCCGCGCGTGCTGTTGCTGGACGAGCCCCTCACCGCTCTGGATGCCAAGCTGCGCGAAACGCTCAGGACCGATATGGACCTGTTGTTGAAAAGCCTGGGCGTGACGACCGTTTATGTCACGCACGACCAGGCCGAGGCCATGGTGCTTGGGGATCGCGTTATCGTGATGAGCGCAGGGCGCATCGAACAGGCCGGTTCGCCGCGCGACATTTACTTCCAGCCGAAGAACCGCCATGTGGCTCATTTCCTGGGATCGTTGAATGCCTTGCGCGGGACTTTCCAGGACGGCGCATTTCATGCAAAAGGGGGATATCTGCCCTGTTCGCCGCAAGCTGCCGGTTTGTCCGAGGTTTTTTTCAGGTCTGAAGACGCCGAGCTGGTTGCGCCCGAATCCAGCACTTTGCGCGGTACGATCAGCAATGTGCAGTTCCTGGGTGAGCGCACCAGAATCTACCTGGAAGGGGTTACCGACGGCTCTATGATTTGTGTGGAAACGTCGAATCGCAGCGATTACCGGGTGGGCCAGCAGGCCGGCTTGCTGATTGCGCCGGAACGCATGCTGCTTATAGGCGGGGATTAATCATGTTATTGGCCCAGATCAGCGATCTGCATATAAAAAGGCCGGGGCTGCTGGCTTACAAGAAAGTGGATACCACTGTGTATCTGCGTGCCTGCGTCGCCAAGCTGAACGCCTTGCAGCCCAGGCCAGATGCCTTGATCATTACCGGCGATCTGGCGGATTTCGGTGCGGTGCCGGAATATGAATCGTTGCGCCGGGAACTTTCCGTTCTGGCTATTCCTTATTACCTGGTTGTCGGCAATCATGATCACCGGGCTTCGTTGCAGCAAGTGTTTCCCGATCATGCCTATTTGCGTTGCGGTCCGGCATTTGTACAGTACACGCTCGATTTCGACGAACTGGCCCTGATTGTGCTCGATACTCAGGATCCGCCCAACAGCGGCGGGCGTCTGTGCACCGAGCGTCTGTCGTGGCTGGCGGGTGAGTTGGAACGGCAACGCGATAAAACCGTTATGGTTGCCATGCATCATCCGCCGTTCGAATGCGGCATCGGCCACATGGACAAACAGGCGCTGGACCCGCAGGATGCGGAACGCCTGGAAGCCTTGCTGAATGGTTACCGCAATGTAGAGCGCGTCATCTGCGGCCATGTGCATCGCTCTGCCGTGACCCGTTTCGGGAATACTGTGGCGAGTATTTGTCCTTCGCCTGCTCACCAGGTTGCCTACGATTTGAGCCCGGATGGTCCCAGCGCTTTTGTCATGGAGCCGCCGGCATTCCATGTGCATGCGCATCTGGGGCAGCGCTGGGTTACGCATACGGTTTATGTCGACGATTACGGCGGGCGGTATCCGTTTTACGATGCGGCAGGCAAGTTGATCGACTAGAGAGTTTTTGGTTTGGGTGTTTACGGGATTCGGTGGAGGATAGGTATTTAAAGACGCCGTCTATCGGGGCTTGGGGTCAGGTCCGGCACGGCGTGCTTGATCCGGATCTACCTCGTCCAGGCGGGCGTCGGGCCAAACTCGCTACGCCGCTGGCGCGGCTGCGCTCAAACATGGCCCGCCGAAAGCCCCCGCCTTCCCTACGGTAGCATCCGGCGCACGCCTTACGCCGGTCCTGACCCCAAGCCCCGATAGACGGCTCACGTTAGGGCTTGCCTGGAATGAGCTTGCCGGTCTCAACGTGTACCTCGATGCATGACCTTAACGTTTCTCTCGGTGCACGACTCCAATGCCTCTCTCTATGCATTGCCTCAACGCAAGCCGCAGGGTGGGCGGTGCTGTGTAGTCCGGCGGTAGTCCAGCGCCGGGTGCAATGGAATGGACGCCCCTTCTCGAACCGGCATCATTGTGCCAAAGTGAAGGGGTTACTAACTCATTCACTGCTATCGGAAGGAGCATCCATCATGAAGATTACAACGATTGGTCTTGATTTAGCAAAGTCCGTGTTTCAAGTTCACGGCGTGAATGCGCAAGGCCATACCGTCTTGACCCGGCAACTACGCCGCGAGCAGCTCAGCGCCTTCTTTGCGAAGCTGACACCGTGCCTCATCGGCATGGAGGCCTGCGCGAGCGCCCACCACTGGGCGCGGCTGCTGCGCGACCAGGGCCACGACGTGCGGCTGATCGCCGCGCAGTTCGTCAAACCTTACGTTAAATCCAACAAGAACGATGCCGCCGATGCGCAGGCGATCTGCGAGGCCGTCACCCGGCCCTCCATGCGCTTTGTCGCCATCAAATCGGTCGAGCAACAAGCGGTACTGAGCCTACACCGGGCCCGTGAAGGCTTCGTCAAGGCGCGCAGCGCCGCGGCCAATCAGATCCGCGGCCTGCTGGCCGAGTTCGGGTTGATCCTGCCCCAAGGCATCGCTCACGTCACCCGGCGGGTGCCGGCGTTGCTTGAGTCCGCGCTGGCGCGCCTGCCTGGCCCTTTCGTGGAACTCATCCGTACGCTGGTTGAACACCTGCGCGCGCTCGATACGCAGGTCCAGGCCCTGGAGCGATCGATCGTGCACGGGCATCGTGCCAATCCGGTCAGCCAGCGGTTAGCGCAGTTGCCCGGAATCGGGCCGATTACGGCCAGCGCCCTGGCCGCCAGCGTGGGCGATCCGCGGCTCTTTAAAAATGGCCGGCAACTGGCCGCCTGGCTAGGTTTGGTGCCGCGCCAGCACTCCAGCGGGGGCAAGGCCACGCTGCTGGGGATCAGCAAGCGCGGCGATGGGTACCTGCGCAAGCTCCTGCTCTTGGGCGCGCAGTCGGTGCTGATCCGAGCGCGCGCCCAGGCCGATCGAACGACCTGGCTAGGCCAACTGCTTGTGCGCCGCCCGCTCAATGTGGTGGCCATCGCGCTGGCCAATAAAAATGCGCGCATCGCCTGGGCTCTGATGGCGTACGACACGCCCTACGACCCTGGGCATACGCTGAGCCGGGCCCGCTAGGGTCTACGGCACGCGTACCGAGCTCGGGGCCAACCCGGCAGCGCCTCACCACCGTTTATCCCTTTTAACGTAGGACACCACCGCACCGATTGCTTGAAGCACTTTTAGCCGTAATGGCCACTTAGGTCAGACCAGGACCAGTCAAACCCGATTCGTCAGCCGCACATCAAAGTGCTTGGGTGCTAAGGGGAGCCGGTCAGCACAACCCATTAGGGGCCGTGACACGCGTGTCACCTCGTCAAGCCCGGATGTACTGCTGCAATCAACACCTAAGAAACCGGAAGGGCAAAAAAGGGCTAGGCAAATTAGGGGCGTCCATGTACTGACGAAGGGAAGGCGGGGGCTTTCGGCGGGCGCTGTCTGAGCCCGGCCTCGCGAGGCCGGGCGAGTTCGCCCGACGCCCGCCTGGACGAGGCAGACCCGGGCAGTCGGGGTGCGCAGCACCACGACCGCTGGACGTGCCGGACTACACAGCACCGCCCACCCTGCGGCGTTTTTATAGAACAAACCGCCCAGCCGCCAACCTAAACCGACCCAAAACGAAAGTTACAGAAACGTATTCAGTGTCGTAACACTAGAATCAAAATAACACTGGTTTTGCCTCTTGGCGCATTCTGTCTCGTACAATGCAGCATTCGGTGGACAGATTCAGGCGTCCGCTGCAGCCCCGAGGTTGTGGCCGCTTGTAAGCCAGCTCCGCCGTATTTCCAGCCTTGCCCACGCATCAGGAGATTAACGCCAATGCGGCAATCACTATGAAAACACCAAAAAGAATCCTGCCCCTGCTGGAAGAAGGCCTGGTCGACGAAGTCATGCGCCAGTTGATGAGCGGCAAGGAAGCCACAGTCTATGTGGTGCGTTGCGGCGACGATATTCGTTGCGCCAAGGTGTACAAAGAGGCCACACAACGCAGCTTCCATCAAGCGGTAGCCTACCAGGAAGGCCGGCGGGTGAAAAATAGCCGGCAGGCGCGTGCCATGGAAAAAGGGACGCGATACGGACGGAAGATGGCCGAAGAGGTCTGGCAAAGTGCCGAAGTCGATGCCTTGTACCGATTGGCGGCTGCGGGCGTGCGCGTGCCGGCGCCGTATCTTTGTCACGAAGGCGTGTTGCTGATGGAGCTTGTAACCGATGCGGACGGCAATGCCGCGCCGCGCCTGAACGATGTGGAATTGAACCGCGAACGGGCGCTTGAACTGCACGCGGTGTTACTGCAGCAGGTGGTATTGATGCTGTGCGCCGGCGTAATTCACGGCGATTTGTCCGAATTCAACATTCTGGTCGATGCAAACGGCCCGGTCATCATCGATTTGCCGCAAGCCGTGGATGCCGCCGGCAATAGCGTTGCATCGACCATGCTGGAACGCGATGTGACGAACTTGGCTAACTTCTTCGGCGCCTTTGCGCCCGAGCTGCTGGGCAGCCAGTACGGCAAGGAAATCTGGGGCTTGTATCAGGCCGGTTTGCTCACGCCCGATACGCCCTTGACCGGCCGGGTCGAGGCGTCCAAAGAACCTGCCGATGTGGCGGCTGTGATCCGCGAGATCGAGCTGGCGCGTCACGAGGAAGAAGAGCGTCGCCGCGCTCAAATGGAGATATCGGCCTGACGCTTCCTGGGCTGTCGCCATAGCTTCCCGAATTCAAAAGCAAGGCCCGGAGTGAATCCGCAAGAGCCAGGCACTATAGTGATCTCATCGGATATGAATAGTTTTGAGAAAGATCATGAAAACACCGAGTCGTACGCTTCCGGATGGGCCAGGCGCCACCGAGCGGGATCCACGCTGGGCCGCTGTGGTGGCACGCGATCCGGCCGCCGACGGGCACTTCGTCTATGCGGTGAAAACTACCGGCGTGTATTGCCGGCCGAGCAGCCTCTCACGGCTGCCGCGCCCCGAGAACGTGGAGTTTTTCGATACCCCGGCCAGCGCCGAGGCGGCGGGCTATCGCCCCAGTAAACGGGCGAGCGCCGACCAGAGCGCGGTAGCCGCGCAACATTCGGCGGTCGTCGCCCGCGCCTGCAGGCAAATCGAAACAGCCGAAACCCTGCCTGTGCTGAGCGAGCTGGCGCAACAGGCGGGCATGAGCGCCTTTCACTTCCATCGGGTTTTCAAGTCCGTCACAGGATTGACGCCCAAAGGCTATGCCGCGGCCAACCGCGCCCAGAAGGTGCGCGAGGAACTGAGTGGGGAAGGCACCATCACCGAGGCGATCTACAACGCGGGGTTCAATTCGAACAGCCGTTTCTATGAGGCTTCTGATCAAGTCCTGGGCATGCGGCCCAAGGATTACCGGGCGGGAGGCACCAATACCGATATTCGTTTTGCCATTGGCGAGTGTTCGCTCGGTGCGATTCTGGTGGCGCAAAGCGACCGGGGTGTTTGCGCCATTCTGCTGGGAGACAACCCCGATGCGCTGGCCCGTGACTTGCAAGATCAGTTTCCGCGCGCCAACCTGATTGGCGGAGACGCCGATTTCGAGCGCTTGATCGCCCAGGTGGTGGGGTTCATCGAGGCGCCGGCGCTTGGGCTGGATCTGCCTCTCGATGTGCGCGGCACGGTTTTCCAGGAGCGTGTCTGGCAGGCGCTGCGCGAGATTCCCGTGGGCGCGACCGTCTCCTACGCCGATATTGCCAGGCGGATCGGGATGCCCAAAGCCACGCGAGCCGTTGCCCAGGCCTGCGGCGCCAACCATCTGGCCGTGGCCATTCCCTGTCATCGCGTGGTGCGCAGCGATGGCGCCCTGTCTGGCTATCGCTGGGGCGTGGAACGCAAGCGCAAGCTGTTGAGCCGGGAAGCTCACTCGCTGCTTGACCTTGACATCATGGGAAGCTCTACATTGGCCAATAAGTGATTTATTGACAGTGTTGAAACCTGTATTTCAAGGACGTATTCATGAGCTCCATCCAAACTCCCACCCAGGCGGCCGGCTCGGCTGCCAGTCTTTCGATTCAGGGCATGAGTTGCGCATCCTGTGTCGGACGCGTCGAGCGGGCGCTCAGGTCTGTACCCGGCGTTGTCAGCGCGAATGTCAATCTGGCCACCGAACGGGCCGATATCGCCTTTATCGGTGCGCCGGATATCGCTGCCGCGGTGCAGGCCGTCGAATCGGCCGGCTACGAGTCGGCGCTCGTCGGCGGCGACAATAACACCGATGAGGTGGATGCAAGGCATGTCGCCGAGAGGTCGTCGCTAAAACGCGCCTTGATCGTTGCCGCCGTATTTGCCCTGCCGGTGTTCCTGATGGAGATGGGAGCGCACGCGGTTCCCGCTGTGCATCGTCTTGTGGAGCAGACCATAGGCATGCAGGCGAGCTGGTACATTCAATTCGTATTGACCAGCATTGTGCTGTTCGGTCCCGGCTTGCGATTCTTCCAGAAGGGCGTACCCGCATTGCTGCGCGGAGCACCCGACATGAATGCGCTGGTCGCCGTGGGCACCGCTGCGGCCTACGCGTTTTCGGTGGTGGCGACCTTTGCACCCGGGCTGTTGCCTGAAGGCACTGTGAATGTGTATTACGAGGCTGCCGCCGTCATTGTCGCGCTGATCCTGCTGGGCCGTTTCCTTGAGTCGCGGGCCAAAGGCCGAACTTCCGAAGCGATCGGGCGCCTGCTTGGGCTGCAGCCCAAAACCGCGTGCCTGCTGCGTAACGGAGTCGCAGTAGAGGTGCCTGTCAGCGAGGTGCGCAGCGGCGATCAGGTCGAAGTACGTCCGGGTGAGCGCATTCCCGTGGACGGCGTGGTGATCGGCGGGGCGAGTTTTGTCGATGAATCCATGATCAGCGGCGAGCCGATTCCGGTCGAGAAAAAAGCCGGGGCCGAACTGGTCGGCGGCACGGTCAACCAGAATGGCGTGCTGACCTTCCGTGTCACTCAGGTTGGCGGCGATACTGTTTTGTCGCAGATCATACGCATGGTCGAGCAGGCCCAGGGCTCCAAGCTGCCTATCCAGGCCATGGTGGACCGCATCACCATATGGTTCGTTCCGGCCGTCATGGCCGCGGCGCTGCTCACTTGCCTGGCCTGGCTGCTATTCGGGCCCTCCCCGGCGCTGACCTTCGCATTAGTCAATGCGGTGGCCGTGCTTATCATTGCCTGCCCCTGCGCCATGGGCCTGGCCACTCCGACCTCGATCATGGTCGGCACCGGCCGCGCCGCCCAGATGGGGGTGTTGTTCCGCAAAGGCGAAGCGCTGCAATCGCTCAAGGATGCCAAGGTGCTTGCGGTCGACAAGACGGGCACCTTGACCAAGGGCAAGCCCGAGCTGACCGATCTCGTGGTGGCCGAGGGCTGCGAGCGGGCATGGGTGCTGGCTCGTGTTGCCGCTGTGGAAACCAAATCGGAACACCCCATTGCCCGCGCCATTGTTGCGGCGGCCACCGCGCAGAACCTGGCATTGGGCGCCATCGATAAATTCGAGTCCCTTACTGGCTTCGGCGTACGCGCCGAGGTGGATGGCGAGCGCGTCGAAATTGGCGCGGATCGCTTCATGATCCAGCTCGGCCTGGATATTTCGCCTTTTGCCACCGAGGCGGACCGTTTGGGTGAAGAGGGCAAGACGCCGCTGTATGCGGCCATCAATGGCCGCCTGGCCGCCCTGATTGCTGTTGCCGACACTATCAAAGAGACGACGCCTCAGGCGATTCGCGCCTTGCACAAGCTGGGGCTGAAAGTCGCGATGGTCACGGGGGACAATCGCCGCACGGCCCACGCCATTGCGCGCCAGCTCGGCATAGACGATGTGGTCGCCGAAGTGCTGCCGGGCGCCAAGGTCGATGCGGTCCGGCGCCTGAAAAAACAGTATGGCCCCGTTGCCTATGTCGGCGACGGCATCAATGATGCGCCGGCGCTGGCCGAGGCGGATGTCGGCCTGGCCATAGGCACCGGTACCGATATCGCTATCGAAGCGGCGGACGTGGTGCTGATGTCCGGCGACTTGGGCGGCGTGCCCAATGCCATTGCATTGTCCAGGGCCACCATCGGCAATATCCGGCAAAACCTGTTCTGGGCTTTCGCCTATAACGCGGCCCTGATTCCCGTGGCCGCGGGAGTGCTTTATCCGTTTAACGGCACATTGCTGTCGCCGGTTTTTGCCGCCGGCGCCATGGCGCTGTCCAGTGTGTTCGTTCTGGGCAATGCGCTGCGACTGCGGCGCTTTCAGCCGCAACACCAGGCCTGACCGGCGTTGCGCCGTCGCTGCGCAACGCACCGCTTTGGCGCGATCCGTGCCCGATAGCACGATTTCCGCACCGTCTTGAAACAAGTCCTTGCAGATTTCCAGGGACGTTTCCGGTGCGCGCCTGTCGCATTTCTTCTTGCCGCAAAGTTGGCACGTATCTTGCTTTAACTTCTTTTGAGTGCTGCACATCTCGATTGCCGGCCATGCCGGCCCCATCTCATTTGGAGTCATCATGAAACGTAGACTGGTACTTAAACAACTGACGGCTGTCAGCCTGCTTGCCTTGTCCGGCTGGATGCCGCAAGCTCTGGCCGCCGACACGATCAAGGTGGGTATTCTCCACTCGCTGTCGGGCACCATGGCCATTTCCGAAACGTCCTTGAAAGACGTGGCCCTGATGACGATAGACGAAATCAATGCCCATGGGGGCGTGCTGGGCAAAAAGCTGGAGCCCGTGGTCGTGGACCCGGCGTCGAACTGGCCCTTGTTTGCCGAGAAGGCGCGCCAGTTACTGAGCCAGGATAAAGTGGCCGTGGTTTTTGGCTGCTGGACTTCGGTATCGCGCAAATCGGTACTGCCGGTGTTCAAGGAACTGAACGGCCTGCTGTTTTACCCCGTGCAGTACGAAGGCGAAGAAATGGAACGCAATGTGTTCTATACCGGCGCGGCACCCAACCAGCAGGCGATTCCGGCCGTGGAATACCTGATGAGCGAAGATGGCGGAGGCGCCAAGCGTTTCGTGCTGTTGGGCACGGATTATGTGTATCCGCGAACCACCAACAAAATCCTGCGCGCCTTCCTGCATTCCAAGGGCGTCAAGGACAGCGATATCGACGAGGTCTACACGCCGTTCGGTCATTCCGACTATCAGACCATCGTGGCAAATATCAAGAAGTTTGCCACTGGCGGAAAGACCGCGGTGATCTCGACCATCAACGGTGATTCCAATGTGCCCTTCTATAAAGAGCTGGGCAACGCCGGCCTGAAAGCGACCGATGTGCCTGTGGTGGCGTTTTCGGTCGGCGAGGAAGAGCTGCGCGGCGTGGATGCCAAGCCTTTGGTGGGCCATCTGGCAGCGTGGAACTACTTCGAGTCGATCAAGAATCCGGTGAACGCGGAATTCATCAAGAAGTGGAAAGCCTATGCCAAGGCCAGGAATTTGCCGAATGCCGAGACCGTGGTGACCAATGATCCTATGGAAGCAACCTATATCGGTATCCATATGTGGAAGCAGGCCGTCGAAAAGGCGGGCTCCACGGATGTCGACAAAGTGATTGCGGCGATGGGCGGGCAGCAATTCAATGCGCCCGATGGCTTCACCGTCGAAATGGACAAGACCAATCATCACTTGCACAAACCTGTCTACATCGGCGAGATCAAGGCGGATGGCCAGTTCAATATCGTGTGGAAGACCAAAGGCCCGATTCGCGCTCAGCCCTGGAGTCCTTACATTCCAGGCAATGAAAGCAAGCAAGGTCTTTAAGCGGAAAGGGTCGTCATGGGCATGGCTGCATTTTTGAATGTCTGGCGCCGGATCATTCTGGCGTTGCTGATGCTCGCGACCGCCCCGGTCGCGTTTGCGGCAGGCGAACGCGGCATCGATCCGGGGTTGCTTGCATCCCTGGCGAGCGGCGATACCGGGGCCAGGCTGCAGGCCATTTCCCGGTTGGGCCAATTGCCCGACCCCCTTGCGGCCAGGGTGCTGGAGGCCCTGGATAGCGAAAATCTGTATGCCACGCCGCAGGGGCGCGTTCTGATCATGGGCAAGGACAAACGCGCTCTTGATCCGGCAACGGGACAAAAAGAGGCCCTGCCCACCGATGCCGATGCGGTCACCATCAACAACAGGCTGCGGCGCGCGATCGACGGTGCCTTGGCCGTTTCGCGGCTATTCTCACCGGACCCGGCGGCGCGTCTGGCGGCCGCAAAACGCATGCAGCAAAGCAGCGATGTCACGCGGTTAGCGCTGCTTGCGCAGGCGCTGGCAAAGGAAACGGATGCGCGGGTTCGCAGCGCGCTGCAGATTGCGCAGGCCAATCTGGAGATCAAGAGCACCGACGCCGCATTGCGCATGCATGCGGTAACGACGCTGGGCGATACGAACAATGCCGAATTCCGGCCAGTGCTGGCGAGCATGCTGGGCAAGGACGCCAGCGGCGCTTACCTCGAACCGGATGCGGGCGTGAGGTCTGCCGTCACGGTGGCGCTCAAGCATATCGACCGCCATCTGGCCACTATCGAATGGGCCGGCAATCTTTTTTATGGGATCAGCCTGGGCAGCGTCCTGCTGCTGGCCTCTCTTGGCCTGGCCATCACCTTCGGCCTGATGGGCGTGATCAATATGGCGCACGGCGAACTGCTCATGATAGGCGCCTATGCCACGTACGTCGTGCAATGGGTCTTCCGGCAGTTCGCGCCAGGGTGGATGGACTGGTATGTGCTTGTGGCGCTGCCGGTCGCCTTCGTCGTCACAGCCCTGGTCGGCATGGCGCTGGAGCGCACCGTGATTCGATGGCTGTACGGCCGCCCGCTGGAAACCCTGCTCGCGACATGGGGCATCAGCCTGATCCTGATGCAGACGGTCCGAACCCTGTTCGGCGCGCAGAACGTCGAGGTCAGCAACCCGTCGTGGATGTCCGGCGGAATCACGGTGCTCGGCGGGCTGGTGCTGAGCCACAACCGCCTCGTGATTATTGTGTTTGCCATGCTGGTGGTTTTCCTGGTGTGGCTCTTGCTCAACCATACGCGCCTGGGGCTGTTCGTGCGCGCCATCACTCAAAATCGCAGCATGGCGGATTGCGTCGGCGTGCCGACCGGCCGTATCGACATGCTGGCCTTCGGCCTGGGTTCGGGCATTGCGGGCCTGGCTGGCGTGGCCTTGTCTCAATTAGGGAATGTGGGCCCTGACCTGGGCCGCGGCTATCTGGTGGATTCATTCATGGTCGTGGTGACGGGCGGAGTGGGGCAGTTGGCGGGTACCGTCATCGCGGCCATGGGCCTGGGCGGCGTCAATAAGTTCCTGGAGCCGTATGCGGGCGCCGTCATGGCCAAGATCGTCATCCTGGTGCTGATCGTGCTGTTTGTCCAGAAGCGCCCGCAAGGGCTGTTCGCCCCGCGCGGAAGGAGTGTCGAATGATCGCCGCCAATTCACTGGGCCCGGCCGGATTCTTGTCGCGCCGGAGCCTGTTTTCACCCGCCGCCTGGACGGGATTGTTGGTTGCCGTCATTGCGCTGGCCCTGCTGCCCGCGCTCAATCTGGCGCTTCCGGCAAGCCATCCATTGCATGTATCGTCGTATACCGTGGCCTTGCTTGGCAAATTCATGTGCTACGCCCTGGCCGCGCTGGCCCTGGATCTGGTCTGGGGCTACGCCGGGATACTGTCGCTGGGCCATGGCCTGTTTTTTGCGCTGGGAGGATACGCCCAGGGCATGTACCTGATGCGGGCCATTGGCCATGACGGCGTCTACCAAAGCAATTTGCCGGATTTCATGGTGTTCCTGGACTGGAAATCCTATCCCTGGTACTGGGCGTTTACCGATCATTTCTGGTACGCGATGCTGCTGGTTATGCTGGTGCCCGGTGTACTGGCATTTGTCTTTGGCTATTTTGCATTCCGCTCGCGCATCAAGGGTGTGTATTTTTCAATCATTACCCAGGCCTTGACGTTTGCCGCAATGCTGCTGTTCTTTCGCAACGATACGGGTTTCGGGGGCAATAACGGCTTTACCGACTTCAAGCGCATCCTGGGTTTCGACATCACGGCACCGGGCACGCGCGCGGTGCTTTTCTGGGTCACGCTGGCGGCGCTGGCCGGCTCGCTGGTTTTTGCCCGCGCGATCACTCAATCCAAGCTGGGCCGTGTGCTGACGGCGGTGCGCGATTCCGAAAGCCGCCTGCGATTCATCGGCTACGACCCGCTGGGTTTCAAGCTGTTCGTGTGGACGGTGTCGGCGGTAATGTGCGGTATTGCCGGGGCGCTTTACGTGCCTCAAGTCGGGATCATCAATCCGGGCGAAATGTCGACCGAGTCGTCGATTGAAATGGTGATCTGGGTGGCGACCGGTGGCCGCGGCACGCTGATCGGTCCGATCCTGGGGGCGGGCGTGGTCAATGGCCTGAAGACCTGGTTCACCAGCGTGTTTCCCGAGTTCTGGCTCTATGCGCTGGGCCTGATTTTCGTATTGACCACTTTGTTTCTGCCGCAGGGCATGGTGGGTCTGGCGCGCCAGGTGGCTGCCCGACGTTCAGGGAGTAAAGCATGAGTATGTCGGGGGCTCGGCCACAAGCCGGTGCGGTGCTTGATGGCGAGGCGGGCGGCGAAGCCTCGTACGGCCGGGTTGCTTCGGCGGACGTCGACACCCGCCATGGCGCCATTCTCTATCTGGATGACATCACGGTCAGCTTCGATGGTTTCAAGGCCTTGAACAATCTCAGCCTGGATATCAGCGTAGGCGAATTGCGCTGCATTATCGGTCCGAACGGCGCGGGCAAGACCACCATGATGGATGTCATTACCGGCAAGACCCGGCCCACGGCCGGCACGGCCTTTTTCGGGCAAAACATCGATCTGACAAAATTCAGCGAGGCCGAGATCGCACATGCCGGCATAGGCCGGAAATTCCAGCGGCCCACGGTGTTCGAGAATCACACGGTATTCGAGAATCTGGAACTGGCCATGAAAACCGACAAACGGGTCAAGCCGACATTGTTTTCGAGATTGAGCGGCGAACAGGCCGATGCCATTGGCTCGACCCTGGAGTTGATTCGCCTGGGGCAGGAAGTGTGGCGACCCGCCGGCCTGCTGTCTCATGGGCAGAAGCAGTGGCTGGAGATCGGCATGCTGCTGATGCAGGAGCCGCAATTGCTGTTGCTGGACGAGCCGGTTGCGGGCATGACCGATGCCGAGACCGAACGTACCGGCGAGTTGCTGAACGAGCTGCGCGGCCGTCATTCCTTGATGGTGGTGGAGCACGATATGGACTTTGTGGCGAGCATCGCGGGGGCCGGAAAAGTGACGGTGCTGCATGAAGGATCGGTTCTGGCGGAAGGTACCATGGCGCAGGTTCAGGCCGACCAGCGCGTTATTGAAGTCTACCTGGGGCGCTGAGATGCTGGACGTTCGGGAAATCAATCAATACTACGGCGGCAGTCATGCGTTGCGCGGCGTGTCGCTGTCATTGAGGAAGGGCGAGTGCCTGGCGCTTCTGGGCCGCAATGGCGTGGGGAAAACCACGCTGCTCAAATGCCTGATGGGTGTGCTGCCGCTTGCATCGGGCAGCATTGTGTTCGATGGCGGCGATATTACACGCCTGACGCCGCATCAGCGTGCCGCGCGCGGCATTGCCTATGTGCCGCAGGGGCGGGATATTTTTGCGCGGTTGACGGTTGAGGAAAACATTCTGATGGGGATGGCGAGCAAGCCGGCCTCGGCGGCGCGCCGCATCAAGGGTGAGGTTTTCGAGCTGTTTCCGGTGCTGAAGTCGATGTTGGCCCGCCGTGGCGGTGATTTGTCGGGGGGACAGCAGCAGCAACTGGCCATCGCGCGGGCCCTGGTGGCGGAACCGAAGCTGATCATTCTGGACGAACCGACCGAGGGGATCCAGCCTTCGATCATCAAGGATATTGCGAAGGTGATACGCCTGTTGCGCGAGCGCGGCGATATGGGTATTTTGCTTTGCGAGCAGTATTTCGATTTTGCGCGCGAGCTGGCCGATCAGTTCATGGTGCTGTCACGCGGCGAAGTCGTGGCCAGTGGCGATAAAACGCAAATTGATGGAGAGGATGTGCGCAGGCATTTGTCGGTTTGAGCCTTAAGGGGGGCTTTGTGGCTGGCCTGTGCTTGTTTCTTAAGGAGCGGAGGTGGCGGGTCAATGACCGCTGCTAGATGCCGGCATGGTATGAGTTCTTAAGGCGCGGGGGTGGCGGCCCAGGTTCCGATCCAGGATGTAGTTTGCGCGGCTTGCGCGCCAGTGGCCCGGGTGATGATGACGGCTAATAGTGCTGTCGCGATGTGCAGGGTTCCGGTCGCCCGGCGGCTTGCTTTTCTGGGGAAGATATTCATCGAAGATTCCTGGTCTTTTGCTGTTGTTTTTCAACGTGGGCGATGTCGTTCATGCATTGGATGGAGCGCAGGCCGGGCTTCTCGCCGGCCTGGCGCGTTCGTGCCGGATGGCGATGAGGGCCAGCCCAACCGCGCAGAGGGGGGCGATGGCCGCGACCCAGGCAATGGCATTCAGGCCGGGGCCGTGTGCGATGACCATGCCGCCCATCCAGGCGCCCAGGGCGTTGCCCAGATTGAATGCGGCGATATTGAAGCTCGATGCCAGGCTCTGGCCTGCGCCCTGTGCCTTTTCCAGTACCCACATTTGCAGGGGAGATACTGTCGCGAAGGCCGAGGCGCCCAGCAGGCCGACAAAGATGATGGCCAATGCCTTGTTGTGCATGGCGAACGGCATCAGTCCCAGTACGGCCGCCAGGGCGACCAGGCTGCTAAGTACGGTGGGAATCAGGTAGCGGTCGGCCAGCTTGCCGCCCAGCAGGTTCCCGACGATCAGGCCTGCGCCAAAGACCAGCAGAATAGGCGATACGGAAGTCTCGTCGAATCCGCTGACACGCGTCAGAAGCGGCGCGATGTAGGTGAACACGGTAAAGACGCCCGCATAGCCCAGCACGGTGGTCGACAGTCCCAGCAGTACAGGGAGGCGGGCCAGGGCTTTCAGATCGGATCGCCAATCGCTCGCCTGCGGGCTTGCCGCATCCCGGGGGATGAACAGGCCGATGATAATCAGGGCGGCCAGCCCTATGCCAGTCACGGCCCAGAAAGTGGCGCGCCAGCCGAAGGCTTGGCCGAGCCAGGTTCCGAAGGGCACACCCAGGATATTGGCCACGGTCAGGCCGGTGAACATGACGGCAATGGCCGATGCGCGCTTGCCGGGGGCCACGAGGCTGGTGGCGACGACTGAGCCGACCCCGAAGAAGGTGCCGTGCGCAAATGCGGTAAGGACGCGGGCGGCCATCAGGAAGCCGTAGCTCGGGGCCAGCGCGCAGGCTGCATTGCCCAGGGTGAAGATCAGCATGAGCCCCAATAGCACGGTTTTACGCGGCCAGCGGGCCGTCATGGCCGTCAACAGGGGAGCGCCGGCCACGACCCCCAGCGCATAGCCGGATATAAGCAGGCCGGCCGCCTGTATGGTTACGCCGAAATCGTTTCCGACTTCCAGCAGCAGCCCCATGATGACAAATTCGGTAACGCCGATACCGAAAGCGCCGACAGTGAGTGCGTATAAAGCGAGTGGCATGAAAATTCGTATCCTGTGAATTCAATTGCTATTTGATATGCAATGATGAATTCAAATCACTTTTTAGGGTAGACTGATTACAGGAAAAACACTTGTGAGTTCATTTCAACATGGCACGCCTGGATATCAATCGATCGGGGGAAATGGAGGTTTTCGTTCGGGTCGTCGAACAGGGAAGCTTTTCTGCGGCGGCGAGAGCCCTGCGCATGACGCCCTCGGCAATCAGCAAACTGGTAGGGCGCCTGGAAGGCCGGTTGGGTGCCAGGCTGGTCAACCGTTCGACACGGCGGGTGCAATTGACCCCGGAAGGCTGCGTTTTCTACGAGCGCAGCGTTCGGGTGCTGGCGGATCTCGATGAGGCCGAGCGCGGCGCGGCCACGAACGGGGCGCCGCGGGGAAGGCTGTGCATCAATGCCAATGTGCCGTTCGGCCGGCATTTCCTGTTGCCGCTGGTACCCGAGTTCCTGGCCCTGCACCCCGACGTTACGCTCGATATTGTGCTGACCGATGAGGTGATCGATATCCTCGAGCAACGCACGGATGTGGCGGTTCGTGCGGGGCCGTTGAAGAGTTCACGCCTGCTGGCTCGCAAGCTGGGGGAAACGCGAAAAATGATTGTCGCCGCGCCCTCGTATCTGGAGCGCTGCGGGGTGCCGGAAAATCCGGTCGATCTCGAGCGCCACAATTGCCTGGGGTTCAATTATGCGCGAACGATCGAGGGCTGGCCTTTGATCGATAAAGGGCGCAGCATCAGCGTGGCGACCATGGGCACGGTCCAGATCAGCGACGGGGATGCCCTGCGGCACCTGGCTGTGGCGGGGGTCGGGCTGGCTCGCCTTGCGCATTTCCAGGTGCGCGACGATATTGCCGCCGGGCGGCTTCAGCCTGTATTGGAAAACTGCAACCCGGGCGATAGCGAAGAGATCCACGCTGTATTTCTTGGGCAAGGAGGGTACCTGCCGGCACGCGTCCGTGCTTTCCTGGATTTTCTGGTGGAAAGAGTCAAGTTCGATTAGACCGGATCCCGTAGAGACCGTCTTGTAAGTCAATAGGCGGGTTCTGTAGGGGCGAGTTCTTTGCCCGCCCTCATGCTGCGTAGTCGTGGCCCGTGGCGAAAAAGTGCAAATTGATGGAGAGGATGCGCGCAGGCATTTGCCGGTTTAGTCGGGGCGTAGCGAAGGTCAGCGTGGCACGACGATGCCGAACAATATGATGTCCGCGTATTCGCGTGCGATGTCGTGGCTCGATTGTTTGCCGCCAGGCTGATACCAGCGCGCCATCCAGTACACCGACGAAATGACCGCGCGCACAACCGCATTCGGGCTGCGGGCCTGGAATAGGCCGGCGGCGATGCCGTCGCGCACTATATTGCGAATCGTGTTTTCATAATTGACCCGCCATTCGATGGCCACGTCTCGCATGTTAGGTTCTTTCAGGTTTGCAAAGCGGGTCAGCAGGACCTGGAAGAAGGCCTGGTGCGTTTCAAAGAATTCGGCCTGGGCTTCCATGAAAGCGATAAGCCTGTCCTGCGGCTCGGTATGGCGGGCGACGGCCGCGTCGACATGCTCGCTCAATTGGCGCACCGTCGAAACCACAATGGTGCCCAGGATTTCTTCTTTACGATCGAAGTAATGATAAAGAGTGGTTTTGGACAAGCCGACCGCTTCGGCGATATCCAGCAACGAGACCGCCTTATAGCCTTCATCGGCAAACAGGCGTGCCGCGACTTCGAGGATTTCATCCTTGCGGGCGGTACGATGCACGGGTGCGGTCATTCTTTTTTTTGCGGCTGTCTTGCTCGCCATTTGCGGATCCTTTCGACCTGGTAATACAGATATTGCTGATGATTCCGGTATCTTAACGCGCCTCTTGCAGGCATTTTCAGGCGGCCATGTCGATGCTCTGCACCAGCCGTAGCGGCGTGTAAATCAATACGGTTTCGCCATGCTGGTTGACGACTGCATTGCGGCTGCGCACCAGGCCTCGGGGGCCCTGCGAGGCGGGGCGCGATTCTATGATTTCTGCCTCGACATGTATCGTGTCGCCCACGACGGTGGGTGCCTTGATGTCCAGTTCCATGCCCAGGAATGCCAGGCCAGTGAACTGTACGCTGGGGGCCACCAGTCCTTCGGCGAAGGAGTACAGCAGCGCGCCCGGAACCACCCTGCCTTGCAAGGCCCGGCCGGCGGTGGAATGAGTATTGACGAACACGTCTTCGGTAAACCAGATGAGGTTGATGAAGGTCACCAGATCGGTTTCGGTGATGGTGCGTGCCATGGTCCGGAAGCGGAATCCAACCGGCAACTGCTCATAGTAATAGCCCTGGCCGAGCAATACCGTGTCTTGGTCCATATATTTTCTCCTGATCTGTGCAAGTCTTGCGATAGAGGCGCGCAGGGGTGCGCAAGCTTTATTCCTGCCATTGAGGGCGGCGTTTTTCAATGAAGGCCAGCGGGCCTTCGCGTGCATCGGCGCTGGCATAGACTGGCCGGTGAAGTTCCTTGGCATGCTCGAATCCGGCATCGCAGCCCAGGCTTAGCGCGTCATTGAGGCTGCGCTTGGCGGCCAGCACCGACAAGGGGGCGTTGTCGCGGATCAGCCTGGCCAGCTCGATGGCGCGCGCCAGCACTGCGGCACTGTCGGGCTCGAGATAATTGAGAAAACCAATCTCGTGAAGCCGCTCGGTCGGCTGCATGGCCCCGGTCAGGACCATTTCCATGAGTATGGCTTGCGGCATCTGCCACAGCATTGGCACTGCCCAGGGAGAGCCGCGGCCCACTCTGGCCTCGGCTATGCCGGCGTGGCTGCCCGCCTTGCCGACACGCAGGTCGCAATTAGCGGCCAGCACCATGCCGCCAGCCGTGAAGTGTCCATTGAGCGCGGCAATCAGGGGCTTGGCCACGTTGCGCATGCGCTCGAAAAAAGGGTCGCGCAGGGCCTGGAGAATATCGGTTCCATGTTCTCGCTGCACTCGCGCCGCATCTTTCAAGTCCATGCCGGCACAGAATACGCCGCATTCGGACGCAGTAATCACGGCAGCCTTAACAGTCTTGTCTTGGTCGATCTCACCCCATAGGTCGTATAGCCTTTCCGATGCCGCGATGGATAAGGCGTTTCGTTGGGCGGGGCGATTCAAGGTGATCAGTGCAGTCCCATCACGGACTTCGTAGAGTATGTCGTTCATATCGTTCCCTGGGCACGCAGTTTCGCGGCTTCTTCGGCACCAATGTCCAGCAGGTCGGCGAGCACTTCGCCGGTATGCTCACCCAGCATGGGAGGAGCAAGCGAATATTCGATGGGTGTCTGCGAAAAACGCATTGGGCTGGCGATCGACGGCACATGGCCGGCGCGGGCATGCGGCAGGTCAAGGCGCATGCCGCGCGACCGCACCTGCGGATCGGCGAAAACCTTGTCTATGCTGTTGATGGGGCCGCAGGGCACGTTATTGTGTTCGAGCGCTTCTATCCAGTCATCGCTGTGACGGCTGCGCATGACTTCGGCCAATATCGGCAGCAGGATATCGCGATGGGCGTTGCGGTCCGCGATGGTGCGAAAGCGCAGGTCCCGCGCAATATCGGCCCGATCGGCAACGGCGCAGAATCGTAGGAATTGTTCGTCGTTGCCCACGGCAAGAATGATATGCCCGTCCCGGGTAGCGAAGACTTGGTAAGGCGTGATATTGGGGTGACCGTTGCCCGAGCGTTTGGGCACGGTTCCCCCAATCAGCCAATTCATGCCCTGGTTATGCAGCACGGCCACTTGCGAGTCGAAAAGGGATATATCAAGGTGCTGGCCTTGTCCGCTTTGATGGCGGCTATGCAGGGCCGCCAGGATCGCGCTGGTGGCATACAGGCCTGTGACGATATCGGCCAGGGCGACACCGGCCTTTTGGGGGCCGCCGCCTGGCTGATCGTCGCGTTCGCCTGTGATGCTCATCAGGCCGCCCATGCCCTGAATAAGGAAATCGTAGCCTGGCCGATTGCGATACGGGCCGGTCTGGCCGAAGCCGGTAATTGAACAATAGATCAGGCGAGGATTGATGGCGCTCAGTTTGGCATAGTCGAGCCCGTATTTGGCCAGCCCCCCGACCTTGTAGTTTTCCACGACGATGTCGGATATTTCTGCCAGCCTGTGCAGCAGCGCCTGACCCTCCGTCTGGGTGAAATCGACGGTAATCGAGCGCTTGCCGCGATTGCATCCCGCGAAGTAAGCGGCGTCGATCGGCTTGCCGCTTTCGCGGTCAAGGATCCATGGCGGTCCGAACTTGCGGGTATCGTCGCCCTCGCCGGGGCGCTCCACCTTGATTACGTCGGCACCCAGATCGGCCAGTGTCTGTGTCGACCACGGGCCGGCCAGGATGCGGCTGAGGTCCAGTACCCTCACTCCAGAAAGGGGTCCCGTCATGGTGTGGTACTCCCTAGATCCGCATGGATTTGGCAATGATGGCGCGCTGTATCTGCGAGGTGCCGCCGCCGATCGTGGATTGCATGCCTTCGCGGAAATAGCGCTCCATATCGGATTCGGGCAGCATGCCGTGGCCGCCATAGATCTGCATGCCGCAGCGCGTGACTTCCTGCAGCGTTTCCGATGCAAAAAGCTTGGCCATGCTGACTTCCCGTGAGTAATTTTCGCCGCGGACCGCCATGTCGGCGGCGCGATATACCAGCAGCCGCGCGGCATCGACCTTGGTTTGCATATCGGCCAGCATGTGGCGGATTACCTGAAAGTCGAAGATCTGTTTCTCGAATTGGATACGTTCATGGGCATAGCGCAGCGCGTCGTCGACGGCTTGCTGGGCGTTGCCCACATAGCCCGCTGAAACGGCAATCCGCTCCAGTTCAAGGTGATCGGTGATGATGGGCCAACCCTGGCCCGGCGTGCCCAGCATCTGCGATCGTTCCGCCTTGACGTCGTCGACAAAGATTTCTGTGGTGCCCGTGGCCCGGCGCGCCATGGTTGGCAAGCGTCGGATATCGAGTCCGGGAGTGTCGTTGGGAACCAGGAATACCGACAAGCCTTCGCGTTTCTTGGCCGCGGGGTCGCTGCGCACCAGCATGGCAATTACCACATTCTTGGCGGCGGCGCCGCTGCACCATAGCTTTTGGCCTCGCAGTATATAGTTTTCTCCGTCGGCTATGGCTCGGGTGCGCGTGCTGGCCGCGTCGGATCCGGCTTGCGGCTCGGAAATCGATATCGAAAAGCGAATTTCGCCGCGCATGAAAGGCTCGAGGTATTTTTCCTTTTGCTCGTCCGTGCCGAATTTGACGATATTCATGGCGGTGAAGGTCGACACCATGAAAGCCGTGGCGAAATCGAACCCATATTTGGACAAGCCTTCGCACAGCAATGCATAGTCGAAGATGGTACCTCCCATGCCGCCGTGGTCTTCAGGTATCAGCAGGCGCAGCCAATCCTGCTTGACGATAGCCTCGTAGCCCTTATAAGGATATTCACGGTTGATGTCGCAGTTACGGATGTATTCCCGGCCTATCTCGCGCTCCATCAGCCGATCGACTTGGTCTTTCCACAGTGTTTGTTCGTGGTTCAGAAAATTCATGAGGCTTCCCTTGCTTTCGTATTGGCGCTGTAGGCATATGCAACTGGTTCGGGCACCGCTGCCAGGCGGTCGCGCCGTACCAGCAGGCTGAATTCACAGCTCAGAATAATTTCGCGGCGCTGGTTGGTTGCCTGAAGCAGCACCGTGGCTACGCCGTGTTGTTCACCCTTATCGCGCAGGGCAATGATTTCGGATTGGGCGTAAATCGTATCGTTGATGAACGTAGGCTTGACGAAGCGCATATTGTCCACGCCGTAGAAGGCTTCGATCAGTTCCGGATCGAAGCCGATCAAGGCGTTGGCAATGACAAACACCAGGCCGCCCTGCACCAGCCGTTCGCCATAGAGCGTATTCTTGGCGAACTCCACATTGCTGTGCAATTCAAGCCAGTTTCCCGTCAGCATGCAGAAATTGACCACATCCGATTCAGTGATGGTGCGGCCGCGCGACGCGCGTTTCTGGCCGAGTTGCAAGTCGCCGTAAGGGGCGTCGATCATGAGAGGTCTCCAGAGTTCGGTCGCAGCGCCTGAACTGGCGTTGAGTCGGAAGCGATGCGCCGCGAGTTGTTGCGCTGGACAAGAATGAAGCCGATCAGCAGCACTGTGGCGCTGGCGTCATAGACTAGCCCGGGTATGAAATACAGAAAACCGATAAGAGCTATAAGCAATCGAGCGGGCATCGAAAGCGAATGCCACAGGTAGCCGATCGAGGCGCTTGCCAGGCAGAACATGGCGACCGCCGTGATGAGGGTCGCGTAAGCGATATCGAGCAAGGATCCAGCCATCAGCAGCCCCGGCCTATACACCATCATGAAAGGGAGGAAGTACACCCCTCCGGCTATCAACAGGGCATAGCGCGCGACACGCCAAAAGGACTCTCCGGCGATCGCGGCCGCGGCGAAGACGCTGGCGCAAACAGGCGGGGTAATAGCCGACAGAATGGCGAAATAGAAAATGAACAAGTGCGCGGTAAGCGGAGGCAGCCCAAGCTTGGTCAGCAAAGGAGCGGCTACCGAGGCGGTCAGCACATACGAAGCGGTGGTGGGCACGTCCATCCCCAAAAGCATGCATAGGACCGCGCTTATCACCAGGGCAATCAGCAATCGGTCACCGGCAATTGCCAGCAATTCGCCGGAAACTTTGGTGCCCAGCCCGGTGGCGCCTATGATGGCCGTCAGAATTCCCGCGCATCCAAGCAGTACCGAAATCATGATCAGGCCTTTGCCGCCGTCGACCGCGCCTATCGCCACGTCGCGTATCATGCTGGTCAACGCTCGTGGCAAGCCGCCGGCGCCCTCGCGCAAGGCCGTGGCGATCAATCGGCAGAACAATGCCAGGACAATCAACGTCAGTGTCGCCATCGCACCCGCGAACGTCGCTGTGTAATTGGTAGCCAACAGATAAATCATCGCGAATATGGCGCCGGCCAGGGGCGTTGCCTTTTCCCATGAAATCACGGCGCGTGGAATGGGCGTGGCCGAAAGCCGGTTCTTGCGCGCGAATAGATCGACGCTGACAAAGATCAGCGAGAAGTAGAGAATCGCCGGCAGGATCGCCGCCTTGGCGACTTCTATATAGGGAATGTTCAGTAATTGAGCCATCAAGAAGGCGCCTGCGCCCATGATTGGCGGCATGATCTGGCCGCCCGCCGAAGCGCTGGCCTCCACGCCCGCGGCAAAGGCTTTCGGGTAGCCGGCGCGCCGCATGGTCGGGATGGTCACCGATCCAACAGCCATCACATTTGCCACGGCCGAGCCCGACACGGTTCCGAACAGGCCGGAGGTTACAACGGCGACTTTGGCGGCCCCGCCGTGGCCACGGCCGGCCACGCGATTGGCAAGTTGCACGAATACTTCGCCGGCCCCTGTGGCCATCAGCAATGCGCCCAAGATCACGTAGATGGCTATGACGCTGGTACCGATATCAGCCATGAATCCGAACATGCCGCCCGTCGACGCATACAACATGCCCAGGGCGGTTTCAGCGGAGACCCGGGGCGGCTGCCATAGGCCGCTCAGGATCGCATTGCCCCACAGGAAATAGATCAGTCCCAGTACAGTCATGATGGGCAATGCCCATCCCAGTAGGCGCTGGGTGGCCATAATGAGAATGACAATAGCGACGCTGGCCATCAGGAGATCGACGCTGGTAAGGTCGTTCATCACATCCATGAAGCGCTCATGGCCTATCATGACATGCAGCGTGGTCGCCAGGCTCAAGAGGGCCAGCAACCACAGAAGACCCTTGAGCGGCGATAGCCGCTGGATGCGCAAAGCCAGGGACCACCAGGCCAGGGTCATTGCGCCGCCAATGAATATGCCGCGTTGGATCAGGGGGTTATATGAGCCCGCGAACGACGTGTAGATGTGAAACAGCGTGAATGCGGCGCAGCATAGGGCGAACGCGATCGATTCAGCGTTTCGCGGGGTCGGTTCACGGGCGGATTCGATCATTTGAGCGACTCCCAGAACCTTTTGGCGCCCGGGTGCAGCTTGATGCCTACCTTTTCAGCGGCCAGAGCCTGCGCTTTGAAGTCGAAGTCTTTCAGATGGGGCCAGGCCTGTATCAGCATGGCGCGATTGTCATAAATCGATTTGGCAATCGCATAGGCGGTGTCGTCGTCCATCAGGGCGGTCCGTGTCGCATATACGATCAGCACCGACGGTGTATTGACGGGCGGCTGGCCCTCCATCACATTGACGATTTTTGTGAACCCGACTCCTTTGATGTGACTGCTTATTTTTTCCTGTTGCGCTGCGGTAAACGATAGTAGCCGCATCGGGGTCGTGACGATGAGTTCGCGTAATGTAGCGTCCACGCCATGGCCTGGGCCATATTTGGAATAGCCGACCAATTGGCGGTTCTGGACTCCCTCCACCGCATCTTTTACAGTGCCGGGCACCAGGTTCGGCTCAATGCCCAGCGTGGTGAATACCTGGCGGGTCAACTGCTCGGCGCCGCTGCCGCGAATGCCGGGGTTGAACTTCTTGCCTTGCAATTGCCCCAGGTCTGTGACTTTGGAATCTTGCGTCACGGCCACATTCAGCGTCGACACGTCATAGGCATAAAGGGCCACCAGATCGGGTACGGCTTTGCCTTTGAAGACGCCAGTGCCATTGATCGCCTCGATTGCCGCATCGGTGGCCACCAGGCCCAGGTCGAGTTCGCCCTTGGTCAGCCGCCGGATGTTGTCCACGCTGGCGCCGGTTTCGATGTGCGACACATGCGCGCCTGGGATGCCGGCGGTTATGGCCTTTGCCATGGCATCCGAGACAACGAAATGGCTGGATGTGATATTGGTCGATCCCAGTGTCAGACTGGTTTTTGGGGCCGCGTAGGCAAGGCTGCCCAGTACGAGCGTTGCCATACCGAAAATGAGCGAAAAATTATGGGGAGGTTTGGACAGGGATTTCATTTCTTACTCCGGAGAATGCGGTGGGCACAGGGCCAGAGCAGTTGCAGTGCGTTGCGATAGACAACGGCTCAGGATGCATGAAATGTTTCGTCTAAAAAACCGACTATTCGGTCGGTTAAAAAATTATAAATGCTTTTTTCCTGTCGTCAAGTGTGGAAAACACTTGTCAAGATTTTATGAAAGATATCGATTTTCATAGGTAAAACAAAGGATAAGCCTTCATATTGCTCATAAAAATTATTTCTAGGCTTGCATCTGCCGCAGGCTTTGTGGCAGAATTTAAACCGACCAATTAGTCGGTTTATTTATAGGCAGACAAAAATGAAAGGCTCAACAACCATACGGCTGGGCTGCGGTGGCGGATTCTGGGGCGATGCATACGATCCGGCCGCGGAGCTGGTGGCATCGGCCAATCTTGATTTCCTGTGTTTCGATTTTTTGGCCGAGCTGACCATGGCCATTCTGCATAGGCAGAAATCGCGTGCGCCGGAATTGGGCTATGTAAGTGATGTAGTGCCCTTTATGAGCAATCTTGCCACACAGGCGCGCGAGCAGGGCACATGCCTGGTTTCAAATGGCGGCGGAGCCAATCCCGCGGCCGCCGGCCGCGCCATTGCAGATGCGCTGGCGCAGCGCGGGCTGCGCGGCACCCGCATTGGCGTGGTGTCGGGCGACGATCTGATGGATCGCCTCGACGAGTTGATCGCGGATGGCGTGCCGTTCGTTAATTCAGCGACCGGCGCTGCCGATCTGTCGACGATACGTTCGCGTATTCTCTGCGCCAATGTGTATGCCGGTTCCGAAGGCATCATCGATGCGCTTGCCGCCGACGCCGATATCGTTGTAACGGGCCGGGTTGCCGATTCCGCCCTGTTCGTGGGGCCGATCCTGCAGCGTCTCGGCAAGGGTTACGACGATCCTGATCTGGTTGCCGCGGCCATCGTGGCTGGCCATATAGCCGAGTGCGCCGCAGGCTGCACCGGCGGCATGTCGTCGCGTTTCGATGAAATGCCGCATATGGGCCGCGCCGGCTTTCCCATTATCGAATTCGCAGCCGACGGAAGCGCTATTTTCACCAAGCTCGCGGGTACCGGAGGGCGTGTCGATCAGTTCACTGTAAAAGAGCATCTGGTCTATGAAATCGGCGATCCCCGGCGCTATGCCGTGCCCGACGGTGTGGCGGACATGACTTCGCCGCGCGTCGCGGAGCTGGGCGCCGATCGCGTCAAGGTCAGTGGCAGCAGGGGGACGGGGCGGCCATCCCAATACAAATTGCTGATTGGCTATTCGGATGGCTGGATCGGCGAAGGCCTGATGATGTTCCCATGGCCCCGCGCCCTGGACCGCGCCCGCAAGGCTGAAACAACCCTGCGCGAACGTTTCGAGCGGATGGGGCTGGTGGCCGATGCCATCGAGTTCTCATACATAGGCGTCAATACCTTGCATGGCCCGGCCGCACCCTGGCCCCAGGACGACAACAGCAATGAAATCGGCCTGCGTGTCGCGGTACGGACGCGGACTCGCGATGAAGCCGAAAAAGTACGCCGCGCCTGCTCGCATCTCTGGATCATGGGGCCTGGCGGGACGTCTTTCGGCGCGCCTTTCAAACCGCGCCCGGCCATCAGCTTATGGCCGACGCTGATAGACCGGGAACTGGTGTCCCACCATATGGAGATCATCGAATCATGAGCCGTCTGCTCGAAGAAATCGCCTATGTGCGTGCCGGGGACAAGGGTGATAACGTGTCGATCGGTGTACTTGCGAAGCGTCCCGAGTTCTACGAAACCGTACTTGCCACGGTGACTCCAGAGCGTTTGCGCGATTTGTTCGGCAATTGGCTGAAAGGACAGGCGCATGTTTATCCCATGCCGAATATCGACGGCTGCCTGGTACTGCTCGAGCAAGGCCTGGGAGGCGGGGCCACCTGCACCTTGCGTTTCGACCAGACCGCCAAGTCGCTGGGTTATGCCGTTTTGCGGCTGGCGGTGCAAGAGCCGCTGCCGGAATAAATCGATATGTATGATGAGCCGGATGCGGCGGCCGGCGATACTTTCTATCCGGCCAGTTTTATTTTGGTCAAGGATGCCAGCGGCTTTCCTTCAGCCCTGACAGGTTGGCTCCTCGTTTTCCCCCTAGCGTGATGGACAATTGATTGGCTTTGCTGACAAGCGTTTCCACAAACGCTTCGAGCTTCTTTTTTGTCAGTCGGCTGGTGGGGCCGGAGATGCTGATGGCGCCGAGCAGTTGCCAGTTCACCCCATATACGGGAGCTGAAACGCTGGCTACATCGGCATCCCGTTCTCCTATGGAAATGTAGTAGCCCTTGCGTCTGATGCCGTCGAATTCGTGCCCCGGGGTGCCGGTAAAGGCAAGAATCACTTTGCCAGGCGAGCCTTTCTCCAGGGGCAGGACTTGCCCTACCCGAATATGGAAACGGATTGCTTGCGGCCCTTCCACCCGATACAAACAGGTTCGGGTATTGCCTTCGCGCACAAAGAAAGTCGAGCTCTCGCCGGATAGCTTCGACAGTTCCTGCAGCACGGGTTCGACCGATGCCGTGACATCGAAAGAGGCCTGGTATCGGGCGCCCAGCCAACCCGCCGCGGGCCCCAGGCGCCATGCGCCATCGTCCCTGTAGACCAGATACTGGTGGGTGGCCAGTGTTCGCGCTATGCGCAGCACGGTGGTTTTGTGTAATCCGCTGCGCCGGCTCAGTTCGGCCAGCGACAGGTATTCGTCTTGAACGCCGAATGACTCGAGCAGGCTGATGGCCCTGGTGACGGCAATGACACCTGTTGCATCCGGCTTGTCGTCAGGCGTGGATTTCAAGGCAGGCTGCGTTTTGTTGAACACACTTGATTTCATCAGGAGAAACTCAGTTGTATTGTGTGAAATTTGATTTTATAGTCAATAACGAAAAAATAGAAGGGCAGTCGTGTTGCCACGTTCGCGTCACAAAAATCGTGTATCCCCAAGGAGTGAAAAGTGAAGAAAATGCTTTATGGCATGGTGTTGTCGATACTGAGCGTGGCTGCGGCCACACAGGCCAGAGCGGAGGAGTACCCGGCTCAGCCGGTAAAGATTGTTGTCGGATTCAGCGCCGGCGGCCCCAGCGATGTGGTGAATCGCGCTTTTGCGAATTTCGCGGGCACCCGGACCGGCAAGAATTTCATCGTTGAAAACAAGCCCGGCGCCAACTCGACGATTGCCACTCAATACGTTAGTCAGGCCAAGCCCGACGGCTATACCTTGTTGGGGGCGGCGACCAACCATACGATGATTCCGGCTTTGTATGGGAACCGGATAAAGTTCGATGTCGAGAAATCCTTCATACCGATTTGCACGTTTGCCAAAAGCCCAACTGTGCTGGTGGTGGGGCCGTCGTTTCCCGTTACCGGCCTGAATGATTTTCTGGCAAAGGTAAGAAAGAGTCCCGGGAAATTCTCGGCCGCGTCGGCGGGTGTCGGGAGTTCCGGGCATTTTGCGACGGCTTTGTTCGAAAAGATAGCGGGCGTTCATTTCAATCATATTCCCTACAACGGAGCCGCTCCCGCCATCAATGCCTTGATGGGCGGGCAAGTGGACATGTCGTTCGCAACACTGGCTTCCGTGCTTTCACAGGTCGGTTCCGGAAGAATGAAAATACTGGCGGTTGCCTCCAGCCGGCGCCTGCAGTCCCTGCCTGACGTCCCTACGTTTGAAGAGGAAGGAATAAAAGGCTATTCCGCTGATGCCTGGTACGGTTTGTTGGCCCCAGCGGGGACACCCCAAAACGCCATTGCGGTTTTGACGGACTATGTCAAGGCGTTTCAGGCGGACCCCGCTGCCCGGAAGAGCCTGAAATCCCTTGGTCTCGAATCCGACGCAACGTGCGGGTCCGCTTTCGCCGCCGAAATAAAAAACGAAGTCGCGACCTATACCGAGTTGGCAAAGAGTCTGGGGCTTAAAAACTGAGATCGCCGTCACGCGCCGGATGGCCTAAGCATGCGCTGACGGCCCTCCGGGCTTGGAGTTTCCTGGAATTTTCACGCGTATTCAGGACAGGTCCAGATCATAAATGCGTATGGCGGTTTCATGGAACAAGTCGGAAACTTCATCCTGTGAGCACGCCAGGCTCAATTTCTTGAATGCATTCCATAGCACGTGGTACGAGAACATTCCTTTATCGACAGGGAAGTTGCTTTCGTACATGCATCGTTTTGTGCCGAACATGTCTATCAGTGTTTCGACATAGGGGCGCCACTCGGCGGCAAGCAGATCGGATGACGGGGGAGTAGCCAGTTTGTAATAGTGGTGTCCCATGACCATCAGGCCGAAGCCGCCCAGCTTGACGGACGTATTGGGCAGGCTGGCGAGCCTGCGCATGTCGTTTTGCCACGCCTGGAAGACTTCCTTTTTGCAATCGGTGTATGGG
Source organism: Paralcaligenes sp. KSB-10 (assembly GCF_021266465.1). Classification (NCBI taxonomy): domain Bacteria; kingdom Pseudomonadati; phylum Pseudomonadota; class Betaproteobacteria; order Burkholderiales; family Alcaligenaceae; genus Paralcaligenes; species Paralcaligenes sp. KSB-10. The sequence continues at coordinate 2,856,340 of NZ_CP089848.1, read as the reverse complement.
CCCACACCCAAAGGGCCGCCCAGGTGATTGATGACAATGGGGATATTAGGGTGGTTTTTTGCTAAGTCATGCAGCAGCGGAAGTTGTGTGTGATAAGCCCAGACATCGAGTGTGAGCCCATATTTTCCAAGGCAGCCCACCCCTTCTGAAAAGCGGGGATCGATCAGGAGATTTTTAGGCGGCAGTATGGGATTGCTGCGCACGGCTTCGTGCTCATGCCAGGCGGTGGAGTTGCGTATACCCTTCAACCGTGTGCCGCCCGCGGCAATCAGGCGCTCGAGGACCGGTTGTATGCCATGGCCCAACGTCAGGTCGGCACAGCCTATGATGCCGGCGCATCCCCGCTGTTTTCCATAGAGCCCACTTGCAAACCGGGCGGCTATGCCATTGGCGAATTCGACTTCGCCCACCGGCTTGTAATGGTCGTCCCCGGCTTGCTTGTACATGCTGCGGCACTGGACAAATAGAGTGCCGACAATATTGTGTCCGGAAGTGATGTCTTCGCGCAGTTCGTCAAACAGGTATTTGGCTCCCGGCCTGTCCCAAAGATGATGATGCGGGTCGACGATGGGAAGATCCGGCCAGAGTATGTCTTCGCGGCGTTTATCGAGCCAGTCGGTTCTGATCTGCGCATGCGGCGAAGTTGGGGTGTTTGGTTTTTTTTGCATGGATAAAAGCCGGGCTTGCGGCCCGGCTCCTTGCTTGTCCGCGAAAGTTCAACGATGAAGAATCATTGCGCTACGATACCCGCGTTCTTCACCACTTTGCCCCATTTTTCGGATTCCGAATTCATATACTGTTTGAAATCATCAGGGGTTGAGGCGATGATGTCCGCGCCCAGCGAGTCGAATTTCGCCTTGACGTCGGGCTCTTTGAGCACTTCTTTGATATTTTTTTGAAGTATGTCGACGATTTCCTTGGGGGTCCCCTTGGGTACGAACATGCCATTCCATTCATAGACTTTATAGCCATCGAGGCCGGATTCGGCCACGGTAGGCACATTGGGCAGCAATGGGTTGCGCTTGGGCGATGTGATGGTCAATGCTTTCAGTTGCCCGCTTTTTACCATTGCAAGAGAGGATGCGATATTGGTGAACATCATGTTTACCTGTCCGGCGACGGTGGCCATGATTGCCGGTCCGCCGCTTTTGAACGGAACATGCAGCATCTTGAGGCCAAAGCCCTGATTGAAAAGCTCTCCGGCCATGTATTGCACCGTGCCCGTGCCGCCCGAGGTAAAGGTCAGCCGGCCCGGTTCGGCTTTGGCGGCCTTGACGACATCGGCAACGGTATTGAACTTGGAGCTCTTTGGAACCACCAGGATATTGGGGGTGACCGATACCAGGGTCAGAGGCACCAGATCCGTTTCCGGATTGAAGCTCAGCTTGTGCAGAAAAGGATTGATCGACAGAGGCGTCGCGTCGTAAAGCACGGTGTAGCCATCGCCTTTGGCGCGGGCCACGTAGGCTTCGCCTATCATGCCGCTGGCCCCCGACTTGTTTTCGACCACAATGCTTTGGTTCAGTTTCTTGCCGAGGTTCAGTGCGATGACTCGCGCCAAGGCATCCGCCGTCCCGCCCGGTGCGTAGGGCACGACGATGCTGATGGCCCTGTCCGGGTATGCGGCGGATGCCAGCGAGGGCAGCATTGCTGCGGAAAGAAGGGTACCGATTAATAACTTCTTCACAAACATATCTCCTGTGTTTTGAGTTCTGGGGCGAGCCGCCGCCATTTTTTGACAGCGAAGCTGCCTTGCTTGAGGGTGTTGCTTAATTGTTGAGATGGATCTTGGCAGCGGCAATGAGTTTTCCCCATTGCTCGAAATCGTTGCGTTGCCGATTGCCTAAATCTTCCGGTGTGCCGCCTGCCAGCGTTATTTTCAACTTGTCGGCAAGGTCGATCATTTTTGGAGTTTTCAATATGTCATTGATGGCGTGATTGAGACGCATGACAATGTTTTCAGGAGTCCCGGCAGGCACATAAATACCTTGCCATTGCTCAATCACAAAATCGGAAACTCCGGCTTCTTTCATGGTGGGTACGTCTTTCAGATTGCCCAGTCTTTCCGACGAAGTGACGGCAAGAGCCCGCAACCTGCCTGCCTGAATCTGAGGGAATGCGGCGGCTATGGGAGCAAACATGAATGTCACTTGCCCGCCCATGACATCCTGTATGGCCGGTGTGTCTCCTTTATAAGGAATGTGAATTGCACCGATTCCCGTTTTCAGTTTCAGCAATTCTCCCTGCATATGGAGAACCGTGCCTGCGCCGCCAGACGCGTACGACAGGGCCTTGGGATCGGCTTTGCCCGCCGCGATCAACTGGGCCAGGGTTTTATAGGGCGAATCGGCGTTAACGACTAGAACGTGCGGAATCGTGCCCACGAGGATGACAGGCTCAAATCCCTTGTCGGGGTCGTAAGGCAGCTTGTGCAAAAAATGAGGAACTATGGATTGAGGGCCGATGGAAGTGCCCAGCATCGTATATCCATCCGGTTTTGCTCGAGCTACGTATCCTGAACCGATAGTTCCGGTTGCGCCGGCTTTGTTTTCAACGACAACGTTGGTGCCCAGACTATCGACGAGCAGCTTTGCGATGTTTCTACCCAGAATATCGGTTGTTCCTCCGGGAGGATAGGGGACGACGTAGTTAATGGGCTCGCCTTTGGGCCATGTGCTCTCGGCCATGGCTGTCGTTGCGGAAATAAAGGCAAGGCCCGCGCAGGTTATTCTCGCGATGTTTTTGGCCAATGGAGTCATCGGATTTCCTTTGAAGAAATATAGTTAGAATTGGTATAGATTCGCAGGGTTATTAACCAGAATCTGTTCAAATACCTGATCATCGTTCACCCAGTCGGCCATCAGATCAAGCAGGTGTGCGTCGTCGGGAATCGGTTGCAAGCCGGCCGTTGCCGAGGCATGGGGCCAATCGCTACCCCAAACAAGCCGGTCCGGTCCGATTTGGGTATAAGTGCGAACGAGTTCTCTCATGTCTGAATAAGAGGGCGGGCCGCGATGGCTCAAAATATAAGCACCAGACAGCTTTACCCAGGCTTTGCGGGCAGCGATCAGGTCCAGGATGGCTTTATGGGCTTCGTTGTCGCTGAAGTGATCGGGATCGATTCGTCCCATATGGTCAAACACCAGGGGGACGCGGAGCGCTTGCAAACGTTGCTTGTGCCGGACAAGTTGCCGGGATGGCATCAGGATCTGGATATGCCATCCCAAATGTCCGATCTTTTCAGCCAGTAATTCCAGCATATCGATGGAGCTTGTCACACCCAGCGATAGGTTGAGGCGAACCCCTCGCACTCCTGCATTATGCAGGTCCTCCAGGTGGCTCATTGATATTGACGGATCCACTACCGCGATACCGCGCCCGCTATTGCCCAATATGGCCAGCCCATCGAGAATCGACTGATTGTTAGTACCGTAGGTAGATGGGGTAATAATGACTGCCCGATCCGTTCCAAGGCGATGCTGCAGTTTCCTGTAATCGTCTATTGACGCATCCGGAGGGTTCAGTTGTGCACCTGCTACGGCAGGATAATGGCGGCTGTAAAGATGCATATGACAGTCGCACGAGCCTCCCGGGATGGCAGTTCTCGGTAAAGAGGTCCCAGAGGTATAGGGAATGTCAGACGGCAAGTTTCAACCCCGGTTGCCGCATTGGTATGGTTAATATCGATCCGCTGACCGATTCGGTGCAATACAGCGTTTTTCGGTTGAGCCCGCCGAATGCGATATTGGTCAGTGATTTCCCCAGCGGGCTGCGCCAGACTTCAATGGGTTCGGCGAGTTCGTTCAAAACCCACACATACCCCAGACCTGGATTGGCGATGATCAGGTGGCCGTCCTGGTCGACCGCCAATCCATCGGGTCCGCTTGGCCCGTACGACGTGAAAAACTGGCCGACCTTGGCAACGCTGCCGTCCGCCATCAACGGCGCACGCCATATGCAATTTCCCCTGGTCACGGCGATGTACAGGACTTTCTCGTCCGGGCTGAGGGCGATGCCGTTGGGGCTGGGTATATTACTGATGAGCAGGTCGAGCTGGCCGTCGGGGCGAAGCCGATATACCCGGCCGCTTGGGTCGTGCATGCCCGATTGGCCCTGGTCGGTGAAGTACAGATTCTTTTTCGAGTCGAAGATCAGGTCGTTGACGCCCTTGAATCGCTCGGTATTGCGGCGGGGCAGATAGGGCACGACTTCCTTGGTGCGCAGGTCCAGTTTCATCAAGCCATTTTTATAGTCGGCGATGATCAGTTCGTTCTGGCCCAGGAATTTCATGCCGTTGGGCTCGCCGTCGTATTCGACGACCAGGCTCCATTCCTTGTCGGGCGATATTTTGAATATGCGCCCGAAGGGAATATCGGTCACGTATAAATTTCCGTCGGCGTCAAAGACCGGGCCTTCGAGGAATGAGTCGATGGGCACACCACCGCGATTGGCATGGGCCCATTCCGATGCGATTCCCGTTCGCCGGAAATGCCCGGGCATCGAGCTGTAGACCTCGGCGTCCTTTATTTCGATATTGGTTCGTAGAAACACGGTTATGTCCTTTGCTACGTCGTGCGCTGGTTCAGATGGCCGAGCAGGTTGCGTACGGCGGCCAGCCCCATATTCACGTAGGCGTCCCGGGTGACTCCGCCGATATGCGGGCTCAACAGGATATTTTCCGCACCTCGGAAAGGGTGGTCGGCCGGAGGAGGTTCCTGCTGAAAGCTGTCCAGACCCGCGGCGAAGACATGGCCGCTTTGTACCGCGTTCAGGAGCGCGCATTCATCGATCAGCCCGCCGCGAGCGGTGTTGACGATAATGACGCCGGGTTTGCACCGATCCAGCGTGCCCTGGTTCACCAGGTTCCTGTTGTCGTCGGTCAAGGGGCAATGCAGGGAAATGACATCGGAGTCGCGCCAGATTTCATCCAGGCCGGCTTCTTTTACAAAATCAGGAATTTTTTTTGCGTAAGGATCGTGGCTGATGACGTGCATGCCCATGGCATGGGCAATTTGCGCCACGCGGCCGCCGATGGCGCCCAAGCCGATCAGACCCAGGGTGCGTCCGGCCAGTTCCACGCTTTTGTGGCTGGCTTTGTCCCAGTGTCCGGCATGCATCCGCAGATTCATTCTGGCGATGGATTTTGCGCAGGCCAGTATCAGGGCAATGGCGTGTTCGGCCACAGCGGGTGCATTGACTCCTGTGGCGGCGCATACGGCAATGCCTTTGGCCTGCGCGGCCGATACGTCAATGGTGTCGATGCCGCTGCCATGCTTGGAAATCACTTTCAGGGATGGTGCGGCTTGAATGATCCTGGCGGTGATTTTCCCGTACCGGACTATGATGCCCGCGGGGTCATGCCGTTTCATCAGGGCCAGGATATCTTCTTCCTGAGGGGCCAATCCGGTAAAGACTACCTCGAAATCTTTCAGCAGATTCAGCGCTTCAGGGGCGAGATCGGCGGCGGTCACCAGAATGGCGCGTTTTGCCACGCTCATAGTGCTTCGCCTTCCTTTATCACGCCGGCCTGCACCAGGGTCTGCTGCAACCACGGCGCGCCCAGGTCGCCGCTCTTTATGGCGGCAATCCGCCTGGCTTCGGCATCGACTTTTTTCTGGGCCAGGACCAGGATCTCTTCCACGTTTTCACGGGGAACGACGACCACACCATCGGCATCGCCGACAATCAGGTCGCCAGGGTTGACTGTCGTTCCGGCCAGCGTCACGGGCCAGTTCACACGCCCGCCCAGGGCTTTGGTCGGCCCATTGGGATTGGTGCCAGCGGAAAATACCGGGAAGCTGCCCGCAACGATTTCTTCCGAGTCCCGGGTGGCCGCGTCCACTACGAAGCCGGCCAGGCCAGAGGCCTGTGCCTGGGTAACCATGATCGTGCCGCACAAGGCGGCCGAAAGATCGCCTTTCCCCTCTACGACGATGACATCGCCAGGCTGGGCCATTGCCAGGGCCGCATGAAACATCAAGTTGTCGCCGGGCCGGACTTCGACGGTGAATGCGGGTCCGGCCACTTTCATGGAAGGATGCAAAGGTTTTATTGCCCCCCCCAGTGTGCCGCGGCGCCCCCCTACATCGGCCAGGATGGCGGCCTGAAATTGGCTGGCTTTCTTGACGAGATCAGGGGCGACGCGTTCGATGTCTTTGCGGATGTAGGGTAGCGTTTTCATGGTTGGTGCTTCCGGGTTTCAGGGGGTGTTTGAATTAATGTGCAAGGGTGATATGTGCTTTCTTGATGACGTCGGCCCACATGTCGTAATCGGCACGCAGCCTGTTTGTAAAATCTTCCGAGGTTCCGCCCAGGGTCGTTGCGCCTTGCGCGCCCATGCGCTTGACGAAGTCGGGATCATTGACCGCTTTGTTTATGGCGGTGTTCAAGATGACGGTGATGTCTTTCGGGGTGTTGGCGGGAACGAGAATGCCGAACCAGGTCGTGGCGTTGAAGCCTTTGTAGCCGGACTCATCGATTGTCGGTACATCGGGGAGCACGCTGACCCGGCTTTTCGATGTCACGCCCAGGGCCTTGATCTGCCCGGCTTTTATCGAGCCCAGCAGGGTGGGGATTGAGGACATGTAGGCCTGGATCTGGTTGCCCATCAGTGCCGGCAATCCGTCCGATGCGCCTTTATAGGGCACGTTGGTGATCTTGATCTGGGTGGTGCGTTCGAACAGGACGGTGGTCAGCTGCGCAACCGTACCTATGCCCGGAAGCCCGAAATTCATGCTGTCGGGCGCGCCTTCGTTCACGGCTTTGACGAATTCGGGCACGGTGCTGTACTTGGCATTGCCGGGAGCCACCATGACGAGGGCGGAATCCGCCACCAGGCTGATCGGGATGAAGCTCTTGAAGGGGTCGTAGGGAAGGTTCGAGTGCAAGGTGGGATTGATGGCCAGGTTGCTGGTTTGCCCAAGCACCCATGTGTAACCATCCGGGTTTGCCTTGGCCGCGGCGGCAATGCCGATATCGCCGCCGGCGCCTGCTCGATTTTCCACGACGATGTTCCACTTGTTCTGCTGTGAGAGCGTCTTGGCCAGGTCGCGGGCGATCAAGTCAGTACCGCCTCCGGGAGGAAACGGAACGATCAGCTTGATGGCGTGATCGGGGTAGCTTTGAGTGGCCGCGGTTGCGGCCGTGGATGAAATCAAGGCGATGGCCAAGCCGTACGATAATTTAGCCAGCAGTTTCATGTCTTCTCCTGATTGAAGGTCTGGTTTTTGTAAGCACTAATGAAGGAAGCGGTTGTGCGCATAGTAGCGATATATTTCGTCTGTCGCATCATAGTTTCATCAGATGAAATTAAAACCGGGTGCTAAAACATGTGCCGGTACTTAAAATGGCGGGGGTGTCGGTGTTCTTGAGCGTTCCTTGGCGTTCTTAAGGCGCGGGGGTGGCGGCCCAGGCGGGGTGGAGCTCGCATCGTCCGGTCCTGGCTGCGCCAGGACTGCCCGCGGCCGGCGCCTGGATCGGGCGGTCGCGGAACTCGCGTCGTCCACAGCCCCCCGGGCTGTGGACACCCTTGACGCTCAAGCAGCCGCGCCCTTGCATCCCGATCCAGGCTGCGGCCGCGGCGGACTCAAGCTCGCCCACCCCGCCTGGGCCGCCACCCCCGCTTGCATTTAAATTTTTGGACGATCACGGGCCATAATGCCGGGCGTGCGCGGACACTTTGCTCGCGGGCTTGTGTGGATACCGTCTTGGAAGTCAAGAGGGGCCGGGGTAATCGGGCCGATAGGGGATTCGTGTGTTGAGCGCCTGGAAGCACCGATGGACGAGCTTGCGCATGGCGGCTTCCAGCAAGCGCCCGGCTTGCAAGGCCTAAATGCGGGATCCATTTACTTTATATTCAAGTTTGGCCGAGATGTTTGCTTGAATCCGTATTTTTTGCTGTCTTTCTTGCTGCCATCGCGTATCAGTTCGATAAACAAATTGGCCAGCAAGTCGGCGCTGGGGGTCAGTGTGCGATTTTTGATTTGAACCAGGCCCCAGTCTCCGAAGCGGTTTTGGGTCATGGGGATATTGAGTCTGACTACTTGCCCTGCCGCAATTTCCTGCTCCATCATCAAGTTGCTGCTGGCAAAAATAATATCCGAATCGGGCAGCATTTTCTTGATCAGCGCGATGTCGTCGCATTCGATATTGACCGCGAAGGTATCGTTATGGTCCAGGCCTATGCTGCGCTTCAATTCATGAAACACGACGGTGGGGAGGCTGACCGTGGCAAATGTGTACTTGAGAATCTCCTGGGGCTTGATCGGGCGATCCGGCTTGCCGGCTACCAGAGGGTGCTTGCGGTCACAGAAAAGCGCGACCGTAAGCCCGCCTATGGGAGTAATGGCCAGCATGGCGTCGTCGGCTATGTCGCGAATGTCCGCCATGAAGAAATCGAGCTGTCCTTCCCTGAGATCGGCCAGCAGGTTTTTCCAATAATCAATCCGTATACGCAGCGAGATCTTGGGATACCGTTTGTGGAACTCTCTGATTCCAGCGCCCAGGAAGGCCGTGGCGGGGAAGGGGCCCGCGCCGAGCGCCACGCCGCCCAGGGAGCCGGTTTTCAAATACTCAATGTTTTTGTTGAAGTTCTTGGCTTCGGACAGCAGGTTCTGGGCATGGTCGACCACGAATTGACCTGTGGGCGTGACCGACACGGCATTGGTCGTACGGTCGAAGATTTGTATATTGAGCTCCTCTTCCAGGGAAGCAATGCTTTTACTCAGGGCCGATTGGCTCAAATGCACGCGCTCGGCTGCTTTGCTGAAGCTGAGTGTCTCGGATAGGGCCACGACATGGCTGAGCTGTTTTAGATTCATTATGAATTGAATTCATAGAGATAAGCCGAATTATTCATTTTACACAGATGTTTTGGGCATGGCATAGTAGTTTCAATGCATCGGTTTTATCTCTGAATCGACTTGATCGATCGACGAGTAGCCGTCGTAAATAGACAGAATAATAGCCAGAGACAATTCGGAGACCCATTCGTGATTAGCCGCCTTGACCACTTGTCCAGGAGTGGATGGAATGCTGTGGCCCGCAATAATGTAAGCGGCGCCTGTTTGCAGCAGGATATGCACGCAAAATACCTGGTTGTCGGCGCCGGATATGCCGGCTTGGCCGCGGCGCGGCGACTGGCGGAGCTATTTCCCGATGAAACCATTGTTGTGCTGGATGCGACGCGCCCAGCGGAGAATGCGTCCGGCCGGAACTCGGGCTTCATGATCGACTTGCCCTACGCGAAAATAGATTCCCGGTCGTCTCCGGAACAGAGCCAGTGGCAAATCAATTTGTTGCGATCCGGCCAGCGATTATTAAGGGATTGGGTCGATGCGCACAATATAGAGTGCGGCTGGAGCAAGGCGGGGCACTACAAGGCGGCTACCAGCGATTTCGGCATTGGCCAGCTGAAAGCCGTGGAGGCTACCCTGGAAAAGAACCGGATTCCTTTTCGGCGCCTGGCCCCCCGGCAAATCCGAAGCGAGCTGGGGTCGTCGCATTATAAAAGGGCGATCTGGCTGCAGAACTGCACCTTGGTCCAGCCCGCCGAGTTGGTCAATGGGCTGATCGGATCACTGCCCAAAAATGTGACGGTTTTTTTCGATACGCCTGTAAGCGCCATATCGCGCGGCAGTCCTTATACCGTGACCGCCAATAATCATGAAATTAGCGCGGAATTCATTTTTCTGTGCGCCAATACGGGCCTGCCCTTCTTTGGTCACGCCAAATACCGGCAGCTCACCATGTATACGTACGCGGGATTATCCCGCGAATTGTCCGATGCGGAATCGGCCGCTTTCGGCGGTGCGGCCGAATGGGGAGTCACTCCCGTCGAGCGGCTTGAAGCGACCAGCCGGAAAATCGACGGCAGGCGTTTTATGTTGCGTGCGGGCTTTTCCTATAAGCATGAATTGCCGACCGATCAGGTCAAGAGGCATCTGTCCGGGATGTTGCTGGCGCGTTATCCCGATATGCCCGCGGACTTGTTTGAATACGTATGGGGCGGGGCGGTAAGCCTGACCAGGAATGGCGATCCGGTTTATGAGCGTTTCGGCGAAAAAATCCATGGTGTGTCGGGTTGCAATGCGTCCGGCATTTTAAAAATGACCATGCTCGGCACTTTATTGGTTGACGGTGTATTCGGACTGGATTCCGAATTGCTGGATCAGACCCGGCGATTCAGCCATCCAAACTTTATTCCCCCAGACCCGATAAGACGCATGGCCGTGAATATGAGCATCAGAAAAATCAGACAGCAAATGAATGGGAGCTAGTGAGGAAAATCATGATCGAATGTATTAAAACCAATATCGTCAACGCGCCGGATGTGCCTATCAGCAATGCCGTTTTAGCCAGTGGAACCATTTACACGGTTCAGGTTCCACGGGATCCCCAGACGCACCAGCCCAGCGGGCAAGGCGATATCGAGGTACAGGCAACACGGGTGTTCCAGCAATTGGCACATGTTCTGGAGTGCGCCGGGTCCGACTTGAATAATGTGGCGCAAATGACTATTTACCTGGTCAATAAAGACGACGCCAAGAAAATGAACGAGGTCTACAAAACATTTTTCAATATCGCGCCTTATCCGAACAGGGCGACGGTCGTCGTCAAGGAACTGATGGGGTCCAATTGCCTGATTGAAATAGTCGTGCACGCCGTTAAGAAATAAGCTGAAACTCCATGGAAAAAATAAGCATTATCGGCGCGGGGATAGTCGGCATGTGTACGGCGGTTGCCCTGCAGCAGCGCGGTGTCGCCGTTCGGATTATCGACGAGCGCGAACCCGGCACCGGTACTTCGTTCGGCAATGCCGGACTGGTCAGCGTCGACAGTTGTGTGCCTATCGCGCTGCCGGGAATGATAAAAAACGTGCCTCGCTGGCTGACCGACCCCATGGGGCCTTTAAGCGTAAGGCCGGCCTATCTGCCAAGTGCACTTCCCTGGCTGATTCGTTGGGTGAAATCGGGTGCCAGCGAAAAAAATGCATTCAGGCTTGGCCATGCCTTGCGGCAATTGCATCAAGAAGCCGTCGACCAATATCGCAAGCTGCTGGGGCCGGAGCATTTCGATGAAATCATCAAGCTTACCGGGCAGTTATACATTTGGGAAAACAGCGCAAAGAGCCGGACCGATTTGTTGTCCGAGAAAATACGCAAACAAAACGGCGTTGCCGTCCGCGAACTGGCGGGAGAGGAAATATTCGACATGGTTCCCGGACTGAACCGGGCGGTTACCCGGGCCGAGTTTTATGAGAAAAATGGCCACGTTGCCAACCCCTATCTGCTGGTCCAACGCTTGTTCCGCATTTTTTCCGAAAATGGCGGCGAGTTCATCAGGCAGAAGGTACATGGTGTTTCGCGCCAGGCCGACAGCAACACGTATCGCATTATTACCACCTGCGACGATTTCAGCGTCAAGCGCCTGCTGGTTTGTTCAGGCGCCTGGTCGAAAAAAATACTCAAAGGCCTGGGTGTGGGTATTCCGTTCGATACAGAGCGGGGTTATCACGTCTCCTTCGACCGCGGCGCCCTCGATTTAAAAATCCCGGTGCTGCATAAAGAGCGGGCCTTTGGCGTTACCCCCATGGTCGACAATATTCGTGTGGCGGGTTTTGTGGAAATAGCCGGGCTGGAAGGCTTGCCGGATATGAAGAAAGAAGAAGTCTTGATAGGCAATGTAAAGCGTCTATTCCCAAAAATTGATATTGGCATGAAAAAGAATTTTTGGCTGGGCTTTCGGCCATCGACGCCCGACAGCTTGCCCATCCTGAGCCAGTTGGATTCATTGCCCAATCTGTATTTTGGATTCGGCCATGGTCACACCGGCATCACCGGGGCCCCCATGTCCGCGGAAATCCTGGCGAACATGGTTATGGGGACTCCCAATACCATTGATGTAAAACCCTACGATATCAAGAGATTTTAGGAGACAGCACCATGACTAAGAACACGTTCGGATTTGATAACAAAGTATCGCGGCGTTCAATGCTGAAACTGACGGGGGCGGCGCTGGTTGCTCCCATGATCTGGGTCAAGAATTCCGAAGCGGCCCAGCAGCAAGTGATTATCCGCTCTCCGGGTGGCGCCTACGATGAAATTCGCAAGAAATTGATTTTTGAACCCTTCAGGGAAAAAACCGGGATCCGGGTTGTGCCGGTGGCCATGACCAGCGCCAAAATGGAAGCCATGATCCGGTCGGGCAATGTGGAGGTCGATATTATCGATAACGACGATAGCGTGATCTTGCAGTGGGAGAATGAACTGGCGCCGCTTGCCTACGACAAGTTCAAGTTTACCGATCCGGCCGATATTCTCCCCCAGTATAAACATGACAGTTACGTGGGAAATTTTGTCTATGCATCGGTCATGGGGTACAACACCGGCAAATACAATAAAAATACTGTGCCGTCGAATTGGGCGGATTTCTGGGACTATAAAAAAATACCCGGGACACGCGCCCTGGCGGATATGGATACCGGCGGCCCCGATATCGAATTCGCGCTGATCGCCGACGGTGTCCCGATCGACAAGCTGTATCCGCTGGATTTACCCCGTGCATTCAAGTCCTTGTCCAGGATCAAGCCGGGCATCTCCAAGTTCTGGACTTCGGGCGCCTTGTCGGTGCAAATGCTGTCCACGGGCGACGCCGATGTCAGTTCCGTCTGGAGCACTCGCATTCTCAAAGGCATTGAGAATGGAGCGCCGCTGGCTATCAACTGGAATCAGCATGCGGTTCATTTGCAGGCCTATGCGGTCTTCAAGAAGGCAAAAAACCCTGAGAACGCCCAAAAACTGGTCGATTTCTGCTTGAGCAAAGATGTCCAAAGCAAATTCAGTTCGCTGTGGAACAGCGGTCCTGTTACCAAAACAGCGTATGAAGCCTTGACCCCGGAACTGCGTGAGAAAATTCCCGGCGGGGAGCGTACCCAGCAGCATGGCTTCTTGCTGGATGCGGGGTGGTGGGCAAAGAATCGAACGGAAGTAGGCAAGGAGTGGGCAAAATGGGCACTGAATTCGTAAGCCAGAAGGGAAGCCTTGGCTTTCGCAATATTACAAAGAAGTATGGCGACTTGACGGTCGTCGACAAGATCAATCTGGACATCAAGCCAGGGGAATTTTTTTCCTTGCTCGGCCCTAGCGGGTCGGGCAAGACCACGACCCTGATGATGCTGGCCGGGTTTGCAGCGCCCGATTCCGGCCAGATTTTTCTTGACGATACGGATATCAGCCGGCTAAGCCCGCAGCAGCGGAATTTGGGCATGGTGTTTCAGAACTATGCCCTGTTCCCTCACATGAGCGTGCTGGATAACGTCATGTTTCCTCTCAAGGTCCGCAAGTATTCAAGCAAGGATTGCCTGGAGCGCGCGCAATGGGCGATAGATCTTGTGCGCCTGTCCAACTACTCGAAGCGTCTGCCGAAAGAGCTTTCCGGTGGACAGCAACAGCGCGTCGCGCTGGCGCGCGCCGTGGTGTTCCATCCGGAGGTCGTTTTGATGGACGAACCCCTGGGGGCTCTGGACAAGAATTTGCGCTATCAAATGCAAATGGAGATCAAGGAGTTGCAGCGCAAGCTCAATATGACTGTGGTATTCGTCACGCACGACCAGGAAGAGGCGATGAATATGTCGGACCGCATCGCTATCATGAACAATGGCAGAATCGAACAGCTGGGCGGCCCGAAAGAGGTGTATGAGTCCCCCTGCAATGTGTTTGCCGCGGGATTTCTAGGCGAGGCGAACATACTGCCCTGCGGCGACCTGGACCCCCGGTATAGCCAGCATATGAATATGCGCCGGGGCGATTGCCTGTTCATCCGTCCCGAGCGGGTCGTGCTGTCGAACTCCGCCGCCGACGGCGACATGGGCGGGAAGCTGTTGACGGGACAAATACTGAGCATTTCCTTTCTGGGAAACATTATCCGCTATCAGGTCAAGATCAACGAGACGGTAAAGGTGTATGCCGACTCGACCAATCTGTCCGATATAAAAGAGTTCTCCGTCGGTGATCGCGTCGTTGTGGGGTGGAGCCGCCCGGAAGATATCAGGATTATTCATCATGACTGACAGGGTCTTGCCTAGGCGAAACGAATCGGTGTTTCTCAGGAATGAAAATCTGATCTATCCAGTTCTGGCGTTTCTGCTGATTTTTTTCGTCTGTCCGATTGTCTGGTTTTTCATCAAGTCCGCCCTGGATTATGACGGCAGCTTTGCTCTCAAGCTTTACCAGACATTCACGTCTCCGTTGTTCATCGCGGTGACCTGGAAGACCGTCTGGATATCGCTGCTGGTAACCATATTGGCTTTGCTGGCCGCGTATCCGATTGCGTATTCGTTGACCAGGGCCGGCCCATTGTCGTTTACGCTCATCATTATTTGCGTAATTGTGCCGTATTTCACGTCCATTATCGTCAGAACCTATTCGTGGATGATTATCCTCGGTACGCACGGGGTGATAAACCGGCTGCTGATTTCCGTAGGGATAATCGACAAACCCATAACCCTCATATACAACATGGTGGGGGTTGTAATCGGCATGACGTACGTGCTGCTTCCCTATTTCGTATTGACCTTGTATTCCGCCATGAAAAGCATAGATCCCTGGCTGATACAGGCCGGCCGCAGCATGGGCGCCTCGAATTCTTACGTTTTCCGCAAAGTCTTCCTGCCCTTGAGCGTGCCCGGGATTATCTCCGGATTCCTGATTGTCTATATCCTGGCCATCGGTTTCTTCATTACTCCGGCCCTGATGGGAGGGCCCAACAATGTAATGATGGCCATGCTGATCCAGCGGAATATCGAAATAACCATGGACTGGGCCCTGGCGTCGGCATTGTCCTTGTTTCTATTGTTTATTACCTTAATTATTTACGCTTTTTATTGTAAATATACCGATCTCGACAAAATGCTGGGTCAATGATTATGGGCAGCGCAAAATGAACAAGCGGATCAAGTTTGTAAATATCCTGTCTGCAATCCTGTGTTTGATACTGATTGCTCCGATTTTGATCGTGGTGATTGTTTCATTCGGGAAAAGCAGCTACATGATTTTCCCGCCGTCGAGCTTTTCGACGAAATGGTATCTGGATTTCTTCAGCAGCCCGGACTGGATGGGTTCTTTGGTCACCAGCTTGATAATAGGCCTGGTTTCCAGCCTGATCGCCACCACCTTGGGCTTTCTCGGGGCCTATTCGCTGGTAAGAGGCACATATCGAAATAAAAAACTGCTTATTTCCTTTTGTTTGCTGCCATTGATTATCCCAAGCATTATCACGGCCGTGGCACTTTATTTTGCCTCGGTTCCGCTGGACCTGGTGGGGTCCAAGCTCTGGATCGCCATTTGCCATGCGGCCTTGTCCATTCCAGTGGTTTTGCTGATTTTGATCAGTTCCCTGCAAGGCGTGGACCAATCCATAGAGCGCGCCGCATATGGCCTGGGCGCCAGCAAGTTCTATACATTCACTCGGATCGTCATCCCGCTGGCGGCGCCCGGGATTCTATCGGCGGCCTTTTTCAGCTTCCTGACATCTTTTGACGAGCTGATCATTTCCTTATTCCTGTCGGGAGTATCGAGTCAAACGCTGCCGGTCAGGATCTGGAACAGCCTGTTGATGGATATGGAACCCGTCATTGCCGCCATTAGTTCATTCCTGATTCTTTTGACCATTGTCTTGCTGCTTCTGGAGCTGGCGGCGAGAAGACTTCGGACGTAAGCCGTATTTTCAACGCCTGAAAGGCCTGCCGGGAACGCAGAAGGGCATAACCCTATCCAATGTGTGTGCTCTCCGTGGAAGCATGTAGCGTTTCGGCGCGGCAGTTTCCGCGGTCTTCCATTGGAATAAGGAACTGATATGAACTCTCCGGTCGATATTGCGATCGTTATGCCTGATATTCAAAGCTCGTTTGATGGGCGGCATATGGCCATACAGCGCGTAGGTATCCGCGGTGCCCGTTACCCTGCGCTGGTGGCAACGGCCGACGGCTCGGCCCAGCCTACGGTGGCCAGCTGGACCATGACGGTGGCGCTGCCGGCGGACCAGAAGGGCACGCACATGTCCCGGTTCATGGACCTGTTGGAACGGCATCGTTCCGAAGCCATGACGCCGGCCAGTTTTCGCGGCATGGCGCAGGAAATGCTCGTGCTGCTGAACGCCGAGGGCGGGGAAATCACGGCGGAGTTCCCCTATTTTGTCCATAAATCGGCCCCGGTTTCCGGGGTCGGCAGCCTGCTTGACTATCATGTGCAGTGGACGGCGCGCGTCGCCGGCGATCATGTCGACTTCGAATTGACGCTGCAGATCCCCGTTACCAGCCTGTGCCCCTGCTCGAAAGCGATTTCCAAATACGGCGCCCATAACCAGCGTTCCCATGTCACCGTTTTTACGGTCTTGAAGCACGATCTGGATATGGATGAGGTCATTCGCCTGGTCGAGGCGGAGGGATCCTGCGAATTATGGGGGCTGCTCAAGCGTCCCGATGAAAAATACGTGACCGAATACGCCTATAACAACCCCAAGTTTGTGGAAGACCTGGTGCGCGACGTGGCCGCCCGCCTGGAGGATCACCCGGGAATAGCACGCTACCGCGTCGAAGCTGAAAACTTCGAATCCATACACAATCATTCGGCCTACGCGGTAATAGAAGGCTGAACGCCGGCCGTGTCTTCCTATTGCTGCAGCTTCGCGATGATCTCGTATTCTTCGCGAAGCTTGACGGGGATGCTCAGAAATACCGGCAGCAGGCGAGCATAGGTACCGGCATTTTCGTGCGAGGGCGAGTGATGGAAGCTGGTGCCTGTCATCTTCGTCACGGCATCCAGCGAATCGATGTGCCCCAGTGCGTAAAGCCCGAGCACGGCGGCCCCAAGGCACGAGCTTTCATAGCTTTCGGGGACATGAACGTCGCGATTGAAAACATCGGCCATCATTTGCCGCCATAGCTCGGAGCGTGCGAATCCGCCGCTTGCGTGTACTTTCCTGCTGGCGCCGCTCAGCTCCTCGAGTATCTGCAGAACGCTGTAAAGATTGTAGATAACGCCTTCCATGACGGCTCGGACCATGTGTTCCTTGCTATGGTGCAGAGCCAGCCCGAAGAAAGAACCGCGCGCATTGGCGTTCCACAGCGGGGCCCGTTCCCCGGTCATATAGGGGTGGAAAATAAGGCCTTCGCTGCCAGCCTTGATGCGTGCGGCGCTCTGGGTCAGGGCGTCGTAGGGATCGATGCCGGCTTGCCGGGCCGCGGCCGATTCCGCCTGGGCGAATTCGTCGCGCAGCCAGCGCAGAACGATTCCGCCGTTATTGACCGCGCCGCCGATGATCCAGTGTTTTTCAGTGAGCGCATAGCAAAAGATGCGCCCCTGGGGGTCGGTTTGCGGCTGGTCGACGACGGTGCGGACGGCGCCGCTGGTGCCTATGGTGGCGGCGACCACTCCCGGGGCAATGGCCCCCACTCCCAGATTCGACAGGGCGCCGTCGCTGGCGCCGATCACAAACGGTGTGTCGGGCGGCAGGCTGGCCGCATGGGCCATGGCGGGGTCGAGTCCGCGAAGTATGTGGGTAGTGGGTACCGGAGTCGACAGGCGGTCTGCCTTGATGCCGGCTACCTTCAATGCTTCCGAGTCCCAGGCGAGTTGGCGCAGGTTGAAAAGGCCTGTGGCCGAAGCCACCGAGTAATCGACGAGATACGTGCCGAAGAAACGGTGAAAGACATATTCCTTGATTGAAATGAAGCGGGCGGCTGTGGCGAAAAGCTGCGGCTCGGTTTCACGCAGCCAGAATAGCTTTGCCAGGGGCGCCATGGGATGTATCGGTGTGCCGGTGCGCAGATAGATGGCGTGGCCATTCAGTTCGCGCTTGATCCGTTCCGCCCAGGGGGCGCTGCGGTTGTCGGCCCAGGTTATGCACTGGGTCAGCGGCTGCCCGTCGCCGTCCACGGCGATGAGGCTATGCATGGCGCAGCTGAACGAGACGCAGGCAAGATGCCGTGCGTCGATACGGCTCGATTCGATGGCCGTTTTCATGGCGGCAATAACCGCGTGGAAAATCTGTTCGGGGTCTTGTTCCGCAGCCTGCGGTTGCGGGGCCAGCAAGGGGTATTCAACACTGTGCCGGGCGACGATCCGCCCATTGCCGTCGAATAGCACGGCCTTGGTGGCGGTCGTGCCGATGTCTACTCCCAAAGCGTAGCAAGCGGCGTGGTTCATGATTGTTTCCTGCGATGACCAGGTATTCTATAGTATTGAATCGAACCATCCGTGTGAGTTGCGTTTTGTTTTTTTCCCGGGCAGAATCTCTACATCCACGTTACTGACGCTTAAAGATGGTGCACCATCATGGAGCGTGGGTCGCCAGCAGTCGCCGCGCGTCTGGGCAATTCCCGAAATATGTTTTTGGAGGATTGCCCCATGCCTGAATTTTCACATCTGCTCGCCTTCGGCCTTATCTCGTTGGGAATGGTTTTAACGCCAGGCCCCAATATGGTTTATCTGCTTTCCCGCTCCATCTGCCAGGGTCGCGCCGCCGGCCTGATTTCGCTCGCCGGGGTTGCGCTGGGTTTTATCTTTTACATGCTTTGCGCTGTCCTGGGCATTACTGCACTGCTGCTTACTGTGCCGTATGCCTACGACATGTTGCGTTTTGGCGGCGCGGCTTATCTTTTGTACATTGCGTGGCAGGCCGTGAAACCGGGCGGCAGCTCGCCATTTCAGGTCAGGGAATTGGCCCGGGACAGCACGCGCAAATTGTTCATGATGGGTTTCATCACTAATTTGCTGAATCCGAAAATCGCCATTCTGTATATGTCTTTGCTGCCTCAGTTTATCGACGCCGGCCATGGCAGCGTGCTGAGTCAGTCCGTGGTGCTGGGTGCAACTCAAATTGCGATCAGCCTTAGCGTGAATGCGCTGATCGTCGTCATGGCCGGTTCGATCGCGGGTTTTCTGCTTCGTCGCCCGACGTGGCTGGTGATACAGCGCTACCTGATGGGGACGGTATTGGCGGGGCTGGCGGTTCGGATTGCTCTTGAGTCGCGGCGCTAGTGTATGTTTGGTTTTCTCTGTTAAGACGCCGCAGGGTGGGCGGTGCTGTGTAGTCCGGCACGTCCAGCGGTCGTGGTGCTACGCACCCCGACTGCCCGGGTCTGCCTCGTCCAGGCGGGCGTCGGGCCAACTCGCGTCGCCCCGCGCTGCGGGGCGCCACTCAGACAGCGCCCGCCGAAGGCCCCCGCCTTCCCTTCGTCAGCACCCGGCGCTGGACTACCGCCGGACTACACAGCACCGCCCACCCTGCGGCTTGCGTTGAGGAAATGCATCGAGAGCAGCGTTAGGGTCATACACCGAGAGAAACGTTGAGGTCATGCATCGAGGTATACCTTGGGCCGGCAAATTCATTCCAGGCATGCCATCACGTGAGCCGTCTATCGGGGCTTGGGGTCAGGACCGGCGTAAGGCGTGCGCCGGATGCTACCGTAGGGAAGGCGGGGGCTTTCGGCGGGCCATGTTTGAGCGTAGCCGCGCCAGCGGCGTAGCGAGTTTGGCCCGACGCCCGCCTGGACGAGGTAGATCCGGATCAAGCACGCCGTGCCGGTCCTGACCCCAAGCCCCGATAGACGGCGTCTTCAAATACCAAAACGTAAATACCAAAGCTACCAAAACATCAAACTCCATAAACAACGCAAACCAAAAATGCCCCAGGCGGCATTTTTCGAGGCTCGCCCGCGCTCATGCATCTATCCATCATGGCGGAGCAACCCGGGGCAATAGATCGCGCAGCTTGTCGAGCGCCGCATTGATCTTCTCCAGTCCCATGCCCCCATAACCGAACAACAGCCCTTGTTGTGGAGGCTGGCGTATATAAAATGCCGCGATTCCATACAGCCCTATGGATTCTCCCCGGGCTGCCTCGACAAGAGCCTTTTCCGTCAGCGGCTGCTTGAGCCGGGCAACCATATGGATGCCCGCGGACGGCGCGATAGGCTCGAACCAGGGGGCGAGCTCGCCGCCCAGGCGGGCAAGCAGGGTTTGCCGCCGGGCCGAGTAATACTTATGCATGCGGCGCAGATGCTTGGCGAAATCCCCATCCAGCATGAAGTGTGCGAGCGCGGTCTGGGTCAGGGTCGAGCCATGCCAGTCGCAGAGCTGCTTGGCCCGGTTCAGCGCCGCCAGCAGCGAAGCCGGCGGCACCACGTAACCCACCCGCAGTTCCGGGAAAATGGTTTTCGAAAAAGAGCCCACATAGGCCACCAGGCCTGTGCGATCCAGGCTTTTCAGGGGATCCATGGGCCGGCCTTCAAAACGGTACTCGCCATCGTAATCGTCTTCGATAATGACCGCGCCTCGCTGTTGGGCCCATTCCAACAGCTGGCTGCGCCGCTCCAGGCTCATGGAAGTCCCCAGTGGAAACTGGTGCGATGGCGTGACGTAGATTAATCGGGCTTGCCGAGGCAGTTTGCCAACGATAATGCCTTGCTCGTCCACAGGAACCGGCACCACCTTTGCGCCCAGTGCGGTAAAGCAAGCGCGCGCCGGCGGATACCCCGGGTCTTCGACCGCAACGAGATCGCCAGGCTGGAGGACGGCGCGCGCCAGCAAGTCCAAGGCCTGCTGCGCGCCCTGGGTCACCAGGATTTCCTGCCAGGCGCAGGTGATCGCACGGTTAAAGGCCAGGTAGCGCGAAATGGCCAGGCGCAATTCCTGTTCGCCGGCGGTGTCTCGATACGCTCCGCGTCCGTGCGCCTGGGCGCGCACAGCGCGGCTTATGCAGCGCCGCCAGGCATCAAACGGAAACAGGGTCTTGTCGGTGACGCCGCCCAGGAAATCGAGCGGTAGTGTGTCGGCGGGCCTGGGCAGCGACAAGGCGGCGGGAATCTGGCTCCAGATGGGTGCGGGCCTGGCTTGCGCCGCCCGCTGCGGCAATGGCGGGGAAGCCAGCCTGGCGACATCGGTGGAAACAAAAGTGCCGTCTCCCGGGCGGGACTGCAGGTATCCTTCGGAGCCCAGCCTCTCGTATGCCTCGAGGGTGGTCTTGCGCGATACCCCCAATCGGGCGGCCAGATCGCGGGTCGAGGGCAGGCGGTCGCCCGCAGCCAGGCGCCCGTCCATGATCCCCGCCCGCAACTGGCTGTAGATTTGCCGGGCGAGCCCCTGTTGGCCCTGGATGCGGATATGTATGTCCATGACTGGTTACCTGAAAATACCAAATAATGGCTATTTTATCGAACCAATGGCAGACCTACACTGACTTCATCGCCCTATTTTCGGGCTATCAATGAACCAGGAGTCGAAAATGGAAACACGTCTTGATTATCGCAAAGCCAATCCGGGCGCATATAAGGCCATGGTGGGGCTTGAACAGCAGATTGCCAAAAGCAGCCTGGAAAAACCACTGACGGAACTGGTGCGTTTGCGTGCGTCGCAAATCAATGGCTGCGCGTTCTGCGTCGATATGCACGCCACCGATGCGCGCAAGGGCGGCGAAACAGAACGGCGTCTTGCCGCGGTGGCCGTGTGGCACGAAGCCCCATTTTTTACCGATCGCGAACGTGCCGCGCTCGAATGGACCGAATCTTTGACGCTGCTTCCCCAAAACCATGCTCCCGATGCCGTCTGGGCCGCTGTGGAAGCGCATTTTACGCCGGCGGAAATCGTCGACCTGACTTTGTTGATTGTGTCCATCAACGGCTGGAACCGGTTCGGTGTCGGATTCCGGCTCATGCCGGAATAAGCGCGAAAAAACGCTTAACCTTTTGCGTAAATTCACTTACCATGAGCTGAATTGATAAAAAATGCAGCCTTTAGGTTTGGCAGAAATGTAATTCTATAAAAAAGCGGTCCCTGATCAAAAGGGGTGGCATGGATTACGAGGGGCAGTTTCGCGGAACTTACCTGGCCGATCGGCGGTGCGCATGAGCGCCACCGATCGGATAGTGCCGTTCCTGGCCGACGACGGGATGCCCTGCAACCTGGTTCACGTGCTTGGCAAGCGTACGCCTGACAAAGGGCCGGTAATGCTGGTGCACGGCGCCGGGGTGAGGGCCAATATTTTCCGGCCTCCCGTTCAAGTCAGTTTTGTCGATTACCTGTTGCAGCACGGGTACGATGTGTGGCTCGAGAACTGGCGCGCCAGCATCGACTTGCCCAAGAACCCATGGACGCTCGACCAGGCTGCGCTCTACGATCATCCGGCTGCCGTACGCAAAGTCCTTGAAGAGTCCGGCGCGGCAACCATGAAGGCCGTCATTCATTGCCAGGGCTCGACCAGCTTCATCATGTCGGCGATTGCGGGACTGGTACCCCAGGTGACGACCATCGTATCCAATGCGGTGTCCCTGCATCCCAGGGTTTCCTGGATTTCCCATCAAAAAGGGCGTTACGCGGTGCCGCTGGTCGGCAAGGTAACGGATTACCTGAATCCCCAGTGGGGCGACAAGCCCGAGGGGCTGGTTCCCCTGGTGCTGCAGGGCCTGGTCAAACTGACTCACCACGAATGCCGCAACAATGTTTGCCGATTTTCCAGCTTCACATATGGCACGGGCTTTCCCGTGTTGTGGCGGCATGAAAACCTGGATGACGCCATTCACGACTGGATCCGCGGCGAGTTCGCCAATGTGCCTATGTCGTTTTTCCGGCAGATGACACGCTGCCTGAGTGCGGGCCACCTGCTGGCTCAGGACGATCTCCCCGGATTGCCGGCCGATTTCGCCGCCGCTGCGCCCAAAACAACGGCACGCGTGGCTTTTGTTGCGGGACAACTCAATCGCTGCTTTGAATGGCAAAGCCAGCAGGCCAGCTTCGACTGGTTCGATCATCATCGTCCCGATTATCACTCCTTGCGCGTGTTGGGGGGCTACGGCCACCTCGATGTGTTTATTGGCAAGAATGCAGCAAGCGATACCTTTCCTGTCCTGCTCGATGAGCTGGACAGGCCGGTTTCCTGACCTGGAGTTACGCATATGGCCATTCCCGCACGGCAAAAACGACTCGCTGGCCGATATGCGCAGATAGACGGCATCCCTTTTCACATGCCTGTGAATTCGGAGCAGACCCCGGCCCTGATGGCTGCTTTTTCCATCGACCTGGATGCGGCGCGCGCCCTGATTCCCGGCAACGAGGTGCATCCGTTTCAGTTGTGGCGCCGCGGCTTGCTGTTGGTGACGGTAGTCGATTACAGGATTACCGACATAGGCCGGTATATTGAATATTCGGTTGCCATTGCCTGTACGCATGGAGCGCGCCCCGCGCCGCGTCTGCTGCCGGGCTTGCTCGTCAAGGCCTTCGGCACCGGCCAGTATGTGTGGGACCTGCCGGTTTCCACCGAAATCTCGGTCAAGGGCGGCAGGGGTATCTGGGGCATGCCCAAGCATCAGGCCAATCTGGATTTTGTCGTCGGCCGGGACTGGATCAGCAGCCAGTACGATCTGGATGGCCACATGATGATGCGGGTGGACGTGAAGAAGCCTTCTTCCGCCTGGCTGCCCGTCAGCATGGGGGCAGCCAACTACTGCACGTTTCGCGGCATGCTGATGAAGTCCTACATCTATTTCAGCGGCAAGCTGGGTTTTTCCCTGTTCAAGAAAGGTTCGGCCAGATTGCTGATTGGCGATCATCCACGCATGGCGCCTCTCAAGACCCTCGATATCGATGCCGACCCCATTTTCGCGGGCTATTTCCCGTCCACGGCCGGTGTCCTCGACGATTACTTCGAATGCTGGTTTCAGACCAAGGCCGATCCGATCGTGGATCCGGGAGCAGGTCTCGAAACCACTTATCCGCTGGGGCTGTCGCAGGAATGGCTGCCTCCGCCGAATCGCGCCGCAAACTGGGAGGAAGCCCCATGAAAGGGAAACTGCTTGTTGCCATCTACGCACTGCTCTTCTTGTGCGCGTCGATGTATCTGGGCACCGGCGGTTCCTTGGTGCTGTTTTCCTTTCCGCTGGCCGCGCAACTGACACCCGATAACTACTATCTCCAGTTTGTGCCGCAGGTGCAGGCGGCAACCGCCTTTTTCACAACCATGACCAAGATCATGCTGGCCTGCGGCGCGATCATGCTTGTGTTCGAGTGGCGTCACGCCACACGCTGGGTGCCGATTGTCGTACTGGCCTGCCTGACCGTTTCCACCGTGCTGACGCTTTATTGGATTTTCCCTTTGAACCAGGAAATGGCCAGTCATATCCAGGATGCCGGCCGGCTGCAGCATGTGCTGGCGGAATGGATGCGGCTGAATCGGATTCGCGTCGGCCTGTGGTGCGTTCAATGGGCCGCGCTGATGTGGTATTTCGCTCGGGGAGCCTACTGGCTGCGCTATCCCGCTTTGGGACGTTAATGCCATGAATACCCTGATTCTCGAGCGTCGCGCCACAGCGGTAATCGCGGGCATCACGGTCTTGACCGGTGCATCGCAAATGGCTTTGCCCGCTGCCCTGTTGCCTTTATTGCATGTCGACCCGACGCCTGCCGCCTGCCAATTGTTTGCCACGGTCGGGATGTTCATGGTGTTGTTCGGTTGCGCTGTGCTGCATGCCCAAAAAAGGCCTGAAGCCTTGCCGGTGGTCTTGCTGTGGGCCGCTTTGCAAAAATTCGGCGCGTCCATCCTGGTGGCATGGGGCGTAGGCCATGGCGTATTTGCGGCCTTGGCTTTATTGGTGGCGACATTCGATTTTGCCAGCGGGCTGCTGTTCATCGATTTGCGGCGACGCGGAGGATAGGCATGCCGACTCTGTCGCGCTGGTTTTTCTGGGGCTACACGCTGATGTTGCTGGGTGTCGGTGTCAGTGGCGTATTTATTGCGTCGTGGGAATTGCGAGTGGTTTTTTCAGTACCAATGGACCATATGAATGATGCGGCGCGAGCCACGTTGTTGAACCAATACCGATTCTTGAAATCGCTGGAGCTGGGGTTCGGGATTTTCTGTATTGCGTACAGGCGGCGGATATTTCTTCGTTCGCTTGCGCACAAAGTGTTTCTGGCCGGCGTGTTTGCCGGCGTGGCCGCACGCATGGGAGGCTGGCTGGCCGACGGCCGGCCCAGTCCGGTATTCATAGCCTTTGCCGTGCTTGAACTCGCCACCGGCCTGCTTGTCTGGCACACGGTTCGCGGCACTGTGGGAGTCGTGAAATGAACGCTGAACATACCCCTCCAATCGCAGGCGGAGCACCGCAGGCCGCCCGGGCCCTGGTGTTGGCGGGAGGCGGCATGCGTGTGGCTTATCAGGCGGGCGTGGTCAAGGCCTTGTTCGACGAAGGCATTCGTTTTACTTTTGCCGATGGCTCTTCGGGGGGCACGATCAACCTTGCCGCATTGATGTCGGGGATTGCCCCGGACGATCTATGCGCCCGGTGGCGCGATCTGTCGGTGAAGAAATTTGCCTCGTTGCGTCCGGCTTCCGAATACCTGCACGCCGCCCGCATGCCGGCACTGGGTGACGCCGATGGCATGGTGCAGTATGTGTACCCGAAGCTGGGTGTCGACATCGGCAACATCAATGCGGCGATCGGTATCGAGGCGGCGTTCAATGTGTGCCGTTTCGATGACAAGACAGTGGTTCCCATTCCTCACACCCAACTGGATATGCAAAGGCTGGTTGCCGCCGCATCGCTGCCGATTTTCATGCCGGCGGTGCAGGCGGACGGCAGCACGTGGACCGACGCCGTATGGATCAAGGACGCCAATCTATTGTCTTGCGTAGAGCGCGGCGCGCGTGAGTTGTGGGTAGTCTGGTGCATAGGCAACACGCGCGTTTTCCAGGACGGGGTTTTCAATCAGTACGTGCACATGATCGAGATGAGTGCGGTGGGGGCGCTGAACTGGGAGCTTGCCACGATTGCCGCGATGAATGCACGCATTGCTTCCGGCGAAACGGTGCAGGGGCATAGCGAGCCTATTGTGGTTTATGTGATCAGGCCGGAGCTGCCCTTGCCGCTCGATCCGGACTTCTATCTGGGAAGAATCGATGCCGCGACCCTGATCGACATGGGTTATCGCGATGCTCGGCGTGTGTTGCTTTCACGGCAGCCGGCGCCGCTGGACAGTCGCGCCACCGCGACGCAAGAGCCCGGCATCGGCGTTACGTTCCGCGAGAAGATGTCGGGCGGGTTCGCGCTTGGCGTCAGCGACCCGCAGGCCGCGGCGGCCGCTGGCACGACCTTGACTATGAATGCAAGCATCCATATCAACGATATTGCCACTTTTGTTGCTGACCCGCAGCACAAGGCCGACCTTACCGGCCATATCGATTTCGAACCGTTCGGCCTGTCGATTCCCGCGGAATCCGGAATGTTCGGCCTGTTTACGCCCAGTGGCGATCCCGTCCTGACCTACATGGTTTATGAGCTGGGGTTTCGGCATGCGGGCAAGTCTTATTACCTCGAGGGGAAAAAGCATGTGCGGCTCGGCGGGCCTTGGCGCCTCTGGACTGAAACCACTACCTTGTTTTGCCTGCTGCATGAAGGGGTCAATACGGCGGGCCGCGTAGTCGGCGCAGGCACGCTGCGGCTGGGGATGGCCGATTTGTTCAGGTTGCTTGGGACGTTTCACGCCACCAATGCTCCGACCGAGGGGCGGTCCATTAAAGCGTCGTGGCGGTTCTTCAGATTTTTTACAGCTGAGCTGATGCGCACGTATATACTGCGCCGGCCGCATTGAATGGCCAAGCGCATGGCTACGGATACTCCCGCACCGAAAAGCCGCATCGAGCTCTATACGCACGAGCCCATGACCAATTGGCTGTCGCCCAGCCAACTGCTGCAGACCGGAGTGCGTGCCGCCATAGCGACCACCCTGGGCTCCTACGCCGATGCGCGCGACCTGCAGGCTGTTCTGAATGTCGAGGCCCTCAAGCAGCCACTGCAAATTGCCGAACGGGATATCACCTGGATCGATTACGTGGCCGACACCGGCGATGG
Source organism: Paralcaligenes sp. KSB-10 (assembly GCF_021266465.1). Taxonomy (NCBI): domain Bacteria; kingdom Pseudomonadati; phylum Pseudomonadota; class Betaproteobacteria; order Burkholderiales; family Alcaligenaceae; genus Paralcaligenes; species Paralcaligenes sp. KSB-10. The sequence goes on along the minus strand of NZ_CP089848.1, from coordinate 2,829,441 downwards.
ATGGGATTCGACCTATAGCGTTGCCTGGTCTATCAGTCGTGAGCAACTGAATGTAGCCGACGGTGCGTTTGTGCTGCCACGCGCCAATTTACTGATTCTGGGCGGCGACCAGGTTTACCCCACGCCGGCGGAAGACGGCTATCGAACTCGTTTTATCGATCCGTACCGTGGCGCATTCCCATCCGATATTCCGCCGCGCGACGAAGAAGACGCTCCGCAAATAGTGGCCATTCCCGGAAATCACGATTGGTATGACGGTCTGCGCGGTTTTACAAGCCTGTTTTGCGCCCGGCAGGCCATCGGGCGCTGGAAAACCGTGCAACGCACCAGCTACTTTGCCGCCAGGCTGCCGCACGGCTGGTGGTTGTGGGGCCTGGATTTGCAGCTGGAATCGCTGATGGATGCGCCGCAGCTCAACTATTTCAAATGCATAGCCGCACCGCTGCTGCAGGCAGGAGATCGCGTCATCATATGCGCTCCTGAGCCGAGCTGGATCGACGAAAGCGAGCGGCTGGCATTTCAGCGAAGTCCCGCTGGCGGCGCGGGAAACGCGGCGGCAGCCAGGCCTTCTTCGCGGGAAAGCACAAGCTGGCTGCGATCGATAGAAACACAGACTCCGCGGTTCCTGAGCCTGCGCAAGATCGAAGGCCTGGTCGAAGCATGCGAAGGTGTATGCCTGGCCGCTGTCCTGACGGGTGACCAGCATCATTATGCGCGTTATGAGCCCGATGAGGCCGGCACGCTGCCGCAACGCGTTACCTGCGGCGGCGGAGGCGCCTATTTGCTGGGTACGCATCATTTGCCCGAACAGCTGTGCTTCAAGTCCGAAGCAGGAAATGAAGAGCGCTATAAGCTGAGTACCGCGTTTCCCGATGCGGCATGGTCGCGCCGTTTGCGAAATGCCGCCTGCCTGCTGCCCATCAGGAATTCGCTGTTTTGCCTTCAGTTGGCGGCCCTTTACCTGCTTTATCTGTGGGTTATACAAAGCGCCAGCAAGGTTCCAAACTCTTTCCTGGGTGGAAAGACCCTGATGGCGTATCTGGCCCAGGCGCCCGTCACCTTACATGGGTTTTTTGACACACTGTTGCCGGCGGTGGCGCATGTCATGGCGCATAGCCCGGCCAGTATGATCTTTACGCTGTTCATTGTGGTCGGGCCGGGGCTGTTCACAATGTCCAGCACCGACACGGATCGTCGCCGCGCCTGTATCGGCGGGATGTTGCACGGCATGCTGCATTTGATGCTGGCCTTCCTGTTGTTATGGTTGATGGGTTATTTCAATCTCGGCTGGGTAGCACGATCTCTGGGCATGCCCGTCGAGGTATTCCTGGATGACTGGCGCCATGTGCTGCTGTTCATTGTTGAAACAAGCGTGTTCGGCGGCGTGATTGGCGGCTTTCTGTTCGGCGGCTGGATGGTTCTTGCCGATGCCTGGTTCGGTTGGCATAGCGACGAGGTATTTTCATCGCAGGGCATTGCCGATGGCAAGAGCTTCCTGCGTATGCGGATCGATGCGGACGGCCTGACGATTTATCCGATCAAGATCGAACGGGTATGCAAGAACTGGAAGACTGGTATCGGAGTCCAGTCTCTGATGCGGGCGGGCAACACCTGGCGCCTGCGGGCATTTCCCGGCTCCGGGGCGCGATTCGTGCCGGCCGACCCCATCAAGGTCGAGCTGATCGAGACCCCGATTCATATTTCGTCTAAACCCAAGGCCCCCACATGAGCACATACGATTTTGATGCAATCGTTGTCGGCAGCGGATTTGGCGGCGCTGTGTCGGCCTGCCGGTTGGCCGAGCAGGGGCAGAAAGTGCTGGTTCTGGAGCGCGGCAGGCATTGGACTCCCGAGACATATCCCCGCGAGGCCGATGATGCCTGGATTTGGGACCAGGCCAGGCCTCACAAGCAAAATGGCTGGGTAGACTTGCGCACTTTTGCCGATATGTGGGTGGCGGCGGGTGCCGGTGTCGGAGGCGGTTCGCTCATCTACGCCAATGTTTCGGTTGAAGCAAAACCCGAGATGTTTCGCCATGGCTGGCCGCCGGAAATTACGCATGAGGTGCTGAAACCCTATTACGATAGGGTAGGCGCCATGCTCGATGTGCAGGAATTGCCCGAAGCGCAATGGAGTGAACATACCCGTCTGATGCAGGAAAGTGCGCAGAAATGCGGATGGGGCGATCGCTTTCATACGGTGCCACTCGCGGTCAGCTTCGACCGCGAGTGGCGCTACGATCTGGCCGATGCGCATGCCGATCATCACTCCAGGAAATTTATCAATGCCCAGGGGAAATTACAAGGAACCTGCGTGCACTGCGGCAACTGCGATATCGGGTGCCAGGTATCGGCCAAGAACACGCTCGACTTGAACTACCTGGCTCTGGCTGAATCGAAAGGCGCGGAGATATGGCCCCTGCATCTGGTTTGCTCACTGGAGCCTGAAGGCACAGGATGGCGCATACATGCCGACTGCATCAAGAGCGGACAACGCAGGCGGCGAATCATAACGGCGCAACGTGTCATACTGGCCGCAGGCTCTATCGGCTCCACGGAATTGCTGCTGCGGTGCCGCGACCAACACCGCAGCCTGCCGGCATTGTCTTCGCGCCTGGGCCACGGCTGGGCATTCAATGGCGATTTCGTGACGCCCGCGTTTTACAAATCGCGTGCCGTATCGCCCTCCCGCGGAGTGACGATTTCCAGCGCCATCGACTTGCTGGATCGATCTGTCGATGGACAGGCCCTGTTTATTGAAGATGGCGGCATACCCAATTTACTGGGCGCGTTCATCAAGCGCCGTGTCAGGCATGCGGGATGGGGAAAGCTGCGGCGTTCATGGAAGGAACTGGGCGCTTTGCTTGATGCGGAGGATCCGTTTGCCAACATGATGCTCTGGTTTGGCCAGGGGGTCGATGCATCCGACGGGCAAATGTATCTGGGTCGTCCCTGGTACGCTCCCTGGCAACGTTCCCTGAAAATGCACTGGCATTATGAACGTTCGGAGGCCATGGTCGAGGCGATGGCCGCGGTGCACACTCGCTTATCCCACGCAACCGGCGGCGAGCCATGGGTGCCGCCTACCTGGACTTATCTGCGCAATTTGATTACGCCCCATCCGCTGGGCGGCTGCAATATGGGCTTGACGGCGGCGGAAGGCGTGGTGGATGCGCGGGGCCGCGTATTCGGGTATGAAAACCTGTATGTGATGGATGGCTCGACCATACCGCGAGCGATAGGGCTGAATCCGTCGCGAACGATAGCGGCGCTGGCTGAATTGAATTGCGAGAGGTTGGGGCGGGATGGCTAGGTTCCAGCGCAAAGATTGTATTGTGCGTAGGGCGGATGACGTCGAGTCAGTGTGCCGCCCCGCCGTGGCTCGGCCGAAATTATTTTGTGTCAAGAACGGGCTGCTGGGTCCCCCAGGGCATGAGGGGGACGGTCGAGACGCTGTTGAACGGAGAACCGTCGATGATTTTCTCGCTGACGACCAGGTACACCAGTGTGTTGTTGGCTTTGTCCACAAGCCGGGATACATTCAGTCCCTTGAACAGGAAGCTCATCCGGTGCGTGAAGACGCCTTCCTCGATTGCTGGAATTTTCTTCTTGCTGATTATGGGCCCCGTCTGACGGCAGGCCAGCGAAAAGCGCGAAGGGTTCTCGGCAAAGCCGAGCGCCCCCGAAATTCCACCAGTTTGCGCATACGACACATGGCACACCACGCCGTCGATATCCGGATCTTTGAATGATTGCACGCAGACCTTGTCGTTATTGACGACGCGCCAGGTGGTGCTGACGCAACCGACTTTCTCCGCGTGGGCGGTATGGCCGAACAGGCTGGCGGTTGCCAGGGCAATAAAGACGAGTAGCTGTTTCATGATAGATACACCATTGAGGCTGCTGAGGAGGCGTAAAGATTCTAGCCGATCCGTCCAGCTGGATGATTTCATGAGGCCATAAGATTATTTTCAGGCCAGCTCAGATCAGGCCAGCTCAGCGACCGGCCTGGGCCAGCAGGCCTTCCAGTGCCAGGCCCACATCCAATATATGGCGGTCCCGATTGGCGGCGCCGGCTATCATCAAGCCCACGGGCGCGGTGCCCGGGGCATGGCAAGGTATGGACAGCGCGCAGCCGTTCAAGAAATTGATAAAGGTGGGATTGCGCAAAATCAGGCCGTTGGCGGCGAAATAGGCGTCGTCCGAGCCTTGCAGTTCTTTGATTGACGGGGCAATCACGGGTACGGTGGGCATCAGCAAGGCATCGAACGGTTGAATGCGGCGTTCGACCGCGGCGATCCATTCGGGCCGTATTTGCAACAGCTCGATGTAGTCGGCGGCGCTCATGTTCTTGCCTCGCAGGATGCGCGATGAAACCCGTGGGTCGTAGCCGGCTTCCCGGTCGGCCAGGAGCTTTTGGTGCCAGGCCCAGGCCTCGGAACATGTGAATCCGCCATTGCGGTTGATGTATGCGAGTTGTTCGAATTCGGGCAGATCGATTCTTTCAATCCGGCCACCATGGCTTTCGATCGTATCAAGGGCCTTTTGGAATGCCGCGCTTACATGCTCGTCGGCGCCGTCGAGCGCCAGCGTCGAGGGGACGGCAAAGCGCAGTTGCCGCAGGACGGGCGCCACAGGCGCGTTGTAGGCTTGCCCGGCCATGATGGCATCGAGTATGGCGCAGCAGCTTACCGACGCGGCCAATGGCCCGATCGAATCCAGGGTCCAGGACAAGGGCAGGGCGCCTTGCGTGGGCACGCGGGCCGCCGTGGGCTTGAAGCCTGCCAGCCCGCAAAATGCCGAAGGAATGCGCACCGATCCGCCGGTGTCGGTGCCTATGGCCGCAACCGACATCTGGTCGGCAACCGATACGGCCGCTCCCGACGATGAACCCCCCGAGATTCGCCCAGTGGCCCGATCCCAGGGGCTGCTGGGCGACCCGTAATGCGGGTTCAGGCCCAGGCCCGAAAATGCAAACTCGCTCATATTGGTGCGGCCGACTATTACCGCGCCCGCATCGATCAGCCGCTGGACTATCGTCGCGTTTTTGGCGGCGGGGACCGAATCTTTCAGTACCACGGAGCCGGCCTGCGTGATATCGCCGGCGACATCGAAAAGGTCTTTCACCGAAATCGGCAGTCCATCGACGGGCGAGCGGGTCAAACCCGCGGCGCGCAGCACATCGGAGGCCTGTGCCGATGCAAGTGCCTGGGCCCGGTAGGTTTTGGTAAATGCCCGGTTTCCTTCGCCTTGAGGATCGGCGATGCGAGCCAGCGCCGCTTCGGTCAGCTCTACAGAGCTAGTCTTGCCTTCGGCCAGAGTATTTTGCAGGGCGAGTAAAGTGGGAAGCATGGGAAATCAGCCTGAAGTAAAGGAGTTGGGTCCGTGGCGGAGATTGTAGGATGGAATGCAATGGCTCAGGCGATTTCCGGCAGAACCGTGCTTGCATACGTATGCTTGATACGGCGATTGCGTTTCGGGTCGAACAGTTCCATGGTAAATACGGGCGATGTACGAATCCCGCCGATCGCGGCGACTGTGCCGCAAGTCATGCCTGCGTGCCCGGGTATGGATGCCTGCCCGAAATGGCCTTGAATCAGCTCAAGAGGAGGGCGCAAAGACGCCAGCGCACCCTCCTGGTACAGCACTGTCCGGCCGTTTTCCTCGATCCACGAACGCAGGACCAGTTCGTCCCAGTAATCGGCGACTTCGCTGTACAGCCAGGCTTCGCGCGCCACAGGCTTTATGCACAATTGCTTGGATAGCGCGACGCTATGCGCCTCCAGCTTGCGGTCGGTGTGGTCCGAGGCCACGCTGACCAGCATGCGGCCCTGATGAGAAAAGACAAAGACTTCGGCTTCGCCCGAGGAGCCGTCGCCCACCACTTCGACTTTCGATTCCTGCGATAGCTGATTTGAAGCAATACGATAATAAAGCGGTACCGCGCTGGGGCGGGGTACGCCGATTTCGGCCAGCTCTTCAATATGGTGTTCGATGGCGGCCAGATCGCGGCCGGCCCAGCCGGCGACGATGCACGTCGTAATATCGACTTCGATGGATTCGGCTTTGTGTTCCGAAGCAAGACTGAATAATAGTTTCATGATTGTTGAGCAGGTAAATGAGTAAACAGGGAGGTCGTCAACCGAACAGATTGGGCAGCCACAGCGCCAGGTTGGGTATCAGCGCGAGCAGCCCGATCATGGCCATCAGCATGATCACGAAAGGAATGCTCCCCAGCATGACGGCGTTCATGCTGCCCCCCTTGCGCAGGCTTTGCACCACGAACAGGTTCAGCCCTACTGGCGGGGTAATCAGGGCGGCTTCGACCAGAATAATGATCACAATGCCCAGCCAGACCGGGTCGTAGCCCAGGGCAATCATGATCGGGGCCACAATGGGAATCGTGGTGATCATCATGGACAATGTTTCCATGAAGCAGCCAAGTATCAGGTAGAACACCACGACGATGAGCAGCATCCATCCCGGCGCAAGGCCCAGTCCGGTAATGGTATTGGTCAGTGCGGTGGTCAACCCTGTGGCAGCCATGATGAAGTTGAGAAACGCGGCACCCACCACGATCAGCATGATCATGGCCGTTGCCTTCATGGTGCCTTCAAGCGAGTCCCGCAGCATGGCGAATGTCAGCCTGCGTACGCAAGCCGCCAGAATCAATGCCCCCACGACACCCAGTGCCGCGGCTTCGGTAGGTGTTGCCAGCCCTGCATAAATGGAGCCGACGACCAACAGGAAAATTCCCAGCGGAGGTATCAGGTGGATCAGGCTGGCGAAGCGTTCGCTCCAGGTCGCCTGGATTTTCTGTCCGCCCCATTTCGGCTTGACGATACATGCCGCGGCAATCGCAAGCATGAACAAGGCCGCCATGCCCAGGCCGGGAATAATGCCCGCCAGATACAGCTTGGGCACCGATGTGTTGGTCAGCACCCCATAGATGACCAGGTTGATGGATGGCGGGATCAGTATGCCCAGGGTTCCTCCGGCGGCCAGGCTGCCCAGGAACAGGGATTCGTTGTAGCCTTTCTTCGCTATTTGGGGAATGGCGACCGTACCCACCGTGGCGGCCGTGGCAACGCTGGAACCGGACGTGGCCGCAAACAGCGCGCTGGCGCCGATATTGGCGTGCATCAGGCCGCCCGGCAGCCAGGACAGCCACAGGCTCATCGAGTTGTACATTTTCTCCGCCAGGCCGGATCGCAGCAGGATTTCGCCCAGCATGATGAACAGAGGTATGGCCACCAGCAGGAATTCGTTGCTGGTGCTCCAGGACACTTCGCCTATGGCCCGCGTCAAAGGCAGCATCGAGTACAGAGGGTCCAGAATCAACCCCAGCAGGCCCAGGGCGGCGCCCACGGGGATGCTCAGCCCGATTAAGACCAGTAAAGCAACCAGTGCGGTGGTAATCATGCTGTTTCTCCACGGACCATGCGTTCGCCGGCTTCGGCTTCTTCAGTGGCTTCGTCTTGCGTGCTGCGAATGCCGCATATGGCTTGAATCGTGGCCAGGTCGCCGGTGATCAGCGCGATGGACGAGCGCACAAGCATGAGGGCCAGGACGACGCACAGCCAGATCAGCCCCACTACCCACAGATATTGGGGAATCCATAGCGGCGTAGCCAGGATGGTATTGGCGGTCGAGTTCCTTTCCCAGGAAACCAGGGCCACGTCGTTGGCATAGCGCGTCAGGTAGACAATGAAGACGGCCAGGCTGACCAGGGCGACCCAGTCGAGCAGGGCGCACAGGCGCGGCGGTAAACGCTGGTACAAGGCATCGATGCGGATATTGGCTCGCTGCAGCGTGGCAAACGAAAGTGCCCACGACACGCTGATGGCAAAGGCATAGCCCGACAATTCGTCGGAGCCTCCCAGCGTAAAGCCAAGGAATTTCCGCGCAATGACGTCGGCGGAAATATAGATTGCGCTCGCCAGGGTCAGCGCGCCCGCGACCCACATTGCAATGCGCGACAGGGTAGTGGCCTTGCTCAATAACTGGTTGAGCAAGGTATAACGATCTGATGATGTCATGATGGTCACCGTGTGGAGATTGGGGGCGGTTCACGGTTTCACCGGAACCGCCCCCAGAGCATCGCGCCGGCTACTTGGCGGCGGTGATGTGCAGCAGCTTGCCTATGGTGTCGTTGAAGTCTTTGACACATCCGGCCGAACAGCGCGCGGCCCACTTCGGCACTACTGTTTCAGCAGTGATCTTTTTAAGCAAGGCACGATCGGCTTCGCTGGGTTCGACCAGTTTCATTTTGCCCTTCACGGGCAGCGGGCAGGCGGCGGCACCCGTGTTGCAATCGTAGCCTTCCTGCGTTTCCTTGGCCGCGGCTTCCCAGATATGGTCGGTCATGACGTTGAAGTTTTTCTGCAGGAAGTCCTGGACCTTGGGATCCAGCTTGTTCCAGTAGGCCAGATTGGCGGCGTGAATCTGCTCGTTCCAGTTGATGGGAAGCGCATACAGATGTGTGCTGACTTCGTACCATTTGGCCGAGTAGCCCGACATGGAGCCTGTGATGGCGCAGTCGACGACACCGTTCTGCAGAGCGGGCACAACGTCGCCAAAGGCCATGGTGACACTGGTTCCGCCCAGGGCCTGCACGAACTCGGCAGTAGTGCGGCTGCTGGTGCGCACCTTTTTACCTTTCAGATCGGCCAGGCTCGAGATGTTTGCATTGCAAAACAAAACCTGTGCGGGATAGGTGGAAAATCCCAGTACCTTGATATTGTTTTTCTCGTAGTACTTCTTGTAAACGGGGGCGAATGCGTCGGTCACTTCGCGCGCCACTTTGGCGCTGGGCGCGAGGCCCGCCAGGTCTATGGCTTCATTGATCGGGTTGTCGCTGGCAAAGTAAGCCAGGGTGGCCGTGCCTATGGGTATGACGCCCTGGCCAATCAAACGCAGTATTTCCGGGCCCTTCAGGCCCATTTCGTTGAAGCCCTTGATGGTTGCCGTGACCTTGCCTTCGGACAGGTCCGGTACCGTTTTGGTCCAGAAAGGCTGTTCGAAATTCTGATAGGCAGTCAGGTTGCTCAAGCCGCCGACGACTTGCAGATGTGTTTTGGGCAGGTTGGGGACTTTTTCCTGTGCGAGCGCGGCGGTGCCGAAAAGCAGGCTGCCGATGGCAAGGGTCGAAAGAAATAGACGTTTCATGGGGGCATCTCCTGGATGATAATCCGACGATATGATTTCTGTGCTTTGCGCGTCGGACCGCGTGTGGGTGCATTGCAACCGAACCTGGCGCTACCGTCCAATTATTAATTCGTATCCGCTGTGATAAGAATTTGTTATGAGCGCTTGGCAGCTATGTCTTGCGCCAATTGTGCGACCCGGTGCGCGGTATGACTGTCCGGAGACTCTACCCAGCAGGCATAGAAACGGATGTCGGGCAATGCCCCATCGACATCCAGCAGACACAATTCACCCTGCGAAATTTCATTGACTATGACTGCCGGGGCAATGACGCTGGGGCCCATGCCGCTGCGCGTCATGTGAACGATGGTGCTTAAAGAGGCGCTGCCGTATATTCGCGGCGTCTTGACGCCGGATTCCGCGATCAGCGCCTTGACCGCCTGATAGGGCAGGCTGAGTGAAGGGTAGGTGATGATTGGGTAGGTTGCGGCCAGTTCGGCTACCGACACACGCCGTCCGTGCAGCTTGAGGCTGGGGCTGGCCACCCAGGCGAGGGAATAGTCGCACAGATGCAGATGATGCTCTTTCGGATTCTGGGATGTTCCCACCAGCAGGGCCAGGTCGATCTGGTGCGAGTTGAGCTGGGTGCGCAAGACATGGCTGGTGTCTACATGAATTTCAACGACCAGCGCCGGGTATCGATCGTGCAACTGTTCGATCAGGCGATGCAGCCAGGTTTGAACCAGCGTTTCCGCGACACCCAGCCGCAGCGTGCCGCGCATGGCATTTTGTTCTTTGGCCACGCTTAGCATTTCATTACGCATGTCGAGCATGCGCTGTGCATGCGAGAGCAGCTCCTGGCCTTTTTCCGTAAGCTTGATGCCGCGCGCGCCGCGCTCGAACAGGCGCACGGCCATGATCGATTCCATGGCGGCAATGCGCTGGGAAATAGCGGGCTGCGTGGTGTGCAGCTTTTCGGCGGCGGCGCGAAACCCTCCAAGTTCGGCCACCCAGACAAAGGTTTCGATTTGCTTGAAATCGATCATGAGGCTTACTTTTTGACGCCGAAGCAGTTTTCCAGGCCGGGGAAGGAGCCATCGCGCACGCCATTGGCGTACTGTTCGACCGCGCCGCGTATTACCGCGCCGACGTCGGCGAATTGCCGGGCGAATTTGGGTATGCGCGGGCCGCTTAGTCCCAGAATGTCTTCGGTGACCAGTATCTGGCCGTCGCAGTCGGGCGAGGCGCCTATGCCTATGGTTGGAATTTTCAGCGCTTCGGTGATGCGCCGCCCCAGGGCTTCGGCTACGCCTTCCAGGACGACGCCGAAGGCGCCGGCCTGTTCGTGCGCCCGCGCATCCTGCAAAATGCGCTCGGCCGACTCATCGTTCATGCCCTGCGCTTTGAAACCGCCCATGGTGTGCACATACTGCGGCATAAGGCCCACGTGCGCCAGCACCGGCACGCCGCGATCAACCAGGAAACGCGTCGTCTCGGCCATGACCGCGCCGCCCTCCATTTTGATGCCGTCGGCTCCGCTGATCGAAAGAATCCTGGCGGCGTTGGCGAAGGCCTGTGCCGGGGATTCCTGGTAGCTGCCGAAAGGCATGTCGACGATGACGCAAACCCGCTCTGTCGAGCGGACTACCGCTGCCGCATGCGCGGCCATTTGATCCACAGTGATCGACAGCGTATTGGGCAGGTTGTAGCCGACCATGGCGGTCGAGTCGCCAATGAGAATCATGTCGAGGTAATCGTCGAGCATACGCGCAAAGGGCGCCGTATAGGCGGTAAGCGCGGCGATTTTCTGCCGGCCTTTGCAGGCCATCAGCTGCGGCACGCTGATGCGTTTTATGTCGGTATGTACACTCACCATAGTCTCCTGAAATATCACTGGCCGAAAAGTCGCGGACCGGCCCCAATCCTGTTTGTAACATACGTATAATCAATGTATTGTTTTACGGAGATTCATCATGTCCAACACACAGAATATCGTCAAGTTTCACGACGGCAACAGCGCTCCGCAACTGGGCTTGGGAGTCTGGCAGATCAATACCGAGATTACCGCTTCCGTCGTGGACACCGCTATCAAGGAAGGCTATCGCCTGATCGATACCGCCGCCATCTACGGCAACGAGGCTGGAGTTGGCCAGGGTATTGCAAATTCGGGTGTAGCCCGTGATGAATTGTTCATTACCACCAAATTGTGGAACGAGCATCACGATTACGATAGCGCAATGTCGGCCTTCGACGAAAGCATGAAGCGGCTTGGCCTCGATTACGTCGATTTGTATCTGATTCACTGGCCTGTTCCTGAAACCAATTTGTATGTGAAAGCCTGGGAAGCCATGATTCAGCTGCACGACGAGGGCCGGATCAAATCGATCGGCGTATCGAATTTCAATATTGAACATCTGCAGCGCCTGCTTGACAAAACCGGTGTCTTGCCCGTCGTCAACCAGATTGAACTGCATCCGCGTTTTCAGCAAGCGGAATTGCGCGATTTCCATGCCGATCACGATATCGTTACCGAAGCCTGGAGCCCCCTGGGGCGCGGCGCATTGTGGGAAGACCCCACCCTGACCGGGATAGCCCTGAGGCACGGGCGTTCTGTGGCGCAAGTGATGATTCGCTGGCATATCCAACTGGGCAATATGGTCATCCCCAAATCCATTACCCCCAGCCGCATCCGGGAAAACTTCCACGTCTACGACTTCATGCTCGACGATGCGGACATGGCGGCCATTGCCGGGCTGGATAGCCCCGATGGGCGCAGCGGCCCCAATCCCGCGACGTTTCGTTCGATTAAATAGGCTGCGCCATGAACACCCCTCAGCGCCAAATCAGGATTCCCGCTCTTTATATGCGTGGAGGCACCAGCAAGGGCGTATTCTTTCTGCCTGAAGACTTGCCCGCCGATCCGGCCAGGCGCGATGCGGTGTTGCTGCGCATCATGGGTAGCCCCGACCCCTATGAAAAGCAGCTCGACGGCATGGGGGGCGCCACCTCCAGTACCAGCAAAATCGTCATTGTCAGCAAAAGCCGGCAGCCGGGTTGCGATGTGGATTACTTGTTTGGGCAGGTCAGCATCGACCGGGCGCTGGTGGACTGGAGCGGCAATTGCGGCAATCTGACCTCGGCCGTGGGCCCGTTCGCCATACATCGGGGCCTGATCGATGCGCCGCGCGATGGTGTGGCCGCTATCACCATCTGGCAGGCGAACATCCAGAAGAAAATTGTCGCGCATGTGCCGATGCGCGATGGCGAGGTGCAGGAACTGGGCAATTTCGAACTGGATGGCGTGACCTTTCCCGCAGCCGAGATTCGCCTGGAATTTCTCGATCCCGGCGCCGATGGCGGTGAAGACGATGCCGGCGGCGCCATATTTCCAACCGGGAACCCAGTCGATGTGCTTTCGGTGCCCGGCGTGGGAGACGTGGAGGTCACTCTTATCAATGCCGGAAATCCGGCCGTGTTCATCGAAGCGGTAACGCTGGGCCTGAGCGGCGCCGAGCTGCCGGACGACATCAATAAAGATGCGGCGCTATTGGCCCGTTTCGAGGCCATTCGGGCTCACGGCGCCGTTGCGATGGGTCTGGCGGAAAGTGTGGAATACGCCAGCAGCAAACGGCAGCATACGCCCAAGATTGCGTTTTTCGGCAAGCCCGCCGCGTATGTGGCCAGTAGCGGCAAGCATGTCCAGGCGGAAGATATCGATGTGCTGGCTCGTATTGTGTCCATGGGCAAGGCGCATCACGCCATGACAGGCACAGGCGCCGTGGCCATTGCCGCGGCCGCCGCCATCCCGGGCACGGTTGTCAGCAGGGTGCTGGGAGGCGTGAAAACCGGCGTGCGCTTTGGCCATCCGTCCGGCACGCTGGGAGTGGGGGCCGAGGCGCAGCAGAGCGCGGGCGGCTGGGTGGTCACCAAGGCCACCATGAGTCGCAGCGCCCGGCGTTTGATGGAAGGCAGTGTGTTGATTCCTGAGTTGTAGTGGTTTTATCCAAGGGGACTGGTGGGAGAGCAACTCATTAGCGGCGGCAACGGCTCAGGCGGGACGGGCTCACCTTGCCCAGTCCTGGCTGCGCCAGGACTGCCCACGCCCAGAGCCCGGTTCGGGGCGGTCGCGAAACTTGCGGGGCGATCAGTCCCCCGGACTGATCGCAAGCGTCCCGCTTAAAACAGTCGCTCCCTTTTTCCCCCGCCCCGGGCTCTGATCGTGGTGGGCTCAATGTTCGCCCGTCCCGCCTGAGCCGTTGCCGCCGCGCCTAGAGAATTCGTACTCGGTCCTGGGTAGGTCACAAATCGCAGCCGCTCCATGCATCCCGGTTGTTGTCAAAAAGGCTTGCCAAAATCATTCATTAATTGCATAATTAAATAGATTAAATGTTAATAAAGCATATTTCAGCATGGAAATCCGCCAGCTCGAGGCCTTTGCCGCGGTATTGTCTACTGGCAGCGTCACGGCCGCGGGGCGTCTGCTGGATCGCTCGCAACCTGTCATCAGCCGGCAAGTGCAAGACCTGGAACAAGAACTGGGTTTTACCCTGTTCGAACGCACTCGCCCCTCTGTAACGCTCACGGAGCAAGGCCGGCAGTTCTACGAAGAAATGCAGCATGTGCTGGCCGGTTTGCAGCAGTTGGACGTGCGCTCCAGGGAAATCGCGCAAGGCCAGGCGCGCCCGCTCAAGATCGTGGCCACCTATGCCTTGTCGACAGGCTTGCTGCCGGGTGTCTTGGGTGAACTGAATGCGATGCATTCCAGGGGGCACCCCGGCTCCATTCTTAAAGACCAGAAAATCTACATTGACAGCCTTGCGCCCGAACGGGTCGCCAAGACCGTCGCCACAGGGCAGGCCACGCTGGGCTTGACCAGCCTGCCCATCGATCTGAAGCAATGCCGTTTGCACTGGTCGGGCGAAGCGCCGTGCGTGCTGGCCATGTCCAGTACACACGCCCTGGCGCAGGAAACCACCATTGCCCTTGCGCAACTGCGCGACACCCCTATCATTACCATGTCCAGCCGCAATCGCCTGCGCCATCGCTTGTCCACGGCTTTATTGCATGATCGCGGCACGCGTGCGCCGCGCCATATCGAAACCAATTCGACGCTCAATGCACTGGCGCTGGTGCGGGCAAACCTTGGCGTGGCGATCGTCGAACCGTTTACCGGTGTTGGGATGCCGCCGGATGGCGTTGTGTTCCGTCCCATCGATACCGCCATTCCATTTCAGATGGGCGCCATCACGCATCGCGAGCAGGCTCTTGCCGACGATGTGCTGTGTCTGATCGATATGCTCAAGCGCTACGCGCAACAGCATATTCCAGGCTTCAAATTGAATAGCGAAAGCCGCAATCGCGCCTTGCTTAATTCGCTTTACGAATCTCCCGCCATCGAGGATATCGCCATACTATGACCCTAGCAACAATACCCCGTTCGGGCCTGGGCCATCTTGAACAACGCCTGGCGCAAGACATGGCCTGGCTTGATTTGCCTGCGACCCCATGGGTGCCGCAGGCCGAGTTCAACGGTAGCGAAGCGCTGGATGTGGCGATTATCGGGGGCGGCATGGCGGGCATGGCGGCGGCTGTATCGCTTAAAAACCTGGGTGTGCGGGTTCGGATTTTCGACGAGGCCAAAGAAGGTTTCGAAGGCCCTTGGGCGACCACGGCGCGCATGGAGACCTTGCGTTCGCCCAAGCAACTGACGGGCCCGGCTCTGGGCTTGCCGGCCCTGACTTTCCGGGCCTGGTTCGAGGCGCAGTTCGGCGCCGCGGCCTGGGAGGCGCTCGACAAGATACCCCGCCTGCAATGGATGGACTATCTGCGCTGGTACCGGCGCGTCATGGATGTGGACATACGCAATGAACATCAGGTCCGCAATATCGTGCCTCGCGCCGATCATGTCGAACTGCACGTAGTTGGGCCTGGCGGGCCGGAGCTTGTGTATGCCAGGCGTGTAGTGCTGGCCACGGGGCGGGCGGGCCTGGGGGGCGCCTATGTGCCGGATTTCATGCAGCCCATCGCCCGCGAGCGCTGGGCGCATTCCTCGGATGACATGGATTATGCGCAACTGCGCGGCCTGCGGGTAGGGGTGGTCGGTGCGGGAGCTTCGGCCATGGACAGTGCGGCGACTGCGCTGGAAAATGGCGCGGCACGCGTTGATCTGCTGATTCGCCGCACCGATATTCCGCGCGTCAATAAGGGCAAGGGCGCCGGCAATCCGGGGTTTACCCACGGCTACCTGCAACTGCCCGATGAATGGAAATGGCGCATACGCCATTACATCAACCAACAGCAGGTTCCGCCGCCGCGCGGCAGCACCTTGCGCGTATCGCGCCATGCCAATGCCTATTTCAACCTGGGATGCCCGGTTGAAGCGGTGCATGAGCGCCCGGGGCATCTGGAAGTACAGACGCCCAGGAAAACGTTCGAGCTGGATTTCCTGATTCTTTCAACCGGCTTTCTGGTCGACTGGAGTGCTCGTTCCGAGTACGCCACGATCGCGCCGCATATTCGTGTCTGGAGCGATCGCTACCAGCCCGGCGAAGGTGCCGATGACCAGGAACTCGCGAATTCGCCCGATGTGGGACCCAGCTTTGAATTCCAGGCCAAGGAAGGAAGCAACCTGCCGGGTTTGTCGCGCGTGCATTGCTTTTGCTATCCGGCAACCTTGACTCATGGCCAGGTCTCGGGCGATATCCCCGCCATCAGCGACGGGGCGCAACGCCTGGCCAAAGGCATCGTCAGCTTGCTGTACCGTGAAAACATCGAGCAGCATTACGCGGCCATGCAGGCGTTCAGCGAACCTGAAGTGTATGGCGACGAATGGGTCGATGCGGGCGCGAAATAAACTCGTGCGCCGGCTTGTACGGTTTACGGTGCGCGAGCTTCTATTGAATACTTTCGATCTCACTTGAAGAAAGGATGGTTATGGTGACTACAGATGAATCCCCGGCAAGCGCCGATCTGATCGACCAGGTCGTCGGCCTGGCCGAAGGCGATGCCCTGCATGCCACGCGCCACGCGCGCGCCAAGGTGGCCGTGGCCACGCAAAAAAGTTATGAACTTTTTTTTAGTCCCGATCTGGGCGGCCTGTCGCTGCGGGATCGCCTGCTGGTGGCCTACTACGCTTGCGTGCTTTCCAGGGCCGATGCTCTGGCCGCGCATTACCGCCAGGCCCTGACAGAGCAGGGAGTCGCGGCTCCGCTGCTTGAGGCCGTGGGCGCAGGCCGCATCGATGATCTCGAATCGGCCAGTCTATCGGCCATGCTGAAGTTCACACAGAAGCTCATCGAAAAGCCGGTAGAGGGTGACGAAGCCGCCCTCAAGGCCTTGCGGGCCGCGGGGATCGCCACGCCCGATATCGTCACGCTGGCGCAACTGGTGGCCTTCCTGTCATACCAGCTGCGATTGACCGCTGGCCTGCGGGCCATGAAAGCTCTGGAGAAAAGCGCATGAGCAGCACTATAAAAAGCCACGGCTTCACCAACGAAACGCTGGGCTGGAAAGCCTGGCTGGACGTGGTCGATCTGGATCGCGCCACGCCTGCACAGATTGACGTGCTGGAAATGAGCCATCCCAAGGCCAAGGAGTCGGACTACTACCTGTTCCTGGCTCACCAGCCCGAGATCCTCAAACAGCGCTCCGAAGCCTACAACGCCATCATGTATGCGCCGGGCGGCCTGGCGCGCGCCGATCGCGAACTGGGCGCGCTGACCGTATCGCGCATCAATGGCTGCGTGTATTGCGCCTCGGTGCATGCCCAGCGTTTCGAACAATTGGCCAAGCGTAATGATTCCGTGCAGCAGGTCTTCGACGAGCCGCGCACGGCCGGGGCCAACGAGCGCGAGAAAGCGATTGCGCAATTTGCCATTTTGCTGACCGAAGCGCCGGAATCCGTAGGGGCAGACGCTATCCAGGCGCTGAAGAATGTCGGCCTGAACGAAGGCGAAATACTCGACCTGATCCATGCCGCGTCGATTTTCGGCTGGGCCAATCGGCTGATGTTGAATCTGGGCGAACCGGTATTCCCGGGGGACTGACGGCTAGAATCCTCGGCGCCAACAGATGGCGTCGAGAACCGCGGATAGCCATTAGGCCAGCCGTGACGGACGTCATCAATAGCGCACCAGCCGAATTTACATGTTGTTTTCATCCTGGTCGTCAGTCAGGCGCACCCTGTCTCGCCTCGGCGGGTCATAATATGCTTTAAAACAGGATGCCCATGACACAAACAATTTCCGTCCTTACCGCAGTCTTGCTGGCCTTGTTGGGCCTGCTGCTGGGGTTTGCCATTGCGGCGCTGCAATGGCGGCGCCGGCTGGCGGCTACGAGCGAACAATTGCTGCTAAGCCAGGCCGGCTCCGCGCAGCGCGACGAACTTCTGGCCGCGCAACGTGCCGAACTGGATCAGGCCAGGAATTTGTATGCGGAGCTCAGCGCCGAGAAAAACCAGATCGAGCAGCAGCTTGCACGCTTGGGGTCCGATGCGGAAAGCCTGCGCGAACGCCTGACGGAAGCCAGGGAAAGCCTGACGGCAAAAGAACAGCTGGCGCACACCGCCAGCGAACGTCTGGCCGCCGTCGACAAGGAACTGACCGAACTGCGCGTTACACACACCGAGAAACTCGCCGGCTTCGAGGAAATAAAGCAGTCGTTCGAGCAGTCCAGGCAACAGCTTAAAACCGAATTCCAGAACCTGGCCAACCAGATCCTGGAAGAAAAAGGCAAAACCTTCGCTGAAAACAGCCAGCACTCGCTCGATGTGTTGCTCAAGCCCTTTCGTGAACAGATCAGCGGCTTTCAGCAGCGGGTCAACCAGGTGCACGATGAAGCGGTCAAAGGTAATGCATCGCTGGGCGCCCAGATCAGGCATGTGCTGGATATCGGCGTCAAGATGAGTGCGGAAGCCAGCACCCTGGCCAAGGCATTGAAAGGCGACAAGAAAACCACCGGCAACTGGGGCGAGATCCAGCTCGAAAACGCCTTGCAGCAGGCCGGCCTGATCGAGGGTGAACATTACGAAGCCCAGCCGCGCTTCAAAGACGAACAGGGCCAGGCGCGCCAGCCCGACTTCGTCGTCAAGCTGCCCGATCAAAAACACATGGTGCTGGACAGCAAGGTATCGCTGGTCGACTACGACCGCGCCATCTCGGCCGAAACGGAAGTCGAAATGCAGGCGGCCCTGGATGCGCACGTCAAGGCCGTCAGGAACCATATCGACGACCTCAGCGGCAAAGACTACAGCAACCTGATTGGCATGCGCAGCCCCAGCTTTGTGCTGATGTTCATGCCCATCGAGCCCGCCTACATCGAAGCCATGAAGCACAACAAGGACTTATTCAATTACGGCTACCAGAGAAACGTGATCATGGTTTCGCACACCACGCTCATGCCCATACTTAAAACGGTGGCCAACCTGTGGATGGTGGCACGCAGCAATGAACAGGCCCAGGAACTCAGCGGCCGCGCCGGGGACATCTACAACCAGGTCGTGATCGTTGCCGAGCGCTTGAAAAGGCTGGGGGATACTTTGGGTACCGCGAGCAGGCACTACAACGATACCGTCACCGCGGTGGCCGGCCAACAGGGCTTGTACGGCAAAACGTCGAGATTCAATGAGTTATCGACCAAGGCAAATAAAACCATGCCAAGCCTGGAGCCCATGCATAGGGATTTTGAGGTGGAGAAGCTGGGGCTGGTGGTGGGGGATGGGAGCGTTGAGAAGGATGTTGCGCAACCGGAAGGGCCTGGTGTTGAGGCGGTGTAGTACGAGTAAACCAGCGGAGAGCGGAGTATCGAAGGCTCGAATTGCAGAACGGGTAAGGGGGCGAGCTGCGTTTAGCAGATGCGGGAGCGGCCGAAATCGGCCAAGGGCGGTCGGTCAGCTCCTTTTCTTCGTTGGTCGATTCAGAATGGAAGTGGTCGTTCGCTGTTGGGCGTGAAGGAAGTTATGAATCCATAGCCAACAATTCATTTGCACTGACGCCTGCCGCCACCCGCGTAAGGATTTGCGGTAACTGAGCCGCTACGTGGACAAGATGGTGGTTCATGTCAACCTCCACCCAGGTCCCCAAATTTCCGCAACGTTCTTCCCCGTTTGCGCAGCGCCACACATAGTCATCGCCGAAGGAGTAATTACGGTCTAGGAACACCGACGAATTCAGGACGCGACGAGCCAACTCGCTATATTGCTGGTACTTTAGGCCTTCTCTCAGACTGTAGCCGCGGAAGATATGATGATGTAAGCCTCGTGTGTACCGAATCTTGGCATTTGGATGTTTTGGGATGATCTTGTCTGAGAAGTTGGGATGCACGATGCCATAGTCTCCGAATGCGAGTCCTTCCGAGGAAACTCCGGCGGCTACGTTAAGCCAAAGAGGCATCTCATGGCGATAGAACGCCTTGGTACCTTCTTTTTTGACGTCACTCACGTCTTTCGGCATGCTCGATCCGATGACAGAAATGAGCCCGAACTTCGCGACTGTTGTGGCAACTTCAACGAAGTCCTGGGTGAGTCCGCGTAATCGAACAAGTGAAACGGAGTCTAGATTTCCAATAGATTCAAGGTCAATCAAGATTTTAGTGTCGCTTGTCGGAATGTGGGCATAGCGCAGACGCTCGATAATATCGTAAATTGTGTCCTCTCCAGCTTCAAGATCATCGATCTTGAGTCGAAACGTTAGACCACGTCCCTGGCTGGTTGCGATGGGAACAATACGATCCCACAGCTCAGGTTCGTGGTCGAAGCCAAACACTGGAGTGAACAAAATCCCTAAACCACGCAAATTGGTACACAACGCTTCTAAAGCAGGACTACCGTCATTGGTTACGTGCTCAGGTGCGATGGCATGCAAATCAACACTGACCGCATTCAAGGGGCAATGCTTCCGCAATTGATGAGCGAACCGAACACACGCTGTCTCAATAGACTCGCGCCCATTGGGAGATAAAAGCTCCACGAGAGCATGAACGTGAAGGGCCAGTGAACGCGGTATCTTGCCAAGTGCTTTGAGATCGTTGGCTTTGCCTTTAAGAATCGGCGAATACAGAGTTTTAGCGTCCACAGCTGACCTCACTTAAATGAGACTTCAGGAAACTGGTTACGAACCTCGCTCATTCCCAGCAAATCACCAAAAACACGGAAGTTTCCACTCTCTCGGCGGACACGTCCAGCAACAATCGCAGGATGAATCATCTGTTCTTTCGCAAACCGCATGATTCGTTCCCGACTTGGTGCTGAAATTACTTCACTCCGTCGCCAAGCTGCTCTTGGAATCAACGCGTCACGGGCTATACGGTTAGCTTCGACCTCCAGCACTTCCGTTGCCTCACTGTCTTCTAAACGATCCAGGAATGCGTCCCCCGGATTGCTCAAATGCTTCATCACATGGGCAAGCTCATGAAGGAGCGTGAACCAGAAATAATCAATGCGATCAAATCGGAATGTTAGCCCAATAACTGGGGTGCCATCTTGATCTAGAAACGCAGCACCATCAAGTTGCGTTCCAGCCAGATGCGGCTCAATCACAATTGGAATGCCTTTTCCTTCAATCAACTCACAAGCCAAACGCATGCCGTTCTGATGCCAGCTCAAATGCACGACTTGGGTCAAGAACGCAGGGTTAATGGCCTCAGAATGATATGTCGATAAACGCTCACGCGCCTTTCGCTTTCTTGCTATGTCTAGAACGCGAGCTTTCCATGCCAGCAGCCCATAACGAGACTTTGGGTTCACCGCATCTCCGCGAAGTCCTTGACGAGCCAAGATTGGAGAGTGACTGCCTGAAGGGAGGATGCTGGTCACAAAATCTCGTGCCAGTTCGCTTAACGCTCGAGCATTCCTCTTTGGCACTTCATTGAAATAGCCGTGACGCTCCATCTCTTTTATGGGGAAACGATTCCAATCAATTTCGGCATCAATAGCATCAACGATTGGCTCCGAAACCGGGGAAGTCGAGTTAGCGACAAGGACATCAGCTGAGATGCCCAAACCCATCGAAACCTCACGGATCATCTGCACTGTAAGCGGACGCTTGCCTGCAAGCACCTCAGAGACACGACTCCTTGAGCCAAAGTAAGGCACCAAGTCAGCTTGTCGAAGCCCTTGTTCATGCATCCGAAACTGGATTGCCTCTATCGGACTCGGAGTGTCGAACCTAAATCGGCCCTTTTCATACTCCTCGACGAGGAGAGAAATCAGCTCAAGTCGAGCGCCCGCAGAAGAGTCTGGCGAAGGGTCTGCAAGGGCAAGACGCTCCACCTCGCCCAGGTACAAGCGATAGTCAGCTTCCGTCTTAATGATTTTCAGTTCCATCAGTATTTCTTCGTGTATTCGGCGTGGGTTCCGATCCACTCCACAACTACAACGCTGGTTTTATATGCAACGATGGTAACGAGTCTGTACGTGTTGCCTTTAACGTTGAATATCACAATATTCCTTTCAAGCATGCTGGCTGAGGCATACCTGTCCTTGATGTCCTGAGGCGTGCGCCATTGACTTCCACTAACGTCTGAAATCCATGTGCCAATCCACTTTCGACAATCGGCATGCGCAGCACAGTATTGGTCAAGTTTTTCTCGTCCAATGATTCGCATAGGTGTTCTTGACCTTGTTCATGGACGCAAGCGTATCATAAAGTTCTCAAATTGGGAACATATTTTAGTGTTCCCATAGTGGGATAACATAGCGCCGCGCCATATGGCTAGGGCTGGATAGCGTGAAGAAGGGTGAAGCGCAAGCTCAAGGAAGGGACAGATAACAGTTGATCTTTGGCGAAAATCCCCCCTAAGGAGCTTCCTGCTCTAGCAATGCGTTAAGTTCAAGGGACGGTGGTCTATACCACAAGCTGTTCATGCTGATGATTTGGCTCATCGCGGGAGTGATCTAGGAAAATCCCATGTCCCCGAGTTACACTCTGCGAGCTGTACAGCTTGTAGTGCCCGCTATTCGCCGGTCGCCAGTCACTCGGCTCGACGGGGGACTAAAAGCTTTGGGCTGGTTTCGACCATCTAGCTTTCGTTACAATTGGTCAATAGGGACCGTTGCGGCCAAGAAATAGGAGCATTCCACGGTTAGGGCCGTTCCTGGCCTAGTAGATGCTTGCCACAACGGGGGATGGCTCGTGCAGATTTCGTTCAAGGAGCTTGGTTTAAAGGAGAGACTGGCCCCCATCAAGTGGGTCGTCCAACTCACGCTGAAAGATTGGGACGACTACTCCTTCAAGAGTTCGTTCATCGCTGTCTACTTCGATCGTCTGGGCAAACGCGTCGAGCTTGGGGGTGTGAAGATCAGCTATAGGGGACAGCAACATGGGTGGGCCAGGGAAAAACTGCCACCCACGTTTGCCTCTACCAGAGGGTTGGTTTTCACTGGGACAGGACGTTGACTGTTACAAACAAGACAGCGACGGAAGAAATCGACAGCACAGAGCGTGACATCATCCTAAGTGGACTGCGGGACGTGGTAGCAAATGATGCTTTGTTGGCGGAAGTGCAGCATGAGAAGGTATTCGCAAATTCCTTGATGCGCGGTGTTAGCTTTTCCGTCATTCAAGGTCAATTCAAACGCGTGCTCAACGGTCTGCTGGCATTATCAGACTTCCACTTCTCCCATCATCAGGAAGGAGATGAAAAGCACGCGAAAGTCGAGCTGGACTTTCGAGTTGGTGCTGCAAGCAAGCCTTCAACCAACGTTCCTGTATTGATTGGTAGGAATGGGGTACATTTGCGGTGCCTAGGGCCGCCATATGCAATTTATGATGTGGTAGCAAGCAATTACAATAAAATGAAAAATGTATTTACGAGGTTGCCTGATGAAAGGTTTTAGTTCGCCGCATCTGCTCTTGGCGTCTACGAATCCCTTGAAGATGATTCAGAATCTGAATCATCTTCTTCAGCCTGAGGAATTGGCGAAGCTGACTGCAGAACTAGATAAGAACGCCAAGGAGTTGTTTGCGCTTGGAGAATCGCATCTCATGTTCGCTGCACCACTATCTGACACAGCCTGGAGGCAAAAGATTTCTAGACTTTATTATGCTGTGTACAACCTCCGAAGATCGGTGGTTTTAAAAGCCTCGGGGCGGTTTTCTACTGACTCATCGGATCACAATAGTGTCGATCAGTTGCCAGACGGCATCAACAATCGTGAATCTTATATTCTTAAGTTGCGGAGTCTACGCGAAGACAGAAATCTCGCCGACTATAGCCATCAGGCAGTTATCACAGATTTGGTTATTTCGTCCGCTGACGCTTTAGTGTTTGCGAACGGCTTTTGCTCGGATTGCCGCAGCTTTCTCCTTTCGAAGTATGGATTGATTGTATGAACACGATAACTGAGGTGAATCTTGACCCGGTTGAAAGAAGATCGTTGGACGAAGTCCTTTCAGCCTATTTGCGGCGTTTGGATGGCATCCATCCGGACTGGTACATCAAGAATCGACCGGATGGCCCCTACTTGATTGTCGAATTGGCGAAACCCTCCGAAGAGCACTACAAAACTCACAACGCTATTGTTTCTGAACTCTCGGAGGACAATGTATTCAAAGAGCGGTCTACAGTTCAGCAGCGGAGAACGGCTCCCAAGCAAAGGCTGTTGTTACCCGAGACGCAGTTGCTGAGAAAGAATATCGCTGAAACCTTGACTATCGACAAGAATAGCTTTAATGGTGATTTCTTTGCGCGGTACACCGCTTCAGTGATGGCACTTGAGCAACAGATCACAACGAAAGCTAACTTTGTCGTCTATGGACGACGCGGCGCAGGAAAGTCTAGTTTACTGGCTTATGCAATGCACACAGCTATACGGAATGGGGCGCCATATAGCTGGCTGGCAATGCAAACCTTTGCCAGAAGATCAGATCCCCAGGTTGTTCCCGCAATCATTTCAGCAGTATTCTATGAGCTTGCGAAGACCGTCCCAACCTCCGAGATGCTGGAGAATGTCATCAAGAACTTTGACATTCTAAGTGAAAGCAGCGGCAGGGCAGTTTTGTCGAAATGTGATCGTCTAATACCTCGTGCTAGGCGAGCCTTGGGAGAGTATGCTGCCCAGGATCGCCCACTTACAATATTTCTTGATGATATACACGTTCTGGATGAATCCGTTCAGCCCTTGGTCTTGTCCTACATTTACAGCATGACCAGAGGAAATAACGTGTTTATTAAGGCGTCTGGTATTTCGCAACTTACGACGCTTTGGGACAGTTCAAAGCAAGTTGGACTGCAGCCTCAGCATGATGCACAGATGCTGAATCTCGATCTGAATTTGACGATGCCGGACAAGTCCAGGGACCATATCGTCAGCATATTGGACGCGCATGCTCGCTTTTGTGGGCTTCCTAATGTTCGTTATCTTGCTGGCGATGACGTTCTGTCTCGTCTCGTATTAGTTGCAGCAGGAGTGCCGAGGGATGCTCTGAGCCTATTTTCTGTGGCGCTTTCGAAAGCTACCACAAAGGGTCAAAAGCTTGTCTCAATAACCAGTGTGAATGCTGCCGCCTCGGAAATGGTCGAAGAAAAACTGAAGGATATTGAGAAGGATTTGGGTGGCGATCTGATCGAAATTCAAAATCTACTGAGTGAGGTTAAGAAATTTTGCGTGGAGCAGAAACGGAAGAATTCGTTCCTGGTAGAGATCAGGAACTCTAACTTGCGATACAAACTTGTACAGAAACTGATTGCACTGCGTTTGGTCCATTTGCTTCATGAAGGTATTACCCCCCACAAGGCAGGTAAACGCTTCAACGCACTTATGCTCGACTTTGGTTTTTATGTAGGCATCAGAGCCGCAAGGAGTGTCGATTTCATCCCCGATGAGCCTCGACCCCTTCTCGCGAAAGAGCTTAGGTCGCTTCCAATATTTCAATAAACCCGTCTAGCAGGCTAACGCAAATACTGTATTTTTGTTGAGCTGATAATTACGAGTTCTTTCCGACTGGATCAACTTAGGGTCTGTTTTCCAAGTGGCGAGTGGCGGCTTCAGGTCGAGGCTGTGTGAGAACGTATTACACCTCTGCCGAGGCAAAAAAACGACCTCTCAGGTCGGCCTAGGAGCGATTTTTCTGAGATCACTAAGAGGTTGGACCCCCGTTTCATTAGGCTGGTGAGTTTTCACACTGCCTTGATCGGTTTGAGACGCTGGTGATAAGCTTCAGCCGACTAAAGCCATTCTGTTCTGTTATAGCGTATAGCGATTTTTCCATTGTGTAGTTGTAAAAGAAATGGCTCAATAAAACAATATTTCCACAAGCGGAATGCTTGGTGCTGAATTGTTAAAAAAACGGAGTCCAGACGATGCAACAAACGCAAGATATGATCCTTGTTGAAAATGAGGATCGCCCCGAAGGTCGTGTTGTCCGAGTCACCTTCAATAACCCTGAAAAACGGAATAGTCTCAGCCTCGCGAGCAAGGAGCGCTTTGTCGAGGTTCTGGCGCAGTTGCGTCACGATCCAGAAATTCGCGTTTTGATCATTACCGGAGCAGGGGACAAGTCGTTCGTTGGCGGCACTGATCTTGCCCAACTCGCAGAGTTTGATCTTGTAACCGCGGAAGAGTCATCGAACAGAACGCATCGTATGTGTGATGCGGTACGTACATTTCCTGTGCCGGTCATTGCTCGCATTAATGGATATTGCTTTGGGTCGGGGATGGAGTTGGCGGCATGCGCCGATATGCGCGTCGCGGCGGACGATGCAAAATTTGGTATGCCGGAGACTCGCCTTGGATTGCCTTCGGGGATGGAGGCATCGGTTCTTCCACGGCTGATTGGCTGGGGTAAGGCGTGCGAACTGGTTCTTACCGGCGATCATATCGACGCTGCCGAGGCGTATCGCATTCACTATCTGCAGCGGCTCGTTCCACGGCTGGAACTTGATGCCGCGGTTGAAAGTTGGGTGAAGTCACTTCTTCTATGCGGGCCTGAAGCAGTCCGACTACAGAAGCGATTGATCCTTGACTGGGCTCTTATGTCAATTACCGATGGCGCTCGGGCTGGCATTAAGGCTGTGGTCGACGCATACCGTACTGATGAACCCAGGAAATACATCACAAAATTTCTACAACAAAAAAGAAAATGAATTGGATGGATTCAACACCTTATGGTGCCATGGCCGGCGGAGTTTCAATGCCGCTATAACTTGTTGTTCGAGTTTGCATAAAAGGGGAGATGAAAATGCTCTTACGCATGATTCTTTTGCTTGGTTGTCTTCTGTCGGTTCCTATATTAGGCTATGCCCAAGATGCTTATCCCAGCAGGTCGATACAAATGGTTGTGCCGTTCTCAGCGGGAGGGCCATCCGATCTTATCGCCCGGCTTGTCGCTCACGGAATGTCGGAGCGATTGAAACAGTCCATAGTAATTCAGAATAAAACAGGCGCAGGAGGCGTAAGCGGCACAAATTTTGCGGCGAAGGCGGAGCCCGATGGTTATACGATTTTGTTGGCGACCATCGCCTATACCACTTCTCCCTATTTGTATAAGACATTGCCCTATGATCCTGAAAAGGACCTTGTTCCTGTCGGCTTGATAGGGCGGGCGCCGCTTGTGCTTGTAGTTCGCCCCACACTGAAAGTCGACAACGCCCGGGATCTCATCAAATTGCTGAAGAGTGCTCCAGGGAAATATTCCTTTGGGTCTTCGGGGGTTGGCAGCATAGATCATCTTGCGGGCGCCTTGTTCGAATCCCAAACAGGGGTTAAAGCATTGCATGTTCCCTATAGGGGAGCGGCGCCAGCCATTCAGGATCTTCTTGCCGGACGGGTCGACTTTATGATTACCACCAACTTTCCCCTGCTGCCATACATTCATAACGGGAAGTTGAAAGCACTTGCCATCGCGTCGTCAGAGCGGTTGCCCCAGATTCCAGATGTTCCGACGATGGCTCAGGCGGGGGTACCTGATTTTGAAGTCTCGGCGTGGTACAGCATTCTGGCCCCCGCGGGAGTACCGAAACAGGTGATTGGCAAGCTCAATAAGGCCATGGTTGCAGCCCTCGCCGATCCTGAATTGAAAAAAAGCTTTCAAGGACTTGGAGCTACCATCGCCGTGGATCAATCACCCGCGCAATTGGCAACATTCATTACAGCCGAGCTGCACCGCTGGAAAAAAGCTATCGACACTGCGGGGGTGGAAAAGCAATGAAAATTTTCGTATTGAAATACAACGCATCATTGCTCATATGGTTCACAAGCGAAAAATCATGGGGGCGCATTTGTCGACCGATCTGAGTTTGGAGCGCGAGGGGGCGATATGTACCTTAAAGATTTGCCGCCCTCCAGATAATTTTATTGATGAAAGGGTGGTCGCCGATCTCGCAACTGCTCTCGAAGCTCTGGATAAGGACAAGGATTGCCGCGTAATTATTTTGGCGTCTGAAGGCAAGCATTTCAGTGCTGGCGCCGATCTTAAGAAGCGGCTTGCCGGGAAAAACGAAGCGAAGCAACATATTTATGAAGAGGCTGGCCGACTTATCCGTACAAGCAAGCCCATTCTTGCGGTTGTTCAAGGCGCGGCCATCGGCGCGGGATTGGGCCTTGCGCTGCTCGCCGATTTTCGTATTGGGTGTATGGAAGCCAGGTTCAGTGCCAATTTCAACAGGCAGGCCTATCATCCAGGCATGGGATTAACCTTTACCTTGCCGCGTTTGGTAGGGCAACAACATGCCGCGTGGCTGTTCTATTCAGGTAAGCGCTTGAAAGGCGACGAAGCTTTAGCCATCGGCCTTATTGACAGGCTTGTTCCTTCGGCCGAATTGATGAATGCGGCAAGAGATATGGCTGACGAAATCGCAACCTCGGGGCCGCTTGCCGTTCAATCCACACGGTGTACCTTGCGCGAGGGTTTTGAAAATGGCTTCAGCCAGGCGATTCGCAGAGAAATAATCGCCCAGGACATATTAAGGAAAACCGAGGATTTTCAGGAGGGTGTTCGAGCCATGAGTGAGCGTCGCCAGCCTGTATTCAAAGGAATGTAATGTGGGCTGATGGCACGTGCGCCGTGAGTTCTTGAGAGCGCTTCAATCCTGTCTCCAAAGCCTTTTTTCTAGACACCTTCCAATGTTGATATGGGTGCTTTTTCATCTAGAAGCCGCGTTATTCTTTTTTTAGTCCAGGCCGGTGCGCATAGTTGGATGAAGTCATATTCAAAGGCCCTCAGAAAGTGATGCTGGCCGAGAAGAATCCGCGTTGTCGCATGAGGGAAAAGATGACCTGCCGGGATAGCCCGCAAATTGGTATCGTTGACAGGGTTATACGCCGGCTTTGCCAATACTGCGATTCCAAGACCTCGGGAAACATAAGCTTTGATCACCTCTGCTCCCGATGCATTGACGACGATTCTTGGTTCTAGATGGTTGTTTTTGAAAGCCTGTAAAACTTCTCGCCGAATGGAGTATGAATCGTCGTAAAGAACCAATGGGAATGATGACATTGCCTCAAGACTAAGCTTACGCAAGCGAAGCAATGGGTGTCGTTGCGGGACCACGACAATGCGGGGGATTTCATCGAAGGGCAGGGCAATGATTTTGTCGTTTTCTGTTCCATTTTCGATAGTGATCGCCAAAGAAACCTCTCCATTTATTATCAGGCTGGTCATCTGGCTCAGACTGCCATGAATAATGGATACCTCGACATCTGGGTACCGTTCCATGAATTTTCCGATAATGTCCGGGAGCAAATCACGGGCCATTGAACGGGATGCCGCTATCAGGAATTTTGTGGGTACCCCATCTTCTTCACTGCCACAGATTGAGCGAATTTCCGCTATGGTGCCAAGGGCATTTTTTGCAGCGAAAAGAACGCGTCGTCCGGTGGGCGTAAGTGCAGCCAGCCTTCCTTTGGATCGAATGAAAATGGCAGTTTGCATTTCGACTTCGAAAGCGCGAATTTGCTTGCTGATTGCGGGTTGAGAAATACACAAGGCTCGCGCCGCTTCGGAAATGTTGAATTCTCGATCCACTACCTCGCATATTGCCTTCAGTTGTTGAAAATTCAAAGTAAATCTCCTTGGCTGACATGCAAAGATAGTGTGCCCAGACTATTCCATTTCATTATAGGACATAGCGATTTTTCTATTGCCTCGGCTGGAGCTGCGCGGTTCAATCGATCCTATCAATAGAATTGCGGCGCTCAAAAATCTGGGAGTGTTCGCATTTTTCCATGGCAACTGGAACCTCTCTGACACTATGGCCATTCTTTCGAACATAACGATACTGGATCTTTCGCGTGTTTTTGCAGCTCCGCTTGCAACTCAAATGCTTTCCGATCTGGGGGCTCGAATATGGAAAGTCGAGTCGTTTCGCGGCGACGATTCACGAAAATGGGGTTCGCACGTTTTTAATGCTTTTAACCGAGGAAAGAAGAGCCTTGCACTGAATCTTAAAGATGTTCGCGCTCAGCAGATTCTTCAACGGCTGTCATCAAAAGCCGATGTCTTCGTCGAGAATTTCAAAACAGGGGATCTGGACAGGTATGGACTTTCATATGAAACTCTTAGTGGCTTGAATGAACGGCTGGTGTATCTTTCTTTGACGGGGTTTGGGCATACCGGCCCATACCGCCATCAACCGGGGTATGACACCATCATTCAGGCCATGAGCGGGGTGATGAGTGTGACGGGCGACCCCGACGGCCCTCCTACCCGGGTGGGAATAGCCTGGGTCGATGTCATGTCGGGGCTGGTCTCGGCTATAGGAATACTTGCTGCCTTGCAAGAGCGTGAGCGCAGCGGCAAAGGCCAGCATATCGATCTTTCCTTGTTCGATGTAGGTATGATGGCGCTCATTGATGTTGCGCAGGACTATATTCAAAATGACAATATCCAACGGCGAACCGGGAACGTCACTCGCAATCTTTCACCGGCGCAAGTATTCAAGGCAAGCGACGGCTGGTTGGTGATTGCGGTGGGTAACGATGATCAATTCCGTCGTTTTTGTCAGGTGATTGGTTGCCCGGGCCTTGCGGAAGATGAACGATTCAAATCCAATCTGGACCGTGTGGCTCACCGGAGCGCTCTGTCCGAAGTATTGATACCTGTGATTTCCGGTCGATCGCGCGATCATTGGGTGGCTGTACTGCACGAGTCGAAAATTCCAGTTAGCCCAGTGCTGGATGTCGACGAAGCAATTCAAAGTCCACAGGCTATCGAACGGGGCGCCACTTGGGAAGTTCCTGGCAAGAATGGCGACTTGTTGGCGCTCATGGCTAATCCCCTTCGCCATATGAGCCGGACTCCGGCTCGTCCTTCTGGCGCCCCGCCACTTCTGGGAGAGCATACCAGCGAGGTATTGCATCACGAATTGGGCCTGTCTTCGGATGATATCGATGTGTTGATTGCCGAAGGAGTCGTGTTGCCAACAGACTAGTTTCACCGATGCGATCGAGGGCAGTTTGACCCGATTGGATGGGACTCCGCCTATCGTTGGCGTCTGCACCTCGGAGCCTTTTTCGGATTACCCAGGGCCACATAAGCTATAGTCTAACCACTCCCCCTCATCAACCTCACAAGGCTTCCCACAGCATGGCCGTACTCTCCATTGATAACCCTTTCCTTGAATGGATGGGCGTAACCTTATCCGCCTGGTCGCCGGGCTATGCCGAGATGCGGCTGCCTACTTCGCCTTCGCTGGGCAATCGCACGGGCCGGGTCCAAGGGGGCGTGATTTGTACGCTGCTGGATGCCGTGTCGGGGTACAGCGGTTTATATTCAGATCCGGGCGAGCCGCCGCTGCACAGTGTTTCCCTGTCCCTGACGACGAACTTTATCGATAGCGGGGATGGCTCGGTGCTGGTGGCCAAAGGTTATGTCGAGCGCAAGGGGCGCAGTATTTATTTTGCGCGCGGCGAGGTGTGGCTGGATGGGTCCCGCTTGCTGGCTACGGCCGTGGGCACGTTCAAATACAGGTCGGCGGCCTAGGTTTTTCCACCGCTTAGATGAGCTTGGGGCAGAACCGCGTGCCGCGCATGATTTTCACGTTCTG
Organism: Paralcaligenes sp. KSB-10; assembly: GCF_021266465.1. Taxonomy (NCBI): domain Bacteria; kingdom Pseudomonadati; phylum Pseudomonadota; class Betaproteobacteria; order Burkholderiales; family Alcaligenaceae; genus Paralcaligenes; species Paralcaligenes sp. KSB-10. Next base: position 2,798,317 of record NZ_CP089848.1, on the reverse strand, counting down.
TTCGACGAAGGTGCCGCGATTGGTCTGCTTGAATGCGTGCCAGGCTGGGTCGGCGTCCAGTGCCGCGCGGCGCCGTTCGCGGTCCGCCAGGTCGTCGTAGACCCAGATGTGCAGTACTTGGTTCAGCGGGCCGATTTCGCTGACGAAAAAGCCCAGCAGGCGGCCCAGGTGTTTTAGCTGCAGGGGCAGGGCGAATTCTTCGTAGCGGGCCAGGTAGCTGTCCATTTGGCCGTGGGCCACGGTGTAGGTGCGGTGTTCGAAAATCATGTTGGTGGGTTGTGATGCCAGGTGATTGGATAAGGTGTTGGAGCGCCGGTGGGCGATGCATCAGCCGGGTGGCGTGATGATGCGGCCCGTGGTGAAAAAAGAATGGAGATTGTCGGCCACCAGTTGTTCCATGGCGGCTCGGGTTTCACGCGTTGATGCGGCAATGTGCGGCAGGGCGACGACGCGGTCGTTATTCAGTAGCCCGGGCGGCACCTGGGGTTCCTGGGCATACACATCCAGGCCGGCGCCCGCAATGCGGTTTTTCGCTATGGCTTCTACCAGTGCGTCTTCGTCGATCACGCTGCCGCGGGCAATATTGACAAGAAAACCTTGTGGGCCAAGGGCCTCCAGGACGGAGCCCGAAATCAGATGGCGTGTGTCGGCTCCGCCGCGGCAGGCGACGACCAGGAAGTCGGCCCAGCGGGCCAGCGCATGCAGGTCGGGTTCGTAACCGTAGGCGACTTCTGCTTGTGGGTGCCTGCCGTAGTAGCGCACGTCCATGTCGAATCCGCTGGAGCGGCGGGCAATGGCGGCGCCGATGCGCCCCAGTCCGACTATGCCCAGGCGTTTTCCGCTGACGCGCGAGGCAAGGGGAAAGGCCTGGCTGGCCCAGCGCCCCGCCTGGACATGGCGGTCCGCGGCGACGAGTTGGCGCGCTGTGGCAAGGATCAGGCCGAATGCGCAGTCGGCGACGCAGTCGTTGAGCACGTTGGGCGTGGTGCTGACCTGTACGTCGTATTGTGCGGCGGCGTTCAGGTCGATACCGTCGTAGCCGACGCCAAAGCAGGCCACCACACCGCCTTTCAGGCTGGCGAATATGTCGGCGCTGCAGCCGTGGCGCGACATGGTGACCCCGCCGGCAAACTGGCCGGCATGTTCGGCAAGAAAGCCTGCGCGGTCGGCCTCTTTCCATAGAGGGTGCAAGCGGTATTGCGTTTGCAGCAGTTGTTCCAGCCCCGGAGGCAGCGGGCCGATTTGCAGGAGATGTGTTTGCGTGTCCATCGGGCTCAAGGCTTGAAGTGCGTTCAATCGGTGTGGATATTGGCTTCTTTCAGCCAGGGAATCCAGTGGTCGAAATCGCGGTCCAGGCGGGCCTGGAAGCCGGCGGCGCCCTGTGGGTTGCTGAAGCCGGCGGCGGCGAGCTTGGCCGCGACATCGGGCTGGTGCACGACTTTGGCCAGGGCTTCCTCAAGATGCTTGCGGGTGGCGGCGGGTGTGCCGGCCGGCACCAGGATGCCGTACCAGTTGGTCATCTGCAGTTGCGGCATGCCGGCTTCGGCGGCCGTGGGGACATCGGGCAACAGGGGCGAGCGTTTCGTATCGTAGATGACCAGGCCTTTGATGCGACCCTGCTTTATGTAGGGCAGCAGCACGGGTACATCGGCATTCACCAGATCGACCGAGCCGCCCATCAGGCCGACCAGCGCGGGAGCCGCGCCGCGGTAGGGAATATGTACCAGGGGTACATTGGCCGCTTTTCTGAACAGTTCGGCGCCGATGTGCATGGTTCCGCCCACGCCGGTCGAGCCGTAATTGAGTCCTTTGGGCGTGGCCTTGGCTTTGGCGATCAGTTCGGCCAGTGTGTTGACGCCCAGCGACGGCCGAACCGCCAGCATGGTTTGCACTTCGCCCAGCAGATAGACCGGGTCGAGATCCTTGCGGGGGTTGTAGGGCAGGTGGCGTGTCGTACCTGCTGTAATGACCAGGCTCGAGGTGGTGAGGAGCAGCGTCTGCCCGTCGGCCGGTGATTTGGCCGCCAGATTGTCGCCGATGATGCCGCCGGCGCCGCCGCGATTATCGACGATGACGGTTTTGCCCAAGGCATCGCCCAGGCTGGGGGAAATGATGCGGGCTATCTGGTCTGTGGGACCGCCGGCCGAGAAGGGCACGATGATCTTGATGGTATCCGTGGCCTGGGCCGGGAGGTTGAAAAAGGCAGTGCAGGCTGCCAGCGCCGCACAGAAAGCGAGTTTACGCATGATGGTGGGTCTCCGGTTTTTCAAGTTTGTGATTTTTTTCAGCCCGCGAAGCGCGGCTCGGGCAAGCCGCGTACGCCGACGTTCAGTGCCAGCAAGGCGCCAGCCAGGGGTTCCCGGGTTTGCTGTTCGGGAGTGAAGCGTTGCGAGTGGCTGGTGATATAAAGCGTGTCGAGTCCGTCGCCCCCGAATGCCGGGCAGGTGGGGTTGGTGACGGGCAATTGGATCGTGCGGTCCACCCGGCCGTCCGGGGCCAGCCGCACCAGATGGCCGGTGGCGACCATGCAGTTCCAGACAAAGCCTTCGGCATCCACGGTGGCTCCGTCGGGACGGCCCAGTTGATGAGTCCAGTCCTTGAAAACGCGTCGATTGGAGATGGCGCCGTCATCGATGTCGTAGTCGAAGGCCCAGATGATCTGCCTGTGCGTGTCGGCGAAATACATGGTGCGGTCGTCCGGGCTCCATGACAGCGCATTGGGCAGCACGAAATCGTCGAGCATGGCGTGGCAACTGTGGTCGGCGTCGAGCCGGTAAAGCGTGCCCAGCGGTTCGCGTTGCACGTCGTGCATGCTGCCGACCCAGAAGCGGCCGCGCCGGTCGCACTTGCCGTCGTTCAGGCGCATGCCGGGCTTGCCTTCCTCGGGGTGGCCGATGCGCTCGGCCGCCTTGCCGCTGGCCGGGTCGTACAGGTAAAGGCCCGTGCCGGTTGCCAGCACGAAGCCGCCCGCCTCGCGCAATGCAATCGACCCGGTCACCAGGTCGGGATGAAGGCGCTGCGCGGTGTGCTTGCCGGTGGCTGGGTCGTAGGACTGCAGCGCCGGGCGGCGCACGTCTATCCACCACAGGCGGCGCGTGCGGCCGCACCAGAGAGGAACTTCACCGAGGATATCGGCGCTCTGCACCACGCAGTCGATGTCAATATTGGTTTCGATCGGCATTTTCGGTTTCCAGGAATTACTTGTATTTTGTGGCGGCCAGCGTCGCCAGGTCGATCCCGGCGGCGATGTCGGCTTTTTGACGGCTGTCGCCCGCGTCGATTTTTTCGGCTTCGGCAAGCACGGCATGCGCGTGGGCGTAGGGCACGAAGACGATGCCCGCCTCATCCGCGGCGACGAGATCGCCGGCGTCGACGCTGATGCCGGCGATGCGCACCCGGCCATTGATTTCCACTGTTTCCAGGCGCCATTTGCCGGTAAGGGGGGTGACGCCGCGCGACCAGATCGGGAAGTCGCGCTCGCGCGAGGCGCCGGGGTCGCGAAACGACCCGTCGATGATGGCGCCCGCGCAGCCCGCCCGGTGCGCGACCGTGGCCGACTGGCCTCCCATGTTCGAGACGCCGGCAAGGCCTTCGATGACCACCACGTCGCCAGGCTCGGCCAGGTTATAGGCTTCGTGCTCGCCCATTTTCCCGATGCCGCTTGCGGCGGCATGTGCGGGGCTTTCGCTGCGCTCGACGTTTCGCACGGTCACGGCCTGGCCCACCAGGCGTTTTCGACTTAGCGTGGGCGCCAGCACGGATGCGGGAATCGCGCCGGCCATGCCCAATTTGTCCATGGCGTCGGAAAGGGTGCCGGTCAGGTCGTCTATGCGCGCATAGCGCTGCAGCAGTTCCGCCGGCAGGCGCGTCAGCGTCATGCGCCGGATTGCTTCAGCCGGTACGCGGCCGGTCAGTTTTTTGGTGCTCATGTGCTTGGTCTGGTAATCTGTCTTTTTTATACTATCCTGTTATTTTGATTTTATCAATAATCCTGTTTAATGGGATTTTTAATAAAAACCCAATTTCAAGGATGGTTCCAAATCAATCCCGGAATGACGGCTTATGCCTTTACAATCCACAGCTGATTGGCTAACTACGCTCGTGACCTTGAACCCGAAAGACACTTCTTCCAGCCTCACCCGCGCGCTCGACATTCTGGGCATGTTTTCGGTTGCGACGCCGCTCGTGGCCGTCGAGGACATTACGGCGGCCCTGGGATACACGCGATCCACGGCCTACCGCTACATCAAGGAGCTGTCCGATGCCGGCCTGGTGACGCCGGCCTCCGCCGGGGCGTACAGCCTTGGGCCGCGCATTATCGAACTGGAACGGTTGGCGGCGCTGACCGATCCGCTTTATCGCGCCGGCCGGACCGTATTGAGCGAGCAGCATTGCGACAACAGCGCCTTGTTGTTGCACAGCCTGTATAACGACAAGGTGCTGTGCATCTACAAGGTAGGGCCCGATATGCTGGAGCATAACGGCCAGCGCCTTACCATGCGCCGGGCGCGGGGCATACCTTTTTCGCTGTTCCAGGGCGCGGCGTCGCTTGCCATGCTGCCTTATCTTTCGCAGCACCGCATCCGGCAAACCTATTTGCGCGACGAAGGCGAAATCAAGGCGGCCGGCCTGGGAACCAACTGGAATGAATTCCGCCGTAATATGGCCGCTATCCGCCGCGCCGGATTCGCGACCAGCCATGGGCAGATCACGCCGTTTGTCATGGGCGTGGCGGTGCCTATTCTTTTGCCCGACGACCAGCGCCTGATCGGAAGCCTTGCGCGCGCCTGTCCCGCCGCCGCCATGCCCAAAGCCCAGGAACCTGTCTGCGCCGAGGAACTGCACGAACTGAGCCGACGGATCGCGCTGGAGTATGCCAAGGTGGCGCATCGCTGATGCGTGGTTCTGCAAGAGGCAAGGCCATCTATTGCTTTGCGTAGCGCCATTTCGGATATTTTCCGCCAGATGCCTATAATCAACTCACTTATCACCTAGGAAATACCATGACTATTTCTCTCTACGCAACCACGGTTCCCGTTTTCAAACAGATGCTAAGCGCGCTCGACGCTGTGCTGGGCAAGGCGGAAGCGCATATTGCCGCCAAGGGCATCGACCCGAACGCCTTGCTGCAGGCTCGGCTTTTCCCCGATATGTTCCCCTTGGTCAAACAAGTGCAGATTGCCGGCGATTTCGCCCGCGGGGCTTGTGCGCGCCTGGCCGGGGTGGATATACCCAAATTCGAAGATACTGAAAAAACATTTTCCGAGCTTCATGCGCTGATCGGCAAGACCCTTGCCTTTGTCGAAGGGCTTACCGCCGCGCAGATCGATGGCAATGAAGAGCGCGAGATCGTTCTACGCCCTGGCACACCCAAGGAAAAGAGGTTTACCGGCCAGTCGTACCTGTTGACGTACAGCCTGCCGCAGTTTTTCTTTCACGTCACCGCGGCCTACGCGATTTTGCGGCACAACGGTGTCGAGATAGGCAAGCGCGACTACATGGGCCAGGCCTGACGCGGGGCGGCCAGCCTCGGCAAGCAAGCAGGAGTACGCAAAAATGACGCACGCGTTCAGCGATGTTGAATGGAAGGCCAGGGTCGATCTGGCGGCGTGTTACAGGCTCATGCCTTTATTCGGCATGAGCGATCTCATTTATAACCACATCACGGCGCGCATACCCGGGGCGGGCGATGAGATTCTCATCAATCCGTATGGCTTCATGTACGAAGAGATCACAGCCTCCAGCCTGATCAAGATCAATGTGCAGGGCGAGATACTGCATAATCCCCATGCCGATTATGAAATGAATCAGGCGGGCTACGTCATCCACAGCGCGGTGCATGGAGCAAGGCGCGATGTGGCCTGTGTCATTCATACCCACAGCCGGGCGGGGATGGCCGTGTCGGCGATGGAGGTCGGCCTGCTGCCTCTGACCCAGACGGCCATGCGCTTCAAGGATATCGCCTACCACGACTATGAAAGTGTGGCGATCGATCTGGACGAGCAGTCCCGGCTGGTGGCCGATTTGGGCACGCAGGATGCGATGATATTAAGAAACCATGGCCTGCTGGTCGCGTCGCCCACAGTGGCCGAGGCGTTCAACACCATGTACTGGCTGGAAATGGCCTGCCGGGCCCAGGTCGATGCGATGGCCTCGGGTACCGAGTTGATCATTCCATCCGAACAGGTGGTCAACAAGACGCATCATTTGTATTTGCCCACTACGCGCCGTCCGTTCGGAATCATGGAGTGGCCGGCCATGCTCCGTTATCTGGATCGCCGCGATCCGGGCTATAAAAATTGAACGCTGATACGATGCCGGGCAGTACTTTTCCGGGCGCGGGCATGTATGTCGTCGATTCGAACGCTTAGAACCTTTCTGGCGGTGGTGCGCTACGGCACGTTCGCGGCGGCGGGGGCGGAAATAGGCCTGACCGCGGCGGCGGTCGGCTTGCAGATAAAGACGCTGGAACAGGCGCTCAATTGCGAATTATTCGTCCGGACCGGGCGCTCGGCCGTGCTCAGCCCCCAGGGCCAGGCAAAAGTCGCGGAAGTCCAGGCCATCGTCAGGGCTTACGATGCCTTGGCAAGTAGCCATGACGATGGCGAGCTGTCCGGGCCTGTTGCGGTGGGAGCCCTGGTGTCCGCGCTCATGGGGGCGTTTTCGGATGCCTTGAGGGCCATCAAGAAAAAGCATCCGGGCTTGAATGTAAAACTGTACGCCGGTTTGTCCAGCGAATTTGCCGACAAGGTGCAAAGGGGAGAGCTGGACGCCGCCGTTGTGACGCAATCTCCGGTGTTGTTAAGCTCGGAATTGATCTGGACGCCTCTTTACACGGAGCCCATGGTGTTGATCGTGCCCAGTCAATCACCGGAGGCGGTCGATTCTTCGCTCACACCCGATGAGGTGCTGGCGACGCTGCCGTTTCTGCGTTTCGACCGGCGTACCTGGACCGGCCAATTGGTGCAGAAGGTTCTGGAATCCTTTGCGGCCAAACCCAACGAAGAGATGGAACTCAATTCGATCGAGACGATTATTGAATTGGTCAGGCAAGGCTTTGGCGGCTCGATTGTTCCAAAGCTGGCCAATGTGGACTGGGCCAACGACCGGCGCTTGCGGGTCATTGAATTGCCCGATGTGCAAATATGCCGGCGCGTGGGATTGCTGGAACGGCAGAGTCACTTCAGGCTGAGCTTTACCAGCGAAATAAAGTCCTATTTCTCGGCCGCGGCGCAGATTCGGCCAGGCAAATAAAAGCTTTATTGGGCAAAAGCCTTATTGCGCCACTCTGGGGCAATACTCGTAGTGCCGCGTGTCAAGATAAGACACGCGGCATTCGATGGGCTGGTTGTTATAGGAAAAGGCAATCCGGTGTATTTGCAGCAGTGCGGTGCCGGGCGCTATGCCAAGCAGCCTGGCCTGTTCTTCATCGGCCGGCGTTGCGCGCACGCGCTCGTCGATGCGGATGACGTTCAGGCCGAAGGCCTCTTGGTACAGGCTGTACAAGGTGCTGGGGCGGTTTCGCAACTGCGATTCGCTGAGCCCGGCGAACAGGGCTTCCGGCACAGTTATTTCATCCACCTGTACCGGCGCGTTGTTCAGCCTGAGCACGTTGGTCAGCTTGAAAACCTTGGCGCTGCTGGCGATACCCAGTTTCTCGCAAGTTTTTTTATCGGCCCTGGTTTTGGCAAACTGAACCAGCGCCACGTCGGGCGGGGCCTTTAGGCCGTCGTGGCGCACGACATTGAAAAAATGGAACAGATGCTGTTCGCGGCTGTGCATGGCCACAAAAGTGCCGCGGCCCTGGTGTCGGATCAGGATGTTTTCAGCGACCAGTTCGTCGATGGCTTTGCGCAAGGTGCCGATCGACACATCGAAGCGCTGGCTAAGCTGTTTTTCGGCAGGGATGACTTCGCCGGGTTTCCATTCCCCGGCCGACAGTCCGGCCAGCATCTGGCGCTTGACCAATTTGTATAAAGTCAGGCCGACGCTCGAAGACGGAGCATATTCACGCATGGTTTAGCACTATTTGTTTAATATGGGAAAGCGTCATTTTAATGACGAGGCCGGTTTTCCAGGATTATAGTAAAAAGCGTTCCATTGATACAAGTCATATAGTTGACATTGATGAATTCAGAACCTATCATGCAATCGACTATAACAATGCGCCGCGGCGTGTGCGGGGCGGGCGGATGGATCCCGTTATGAAGGGCGCTGCCAGTGGGTAGCGTGGATCCGCGCTCGAGCAACAATAAACAAGAATCCAGAATTGGATGCGGAATCAGGAAGGTAGCATATCGGTTCCGGTAGACTTCAAAAGGCGTGTCGTGTGCGCCACCTAACGAAGCAAAAAAGGAGACAAAATGAAACTCGGAAAACTCGGATTGCCGCTTTTGCTGGGGGCCAGCTTGCTGGCTGGATCAAGCCCCAGCGCCATGGCTGAAATCAAGGTCGTCAGCATTGCGCAGCAGTATGGAATCAGCTATTTGCCATTGATGGTGATGCAGGAGAAACAGCTTCTGCGGAAAGAAGCAAAGGCGGCCGGCCTGGGCGACATCGAGGTGAAATGGGCCAAATTCGCCGGCGGCAATGTCATGAACGATGCCATATTGTCGGGCGATTTGCAGTTCGCATCGGGGGGCGTGGGGCCGTTCGTCACATTGTGGTCCAAGACCGTCAAGAACGTTGGCGTCAAGGGCGTGTCGGCCATGAATTCCATGCCTTTGCTGTTGAACACCCGCAACCCTGACGTCAAGACAATCAAAGATTTCACCAGCAAAGACCGGATTGCGCTGCCGGCGGTCAAGGTTTCGATTCAGGCTATAACGCTGCAAATGGCGGCGGAAAAGGCCTTCGGTCCGGGCCAGCAAAACAAGCTGGATGCATTGACCGTGACCCAATCGCATCCGGATGGCATGGCGGCGCTGCTGTCGGGCAGCAGTGAAATCGACAGCCATTTCACGTCTCCGCCGTTCCAGTACATCGAACTGAGCAAGCCCGGGATTCATACCGTCTTGAATTCGTACGATGTAACCGGGGGCCCGCATACGTTCAATATCGTCTGGGCAACCCAGAAATTCGCGGATGCCAATCCCAAGACCTATGCGGCCTTCGTCAAAGCGTTCGACGAGGCAATCGCTTTTATCAACCACGATAAAAAGGCGGCCGCCGAGCTGTACATCAAGGTCACCAAATCGAAAGAGCCGGTGGAATTTTTCGAAAAAATCCTGAACGATCCGAACGTCGAATTCACGACTACGCCGAAAAACGTCATGAAATACGTCGATTTCATGTACCGAATCGGTTTCATCAAGGTCAAGCCTGCATCCTGGAAAGACATGTTCTTCCCCAATGTGCAGAATGCGCACGGCAGTTGAGGTTCTGCAGGGTTGTGCACCGCAAGCCAGGCCGTTTAACGGCGGTTTGGCTTGCGGGTGGAAGGCTATCAATAATAAAGAAAAAATTTATTTTTAACGAATAAATACTAGCTTTTCTTTTTGAATGGCGGCGCTAATAATAAAAGCTATTGGATTCGGCCTGGTCGATCATGCTTCGGCAATGCGATGGGGCCGGTTGCGGCGCCGCTGTATGCCAAAGGGAAATAGAGAGCTTTATGACTGACAATCTCAATGTGAAGGTCTGGCGCGGAAAGGAGCGAGGCAGTTTTGTGGCCTACGAGGTGCCGCGCCGCGAAAGCCAGACCGTCCTCGACGTCGTGACGTATATCCAGCGCCATCTGGATCACACTCTGAGTTATCGTTTCTCATGCCGCGTCGGCATGTGCGGTTCCTGTGCCATGACGGTCAACGGGGTTGCGCGCTGGACGTGCCGCACTCACGTCGCCAAGGTCGCAAGCAGCGGCGAACTGGAAATTGCGCCTCTGGCAAACCTGCCGGTCGTCAAGGATCTTGCCGCCGACATGAACGAGTTTTTCGACAAATGGGCGCGCGCCAAGGGGCAGTTCAAGGGTTCGAAGACGCGCCACGACGATTTCGCGCGGGTCGATCCGGCCTCCAAAGAGCGTGTTGCGGCCGATGCCGGCATGGAATGCATCGGTTGCGGCGTATGCTATTCGTCGTGCGATGTCGTCACCTGGCGGCCCGATTTCCTGGGCCCCGCGGCACTCAATCGTGCCTGGACGCTGGTCAACGATGCGCGCGACATGCAGCAGCATGAGCGTTTGCAGGCGGTGGCGGGCGATGCCGGCTGCCATTCCTGCCATACCCAGGGTTCCTGCACCGAGCGCTGTCCCAAGGGGCTTTCGCCAACCTTCAGCATTGCCGGCCTGAAAAAGCTTGCCGCCAAGGCGGCCATCCGGGGCGATCTATGACGACGGCCGCGCATCAAGCCAGGCGCTGGTATTGGCAGCGCATCAGCGCAATGGTGCTGGCCATTTGCGTGCTGGTCCACATCGGCGTGATTATCTATGCGGTGCGCGGCGGGCTTACCGCAGCTGAAATCCTCGGCCGCACACAGGGTAATTGGTGGGTAGGCGTGTTCTACGGCATTTTTGTGCTGGCCTGTACGGTGCATGTGCCGATCGGCCTGGCGAAAATTGCGGAAGAATGGCTGGCCTGGCCTCAAAAAACGGCCAATATGGTTTCCAATATTTTTGGCGTTGCAATCCTGTTCATGGGGTTTCTCGCCGTTTATGCGGTGCTTGCATCATGAAGCGCGGCAATGATTTCCGTTCGCGCAATCACCCGGCCTACTGGGCGTTCCTGGTTCATCGCATTTCGGGGCTGGTCCTGGGTTTGTTCCTGCCGGTGCATTTTTGGGCGCTAAGCCGGGCGATACACGGCCAAGCCGCGCTCGACGGATTCCTGAAGCTTACCGACAACGCCTTGTTCAAGTTCAGCGAATGGGGCGTGGTCGTTCTGTTGTCATTGCACATGATGGGTGGAATACGGCTCTTGCTGATCGAGTTCGGCGGGCAGCCGGGGCTGCGCAAAAACTGGATCGCCGGTGCCGGCGGTTTTGGCATTGCGGTCGGGCTCGCTTTTGCCCTGGCATTGATTGGATAAGTGCCGGCGCGCCGGATACTGAAGGAGATATTGTGAAAATTGATCTGTCGGCCGTTGAAGAAGCGGCGAAGGAACTGTACATTCGCGCCCTGAAGGTGCTGCCGCCCGATATCAAAGAGGGCTTCACCAGCTTGGCCGCGGCTGAAACCGCACCGGTCGCCCAGCGCATTCTCGGCACCATGATCACCAATATCAGCGTGGCCGAAGGCGCCAACAATTTGCTGTGCCAGGACACCGGCGTACCCATTTACAAGATAGCCATAGGCAGCAATGCGGAGGTGAACGGCTACGCGCTCAAACAGGCGATCCGCAAGGGGTGCGAGCGCGCCACGACCGAGCATCCGTTCCGCTCGTCCATTGTGCATCCGCTTACCCGCATCAACGACAATACGTCCTGTGGAATAGAGGTGCCGGTAATCAGCATCGATTTCGTCGATATCCCGGACTATCTGAAAATAACCATGATTCCCAAAGGCAGTGGTTCGGAAAACAATTCTTTCCTCAAGATGGCCATACCCGCCGAGGGAATCGACGCCATCAAGGCCTTTACGATCGATTGCGTTTTGGCGGCGGGCGGGAAAACCTGTCCGCCCACGATTGTCGGCGTCGGCGTGGGCGGCAGCTCCGACTTGTGCGTGGCGCTGGCCAAACGGGCCGCGACCCGGGCCCTGGGGAGCCATTGTTCAGATCCCGAAGGGGCCAAGCTCGAGCAGCAGCTGTCGGCCGCGGTGAATCAACTGGGCATCGGGCCGCAGGGCCTGGGGGGCGACTCCACGGCATTTGCCGTCCATATCGAACTGGCCTCCACGCACATTACGATGAACCCGGTGGCGGTCAATATGCAGTGCCATTCCGCCCGCAGGGCGACCGCCACTTTTTCGCCATCGGGCGTTTCTTACGGATTCTGATCATGGCCCACTACGAACTCAGCACTCCAGTGACCGAAGAGCAGGTCCGGCGGCTGCGCATCAACGACACCGTTACCCTGCAAACCACATTGTTCGGCATCCGCGATGCTACGCAGATCCATATGTTCGATCATCATCGCAGCACGCGTTTCGACCTGCGTGGCCATGCGGTTATTCATACCGCGCCGAACGTAAAGAAAGTACCGAAAGACGCGCAAAATCCTTGCGGTTATGCGTCTATTTGCATAGGCACAACCACTTCGGATCGCATGGAGCGTTTCACCCGCCCCTTGATGAGCGAAACCGGCGTGCGCATCATTATCGGCAAAGGCGGCCTGCGGGAAGATTCCCTGTCGGCGTTCCAGGAACTGGGCGGCGTATACCTTGCCATTGTGGGCGGTACGGCGGCGCTGGAAACGACCTGGATAGAACAGATCGAAGACGTCGATCTGGACGACCTGAATCCCGAATCCCTGTGGAAGTTTCGTGTCAAGGATTTCGGCCCCTTGCTGGTGGCCATGGATAGCCAGGGCGGCAGTCTGTACAACGTTGTGCGCAACGATGCCGCGGCGCGGCGCGCCCAGGTGCTGGCGTCTCTTGGAGTTAAATCCGCATGAGCGTCAAACGCATACAAACCGATATCCTGATCCTGGGTTCCGGGGGCGCGGGCCTGTTCGCCGCATTGCATGCGCATAGCGCCAATCCGGAACTGTCGGTGACCGTTGCCGTAAAAGGCCTGCTTGGGAAGTCGGGCTGTACCAGGATGGTGCAAGGCGGCTATAACGTCGCCCTGGCGGAGGGCGACTCGGTAGAGCGCCATTTCATGGATACGATCGAGGGCGGCAAATGGCTGTCCAACCAGGATCTTGCCTGGACGCTGGTCACCAAAGGGGTCGAGCGCGTACACGAGCTCGAAAATGAGCTGGGTTGTTTTTTTGATCGCAATCCCGACGGAACCGTGCATCAGAAGGCCTTTGCCGGGCAGACTTTCGACCGGACCGTGCACAAGGGCGATCTCACCGGTATCGAGATCATCAATCGGCTTTCCGAGCAGGTGTGGGCCCGCGGCATACATCGGCTGGAAGAGCACCGGGCCGTTGAGCTCATAAAAACGGCCGACGGTACCGCGCTTGCCGGCGTGCTGATGATATCCATGCATAGCGGCGAGTTTGTATTTGTGCAGGCCAAGGCGGTGTTGCTGGCAACGGGCGGCGGCCCCACCATGTACAAGTATCACACTCCTTCCGGAGAAAAGAGCTGTGACGGCCTGGCGATGGCCTTGCGGGCCGGCCTGTTCCTGCGCGATATGGAAATGGTGCAGTTCCATCCGACCGGCCTGCTGGCGGGAACCGGCACGCGCATGACTGGCACGGTGCTCGAAGAGGGCTTGCGCGGTGCGGGCGGCTATCTGCTGAATGGCAAGCGTGAGCGCTTCATGCACAATTACGATCCTCGCGGCGAGCGGGCAACACGCGATATTGTCTCGCGCTCGATCTATACGGAAATGCGCTCGGGCGATGCCTCGCCCAATGGCGGCGTCTACATCCAGATGAGCCACCTGGGGGCCGACAATGTGCGCCGGCAATTCAAGGGCATGGTCGAGCGTTGCGCCGATTGCGGCTTCGATCTGGCGGGCGGCCTGGTCGAGGTCGTGCCGACGGCGCATTACATGATGGGCGGCGTTGTTTTTGAACCCGATTGCACAACGTCGCTAAAAGGCCTCTTTGCCGCCGGGGAAGATACGGGCGGAGTGCATGGGGCAAACCGGCTGGGTGGAAATGGCGTGGCCAATTCCACGGTCTTTGGCGGCATAGCCGGGGAAAGCATGGCGGCATGGGTCGGGCAAAATAATGAACTGCGTGCGCCGGACGACGCCGCCATCCAGCGCAGCGTCGCAATGCATCGGGCGCCATTCGGACAGGCGCCGGGAGACCTGGAGGAAATTCGCGAGCAGTTGTATGCGTGCATGTGGGACGACGTGGGCATTTCGCGCACAGGAGAAAGCATCGAGCGCGGCCTGCAGACGCTGGGTGCGCTCGATGCCGCGCTGGACCTGACAGGCGTATCGGGCGAAGACCGGGCGTTCAATCTTACCTGGCACGATTGGCTGAATCTGAAAAGCCTCATTGCGGTCAGCAAGGCGATTGCCAGCGCGGCACTGGCGCGCGAGAATTCCCGCGGAGCCCATTTTCGGGAAGATTTCCCCGAGCCGGGCGATTTGCCGAACTCGACCTATACCGTGGTGCGGGATGTCGACGGATTGCTCGAGCTCTCGCGCAGGCCTGTACACTTCACCCGAGTCGCTCCCGGAGCTACTATTCTGTCGGAATAGCGGCGGCCCCGGAGCCGCCGGTTCAAAATAGTACGACTATCCGATTCTTGAGTAAGGAATACCGCTATGCAAGCACAGGGCATTCGCGGCGCCGATATTATTGCGCAGACACTTGCCCGCATGGGCGTCGACAAGGTGTTTTCCCTTTCGGGAAACCATATCATGCCGCTTTACGATGCACTGATCGATACCCCCATCGACATCATTCACGTGCGCCACGAGGCCGCTTGCGTGCATATGGCCGATGCGTATGCGCGCACCACGGGCCAGGTTGGCATTGCGATGGTAACGGGAGGGCAGGGCCATGCGAACGGTATCGCGGCGCTCTTTACTTCGCTGGCTTCCGAAGCGCCCATGGTGCTGTTGTCTGGGCATGCCGGCCTGGGCGAGCTGGGCAAAGGCAGTTTTCAGGAATTGCGCCAGGCCGAAATGGCGGCGCCTGTCGCGAAGGCCTCCTGGACGGCGCAATCCGCGGCCGGCCTTGGGCATGACCTGGCGAAGGCCATGCAGATTGCCCGAAGCGGACGGCCCGGTCCGGTACATATCAGCTTGCCGTTCGATCTTCTGGAGCAAAGAGTCGATTCCACAGATAGCCTTTGGCCCGAGGCTTCTGCTTCCCGTGCCATCCACATGCCGCTTTCCACACACATGTCCGAGCGGATCATGAAGGAAATTTCCGGAGCGCAGCGGCCCCTGATTCTTTGCGGCCCTGCATTGTGCGGCGGCCCGGGCCGCGCACTGATGGCGCGCCTGGAGGGCGCGGTGCAGGTTCCGGTCATAGGCATGGAAAGTCCCCGCGGCATCAATGATCCAAGCCTGGGCGCGTTCTCCGAAATATTGGCCCTGGCCGACCTGATCGTCCTGCTCGGCAAGCCGCTGGATTTCACCTTGCGGTTCGGCAGCAGCCCTTTCATTGACCAGAATTGCCGGTTTATTGTTATCGATCCCGATCAGGACCTGATTGCGCGGGTCATGAAGTATAGGCAAGACCAGCTCAGCCTGTCGACGCTGGCCGATTCGGCCAGTGCGGCCGATGCATTGCTGGCCAGCGCCGGCAGTCACTCTTCGCGTCCCGTGGAGTGGCTGAACCAGGTAAGGGCTGCGCTGGACTATCGCCCGCCGGAATGGAAAAGCGTGCAATCGGCAATTGGCGGCCCGGTTCATCCTCTGGAGCTGTGCGCCGTATTGCAAGATTTTTTTGCCCGGCATCCGGATGCGACGCTTGTATGCGATGGCGGGGAAATAGGCCAATGGCCCCAGGCGGTCGTCACACAGGCAAAGAATAGGCTGATCAATGGTGTCGCCGGCTCCATAGGCCCGTCGTTGCCGTTTGCCCTGGCCGCCAAGATCGCAAACCCGGCCCATCCGGTCGTGGCCGTCATGGGCGATGGCACATTCGGTTTTCATATGGCTGAATTCGATACGGCGGTGCGATACGGCCTGCCTATCATTGTCATCGTGGGCAACGATGCGAAATGGAATGCCGAATACCAGATCCAGGTGCGCACTTATGGCAAGCCGCGCGCCCAGGGATGCGAGTTGCTTCCCGCCCGCTACGACAAGGTGGTTGAAGCGCTGGGAGGGCACGGCGAATATGTGACCAAAGAGATGGATCTGCCGGCCGCGCTCGAAAGGGCTTTCAACAGCGGCAAGCCGGCATGCATCAATGTGCTGATCGAGTCTGTGCCGGCCCCCGCCACCAAAAGGCCGGCGTAGCTTTGACGACACGGGCGGCTGCAAGGGCCACCCTACGAATTACCCCTATGAATCCGACCATCCCTACGAATTCGCAGGGGCGTCCCTTGTGGGCTCCCGGAATGCGCGCGTTTTGTGTCAAAGCCCTTTTACAATGGCGCTGACGCCGCCCAGCAATAAAATCGCCCATACCAGCTTTTTCGCTGTGGCCGACGAGATTTTCTCGTGCATGCGGCTACCGAAGAAAAAGCCCACCAGGGCGCTTGGGAAAAGAACGGCCGCAATAATATAAATGGCTGGATCCAGCAGCAGTCCGGTGGCCAGGAACATCAAGAGCCGGATTATTGCGGTGGCGCCTATCAGGGTGCCCAGGGTGGAGCGCAACACCTTCTTGTCGTCGATGCGGCTGGCCAGGTAAATCGTATATAGCGGGCCGCCCGTTCCGAACAACGTGGTAAAGATGCCTCCGCAGAACCCCAGCGGCGCCGCCAGCCCGGGACTGATCTTGTATTTTTTTCTGTTGAAGAAATTGTTCCAGGCGAATATCAGCAATATGAATGCGCCCAGCACGAGGAAAAGAGGCTTTTTGGGCGCGTACAGAAGCAGCGAAAGCCCGACCAGTGCGCCCGCCAGCAAAAAAGGCAAGAGGCGCTTCAATTCGATTTTGTCGATATTGCGCCATTCGCGGGAATTCATTACCGTGCAGACGACCAGGTCGAACAGCAGCATGACCGATACCGCAGTATGCAAGGGCAAGACCAGTATCAGAAATGGGATTGCCGTGATGGACGAGCCGAATCCGGTCAGGCCGAATATCGAATAGGCAAGCAATAGCGTGATTGACGCAAAGGCGATGTGGGTGGCTGGAATTATGGAAGTCAGATAGGTCAGGAATTCGCCTGTCATATTGCCGGTACTTAGGTGTTTCCGGCGAGTTTGAGCAATTGCTGATATAGCGCGTCGGGAACCGCAATGCCTTTTTGGGCGGACTGTTCAAGCAGTGCGTGGCGCCGGTCGCCGGGTAGCCGCACCCCATCGTCGTGCAGCATCAACTCGATGAGCTTTTCGGTGCGCGAGAAATAGATGTCGGTGCCCGCCATGGCGCCGGGATCGATGGCCAGGAATAATTGACCGATGCGTGGCTGATTGCCTTCGGCCGAAAAGAATGAATCGGCTTCGAAGCCGAAGGCGGCGCCGGTGAGCGCGCAAGCCAGTAATTCCACCATGAGCGCCAGCATGGCTCCTTTTACGCCGCCCGTCGGCAGCATGCTGCCGGCCAGGGCCGCCTGGGCGTCGGTGGTGGGCTTGCCGTCTTTGTCGACGGCCCAGCCCAGGGGGATAGCCTTGCCTTCCTTGGCGGCCACCATGATCTTGCCGCGCGCCGCTTCGCTGAGGGCAAGATCGATGAGCAGGGCGTGGGTATCCCGGCGGGGAAAGATGGCGGCGATCGGGTTGGTGCCGAACAAGGGTGTTTTCCCGCCCCAGGCTGGCATTGCCGCCGGCGAATTTCCGAAGGCCATGCCGACCATTCCGGCTTTGCCGATTTGATCGAGATGCACGGCCGCGGCGCCAAAATGGTTGCTGTTCGTGACGCCCACGCAAGACACGCCGAACTCGCGCGCGCGCTCCACGGCCAGCTCAACGGCCAGCGCGCAGGCTTCATAGGCCATGCCGCATTGGGCATCGACCAGGCAGGCGCCGCCTTTGGAGCGCAGGATTTCGGGCTTTGCCTTGGTGGAGCTGCGGCCATTGCGCAAGAACGTCGTGTATTGGGGGACACGCGACACGCCGTGCGAGGCCAGGCCTTGCGCGTCGGCGGCGACAAGCGCCTTTGCCGCCGCCAGGGCCGCTTCATGGCTGGCGCCGGCCGCTTCGAGCCCTTGAAGGGCCAAGGTTGTCAGTTCGTCTATGGAGAGTAGCGGCATGGAATCAAATCGCTTTTAGAAAATGAGGGTGATGAGCAAGCTTATGCGGCGTTTCCGGTCAGGATGGGCCGGCCTGGTTCAGGTGGCCGGCGACGCGCTCCGCAATCAGAGCACTGACGCGGGTATTGGATTCTGTCGTGACACCCGCAATATGGGGTGTCAGGATGAGGTTCGGCGCATCTGCCAGCACGTTGCCGACGGGCAGGGGTTCCTGGTGGAAGACGTCGATTGCGGCGCCGCCCAGGTGGCCGGAACGCAGCGCATTGCCCAGCGCCGCCTCGTCGATGATGCCGCCGCGCGCCGTGTTGATAAGGATGGCGCCGGCTTTCATTTTCGACAAGGCATTCTTGTCGATGAGATTGCGTGTTTGGTCCGTCAAGGGAACATGCAGCGAAACGATATCGGCCTGGGCCAGCAATTCGTCCAGTGTCTTGGGCTTTGTTCCTGATTTTTTCCATATGGGGGCATCGGGGGCGATCATGGGATCGTGCGCAATGACGGCCACCCCCAAGGCGTGCGCCAGGCTGGCTGTCAGCTGGCCGATTCCCCCAAAGCCGATCAGGCCCAGGGTTTTTCCGAAAAGCTCGCGCCCGTTCGACAGTGCGGCGCGCGGCCACGAGCCGGAAGCGGTTTCCGTGCTGCGGGTGTAGGCCTCTCGCAGCAAAGCCATGGCGGTGCCTATGACATATTCGGCCACCGCCCTTGCATTGGCGCCGGTAGCCGGAATAACCGCAATCTGGCGGCCTTCGCAGGCGGGCAAATCGATATTGTCCAGGCCCACGCCCAGGCGGCCCACCACACGCAAGCGCAAAGCGGCTTCCAGCAAGGCGCGGTCGACCTGGGTTCGGTTGCGCACGATCAGGCCGTCGGCATTGGCCAGCGCCGCCAGCAATTCCGGGCGACGATCAACCAGGGTAGGGTCGTAGAGCGTATCGAAATCGGCTGCAAGCTTTGCAACCGAAGCATCGTCCATAAATTCGCAAATCACCAACTTCATTGCAAGCCCTTTCATGATGGCGCCCACAAAGGGCGTTACCGCGGCGTATCCCTGGCTTCTGTAGGGGCGCCCAGTGCGGGCGCCCGTTTCCAATCAATACGATATCAATGCCATAAGCAAAAAACTTATTCCTGCATGCCCCATTTGCGGATGGTGCGTTGCTCGATAATGCGGAAGACAAAGTTTTCCACAAAGAGACCAATCAGAATCACAGTGAGCAAACCGGCAAACACGCTGGGAATTTCCAGCTGATTCTTGTTCTCGTAGATGAACCAGCCCAATCCGCCGCTGCCCGAGCTGACGCCGAATACCAGCTCCGCCGCGATCAGCGTGCGCCAGGCGAATGCCCAGCCGATTTTCAATCCTGACAAAATAGCGGGAAACGCGGCCGGGATCAGTATGCCGAATACATATCGAAGCCCCCCAAGCCCATAGTTTCGCCCTACCATGCGCAAGGTCATGCTGACAGACTGGAACCCCGAGTGGGTATTGAGTGCAACGGCCCAGAGCACGGAATGTATCAATACAAAAACCAGGCTGCCCGGCCCCAGGCCGAACCACAGCAGGGCCAGTGGCAGCAAGGCGATTGCAGGCAAGGGGTTGAACATGGATGTGACCGTTTCCAGGAAGTCACGTCCGATGCGCGAGGTGATTGCAAAGATGGTGAGAAGGGCGGCCAGCACCAGGCCGGCGCTATAGCCCATTAGCAATATCCGGACCGAATACCATGATTTCCCGATAAGGCCTCCGCTGACTATGCCCGCAATAAGCGCCTTTACCGTGGCCGTGAATGTGGGGAACAGCAGCTCGTTGTTAAGAAGGCGCGCGTAGATTTCCCATGCCAGGGCAAGAATGATCAGGATGAAGATTTTGCGCGCGACGTTGTTGTCGTAAAGCTTTTCCCAATTGGTCAGGGGTTTTTCCACGACGCCAAAGTCGTCGCTTACCGATCGGGTGCGGAAGAACTCCGGGCGCTCGACATTTTCGCGTACGGTCGGCGGCCGGCCTTGCATGTCTTCGGAATTAGGCATGGGTTATCTCCTCGTTCTCGACAGGCTCGGAGAACAGCATTGCATTGATGCGCTCGGACAGGCTCTTGCCGCTGGCGTCGACCGTATCTTCGCCCGTGCTGTTGAGTTCGGCTGTTACCTGGCCCGGATGAGGCGAAAGCAGCAGGATCCGGTTGCCGATCTTGACGGCCTCTTCGATTGAATGGGTGACGAACAGCACTGTGAACCGGGTGTCGTCCCACAATTGCAGCAGCTCGTCCTGCATTTTTCGGCGTGTCAGCGCGTCCAGGGCGGCATAGGGTTCGTCCATGAGCAGGATATCCGGCTCCATGGCCATCCCGCGCGCAATCGCGACGCGTTGTTTCATGCCGCCGGACAACTGATGGGGATAATGGTTGGCGAACTGGGAAAGCTTGACTTTCTCGATGTACTGCATCGCCTTTTCTTCCGCGGCCTTGCCTTTGAGCTTGCCGCTGGCAATCAATGGGAACATGACGTTTTGCTTGATGGTTTTCCAGGGAGGAAGCTGGTCGAATTCCTGGAACACCATCATGCGGTCGGGCCCGGGCATGGTGATGATATTGTTTTTCAAGCGTATCTCACCCTCGGTCGGGGTCAGGTAGCCGCCAACGGCCTTGAGCAGCGTCGATTTCCCGCATCCCGAAGGGCCCAGCAGTACAAAGCGGTCGGATTGATATACCTTGAAATCGACCCGGTAGGTCGCCGTTATTAAATACTCTTTTGTCTTGTACTGGATTGTTACGCCTTTCACTTCAAGCAAGGGCGGTGGTGTGTTGCTCATTTTTGTGTCCTCCATAACGAACTGCGTCGTTTACTTTCCGGCCGGTTGCGTTGTTCAGGGCATCGACACCTCGGCCTCTGCAGGGGGCTTCTGGAGCGGGTCGGGCCGATCCGGCTTCTACGGGCGCAGCCGGCCGGCCCTTTTTCGTTCAGGCGCTTTCGTACAGGCGTGTCAGAACGAACTCGCGATGACCCAGTGCTTCGGCGTCGGTCAAGCGGCCATTGGCGGTGGCCAGCATGATGTCGAGCAACTGATCCCCCGCTTCATCCAGGTTCATTTCGCGTTGCAATAGAGGGGAGCAATCGAAGTCGATGTGCTCGCTCATGGTGCGCACGGTGCGTGGGTTGGCGCTTAGCTTGATGACCGGCAGGATCGGGTTGCCGATGATGTTGCCTTGCCCGGTTGGGAAGAAGTGCACGACATAGCCCGAGGCGGCGCACAGCGTGACCATTTCGGCGGCCGCCGAGGACGAGTCCATGAACCACAGGCCCGGGTGCGTGGGGGTTTCGGCCTTGTCGAGGACTCCGTCAACCGAGCATTTCTTGCCGATTTTCTGGATATTGCCCATGGCTTTTTCTTCGATCGTGGTCAGGCCGCCTTCGATATTGCCCTTGGTCGGTTGCGAATCGGACAAGTCGGAAGTCTTGTGGCGATTGATGACGTCTTGATAGCGGTTGAACATGGCCATGAATTGGCTGCGCACATCGTCGTTGATGCACCGGTCGGCGACAAAGTTTTCGCCGCCTGTCAGTTCGGTGGTTTCACCGAAAACCAGCGTGGCGCCTAATGGATGGAGCTTGTCGAACGCATTGCCGACCGTCGGGTTGGAGCCGCAACCGGATGTGGTGTCGCTTTCCCCGCATTTGGTGGATACCCACAATTCCTTGATGTTGCATACTTCGCGCTGCTTTTCCGAGGCCCATTGCACATATTCGCGCGCCACCCGGGAGGCCTTCATGATGGTTTCGTGGTCGCCGTGGCGCTCGATGCCGAAGCCGGTAACGGGTTTTCCGGTGGCGGCGATGCCTTCGACGACTTTTTGGGTCCAGCCGTCTTCAATGCCTATGACCACGACCGCGGCGACGTTGGGGTTGGAGCCGGCACCAATCAGGGTACGGAAGTGCAGGTCGAGGTCGGCGCCGAATTGCAGGCGACCGTAGGGGTGGGGAATGGCCATGACGCCCTTGATATTGTTGGCGACCGCTTCGCAGGCGGCGTTCGACAAGTCGTCAAGAGGCAGGATAATGACGTGATTGCGCACGCCCACGCGGCCGTTTTCACGGCGATAGCCCAGGAAAGTGGTGTCTTTAGTAATCATGATTGGTTCTATGGCTGTTAGGGACGTTGAGAATATTCGGCGTATCGGATGGACAGCTCGGCTTGCGCATGCCGTTCAAGCGGCGGCGCATCGAGGCCCGGTCACCAGCGCTTGGTCTTGATGTTGTGAACGTGAGCGTGTTCCCCCATCTTGATGGGAGCGACGACTTTTCCGATATCGACGCCGTACTTGAGCACGGTGTCGCCCACCGCCATGTTTTTCAACGCGATTTTGTGGCCGATGGGAATATCCTGCGCTGCCTTGACCTTGATGGTGCGGTCGTCGTCCATTATCCAGGCGGTTAATTCCGCGCCCGCCTTAACGCCTTCAACGACCGCGACGGCGACCATATCGTTGGCATCGTGTAATACAAGATGAATCATTCGAAGCTCCTTAATTTTGGCTTATGACATTTGGCAATCGACTCGAAGCGTGTTTATCTTAGATTCGAAATTCATCAAAGTCAACCATATGACCTATATCTATTATTGAAGCGGAAACGACCTTGTTGGCGACAACCGGAGTCGGTATTACAGGGCGGGGAGAAAAGCCCTGCCGCCGCCAGGGCGGCGCCGGCAGGGCTGGCTTGTGAGGAAGAGATCGTCGCTCGCGGCCGCAGGGGCGGGACGAGCGGCGCGTGCGTCAGCCCACGAATACGCGCAGGGGCTGAGGACTGGACCTGAGCCTTATTGAGGCACCCATTTGTCGGCCAATTTGGCATATTCGCCGCTGGCTTTGCTCAAGTGCAGCCATTGGTCCACGAACAGCTTGAAGCCCATATCGCCGTTGGCCAGCAAATAGCCCATTTCGGCGTATTGCAGGGGCTTGTTCGGATTGACGGGGCACAGCTTGGGGTTGAGCTTGCTTTGCACCTTGGCTTCGGCCGCTTCGGTCACGAAAACGTCGGCCCGGCCTTCGGCGACTTCCTTGAATATGCCGATATTGTTTTCATGCGTGATGATATGGGCTTTGGTCAGGTAGGTTTTGGCGAATTTCTCGTTGCTGCCGCCCGGGTTGACGATCACGCGCACATTGGGCTTGTTGATGTCGGCAATGGTCTGGAATTTCTTGGCGTTGGTGCACAGGGTAATGGGAGTCTTGCCGTTGATCATGTAAGGGGAGCTGAAATAAGCCCTTTTCTGGCGCTCGAGCGACACCGAAATGCCGCCGGCGCCGATATCGCATTTGCCCGAGGTGAAATCGTCCATGAGCTTGGCCCAGGTGGTTTTGACGAATTCGGTCTTGGCGCCCAGGGCGCCGGCCAGGGAGTTCATGAGATCCACGTCCAGGCCTTCGAATTTGCCGTCTTCTTTCATAAAACTGAAGGGCTTGTAGTCGCCGGGACTGCAGACACGTAGGGTATGGCTTTCCATGACGTGCTTCAGTGTGTCCGGTGCGGCGCTGGTTTGGGCTGCCACCAGGGTGGGCGCGGCGAGCAGGGCTAAGGCTAAAAGGTGTTTCATAGTGTGGGGCCTTTATCTGAAAGTGTGGCGGCTGCTATGACTATGGCCCGGGAATTGCCGGGCAGGCGTGTGCCTGGCCTATTTTTATGGCTTTGATGCGGTCACGCAATGCGTGATTACTCGCAATAAGCCATGTTCGGCTGCGGGAGAAATAAAGCTATATAGCTCTTGACCTCTATACTTTATCTTTGGTATAGTGCGGACACATTACGAAAACGAAGCTGGAAATGCGCGCCGACGATTCTGTCCTTTCTCCCGCCAATGCCATATCCCGGTATTTTTTCCGCCTGGGCCCGCTGGGCTTGAGCAAACACGCCCAACTGCGTGAATCGATTATCCAGGCGGTCAACGATGGCCAGTTGCGCTATCAGGACAAACTTCCTCCGGAAAAAGCGCTGGGCGATTTGTTAAGCATCAGCCTGGGAACCACCCAGAAGGCCTTGGGAACTCTGGCGGCCGAAGGGTATCTGGTCCGCAAGCACGGTATCGGCACATTTATCGGCCAGCCGCGGCGCGCCATACAAAAATCATGGCACTACCGCTTTACCGATCCGGCCACCGGCGAACACCTACCTGTGTTTGCGCACCTGATAGGGCGTACCGTGGTGGGCGATGGGCCCTGGACGAAAACCCTGGGGCCCGATGCCCAGGGCTACATACGCATCGACCGGCGCATTTCAATCGATGAGCGCTTCGCGTGTGTCAGCGAGCTGTATTTGCCGAAGTCGCTGTTTGAGGGAATGCTCGATATACCCGCCGCCAGATTGGAAGACGTCAATCTCAAGGAAATCCTGGAAATGGAGTTCGGGTATCCCACCGTCGAGGCCAAAGGCGGTGCCCGTCTTGTGCGGCTGGAGCCGCGCATTGCAACGCTCATGGATCTGGCGCCGGGAAGCTGGGCGCTGAAAATCAATATTCATGGCAAGACCCGGGGCCAGCAGCCTATTTCTTACCAGAAAATGTTCGTTCCTCCTTCCGATTGTGAACTCGATATGGATTTCACAGGAGCTTCCTGACGGATTCCCGTCCCCTGCCTTGCGGGTACTCGGAAGCCCGGTACAGGTTTGCATGTCCTTGCTTGTGTTCTGTCCTTATAAGGAGAGATGTATGGTGGCGCTGCATGAAAAACTACGTGTCGTATTCCTGGCCTGTACCGTGTTGTTCGGTGTTGCAACGGCCTCCCAGGCTGCCGGTTTTCCAGACCGGGCCCTGACTCTCGTTGTGCCGTTTTCCCCGGGAGGAGGGCATGATTTCACGGCACGGCTGCTGGCGTCCAAGCTGGACAGTTACCTTGGGCAGCAGGTCATTGTCATCAATAAGCCAGGCGCCGACGGCATGATCGGGGCACAGTATGTGGCGCGGTCCAAGCCCGACGGCTACACCCTGGTCATGTCGTCCCCGGCCGAAACCGTGATTGCTCCTTTCCTCTATAAAAACATGAGCTACGATCCAGGCAAAGACCTGAGCCCGGTCACCCTGGTGGGTATCACGCCCATAGCGCTCATCGCCAATCCTTCATTTCCACCGAATACGGTCACCGAGCTGGTCGCCTACGTAAAAGCGCATCCCGGTACGGTGAATTACGGTACGCCGGGGGTAGGCAGCGCCCAGCAACTGGCGGTGGACTGGATCGATCGCTCGACCGGAATCAAGATGCTCGATGTGCCTTATAAAGGCGCCGGGCCGGCAACGCTCGATGTCCTGGCCGGGCAAGTGCCGCTGGCGAGCGTGGGCATGGCCCCGGTCATGCCGCACTGGAAAGAGGGCAAGCTCAAGGTTCTGGCCATCATGGACAATAAACGCCTGAAATGGCTGCCCGATGTGCCCACGGCCAGCGAGACAGCAGGCGCGGGGGCGGTGGATGTCGTTCAGTGGATGGGCCTGTTTGCGCCGGCCGGTACGCCGAAGGCCATTATCGATAAGCTGAACACGGCCTTCGCCAAGGTGCTGCATGACCCCGCCGTCAGGAAAACCATGATAGGCCAGGGCGTCGATCCCGTGGGCAACAGCGTGGCGGATTTTTCCAAGTATTTGAAGCAGGAAAGCCGGAAATACGCCGCACTGGTCAAAGAGTCCGGCATTTCAGCCAAATAAGGAGCCACATTATATGGATACCCGCGCCCCGTTCGATTTCGTAACCTTGCCCGCCGCGCGCAGCAGCAAACCGCGGCGCAACGGCCGCACCATGATGATCGACGATGGCCTGCCGCTGGGCCATACGGCCGACTTGATGGCCATGGCGGGCGACTATGTCGATCTGGCCAAGATAAAAACAGGCACGGCCCGCTTGTATACGCGTGAAAACCTTCAGGCCAAGCTTGCCCTGTATCGGCAGTCCCAGGTTCGCTCTTTTCTCGGTGGGCAGTTCCACGAATATATATTGGCGACGCAAGGTGAAGCCGCCTTGCCGCGTTTTTATGACGAGGCGCTCAGCCTGGGCTTCGAAACAATCGAAATTTCCGACAATGTCGTGCCCCTGACCGCGCCGCAGCGCGTGGCCCAGATCCGGGCCGCCGTGGCAACCGGGCTGACTGTGTTCGGCGAGGTGGGCTCAAAGGAAACGCTGAACGATCCAAGCCTGTTGGTGGATCAGGCGCGCGACTGCTTCGATGCCGGTGCCGAGCTGGTGCTGGTCGAAGCGGCGGAACTGGTTGAAAATGGAAAATTGCGTGCCGGCACGATAGAGTTGCTGATGCGGCAGCTGGACATGACGCGCGTCATGATCGAGCTGCCCGGCCCGTGGATAGCCGAGGTACGCAGCTGCGACATCGAGTCGATGAAGAAAACCTTGATCTCGGTATTGGGGCCCGATGTGAATCTGGCCAATGTGGCGGCCTCGACGCTGATCGATACCGAGGCGGCTCGCGTGGGGCTGGGCACCGCCGGCCCGGGAACTTCCTCTCACTGACAACGGACAGACATACTTATGGGACACTCAAGCTACGCGGCACATCTGATGGGTTCGGCAACGGTCGACCCAACCGGTGAATTCGAGGCGGGAAGCTTCAATTCGTTCACTCTGGTTTACACGGCCGGTTATTTCGGTATTGATGATACCGGGTCGATCAAGGTGGTGCATCGCTTTGCCAGCGATATGGGCCGCCCTCAATTTACCGATCCGCAAGGCTGGAACTACACTACCGTCGAAGCGACGAACGGCGCCGTGCTGGATGTGACGTACGATGGCAAGCTCAATATACGCCCCTGGGACAAGACCCTGTTCATACGGGTCGTGCGGGGTTTCCTGCGGGAAGGCGACCAGATCATTGTCCGGTTCGGCGACAGGCGCCAGGGCTCGCCGGGCATAAGAGTGCAGACGTTTGTCGAGCCTACTTTCGAATTCAAGGTTCTTGTCGACGCCTTTGCCACGTACCAGTACGTGGAGCTCGAGCAGTCCCCCGTCATTTCCGTCGTGGCCGGGCCACCGCTTGGATTCAAGGCCATTCTTCCCACCCTGGTTCGCGCCGGGGAGCCTTTCAGGTTTGGATTCAAGGGCGAGGACAAGTGGGGAAACCCCAGTCATTGCGTGACAGGCACGTTTGAGGTGCGCAGCAATTTTCCTATAGAAAACCTGCCTGCGTCGTTCGATATGTCACTAGGGGACTATGCACGGATCCTGCCGGATCTAAGGGCAAGCCAGGAGGGCGACCTGGAAATCGAAGTGTGCCAGCAAGGGCGGGTCCTGGCGCGCTCCAACCCGTGCCGCATCGTGCGGCAAGCGCAGCATCGCCATTTCTGGGCCGATTTGCATGGGCAGTCAGAGGAAACCATCGGTACCAATTCGGCGCGCGACTTGATTGTCTTCGCCAGGGATCGCGCCTTTCTCGATGCAATGAGCCATCAGGGCAACGATTTCCAGATTACGACGGAATTCTGGCACGAACTCAATCGCCTGACAGGCGAATTCAATCGGGACCATGAATTCGTCATCTTCCCCGGATATGAATGGTCCGGCAACACCGGCCTGGGGGGCGACCGCAATGTCCTGTACCTGAACGAAGGGCGGCCCATACACCGATCGTCGCACGCCCTGGTCGACGATATGTCCGACGCGGATACCGATGCCAACAGCGCCGATCAGTTGTTCGACGCATTGAAAGACGAGGATGTGATCGTTTTTGCGCATATCGGCGGACGCTATGCCGACATCACCATGTCGCACAACGCGCAGATCGAACGATCCATCGAGATCCATTCCGATTGGGGCACCTTCGAGTGGCTGTTGGCCGATGCGTTCGCGCAGGGATATCGCGTCGGCATCGTTGCCAATAGCGATGGACACAAGGGCCGCCATGGCGCCAGCCATCCGGGCGCTTCGCTATTCGGCGCGTACGGCGGATTGACCTGCCTGGTCGCCGGCGAACTGACGCGAGATTCCCTGGCCGACAGCCTGCGTCATCGGCGCCACTACGCGACCACGGGTTGCCGTGCCTTTCTGGCGGCCAATATTGTTTTCGACCACCCGGCTACTTTGTTCTCCGATGATCCGAACCTGGGGCTGCCCGTTACGACCACAAGCACCCTCAAAGCGGATATGGGCGCTGTCACCGAATACGATGGCGAGAGCGCAACGTTTGAATTCGAGCTGCTCACCGAAGGGCCCATTGAAAACATCGAGATCCGCAATCGCATGGAGGTGGTGGAAACATTGCGCCCGTACGGGCAGGCGGATTTGGGGCGGAGGATTCGCCTGATCTGGGAAGGCTCCGGTTATCGCGGGCGCGGCCGGCAAACTGTTTGGGATGGCTGTGCGGCCTTGACCGGCAATGCATTCGAACAGCCGCAGCCGGTCAATTTCTGGAATCTCGACAAGCAACTGGTTCAGACCGCGGACAATCGTCTGGAATGGAAATCGCTGACAACCGGCGGATTCAGCGGCATTGACGTACGGCTGGCCCATCCGGACGAAGGCACGCTTCATATAGAGACGCCGCTTATCAAAGAAACGATTCCGGTTGCTTCGATAGGCATGGAGCCCCTGTCGTTCGAAAATGGGGGCATACGGCGTCGACTGCAAGTCTTTCGCCTGCCCGACCAGAACCCAAGCCGACGCTTCAAGCAAAGCATACGCGTCCCATTGCACAAAGACGGCGATAACGCCATTTATCTGCGCGCAACGACCGAAGATGGCTTTTTCATTTTTTCGAGCCCTATTTATATTGTCAGGAAGTAAGCCCAGGCGCAGTAATCCCATTTTCATATCAAACAGGCACTTTGCTGGCTTCGCTTACCTTGCCCGGTAATGCCTGCGCTTCGCGTTCACGCTTGATCTGGAAATGGAATAACATCATTCTGTATTGTCGCTCAAGGCTTTTTCCATGAACCGCTCATTTCTCGATCATGTGAACACGCAAATACAGCAGTTGCGCCGCGACGGCTTCTACAAGGCCGAGCGTGTCATGGCCAGCGCCCAGTCGGCGCAGGTGGCGCTGGCCGATGGCTCCCGGGTGCTGAATTTTTGCGCCAATAATTATCTGGGCCTGGCCAACGACGCCCGCCTGATACAAGCCTCCAAACAAGGGCTCGATGAGGCCGGATTCGGCCTCGCATCGGTTCGATTCATTTGTGGAACGCAACTGGGCCATAAGGAACTCGAACGGATGCTGGCCGGCTTTCTGAAGATGGGCGATGCCATCTTGTATTCCAGCTGTTTCGACGCCAATGGCGGCCTGTTCGAGGTGTTGCTCGACGAAGGCGACGCGATCATCAGCGATGCGCTCAATCACGCCAGCATTATCGACGGAGTGCGTTTGTGCAAGGCCCAGCGCTATCGCTATGCCAACAACAATATGGCCGATCTCGAAGCGCAACTGCAAGAGGCCGGCAAGGCAGGCGCGCGCTACAAACTGATTGCCACGGATGGGGTGTTCTCCATGGATGGGGTCATTGCCGACCTGAAGTCCATTTGCGACCTGGCTGATCAGTACGGTGCCATGGTCATGGTCGACGATTCGCACGCGGTGGGTTTTATCGGCGAGCATGGCCGGGGTACGCCCGAGTATTGCGGTGTCGAGGGCCGGGTGGATATCCTGACCGGCACCTTGGGCAAGGCACTGGGCGGGGCTTCGGGTGGTTATGCGGCGGCGCATCCGGCGGTGGTGGAATTACTGCGCCAGCGTTCGCGCCCCTACCTGTTCTCCAATACGCTTGCGCCGGGAATCGTTGCCGCCTCCCTGAAAGTGCTGGAGCTGCTGCAAAGTACCGAGGGCGATGCCTTGCGCCAGCGTGTTCACGCGAACGGCCGGCAATTCCGCAACGCCATGGCGGCGCTGGGCTTCGAGCTGGTGGCGGGCGGGCATCCGATTATTCCTGTCATGTTCGGCGATGCGAAATTGGCGGGGAAAGTGGCTGATGAGCTTTTGCACGAAGGGGTGTATGTCGTCGGTTTTTCCTATCCGGTGGTACCCAAGGGCCGCGCAAGGATCCGCACTCAAATGAGCGCGGCGCATACGCCCGAACACATTGACCAGGCGGTGGCCGCGTTCGGGCGTGTCGGGCGGCGGCTGGGTGTAATCCATGAGTAGGGGCGCTCCTTGTGGGCGCCCAAGGGATAAGCGGTTTATTTTTGGAGCGCATGATGCGAGCCCTGGCAAAACTGGAGCCTACGACAGGCTTGACGCTGACTGAGGTCGAAAGGCCTGTGATCGGCCATAACGATGTTTTGATACGCATACGCAAGACGGCGATTTGCGGCACGGATATCCACATCTGGAAATGGGACGAATGGGCCAGCCGGACCATACCGGTACCTATGCAGGTAGGCCATGAATATGTGGGCGAGATCGTCGAAATCGGCCAGGAGGTCAGCGGTTTTAATATGGGCGACCGGGTTTCGGGCGAAGGGCATATTACTTGCGGATTCTGCCGCAACTGCCGGGCCGGGCGTCGTCACTTGTGCCGCAACACCCAGGGGGTCGGGGTCAATCGGCCGGGGGCTTTTGCCGAGTATCTGGCAATACCTGCCTTCAACGCGTTCAAGATTCCCGATGATGTGTCCGACGATATGGCGGCGATCTTCGATCCGTTTGGCAATGCCACGCATACGGCGCTGGCGTTCAATTTGGTGGGCGAAGACGTGTTGATTACCGGAGCCGGGCCGATAGGCGCCATGGCGGTGGCGATAGCCCGCCATGTGGGGGCGCGCAATGTGGTGATTACCGATGTCAATGAGTATAGGCTTGAGCTGGCGCGCAAGATGGGTGCTACGCGGGCTGTCAATGTGACCCGCGAATCCCTGCCCGATGTGATGCGCGACCTGCATATGACCGAGGGTTTCGACGTTGGCCTGGAAATGTCGGGCGTGCCCAGCGCGTTCACTTCCATGCTCGAGCAGATGAACCATGGCGGCAAGATTGCCATGCTGGGCATACCGCCGGCGGGGTTCGGCATAGACTGGACCAAGGTGATTTTCAAGGGACTCGAGATCAAGGGTATTTACGGCCGGGAGATGTTCGAGACCTGGTACAAAATGGTAGCCATGCTGCAAAGCGGGCTGGATTTGTCGCCGATCATTACGCATCGCTATACGGTCGACGAATATCAAACAGGCTTCGAGGCCATGCTGTCGGGCCAGAGCGGCAAGGTGATTCTCGACTGGACGCCGGCTACGATGCGGCAAGCGGCATAAGCATTCTATGCAGAAGTCGGGTCGGGCTGAATTCATGACACGGGCGCCTTTGCCGGTGCGTGACGGTGTGGCGCCCAGTCGCGTGTATTTGCCTGCAGGGCCCTGGCCGACCTTGCTGGAGTTCCTGCTGGAACGCTTTCCTTATGTGGAGCCCGCGGTGCTGCGCCGCCGCCTGGATTGCGGCGAGATCGTCGATGCGGCCGGGCAGGCGCAGATTGGGGCAAGTCCGTACCGGCCCCAGCGCTGGTTATGGTATTACCGCGAGGTGGCCGATGAAATTCCGGTCCCATTCGATTTGCCGATACTGCATCGTGATGAACATTTGGTCGTTGTCGACAAGCCGCATTTTCTGGCGAGTACGCCGGCGGGGCGCTATTTGCGTGAAACGGCCTTATTTCGCTTGCGCAATGCGCTGGATCTGCCTTTGCTCAGCCCGATTCATCGTTTGGACCGCGATACGGCCGGGGTGATGCTTTTCAGTGTCAACCCCGATAGCCGCGGCCCGTACCAGGTTATGTTTCAGTCGCGCGAAATTCTCAAGGAATATGAGGCGATTGCGCCGTTCAGGCCGGATCTGAGCTTGCCCTGTGTGCATCGCAGCCGCATCCAGCCTCAATCTTCTTACTTTACGATGGAGGAAGTGGCCGGCGAGCCCAATAGCGAAACCCGTATCGAGCTGCTGGACCAGAGTGCGGGCCTGGGGCGCTACAGGCTTTTGCCGCGAACGGGGCGCAAGCATCAGTTGCGGGTGCACATGAGTGCCTTGGGAATTCCGATTTGCGGCGATGGTTTTTACCCGACGCTGCATGCGCATCGGAGTGAAGACGATTTCGAGCGTCCTTTGCAATTGTTGGCGCGTTCGATTGAGTTTATCGATCCTCTGAGCGGTCGTCCCAGGCGTTTCGAGAGCCAGCGGCAATTGGTCGGTTGGATGAAGGGAAGCGGTGAACGTATCTAGAGTATTTTTGGTGCGGGTGTTTACGGCATTGGATGCGTTCCAGTGACTTTTGTTTTGAGCCGTTTTTTGGGCTTGGGTAGTGACTTTGAGCTGCCTGTATTGGCTGCGATGGTTTTGGATTGTGCGTTGCTGTGTAGGCGGCGGTTAATTCTATAAAGACGCCGCAGGGTGGGCGGTGCTGTGCAGTCCGGCACGTCCAGCGGTCGGCTAGCTGCGCTAGCCGACTACCCGGGTCTGCCTCGTCCAGGCGGGCGTCGGGCCAACTCGCAGTGCCTCGCGCGCGAGGCACTGCTCAGACAGGGCCCGCCGAAGGCCCCCGCCTTCCCTTCGTCAGCACCCGGCGCTGGACTACCGCCGGACTACACAGCACCGCCCACCCTGCGGCTCGCGTTGAGGTAATGCATCGAGGTATATGTTGGGGAAGCGGGCGTTTAGTCAATCGAGTCGTCAATCCATCAAGAAGTCAATCGAAATGGATACGGCCACGTGATAGAGGCATAAGTGCAGGCACGTTACTTGTTCTATGGGTGCAGGCCCATTAACGGTAGGTGCAGGCACGTAAATTCCAGGCATGCCACAACGTGAGCCGTCTATCGGGGCTTGGGGTCAGGACCGGCGTAAGGCGTGCGCCGGATGCTACCGTAGGGAAGGCGGGGGCTTTCGGCGGGCCATGTTTGAGCGTAGCCGCGCCAGCGGCGTAGCGAGTTTGGCCCGACGCCCGCCTGGACGAGGTAGATCCGGATCAAGCACGCCGTGCCGGGCCTGACCCCAAGCCCCGATAGACGGCGTCTTTAAATACCAATACCCACCCACCGAATCCCGTAAACAACTCGAACCAAAAATGCATCTAGATGCCGCCTCACCGCGCTTCTTGCCGACGGCTCAATACCGGTCGAAGTACGATTGGATTTGCGCAATGTCCCCGGTGACACCCAAGGCCAGCATCAGCAGAATACGCGCTTTCTGCGGATTCAGGGAGTTGGCAGAAACCAGGCGCTGCCTGGCATCGTTGACGCTGGCCGACACGATTCCCGAACCGACGCGGCTGGAGCGTACGCAAATCACCTTGTGTTTTACGGCAAGCCTGGCGCCTTTGCGCGCCTGTGGCGACATGCTCCCGTTGCCGCAGGCGGCGACAACAATCCCTTGGGCTCCGGCCGCTATCGATGCTTCGTAAAAATGCAGGCCGGCATTTTGGTGGTCATAAATAATATCTACCGAGGGCAAAGCCTTTGTGGCCGATATGTCGAAGTCCGTCTGAGTGGTATGCAGCCGTGTGGGAGTTTGGTACAGGTGAACCTGCTGGTTGTTGATGTGGCCGATACATCCTTGCTCGTATGAACGAAAAGTATCGACCTGGGTCGTATTGGTTTTGCTGACAAAACGGGCCGCGACGATGCGATCGTTGAGCGAGACCAAAACACCCAGGTGGCTGGCCTGGGGATGGGCGGCCAGCAACACTGCGTTGTAGAGATTGAGTGGGCCGTCGGCGCTGATCGCCGAACCCGGACGCATGGCGCCCACAAGAACCACAGGTTTATGGCTTTTCACTGTCAGATTGAGGAAATACGCGGATTCCTCGAGTGTGTCGGTGCCGTGTGTGATGACAATGCCATCGATATCCGGGTCGGCCAGCAACTGGTTGACCCGCGTCGCCATTTTGAGCAGCATCTTGTTGGTGATGGCAAAGCTTTCGATATTGAACAGCTGTTCGCCGCCGATCCGGGCCAGCTTGGCGATTTCGGGCACGGCCTTGAGCAATGAATCGATGCCTTCGGTGACGCTGTAGTCTGTCAGGGCGGTCGAGCTTGGCGCGGTCGAGGCGATGGTGCCGCCGGTTCCTATGATGACAACGTGGGGCAGTTTTGATTTGTTCATGCGAGGCGATTTCCTTGATCTGCGGGAGCGGTGTATTCCAACCGGGCGGGCCGGCAACAATTTTACTTCCGGAATGCCGCATTGCGCGACCCCTGGGCCTTAGCGGCGATCGGCTTCTTTCTTGATGAGTTCGTAAAGCACCTTGGCCGCCGGAGACAGCGGGCTGTGTTTTTTGCAAAGCAGGCCGAGTGTTCTCGAGACTTCGGGTTCGATCAGGGGGATGCCTTTCAGCGTGGAATGGTTTTTTGCGGGCAAGGCAAGCTGCGGCACAGCGGCGACTCCCAGGCCTGCTTCAACCAGGCCCAGCAGCGACGACACATGCGCGACTTCGAAAAAGCTGCTTGGACGGCGTGCGCTTTGCGCCAGGGCGGAGTCGATCAATACCCTGTTGCCGCTTGACTTCCCGACGCTCATGAAACGTTCGTCGCATAATTCCTCCCAGCGCACCTTGCGCCTTTTGGACAAGTGGTGGTCCTTGTGCACCGCCAGTACGAAGCGTTCGGTGAATACCGGTTCGAATTCCAGATCCGCTTCCTGGGTGCCGATAAAATTGATGCCGAAGTCGGCTTGCCGATTGATGACGGCATTCAAGACCGTATTGGCGCTTTCGTCCAGGATGCGCACGCGGATTTGCGGGTAGCTCTTGGTGAATTTTGCGATTACCGCGGGTAAGAAATAGTATGCGGCCGAGGGCACGCAGGCTACGGTCACCACGCCGCGCCGTTGCGCGGCCAGATCGGCGATTCCCAGCATCGCTCCTTCCAGTTCATCGAGCGCGCTGCGCGAATGGTCCAGGAATGTACGGCCTACATTGGTAAGCACGACGTGGCGGGTACTGCGTTCGAACAGTTTGACGCCCAGTATGGACTCCAGCTTTTCGATACGGCGGCTCAGGGCCGGAGCCGACAGATGA
Source organism: Paralcaligenes sp. KSB-10 (assembly GCF_021266465.1). NCBI lineage: Bacteria > Pseudomonadati > Pseudomonadota > Betaproteobacteria > Burkholderiales > Alcaligenaceae > Paralcaligenes > Paralcaligenes sp. KSB-10. Next base: position 2,763,467 of record NZ_CP089848.1, on the reverse strand, counting down.
AGGTCTTCGGCGGCGGCCCTGAATGAGAGCTTTTCGGAAACGGCTACAAATGCCTGGAGCTCTTGCAGGTCGAAATTGATGCGTGCCATGCAATAGTCCTTGTTAAAGTTGCAATTCACTAATTTTCAAGGCAATTGCATCATACTCGCATGGAAAAAGAAATACCTTGCGTACTGATGCGTGGAGGCACCTCCCGGGGGCCTTTCTTCTGCGCCGATGCCTTGCCTGCCGATGTTGCCGAGCGTGATCGGGTGCTGATTGCCGCGATGGGTTCGCCCAACGATTTGCAGATCAACGGATTGGGCGGCGGAAGCACGCTGACCAGCAAAGTGGCGATTATTTCGCGGTCGGCCCGGCCTGATTGCGACGTGGATTATCTGTTTGCCCAGGTTTCGGTCAATCAGGCTCTGGTCGACACCCGCCCCAATTGCGGGAATATGCTGTCGGCGGTGGGCCCGTTTGCGCTGGAGCAAGGGCTGGTTCACGCCAGCCGGGATGAAACCATGGTCCGGGTTTTCAACGTCAATACGCAGACGGTTATCGAGGCCATTGTCAAGACGCCCGATGGCCACGTGACCTATGAAGGCAATACGCGCATCGACGGCGTACCGGGGACCAGCGCGCCGGTAATCCTGAATTTCCTGAATGCGGAAGGCAGTCTGACGGGAGCCTTGTTCCCCACCGGATCGCCTGTCGATATGATTGACGGGATCGCCGTAACCTGCATAGACGTGGCCATACCCCTGATGATTATCGCCGCCGATTCTCTGGGCTTGGAGGGCAATGAAGCCCCCCAGGAACTGGACTCCAATGCGGACCTGATGCGGCGGCTTGAAAAGCTGCGCCTTGAGGCGGGGCTGCGCATGGGGCTGGGGGATGTGGCGCACAGTGTCGTTCCCAAGCCGGTGCTGGTCAGTGCCGGCGCGGATGGGTGTTCAATACAGTCGCGCTACTTTACGCCGCATCGCTGCCACAATGCGCATGCGGTGACCGGTGCCATCGGCGTGGCCAGCAGCTTTATTCTTCCTGGCACGGTATCCCATGAATTGAGGGGGGCGATGCCGCCCTCGGGGGGAACCGTGACAGTCAGGCATCCGGCAGGGCAGATCGAAATCTCGCTCCAAACCATAATGGAGGATGGGCAACTGCGGATCAAGAGGGCCGGGGTAGTTAGAACGGCAAGAAGAATCATGAGGGGAGCGGTATCCGTACCCGGGCCGACTTCCTGATCTACTTATATAGCAAGCAAAAGGAGTTTGAAATGAAATTCGCGATAGCGGCAACGCTGGCCATTATGTGCACGGCGACAACCGCAGCCTGTGCGGCGGACGCCGATTTTCCCGATCGCCCCCTGACCATAGTCGTGCCGACGGCCCCTGGCGGCGGCAACGACGCCATGGCGCGTATCATTGCCCAAAAAATGGGCGCCGAGCTGGGTCAGACGGTAGTGGTCGAAAACAAGCCGGGTGCCAATGGCGCGATTGCTTCAGGCTACGTGGCTCGCGCCAAGCCCGATGGATATACGATTTTGTTCGGCTATATCGCCACGCATGCCATCAATCCGGCCATACAGAAGGTCAATTACGATCCGGTCAAGGACTTTGCTCCGATCGGTGAGGTGGCTACTTCGCCGACTTTGCTGGTGGTGAATGATGCCGTGCCGGCCAAAACCGTGCAAGATCTGATCGCTTTGTCCAAGAAGCCCGGTTCAAACCTGAATTACGCCTCGGCGGGTACCGGGACCGCTCCTCACGCTGCGGGCGAATTGTTCAAGCTGGCCACCGGCGCTGTGATGCAGGATGTGCCCTACAAGGGCTCGGCTCCCGCCATGATGGATACGGTGTCAGGTGTTACGCAAGTCATGTTCCCGAGCTTGTTCACTGGAGCGCCTCAAATCGAGAGCAAGCGGGTGCGTGGCTTGGCGGTTGTGGGGGATAAGCGTTCGCCTCTGTTTAAAAATTTGCCGACTTTGAAGGAGCTGGGCATCGATGTGTCGGTTGACCAGTGGTATGCCCTGTTTGCGCCGGCCCAGACGCCCGCTCCCATTATTGCCAAGCTGAACAAGGCGTTGAATGGCGCGTTGAAGGATTCGGTCGTTGCGCAGAAGTTCGTGGATCAAGGTGCTACGGTGGAAGGCAGTACGCCGGCGGCATTGGGTGATCTGGTGAAGAATGATTTGGCCAAATGGAAAAAAGTCGTTGCCGCCACGCATATGACCGCGAACTAAAGTGTTTTCGGTTTACGTGTTTCAGTGACGTTCGTTTTGGGCCGTTTTTAGGCTTATGCGATGGCTTTGGGCTGTGTTTGCTGGGCGGTTAATTCTATAAAGACGCCGCAGGGTGGGCGGTGCTGTGTAGTCCGGCACGTCCAGCGGTCGAGGCGCTACGCGCCCCGACTGCCCGGGTCTGCCTCGTCCAGGCGGGCGTCGGGCCAAACTCGCTACGCCCCGCGGTGCGGGGCTACGCTCAAACATGGCCCGCCGAAAGCCCCCGCCTTCCCTTCGTCAGCACCCGGCGCTGGACTACCGCCGGACTACACAGCACCGCCCACCCTGCGGCTTGCGTTGAGGCAATGCATAGAGAGAGGCATTGGAGTCGTGCACCGAGAGAAACGTTAAGGTCATGCATCGAGGTATACCTTGAGCTGGCAAGTTCATTCCAGGCATGCCATTACGTGAGCCGTCTATCGGGGCTTGGGGTCAGGACCGGCGTAAGGCGTGCGCCGGATGCTACCGTAGGGAAGGCGGGGGCTTTCGGCGGGCGCTGTCTGAGCCCAGCCTCGTGAGGCTGGGCGAGTTCGCCCGACGCCCGCCTGGACGAGGTAGATCCGGATCAAGCACGCCGTGCCGGTCCTGACCCCAAGCCCCGATAGACGGCGTCTTTAAATACCAAAGCTACCAACCCACCGAATCCCACAAACAACTCGAACCAAAAATGCATTACACAGGCATTGCATCGTAGGGGAAGCCATTGCGGCCTCCCGCAGTCAACGCATCGGCCTTACGGATACAGGCCGCGCACTTCGCGGGCTTCCAGTATGCGTGAGCATGCCACGATAAACGCGGCGGTTCGCATGGTGACCTGGTGCTCTTTGGCGACCGCCGATATCGAAGTGTAGGCCGAGCGCATCATGGTTTCAAGGCGATGGTTGATTTCGGGCTCGGTCCAGTAGAAGCTGGAGAAATCCTGCACCCACTCGAAATAACTGACCGTGACACCGCCCGCGTTGGCAACTACATCGGGCACGATCAGAGTGCCTTTCGATGCAAGGATATCGTCGGCTTCTGGAGTGGTCGGGCCGTTGGCGCCCTCGACCACGATTCTTGCTCGGATGGAGTTGGCATTGCTGCTGTTGATCTGGCCCTCCAGGGCCGCCGGGATGAGGATTTCGGTTTCGAGAGCCCAGAAATCGGCGGGGTTCAGGCTTTCCGCCTCGGCGGCTCCGGCGATTCCGCCGGTTTGTTCCACATGGTTGAGCAGGGCCATGACGTTCAGGCCATTGGCATTGTGCACGCAGCCCGTATGATCCTGGACTGCGATGACTTTGGCGCCCAATTCGTAGAACAGGCGCGCCGCCGTGCCGCCCACATTACCGAAACCTTGCACGATGACCCGGGCACCCTGCAGGGTGATACCCAAGTCTTGTGCGGCTTCGCATCCCACCACGAAAACACCCCGGCCTGTCGCCTCGACACGGCCCAGGCTGCCGCCCAGCGACACTGGCTTGCCGGTGACGACCCCTGTTGCCGTGGAGCCTTCATTCATGGAGTAAGTGTCCATCATCCAGGCCATGGTCTGGGCATTGGTGTTGACATCGGGTGCGGGAATATCTTTGTGGGGGCCGATGATTACACCGATTTCGCTGGTGTAGCGGCGTGTGATCCGTTCGAGTTCGGGGCGCGAGAAATTGCGCGGGTCGATGCGGACCCCGCCTTTGGCTCCGCCGAAGGGCAGGTTGACGGCGGCATTTTTCACCGACATCCAGGCGGCCAGCGCCATGACTTCGGAGAGCGTGACATCCTGATGGAACCGCACGCCGCCTTTGCCCGGACCGCGCGACACATTGTGCTGCACTCGGTAGCCCTCGAAGTGGGCCACGGTACCGTTATCGAGTTCTACAGGAACATCCACGATCAGGGCGCGCTTGGGACGTTTGAGCGTTTCCAGCCATTTGCTCAGGCGCCCCAGGTATGGCGCAACCCGATCGACCTGCTCTAGATAAATACCCCAAGGACCCAGGTCCTTGGGGTCGAGATAAGAAGGAAGTGCATGCGTTGGGTGCGTCGACATTATGTGGCCTCTAGTGTTGAAAGGAATGCCTGTTGAGAGAGTTTGGTGTTTCGTCTTGAAGCTGCAAGCTTACTATGTCCCTATTTAATTTTTGAAATATTTAAATAGGGACATATATTATTGCGTGCTTGTCATGGCTTTCACGCAACGCTGAATCCTGTGCCGATATCACAACAAGGACGAGAGGAAGCCGCTCGATGTTCAATCCGCGGCGGCTTTCATTCCGGACTTGCCGCGCCGGAAGTTTCCTGGCGGAAATACCGAACGAGCCCGCCGGCCATCATGCATGAGCTTATGTGTTTTCGGATTAATGCTCAATAGCGATAAACAGCTAACCATTAATTCGTTCCTTCGCGGCTCATATGCGTCCAGACTACGTTTTTGAATAGAGTCATTGCGGCATCGGCCATGAGCCCGATACTGTGGGCCGGATTGCTTCCGGCATCGGCGCAAGGGACTGAACCAAGGCATGTCGTGAGTACTTTATTACATTCTTTCCCGGATACTGAAACATCCAGTCAATGGACGGCGCTGGTCGATAGGGTGGCCGGCATAGCCGCCGACCATCCCGATGCCGTGTTTGCATCATCGCTGGCAGCCGAAGACATGGTGTTGCTGCACGCCCTTGTTCAGGCCAAGGCTCCGATCGAGGTGTTCACGCTGGATACCGGGCGGCTGCACCCGCAGACCCTGGCCATGATAGACACCATTGCGGATCGCTACGGCGTAGCCGTTCGTGCAGTCAGGCCCGATCCGGCAGCGGTACAGGAACACGTGGCGCAGTTCGGCGAGTTTGCCTTCTACGACAGCGTGGACTTGCGCAAGGCCTGTTGCGGCATTCGCAAGGTCGAGCCGTTGCGTCGTGCCTTGCAAGGCCATTCAGCCTGGCTGACCGGGCAAAGACGCGATCAATCCATTACGCGCACCGAATTGGCCGAATCCGAATTCGATACGGTGTTCGGCTTGCAAAAGTACAACCCCCTGGCGAGCTGGACCACCGATCAGGTGTGGGCCGTCGTACGCGCGCTGGATATCCCCTACAACCCGCTGCATGACCAAGGCTATCCCTCGATAGGCTGCGATCCCTGTACGCGGGCGATCCGGCCGGGCGAGGATGCAAGGGCGGGCCGCTGGTGGTGGGAGCAGAAATCGTCCAAGGAGTGCGGCTTGCATGCCGGCAATTTGAAGACGATGGAAGTCCAGGCCGGCTAGCGCTTGCCGGGACTGATGAATTGAGTTGATGCCGGATTTGAAGAGGAAGATTATGGGTGACATTACCGCACGGACACATCTGGACTGGCTGGAGTCCGAGGCGATTTATATTTTGCGCGAGGTGGCGGCCGAGTGCGAACGGCCCGTGCTTCTGTTTTCAGGCGGCAAGGATTCTGTAGTGCTGCTGCGCCTGGCCGAAAAGGCATTTCGCCCGGCCGGCTTTCCATTTCCCTTGATGCACATCGATACCGGCCACAACTTCGACGAGGTCATCGAATTCCGCGACCGTTGCGTGGCCGCACTGGGCGAGCAATTGATCGTACGCAATGTCGCGGATTCGATTGCCCGTGGCACGGTGGTTTTGCGCCGCGAAACCGATTCGCGCAACGCTGCGCAGGCCACGACTTTGCTTGAGGCGATAGAGGAATTCGGCTTTGACGCATGCATTGGCGGCGCCCGGCGCGACGAGGAAAAGGCCCGGGCCAAGGAGCGGGTTTTCTCGTTTCGCAACGAGTTTGGCCAATGGGATCCCAAGGCCCAGCGCCCGGAATTATGGAACCTGTTCAACACCAAGGTTCACAAGGGCGAGAACATGCGGGTCTTTCCGATCTCGAACTGGACTGAGCTGGACGTGTGGCAATACATACAGCGCGAAGGCCTGAGCCTGCCTTCGATCTATTACGCGCACGAGCGGCAGGTGATTCCCCGCAATGGGCTGCTGGTTCCATTGACGCCGCTTACTCCGCTCAAAGATGGCGAAACGGCCGAGACCCGGACGGTGCGTTTCCGGACGGTGGGCGATATTTCCTGCACCTGCCCGGTGGCTTCCACGGCGGGCAGTCCGGAAGCGATTATTGCCGAAACCGCTATTACAACCATCACTGAGCGCGGTGCCACGCGCATGGACGATCAAACTTCCGAGGCTTCGATGGAGCGTCGCAAAAAATTGGGGTATTTTTAATGAATGCAATCAATGAGTCCTGGCTGTCGACCGCCGATACCGGGGTGCTGCGCCTGATCACGGCCGGGTCGGTCGATGACGGCAAGTCCACGCTGATCGGACGCCTGCTGTATGACAGCAAGGGTGTTTTTGCCGATCAGCTCGAATCCATCGCGCGTTCCAAATACAAGCGCGTGGCGGCCAGTGAAATCGACTTGTCGCTGCTGACCGACGGGCTTGAGGCCGAACGCGAGCAGGGCATAACGATTGATGTCGCGTATCGCTACTTTGCCACGCCTTTGCGAAAATTCATTGTGGCCGATGCGCCGGGGCACGAACAGTACACGCGCAACATGGTTACTGGCGCCTCCACCGCCCAGGTCGCCATTATTCTGATTGACGCCAGCCGGGTCGTGAATGGCGAACTGTTGCCGCAGACCAAGCGCCACAGCGCGCTGGCGAAAATGCTGGGATTGCAGCATATTGTGGTGGCCGTCAATAAAATGGATCTGGCTGGCTGGGATGCCCGGCTTTTTGAACAAATACGCGAGGCCTATGCGGCACTGGCCGAAAAACTCGGCATAGCCCAGTTTCATATTGTGCCGATATCGGCCCTCAAGGGCGACAATGTGGTCGAGCGTTCCGAGAATACCCCTTGGTACGATGGCCTGCCCTTGCTTGCCTTGCTGGAAAATCTGCCCTCGGCCACCTCGGCTGCGCAAACCCCCGCGCGGTTTTTTGTGCAGTGGGTCATCCGCCACGGAGGCCACGACGTGAACGATTTCCGCGGCTATGCCGGACAACTGTCGGGCGGCAGCTTGCGGGTTGGCGACGAGATCAAGGTACTGCCTTCCGGTGAAAGCGCCAAAGTGGCCCGCCTGGTGCAATTCGATCGCGATGTCGATCTGGTGATCGGCGGCGACAGCGTAACCGTGGTTCTGGATCGCGATATCGATGTGTCGCGCGGCGACCTGATTGTGGCTGCCGACGCGCCCGTTCGCGTGACCAAAGAGTTCGAAGCGGAGCTATGCTGGCTCGATCAGCAGGCACTCAGCCCGGTGCGCCAGTACTGGCTTAAACAGGGTACGCGCATCACGCAGGCCAAGGTCAAGGCGGTGCACACTCGTCGCGACATGCGCGAGTTGCTGCATGTGGAGGCGGGCGGGGCGCTGGCCATGAACGACATCGGCCGCGTGACACTGGTGTCGCGCGATCTGCTGGCGATCGATTCTTACACGGATCAACCGGTTACCGGTTCATTTATCCTGATCGACGCGGCTACCCATCAAACGGCCGCGGCCGGCATGGTGCGTTAGGCAGGGGCGCGGGTGCTCCGCGCAGCCCCGCTCAGTTCGGCGCCTGCTTGATTTTCATATGGCGGCGTTCCATCTCCTGGCGCAGCTCGCGGCGCAACAGCGCCGCGTTGAAGCGCCCACGCTCTTCGTCGTTGCCTGGCTCCAGCGGCGGCACCTCGACCGGCGTGCCCTGGCTGTCGACCGCGATCATGGTGAAATAACAGCTATTGGTATGGCGCACGAGTTTTCGGCGTATATCTTCCGTGACCACCTTGATGCCGATTTCCATTGATGTGCGGCCGGTGTAGTTGACCGAGGCGTAAAACGTCACCAGCTCGCCTACATGGATAGGTTGGCGAAACATGACCTGGTCGACCGACAGGGTGACGACATAGGTTCCCGCATAACGGCTGGCGCAGGCGTAGGCCACCAGATCCAGTTGTTTGAGTATGGCCCCGCCATGTACATTGCCCGAAAAATTGGCCATATCGGGTGTCATGAGAATGGTCATGGAAATCTGGTGTGTGGCGTCGTTCATTCTTTGTGCAGGGATATTGAGTGGATGGTTCGGGCGGCCTGGGGCGGCCGGGCTTGATGTGTCGTTGCCGAAGGAGCGGACACAAGGCCCGCCCCTGGCAATGGGGAATGCCGCCGATGCCGAGCAAAAAAAAACCAGTTGCAGTACTTTTAGGGTATATGAAAGATGCCACTGTAAAGAAGTAATGTGAGGTTGTCGATGTCTGATTCCATGGAAATTCGCCTGGCCGGGGTGCGCGAACGCATTGCGGCGGCTTGCGCCAGAGCGGGGCGTTCACCGGACGAGGTTGTGCTGCTGCCGGTAAGCAAAACCTTCGGGCCCGACTCAATACGCAGCGCGATGGCATTGGGCCTGACGCGATTCGGTGAAAACAAGACTCAGGAAATCCGCCAGAAGGCACAGGAGTTCGGCGCGGCGGATCTGGCCTGGGTGATGATAGGCCATCTGCAAACCAACAAGGCCAAAGAGGCCGCCCGCCTGGTGGCTGAAGTCCAGTCTCTCGATCGCTTGTCGCTGGCTCGCGAGCTCGATCAGCGTTTACAGCAGGAAGGTCGGGCCATCGATGTCCTCATACAGGTCAAGACCTCGGCGGAGCCCAGCAAGTTTGGCCTGCCGGCGGAGGAACTGCCGGAATTCCTCAAACAACTGGCGGCGTTCGACTGCTTGCGAGTCCGGGGCTTGATGACGCTGGCCGTGAATTCCGCAGATGAAATGGCGGTGCGGATGTGTTTTCGCACCTTGCGCTTATGGCGGGATCGTTTGCGGGCCGACGGGGCGGCCGGCTTGACGCGATTGTCCATGGGCATGAGTGGGGATTTTGAATGGGCCATTGAGGAAGGTTCGACAGAGATTCGCGTGGGATCGGCGATTTTCGGCCATCGCACCTATGCGAATGCTGCTGCACAGGAAGGATCTCCGGTCTGCTAAAATTCGCCCAGGCCCATCGACGCGTACCGCGTACGAAACAATAATGCGGCTTGCGTTTTTCCAGCGGTCGAACCCAGATATCGAAAACAGGAGCAGCAATGCGAACCATCCGGAAATTTACATTCCTCGCTGCGCTGCCGGCAATCTGGCTCGGCTGTGCCTTCTCCCCGGCGATTGCGGCAGACACGATTGCCGCCGGCTCCATCACCAACAGTCCGCCGATGATTTCCTATGCGTCCGACGGCACTACGCTGCAGGGCGTTATCGTCGACCTGGCCGCGGCGATGAGCAAGCAGATGGGCAAGACAATTGCCTTCAAGCCCATTCCTTTCAATGGGCTCTTGCCGGCCATGCAGGCGGGACACATCGACATTACCTTTACTCTCATGAACGACACGCCCGAGCGCGAGAAGATCATCGACTTTGTCGACTTCTTCAATCTGGGCACGATGCTGCTGATCAAGAAAGGCAATCCGCAGCATGTGGAAAGCCTGGAAACCATGTGCGGCCAAACCGTCTCCACGGTCCAGGGGTCGACGCAGCTCGCGCTGGTTGCCGAAATGAGCGGTAAATGCACCGCGGCCGGAAAACCCGCGATCCAGAATCTGCAGTACGCGCAGCCTTCGGATGCGCGGCTGCAAGTGCAAACAGGCCGCGTTGCGGCGTTCCTGGGCAATTCGCCGGTCATGGTCTATTTGGCCAAGACGGCGGGTAATGGCTCCATCTTCGATGTCGTTCGCGGCCACGAATATCAGCCGGTGCCCTTGGGAATCGGTGTGTCGAAAACCAATCAGCCTTTGCGCGATGCCTTGCAGAAGGCGCTCAATTCGCTGATCGCCGACGGCAGCTATCGCAAGATCCTCGAAAAATATCAGGTCGAGGGCGGCGCCGTGACATCGGCCGCGATCAACGGCGGCCAGAACCTCAAGCTATGAGGCGCGGCTCGGGCCATGCGGCCCGCGAAGGCGGCCGCGGGAGGCCGGCGTGAATCGCGTTGTGCCGCTGCGGCGCCCCTGGCTCTGGCTTGGGAGCGCCGTGGTGACGGTGGTGCTGGCCTTGCTGGCCGTTTCAGTCTATCGCAATCCGCACATCGACCATTCGGTCATTATGCAATATCAGTTCGCGCCGGCGATCCTGCAGGGCTTGCGCACGACTGTCGTGCTTGCCGTCCTGGCGGCGATCATTGGTCTTGCGCTGGGCATTGTGCTGGCTTTCATGAGGCTGTCCGCCAGCCCGGTCCTGCGGCTGGGCAGCGGTTTCTATACCTGGCTGTTGCGCGGCACGCCGCTGCTGGTGCAAATCCTGCTGTGGGGTAATCTCGCGCTGCTCTTCCAGCACATAGGCCCGTTCGACACCAATGCGATCATGACTCCGTTTGTCGCTTCCGTCGTTGCCCTGGGCCTGAACGAGGCCGCCTATATGGCGGAGATTGTCCGGGCGGGGATTCTGTCTGTCGATCGAGGCCAGTACGAAGCTTCGCTTGCACTGGGCATGCCGCGCACGCTCGCGATGCGGCGCATCATCCTGCCGCAGGCCCTGCGCGTCATTATTCCCCCGGCCGGAAACCAGTTCATTTCGCTGTTGAAAGCCACGTCGCTGGTTTCGGTGATTGCCGGCGGCGATTTGCTGACGGCGGCCGAGAACATTTCCTCGGCCAATCTGCACACGATCGAGCTGATGTTGGTGGCAACCTTCTGGTATCTGGTGCTGACGACGATTACGAGCGCAAGCCAGTATTTTATAGAGCGGCGGCTTGGCCGCGCGGGAACGGGGCTGCATGGCACTCGATGAGGCGAAGCCGGCGGGCCCAAGGCCGATGGTCCGCGCACAGGATGTGCACAAGCGCTACGGACGCGATGAAGTGCTCAAGGGAATCAATCTGGAAGTCTCCTCCGGAGAGGTGCTGTGCCTGATCGGACCTTCGGGCTCGGGCAAGAGCACGTTTTTGCGCTGCATTAATCATCTGGAAAAGATCGATGCGGGGCATCTGTGGGTCGATGGCGAGCTGGTCGGTTACCGCGAGCGCGGCAATCGACTCTACGAGCGTCACGAGCGCGAGGTTTGCCGCCAGCGTGCGGGCATAGGCATGGTTTTCCAGCGTTTTAACCTTTTTCCTCATATGACGGTGCTCGAGAACATTATCGAGGCGCCGCTGCATGTGAAGCATGAGTCCAAGCCCCAGGCCGTGGAGCGCGCCCGTGCATTGTTGCAGCGGGTGGGCCTGCAGGGAAAAGCCGATGCCTATCCCAGCCATCTCTCGGGCGGGCAGCAGCAGCGCGTGGCGATTGCGCGGGCTCTGGCCATGCAGCCCAAGCTCATGCTCTTCGACGAACCGACGTCCGCGCTGGACCCTGAGCTTGTCGATGAAGTGCTCGCGGTGATGCGCAGCCTGGCCGACGAGGGCATGACCATGGTCGTTGTGACCCACGAAATGGCTTTTGCCCGCGATGCCGGCGACCAGATCGCCTTTATGGACGGCGGTGTAATCGTCGAATCGGGGCCGCCGGGCGAGGTGTTGTCGCGTCCGCGGCATGAGCGGACCCAGGCTTTCCTGGCCAGGGTGATCGGCGCATAGCCATCGGCTGCCTTGGCATGCCGCATCGCTGCCTGCGGTTACATTCAAGGGCGATGATCGTATCTTCTAATGCCGGATTCGGCAGAGATCGGGCATAATCAAGCGCGTAATAATGTATTTATACGCCAATGCGTAACAATATATCCGTGATTTAAGGAGAATCCGAATGTCCAAATTGTTTAAAGGGCTGCTTGCCGTATCGGCTTTGAGCGTTGCCGGGCTTGCCTCGGCCGCATCGTGGCCCGAACGGCCCGTACAGTGGGTGGTGCCTTATGCCGCGGGCGGTGGATCCGACGTCATAGCCCGGCTGGTCGCCGCCGAGCTCCAGAAAAAACTGGGCCAGAACCTGATTGTCGAAAACAAGCCCGGCGCCGGCACGATCATCGGTGCGACTTTTATCCAGCAGTCCAAGCCTGACGGCTATGTCGTGGGCACGGCGGATTCGGGCACACTGGCGTATAACCCTTCGCTGTACTCCAAGCTGCAATACGATCCGGCCAAATTTACCTATATAGGAGGGTTGGCTCGCTTTCCCCTGATGCTTGCCGTCAACGAGAAATCGCCCTTCAAGACGGTGGACGAGGTGCTGGCCGCCGCCCGCAAAGAACCTGGCAAGCTGACATCGGCTTCGGCGGGCAATGGTTCGCCGCATCACCTGGCTCTTGAAATGTTCAACCAGCTCGCGGGCGTCAAGATCGTCAATGTGCCTTACAAAGGCGCCGCGCCGGCCATGCAGGATTTGCTCGGCGGGCAGGTAGACATGGCTTTTGTCGATTCGGCGTCGGCCTATGCCAATATCAAGGCCGGGAAAATCCGTGTCCTGGCCGCGGCTACCCCGGAACGCGTCGCGATTTTCCCCAATGTGCCGACCATGGCTGAAGCCGGGGTGAAGAACTTTACGGCGTATGCCTGGCAGGGCTTGGTGGGCCCCGCGAATCTGCCTGCCGATGTTGTCAGCAAGCTCAGTGCCGATCTTGAAGCCACGCTCAAGACCAAAGTGGTCGACGATAAGATCCGTGCAATGGGCGTTGAACCCATGCCGATGTCACCCGCCGAATTCAAGGGGTACGCCAACAAGGAACAGGCCGAGTGGGCCAAGGTGATTAAAACCGCAGGCATAAAGCTGGACTGACAAGCCGCTTGAAAACAGGGGCGGGCGCAAGGGCCGCCCCTACGGCTTATTTCACACAGGCCGCCCTGTCGGCCCGCTACCTAAACGCCGTAATGCTTCAGGCCATCGAGGCTCAGCACATGGACGGCGCCGTACTCGATCTTCAGCAATTGCGCCGCTTCCAGGGCCTGCAGCGCCTGGTTGGTGCGCTGGCGCGAAATCCGGGCCAGGTAGCCGATTTCTTCCTGCGTGATATTCAGGCGCATGCCCTGGCCGGGATAGAGCAAAGGATTGAAGAGTTCCGCCAGGCAGCGTGCGACCCGCGCATCGGGCGCCAACAGGCGATCGTACTCGGCTTTGCCTATGAACTGGGCGACCCGCTCGTTCAACTGATGCAGCAGATATCGATTAAAGGGAATGCTGCTGTCGAGCAGCCATTCGAAGCAGGCGACCGGCAGCCGTGCGATGGCCGATTCGCGCAGCGCAACCACATCGTATTTGCGCGCCTCGTGCTTGAGCAGCGAGCCCTCGCCGATCCAGCCGCCGGCGGGTACGCCGGTTAGAGAGGCGAGCTTGCCGTCGGAGTTGCCCACCGATACCTTGATCAAGCCGCTGAGCACGCCTATCCAGGCATACGCTTTTTCGCCCTTGCGCTCGATCATGGCGCCGGCCGGAAAATGAGTGACGGAAATATCACGCAAGACCCGGTCTTGCTGCTCGCCTGTCAATAGGGAAAACCAGGCTGCCGCACTTAGCATCGAATCTTTCAGTTGCATGAGGATTTACCCTAGGAAATGCGTGAATGTCGTATCCGTGACAATTTTCTGCAGCCCAAGCTTATACCTTTACATCCAACTGAATAAAAAAACATATTGGTTGAACGTCTGGATCTGCTTTTGCCTGAAACTTTAAAGCAGTCCGGAGGCCGACTCAAGGGAGACATCGTGGCGCCAGATTCATCTATGGCCAGGCCTGACGGGAAACCGGGTACTTTTCCGGCTCTGGTCTTGCATCATGCCCGCGTAAGGGGCGCGCGGCCGGCTTTGCGTGAAAAAAACCTGGGCATCTGGCAAACCTTGACCTGGAGCGAACTGGCCGACCAAGTGCGTGAGCTTGCAAACGGCCTGGCTGCCTTGCAGGTCCAGGCCGGCCAGCATGTCGCCATTGTAGGCGAGAACAGGCCGCGCCTGTACCTGGCCATGATGGCGGCGCAGGCGATCGGCGCCATACCCGTGCCCCTGTACCAGGATGCCGTGGCGCAAGAAATGCTGCATGTGCTGCATGACGCCGAAATTCATGTTGCCATCGTCGAAGACCAGGAACAGGTCGACAAAATGCTTGAGGTCTTCGGGCAGTGTCCTGCGCTGCGGCATATTGTCTACGACGATCCGCGCGGCCTGCGCAATTACATCAACAAAGACCTGCTGAGTTTCGATCGCCTGGTCGAGCTGGGTCGCGAGCATGCCGGCCGATATCCGGATTTTTTCGATGCCTCGGTGGCGGCCATCGACCCTCATGCTCCGGCCGCCATGTTTTATACCTCGGGCACCACCGGCAAGGCCAAGGGCGTGGTGCTGACCCACCACGCCCTGATTGACCGCGCCCGCGCCATCCAGGAGATGGAAAACCTGAGCGATCGCGAAGAGGTGCTGGCGTATCTGCCGCCGGCCTGGATAGGCCAGAACATGTTTTCGTATACGCAATTTCTGGTCACGGGGTTTACCGTCAACCATCCCGAGTCGCCCGAGACGGTATCGATCGATATGCACGATGTCGGGCCCACTTATTATTTTGCGCCGCCGCGTGTGCTTGAAGGTCTCCTGACTCACGTCATGATCCGCATGGAAGACGCCAGCCGGCTCAAACGCAAGGTGTTCAATGCATCCATGGCGCTGGCGCGCCGCGTCGGTGTGCGCATACTCGACAAAGACCCCGGCGTCGGTGCCTGGGATCGCTTCAAATACCGCTTGGGCAACTTTTTCGTTTATGGCCCTTTGCGCAACGCCCTGGGTATGAGCCGGGTACGGGTAGCCTATACCGCGGGCGAGGCCATCGGCCCCGATCTCTTTGTTTTCTACCGATCCATAGGCATCAATCTCAAGCAGTTGTATGGCTCCACCGAAACCTCGGTGTTCGTCTGCGTGCAGGCCGATGGGCAGGTCCGGGCCGATACGGTCGGGCCGCCGGTCAAGGGGGTTGAAATCCGCGTGGCCGACAATGGTGAAATCCAGGTCAAAAGCCCCGGCCTGTTCAAGGAGTACTACCGCAATCCCGAGGCGACGGCTGAATCCTACACGGCCGACGGCTGGTACCACACGGGCGATGCCGGATACCTCGATACCGACGGCCAGCTGAAAATCATCGACCGGGCCAAGGATGTCGGCAAGCTGGCCGACGGCAGCTTGTTTGCACCCAAGTACATCGAAAACAAGCTCAAGTTTTTCCAGTTCATCAAAGAGGCCGTGGCCTTCGGCGCCGATAAATCCGAGGTTTGCGCGTTTATCAATATCGATCTCGAAGCCGTTGGTAATTGGGCTGAACGGCGCGGTTTGCCTTATGCCGGCTATACCGATCTGGCTGCCAAGCCGGAAGTCAGCGAACTCATCGGCGATTGCGTCGATCAGGTCAATGCCGACCTGGCCGCCGATCCCAGGCTGTGCGGCTCGCAGGTGGCGCGATTCCTGATCCTGCATAAAGAACTCGATCCCGATGACGATGAGCTGACCCGTACCCGCAAAGTGCGCCGTGGGTTCATTGCCCAAAAATACGCGGTGCTGGTCGAGGCGCTGTTCGCGGGCCGGACCCATCAGTATGTCGAAACCGAGGTGAAGTTCGAAGACGGGCGTACCGGCACGATTTCGGCCGACCTTCCCATCGCAAGCGCCCGGATCCACCCCGGCAATGCCAAAAGGGCCGCGTAACATGACTCAAGCCACTCGCGACCAGAGAATCGGGGCAACAATCCTCGACATGCGCAACATTTCGCTGTCTTTTGGCGGGGTCAAGGCATTGACCGAAATTTCGTTCGACGTCAAAGAACACGAAATCCGCGCCATTATCGGCCCCAACGGCGCCGGTAAAAGCTCCATGCTCAATGTAATAAACGGTGTGTACACGCCGCAGCAGGGTGAAATAAGCCTTGATGGCGTGCGCTTCAAAAAAATGAACTCGCGCCGCGCCGCGGAAATGGGCATCGCCCGCACGTTTCAGAATCTCGCCCTGTTCAAGGGCATGAGCGTGCTGGACAACATCATGACGGGCCGCAACCTACGCATGAAAAGCGGCATTCTGGCGCAGGCCTTTCGCCTGGGCTCGGCCGAGCGCGAAGAAATCGCCCACCGCGAATTTGTCGAGAACATTATCGACTTCCTGGAGATCCAGGCGCATCGGAAAACGCCCGTGGGGCGCCTGCCGTATGGCTTGCAAAAACGGGTCGACCTGGGCCGGGCGCTGGCCATGGAGCCGCGCATGCTTTTGCTTGACGAGCCCATGGCCGGCATGAATATCGAAGAAAAGCAGGACATGAGCCGCTTCATCCTCGATGTCAATGACGAGTTCGGCACCACCATCGTGCTGATCGAACACGATATGGGCGTGGTCATGGATATTTCCGACCGCGTGGTCGTGCTCGACTACGGCAAAAAGATCGGCGATGGCGAGCCCGATGCGGTTCGCACGAATCCGGACGTTATACGCGCCTATCTGGGCGCGGGCCACTGAGCAAGGACGACAGCAATGGGATTTTTCCTGGAAACCGTGTTTGGCGGCCTGATGACGGGCATGCTGTATTCGCTGGTGGCATTGGGTTTCGTGCTGATATTCAAGGCGTCCGGAGTCTTCAATTTTGCGCAAGGCGCCATGGTGCTGGTAGCGGCGCTTTCCATGGCGCGCTTTTCGGAATGGCTGCCCAAATGGTTTGGCTTCCATAGCCTGTTGCTGGCCAATATTCTGGCGTTCGCCATCAGCGCGGTGTTGATGTGGGCGATTGCCGTGGTGATCGAGCGCTGGGTGCTGCGTCATCTGGTCAATCAGGAGGCCACGACCCTGTTGATGGCCACCCTGGGGATCAGCTATTTCATCGACGGCCTGGGCCAGATCGTGTTTGGCAGCACGGTGTATTCCATCAATGTCGGCATGCCCAAAGACCCGCTTTTCATCCTCAATTCGTTTTTCGAAGGCGGTGTGCTGATCAGCCTTGAAGACCTCACCGCGGCGGCCGTGGCCGCCTTGCTGGTGGCCGTGCTGGCCTTCTTCTTCCAGTACACCTCGACCGGGCGGGCGCTGCGCGCGGTCGCCGACGACCATCAGGCGGCGCAGTCCATCGGCATACCGCTCAATCGCATCTGGATCATTGTCTGGACCGTGGCCGGCCTGGTGGCCCTGGTGGCAGGCGTGATCTGGGGCTCCAAGTTCGGCGTGCAGTTCACTCTGTCGACGGCGGCGCTGCGGGCCTTGCCTGTCGTTATCCTGGGCGGGCTTACTTCCGTGCCCGGCGCCATTATCGGCGGCCTGATCATCGGCGTGGGCGAGAAGCTGTCCGAGGTCTATGTGGGGCCGTTCGTAGGAGGGGGCATCGAGATCTGGTTCGCCTATGTGCTGGCACTGGTGTTCCTGCTGTTCCGTCCGCAAGGCTTGTTTGGCGAAAAAATCATCGATCGCGTTTGATGGTTTCACTCATCCCGGGTATTTAATTATGTTTTATCGCGAAAATGGCCAGTTCAAAAGCAGTTATCGGGCCGACCAACAGATTTTTCCCATACGCCAGGACCGGATCTTCATCGCCGGCCTGCTGGTGCTCGCCTTTGTGCTGGTTCCCCTGCTGGCTTCCAGCTACTTCCTGCAGGCTGTGCTTACACCTTTCCTGATCCTTTCCCTGGCCGCCATCGGCCTGAATATCCTGGTGGGCTACTGCGGCCAGATATCCATGGGCTCGGGGGCTTTCATGGCGGTGGGCGCCTACGCGGCCTGGAATTTTGGCGTGCGCACTCCCGCTTTGCCATTGATCGTCCAGATTCTGCTGGGCGGCGTCTTCGCCACGCTGGTGGGCGTGGTGTTTGGCATTCCCAGCTTGCGCATACGCGGGCTCTACCTGGCGGTTACCACGCTGGCCGCCCAGTTTTTCGCGGATTGGGCATTTCTGCGGATTCCGTATCTGACGAATTACTCGTCCTCGGGGAATGTATCGGTTCCGGCCTTGTCGGCGTTCGGCATTCCGATTCAAACGCCTGTCCAAAAATATCTGTTCGTACTGATTTTCGCCGTCGTGTTTGCCTTGCTGGCCAAGAACCTGGTGCGTGGCGCGATCGGCCGCCAATGGATGGCGATCCGCGATATGGATGTGGCTGCTTCAGTGATTGGCATACGCCCCGTTTACGCCAAGCTTACCGCCTTTGCCGTCAGCTCATTCATCATTGGCGTGTCGGGGGCGCTCTGGGCCTACATACATCTGGGCTCCTGGGAGCCGCTGGCTTTCGACCTGAATCGTTCGTTCCAGTTGTTGTTCATGGTGATTATCGGCGGCCTGGGCTCGATTCTGGGCAGTTTTTTCGGTGCGGCCTTTATTGTGCTGGTTCCGATTGCCCTGACCAATGTGCCTGGCTGGTTCGACTTGCCACTGGCCATCGATACCGCCGCGCATATCGAACATATGGTGTTTGGTGCGCTGATTGTATTTTTCCTGATTGCCGAGCCGCACGGCCTGGCCCGGTTATGGAGCATAGGCAAGGAGAAGCTGCGTATCTGGCCGTTCCCTCATTGATTGTCGCATTGACTGTTGCATTGGCTGTATAGGTACAGAAGTTCAGGCATTTGTTTTTAACGCTCGGCTGGCTCATTCGAACCGGACTGAACAACACACGGTGCGTAGAAACACCAAACGGAGGACTTGGAGATGAAACATACTTTCAAATTGGCCACAGCCATGTTTGCGGTGGCAGGCGCCTTGAGCGCCATGGCGGCGCCTGCTGCAGCGGCGGAAGATCAGTTTATTCCCCTGCTGGCTTACCGCACGGGTTCCTTTGCGCCGCTGGGCATCCCCTGGGCCGACGGGAAAATGGATTACCTTAAATTGGTCAACGCCCGGGACGGGGGTGTCAATGGCGTCAAGCTCAGCTATGAAGAGTGCGAAACGGGCTACGCCACCGATAAGGGCGTGGAATGCTATGAGCGGCTGAAAGCCAAGAACGGCGGGGCATCGGGCTTCGATCCGCAGTCCACGGGCATTACGTTTGCCATTACCGACAAAGCCATACTCGATAAAGTATCGGTTGAAACCGTGGGCTATGGCCTGTCGCAGTCCGCCAACGGTGCTGTGTTCCAATGGAATTTCCCGCTGCTCGGAACCTACTGGACGGCGGCCGATACGATGATCCAGGATATCGCCAAGAAAGTGGGCGGCGTCGACAAGCTCAAAGGCAAGAAAATCGCCCTGGTGTTTCACGATTCGCCGTTCGGCAAAGAGCCCATTCCGCTGCTCGAGGCGCGCGCCAAGGCCGATGGTTTCGAATTGCAGCTTTATCCGGTCACCGCGCCCGGCGTCCAGCAAAAATCCACATGGCTGCAGATCCGTCAGAAACGTCCTGACTACGTGCTGTTGTGGAGCGCCGGGATCATGACGCCGACGGCGATCCGCGAGGCGCAGGCTATAGGCTATCCGCGCGACAAAATGTACGCCATATGGTGGGCCGGCTCTGAAAATGACGTGCAGGACCTGGGCGATGTGGCCAAGGGCTACAACGCGGTGACCATTCAAAATAGCGCCGAGCAGGGGAAGGTTCACCAGGACATCAAGAAATACCTCTACGACAAAGGCCAGGGCACCGATACCGACGGCAAGTATTTCGGAACCATCAGCTATACGCGCGGCCTGATGATTTCGATGCTGCAGGTCGAGGCGATCCGCGCCGCCCAGGAAAAGTACGGCAAGGGCAAGCACATGACCCCAGAGCAAGTGCGCTGGGGTTTCGAGCACCTCGATCTGACTCAAGACCGGCTTAACCAGTTGGGCTTCGGCGAGATCATGCGTCCGGTCAAAACCTCGTGCGAAGATCACATGGGTACCGACTGGGCTCGGATCATCCAGTGGGATGGCAAGAAATTCAAGGTCGTATCCGACTGGTACCAGTCCGACAAGAAATTCGTCAATCCGCTGGTAAAAGAGCTTGCCGCCAAGTACGCCAAAGAGAAAAACATCACTCCTCGCACTTGCAAGGACTGATGCCCGGCTGTCCGCCTGCCGCCGCCGTGCGGCAGGCGGATTCAATCGACGGCATGGAATGCTTTTTATGAATGCAAGAGCTGACACTGAAACGCCCAACATTCTGCTTAACGTCAATGGTATCGAGGTTATTTATAACCACGTGATCCTGGTGTTGAAGGGGGTGTCGCTGTGCGTGCCGGAAGGCAAGATCGTGGCGCTGCTGGGCGCCAACGGGGCCGGCAAAACCACGACTTTGCGGGCGGTTTCCAATTTGCTCAAGGCTGAACGCGGCGATGTCACCAAGGGCAGCATCGATTATCGCGGCGAGCGGATCGAACGGCTTTCACCGGCCGACCTGGTCAAGCGCGGCGTCGTGCAGGTCATGGAGGGCCGCCATTGCTTCGGCCATCTGACCATCGAAGAAAATCTGCTGACAGGTGCGTATACACGCGCTATTTCACGCGGCGATTTGAGCGCGGCGCTCGATCGCGTTTATGGGTATTTCCCGCGCCTCAAACAACGGCGCACCAGCCAGGCCGGCTACACCTCGGGCGGCGAACAGCAGATGGCGGCGATTGGGCGTGCACTCATGGCCAACCCCACTATGATTCTGCTCGACGAGCCTTCCATGGGGTTGGCTCCGCAAATCGTGGAAGAAATTTTCGAGATCGTGCGCGATCTGAACGAGCGTGAAGGCGTGAGCTTTCTGCTTGCCGAGCAAAATACCAGTATTGCGCTGCGTTATGCCGATTATGGCTACATCCTGGAAAACGGCCGCGTCATGATGGATGGCGCGGCGCACGACCTGGCCCAAAACGAAGACGTCAAAGAATTCTATCTCGGAGTTTCAAGCGGCGAGCGCAAGAATTTTCGCGATACAAAATTTTACCGGCGCCGCAAGCGTTGGCTTGCCTGATCCCGAGGGATGCCATGATGACGTATTTCGAAGAACGCGAATCCGCGCCCGCTGCCCAGCGCGAGCAACTGCTGCTGGAACGCTTGCCAGCCGCCTTGAAGCGTGCCCGCGTCTATGCGCCGGCGATCGCCGAGCAGTTGCAGGGAATCGATCCCAATGCTATCGGGCGGCGCGCCGATCTCGAGCAGATCCCCGTAATTCGCAAAAGCGAACTGCTGCAGGCGCAACTGGATATGCGCCAGGGCCGAACCGGCGGGCAACTGGACGAGGTCGGCCGTATTTTCGGCGGCTTTTCGTCCATAGGCTGGGGCGACGCCTTGCGTGTATTCGCCTCGCCCGGCCCCATATACGAGCCCGAAGGCACGCGCCCCGACTACTGGCGCTTTGCCCGGGCCTTGTACGCGGCCGGCTTCCGGTCGCGGCAACTGGTGCATAACTGCTTTTCCTATCATTTCACGCCTGCCGGCTCGATGATGGAAACAGCGGCCCATGCGCTGGGCTGCACCGTTTTCCCCGGAGGCATAGGCCAGACCGAGCAGCAGGTCCGCGCCATTGCGGACCTGGCTCCCGCCGGTTACACGGGCACGCCCAGCTTCCTGAAGATCATTCTTGAAAAGGCCGACGAGCTGGGGGTGGCCTTGCCTTCGATCCGGCGCGCGCTGTTTTCCGGCGAGGCGTTTCCACCCTCTTTGCAGCGGTGGTTTGCCGAGCGCGGGATTGACGGTTACCAGGCATACGGTAGCGCCGATCTGGGTATGATGGCCTACGAAACCTCGGCTCGCGAAGGCCTGGTGGTCAATGAAGATATCATTCTGGAGATCGTGCAGCCGGGCACGAATCGGCCCCTGCCCATAGGCGAGGTAGGCGAAATCGTGGTCACCACGCTCAACCCCGATTACCCGCTGGTGCGATTCGGCACCGGCGACCTGTCGGCCGTGATGCCCGGTATTTCGCCTTGCGGGCGCACGAATATGCGCATCAAGGGGTGGATGGGCCGTGCCGATCAGACTACCAAGGTGCGGGGCATGTTCGTGCATCCGGGGCAAATAGCCGAGGTCGTCCGGCGCCACCCTGAAATCGGCAAGGCGCGGCTGGTGGTCAGCGGCAAGTTTGGCGCCGACCTGATGACTTTAAGCGTTGAAACCACCCATCCCGGCCCCGATCTGCAGGCCAGGATCACCGCGTCGGTGCGTGATGTAACCAAGCTGCGCGCCGAGCTGGAATTCGTGGAAACCGGCACTCTGCCCAACGATGGGAAGGTCATAGACGACCTGCGGGATTATGAATAAGTTTATCTGTTTTTCGGTGGTCCGATTGCGGTAAGATGCCTGCTGGAGTCGTTATCTCGGGTTTCTTACAGGGGAATTTTATGCGCTACGTTAAATACGCGGCTGGTGCGCTGGTCTTGTTTTCGGGGCTGCAATGGGCTCATGCCGATACGCTCGATGTAGTCAAGAAGCGCGGCTATGTCGAATGCGGGGTTACCACCGGTTTTGCGGGATTTTCGGCGCCCGATGCCAAGGGCAACTGGAAGGGGCTCGATATCGACGTCTGTCGCGCCGTGGCGGCGGCAACCTTGGGTGATGCCAGCAAATTCAAGGCCGTTCCCCTGAATTCACAGCAACGGTTTACGGCATTGCAATCGGGCGAAATCGATCTTCTGGCTCGCAATACGACTGTTACGCAACAGCGCGATACGGCCCTGGGCGCCATTCATGCCGGTATCAATTATTACGACGGGCAGGGCTTTCTGGTGCCGAAGTCGTTGAAGGTAAAAAGCGCCAAGGAGCTCGACGGCGCGACGGTCTGCATGCAAACCGGCACATCCAACGAAAACACCATGGCCGATTGGGCCCGCGCCAACAAGATCAGCTACAAGCCAGTGGTGATCGAGCAGTTCAACGAGGTGGTCAACGCCTTTGCCTCCGGCCGTTGCGATGTGTTCACGACCGATGCTTCGGGCCTGGCTTCGATTCGGATTTCCAAGCTGCAAAATCCTGACAATTATGTGGTTTTGCCGGAAATCATTTCCAAAGAGCCCTTGGGGCCCTTTGTGCGGCAGGGCGACGATGCGTGGCTGAACATCGTCAAATGGTCGCTTTATGCGATGATCGGCGCCGAAGAGTTGGGAGTTACGTCGAAGAATGTCGACGAGGAGCTCAAAAGCAATAATCCCAATGTTCAACGCTTGCTGGGGGTTACTCCAGGGGCCGGCAAAAACATGGGGCTTGACGAAAAGTGGGCTTACAACATCGTCAAGCAAGTGGGTAATTATGGCGAAAGCTTCGAGCGCAATGTGGGCATGGACAGCCCTCTGAAAATTCCGCGCGGCCTGAATGCGCAATGGAATAAAGGCGGGCTGATGTACGCCTTGCCG
Organism: Paralcaligenes sp. KSB-10; assembly: GCF_021266465.1. Lineage (NCBI taxonomy): Bacteria > Pseudomonadati > Pseudomonadota > Betaproteobacteria > Burkholderiales > Alcaligenaceae > Paralcaligenes > Paralcaligenes sp. KSB-10. The sequence continues at coordinate 2,740,089 of NZ_CP089848.1, read as the reverse complement.
GTGCGCTGATATCGCCGATATACCGGTTTTGCCCGTTGCGCCCTTGGGTTATCCGACCCAGGGCGCTTTTTTTATGGGATGTTATGAGTTGGCGGGCTGCTGCTGCGTAGATCGTCGATGCCGTCATTTTCGTTCTTAAGACGCGGGGGTGGCGGCCCAGGCAGGGTGGAGCTCGCATCGTCCGGTCCTGGCGTTGCCAGGACTGCCCGCGGCCGGCGCCTGGATCGGGCGGTCGCGGAACTCGCGTCGTCCACAGCCCCCCGGGCGGTGGACACCCTTGACGCTCAAACAGCCGCTCCCTTGCATCCCGATCCAGGCGCCGGCCGCGGCGGACTCAAGCTCGCTCACCCTGCCTGGGCCGCCACCCCCGCTCGTGTGAGGTTTTTGGTGGGGTCGCATGCGCCGGCCCCGACAGCACCGCAGCTAGCTTGCGTATCACGCCCTCTTGCTGGAGGCGTCGCAGGCGGCGATTCACTGCGGCAGTCGACAAGTGAACTTGCTCGCCTAGCCCGCTTTGCGAAATCCTGCCGTCCTGCTGCACCAGTTCAAGGATTTTCAGATCCACTTCGTCCAATGATGTCATTTTTGATTTTTATGAAAAATTTTTGCGTTTTTGATGGCTAAATACGTAAGTATTACCTTGGCTAATTGAATAATATATCGTCATCCCTTATTTGTGGATGATATAGATGAAGCTATTGATGAATACGGCGCTTGCGGATGAACAAACCCGAGCATATGCCACAGGGCTCCCCAACCTGGACTCGGCTGACGTGCATGCCACGCTGCGGGCCGTCTTCGATTACACGCCCAGCCCATTGCGTGATCTTCCTACCCTGGCCAAGGATCTTGATATCGGCCGCCTATGGCTCAAAGACGAAGGCCGGCGTTTGGGGCTGCGCAGTTTCAAGGCATTGGGAGGGGCGTACACGGTCCTGCGCCTGGTCATGGAAGAGGCCACCAGATTGGACGGCAAGGCTATGACGACGGATGAACTTCCCCGTTCCGCGAGCGGGTCCCTGGCAATCGAACCCCGCGATGGCCGGCCTGCGCGGGACGCCCGTGCGCAACGCTTTTACCGTGCCGCCGCGACCATGACTTTTGTTTGCGCGACCGACGGCAATCATGGCCAGTCCGTGGCCGCTGGGGCACGCCTCGCTGGAGCGCGTGCCGTAATCCTGGTTCATGGAGGGGTGACGCAGGCACGGCGCAATGCTATCGCAAGATTCGGCGCCCAAATCGTGGAAGTAAAGGGAACCTATGACGATGCCGTGGCGGAGTCGATGCGCTTGGCGCAATCGAGTGGCTGGACCTTGCTCTCGGATACGACATGGCCCGGCTACGAAGACATCCCCAGATGGGTGATGCAAGGCTACACGCTCATTTCCCGCGAGCTTGCCGAACAGCTCGACACTGTGCCTACGCACGTTTTCTTGCAAGCGGGCGTAGGCGGATTCGCCGCGGCGCTCGCAAGATCCATGGCGCTGCAGTGGGCGGCGCATCCGCCCAAATTTATTGTTGTGGAGCCGTCCCGCGCCGCCTGCCTTTTTGAAAGCGCTAAGGCCGATCACCCCGTGCGGGTGGATGCGGGCGAGCCTACGCTGATGTCTATGCTGGAATGCTACGAACCATCGCTCGTGGCTTGGCGGGTCTTGCGTCAGTACGCGGCCGCGTATATGACCATCGAAGAAGAAGATGCCATCCAGGCCATGCGTGCCCTGGCAATGGCGAAGAAAGACGAAGAAGTCGTTCTCGCCGGAGAAAGTGGCGCAGCCGGCTTGGCTGGTCTGCTGGCTTTGGCTGGTGACCGCAAAGGGCGCGGGCAGTTGGGGTTGGATCAGGATTCACGCGTTCTTCTGGTGAACACCGAAAGCGCTACCGACGAAGCGCGATTCCACAGCCTGATGGGGTTTACCGCCTCTGAAGTGAGCCAGCGCGCCGGCGTCTTGGCTTGATGGTTCTTTTTTCAATCGATTAAAAGGAAGCCGCAATGACACAGCAGATCAACCTCAATGCCGACATGGGCGAAAGCTTTGGAAAATGGAAGATCGGCAACGATGCCGAACTGATCAAGATTATCCGTTCCGCCAACGTGGCCTGCGGCTTTCACGCCGGCGATGCCACGGTCATGGCCGAAACCGTTAATCTCGCCCTGAAGAACGGCGCTTCCATAGGCGCCCATCCTGGCTTCAACGATATCTGGGGCTTCGGCAGGCGGCAGATTCAAATGAATGCCCAGGATCTCGAATACATGATCACGTATCAGATCGGCGCCTTGCAAGCTCTTGCGGGGGCAATTGGCGCCAAGGTCACGCACGTCAAACCGCACGGAGCCTTGAACAATATGGCGCATCACGAAGAAGCCATTGCGCAAGCTATCGCCCGCGGCATCCGTGCCGCGGACCGTGAATTGATTTTCGTTGCCAACGCCTGTTCCGAAATGGTGAAAGCGGGACACAAGCTCGGACTGAAGGTCGCTGAAGAGGCCTACGTTGATCGTACCTATTCCGAAACCGGGCTGATGACTTCACGCAGTCTGCCTGGCGCCATGATTACCGATCCCGCCCAAGCGGCACGGCAAGTTCTTGCCATGCTTGAAGAGCAGGCCATCATCACGCCGTCAGGCAAGAGGATTCCTGCCGCGATACGTTCGTTCTGCACACATGGAGACGAACCCACCGCGGTGGCTGTCGCAAGCCACGTCCGTGTCGAGTTAGAAAAGAACGGCATTGCGGTCGTGCCATTGACCGAGATGAGCTTCTAAGCCATGCCGCCAAGATCTGCAGTGTGGTTTTCGAAAGACATCGAGAGATCCGCTGCTGTCGTCTGACCCATGTGCGCCGCCTTGAGTTCCAACTGCTAAAAGCCTTCTTCATGCATGCATGAAGAAGGCAAGAGTGGGCCTTATGGTGAAATGTCCGGGCTAGCGCCGTCGTCGATATACCAGCGCGATACGGGCAAAGGCGACTTGCAGTTCGCGTGTGCCGGCCTGGAAGACCACGGGGCGTCCGCGGCTGGTGAAGCACACCAGGCGCTTCGAGGTGAAAAGCGGAATGAACTTGGCGAACCGGATGTCTTCCCAGGCGACCTGGCGCCGCGTAATCCACGATTGCTCGATGCCGATCCGCGTGATTCGGGTTTCGGAAACCAGCATGAATCGCGCCACTACGAGCAGTGCCAGGAAGCACACCAGAATGCTGCCCGCCACCAGGGGGCTGACGTTGTGTCCGCCGGGACTGGTGGCGGTATAGGTGATTTGCATGCCGATAATCAGCACGATGATCCAGGCCAGTATTTTGATCCAGATGGGCCAGGCCTGGCCGTGCAATGGCAGAGGGCCGATTTCTTCGAGCAGGGCGGAACGCTCTTCGGGGCTGGGCATGGCCGTATCGAGCAGGGCGGAAAGATCCTGTTCGGCAGGTGCCGGCACCTTCGGCAAGCCCATCCTAGCCCGCCTTGCGCGCGGCTAGCGCATTGCCGGCCCGGCTTGCCGTCTTGCGGCCGAGATGGCCGGATATCCACATGCCGATGTCGACCACTTCATTCAGGTCGATGCCGGTTTCGATGCCGAGCCCATCCATCATGTACAGCACGTCTTCGGTCGCGACATTGCCGGTGGCTCCCTTGGCGTAGGGGCAGCCTCCCAGGCCGGCGACCGAGGTATGGAATATGCTGATCCCCGCTTCCAGGGCCGCCAGGATATTGGCCAGCGATTGGCCGTAAGTGTCGTGGAAGTGCCCCGCAATGCGCGTGGGGTCGACGACTTTGGTCACTGCGTTCATCACCTGGCTCACCCGTTTGGCGGTGCCTGTGCCTATGGTGTCGGCCACGTCGATTTCGTCGCAGCCCAATGCCAGAAAACGCCGGGCGACGTCGACGACCGATTCAATGGGGGTTTCGCCCTGGTAGGGGCAGCCCAGGGAGCAGCTGATGCTGCCGCGCAGGCGCAGTCCGGCGGCCTTGGCGGCCGCCGCGACCGGCTCGAAGCGTGCGATCGATTCGGCTATCGAGCAATTGATGTTTTTTTGCGAGAACGCTTCGCTGGCCGAGCCGAAAATAACGACTTCGTCCGATTGAGCCGCCAGGGCCCCCTCGAAGCCTCGCATATTGGGTGTGAGCACCGAGTAAATGGTGCCGGGCTGGCGTTGTATTCCAAGCATGACGTCGGCGCCGTCCGCCATTTGCGGGACCCATTTGGGCGACACGAACGAGGCGGATTCGACATTCTGGAAACCGGCGGCTGACAAGCGGTCGATGAGTTCGATCTTGATCTGGGTGGAAATGAATTCTTTTTCGTTCTGCAACCCATCGCGAGGAGATACCTCGACAATTTTGATTCGATCTGGCAAAGACATGGGGAGGTTCCTAAGTATGTTCGAGGATCTTTGTGCCGGATAAAGCCCCGAAAGACGAGTCTCGGCTCAAAATCAGGAGTTTATCCGCACTTTTCATGCTTAATGATAAGCTTTTTAGCGTTGTTGAAAGCGGCCGTCGTCAAGCCTTGCCACGGATTCGTTGAGTTCCAGCTCCAGCAAATGGGTATTCAGTGTGGCCAGATCGAGATGGGTGCGTTGCTGGAGCGTATCGAGATCGATGGGGTCATAGCCCATTGCGTCGAGCATCATCCGGCTATTGGCGTTGCGGCTTGCATGACGGTTGCGATCGGGCTTGGGGGGAAGAGCGGGGGCCGCGGCGGTGGAGTCGGGACGCGGCAGGCCGAGTTCGTCGCGGATGTCGGCCGCTGATTCGACCAGCTTGGCGCCTTGGCGGATCAGGGCGTGACAGCCGCGCGACAGTGGGGAATGTATGGAGCCCGGTATGGCGAACACCTCGCGGCCCATTTCCGAAGCGAGCTTGGCGGTAATGAGCGACCCGCTTTGCCGGGCGGCCTCGACCACCAGGACGCCACGGGCCACGCCTGCCACGATACGGTTGCGTTTGGGGAATTGATAGGGCAATGCGCGGGTACCGAGCGGAAACTCCGACACAAGCACGCCCTGTTCGGCGATCTGGTGGGCCAGATCGAGATTGCGGGACGGGTACACGATATCGATGCCGGTACCCAGTATGGCCATTGTGCCGCCGCCTTGGGCGCCGGCCCGCAGGGCGCCTTTATGGGCAGCCGCGTCGATGCCCAGGGCGAGGCCGCTGGCGATGCACCAGCCCTGCTCGGCCAGGTAGCGGGCGAAGGCCAGGGCATTGTCTATACCGCCTGCGCTGGCGTTGCGCGCGCCGACCATGGAAATGACCGGGCTGGCCAGCAGATTGACATTGCCGTTGACGTAGAGCATCAGGGGTGGGTCGTGGATATCGAGCAAGGCCTTGGGGTAAGCCGGATCGGCCAGCGTTACGATATGGTGATTGGGTCCGGACAGCCATTCGAGCGTACGGGCAATGGTTTCCTGTATTTCGGGCGTTGGTTCGGCGGCCAGGCGTTGGGCGAGTTCGGGCGGCACCAGCCTGGCAAGAGAACCGGTCGACATGGCGTAGATATTCTGCGGCAGCCCCGCTTCGAGCAGCAGGTGTCGCGCCTGGGCCAGGCCAAGGCCGGGCTCGAGCGACAGGCGCATCCATGCGGAGAATTCCTCGGAGGGTAAATTGAGCGACATAGTCTAAGTGTGACACAGCTCGCAGAGCTCGTGCGGCAGGCGTGACATGAAAAGCCATGCCTTCGGGCCGTGGATTACAGCTTTATTGCATCTTGTTTTATTATAAGAGCCTGGATGTTTTATCGGACGAGTTTTATGGCCTTACTTCCTATTCTTCGCTACCCCGACCCGCGCCTGCACAAAGTTGCCAAGCCGGTGGAGGTGGTGGACGATCGCATACGCGAGCTGGTGCGCGACATGGCCGAGACCATGTACGAGGCGCCCGGGGTGGGTTTGGCCGCCACTCAGGTCGACGTGCATGAACGGGTTGTCGTAATCGACGTTTCCGAAGAAAGCAATGATTTGCGGGTGCTGATCAATCCTGAGATTCTCTGGAAGAGCGACGAACTTCAGGTTTATGAAGAGGGTTGCCTATCGGTGCCAGGCGTATACGACGAGGTAGAGCGGGCGGCCCGCATTCGCGTGCGCGCCCTCGACGAACAGGGTGAAGGTATCGAATTCGAGGCGGAAGGCCTGCTGGCGGTGTGCGTGCAGCACGAGCTCGATCACCTGATGGGCAAGGTGTTTGTCGAGTACCTGTCCCCGCTCAAGCAAAATCGCATCAAGACCAAAATCCGCAAGCAAGAACGCCAGGACGCGCAGCGCATGTAGCGCGGCTTTGCTCCGCGGCGGCAGTTCCTCCGTGCAAGAGGGCGCCGCCTTGGTATCATGCCGATTCAGTCACCTGAATCGGCTTTTTTATGCGCATTGTCTTTGCCGGAACACCGGAATTCGCCCGTTTTGCCCTCGACGCCATTCTGGCGGCCGGCCATGAAGTCTGCCTGGCGCTCACGCAGCCCGATCGTCCCTCGGGGCGGGGCCTGAAGTTGACGCCAAGCCCTGTCAAGCAGGCAGCCCTGAATGCCGGTATTCAGGTGCTTCAGCCACGCAGCCTGCGCCTGGACGGCAAATACCCGGAGGAGGCCCGGGAGGCCTGCAAGGTCTTGTCTGCGCTGGCTCCCGAGGTCATGGTGGTGGCGGCCTATGGGCTGATTCTGCCCCAGTGGGTTTTGTCTTTGCCCAGGCATGGCTGCCTGAATATCCACGCCAGTCTGCTGCCGCGCTGGCGCGGCGCGGCGCCGATACAAAGGGCGATCGAAGCGGGCGATATGCAGACCGGCATTACCATCATGCAGATGGATGCAGGGCTGGATACCGGGGACATGCTGCTGGTGCGCTCTATGGGGATCAGTGGCGGCCACAACGCCGCACGCTTGCATGATGATCTTGCCGCCCTGGGGGCCGATGCAATTGTGCAGGCCCTGGATGATCTGGAAAAAGGCAGGCTGAAGGCAGTTCCGCAGCCCGCGGAAGGAGTGACTTATGCGGCCAAGCTGGACAAAGGCGAGGCTGCTCTGGATTTTTCGCAGCCTGCCCGGATTCTGGAGCGGCGCATTCGTGCCTTCAATCCCGTACCTGGATCCACCCTGCGCTTGCCCGGCTTGAGCGATCCGGTCAAGGTCTGGTCGGCCAGGGCATTGGATCGGCCCGCGCGGAAGACCGCCGGCCAGATCGAAGACGTAAGCCCCGCAGGCGTGGATATTGCAACCGCCGGCGGTGTTCTACGCCTGCTGGAATTGCAGAAAGCCGGCGGCAAGCGCCAGCCCGTCGAAGTTTTCGTACAGGGCTGGCACCCCGAGCTGTAGGGGCGCCCCTGCATCGATGAAGACCGCCGTCCGTGAACGAAGCCGATGAGGTGTCGGCGGAGGCGGCGGGAGGTCAGATCGCGTCGGCGTACAAATCGTATTCGTCGGAGTCCGTGACGCGCACGCGTATTTTTTCGCCGGGTTTGAGCTTGCCTTCGCTGCTCACAAATACGTTGCCGTCGATTTCAGGTGCGTCGGAGCTTGAGCGTCCGATGGCGCCGTCGGCATCGATTTCGTCGATCAGCACGTCGATTTCGCGGCCGACCTTGTAGGCCAGACGCGCCGTGGAGATGGCCTGCTGGTGCGCCATGAAGCGTTCCCAGCGATCCTGCTTGATGTCGTCGGCGACCGGGTCGGGCAGATCATTGGCACGGGCGCCTTTCACGGGCGAGTATTGGAAACAGCCCACCCGATCGAGCTGCGCTTCGGTCATCCAGTTCAGCAGATACTGGAAGTCTTCTTCGGTTTCGCCGGGAAAACCGACGATGAAGGTCGAGCGCAGGGTGAGGTCGGGGCAGATTTCGCGCCATTTCTTGATGCGGGCCAGGGTGCGGTCTTCGAAAGCCGGGCGTTTCATGGCTTTCAGGATGCGTGGGCTGGCGTGCTGGAACGGAATGTCGAGATAAGGCAGGATTTTTCCTTCGGCCATCAGTGGGATGACTTCGTCGACGTGCGGATACGGGTAGACATAGTGCAGGCGCGTCCAGACGCCGAACTCGGACAGGGCCTCGCAGAGCTGGGTCATGTGAGTCTTGATCGGCCGGCCATTCCAGAAGCCGCTGCGGAATTTCACATCGACCCCATAGGCGCTGGTGTCCTGCGAAATGACCAGCAGCTCTTTGACGCCGGCCTTGACCAGGCGCTCGGCCTCGCCCATGACATCGCCGATGGGGCGGCTGACGAGATCGCCGCGCATGGACGGAATAATGCAGAAACTGCAGCGGTGGTTGCAGCCTTCGGATATTTTCAGGTAAGCGTAGTGGCGCGGCGTCAGCTTGATGCCTTGCGGCGGCACCAGGTCGATGTAGGGGTCGTGCTCCATGCTTGGAGGAGCCGCCTCGTGCACGGCGCGTACCACTTGTTCATACTGCTGGGGCCCGGTAACGGCGAGCACAGCCGGATGAATGTTGCGGATCATCGATTCTTCGACGCCCATGCAGCCGGTCACGATGACTTTGCCGTTTTCGGCAATGGCCTCGCCGATGGCGTCGAGCGATTCGGCCTTGGCGCTGTCGATAAAGCCGCAGGTATTGACGACCACGACATCGGCATCGTCATAATCGGGAGTGATGGCATAGCCTTCAGTGCGCAACTGGGTCAGAATGCGCTCTGAATCGACCAGCGCCTTGGGACAGCCCAGGCTGACGAAACCGACTTTGGGGGAACTCATGGATAACCTCGTAGAGCCTTCAGGCTCGGTAAAGACAGGAATTTTAACGGGTAGAGCCCAATACCGGGGAGCCCGGCTCCATTTGGTGATACAGTCCGCTAGATATCTTCACCCCAATTGATGCCATAGCTCGTGCCCGATACTTCTTTCAAACCGTCCCGAATTTCCCTGTCAGACACTATGCTGGCCAGTGCGCACAATGTCCGGGCCGTGCTGTCGGGCCGGTCGCTGTCCGACTGTCTGGCGGCTACACCGGTCGAATTGCGCGCCGCAAGCCAGGCGATCAGTTTTCATGTGATGCGCCGCCTTGGCCTGATGTGCGAGGTCAGGAACCTTCTGGTGCAGCGTACGCCTCCCAATGCCGTATTCGATGCCCTGTTGCTGGTATCGCTGGCTTTGCTCGATACCGCCGTCGAAGCCGCCGAATCGCCGGGCCAGGAGCCGTTGCGGCGCGATTTGCCAGTATATGCCGTGCATACGGTGGTCGATCAGGCCGTTCAGGCAGCGGCAGGCCAGCGCAAGATGGTGCCTTACAAAGGGTTGCTGAATGCCACCTTGCGGGGCTTCTTGCGTGAAAGAAGCGCCATTTTAGCGCAAGCGCTGCAAAATCCCGAAGCGCAGTGGAATTATCCTGAATGGTGGATAAGGCTCGTCAAGCGCGCCTACCCCCGGCAATGGGAACGTTTGCTGGAAGCCGCCAACCAGCCTGGCCCGATGAGCCTGCGGGTCAATGTGCGCCGCTCCTCGCCTGCCCAGGTGCTGGAAGCCTTGGCGACAGCCGGGATTGACGCTTCACCGCTGGGGGATGCGGGCGTTGCCCTTGCGGCGCCTCGGCCCGTCCAGCAGATTCCGGGGTTTGAACAAGGCTGGTGGTCGGTGCAGGATGCTTCGGCACAACAGGCGGCGGTACTCTTGCAACCCGAATCGGGGTGGCGGGTACTTGACGCCTGTGCGGCGCCGGGCGGCAAAACGGCCCATTTACTCGAGTTGGCCGACATAGAATTGCAGGCGCTGGATACCGATGCGAGCCGCCTGGACAGAGTCGGACACAATCTGGAACGTTTAGGCCTGATGGGTTCGAATGTGTCCTTGCGCTGTGCCGATGCCGCCGATCCGGATGCCTGGTGGGATGGCCGCCCCTTTGATGCGGTGCTGGCCGATGTGCCTTGTACGGCATCGGGCATTGTGCGTCGTCATCCCGATATACGCTGGTTGCGGCGCGAAGCCGATGTGGCCAGGACTGCCGGCTTGCAGCGCAAAATAGTGGATGCTCTATGGAAAACGGTCAAGCCGGGGGGGCGTTTGCTGTATGCGACATGCTCCATTTTTCCGCAGGAAGGCGAACAGCAGGCCCTGCAGTTCTTAAAACGCCATGCCGATGCCCTGCGTTTGCCGGCGCCAGGGCAATTATTGCCTATCACCGAGACCGGCGATGCGAGTCTGTATGATGGGTTTTTTTACGCCTTGTTTGCCAAACTGCCTTGAGTCGTCAAAAATAGCGCACAGTCTTTGCATGTAATGTGCAGGTAGCCGATGATATTCCGAGTCTTGTTCTCCGTCGTGTTATGCGTATGCCTTGCTTCCCGGGTCGGACCGGTGTGGGCGGCGGAACCGGCTCAGGTGATGCAGGTCGAGCCGACGGCGCGAGACGGCAAACTCTATCTCGATGCGGACGTGCAGTTCGAGGTCAGCAGCGAATTGCGCAATGCGGCGCAAAAAGGCGTGCCGATTTATTTCACCGCCGATCTGTCCATTGTTTCCAGGCGCTGGTGGTGGTTCGACCGCACGGTTGTCGACAAACAGCTTACCTGGCGTATTGTCTATAACGCCTTGACGCGCCAGTGGCGTGTCGGGACGGGCGACCTGTCCTTGCCGGAGTCGTCGCTGGATGATTCCCTGTCGCTGATCCGCCATATACGCGGATGGGCGGTCGCCGATATAAAAGATCTCAGCCCCGACAAGAATTATCATGGCCGGATCCGTGTGCGCCTGGATACCTCACGCCTGGCGCGCCCCTTTCAAATCAATGCCTTCAACAGTAGTGCCTGGTCTTTAGCGACCCCATGGAAAGATTTCACGTTTTCAATCTCCGCGCACGATCCCTCCTGAAGTGGGGTCTGCGGCTGGCACTGATCGTTGCGGCGATCAGTGCTTTGGCGCTGTTGGCCCTGCTGGTCTGGTCCACCGGCAACGCCTCCCGTTATGCCCAGCAGTACGATACCTTGCTGATGCTCAATGGCGTATTTGCCGTTGCGCTGATTTTTTGGGTTCTGGTGCTCGCCGCGCGGCTGGTGCGCCAGATTCGGCGGCGGCAGTTTGGCGCCCGCCTGACGGCGCGTTTTGCCTTGTCTTTTGCCTTGATAGGAGTCTTGCCGGGCGCACTGATTTATGTGCTCTCGGTTCAGTTCATGTCCCGGTCCATCGAGTCCTGGTTCAACGTACGGGTCGATACCGCTCTCGAAGCGGGCCTCAACCTGGGCCGGGCCGCCCTCGATTCGCAACTTGCCGATTTGACCGGCCGGGCCAAAGACATTGCTTCCAAGTTGGCGAACTCCAGCGATTCCGACATGACCATTGCGATCACGCGCCTGCGCGAGTCCAGTGGCGTGGCCGAGGCGCTGGTATTTACCGGCAGCGGCCGCCTGGTGGCTTTTTCTTCTTCGGCCTACGGCCAGTTGCTGCCTGACGTGCCTCCGGCCAATGTCTTGAATCAGCTTCGGGTATCGCGCAGTTACTCGGCTGCCGAGACCTATAACGAAAAGACTCAGGAAGGGGGGGGCGACGAAACGGGTGCCGGTTTACGCCTGCGGGTCGTGATTCCCGTCAACACCATGGACCGCTTTTCGTCGGCATTGGGCGTCTCGCCCGACACACGCTGGCTGCAGGTGATCCAGCCTGTTCCCGAACAGATCGCGCGCAATGCCAATCAGGCTCAGCAGGGGTTTCGCGATTACCAGGAATTGGCTTTGTCGCGCCTGGGCCTGCGCAAGCTGTATGCCATTACGCTGACTCTGGCTCTTATTCTTGCCGTGTTTGCGGCAATTGTGGTTGCGTTGGCCTTGTCGCGCCGCCTGGTCCGGCCTTTGCTTACCCTGGCGGCGGGAACGCAGGCGGTAGGCGTGGGCGATTACCGGCCCTTGCCTGAGCCTCCCGAGAAAGACGAGGTAGGGCAATTGACGCGCTCTTTCAATGCCATGACGCGGCAGCTCGACGAGGCGCGGCATATGGTCGAAAGCAATCGCTTGCAACTGGAACGGTCCAATGTCTACCTCGAGTCGGTGCTGAGCAATTTGTCGTCCGGCGTGCTGGTGTTTGACGAAGCTTTTCGCGTCACCATCCTCAACCAGGGTGCGCAAACCATCCTGATGACCGATTTGCGCTCGGTCAAGGGGCGTCCGCTCGAAACGGTCGATGGCGCGTTCGAGCTGTCCAAACTGATACGCCAGGCTTTTGTCGCGCACACGGCGGTGGGTTCCGAGCGCCAGTACTGGCAGCAGCAGTTCGAACTCGAAGTCGAAGCCGCCAGTGACAACGAAAAAAAGAAGCATGTCGTTACCTTGCTTGCCCGAGGAACCCATCTGAGCGTGGATGGCCGCAATAATGGCTACCTTGTGGTGTTCGACGATATCAGCGAGGTCATCTCTGCAAACCGGACAGTGGCCTGGGGCGAGGTGGCGCGCCGTCTGGCGCATGAAATCAAGAATCCTCTGACGCCTATACAGCTCTCGGCAGAACGCCTGGCGATGAAGCTTTCGAATCGATTGAATGAAGCCGATTCGGCCATGTTGATCCGTTCGACCAATACCATCGTCAACCAGGTGGCGTCACTGAAGAAAATGGTCGACGATTTCCGTGAATATGCCCGCACGCCGCCCGCCCAGATGCAGCAGATCGATATTAATGAGCTGATTGCCGAGGTATTGACGCTGTATGGCTGGGACCCTATCGGCGGGACCGTGCGCGATGATGGGCAAAGCGTCAAGATCGAGGTTGAATTCGATCCTGACTTGCCTGTGGTCGAAGGTGATCCGACCCAATTGCGGCAGGTCATACACAATTTGCTGGCCAATGCCCGAGACGCGGCAAGCCAGGATCAGCCTCTGGCCGATGCGCGGATTTATGTTCAGACTAAACTAACGCATTCGCGTACTGAAGAAGGAACCGAGCATCAGGCGGTTCGTCTTACTGTTTCAGACAATGGCCAGGGGTTTGCGTCGCAGGTTTTGCCGCGGGTCTTCGAGCCCTATGTTACGACCAAGCCAACGGGAACGGGGCTGGGCCTGGCTATTGTGAAAAAAATTATTGAGGAACATGGCGGTCGGATAGACATTTCAAACCGTCGTGAAGGTGGTGCACGCATTTCCATCCTCTTGACCCGTCTTGCGAATTCACTCTCCACTATGGACGAAGACGCACAAGGGAACGATAATGCGGAAAAAAGATAGGTGAGGCTTTATGGCCAGAATTCTGGTTGTTGATGACGAAATAGGTATCCGGGAGTTGTTGTCCGAGATTCTTTACGATGAAGGACACACGGTCGAGCTTGCCGAAAACGCGGCTCAGGCCCGGGCGGCGCGGTTGCGCGCCCGGCCCGATCTGGTGCTGCTCGACATCTGGATGCCCGATACCGATGGGGTCAGTTTGTTGAAGGAGTGGGGCTCGCAAGGCCTGCTCGATATGCCTGTCATCATGATGAGCGGGCATGCCACGGTCGATACCGCCGTCGAGGCCACGCGGATAGGTGCCGTCGATTTTCTCGAAAAGCCTATTACGCTGCAAAAACTGCTGAAGACCATTGCGGCGGGTCTGGCGCGGCCGGTGCTTTCCCCTGGCCTGGCTGCTGCTGCCCGCATCCCCGAAAAACGTTCCGAATTCGGCCAGCCTCTTACAACGGCGCCGGTCCCCGAGCTCTCCGCTCCGCCGGCCAAGGAGCATGGCAATTCGCTGCTTGGCAGTATTGCGCTTGATCAGCCTTTGCGCGATGCACGCGACGAATTCGAGCGGATCTATTTCGAATACCATCTGGGCCGTGAAAATCACAGCATGACGCGGGTCTCGGAAAAAACCGGCCTTGAGCGCACTCACTTGTATCGAAAGCTGAAGCAGTTGGGCATCGATTCGTCGCGCAAGAAGAATAACTAGGGTCTTTTGGGTTCGAGTGTTTACAGCGCTGGGCGCGTTTCAGTGATTTTCGTTTTGAGCTGTTTTAGGCTTGGGTAGTGACATTGAGTTGGCGCTTTGGGCTGCCTGTATTGGCTTGGACTGTGTGTGTTGCTGTGTTTGCTGTGTAGGCGGCGGTTAATTCTATAAAGACGCCGCAGGGTGGGCGGTGCTGTGCAGTCCGGCACGTCCAGCGGTCGTGGTGCTACGCACCCCGACTGCCCGGGTCTGCCTCGTCCAGGCGGGCGTCGGGCCAACTCGCAGTGCCTCGCGCGCGAGGCACTGCTCAGACAGGGCCCGCCGAAAGCCCCCGCCTTCCCTTCGTCAGCACCCGGCGCTGGACTACCGCCGGCCTGCACAGCACCGCCCACCCTGCGGCTTGCGTTGAGGAAATGCAGCGAGAGAAACGTTGAAGTCATGCATCGAGGTATACGTCGAGGCGTCGGGCGCTTAGTAAATCCAGGGTTTGGCATATCGTGGTGTAGTGGTCACGTGATAGAGGCATGGGTGCGGGCACGCTCATTCCAGGCATGCCATTACGTGAGCCGTCTATCGGGGCTTGGGGTCAGGACCGGCGTAAGGCGTGCGCCGGATGCTACCGTAGGGAAGGCGGGAGCCTTCGGCGGGCGCTGTCTGAGCCCAGCCTCGTGAGGCTGGGCGAGTTCGCCCGACGCCCGCCTGGACGAGGTAGATCCGGATCAAGCACGCCGTGCCGGTCCTGACCCCAAGCCCCGATAGACGGCGTCTTAAGATACCAATACCCACCCATCGAATCCCGTAAACAACTCAAACCAAAAATACTCCAGCCATCCGCCCTCATGCCCGCAAGCCGCTTTCGCTATGGCGAGGACTTGCGTTTGATCGAATCGATGGAAATGCGAGTCTCGCCAGGGATACTGCGGTTGACAGCCGAACGCCATGCATGACCATAGGCAACTTCCAGGCTAAGGTGGATGGTGCCATCCTGGTGACGCTGTTTCTCCAGTGAAGCCAGCAGGCGGTTCCGCCATTGCCGTCCGACCAGGCCGGGTGTACGGCCCAGGCTGGGGTTGCCGCCCAAAGCCCGCAAATCGCTCAAGAGCTTCTCGGCGTTGCGGTAAGTCAGGGTAAGGATTTCCTGATCCATGACGGGATCGGCGAAGCCGCGTTCGATCAGCAGGTCGCCGAAATCGTGCATGTCGACAAAGCTGGGCGTAATGGTCTGGATGCCGGCGTCGGCCAGCGCCAGGCGCACTTCCTGCAGCGAGCCTGGCCCCAGGCAGGAAAACATGACCAGCCCGCCGGTTTTCAGTGTGCGCCGCCATTCGCCCAGCACCAGGTGCGGCTGGGGGTGCCAGTGCAGCGCCATATTCGACCAGACCATGTCCAGGCTTTCGGGGGCAAGCCCGGTATGAGCCAGATCGGCTTGCACGAACTGTGCCGCATTGGTGGGTTTGTTGCGCAATTTCTGCCACAGGCTAGGCTTGGCGGCATAGCGCTCCGTGGCTACCTGCAGCAGTGCGGAACAGGAGTCCAGGCCGGTATAGTGCAGGTCGGGATAGCGCGAGCGCAGCGGTTCGAGCGCATGCCCCGCCCCACAGCCGGCATCCAGTACGGCCGACGGAGTGATGCGTATGTAACTCAGGCGCTGCAGCATGCGCTGCGCCACTTCGCCGTACAGGAACTGGGCTTCGTCCAGAGGGCGGCGGCGGGCAAATTGCTGGGTGACGTGTGCGGGGCTTAATGGAAGGGTAGGAGGTTGTGACATTTTTGCGTACATCGGCGGGGCGCTATAACAGGAATCGTGCTCAGATGAGGGGCATCGGCTCGCCTGAGCTTTACCTCTTGGCACTATTATGGCTTATCTGCAATTCCGGCGCGAATCCGAGGCCGGCGGGGTGGGGAGATTTTACGGCCTGGTTCGACGCCACTGGGAACATCTGCTGGAGCAGGTGCCGGCCGATTGCGCTCTATGCCGAGGCAAGTCGCGCGGCTTGCAATTGTGCGATGCCTGCCGTCTCGACGTTACGCGGTCCATGGCGGCGCCGACGCTGCGGTGCGCGGTATGCGCCCTGGCTCTGGAGCAGCCGGGCTGCCCTGATTGCGCCGCGCGTCGCCCCGCTTTCGATCGCGTAATAGCGGCATTCGATTACGCCGCACCGGGCGATTTGCTGATCCAGCATTTCAAGGCACGGCATCGCTTTTCGCATGCGCGCATGTTTTCCGATCTGGTGGCCGGTGCCGTGCTGGCGGCAAAGCCTGCCTTGCCGGAGCATACAATCATGGTTCCCGTGCCGGCCAGCCGTGCCTCTTTGAGGCGGCGCGGATTTAATCCCGCGGCCGAAATTGCCCGTGGGCTGGCCCCTCGGCTCTCGTTTGCCTTGCGGCCCGAGCTGCTCGTGCGGGCCAGAGAGGGTGTGCGGCAAACCGGGCTGTCCCGAGCTGGCCGGATCGCTGGCGTAGAGCGGCTATATGAGTGTCCGTACAGGGTCGAGGACGCGGTCATTGCGGTTGTCGACGATGTCCTGACCACCGGCAGCACCCTGGACAGCATAGCGCGTGAATTCAAGGAGGCTGGCGCCGCTTCGGTGATCGGGCTGGTGGTGGCGCGTACGCCTTACAGTTTGCAGGTCTGAGGAATAGGAAATCATGTTTCACATTGTTTTGGTATCGCCGGAAATTCCGCCCAACACGGGTAATGTGATACGGCTGGCCGCCAATACGGGTGCGTATTTGCATTTGGTGCGCCCTTTGGGATTCGAGCTCGACGACAAGAAGCTGAAGCGAGCCGGGCTTGATTACCATGAGTGGGCGGCCATGCAGGTGCATGACAGCCTGGATGACGCTTTTGCACAGATAGGCGGGGCGGCGCAGCGTCGCTTTGCCCTGACGACCAAGGCTGGGCGCAAGCTGGGCGATCTGGCTTTTCAGGCCGGAGATGTTCTGGTGTTCGGGCGCGAGACGGCCGGGTTGTCGGCCGAGCAATTGGCCTTGTTCCCGCCTGAGCAGCGACTGCGCCTGCCGATGAGGCCGGAGCAGCGCAGTTTGAACCTGTCGAATGCCGTGGCCGTGACGGTATATGAGGCGTGGCGGCAAATGGGGTATGCGGGCAGCGTTTGAGCGCCGTGGGCCGGGGGTGGGTCTTGCGCCCACCCGTTCGGGCGGTTTAGTCCAGCGACAGGTGCAGCCGGTCTATGACTTCGTCCCAGCGTTTTTTCTCTTTATGAACCAGGGCGCTGAGCTGTTCAGGCGATGAGGGGGCCGGGGTGAAATACAGTGCCGCCATTTTTTTACTGACTTCGGGTTCGGTCAGGATTTGCGTGATGGCCTGATTGAGCCGGTCCAGGATATCCACAGGGGTGCCGGCGGGCGCGTACATGGCGTCCCATGAAATGGATTCGAAGCCCGGATAGCCTGACGATGCCATGGTGGGTATGCCTGGCAATATTTCGCTGGGTTCCAGGCTGGTAATGGCCAGCGCCCGCGCTTTGTTGGCGGTGATTTGCGGCATGGCGATGCCTGGCACCATGAAGCTTGCCTGGATGTCGCCGCCGATGATCGACGAAATGATTTGCGGAAAGCCGGTGTAGGGAATTTGCTGCAGCTGGATTCCGGCTTGATGTTCCAGCATGGCCATGCTGAGGTGCGACGAGCTGCCGGGGCCGACGGTGCCGTAGTTCAGTGTGTCCGGCTTGGCCTTGGCCAGCGCCACGAATTCCTGGACGGTTTTGGCCGGAGAGTCCATGGGCACCACCAGTACATTCGGGCTGGTGCCCACCAGGGTGATCGGCGCCAGGTCGGTTTCAGGGTTGTAGCCCAGGGTTTTTTTGTACAGGGTGGGGGCCGTGACCATGGGACCATTGATGGTCATCAGGATTGTATAGCCGTCGGGTTTGGCCTGGCTGGCATAGCGGGTGCCGATATTGCCGCCGGCGCCCGGCTTGTTCTCGACGATAACGGCCTGGCCCAGCGCTTTGGACAGGGGGTCGGCAATCAATCGCGCCAGTGTGTCGGGCGAGGATCCGGCCGGGAACGGAACCACCATTTGTATGGCTCGGTCCGGCCAGGGCGAGGCCATGGACGGGGCAGCCAACAGCACTGTCGCGCCTGCGGCAAGACTCAGAATGGCTTTATGCGCGATTCGGCGAGTCGGCGAGAACTTGGACATGAAAAAATTCCTTGTGGAGATCATAGGAAAGCGGGTTTCAAGGGGTCGGTGTTTCGGCCCGGGCTTCGCGGGCCAGCAAGCGGGACACGGCGTGCCTGGGCGCGACGCCATTGAATAATACTTCGCAGACGGCTTCGGTGATAGGCAAATCGACGCCATGGCTACGTCCAAGAGCCAATGCGGCGCGGGCGCAACGCACGCCCTCGGCGGTCATGCCGCTGGCCAGAATATGTTCAAGGGTTTGGCCCTGCCCAAGGGCGAGGCCTACCTGGCGATTTCGCGACAAGGCCCCGGTGGCGGTCAGGACCAGATCGCCCAGGCCGGTCAGACCGGCGAAGGTATCGGCACGACCGCCCAGTGCGGTGCCCAGGCGCTGCATTTCCGCCAGGCCGCGGGTAATCAGCGCGGCGCGGGCGTTGGTGCCCAGGCCGATGCCGTCGGCTATCCCGCAGGCAATGGCCATGACGTTCTTGAGTGCGCCACCCACCTCGACGCCAACGACATCGTCGCTGGTATAGATGCGCGCACTGCCGCCGTGCAGGGCCGCGGTAGTGATTTCTGCGACCCAGGCTTGCCGGCTGGCAATGGTGAGCGCCACCGGCAGGCCTTGTGCGACTTCGCGGGCAAATGAAGGGCCTGAAAGCACTCCCAGGCCCAGTGTTTGCGGTGCAGCCCCGGGTTTGTCGCCCTGGCCGGGCAGGGCGGCCTGGACGATCTGGTGCGGAAGTTGTCCGGTTTCCTGATGAAAGCCTTTGCAAGTCCAGACGACGGCCAGAGGCATGGCGGCGGTGCCGGCATGATGTTGCGGCGACGCCTGGGCTTGCCGTGTCGCGGCCAGGCGCACGCAGACCTCGTTGAGGCCGGCGACGGGAACGCTCAGTATGATCAGGCCGCCTGCATGGCCGGGGGCGCGGGCATGGGCGACCGCCCGATCGAAATCGTGGGTGCAGGACAAGCCATCGGGCAGCGTCACCTCAGGCAGGTATTTGCTGTTCCGATGCTGTTCGCCGATACTGTCTGCCAGTGCCGCATCGCGTGCCCACAGCATGGTGTCGGCATTGGCGCAGGCCAATGCCGCGAGCGCTGTGCCCCAGCTTCCCGCTCCGAGTACTGCAACACGCAGGCGGCCTGGCGCGCTCATGGGCTTTGCCTTTACTGGCGAGTCACGCCGGGGGGCAGCACCAGGCCGGACTCTTGCTTGCCCTGTTCTTCCGCCATTTGTGCCAGCCGCTGCTCGTACAAATTCTGGAAGTTGACTTCGGCCAGATGCAATGGCGGCAATGAGGTCCGGTTGATGGCATCGGCGATATTGGCGCGCAGATAGGGATAGAGCATGGTTGGGCAAACAATGCCAAGCAAGGGGTCCAACTGCTCGTCGGGAATGTTGGCGGCTTCGAAAATGCCGGCCTGTGTGGCTTCGACCAGGTAGAGCACTTTATCGGTAATGCGGGTGGTGACGGTTGCGGTGACTGAGCATTCGTACACGGTGTCGGCCAGGCGCTGGCCGCCTACATTGATGGAGACCTCGACGGTCGGGCTTTCCTGCTCGAGAAATATTTGAGGAGCATTGGGCATTTCGAGCGACAGGTCTTTTACGTAGGTGCGTTGCAGGCTGAAGCTTGGGTCTTGACTGTCTTGCTGTGTGTTTTGGTCTTGATCGGCCATAAGATTTTCCTGAAATGGATAATGTGTGGGTTTTAGGTGTTCAACAAAGGAACCAGACCATGGGAGCGGTCGAGTGCCGATAGATCGTCGTATCCGCCGATGTGGGTATCGTTGATATAAATTTGCGGTACGGTGCGGCGGCCCGTACGTTCCATCATAGCCGCACGCTGCTCGGGATTCTGGTCGATGCGGATTTTTTCGATTTCCGTTACGCCGCGCTGCTTCAGCAGCATTTCGGCGCGGACGCAGTAGGGGCACACGGCGGTGCAATACATAGTGACAGTTGCCATGATTTCTTCGTGTAAGCGGATTAAGACAGGGTTATCAGGATTTTTTTAGGGGCAAGCCATCTTTGGCCCAGCTGCGCAAGCCGCCATCGAGGCTGACTGTTTCAGTCAGCCCTTGCTTGCGCAGGCTGGCCGCGACGCGGGCGGAGTCCCGGCCCTGGTCGCAAACCAGGATAATCGGCTTGTTTTTGGGTAGGGTGGCCAGTTTTGCGTCGATTTCGGCGGCGGGCAGGTTGCGTGCCTGTGGGATACTACCTGTTTTGAATTGTTCGGCCGTGCGAACGTCGATGAAAATGGCCTGTTTCTGGTTGGCCAGCTGAATGGCTTCCTGAACGCCGACACTGCTGCCGCTGCGTCCTTTGTTCAGGGTGGGCCATAGCAGCAAGCCGCCTGAAACCAGGGCGATTATCAAAATATATAGGTTGTTTTGGCTGAAAAGAAAGTCCACGATGTATCCCGAATTGGCTCTTGGAATAAGAGTCGAACAAGTCGATTATAAAATGGAGAAGATAATTCAACTTTTAGGCGCTTTTTACCATGCATAAACTCGTGCTCATGCGACACGGCGAAAGCCAGTGGAATCTTGAAAACCGGTTCACAGGCTGGACTGATGTCGATCTGACCGAAACCGGGCGCCGGCAGGCCTGGGAGGCGGGCGAATTGCTCAAGCAGAACGGCTTCGAATTCGATCTGGCCTATGCGTCCGTGCTGAAGCGCGCCATACGCACGCTCTGGATTGCGCTGGATGCGATGGATGCCATGTATACCCCGGTGGGCCTGAACTGGCGCTTGAACGAACGCCATTATGGCGCCCTGCAAGGCCTGAACAAGGCCGAAACCGCGGCCAAGTACGGCGATGAACAGGTGCTGATATGGCGCCGCGCCTATGCCATTGCGCCTAATCCGCTCCAGCTCGACGATGAGCGCCATCCGCGTTTCGATCGTCGTTATGCCAAAATTGCGGCCGACAAGCTGCCGGCAAGCGAGTGCCTGAAAGACACGGTGGAGCGCGTTCTTCCGTTCTGGAACGAGTCGATTGCGCCCGCGCTGCGGGCCGGCCGGCGCCTTCTGGTGGCCGCCCACGGCAATAGCCTGCGCGCCCTGATCAAACATCTGGACGGCATTTCCGACGATGATATCGTGCATCTGAACATTCCTACCGGGCAGCCCCTGGTCTACGAGCTGGACGACGAATTGCGTCCAATCCGTCACTATTACCTGGGCGATCCAGCCGAAATCGAGGCGGCGATGGCAGCCGTGGCGGCTCAGGGCAAGGCTAAAAAGAACTAGCATGCGGCGTTTGTTTGTCTGGGCCTTGCTGATTTTGTGGACGAGTGCGGCGTTTGCCGCCGATTCGTCGGCCGCGCTGACGGCCAGGCAGGCTCAAGCCAGGAAGCAGCAGGCAGAGCTGCGCGGCCGTATCGAGTCTTTGCAAAAGGCCATCGATAGCCAGGAGTCGTCGCGACGCGACGCGGCCGACGAGCTCAAGGCCTCCGAGTCGGCAATTTCCTCGATCAACCGGCGTCTTGACGAATTGATGCAGCAGAAGCATGGCGCCGAGGCCGACCTGGCCGATATTGCCAAGAGCATTGTCGAGCAGAAGCGGCAATTGGCGCAGCGCCAGAACGAGCTGGCCGATCAACTGAGGGCGCAGTATGCCAGCGGCCTGTCGCCCTGGACGGCGCTGTTGTCCGGCGACGACCCGCAAGCCATAGGCCGGGAACTGGGGTATCTGGGCTATATTTCGGCGGCGCAGGCCAATACTGTCAGGGCGATTCGCCACGCCATCGACGAATTGGCCCGCTTGCAGTCTCGTTCCGAGGCCCGCAAAAAAGAGCTTGAGAAAGTCGCGCAAGAAACCGTCGAGCAGAAGAAATCGCTTGAGGAGCAAAAACAGGAACACCAGCAGGTATTGAGCAAAATCGAGGCTCAGTTGAAGGCCCAGCGG
Organism: Paralcaligenes sp. KSB-10; assembly: GCF_021266465.1. Taxonomy (NCBI): domain Bacteria; kingdom Pseudomonadati; phylum Pseudomonadota; class Betaproteobacteria; order Burkholderiales; family Alcaligenaceae; genus Paralcaligenes; species Paralcaligenes sp. KSB-10. Next base: position 2,718,198 of record NZ_CP089848.1, on the reverse strand, counting down.
GCCCAGGCGCAAGGCCTGGAGCATAACGAGCAGCGTCTTGGAAAATTGATTACCGGCCTGGACGCGGCGATTGCCCAGCAGGCCGAAGAAGAGCGCCTGGCCGAGGAAAAGCGCAAGGCCGAGGAAAAGCGCAAGGCCGAGGCGGCGCGCAAGGCGCAAGAGGCTCGCAAGGCCCAGCAGGAACGCCAGCGTGAAATCGAGCGCAAGCGGGAAGCCGCCCGTCAGGCCGAGAAAGCGGCCCAGGACGCGCAGGCCCGCGCGCAGCAGGAACAGAGCGAGCAGGAAGCACGGCAGGTTCGCGAGCAAGTGGAAAAGGCGCGCGCCCAGGCGCGAGCCGCCGAGCAGGCGAACCGCGAGGCGAACAAGCCCAAGCCCGCGCCGGCCGAACCGGCCGCCTCGTCAGGCACGCGGCTTATGCCGGCGGGCGGTTTCGGCGGCTTGAAAAAAGGCCTGCCGTATCCGGTACATGGGGATGTGCAAGGCCGTTTCGGCGTAGCGCGGCCCGATGGAGGCATCTGGCGCGGGATTGTTTTGCGCGCCGATGCCGGGACGCCCGTGCACGTGGTTGCCGATGGGCGGGTGGTTTACGCCAACTGGCTGAGCGGGTTCGGCAATATCATGATTGTCGACCACGGCGACAAATACCTTACCGTTTATGCGTATAACCAGAGCCTGCTCAAGCGGGTTGGCGACATCGTTCACGCGGGAGAAACCATTGCCAGGGTGGGGGCCACCGGCGGGCAAGTGGAGTCGGGTCTATACTTCGAGATCCGGCATCAGGGTACGCCGGTGAATCCTTTGCTTTGGTTAGGGCGTTAATTTCGGTACTATTTGCCTTGCGTTGATTGGCATATTGATGATTTTAAAATTTATTCGGGAATGTGCATGGGCACTCGCAGGTATCGCAGTTTCGGTTTAGTGGCGCTGGGCGTGGCCGGCGGCGTTTTGGTCAGTCTGGGGATTTCCGCGGCGGCACAGCGCGGCGAACCCCTGCCGCTCAAAGAATTGCAGCAATTCGCCAACGTGTTTTCTGCCATCAAAAGCAGTTACGTTGAGCCGATTTCCGACAAAACGCTGATCAACGATGCAATCAAGGGGCTGTTTTCCGACCTGGATCCGCATTCGGCCTACCTCGATCCCGACGCCTACAAAGAAATGGAATCCATGACGCAGGGTGGGTTCGGCGGCCTGGGCATCGAAATCGGCAGCGAAGACGGCATGCCCAAGGTTATTGCGCCCATTGAAGACACTCCTGCGGCCAGGGCCGGAATCCTGGCGGGCGACCTCATTACCGAGATCGACGGCAAGCCCACCAAGGGCATGACCCTGAACGACGCGATCAAACTGATGCGAGGCGAGCCCAAAACCTCGATTGTCCTGACGATCAAGCGCGACGGCAAGGACAAGCCCCTAACATTCAAGATCGTCCGCGATCTCATCAAAGTGCGCAGCGTGCGCAGCAAGATGCTGCCCAACGATATCGCCTTTGTGCGTATTTCGCAGTTCCAGGAAACCACGGTGTCCGACCTGGTCAAGCAGTTGCACACCCTGGGCGAGAAAAGCACGCCCAAGGGCCTGATACTCGATTTGCGCAACGATCCGGGCGGCCTGCTCGAAAGCGCCATAGGCGTATCGTCGGCCTTCCTCAAGCCCAATGCGCTGGTGGTGTCGACCAAAGGCCGCGTGCCTTCGTCCAATCACCAGTATCTGGCCAAGTCTATCGGCACGGTTTCCGAGCTTGGCAACTGGACCAAAAAAGTGCCTATGGTTGTGCTGGTCAACGTAGGTTCGGCGTCGGCTTCCGAAATCGTGGCCGGGGCCTTGCAGGATCACAAGCGGGCCAAAATCATGGGTAACCGCACTTTCGGCAAGGGGTCGGTGCAGAGCGTCCTGCCGCTCAGCGACGATACCGGCATCAAGATCACCACGGCGCGCTATTACACGCCAAGCGGGCGCTCAATTCAGGTTACCGGAGTAGAACCCGATATTACCGTCGACGACACGGCGCAAGGGAATTTATTCCAGCTGCCGCGCGAGGTCGACCTGAAACATCATTTGCTCAACAGCGCCGTCACCAAGGAAAACACGGCCGAAGAGAAAGATGTCGGCAAGCCCAAGGTCGAGCCCAAAATGTTCGAGTTTGGCGGCACTGACGACTTCCAGTTGCGGCAAGCGGTCAATTATCTCGAAGGGCGCTCGGTACATAAAATCGAACCTGGCCTGATCCTGACTTCGTCGGCCAAGCCGGGCACCGCGGGAGCGCCCAAAGAGGCTCCCGCCGGCAAGTCCGGGGCGGCTGAAAAAAAAACTGAAATAATTCCCGAAAAGGGCTCCAAAGCCCCTGCCGGCAAGCCTGTCCAGCCGCAATCGGACATGCCGGCGCAACCTTCGGGTCAGAAAATCGAGCGTTTCAAGATTACGCCCGACGGACTGATCAAGATTCAGTAATGGATGACCCGCAGCTGCTGCGCTATGCCCGTCATATCCTGCTCGACGAGCTGGGTATCGAGGGCCAGGAGCGCTTGCTGGCGTCGCGCGTCCTGATCGTAGGGGCCGGTGGCCTGGGTTCGCCGGCGGCGTGCTACCTGGCCTCGGCCGGGGTCGGCCAACTGATTCTGGCTGACGACGACGAGGTCGAGCTCAGCAACCTGCAGCGTCAGATTCTGCACACCACGGCACGCGTGGGTTGGTCCAAGGCGGAATCGGGCAAGCGGATGCTGGCCGAACTCAACCCGGAAATACAAGTCGATGCGAGGGTGGCCAGGCTTGCCGGACCGCTGCTCGATGAAGCCGTGGCGCAGGTTGATCTGGTGCTGGACTGTACCGATAATTTCGCGACGCGCCACGCCATAAATGGCGCCTGTGTCAGGCATCGCAAGCCTTTGGTGTCGGGGGCGGCAATCCGTTTCGACGGACAGGTAAGCGTATTCGATCTGAGGGACGATCGCTCGCCCTGCTATCACTGCCTGTTTCCCGAGGCGGATGGCGTTGAAGAGGTCAGTTGTGCCACAACAGGTGTGCTGGCTCCGCTGGTGGGCATTATCGGCAGCCTGCAGGCCGCCGAGGCCATCAAGGTACTGTCTGGTGTCGGCGAGCCCCTGGTGGGGCGCCTGCTGTGCCTGGATGCCCTCTCCATGCAATGGAACGAAGTGAAGTTCAAGCGCGACCCCGATTGCCTGGTCTGCGGCACACGGCCCTTGCCGGCCTCATAAGCCCAATAAAGCCAGTTCTGGGGCGTAGCCCTCGGCTGGCGGGACCCGCCAACTGGTTTGCACATAGCGCAGCCATCGGCCCAGTACCCAATGCATCAGCAGGCTGGCCATGATGCCCGCATCGGATCCGGGCGGCAGTTCGTGAGCGGCCTGCTGGGCGCTTTGCCTGAGCATGGCTTCGATATCGGCAATCAGATTGTCGAGCTGCGCCTGCAGTTGCCAGTCTTCGGTGGCCAGCGCATCGCCCGTAAGCACCCGTGTCAGCCCGCGGTGCCGTTCGGCGAACAACAGCAGGGCATGCACTTGTTTTCCAAGCTGTCTTCTGCCTCTGGGTTCAGTGGCATTGATATGATGCGAATCTTCGAAAATCAGGGTCTCGATAAGATTGATGAGGTCTTTGAATATGGCCGCCTTGCAGGAAAAATGACGGTAAAGAGCCGCTTCGGACAGATTGATCTCTTTGGCCAGTGCCGCCGTAGTGATGCGTGCCGAGTGCGGCTGCTCCAGCATGCAAGCCAGTGTTTCGAGTATTTGCGTCTTGCGGGCGCCGGGCTGGCGATTCATGGGTGGGTACGCGGGGCTTAGCGGCGCAAGGGCCGGCGGCTGAGGAGCAGCTCGCCGATTGAATTGACCCGTAGGTCCACATAGGCGCTGCGCCCGCTGTGCTTGCCCGAAAAAGGAGTTCCAGGATGGAAGATGTGGACGGTTCCCATGCCGATCTGCCTCGCGGTTTTCAGATTTCTGAGTGTGTCTTCGACCAGTACGACCTGTTGTGCGGGAGCGCCTATCCTGGCCAGGACCTGTTTCATGAGCGCGGCCGAAGGCTTGGGTTTGAGCTGGCCTTGCAGGCGCATATGGTTGATGGACCACAGGCTTTCGAAGTAGTGCAGCACCCCCAGCGTTTTCAGGACCTCGCGAGCATAGTTGAGCGGTGCGTTGGTGAGCACGATCTTGCGGCCCTTGAGCCGCCCGAGCTTATAGGCCAGGCCGGATTCGGAATGCACCAGAGAGGCGACATCGAACGCATGGCTCAGGTTTAAAAAGGTTTCGGCGTCGACCCCATGATGGCGGACCATGCCTATGACCGTGGCTCCGTATCGTTTCCAGTAGCGGGTGCGCAATTGCGTCGCCGTATCCAGATCCAGGCCCAGGCTTTGCATGACGGCTGATGTCATGCTGCGGTCGATTGCTGGAAACATGGCCCTGGATGAATCGTGCAGCGTGTTGTCCAGGTCGAAGAGCCAGACGGTCTCGGCTGCCGCCGGCCGCCGGGACCGGTGTGGCGCGATGGGAGTGAGAAGCGCCCGCATCGCGGCCTAGTGAGAGCTGATCATGGTTCCCACGCCGCGATCGGTCAGTATTTCGAGCAGGAGGCAATGTGGAACACGTCCGTCGACGACATGGACCGAGGTGACGCCGTTGCGGGCGGCGTCGAGCGCCGATGAGATTTTGGGCAGCATGCCGCCTGAAATGGTACCGTCTTCGAACAGTTCGTCGATGGTCTGGGCCGACAGGCTGCGCAGGAGATCGCCGTTTTTATCGAGCACCCCTGGCGTGTTGGTCATCATGACAAGCTTCTCGGCGCCCAGCACCTCGGCCATTTTCCCGGCCACCACATCGGCATTGATGTTGTAGGCGGTGCCGTCTTCGCCGTAGCCTATCGAGGATATGACCGGGATGAACTGGTCGTCCTGCAAAGCCTTGACCACGGCCGGCTCGATGCGCGTGATGTCGCCCACATAGCCGATGTCGAGCCATTGCCCCGGTTTGTCCTTGTCGGCCAGCATTTTCTTCTGCGCCTGGATCAGGCAGCCGTCCTTGCCGGTCAAGCCCACGGCTTTGCCGCCCGCTTCGTTGATCATCATGACGATATCCTGCTGGACTTGGCCGCCGAGCACCCATTCGACCACTTCCATGGTTTCGGCATCGGTGACGCGCATGCCCTGGACGAAGGTGCCTTCCTTGCCGATGCGTTTGAGGGCACTGTTGATTTGCGGCCCGCCGCCGTGCACCACCACAGGATTCAGGCCGACCAGCTTGAGCAACACGACATCGTGCGCGAAACTGCGTTGCAGATGTTCTTCCGTCATGGCGTTGCCGCCGTATTTGATGACCACGGTTTTGCCGTGGAAGCGGCGGATATACGGCAAGGCTTCGGACAGGACGTCGGCCTTGACCTTGGAGGTGTACGTGGAGGAATCGGAGGAAGACGATGTAGTCATGGCGGCAGGAGGAAAAGGGTTGATGTCTTCAGGCAAGGCTTGCCCACGTTCGAGCGCAATTGTAGCCCCGTAGCGAGACGCCGGGGACATGTAAAAAACCCGAGAGTCGCGTTGCGGTCTCGGGTTGATGGCGCACAGCGGATTGCGCCGGGATCAACTGGCAAGAGCCTTTTCGACGGTGTTTAAAAAGGCCGTCTTGTCGTAGTTGCCCAGGTAGCGCTTGATGATATGCCCCTGCTTGTCGATGAGGAACGCGGTTGGAGTCAGCCTGATGTCGCCGAAAGCCTTGGCGATCTGCCCCTGCGCGTCGATGGCTACCGGAAAGGGCAATTTGCGCGTTTCGGCGTAGTTTTTGACATAGTTAGGGGGATCGTATTGCATGGCCACGGCAATGGCTTCAAATCCCTTGGGCGCAAGCGCATCGTAGGTTTTGATCATATCGGGCATTTGCTGGATGCAGGTGACGCAGTCGGTGGCCCAGAATTTGACCAGCACAACCTTGCCGCGCAAATCCTGCGGTGTGATTTTCTGCCCGCTCAGCGAGACGAAGGTGACATCGGGCGCCGCCTTGGCGGAACCGGAGAACTGCCATAGACCGATGCCTGCCAGCGCAACCAGGACGACGAGACTGACTAAGGTTTTTTTCATTTGATGGGTAGGGCTTGTGCGCCGCCGGAAGTACCGCCTGGCGCCGGGGTTGAACTGGGAGCTGCCGCGTTATCTTGGACCGGAGCCGGTGTTTGCCGTTGCAGAAGGCTTTCCGGCGTGACGATCTCGAATAATTTTACTACTTTATTGACGCCGCTCACGCCCGACGCCGCGGTGGCTGCCATCTGGCCTTCGGCATCGGTAACCTTGCCCATCAGATACACGACGCCGCGCTCGGTGAGAACGACGATCGTGCGGGTTGGAACCCCCTTGGTGTCGATCAGCGCCGCGGTTACTTTGGAAGTGATCCAGGTGTCGTTGGTGCGCACGCTGAACGGGGTGATGTCGCCCACTCTCAGCTCGTTGATGACTTTCTTGACCTTTTCGATCTTGCTGGCGGTCTGTTCAGCCTGCTGCTTGATCTGTTCGGTGGGCACATCGCCCACGAGCAACAGCCAGCCCGCATACGAGGTGGAGTTTATGCGCCCTTTGTCGCCCACCAGTTTGTTCATTTCGTCGGCGGATTTGATCTGGATGGCTTTGTCTTCCACTTGCTCGCCGGTGGTACGGCGGTCGCTGGCGACCGAGGCAGTGGTGGCGGCCGCGCCGCCCACTACCAGCAGGCCGCAACCCGACAGGGAGGCGAGACTGAGTGTGGCCAGCGAGGCCAGCACGAGCGAACGGGCGGTGAAATGTTTGAGCTTAGGCATTACAAGGTGTCTCCCAGTAGCAAGGCGTCAATACCGTCACAGAGTGCATGCAGGAGCAGGATGTGGACCTCCTGGATGCGCATTGTGCGTTCATGCGGGACGCATAAGTGAATATCGGTTTCGTGCAGGAGGGAGCCGATTGTTCCGCCCCCCTTGCCGGTAAGGGCGATGATCGACATTTCGCGTTCGTGGGCGGCATCGATGGCCTGGACGACGTTGGCGGAGTTGCCGCTGGTGGAGATTGCGACAAGCACATCGCCCGGTTGTCCAAGCGCGCTGACCTGGCGTCCGAAAATGGTGTCGAAACCGTAATCGTTGCCCACCGCGGTCAGGATCGAGGTGTCGGTATTCAGCGCAACGCCCGCCAGCGGCAGGCGGTCGCGTTCGAAGCGGCCGACCAGTTCGGCAATAAAGTGCTGGGCATCGGCCGCCGACCCGCCGTTGCCGCAGGCCAGGATCTTGCCGTTGTTGGCCAGGGCGCCAAACAGCAGGTCGATAGCCGCCGCAAGTGGGGCGGCAAGCTCTTTGGAGCTGGCCTTGAAAGCATCGATGGCATCATCGAAGTGCGAGTTCATGCGTGATGTCATATCCATAGTGGGTATTATCTCATGTTCGACTGAAAAGAATGTCAACGGACGTAACGGATGGCCGTCGGCTTCACCAGGCGGCAAATGCATGTTTGAGCCAGTTTATGCCATCAGGTTCCACGGCCACCACATCGAAACGGCAGGGCGGAACCGCGCCGCCGAAGTATTGCCGGCTCAGGGCAGGCAAAAAATAATTTGCGGCCTTGATCAGGCGTTTCTGCTTTTCGGGGTTTACACTGGCTGCTGCGCCGCCATGGCTTCGGGAATGCCTGTGCCTGACCTCAATGAAAATCAGGACTGCGCCATCCAGGGCGATGAGGTCGATTTCACCGCTTTTGCAGCGCAGATTCTGCCTTACTATGGTCAGGCCGGCAGCTTCCAGATGGCGCCTGGCATGTTGTTCCGCCTGCTGCCCGGCGCGTTGAGACGGCGACAGTACTGCGGTCGGACTCGCAGGAGGCCTGGTTTTGGCGCGGGATAGTCGCCTGCGCCGTTTGCGTACGGCTTCTTTTTGGGCGGTTCGAGCCAGCGCATGAATGAATTGATCCTCGCCAGGCATGGCTATTGTCCTGTTTTAACGCTTATTTCCTAGTATGAGTGAAACTCCTGATTTTGTAGATTCCCAAACGACATGGAATCGTCTCACTGAACGTGTCGCAGGCCAGACCTGGCCTCAGGCGACGCTTTATGTGGTGGCTACCCCGATAGGCAATCTGGGCGACTTGAGTTTACGCGCCTGGCAGACGCTGGCGCGTTGCGATGTGATAGCCGCCGAAGATACCCGTGCGAGCCGTTCCTTGCTCGATGCCTGGGGGGTGAGAACACCTCTAATGGCTGCACACCGCCACAACGAGGCGGGTGCCGCCGAGGCGATTGTGGCGCGATTGGCCGGGGGGGAGCGTGTGGCGCTGATTTCCGATGCGGGGGCTCCCGCAGTCAGCGACCCGGGCGCCAGGATCGTTCGTGCGGTTCGCGAGGCGGGATATGGGGTTGTGGCGATTCCCGGCGCAAGCGCCGTCATTACGGCGCTTATGGCCAGCGGAGTTACGTCCGACGAGAATCCTGCCTTTGTATTCGCGGGGTTCATGCCTCCCAAGGCAACGGCCCGGCAAAAATGGCTGGCACGCTGGTGCGCCGTTGCGGCTCCGGTTGTGATGTTCGAGTCGCCCCACCGTCTTGAGGCCGCTGTCAGGGATTTGTTGCAAGTATGCGGCGCGGATCGTTTGCTGACGTTGGCCCGCGAACTGACGAAGCGCTTCGAACAGGTGGTCACGTTACCCCTGGGCCAGGTGGCGGCCTGGCTGGCCGACGACGCGCACCACAGCCAGGGCGAGTTCGTATTGATCGTGCACCAGCCACCCGCGGATCAGACGGCGGCAGAGGCCGATCCGCAGACGCTGGTATTGTTGGATGCCCTGCTGGAATCAGTGAGCGTGCGGGATGCCGCGCGGATTGCCGCCAAGGTAACAGGCGTGTCGCGCGATACGCTGTACGCGTTGGCGCTGGCTCGTCAACGCACCGCAATCGTGGACTGAGCCCCGGTTTCCTGCTGGATACGCACGGCGGCGTTAACGGCCGCGGTGCGGTTGGGGTACGGGCCGATCTGTACACGGAACAGATTGTTGTCGGTTTCCACCCGGACCGGCCGGCTTTCTATCTGACCGATTTTCTGATTGAGCTTCTGCGCCATGTGTTGAGCGTTTTCCGAACCGCTGAAGGCGCCGAATTGCAGATAGATCTGGTTGTTCCCGACATTCATCGCCTGTGCGGAGTTGTCGGAGTAGGCAAGCAATGCCGGCCTGGGAGTGTTGGCGGGCGTGCTCTCGGGCGCCCTGGCGAATTGCGGCGTGGGTGTGGCGGGCGCGGCTTCGTTTGAGATGGGGTCGGGCGGCGTTGACGAGGCATCTTCCCGTGTGCCTTGCAGGGCAGCCATGACATTGGGCGTAGGTTCGGCGACGGCCACGGCGGTGGCGGGAGCTGTTTCGGGGATGGTGCCCCCGGCCGCGGCAATGTCGTCGATATGCGTTTCACCCCTGGCAATATCCTGGTTGGTGATCGCATCGACAATCACTTCGCCGCTCCCGGGGCCGATAATGCCCAGCTTTGCCGCGGCGACATACGACAGATCCATGATACGGCTGCTGTGGAAGGGCCCGCGGTCATTGATGCGCACAATGACGGATTTGCCGGTTCCGACCCGGGTGACCCGCGCATAGCTGGGAATCGGCAATGTGGGATGGGCTGCCGTCATGGCGTACATATCGTAGGTTTCGCCATTGGAGGTTTTTGCGCCGTGGAATTTTTTTCCGTACCAGGAAGCGATGCCGCGCTGCCGGAAGGGGCGGTCCGAGCTCAGCGGAACGTAGCGTTTGCCGAAAACGACGTAGGGCTTGCTGGTGGCGCTGGAATGGGTTTCGATGCGGGGGACAGCATCTGGAATGGCATCGATATTGGAGGGGGGATGGGCGCCTGGGCCGTCGTCTTTATAGTATCCGCCGCCTCGTGTGCGTGTCGTCGAGCAGCCTGCCAGGACAAGCAGGCATGTCAGCGTCAGGGCCGCGGTGATCGTACGTAATGGCGTCGTCATGGGATGTGGGAGGGAGGCTGGTTGCGATGCCGCACCAGAAGCGGGGAGTGGTCGGCAAACCGCCTTGCGAGCTGTTCCACGACGTAAACCGATCGGTGCTGCCCACCTGTGCACCCTATGGCGACGGTCAGGTAGTTGCGGGTGTCCTGCATGTACAGGGGAAGCCAGCGCCGGATGAATCCGGCAATATCCTCGACCATGGTCTCGACGCTGCCAAACTGGCTCAGCCATTTTGCGACAGGTTCGTCTTTCCCGGTCAGTGGTCGCAAAGCCTGGTCGTAATGAGGATTGGGCAGGCAGCGCACGTCAAAGACCAGATCGGCGTCTCCGGGGACGCCTCGTTTGTAGGCAAACGACTCGAATGTCAGGACCACGGCGGCGCGGTCGGCTTGAACCAGATCGCGCACCCAGGCGCGCAACTGGCCGGGCGTGAGGTCGGACGTGTCGATGACGTGCTCTTGCTCGCGCAGCGGGGCCAACAGCTCGCGCTCGGCATTGATGCATTCCTGCAGCGATGGGGTCGTGCCGCCTTGCTGCAGCTTGTCGGTAAGCGGATGGCGCCGGCGCGATTCGGAATAGCGCTGCTGCAGCGTATGATCGTTGGCATCCAGGAAAATGACCCTGAAGGCCGTGCCCATGGCGCGCAGGCCGGTGATGACATCGGGCAGTCCGGCGAGTTCGCCGGGCGAACGTACGTCGATGGCGACGGCGACGCGCTCAAGGCCGTCTTCCCGGGTGCTGGCGATAAAATCGTGGAGAAACCGGACAGGCAGGTTATCGACGCAGGTATAGCCGGCGTCTTCGAGCAGGCGCAGCGCGACAGACTTGCCCGAACCTGAAATACCGGTAATAAGAACGATACGGAGCATGACGATAAAAAGGTTCCACTAAAAACGGCTGGTGGACGGGCGGCAACCCGCTTGCCTTATTCTAAATGACTCGGACGGGCCGTGTTAAGAGGGCCCGGCTTGAGGCTTACTCTTTGCGGCTGTTCTCCATAATGGCCAGAGCTTGCCGTTCGATGAACTCACCCATGGTATCGATGCCGCGCAGGGCGAGAATCGTGTTGCGCACGGCTGCTTCGACCAGTACCGCCAGATTGCGGCCTGCGGCAACCTGCAGCATGACACGCCGTATGGGCACGCCCAGTATGTCTTGCGTAAGGTCCTGCATGGGCAGGCGCTCGAAAGCATCGGCCGTCGAGCGCACCAATTGCACCACGAGCTTCAGTTTCATTTTCCGGCGTACCGAGGTTTCGCCGAAAATGGTGCGGATATCGAGCAGGCCCAGACCCCGTACTTCGAGCAGATTCTGCAGGAGCGAGGGACACATGCCTTCTATCATGTTCGGGGCGGTGCGCGACAGCTCGACGGCATCGTCGGCGACCAGGCCGTGGCCGCGCGATATCAGTTCGAGAGCCAGTTCGCTTTTCCCCAGGCCAGACTCGCCGGTAATCAGCACACCCACGCCCAGTACATCCATGAATACACCATGCACGGTGGTTTTGGGCGCCAGCCGCTTGCCCAGATAAATTCGCAACAGGTCGATCAGTTGGGCCGCATCGATGGAGGTGCTCAGCAAGGGGATTTGCTGCAAATTGCAGAATTCGCGCAAATCTTCGGGAACCGGCATGCTTTCGGCGATAAGAATGGCGGGCACGCCGCCCACGACCAGATCTTCGAGATGATGGATACGCCGCTTGGTGTCGAAACGGGTGTAATAAGACAGCTCTTCCTTGCCGAAAACCTGTATGCGGGAGGGGTGAATCAGGTTCAAGTGGCCCACCAGGTCGGCCCCGGACATGCCGACGTCGGGGATCAGGCGATGCGCGGCCCCCAGTCCGGCCACCCAGGTAAAGGAGATCTTGTCGGCATTGTCACTAACGAGTTCTTGGATGGTGAGCATGGCGGTGTTTTTTAGACTGGCGAGTCGGTGGTGAGCAGGGTGTGAATCACAGAGACGTCGGTTTCGGTTGCCAGCGATTGGCGCAATGCCGGGCTGGAGACCAGTTTGGCTATTTCGGCCAGCAAGTCCAGGTGCAGTTGGGTCGCGGTTTCAGGCACCAGCAGAAAAAACAGCAGGTTTGCGAGCCGGCCGTCGCTGGCATCGAAACGTACCGGGCTGGCGAGCCGGATAAAGGCGGCACAGGGCTCCTTGAGGCCTTTGATCCGGCCGTGTGGCACAGCAATATGATGGCCCAGCGCGGTCGAACCCAGGCGTTCGCGCGCGATCAGGCTGTGAAACACCGAGGTCCGCGCAATGCCGTGGTGGTTTTCAAAAAGCAGACCTGCTTGCTCAAAAGCCCTTTTTTTGCTGGTAACGGCCAGGTCGAGCACAACGTTTTGCGGTGGCAGGATACGTGACAGTAGGTTCATGTGACCCATTATATGGGCTTATCGAAAACCATATAAAAAAGAACGAAAATCCACGGGCGATCAACCCTGGATCGTGCTTTTTAGGTACAAGTGTTTGCAACGCCATGACTCAACCGAAACAGCGATTGGAGCCATGGCAAGTTTGCAAGGTCAAGCCCGGCCTGCTTGCCCTGGTGTGGGGCCAGCGTGCATGGTCTGTTTGGGTTTATTCGACGGGGGCTTCTTGTCGTTTGACGGGTTCGTGTGCGTGATTCTGGATTTTACTTTTGTATTTTATGACCTGACGGTCGATTTTGTCGGCCAGAAGGTCGATAGCTGCGTACAGATTCTCGTCGTTTGCTTCGCAATGGATATCTTTGCCGCGTAGTCGCATGGTGACTTCGGCGGTGTGCTTCAGGGGCTCTACCGAGAGCATGACCTGGGTGTCGATGACGCTATCAAAGTGTCGAGAAACTCGGGCCATTTTATTCATGACGTACTCATGGATGGCGGGGGTTACTTCGAGGTGACGACCGCTAATGCTCAGGTTCATACTGTGCTCTCCTATAAAAAAACACGGATGCGCGACGACGCGCGTTTTTGAAATAAATTGCTCTCCTTGTAATGAAATGGCAATGACTTCAGTTTATAGATTATGCAAACTAAATCAAGTGGGCCAGGGCCGGCACGAATCCCCGGCCGGCACGGTTGCGCAGGGGCGGCCCTTGTGGCGGCCCCGGACAGTGCGTAATAACAATTACATCTTGAAATTCTTGCCCAGATACACTTTGCGTACGGCTTCGTTGTCGATGATTTCGCTGGGATGCCCGTTGGTCAGGACCTTGCCTTCGCTGATGATGTAGGCCCGGTCGCAAATGCCCAGGGTTTCGCGTACGTTATGGTCGGTGATCAATACGCCGATGTTGCGGCTTTTCAGGAAATGCACGATGCGCTGGATTTCGATGACGGCAATAGGGTCTACACCGGCAAAAGGTTCATCAAGCAAAATGAAGCGGGGGTGCGTGGCCAGCGCGCGCGCGATTTCGACACGGCGCCGTTCTCCGCCCGATAAGGAAATGGCCGTATTGCGGCGTATGTGTCCGATTTGCAATTCGTCGATCAGGGATTCCAGGTTTTCACCGATGGTGGCCGAGGAGATGGGTCGCCCGTCTTCTTCGACCTGAAGCTCGAGTACGGCGCGTATGTTTTCTTCGACCGTCAGGCGCCGGAACACCGAGGCGTCTTGCGGCAGGTACGACAAACCCATACGCGCGCGCTTGTGCATGGGCAAGCCGGTGATCGATGTGCCGTCGATTTCGATGCGCCCGGCATCCGTTGGAATAATTCCGACAATCATGTAGAAGCTGGTTGTTTTGCCGGCGCCATTGGGGCCCAGCAGGCCCACGACTTCGCCGCTGTCGACGGCCAGGGACACATCGTGCACGACGGTGCGTTTGCCGTAGGTTTTTCGCAAGCCTGTGGCACGCAGGCTGCGATGAGGAAGCTGCGGTGCCGAAGCGTGGCCGGCCGGTGGGGAAGATGACATAAATTATTGTTTGCTTATAGAAATGGGCGGGGCGTTTTCAGCCCTTGGCCGATTTTTTGCTGCATTCGGCAACCGCCGCATCGATTTTGGCGCCGGGCTGGGCCACGGAGCGCACGCGGCCGCCTGCCGCTGCCGAATTGGGGCCGCCATAGGCCTCGTAGATGTCGGTTTTCTGGTTGTACTTGACGCGTTCGCCGCTGATGGTGTCAAAAGGCTTGCCGCATACAAAGCGAGTGACAACGGCTTTGCCTATCATTTCGAAGTCGTCGGTTTTGCCGTTGTATTCGGCGCGCAGGCCCTTGGCTTCGATGACTTCGTATTTGGCGGGGTTTTCCTGGCGTACGAAAACCAGTTTGTTGGGGCCGACGGTGGCCGTGCCGTATTGAAAGCCGTTGGCGTCTTCATGCATGGAGAGCGTATCGGAACGCAGCGTCATGAGGCCACGGGTCATGACGACGTTGCCGGTAAAGACGCTTTCCTTTTTGAGGTCGTTGTAGTTCAAGGTGTCGGACAGGACCAGGGTGTCGGGTTCTTCTGCCGGCTTCTTGCCGGTTTTGGCAGGCGCCTTGGCATTGCCTGGTTCAGCCTTGGAGGGTGCGGTATTGCCCGCGGCCGGCTGGGCCGCGGACGCGGCGTACGCTGCATTGCCCGCAAGACCGGACAGCACTATTGACGCGACTAGCCATGCCGAGAGTAAAAGGGGGCGTCGTGGATTCATGGTTTCGTTTTGCGCGAGGGTTTGGAGTTTCGTTGATTTTGAGTGTCCTGGCCCGATATCTTGACGTCGGTAGCCGAGTACACCTGCAGGGTTCGGGTTTTGTTATCGTAACGCATCCCTTTGCCGTTCATGGTCGAGTTGCCGTTGACCACCAGGGCGGGCAGGTCGGTAAAAGCGACGTCTTTGTCTGGAAGCAAGGTCAGTTGCTGGCTGGTGACGTCAAGAGCGGCATGATCTTTATCGGCAAGGCGGTGCAGGTGCGCGTCGCCCTGCATGATAATCCGTGCGCCATCCTGATCCATGACAGCCACTTTGGATGTGCCTATGGTGACCGGCGAACCGGGTTGCTGGCCTATGGCTCGCGCGGTGGTGACTTTGTACGAATTGTCGTCGGGGTAGTGTTGCATGTATACCCCTTCGAGCCGGTTGATGGGGGTTCCGGCGGCGTCGGTACGCACCATGACGAATTGATCGGCCCAGGAGTCGGGTTCGTGGGTCAGGCGCCGGGGCGGGTCGACCGGGATGGAGCGCTGGGCATAGTCGGCCGCCCACCAGGTTCCAAAAACCAGAGCGATGAGCAGAGCGAATGCGATGAAGGTGGGAATGCGGTCTTTCATTGAATTTATTGCGTGGGCCCGCTCGTTGTGAAGGGGCGGGAGGCAAAGAATGTGCGCAGGCGCCCTTGGGCGGCCAGGATGACGTCGCAGCATTCGCGCACCGCCCCAAAGCCACCGGCCGTCGCAGTGACCCAATGGGCGGCCTGCGCCACGTAAATCGGGGCATTGGGCACGCTGATGGCCAGGCCTGCACGCTGCATGGCGGCAAGGTCGATGATGTCGTCGCCCATGAAACCGACTTGTTCCAGAGTGCAGCCGTGCTGCTGGGCCAGTGCGACCAGGGCCGTGGCTTTGTCGCGTACGCCCTGCAGCACGATCGAGATACCCAGTTCGGCTGCCCGGCGCGCCAGGATCGGACCCTGGCGCCCGGTGATGAGGGCGATGGTGATGCCGCTTTCACGCAGCAGCGAAAGCCCGTGCCCGTCCAGGACGTTGAAGCTCTTGAAGGCTTCGCCATGCTCGCCGTACCACAGGCGCCCGTCGGTCAGGACGCCGTCGACGTCGAAAGCCATGATCCGGATCCGGTTGGCGCGTTCTATGACGGCCGGCGCGATTTTGGCCAGAACCAGAGCCTCGGCGGGGTGAGGGACAGTGGGAGATTTCATGATCAGATGACTTTCGCGGCAAGGAGGTCGTGCATGTGCAGAGCCCCTAATAATAGCCCGGTATTGTCGACCACGAGTATCTGGTTGAGGCGCCCCGAATCCATCAGTGTTGCGGCTTCGACCGCCAGCGCGGTGGGCGGAACGCTTTTTGGGTGCGGGCTCATGCCGTCGGCCACCGTCAGGGGGCGTATATCGCCGTGGCGGGTAATCAGCCGGCGCAGGTCGCCGTCGGTAAAGATGCCTATCGGGCGATTGTCCTTGTCGATGACGATGGTCATGCCCATGCCTTTGCTGGACATTTCCTGGAGCGCATCGGTTACGGCTGTGCCGGTGTGTACGATGGGCAGGGCGCTGCCCTGGCGCATGACATCGCGCACCAGTGTCAGCAGGCGTCGGCCCAGCGCGCCGCCCGGGTGCGACCGGGCAAAATCTTCGGCGGTGAAGCCCCGGGCCTCGAGGCAGGCCACGGCAATGGCGTCTCCCAATGCCATGGAAGCGGTTGTGCTGGCTGTGGGCGCCAGATTCAAAGGGCATGCTTCTTGTTGCACATGCACATCCAGGTGCAGGTCGGAGTTCCGGGCAAGCTCGGATTGCGGGTTGCCGGTGATGGCGATGAGCTGGATGCCCATGCGTTTGGTCACCGACAGGATGGTCAGCAGCTCTTGGGCGGTGCCCGAGTAGGACAGGGCCAGCACGATATCCTGGGCGGTCAGCATGCCCAGGTCGCCGTGTATGGCTTCGGCGGCATGCATGAAAAAGGCCGGTGTGCCGGTGGATGCCAGGGTAGCGGCAATTTTCTTGGCGATATGGCCCGATTTCCCTATGCCGGTTACCACCACGCGGCCCTGGCAGCCAAGCATCATGGAGACCGCGCGGGTAAACGAGTCGTCTATGCGTGCATCCAGCGCTTGCAGCGCTGCGATTTCGATGCCTAGCGTGCGGTGCGCCGAAGCAATAATGTCGGATGAGACGGGAGCCGGTGTGGATTTCATGGCTGGATTTTAAACGCAGTCGGGCAAGTTCTGCGATTTGTGCGTCCGAGTCCGTTTCGCTGTGTTTCAGTCGGGTTGCGGAACATGCCGGGCCCCGCCGGTTTTGCCGCTTGTGTCCCTGGCATTTTTTGGCTATATTCTGTCTTTACAGTTATTTCGGTAATTACTGAAAGAAAAGAAATCATGATACTAGGTCCGCAGGCCGAACGATTTGTATTGCACTTTGGCGAGATGGGTAGCCGCTGGGGAGTCAACCGCACCGTAGGGCAGATATATGCCCTGGTGTTTTTGTCTCCCAGGCCGATGAATGCCGACGAGATTGCCGAAACGCTGGGCTTCTCGCGCTCCAATGTCAGCGTGGGCATTCACGAACTGCAGTCCTGGCGTCTGGTGCGCATGGTGCATCAGATTGGCGATCGGCGCGATTATTTCGAATCGCTCAAGGATGTCTGGGAAATTTTCCGTGTGCTGGTTGAAGAAAAACGCAAGCGTGAAATCGATCCTACGCTGACTTTGTTGCGGGGATCCCTGCTTGAAAAGCCCGCCGATGCCGACGAGGCTTATGGCCAGCAGCGCATTACTGAAATGCTCGAGCTCATCGAGCTCAGCACTGCCTGGTTCGATGAAGTTCAGCGCTTGCCGCCCGAAACTCTCGAAAGCCTGATGCGGCTCGGCAGCAAAGTACAGAAAGTTTTAGGGTTTGCCGGAAAGTTGCGCAGCAAATAAATCACTGGGGAGCATTGCCATGCCTGATTTCGACGTGGTCACTCTGTCGCGAATCCAATTCGCCGCGACGGTGATGTATCACTTTCTGTTTGTGCCTCTGACCTTGGGGCTGTCATTTCTGCTGGCCATCATGGAAAGCATCTATGTGATGACCGGGCGCGACATCTGGCGTCGCATGACGCTGTTCTGGGGTACCTTGTTCGGCATCAATTTTGCGCTGGGCGTGGCGACCGGCATTGTGATGGAGTTCCAGTTCGGCATGAACTGGGCCTATTACAGCCACTATGTAGGAGATATTTTCGGCGCTCCGCTGGCGATCGAAGGCCTGATGGCGTTTTTTCTCGAAGCCACGTTTGTGGGCTTGTTTTTCTTCGGCTGGGACCGTCTGTCCAAGACGGGTCACCTGGCAGTCACCTGGCTGGTCGCTCTGGGGACGAACCTGTCCGCTCTATGGATCCTGATCGCCAATGGCTGGATGCAGAACCCGGTGGGTGCCATCTTCAACCCCCTGACCATGCGCATGGAAATGACCGATTTCGCAGAGGTCATCTTTAACCCGGTGGCGCAGGCCAAGTTTGTTCATACGGTCAGCGCGGGCTATGTCATGGGCTCCGTTTTTGTGATGGGCGTGAGCGCCTGGTATATGTTGCGCGGTCGCCATTTCGAGATGGCCAAGCGTTCCATGGTGGTGGCGGCCAGTTTCGGCCTGGCCTCGGCCCTGTCGGTGGTGGTCCTGGGCGATGAAAGCGGCTACCTGACGACCGAGCATCAGAAAATGAAGATTGCCGCCATTGAAGCGATGTGGCAAACCGAGCCGGCACCGGCCAGTTTCAATTTGTTTGCCATTCCCGACCAAGCCACGGAAACAAATCGTTTTGCGGTCGAAATTCCATATCTGATGGGTATTATCGGCACTCGGTCCTTGACCACACCCCTGTTGGGAATTGACGATCTGGTCAAGCGTGCCGAAGTGCGGGTAAAAAACGGCATCGTGGCCTACGACGCGCTGCAAAAGGTTCGGGCAAGCCCGCACGATGCCGCGGCGCGCAAGCTGTTCGACGACAACTGGCGCGACCTGGGCTATGGTTTGCTGCTCAAGCGCTATAGCGCCGATATCAGCAAGGCCACCCCCGCGGATATTGCCCGGGCGGCCAAGGATACGGTTCCCCAGGTGGCTCCTTTGTACTGGACTTTCAGGATCATGGTGGGCCTGGGTCTGTATTTCATTCTGTTTTTCGCCGTGGCGTTCCTGCTGGCATCCACCGGGCGGCTGCAAAAATATCCGCGCTTCCTGAAATTTGCCGTATGGACTCTGCCTTTGCCGTGGATCGCCATCGAGTGCGGCTGGTTTGTGGCCGAGTTCGGCCGCCAGCCCTGGGTGATTGAAGGCGTGCTGCCCACCTACTATGCGGCATCGGGGCTGACGGTGGGCGATCTGGCGCTCAGCCTGGGCATATTTCTGGTGCTCTACACCATTCTGGCGATTGTTGGCGCCAAGGTCATGCTGCATGCCATCAAGGCCGGACCCAGCGACGGGACTGGCGCGCGACAAGCCTCGCTGGCGGCAGCCCTGGCGCCGGCGCTGCCGGCAACCGAATAGGAGCAAATTTCATGGAACAGCTTATTCCTTTCGACTATTCGACTTTGCGAGTGATCTGGTGGGCGCTGCTGGGCACGCTGCTGGTCGCCTTCGCCGTCATGGACGGATTCGATCTGGGCATGGCAACGGTCCTGCCTCTGGTCGCCAGGCAGGATATCGAACGCCGTGTCGTGATCAACGTTGCCGGTCCGGTCTGGGAGGGTAATCAGGTTTGGCTGATTACCGGGGGAGGAGCGGTTTTCGCGGCATGGCCCCTGTTGTATGCGTCGGCCTTCTCGGGGTTCTATCCGGCCATGATGCTTTTGCTGATTGCGCTGATCCTGCGTCCGGTCGGATTCAAATATCGCAGCAAAATGCCCTCGCGGCGGTGGCGCCGCGCCTGGGATGCTGTGTTGTGCGGTTCGGGATTGATTGCCTCGCTGGTGTTCGGGGTGGCGGTGGGAAATGTAATGATCGGCGTACCGTTCGGCTTCGATGCCGACTCCATGCGCCCCCTCTACCAAGGCGGATTTTTTGATCTGTTCACGCCGTTTCCCTTGCTGTGCGGCCTATTGAGCGTGTGCATGCTGGCCATGCACGGCTCGGCGCTGTTGTTCTGGAAAACCGATGGCGCATTGGCCGCGCGGGCTCGAACTGCCGGCAGCCTGTTTGCGCTGGCGTCTCTGGTGCTGTTTGCGTTGGGTGGTTGGTGGGCGGCGCATGGCCTGGTCGGTTTTTCGATTACCAGCGCCATCGACCCCAATCAGCTGTCCAATCCCTTGGCCAAGTCGGTGGTCGCCATGCCCAGTGCGTGGTTTCACAATTACGCCTTGTGGCCGGCGATGTGGATAGCGCCCATCCTTGGTCTGGGCGGTGCCGTTCTGGTGATCCTGGCGCTGCAACTCAGAATCGCGGCGGCGGCGTTCCTGTCCTCAGCCCTGAGTGTGGCCGGAATTGTGCTGACCTTCGGGTTTTCGATATTTCCGTTTTTGCTGCCTTCCTCGCTCGACCCTCATGCAAGCCTGACCATCTGGGACGCGTCCTCCAGCCGTCTGACCCTGTGGGTCATGCTGCTGGCAACTGCTGTTTTACTGCCGATTGTCTGCCTGTATACCGCTTGGGTATACCGGGTCATGCGCGGCAAGGTCACGTCGGCATCTGTCGGCGATGCCCCGCATGCCTACTAACTTTGAATCGTATAGGGTGTCTGTATGTGGTATTTTTCGTGGATCCTGGGACTGGGACT
The DNA here is from genome assembly GCF_021266465.1 of Paralcaligenes sp. KSB-10. Classification (NCBI taxonomy): domain Bacteria; kingdom Pseudomonadati; phylum Pseudomonadota; class Betaproteobacteria; order Burkholderiales; family Alcaligenaceae; genus Paralcaligenes; species Paralcaligenes sp. KSB-10. The sequence goes on along the minus strand of NZ_CP089848.1, from coordinate 2,697,849 downwards.
GGCCTGCGCGTTTTCGATTCTGAATGCAATGTGGTTCGAATTGCGCGAAGGCGAATCGCATAATCCCCGCAACCTTGGCGCATTTACAGATCATCAGGCTTGAGTGCCGAGTCGCGGAACGCCATGCCGGGTTCTGAAAATGGCCCTGGCCTGTCGTCGTCCCGGCTGACCCGCCATCAGTCGCGCTGGTTGTCGTCGCTGATACGGCTGATCCCCCTATACATGGGGTGGGCATTTCTGGCTCCGATCGTCGCGGGCCTGCTTTTGCTGGTTCAGACGTGGTGGCTGGCCCAGGTGCTTGGACTGACCATAGGCGGGGGGCTGCCGCTGGCCGCGGCATCATCCATGATTTATTCGATTGTGCTTCTCATCGTGTTGCGGGCCGTCATTGTCTGGTCGGGCGAGCGGGCGGCCAGCCGAGGCGCTGAAAAAATCAAGACCCGGCTCAGGCTGGCACTTTTCGAGCAAATGCTGGCGCGCGGCCCTCAATGGACCCGGCAAGGAATTTCCGGAGAGCTGGCCAGCACCGTGATCGAGCAGGTTGAAATACTCGATGGCTTTTTTATCCGCTACGTGCCGTCGGCGATTGCCGCCCTGTTCTTGCCGTTGGCGTTTGGCATTGTGCTGTTGCCGGTGGACTGGATTGCGGCGCTTATTCTGCTGTTGACCGCGCCGCTCATTCCCGTTTTCATGGCGCTGGTGGGTTGGGGCGCCGAGGCGGCAAGCCGCAAGCATCAATTGGCCCTGGCGCGTTTATCCGGATTTTTCGCTGATCGCCTGCGCGGTGCTTTTACCCTCAAGCTTTTTGGCCGCGCCCAGGCTGAAATTGAAACGGTGCGCCTGGCCAGCGAGAGCCTGAGCAGGAAAACCATGGCGGTGCTGCGTATCGCTTTCCTGTCGTCGGCCGTACTGGAATTTTTCGCGGCCCTGGGCGTGGCTGCCGTGGCTCTTTACGTAGGCTTGAGCTATCTGGGCTACCTGGACCTGCGTTCCAGCGCCTTGACACTGCCTCTGGGCTTGTTTTGCCTGCTTCTTGCCCCCGAGGTCTATAACCCCTTGCGGCAGTTTGCGGCGAATTATCATGATCGCGCGGCAGCCCGTGCCGCGGTCGGGCATATCGCCGCGGCGTTTGACGTTCTGCCTGAAGTGAGTCTGGGGGACAAGCGCGAGCTGTTGTTTCCCGGGGCGGCTCCAAACTCTTGTGCGCCCGACGCCGCGCCTTTTGTCGATCGGGAGACGGCTCAGGCGGTATCGGTGCGGTGCGTGACGATTCGCGCATCGGGCCGCACGACGATACTGAACGAAGCGAGCTTTGCCCTGGGCAAGGGTGAGAAAGTGGCTCTCATGGGAGCAAGCGGGGCGGGCAAAACCAGCCTGCTCGAGGTTTTGGCGAATTTGCGGGAGATTGGCTCCGGCGAAATCCGGCTCTTTGGCCGGCCTTTGCATCAATGGCCAAATGTCGAATTGCGGCGCCGCGCAGTGCTGATTGCCCAGCGGCCGTTTTTCCTGCCGGGCTCAATTGCCGACAATCTCAGATTGGCCAGGACGGATGCTTCCGAGCAGGCTTTGTTCCAGGCTCTGGAATCGGCTTGTGCGAAAGAATTTGTCATGGCTTTGCCGCAAGGGCTGCAAACCGTACTCGGCGCCCAGGGTTACGGTCTGTCGGGCGGGCAATTGCATCGATTGGCGCTGGCCCGCCTGTTCTTGACTTCCCCCGACTTGATTCTGCTCGATGAACCGACTGCGCATCTGGATGCGGCCAGCCGCGACCGGCTCATGGATTCGCTTCTGGAATTTGCGGCCGATCGCACATTGCTGGTGGCTACGCACGATCCTTGTGTGGCGGATCGTTTGGGGCGTATTTTGCGGATACATGAACATCAGGTGTCGGCATGAAAGCCCTGGTGCTGCTGTGGCCCTGGTTCGCGCAGCGTTGGCGCGCCCTGTTGGGGGCGCTGTCGCTGGCGATGCTGACGCTGGCCGCAGGCATGGGTTTGCTGTCGGTGTCGGGCTGGTTTCTGACTGGAGCCTTTTTGGCGGGGGCCTCGATTGCCTTCAATCTGTTTGCTCCTTCGGCCCTGGTGCGCGGCTTTGCCTTTGTACGCATCGGCTCCCGTTATGCGGAGCGTGTGGTCGGACATGCCGCCACCCTGGGTTTGCTGGCCGATATGCGCACTACCGTGTTTGGCCGGATCATGGGTTTGAGCCCAGGCCAGTTGGCCGGCTATCAAGAAGGGGATCTGGTGGCTCGCCTGGTGGGCGATATCGATGCACTGGATACGCTGTTCCTGCTGGTGATTGCACCGGTTCTTGCGGCGCTGACCCTGGGATTGGCATTCAGCCTGGTCTTGGGAGGGCTGGTGCCGTTAATGGGCTGGCTGGTATTTGCCGCTTTGCTGCTTGGCGTTTGCGTGATCCCCTACCTGCTGGCGCGTTGGGCCAGGGTTCCGGGGGCCTACGCCCAACAGGCCGCGGCTCAAGCCAGGACGCTTATGCACGATGCGATTGCCGGCCATGTGGATTTGGCGGTTTTTGCCGCGGAGCCCCAGGCGACGGCGCGGTTTCAAATGGCCGTACAACAACTTTCCAGTGCGCGCGACAGCCTGTCGGCGATTGGTTCGGCGGGGCAGTTGATGCAGCAGTTGGTAGCCGGGTTTTGCGTAGTGGTGCTTTTATGGCTCGGGCTGGTGGCGTTTCAAGCCCACATCCTGAGCGGCCCGGTCTGGGCCGGCTTGTTGCTTGGGGCGCTTGGCTTGTTTGAAGTGTTGGGGCCGTTGATGCGCGGTGCGGCCCGGCTGGGGACGGCCGCGGCCGCGGCCGTCCGCGTGCGGGCTATCCTGCGCGATCAGGCCGCGGTGCCCGAGGTGGATGATCCGCGACCCCTGCCGCGGAATGGGGCGATCCAACTGTCCGGCCTGCGATATGCCTATCCTGGCGCGCGCGATCGCAAGGTATTGGAGGGTGTGGACTTGCTTGTTCGCGAAGGGGAGCGCGTTGCCATCGTAGGGGTAAGCGGATCCGGCAAATCGACACTGCTGTCCCTGTTGATGCGCATAGTCGATCCGGACGCGGGCGCGGTCGAGTACGGGGGCGTCCCGGTAAGCCAGGTCAGGCTGGCGGAATTGCATAGTCGCATCACCCTGCTGTCGCAGAATTCGCCGGTGTTTCTTGGGACGCTGCGCAGCAATATGCTTATCGGAAAGCCCGACGCCAGCGAGGCTGAGCTCTGGCAAGCGCTGGAGCACGCTGGCTTGGCCGAGTTCGTCAGGACGCTGGAAATGGGCCTCGATACCTGGGTAGGCGAATCGGGTTGCCGGTTGTCGGTTGGACAGGTGCGACGCTTATGCCTGGCGCGCACCTTGTTGACGTCGGCCCGGGTGTGGTTGCTGGACGAGCCGACCGCCGGCCTGGACGAGCGGGCCCAGCGGGCTTTCTTTGCCGATCTGGCCAGGGTGGCCATAGGCAAGACGGTGATTCTGGCAACGCATGCCGAGATCCCGCCCGGCACCGTCGACCGGATAGTGCGCTTGGGCGATGGTGTCCTGGGCCCGGTCTGAGGCAAAGGTGTGACGCGTTTTGTAACAAATGTGTTCGTGCACGCTTTGCCCGCACGGGCAAGGTATAGTGAGCCTTGCCTCCGTTCCGCTTTCTGGCCAATCCCATGAGTACTGATCCCGTCGACTACATTCGCAACACGATTCGCAGCGTACCCGATTGGCCCAGGCCGGGGGTCATGTTTCGCGACATCACGCCGGTACTGCAGGATCCGCGCTCGTTTCGCGTGCTGATCGACTTGTTTGTGTATCGCTATATAGGCCAGCGGCTGGATCTGGTGGCGGGTGTCGATGCCAGGGGTTTCATCCTGGGATCGGTATTGGCGTACGAGCTGAATCTGGGCTTTGTGCCGGTGCGCAAAAAGGGCAAGCTGCCGTTTCGCACCGTGGCCGAGGAATATACGCTGGAGTACGGCAACGCGACCGTCGAGATGCATACCGATGCCGTGCGGCCCGGGCAGCGGGTTTTGCTGATCGACGACCTGGTCGCCACCGGCGGCACCATGATGGCCGCCACCAAATTGCTGCAGCGCCTGGGAGCCAATGTGGTTGAGGCCGCCGCCATTATCGACCTGCCTGAGTTGGGCGGCTCGCAAGCGGTCAGGGCCACCGGCCTGCCGTTGTACACCGTCTGCAGTTTTTCCGAAACAGCGCCCTGAGGGGCAGTTTCTACAGGAACAATTGATACGCCGGGTTGTCGGTCTCGTTCCAGTACGGGTAGCCCAGGGTTTCCAGGAAATCCTTGAAGTGTTTTTTGTCGCGGGGTGGGACCTGGATGCCGACCAGAATCCGGCCGTAGTCGTCGCCCTGGTTGCGGTAGTGGAACAGGCTGATGTTCCAGTCGGGGTTCATGGCATTGAGAAACTTCATCAGGGCCCCGGGACGCTCCGGGAATTCAAAACGATACAGCACTTCATTTTCGCTCAAGGCCGAGCGTCCGCCCACCATATAGCGCAAATGCGCCTTGGCCATTTCGTCGTGCGTCAGGTCCAGCGCAGGAAAGCCCTTCTTGCGGAAATTCGCCGCGATTTTATCGGCCTCCGGCAGGGAGGAGATCTGCAGGCCGACGAATACGTGGGCTTTTTCAGAGTTGGAAATGCGGTAATTGAATTCGGTGACGCTGCGGTTTCCAACCGCTTCGCACAGGCCGCGGAAGCTGCCGTGCTTTTCTGGCAAAGTGACCGCAAAGATGGCTTCGCGCGCTTCGCCCACTTCGGCCCGTTCCGCCACAAAGCGCAATCGGTCGAAGTTCATGTTGGCGCCGCAGGTAATGGCGACTATGGTTTTGTTTTTCCATTTGTTCTGGGCCGCGTAGCGCTTTGCGCCGGCCAGCGCGAGGGCGCCGGCGGGCTCCAGGACGCAGCGGGTGTCCTGGAAGACATCCTTGATGCCGGCGCAAATGGCGTCGGTGTCGACGGTGATGAAGTCGTCGACGTATTTGCGCGTCAGCCTGAAGGTTTCCGCGCCGACCAATTTGACCGCGGTGCCGTCGGAGAACAGGCCCACGTCGGTAAGCTCGATGCGTCGCCCGGCCTTGATGCTGCGGATCATGGCGTCGGAGTCGGTGGTTTGCACGCCTATGATCTTGATCTCGGGACGCAATTGTTTGACATACGCGGCCACGCCCGAGATCAGGCCGCCACCGCCTATGGCCACGAAAATGGCGTCGATCGGACCGGAGTGCTGGCGCAGGATTTCCATCCCCACCGTGCCCTGTCCGGCGATGACATCGGGGTCGTCAAAAGGATGCACGAAGGTCAGTTTTTCTTTCTTTTCCAGCTCTTTGGCGTACAAGTACGCATCGGAAAAGCTGTCGCCCATCAGGATCACTTCGCCGCCGAAGCCACGTACCGCATCGATTTTGACTTGCGGAGTGGTGGTGGGCATGACAATGACCGCGCGGCAGCCCAGGCGCCGGGCCGACAAGGCCACTCCCTGGGCATGATTCCCCGCCGATGCCGCAATAACGCCATGCTTGAGTTCGGCCGCGCTCAAATTGGCCATTTTGTTGTAGGCCCCGCGCAGCTTGAAACTGAAAACCGCCTGAGTATCTTCACGCTTGAGGAACACCTTGTTATTAATTCGTGCCGATAGCTGGGGGGCCAGTTCCAGAGATGATTCGACGGCAACGTCGTAAACTTTCGAGGTGAGTATGCGCTTTAGATAGTCGGTTGACATGGTGAGGAGAAAGAAGGGGCCGATGCAGAAAAAATACAAAGAAGCAGATTACCACATGGCGATTCCCGGCATGGGCAGGGCAAAGTCGCGTAAAGCCTCGGTTTCGCAAGCCTGCGCCGGTCGAGGCTAAACTACCGCACTATGGAAACTTGGCTGGAATCTTCGATACAGTGGTTATTGCTTGCCCTGGCGCTGCCCAAAGTGGGCCTGAGCGCTATTTTTCTTGTCAGCCTGGTGTCGGCGACCTTGCTGCCGATGGGCTCCGAGCCGGCTGTTTTCGCTTACGTCAAAATGGCTCCCGACATGTTCTGGCCGGCGATGCTGGTTGCCGCCGCGGGCAATACGCTGGGCGGCATGATTACCTACGGCCTCGGCGAGGCGGCGGAAAAAGCCTATAGGCGCTGGCACGAGAAGCATGGGCATTTGCCCGAGAGCCAGGCTGGCCTTCGGCACAAGGCGGGCGGGCGCTGGCATGCTCAAATCAGCCGCTGGTCGCATCGAGTAGGCCCGCCCATTCTTTTTTTCGCCTGGCTGCCGGTTGTGGGGGATCCTTTATGTGCCGTAGCCGGCTGGATGCGCTTGTCGTTCTGGCCCTGTGTTTTTTACATGGCGGTGGGCAAGTTTTTGCGTTATGTGGCCCTCACCGGAGGACTCCTGTGGGTTTTTCCGCATGCGTGACGCATGCGGCCTTGGCCCGGGTCCACAGGTTTTGCGCTGGAATCGATTAAAATCGGGCCTGGATCTGAAAGCTTGAAATATCTAGTCCCCTGTCGGGAAATACCGCTGTGTTAAGGTGTTAACCCTTACACTGTCTCTTTAATGGCTTTTCACTTTTTCAACGCCATGAACGCGCCCCTTGCCAGTCATTTGCTTTGCACTACGGCCCCTCTGGCCGATACGCCTCGCCTGCGTGAAATTCCCTACAACTACACGTCTTTTTCCGACCGCGAAATCGTTTCCCGGCTGCTCGGCGAAGATGCCTGGCAGTGGCTCTCGGATTTGCGCGACGAGCGCCGTACAGGCCGTTCGGCGCGCATGCTGTTTGAAGTGCTTGGCGACATATGGGTGGTTCGGCGCAACCCCTATCTGCAGGACGATCTGCTCGACAATCCCAAGCGGCGCCGGCTGCTGATCGAGGCCCTGAACCACAGGTTGACCGAAATCGATCATCGCCGCGATGCCGGCGATACAAGCCGCGACGACAAAGTGGCGCGCCTGCTGCATGCGGCGCGCAGGGCCGTGACGGCGTTCGAGAGCGAGTTCGTACAGACACATGATTTGCGCAAGCAAGTGTTGCGCCGACTGGCGCGCGCCACGGCCAAGGACAACATCAAATTCGACGCCTTGTCGCGCGTTTCGCACGTTACCGATGCGACCGACTGGCGTGTCGAATACCCGTTCGTGGTGCTGACCCCCGATTCCGAAGCCGAAATGGCAGCCCTGGTGCGCGGTTGCATCGAACTGGACATGACCATGATTCCCCGCGGGGGCGGCACCGGCTATACCGGAGGAGCCATCCCCCTGTCATGGCGCTCGGTGGTCATTAATACCGAGAAACTCGACACGCTGGGTGCGGTCGAGGCAAGCTCCCTGCCGGGGCTGGCCGAGCCGGTCACCACGGTTCTGTCCGGCGCCGGTGTGGTTACCAAGCGGGTTGCCGAAGCGGCCGAAGCCGCCGGTTTCGTCTTTGCGGTCGATCCTACATCGGCCGATGCCTCGTGCGTGGGTGGCAATGTCGCCATGAACGCGGGCGGCAAAAAGGCTGTGCTGTGGGGCACTGCGCTCGATAACCTGGCCTGGTGGCGCATGGTCGACCCGGAAGGCAATTGGCTCGAAGTGACGCGGCTGGAGCACAACCTGGGCAAGATCCACGACGTTGCGCAGGCTCGATTCGAGTTGCAGTGGTTCGACGGCAACTCGGCTCCCGGCGCCCGCCTGCTGCGCAGCGAAATACTGACCATCGACGGTTCGCGTTTCCGCAAAGCGGGCCTGGGCAAAGATGTGACCGACAAATTCCTGGCGGGCTTGCCGGGTGTGCAAAAAGAGGGCTGCGATGGCCTGATTACCTCCGCGCGCTGGATCCTGCATCGTATGCCTAGCCATACTCGCACGGTTTGCCTGGAGTTTTTCGGGCAGGCCCGGGATGCCATTCCATCCATTCTCGAAGTCAAGGGCTATCTCGATGGCGAAGGCCGCGAACGCGGCGCCATCCTGGCCGGGCTGGAACATCTGGACGAGCGCTATTTGCGCGCCGTGGGCTATGCCACCAAAAGCAAACGCGGCGGCTTTCCGAAAATGGTCCTGTTCGGCGATATCGTCGGCGACGATCCCGATGCGGTAGCCGTGGCGGCCAGCGAGGTGGTGCGCATTGCCAACACGCGTCACGGCGAGGGCTTTGTAGCGGTCAGTGCCGAAGCGCGCAAGAAATTCTGGCTCGACCGTGCGCGTACGGCCGCCATCGCGCGCCATACCAATGCCTTCAAGATCAACGAAGATGTGGTGATTCCCCTGAATCGCATGGGTGAGTACACCGATGCGATCGAGCGCATCAATATCGAGCTGTCCACGCGCAACAAGCTGCGCCTGCTCGATCAGCTTGAGTCCTTCCTGAATGGCGATTTGCCCATAGGTAAAAGCGAAGATCTTGAAGATGCCGAGCATACGCGCGATGAAATACTGGCGGCCCGTACGCACGATGCCATCCAGACCCTGCACGCGGTTCGCGAGCGCTGGTCATGGTTGCTGAAAAATCTCGACATGCCGCTTGCGCAAGCGCTTCCGGCACTGGAAAGTCAGGGCTTGGGCCACCTTGCCGCGGCCCTGGGCGAGCGGCTGGCCGCGCAACCCGAGGCGAGGCTATTCGATGTGGTGCAGGACCGCAGCATACGCATCTCCTGGAAAGTCGAAGTGCGCGCTCTTATGGAACGCTATTTCGCCGGAACCGACTTCGCCGCAGTGCTGGCCGAACTGCAGGCTATCCATGACCGGGTTCTCAAGGGCCGGGTGTTCGTAGCGCTGCACATGCATGCCGGCGACGGCAATGTGCACACCAATATTCCGGTCAATTCCGATAATTACGATATGCTGCGCGAGGCCAACGAAACAGTGGCCCGCATCATGCAGATCGCGCGTGATCTCGATGGCGTGATTTCCGGCGAGCATGGCATAGGCCTGACCAAGTACGAATTCCTGACGCAAGAAGAGCTTCAACCGTTCCAGGACTACAAGCGCCGCATCGATCCCAGTGGGCGTTTCAATGCCGGCAAGCTCATGCCGGGCGCCGATTTGCGGCATGCCTGGACCCCCAGCTTCAATTTGCTGGGCTATGAATCCTTGATCATGCAGCAAAGCGAGATTGGCGCCATTTCTCATGCCATCAAGGATTGCCTGCGTTGCGGCAAATGCAAGCCGGTCTGTGCGACCCATGTGCCGCGTGCCAATCTGCTCTATTCGCCGCGCAACAAGATTCTGGCCACTTCGCTGCTGATCGAAGCGTTTTTGTACGAAGAGCAGACCCGGCGCGGCGTTAGCCTGAAGCACTGGGAAGAATTCGAAGACGTTGCCGATCATTGCACGGTGTGTCACAAATGCTATAACCCCTGTCCGGTCGATATCGATTTCGGCAATGTGTCCATGGACATGCGCGCCTTGCTGCGCCGCATGGGCAAGAAGTCCTTCAACCCAGGAACTACGGCCGCGATGTTCTTTTTGAACGCCAAGGATCCGCGGGTTATCAAGGCAACGCGCAAGGCCATGATCGATGTGGGCTACAAGGTGCAGCGCCTGGCCCACGACTTTTTCTCGATGCCGTCCCGCAAGCAGACGGCGCATCCGCCGGCAACTCTGGGCAAGGCGCCGATACGCGAGCAGGTGGTGCATTTCGTCAACAAAAAAATGCCGGGCGGTTTACCTAAGCAGACGGCGCGCAAGCTGCTCGATATCGAAGATGCGGATTACGTGCCCATCATCCGCAACCCGGCGTCCACATCGCCGGAAAGCGAAGCTGTGTTTTATTTTCCTGGTTGCGGTTCGGAGCGTCTGTTTTCGCAAGTGGGGCTGGCTACGCAGGCCATGCTGTGGCATGTGGGTGTGCAAACTGTCCTGCCGCCCGGCTATCTGTGCTGTGGTTATCCGCAGCGCGGCAACGGCATGTACGACAAGGCCGAAAAAATCATTACCGATAATCGCGTGCTGTTCCATCGCATGGCGACCACGCTGAATTATCTGGATATCAAGACGGTGGTGGTCAGTTGCGGTACTTGCTACGATCAGTTGGCCGGCTATGAATTTGAAAAGATCTTTCCCGGTTGCCGGTTGATCGATATTCACGAATATCTGCTTGAAAAAGGGATGCAGATTCAGGGCGTCAAGGGTGTGCGCTATATGTACCACGATCCGTGCCATACTCCGCTGAAGCTGCAGGATCCCATGAAAACGGTTAAATCGCTGGTGGGCGACAGCACCATCAAGGCCGATGGTTGCTGCGGCGAATCGGGCACTTTGGCGGTGTCGCGCCCCGACATTTCCACGCAGGTGCGGTTCCGCAAGGAAGAGGCGCTTGCCAAGAATACGGCTGCGATACGGGCCGACGGTTTCGAGGGCGAGGTCAAGATACTGACTTCCTGTCCGTCATGCCTGCAGGGCTTGTCCCGTTTTGAAGGGGATACGGGCATGGAGGCGGATTACATCGTGATTGAAATGGCGCGGCATATTCTGGGCGAGGGCTGGATGGAGTCGTATGTGAAAGAGGCCAATGCCGGCGGGATAGAGAGGGTGTTGGTGTAGGGGAGTGATAACGCCCCGCTCGGGGCTGTTTTGCCTTTTTATGGCGGCCATATTCGTTCTTAAGGCGCGGGGGTGGCGGCCCAGGCAGGGTGGAGCTCGCATCGTCCGGCCCTGGCGTTGCCAGGACTGCCCGCGGCCGGCGCCTGGATCGGGCGGTCGCGGAACTCGCGTCGTCCACAGCCCCCCGGGCTGTGGACACCCTTGACGCTCAAATAGCCGCTCCCTTGCATCCCGATCCAGGCGCCGGCCGCGGCGGACTCAAGCTCGCCCACCCCGCCTGGGCCGCCACCCCCGCTCGCATCTGAGTTTTTGGGCGGTCGCAGGCCTATGTTTTTTGCGGGATCATGGGCCAACGCGGCTATGAGGGGATCGTACGGGCACTTTGTGCGGATGCGCGTGAATCTGTGGGTACTTTGTTAAATGGGGCGGCCATTGCGACCGCACGTCGTCGGCCCGTTCAAACAGTAACGATGCGGATACCCTTGGCTTCGAGCGCTGTGCGGATTTTTTTGGCAAACACGGCGGCTCCGGGCTGGTCGCCGTGCAGGCATAGGGTATCGGCCTGCACATCGATTTCGATGCCCTGCTGGGTAGCCAGGCGTCGGCGCTGCACCATGGAAAGCACTTGCTGCAGCGATGCGTCGGCGTCTTCGATCATGGATCCCGGTTGCGAACGCGGTGTCAGGCTGCCGTCGGACTGGTAGGTGCGATCGCCGAAGACCTCGTGCGCGGCGCGCAGCCCCAGTGCCTGCGCCGCCTTGACGAGCTCGCTGCCGGCCAGTCCGTACAGGACCAGGGCGGGGTCCACGTCTTTTACCGCGCGGCAGATTGCGTCGGACAGGGCCGGGTCTTTGGCCGCCATATTGTAGAGCGCGCCGTGTGGCTTGACGTGGTGCAGTTTGGCTCCCTGGCTGGCGGCCACGGCGGCGAGCGCGCCGATCTGCACGACTACGCAGTCGTAGGCTTCTTGCGGGCTGAGGCGGATTTCGCGGCGGCCGAAGCCAAGCAGGTCGGGCAGGCTTGGGTGGGCTCCCAGCGCTACGCCATGTTCGAGGGCGGCGGCTACGGTCTTGCGCATGGTGGTCGGATCGCCGCCGTGGAAGCCGCAGGCAATATTGGCGGAGCTGACAAACGGCAATACGGCCAGGTCGTCGCCCATTTTCCAGGCGCCGTAGCTTTCGCCCATATCGCAGTTCAGATCAAGTTCGAGACTGCTCATTGAGTTCTTCCCGAAATGGTTTAAACAGTTCGCGCAAGGGGGCCAAGGTTTGGTGGAGTCGGCCAAAGGCTTCTTCGCGCTGGCTGTCGAGTTGTTGCGCCGCGTCCAGGTCGATTTCGACGAAGTGCAGGATTTCGCCCGGCATGCACTGGGCAAGTACCGGTAAATCGACCGTGGCGACATGGGCAATTTTAGGATAGCCGCCTGTGGTCTGCCGGTCGGCCATGAGGATGATGGGATTGCCATCGGCAGGCACCTGCACGCTGCCAAAGCTGATGGCCTCGGAGGGGAGTTGCTGTGGTGTGTTCAGCTTCAGCCTGGCACCTTCGAGGCGGTAGCCCATGCGTTCCGAGTGTGGGCTGATGCGAAATCCGGTATTGAAGAAATCGTTCATGGATTGCGGGCTGAACAGGCTGCTGTGCTCTCCGGACAGCGCACGTATGGCCGTTCGTGGCATCAATCCCAGGATTGCCGGCAAATACACTTTGGTATTCCAGAGGCTTTTGGCCAGCGTATCGAGGCTGTCGGCGGCGATGTGGCGGCGCAGGGCCAGCGTATCGCCTTTTTTCAGGGCCCGCCCTTGGTAGCCGCCGAATTGGCCACGCAAGTTCGTGCTGCGGCTGCCCAGGACATTCGACAGGGCGATTCCGCCGTGAATGGCCAGGTAGGCGCGGGCTCCGTTGTTGCGCTTGCCGAATTCCAGCACGTCGTCGGGCCGGATGATGATGGGGCGGTTATTGGGTATGGCTTTTTGGTTCAGGCTTGGGCTCAGGTCGGCACCGCTGATGGCTATGCAGCACGCCGAATTGAAGCGCAGTTTCGGCCCGGTAAGCGTGATTTCCAGCGTGGCTTCGCTATCGGGATTGCCCGCCAGAAGGTTGGCAAGCCGGTGGGCGCGGCTGTCCATGGCCCCGCCCACCGGGACTCCAAGGTGTTGTGAGCCGGTACGGCCCAGGTCCTGGAAACTTGAAAGCATGCCGGGCGCGATGACGGAGATGCTCATGCCTGGCTCTCTTGCAATGCCTTGAACTCGGCCTCCGAGACAGGTACGAAGCGAACGGTATCGCCGGGCGCCAGGAGCGAGGGAGATTCGTGTTGCGGGTTGAACAGGACGACGGGGGTGGTTCCTATCAGGTGCCAGCCGCCGGGGTACTGGTTGGGGTAAATGATGGTTTGCCGATTGGCCATGGCCACCGAGCCCGCGGGTACGGCTGTTCTGGGTGTGTTGCGACGCCCAATGGCGAGCCTGGCATCGTGTATGCCCAAGTAAGGGGCGCCCGGCGCGAAGCCCAGCATGAATACGTAGGCGGGCGTCTCGCTGTGCAAGCGTATGACCTCGGCCTCGCTCAGCCCGCAGTGGGTCGCGACATCGGCCAGATCGGGCCCGTATTGGCCGCCATAACAGACCGGGATGTCGATTTGCCGGGCTGTGTATGCCTGGGGACCGCCGGCCAGCGCCTTGCCGAGCAATTTTTCGATTTCGATCGCCAGGTGCCGGAATTTAGTGTTGGCCTCGAAAGCCAGTGGATGATAATGCACGGCCACGGTATTGAAGGTAGGGACAATATCGCCGATTCCCTTGATGCCGGCCGCGCGCAGGGCGGCAGCGGCCGCAATGCAGCGCTGGCCCGTCTCTACGTCGATCTGGGTGCCGAAAATCAGCAGCAGGGTTCTATCCCCCTGAGGGACAATTTTCCATGCGGGAGACGTGTTTTCAGCGGATGGAGGCATGCGCGATAGAACGTTATTTGGCAAACAGCGAGTCTATGTTCCGGAAGGCCTTGAATTCCAGGGCATTGCCCGATGGGTCCATAAAGAACATGGTGGCTTGTTCGCCGGCTTCACCTTTGAATCGTACATAAGGCTCGATTACAAAGCGGGTTTTTGCGGCCTGCAGCTTCGCGGCCAGGGCTTCCCAGGCACTCATTTCGAGTACGGCGCCAAAGTGGCGCACCGGTACGTTGTGGTCATCGACCTTGCTGGTTTGGCTGCTGCCGCATTCTTCGGGCGACAGGTGTGCGACGATTTGATGTCCATAAAAGTCGAAGTCAACCCATTGGTCCGACGAGCGGCCCTCGGGGCAGCCCAGCAGATTGCCGTAAAAGGCGCGGGCTTCGGACAGATCGCGTACCGGGAAAGCAAGGTGAAAAGGAGGGATGGCGGCTTGGTGGGGCATCAGAGACTCCGAGTCTGGCAAGAAGTTGAGTGACTTATCTGCCATGATAGCGCTGTTGCGGCAGTTTTGCCCTCTCGGCTTGCGAGTCTGCCGTTGGCCAATTTGAATACACGGGCTAGGCAAACCGCACACTAGGCGGTGGCGGTCGTGGCGATGGTGGTCACGCGCGAACGGGGAAACTGCAGCGAGAACAGGCTGCCGGCTCCAAATCGGCTGTGAATCGTTAACTCGGCATTGTGGCGCATGGCTACGTGCTTGGTAATGGCAAGCCCCAGGCCCGTGCCGCCGGTGGCCCGGGAGCGGCCGCGGTCGACGCGATAAAACCGTTCGGTGAGCCGTGGAATGTCCTGCGACGCTATGCCTATGCCGGTATCCTGCACTGAATAGCAGGCAAACCCCTCTTCAGTGATGTACCAGCTCACGGTAATGGTGCCGTCTTTCGGGGTATAGCGAACGGCGTTGGTGAGCAGATTGGACACCGCCGAGGCCAGTTCGGTTTCGATGCCGACGATACCCAGATCGTCGGCGATGTTTTCGACGAAGACGTGCTGGTCGTTCGAGATGATCTTGGCTTGCTGCAGCGCCGTTCGGATGAGCGCGCTGACCTGCACCGGCTCGCCGCCGGCCGTGGGTGAGGATTCGAGCGTGGACAAGGTGAGCAGGTCGTTGACGATAGCCTGCATGCGTTGCGCCTGTTCCAGCATGAGCGTCTGGTAGTGGGCTCGTTGTTCGCCGCTGAGCGACTCGGCCGGCATGTCGCGCAGCGTTTCCAGAAAGCCGGCCAGCACGGTCAACGGAGTGCGCAGCTCGTGAGACACGTTGGCCACGAAATCCTTGCGGGTGGTTTCCAGTTTTTCAACCTGGGTGACATCACGGGTGACGATGAGAAATTGCTTGACGCCGTAGGGCGTCAGTTGCACCAGCAGTGATTTGTCGCGGCCGTCTTTGCTCAGATGCAGCAAGACCGGTGTCGGCCAGTTGGCTTGTCTGCAATAGCGCGCAAACTCGGGTGTGCGCAGGATGTTCAGGATGCTGAAGTTGCGATCGGTTTTCAGATTCAGCCCGATATGTTCGCTGGCGGTCTGGTTGCACCAGGTAACGAGCAGTTCTTCGTTGAGTGTGATGGCGCCGTCGGGCAATGCCTCGGCGGCCAGCATAATGCCAGCGACGTGGCGATTGAGCAGGTCGATTTCATTGGAATCCTTGCGCAACTGCCGGTAAATCGGTGCGAGGATATCATCCCAGGGCCCGACGGACGGAGGCGGCGGGGAGTTGATGTCTTTGACCCACCTGGATATGCGCGCGATTTGCAGGCCGCCCACCAGGGTCATGATGAGCAGGCCGAAGGCAAAGACTGCCCAGCCGATACTGGCGTTGATCCATGTGCCGCAAGCCCAGCCCAGGACTCCCCACAGGCAGATCGAGATTAACGTTTTAATCATGCTGATATTGTCGCATTGATGTGTGCGGGGATTTGTTGCGGTCCGGCCTCAGGCGGGATTGACCATGTGCACGGTAAAGCGGTAGCCCGCGCCCCGCACGGTTTCAATATGGTTTTCGTGCCGGCTGGGTTCAAGCGCCTTGCGCAGTCGGCGGATATGGACATCGACCGTGCGTTCTTCGACAAACACATGATCGCCCCATACCTGATCCAGCAGTTGGGCGCGCGAAAATACCCGCTCGGTGTGCGTCATGAAAAAATGCAGCAGGCGGAACTCGGTCGGCCCGATGGTCAGGGATGTGTTGTGGCCCGTAACCCGGTGAGTGACCGGATCGAGCGTAAGAGTGCCGATCTTGATGATGTCGTCGGTCAGCTGCGGCGCGCGCCGGCGCAGCAGCGCCTTGATGCGCGCCAGCAGTTCTTTGGGAGAAAACGGCTTGGTAATGTAGTCGTCGGCCCCGGCTTCCAGGCCTTCGATCTTGTCGTTCTCGGCGCCTTTTGCGGTCAGCATGATGACGGGCACCTGCCGGGTACGCTCGTCGGAGCGCAGTTTTTTCGCCAGCGTGATGCCCGAGGCGCCGGGCAGCATCCAGTCGAGCAGAATCAGGTCGGGCAATTCGGCCCGGATCAGCGTTTGCGCCTGTTCCGCATCGAATGCGCGCAGGACTTTGTGGCCGGCAAAGCTCAAATTGACGGAAATCAGCTCCTGGATGGCCGGTTCGTCTTCAACAACAAGTATGGTTGTGCTCATAACGCGCAATAGTATATTAAGTAATCGGGTGGCTTAAGAGAGATAATATGGCGTTAATGTTTCAGGTTTGTGAAAATCGCCTCGTTGTGAATGAGGTACGATAATCAATATGCAGAATTCAACCCCCAAGCAGCCCGGACCGTCTCCCGAAACGACGACTCATTTCGGCTATAAAACCGTCCAAGAGGCTGAAAAAGCCGCCAAAGTCGCCGAAGTGTTTCATTCGGTGGCCAGTCGCTATGATGTCATGAATGATCTCATGTCGGCAGGCCTGCACCGTGTCTGGAAGGCATTCACCATCGGCCGCGCCGATATCCGTCCGGGCATGAAGGTGCTCGATATTGCCGGAGGCACGGGCGATCTGGCCAAGGCCTTCGCCAAACGGGCAGGCGCTTCGGGCGAGGTCTGGCTGACCGATATCAACGATTCCATGCTGCGAGTGGGGCGCGACCGGCTTACCGACAAAGGCCTGCTGGTGCCTACCGCGGTTTGCGATGCCGAAAAACTGCCTTTTCCGGACGGGTATTTCGATAGGGTAAGCGTGGCTTTCGGCCTGCGCAATATGACACACAAAGATCGCGCCCTGGCCGAAATGCGGCGGGTATTGAAACCGGGAGGAAAACTGCTGGTGCTCGAGTTTTCCCATATAGCCAAGCCCCTGGCTCCGGTTTACGACTGGTATTCGTTCAATATTTTGCCCTGGCTGGGTAAAAAAGTGGCCGGCGACGAAGCAAGTTACCGATATCTGGCCGAATCGATCCGCATGCACCCCGATCAGCAGACTTTGGCGGGCATGCTCGAAACGGCCGGTTTATCGCGCGTACGCTTTTTCAATCTGAGCGCTGGGCTGGTGGCCCTGCACGAAGGCGTGAATCTGGGCGCCTAGCCCGTCATCCGAGTCCAGCCGAGCGCACGATCAGGAACAGGCCGGCTACGACGGCGACAGCTCCGATGGCTCGCGCGACGCGCTCGCCGGCCGGTGCGAGACGTTCGGCGGTAATGGCCGCCGTTACGACAGCCATTGCGCGCAGGTCCATGACTCCAATGACGAGGAGGATTGCTGTCAGGCCGGCACAGCATCCGCTGCAGCGGAGGCCGAGACGCAGGCCATGGCGCCAGGCCGCGACGGCGTTCGCCGGCAAGGCACGGCCGCACCCGGGCAGTTCCCGGCAGCAGGCGAGCTGACGTATCTTCCATGCGCTGAACTGGAGCGCGCCGGCGGTCAAGACGACCACGCCGACCGCGATCGGAACGGCGCGCGCCAGCGCCGGCATTTGCATTTCGATCATTGTCAGCGCTGTGCCCAGCGGAAAGACGGCCATTCCGAACGCGGCCCACACGCAGAAGTACCCCATGCCCATCAGTGCGGCCAGCCGGCCCGGCCGTGTCCCGCCTGTCGCGGCTATGGCTTGGCGATAGCGCCACAGCATAGGGGCCAGGGATGGCAGCATCATTGCCACCATCATCAGGGCCCACATGCCGAGGAACGATGCCGCGGCGCCGGGCCACGTTTGTCCAGGCATCCGCATCCAAGCCATGGACATCGTCCAGCCGCCGGGCATGGGCATCTCGCCCATTGTCGACATGGCCGTGCACCAGGAGATCGTCACCGCCGCGCTGGCGGCGAAAAGCAGGGCGGAGGCGCTGAAGAAGGCATGCCGGGCAGCTCGCCCGGAAACCATGTATCGCGAGATCCCCTGTCTATCGCTTGCGCAATGGGTACCCATGATTGGGCTCAACGATTGTTGTATTCGTCGTGGCGGCGCCACCAGACGCCTGTCTCGTTGCGCCCTTTTGGGGTGCGGTCGAGCCACTGGTACATGCCCCAAAGGCCGTCCAGTCCGCGCGCATAGGTGGAATAGGTGTGGTAGACGAGGAGTTGCGAGCGACCCTTGAAGAGGTCTGTGAGCGTGGCGCTTCCTTCATCAGTATCGAATCGGTACGCCTTGTCGATCCGGACCCAGGGCAGAGCCTGGCGTTGCTTCGCAAGTTCGTCGCTGTGCCGCGTCAGCGCTTTCTCCGCATCGAGCAGTTCGAGCCGCGCCGTCATCCACTCTTCGGGTGTTCCGATCATGTGTTCTGTCATCATTTTGTGCTCCTTCAGGTGTTTCCCGTCGTTCGTTCCGTTCTGGATACGACGTGATGGTGGGTCCTTGTGTGATAGATTAATATCGGTCATCGAATGGCGGGAGTGACAAGTGTGGCGGGATTCAGATGGACTTGCTGATTGCGGCGGCGGCCCGTGCGCTCGCGGCGGGTGATCCCCTCGGCGCATTGAACCAAGTCGCCTTGCGCGACGACGCATCTGCGCTGGCGCTTCGGGGCGTCGCGATGGCGCAGCTGGGCGATTTCGTTCGAGCGAAGGCTCTATTGCGCAGTGCGGCGCGAGCCTTCGGCCCGAAAGAAGCCGTGGCCCGCGCAAGGTGTGTCCTTGCCGAGGCCGAGGTCGCACTCGCCTCGCGCGATCTCGGCGGGCCTGAGAAGGCGCTCGATGCGGCGCGAGCGACGCTCGAAGAGCACGGCGACCGCGTGAACGCCGCTCATGCGCGGTATCTGAAGGCGCGGCGCCTTCTCCTGATCGGGCGCCTCGACGAGGCCGAGCGTGCGCTTGCCGAGCTCGACCCCGCGGCCTTTCCGCCCGCGGCCAGAGCCGCCCACGAACTGGTCGTTGCGGGGATCGCGATGCGGCGTCTCCAGACGAAGGCGGCGCGCGCTGCATTGGCCCGGGCCGGGCGCGCCGCGCACCTCGCCGGTATCCCTGCGCTGGCGGCGGAGGTCGAAAGCGCGTCTCTTGCTCTGAATATGCCCGCTGCGCGCCTGATTGCGCATGGCGAGCAACGACCCCTCCTGCTCGAGGAGGTTGAAGCCTTGCTGGCGTCGGAAGCGCTGGTCGTGGACGCGTGCCGTCATGTCGTGCGCGACGCCCGCACGGAGATCTCGCTTGCAAGGCGCCCGGTGTTGTTCACGCTCGCGCGCGCATTGGCTGAAGCATGGCCCGCGGATGTATCGAGGGACGCGCTTGTTGCGCAGGCGTTCCGGGCGAAGCTCGCCGATGAGTCCTATCGCGCGCGCTTGCGTGTCGAAATCGGGCGGCTTCGCACGGCGCTTCGGGCACTGGCCGGTGTGAGTGCGACCAAACGAGGGTTTGCACTGATGCCGCGTCGTGCCGCCGAGGTCGTCGTGCTGGCGCGGCCGGTCGAAGAAAAGCATGGGGCGGTGCTTGCCTTCCTCGCCGACGGCGAGTCGTGGTCGAGCTCGGCCCTGGCGCTTGCGCTGGGAGCCAGCCAGCGCACTGTGCAGCGGGCGCTCGACGCGCTTGCGGCCTCGGGCAAGGTGCAATCGTTTGGCCGTGGGCGGACTCGTTGCTGGATGGCCCCGCCCGTGCCGGGATTCACGACAACTTTGTTACTCCCCGTTCCCCTCCCTATTGATTAGGATGCAAGCATGAATCGATCAGCAGCCAAAATCACGCGTGAATATGGGCCCTTTCCGGATGTCGGCAATGTGGGAGGGGTCGCGTATGACGGCCGGCAAGTCTGGTTTGCAGCCGGAGACAAGTTGTGCGCCTTCGATCCAGCCGGCGGGACGACACAGCGTTCGATTGATGTCGCCGCGCAGGCGGGAACGGCCTTCGACGGCCAGCACCTGTTTCAGATCGTCAAGGATCACATCCAGAAGATCGACCCGGCGACCGGCCATGTGCTCGCCACGATCCCGGCCCCCGGTGGCGGCAGCGACTCGGGGCTGGCATGGGCCGAAGGCACGCTCTGGGTGGGGCAGTATCAAGACCGGAAGATCCATCAAATCGACCCCCGGACCGGGGAGATTCTTCGTACTATCGAGTCCAATCGCCATGTCACGGGAGTCACCTGGGTCGATGGTGATCTCTGGCACGGCACGTGGGAAGATGACGCCAGCGAGTTGAGGCGGATCGACCCTGGAACCGGAGACGTCCTGGAGAGGCTCGAGATGCCGCCTGGGGTGGGCGTGTCGGGGCTTGAGTCCGACGGCGGCGATCAGTTCTTTTGCGGCGGCGGAAACAGCGGGAAGGTGAGGGTCGTCCAGCGGCCCCGTCGAGATTCCTAGGTGCCCCAGTCGTAATCGATCGTCAGCGGCGCGTGGTCGCTGAAGCGTTCATCCTTGTAGATCGCCGCGCTGACTGCCTTGGCGGCAATGCCGGGCGTGGCGATGTGGTAATCGATGCGCCACCCAACGTTCTTGGCCCAGGCCTGGCCGCGATTGCTCCACCAGGTGTAAGCCTCGCCGGTGGTGTCCGGATGCAATTGGCGGTATACGTCGACCCAGCCCATTTCGCTCAGGACCTTGCTGAGCCAGGCCCGTTCCTCGGGCAGGAAACCGCTGTTCTTCAGATTGCCTTTCCAGTTTTTCAGGTCGATTTCATGGTGGGCAATATTCCAGTCGCCGCAGATCACGAATTCGCGCCCGGTTTTTTTGTACTCTTTCATCATGGTGTCGAGCCAGGGCGCAAAATGATCGAGGAAACGATATTTGGCCTGTTGCCGTTCGTCGCCGCTCGAGCCTGAGGGCAGGTAGGCGCTGACGACACTGAGGTTTTTCCAGTCGGCGCGGATAATGCGGCCTTCGTTGTCGAATTCGTCGCAGCCCATGCCTGTGGTAACGGCCTGCGCGGGTTTGGCCATATACAGGCCTACGCCGCTGTAGCCCTTTTTTTCGGCATGATAGAAATGCCCGCTGAAGCCCGGCGGGTGCAGCAGATCGTCGCTGAGATCGTCCGCGTGGATCTTGATTTCCTGCAGGCACACCACATCGGCCTGCTGGCTGGCCAGCCAGGGTTGCAATCCTTTGCGAAAGGCGGATCGGATGCCGTTGACGTTGAGTGAAGTGATGCGTAGCAAAGCAGTGTCCTTGATTGGCTGTTGAGCTGCGGAGGTCCGGCCGGCGCGCGGGCTGCGCTCGGCCTCAGTTGTCTTGTACTCCGTACCTGGCGCGATACGCGGCCACCGCTGGGCGGTGTTCGGCAAGTTGCGAGTCGTGATCCAGCACTCCCATTATGTCGCCCAGGGACGCGATGCTGACAACGGGCATGTTGTAGATTTTACTGACGTCCTGTACGGCCGAGTGCGGCGACAGGGCGTCGTCGGCCCCGGCCCGTTCCATGCGGTCCAGGGCGATCAGGACGGCGGCGGGCTGGGCGCCGGCCTGGCGGATGATTTCGACCGATTCGCGTACCGAGGTGCCTGCGGTAATGACGTCATCGATAATGACCACTCGGCCCTGCAAGGGGGCGCCGACGAGCGTGCCGCCTTCGCCGTGGTCTTTGGCTTCCTTGCGATTGAAGGCGAAGGGCACATCGCGGCCGGCCATCGCGGGGTGGGCGGCCAATGCGATGGCGGTAGCTGTGGACAAGGGGATGCCCTTGTAGGCCGGGCCGAACAGCATATCGAATTGCAGGCCGGAGTCGATCAGCGCCTGGGCATAGAACCGGGCGAGGCGGCCCACCGACAAACCGGAGTTGAACAGGCCCGCATTGAAAAAATAGGGGCTCAGGCGCCCCGATTTGACCTTGAATTGCCCAAAGCGCAACACACCTTGTTCCAGGGAAAAACGTACAAAATCTTTGCGGTTCTGAGTAGGGTCGGCCATGGCGGGAAAGTCGGGAATTAAAAGCGCCATTATCGATGATTCTGGCTTTTTATGGTGGCAGAGGGGTAGAGGCCAGGACTTGCTGGCACAGGGGTTCGGTCAGGAAATCGATGAAGGTGCGTACTTTCGGGGTCAGGTATTTGCGGCTGACGTAGGTGGCATAGAGCTCTTGCGGCGCCTGATGGTACTGCGGCAACACCCGTGTCAGCGTGCCGCGCTGCAGGTCTTCCTCGATCAGCCAGGATGGCAGGAAGCCGATGCCTGCGCCCGCGCACACGGCATGACAGGAAAATGTGGTGTCGTCGGACTTCATCAGGGGGGTGAGGCGAATCAGCGCCTTGCCCTTGGGGCCGTCGAACTCGAAGCCTTCGGTATTGAGGTAATTGGGCAGTATTCCGCCGTAATGGCTCAGATCCGATATGGTTTTGGGGATTCCGTGGGCCGCCAGGTAGGCAGGCGCGGCCACCAGATAAAAGGGCACTTCGCAGATGCGCCGAACGATCAGGTGAGGGGACGGGTCGCGTGTGACGCGCAGCGCCAGGTCGTAGCCCTCGGCTGCCATATCGACCTTGCGGTTGGAAAAATGCAGATCCGGTACGACTTCGGGGTAACGTCGCTTGTATTCGGCCATGATCCGTACCACGCGCGGGTTGGCGAACCAGACGGGGGCGGTGATCTTGAGAATGCCCTGCGGCACTTCCACACTGCTTCCGATGGCGGTTTCGGCAAGCAGGAGTGTGTCCAGGGCGGCCCGGCATTGCTCATAATAGAGTGCGCCAGCCTCGGTCAGGCTGACGCGCCGGCTGGTGCGGTTGAGCAGCCTTACACCCAGCTCTTTTTCCAGATGGGCCATGTGTTTGCTGATCATGGGCGCCGATAGAGACAGGCGCCGCGCCGCCGCGACAAAACTGCCGCCGGCGGCAATTTCACAGAAAACCTTGAGGCTTAGCAATGTATCCATTGTTTCCTGTCAGGAAATGAATTGTTAATTATATAGACGTATATTTCTTAATAGGATTTTTGTAAACTTTGCCCGTGTTGCAGGAATTCGTGATTCCATGCCGGTTTCCCGGCGGCGAGTCGCGCTACGTTGCTGAACATACACAATTTATTTTCTTTTTTATACGGGATCATTATGTCAAACGCCAATTGTCAAATCTGGGCTTCACGTGCGCAGGCCTTGCTCCGCATTGTTGCCGGATATCTGTTCCTCTCTCATGGCAGCGCCAAACTGCTTCATATACCGCATGTGGCCATGTTCGATAATCTTCAGCTGTTTTCGCTGCCGGGCCTGGCCGGCGTCCTGGAACTGGTCATGGGCACTCTCATTCTGGTCGGCCTGTTTACGCGGTTCGCGGCGTTCATTGTTTCGGGCGAGATGGCGGTTGCCTATTTCATGGCGCATGCCAGCCAGGGACATGTTCTGGCCCCGTCCTTGAACGGAGGCGATGCGGCGGTTTTATTCTGCTTTGTATTCCTGTTCCTGGTTGCCGCCGGCGCTGGCGCCTGGAGCCTGGACGGTCTGCGCAACAAGGCTTAACGAAGAATTTTCAGGAGCGTCATCGTGAAGATGCCCAGCTATTTTATTTCCCATGGCGGCGGCCCCTGGCCGTACATGCCCGAGGCGCAGGAAAGCAATGCCTTGCTGGCGGCTTCGCTGCGCAATATCCCACAGCAATTGCCCCGGCGTCCGGTAGCCATACTGGCCGTATCGGCGCATTGGGAAACGCAGGCCGGGTTCAAGGTGATGGCGCATCCCCAGCCTCCCATGCTCTACGATTATTACGGCTTTCCGGCGCACACCTATCAGGTCAAGTATCCCGCGCCGGGCATGCCCGGCCTGGCGGGACGCGTGCACGATTTGCTGCAGGCGGCGCGTTTGCCGGTGCAGATCGATCACGAGCGAGGCTTCGATCACGGTACGTTCGCCCCCCTGGCCGTGATGTATCCCGATGCGGACGTGCCGGTTGTGCAGTTGTCGATCGAGGCTCATTACGATCCGTCGGTCCATATTGCGCTGGGCCGGGCTCTGGCCCCGTTGCGCGATGAAGATATCCTGATCCTGGGCAGCGGGTTGAGCTATCACAATCTGCGCAATATGGGGGCGGGGGGCACGCTGCCCTCGGCGCAGTTCGATGCATGGCTGCAACAGGTAGTGGTGCAGGGACCCATCGACCAGCGGATAGCGCAGCTTGAAAAATGGGCTGCGGCTCCTTCCGCGCGCCAGGCCCATCCGCGCGAAGACCACCTGATTCCCCTCATGGTGGCGGTGGGGGCGGCCGAAAACGAAGCGGCAACCTGCATTTATCACGAAACTCACGCCTTTGGCGGAATTACCGCGTCGAGTTTCCGCTTCGGTTGACGCAAGCCGGCCCTGTGCCCGCCCATTGCTGCCGACCCGTTGGCCACGGACACCCGCAAGAGGCGCCGCCGTGGTTCAGCCCAGCTTTTGTTTCAGCAAATCGTTGACCTGCTGCGGGTTGGCCTTGCCCTTGGCGGCTTTCATTACCTGGCCGACCAAAGAGTTGAAGGCTTTTTGCTTGCCGGCCCGGAACTCTTCGACAATGGCCGGGTGAGCGGCCAGCACTTCGTCGACGAGGGCGCCTATGGCGCCGGTGTCGCTGATTTGCCGCAAGCCGCGCGCCTCGATAATGGCGTCGGGATCGCCTTTCTGTTCGCCCGACCACATGGCGGCAAAGACATCGCGCGCTATTTTGTTCGAGATGGTGCCGTCGATGATGCGCGCAATCAGCGCGGCCAGCGCCGCCGGTGCGACCGGGCTGTCGGCCAGCGCGATTTCGTCGCGATTGAGCGCGGCCGAGAGTTCTCCCATGACCCAGTTGGCGGCCAGCTTGGCTTGGCCTTGCGGCAACAGGGAAGCGACGGTCTCGAAGTAGCTGGCGCTATCGCGATCTATGGTCAGCTGTGCCGCGTCGTAGCCGGTCAGTTCGAATTCCCGTTCGAAACGGGCCCGTTTATGGGCCGGCAGCTCTGGCATCGAGGCTTTGACCTGTTCGATCCAGCTATCGGCGATGACCAGCGGCGGTAAGTCGGGATCCGGGAAATAACGGTAATCATGCGCATCTTCCTTGCTGCGCATGGTGCGTGTTTCGTCGGCGTCGGAGTCGTACAGGCGTGTTTCCTGCCGTACCGTGCCGCCGTCTTCGATCAGTTCGATCTGGCGCCGTACTTCGTACTGGATGGCGCGTTCCATGAAACGGAAGGAGTTGAGGTTCTTGATTTCGCAGCGGGTGCCGAATTCGGCCTGCCCCTTGGGGCGCACCGACACGTTGGCGTCGACGCGAAACGAGCCTTCTTGCATATTGCCGTCGCAAATACCCAGCCAGACGACCAGGCCATGCAGCGTGCGCGCGTAGGCAACCGCCTCGGCGGCCGAGCGCATTTCCGGTTCTGAAACGATTTCCAGCAAGGGTGTGCCGGCGCGGTTCAGGTCGATGCCGGTGGACGATTCGCCATGCGGACCGGTGAAGTTTTCATGTAGCGACTTGCCCGCGTCTTCTTCGAGGTGGGCGCGGGTAAGATTAACGGTCTTTTCCTGATCGTCGACAAAAAAGCTGAGCTTGCCGCCCAGGACTACCGGGATTTCATACTGGCTGATCTGATAGTTTTTGGGCAGGTCGGGGTAGAAATAGTTTTTGCGGGCAAAGATGGAACGAGGTGCGATTTGGGCGTCCACGGCCAGGCCGAACTGGATGGCGCGCTCAACCGCACCCACGTTCATGACGGGCAGGCTGCCCGGCAATGCCATGTCGACTTCGTTGGCTTGCGTGTTTGGCGCCGACCCGAATCGTGTGCTGCTGTTCGAAAAGATTTTCGATTCGGTGGAGAGCTGGGTGTGTGTTTCCAGCCCGATCACGATTTCCCATTCCATTATTGCTGTTCCGGTTTGCGTTGATGCCAGTCGGTAGTCTGCTGGAAACGATCTGCTATGGCCAGCAGCCGTCCTTCACTGAAGTAGTTGCCGATGATTTGCAGCCCGATGGGCAGCGAGTTGGGCGCTCCGCCGAATCCGCAGGGGATCGACATGGCCGGCAGACCGGCCAGGCTTACGCCCAGCGTATAAACATCGGCTAGCCAGTCGGCGGTCGGGTCGTCGCGATTGACTCCGATGGGCTTGGCCACGGAGGGGGTGACGGGACCCATGATGACATCGCAATGCTGGGCAAAGGCTTGCTGGAAGTCGTTGGCGATCATGCGGCGCACGCGCTGGGCCTGCAAGTAGTAGGCATCGTAATAGCCGTGGGAAAGGACATAGGTGCCGACCATGATGCGACGCAGCACTTCGGCACCGAAGCCTTCGGCACGCGAGCGGCTGGTCATATCGGCCAGATCGCGGTACTGCGCCGCGCGGTGGCCGTAGCGTACCCCGTCGTAGCGCGACAGATTGCTCGAAGCCTCGGCCGGGGCAATCACATAATAGGCAGGAATCGAAAGCTCGGTACGCGGCAGCGAGATGCTGACGCGCCGGGCGCCCAGCGACTCGAAGGTTTGCAGGGCGGCTTCGATGGCCTGGGCGACATCGGCGGCCAGCCCACCGTTGAAAAACTCGGTGGGTACGCCGATGCGCAAGCCGCCCAGGGGAAGTTTGCCTGATTGTTGTTGCGTTGCAGCATCGAAATCGTTGCGTACTCGCCCCGGCGCGTTGGCGGCGCCGTCGCAGGTTTCGAGGCTGGTGGAGTCCCGCGGGTCGAAGCCGCTCATGACGTCGAGCAGCTCGAGCAGGTCTTTGGCATGCCGTGCGATCGGACCCGCCTGGTCGAGGCTGGAGCCGAATGCCACCATGCCGAAACGCGAGACCGTGCCGTAAGTAGGCTTGATGCCGCTTACTCCGCACAGGGCGGCGGGTTGGCGCACCGAGCCGCCGGTGTCGGTGCCCGTGGCGGCGGCGACCAGTCCGGCCGCGACGGCGGCGGCCGAGCCGCCGGAAGATCCACCCGGTACGAAAGCCCGGTTCCAGGGGTTTTTGACCGGGCCGAATGCCGAATTTTCATTGCCGGAACCCATGGCGAATTCGTCGCAATTGAGCTTGCCGATCGATACCGCGCCAGCCTCGAGCAGGCGGCTGACAACGGTGGCATCGAAAGGGCTGGTGTAGTCGGCCAGCATTTTGCTGGCCGCCGTGGTGCGCCAGCCGCGGGTGACAAAGACATCTTTGTGTGCAATGGGTATGCCGGTAAGGGCCTGGCCCTGCCCTTTGGCCAGCAAGGCGTCGGCGGCGCGCGCCTGGGCCCGGGTAAGCTCGGGGTCGATATGCAGGAACGCGTTCAGGCTGGAACTGGCCTCGGCCGCCGCCAGGGCGCTGTCGGCGAGCTCCAGGGCGCTGAGTTGACGGGCCTGCAAGGCCGTACGCAAAGCTTCTATGCTGGAAAATTCAGTGTGTAGCGATGAAATAGTGGACATGAGTTATTCGATTACCGTGGGCACCAGAAACAGGCCGTCTGCTTCGGCGGGGGAGTTGGCCATCAGGGCCTTGCGCTGTTCCTGCGAGTGTGTCGCCGCAGCGCTGTCGGGCCGCAGGCGCAGAGTGATGTCCTGATGCGCCGACAGAGGATGAGCCATGGGTTCGATGCCGCTGGTGTCGACCGCCTGCAACTGCTCGATTAAGCCTAAAATACCGTTCAATTCAGCCTGCGCGCGGCGGCTGGCCTCGGCAGAAAGTTCGATGCGCGCAAGCCGCGCAATGCGTGCAACATCTTGATCAGTGATAGCCATGTGTGTCCTGGACCGTAAAAAACGGCTTGTCCGGCATCGGTTCGAGGCTGGGCAATACCTGAATGTGGGTGGCGAGCCAACGCGTTACAAAAATTAACAGCGCTTCGATAGACTCTTAACAAAGGTAAATTATAAGTTATCATTGTCGGTTTAATCGCTAACCAATTCCCGCCTTACTTTCCTTGCGGCAAAGTGACGTGAAAACCGGCTATGCGGAACCCTTCCCCAATCAGCGGGCTTTTCTTAATTCTGACTTAACTGAGCGTCCATGTTCGGATTTCTACGTAGTTATTTCTCCACCGATATGGCAATCGACCTTGGCACGGCCAACACGTTGATTTATGTCCGCGGCAAGGGGATTGTGCTTGACGAGCCATCGGTGGTGGCAATACGCCACGACGGCAGTTCCAACGGTAAAAAAATTATCCAGGCGGTAGGACGAGAGGCCAAGCAGATGCTGGGGCGCGTACCTGGAAACATTGAAGCCATACGGCCCATGAAAGACGGCGTCATCGCCGACTTCACCGTTACCGAGCAAATGCTCAAGCAGTTCATACGCATGGTGCATCCACGCAGCATGTTCGCGCCCAGCCCGCGTATTATTGTGTGCGTTCCCTGCGGCTCCACCCAGGTCGAACGCCGGGCAATACGCGAGTCGGCACTGGGTGCCGGCGCCAGCCAGGTCTACCTGATCGAAGAACCCATGGCTGCCGCCATCGGAGCCGGCCTGGGCGTTTCCGACGCCAGCGGCTCGATGGTTGTCGACATCGGCGGGGGTACCACCGAAGTCGCGATCATCTCGCTGGGCGGCATGGTCTATAAAGGCTCGGTGCGCGTCGGCGGCGACAAGTTCGACGAAGCCATCATCAATTACATACGCCGCAATTACGGCATGCTGATCGGCGAACCCACCGCCGAACTGATCAAAAAAGAAGTCGGATCGGCTTTCCCGGGATCCGAAATCCGTGAAATCGAGGTAAAGGGGCGTAACCTTTCCGAAGGCGTGCCGCGCAGCTTCACGGTGTCGTCCAACGAAATCCTCGAATCCCTCACCGATCCTCTCAACCAGATCGTGTCGGCGGTCAAAACGGCGCTCGAGCAAACACCTCCCGAGCTGGGCGCCGATATCACCGACAAAGGCATTTCGCTGACCGGCGGCGGTGCCCTGTTGCGCGATCTGGACCGCCTCCTGCAAGAAGAAACCGGCTTGCCGGTGGTCGTGGCTGAAGACCCGCTGACTTGCGTGGTTCGCGGCTGCGGCGAGGCTCTCGAGCATCTCGAGCGCCTTGGCACGGTGTTTATTTACGATTAATTCAGTTCGGGTTCGGGTGCCCCCGGGAGTGCGCCGAGCGGCTTGAGGCGCAACAATTGCCATGCAATACAATAGGACGATCAGGCTGTTCAGGCATGGACCGACTGCCGAGTTCCGGGTTTTCGTCCTGGTCGTACTGGCTCTGTCGCTGCTGGTGGTCGATGCCCGCTGGCGCATCCTCGACCCGGCCCGCCAGGCCATTTCGGTGGTCATATATCCTTTTCAGCGCCTGGTGCTGGCTCCGCGCGACGCTGTAGCCGCTTTCAACAACTGGGCCGATGCGGCCGCGCTGGCCCGCACCGAACAAGAAGCGTTGCAGCGACAGCGCATCGAACTTGCCCAGATCGCCACCCATGCAGCCCAGCTTTCCGCCGAAAACGAGCAATTGCGCCGCCTGCTCAATGTGGCCGATACGGTCAAGCAGTCTTCGGTGGCCGTCGAAGTACTGTACGAGCCGCCGAATGCCTTTGTTCACCATCTTGTTTTCAACAAGGGAACGGCAAACGGGATCCGCCCGGGGATGCCGGTGATCGACGAAGGCGGGGTGGTGGGGCAGATTGTGCGTGTTACGCCTTTTACCTCCGAAGCGGCGCTGCTGACCGACGATAATGTATCGATTCCCGTGCAGGTATTGCGCAATGGCTTGCGCCTGATTGCCTTCGGCGGCAGTGTAAGCGGCAAGGTCGAGGTACGCTACCTGACAACCAATGTCGATATCGAGCCTGGCGACACGCTGATCACCAGCGGTATTGGCGGTTTGTTCCCGGCGGGCCTGTCGGTGGCTAAAATCGATAAGGTCGAACGCGACGCCGCCACCGGCTTTGGCCGGGCGGTGGCGACCCCTCTTTCTCATCCCGAGCGTTATCGCCATTTCCTGGTGTTGCGTGTTGATGTGTCGAAGTCCGACACTAACCAGGAGGCCCAGAGCCATGGTTCGCAAGCCGAACAGTGATGCCATCTCAACCGGGGGCTTCGGGCGTTCGTCGTTAAGCTCCCTGCAGCCCATCGATGCCGCGCCATTCAAGCGGCCCGCCCATCCTCTGTTTGTCTGGGGGACTTTGCTGCTGGTCTGGCTGATTTCCTTCTTGCCCTGGCGCCTGTGGCAGCCGTCCCCGGATATTCTGCTGCTGGTGATCGCTTTCTGGTGTCTCAACGAGCCGCAGCGCGTCTCGATGCTGACGGCGTTCGTATTTGGCCTGCTCATGGATGTGCACGATGCTGGCTTGCTGGGCGAAAAGGCCCTCACTTATACGCTGGTGGCTTATGGCGCGATTGCATTGGCCCGCCGCCTGCAACGTTTTGGCGCAGTCATACAGGCCATACATTTGTTGCCGGTGTTTGTATTTTCCGAAGCGGTGTCGCGGTTGATGCATGCCTGGCTGGCGGGCCAGTGGGCGGGCTGGCAGTGGCTGTGGTCGGCATTGTTGACGGTGCTGCTCTGGCCTATTGTCGACGTGTTGCTGCATATGCCGCAGCGTCGCCTGGATGCCGCGGATTCAGGCTCGGTATAGCCGGGCGCACGTACAGATCACTTTATGTTCGAGTTCAAAAAAACATCGCACCACCAAAAACGGCGTATCGTTTTGCGTATATGGGTGGCCGGTGTTTTTGCGCTGCTGTGCTTCGGCGCGCTTTTGGGGCGCTTGTGGTTTCTGCAGGTCGACCGCTACGAGGGCCTGGCGGCGCGCGCCGATCAGAATCGCATCGCCGTGGTGCCCATACCGCCGCGCCGCGGCGAAATAGTCGATCGCAACGGCGTGGTGCTGGCGCGCAACTATCGCGACTACACCCTCGAGGTGACGCCCGCCCACGTCGGAAATATGACCAAGATGCTCAATGCACTGGAGCAAGTGGTTTATTTGAGCCCGCTCGATCGTCGAAGGTTCAAGCAGCGGCTGAGCCAGACTGGGCGTTACTCCCATGTTCTGCTGCGCAATAACCTGAATGACACCGAGGCCGCCTGGTTTGCCGCGCATGCCTATAAATTTCCGGGGGTCGAGCTGCGTGCGCGCTGGGTGCGCGAATATCCACAGGGCGAGTCGGCTGCTCATGTGCTGGGTTTTGTCGGACGGATTTCGGAGGCGGACCTGGCCACTCTCGATGAAGAGGGGCGTTCCGGCAATTATCGCGGCACCAATGCGATCGGTAAAAAAGGCATAGAGAAAACCTGGGAAGAGTCGCTGCATGGGCGCACCGGCCTCGAAGAGGTCGAGGTGACGGCGGCCGGCAGGCCAGTGCGTACTTTGCGGCGCGTCGATCCGGTACCTGGCTCCAATCTGGTTTTGTCGCTCGATATAGGTTTGCAGAAAGAAGCCGAAAAATTGTTCGAAGGCAAAAGGGGCGCTCTGGTTGCCATCGATCCCAAAACCGGAGATGTGCTGGCGTTCGTATCGGCCCCGTCGTTCGACCCCAATCTGTTCATAGACGGCATCGATGTCGAGAACTGGCGCAAGCTGAACGAATCGCCCGACCATCCCCTCATCGATCGTCCGCTGTATGGTACGTATCCCATCGGTTCGACTTACAAGCCGTTTGTGGCGTTGGCCGCGCTTGAATTGGGCAAGCGGACGGCCACTCAGCGCATTCCCGATCCGGGTTATTTCGAGTTCGGCGGGCAGAAATTCCGCAATGCCGCCGGCGCTGTTTATGGGCCTACGGATATGCACCGAGCTCTGGTGGTCTCGTCCGATACGTACTTTTTTTCGCTGGGCCCGGAAATTGGAGTCAATGCGCTGCACGACTTCACCAAGCAGTTCGGCTTCGGCCAGATCACTGGAATCGATCTGGACGGCGAGCGGCGCGGAGTGCTGCCCTCGACGGAATGGAAGCGCCATGCCTATAAAAAACCTGAGCAACAGCGCTGGTACGCGGGTGAAACGGTTTCGGTCGCGGTGGGTCAGGGATATAACGCATTTACTTTGCTGCAGCTTGCCCAGGCCACGGCAGTGCTGGCCAATGATGGTGTATACATGAAGCCGCACTTGGTCAGCCTGGTGGAAAATCCTCTCAACGGCAAGGCAGTTCGCACGGTTACCAAGCCTTCCTACACGATTCCGCTCAAGCCGGAGAACCTCAAGGTGGTAAAGGATGCGCTGGTCGACGTGGTGCGATACGGCACGGCGCGCCGGGCATTCGTGGGCGCCAAGTATCAGGCCGCGGGTAAAACCGGCACCGCACAGGTATACAGCCTGAAGGGTGCCAAATACCATGTCGGTTCGGTTGATGAACGCTTGCGCGATCATGCTCTGTTCATGGCCTATGCGCCGGCGGACAATCCGCGCATTGCGCTGGCATTGATTGTTGAAAATGGCGGCTGGGGCGCAACCGTGGCGGCGCCGATTGCGCGCCAGGTGTTCGATTACTGGCTTTCACCCGACCGCAAGGAAAATGAAAACGAGGTAACCATGCCTGCGTCGCTGACCGATGCATTGCCCACGGCGCGCGGCCCTATCGCGCCGCCTCCAGCCGCAGACAATGCCGACACTTCGCCTCATGTGCCGGCAGGCGCTGCCGATGACGTTCCGGAAGAATCGCCCGATGCCGTTGTGCGGCCCGAGGATCAACCTCCGGACGAAGAGGAGGATCCGCAGGATCCTGTCGCACCCAATACCACTCGCGGCCCGGCGCGAGCCCTGACACTGACAGAATCCCGCGCCACGGAGCGTCCATGAAGCGCATTATCGATTGGGCCATCAGGGCGCTTACCGCGTTCGACTGGCCACTTCTGGCCCTGCTGATCCTGATGACCCTGCTGGGCATGACGGTCATGCAGTCGGCGGTGGGGGGAACCGACTGGCGCTTTGCCGACCAGTTGCGCAATTTCATGATTGCGTTTGTCGTCATGTGGGCGGTGGCCCTGGTGCCGCCGCCGCAACTGATGCGCCTGGCGCTGCCTTTTTACATCGTCGGTATTGTGCTTTTGCTGGGCGTGGAGTTTGCGGGAGAAACCAGCAAAGGGGCGACCCGTTGGCTGAATCTTGGATTTGGCCGGATTCAGCCGTCGGAGATGATGAAGATTGCCGTCCCCATGATGCTGGCCTGGTATTTTCATCGGCACCAGGGCAAACTTCGCATCCTGGATTTTCTGGTGGCGATTGTGTTGCTGGCGATTCCGTTCGCGTTGATCGCCAAACAGCCCGATCTGGGCACTGCGCTGCTGGTATTTGTCGCGGGATTCTGCGTGATCTATTTTGGCGGGCTGTCGTTCAAATTGCTGATCCCACTGGTGGTGGTGGGTGCGATCGGGCTGGGCTCGCTGGTGTATTACGAATCGCGGATATGCCAGCCGGACGTCAGCTGGGTGGTATTGCATGACTACCAGAAGCATCGAGTGTGCACCTTGCTCGATCCCAGCTCCGATCCGCTGGGCAAGGGCTTCCATACGATACAGTCGATGATTGCCGTGGGTTCGGGCGGCGTCTACGGCAAGGGCTATATGCAAGGCACGCAGTCGCATCTGGACTTCATCCCGGAGCGAACCACCGATTTCATTTTCGCCGTGTATGCCGAAGAGTTCGGACTGTATGGCGGCATTATGCTGCTGGTGCTTTACGCCCTGATCGTCATACGCGGCTTATCGATTGCCATCAAGGCACACACGCAGTTCGGCCGTCTTATGGCCGGTTCCATGTCCATGATGTTTTTTGTTTACGTGTTTGTAAACATCGGCATGGTCACGGGTATTTTGCCGGTGGTGGGTGTGCCTCTGCCGTTCATGAGCTATGGCGGGACGGCCTTGCTGACCCTGGGTATTGCCTGCGGAATCCTGATGAGCATCAACCGTTATCGGCCGGTACGCCCGTAGTGTTCACCCCGGGCCGGGGAACAGGCCGCACAAGAGCTTCCTGACGGGAGCGGGCAGGGCGGCCGCGGGCAGATCTTCGATGGCGACCCAGGCCTGTTGCGGTCTCGTTTCGGCGACGAACTGGGCCGGGCTGCGCAAATACCAGGGCTCGATGTGCAGCCTGAAGTGTGAAAACGTGTGCAGCAGCGCCGCTATTTTCCGGGCTTGCGCAGGGTCCAGCCCCCAGTTCAGGCAGGCTCCCTGCAGACTCTCCAGGTCGTCGTATTGCGGCAGGCTGCGCAAACCTCCCCATATGCCGGGCGAAGGCCGCTGTTCGAGCAGAATCTTGCCCTGGTGTTCCAGGATCAGCATCTTGCATTGGCGCTCGGCGCCGGTTTTCCTGGTTTTAGGGGTAGGTAATTCGCGCTGCATGGATTCGATGCGCGCATAGCAATGGCTGCCGAGCGGGCACAGGCCGCAGGCGGGCCGCGTGCGCGTGCAGCAGCTTGAGCCGAGATCCATCAGGCCTTGCGTGTAGGCCGCCATGTCCAGTTCGGGCGGTGCCGCATCGATCGCCGCATCGGCGGTCTGCCACAGCTCTTGTTCGATTGCCCGGACGGCCGGATTGCCGATTATTCCAAAGTAACGGGTAAATACGCGTTTGACGTTGCCGTCCATGATGGGCTGGCGTTCACCATAGGCAAAGGCGGCGATGGCCGCCGCGGTCGAGCGCCCTATGCCCGGCAGTTGCACGATTTCACTGACTTGCCGGGGGAATTTGCCCCCCCACTTTTCGCACAGCACCTGGGCGCAGCGGTGCAGGTTGCGGGCGCGGGCGTAATAGCCCAGGCCCGCCCAGTAAGGCATGACCTCATCCTGTGTCGCCCCGGCCAGTGCCTGCAGGGTGGGGAAGCGCTCCAGAAACCGCTGGTAGTAGGCAATGACCGTACTGACCTGGGTTTGCTGCAGCATGATCTCGGACAGCCATATTTTGTAGGGATCGGAGGTTCCCTGCCAGGGCAAATCGTGACGTCCGGCCTGTTTTTGCCATTGGACTATCGTTTCGGCAAAGCGCCCGATCGCGGGCTGGATGTTGGCGGGCATCAGAAGCGGGTGCTGCGGGTGACCGACCAGCGTGCCGAGAGGGCGCCTAAAATCGCCACCACTATGACAGCCAGGCCCAGGCTGAGGCCGTCGGGCAAGTGCAGGGACAGGCTGGTGCCATAACTCTGCGCCAGACGAGCCAGCGCGGCGTTGAGGGGAATCAGGGCCAGGGCCGAGAGCAGGACGGCAATCAGGCTGGCCACGACACCGGTCAGCGCGCCCAGGTATAAAAAGGGCCGCCGCACAAACGATTCGGTTGCGCCCACCAGGCGGGCAACGCCGATTTCCTCGCGTTGAGTCAGCGCCTGCATGCGCACGGTA
Source organism: Paralcaligenes sp. KSB-10 (assembly GCF_021266465.1). Classification (NCBI taxonomy): domain Bacteria; kingdom Pseudomonadati; phylum Pseudomonadota; class Betaproteobacteria; order Burkholderiales; family Alcaligenaceae; genus Paralcaligenes; species Paralcaligenes sp. KSB-10. The sequence continues at coordinate 2,662,867 of NZ_CP089848.1, read as the reverse complement.
TTGAAGACGGTGGCCAGGACGACCAGGGCGACGCCTATGGCCAGCAGGCCCAGCCCGATGCGCACGAATTGCAGGATGGCTTCAAGCCTTTGCACCCAGGCGCTGTCGAGCTGGACGGCATCGATTTGATCCCAGCGGCGCCATTCCTGGGCAAGCGAGCTTGCGTGCTGCGCCAGATCGGCGCCGTCCTTGAGCGTGATCACGACAGCGTCGGGCAAAGGATTGCTCTGCAGGACCGACAGGGCATCGGCCCAGCTTGGGTTCGACTTGAGCTGCTGCAAAGCCTGCTGGCGGGGTACGAGACGTACAGCCTGCACCTCGCGCTGGTATTCGGCCTGGATTCGATCCAGCACTTTTTTGCCGGCATTGGCCGGCGCATTGGGTTTCAGGAACAGCGTGACTTCGGGCGAAACCGAAACCTGCCTGGCCACGGGCTGGGCCGAAACCAGGACGGATGCGCCGATAATTGGCAAGGCCAGGGTCAGCGCAATAACCAGCAGGTTGGACAACGATGAGAAGGGTTGGGCCAGCAGGCGGCGAATTGCCACGAGCAGCGCATAGCGGTGTTGCCTTAGCCAGCGTGTCATGCCTGCACCCCACGCAAGTCCGTGAACTTGCCTTGCTCGATGCGCAGCGTGCGTGTGGCGTATGAGGCCATGAGGGCGCGGTCGTGAGATGCAATGAGCGTGGTGACGCCCACACGGTTGAAATCGCGGAATACTTCCATGATGCGCCGGGCACTTTCCTGGTCGAGATTGGCGGTGGGCTCATCGGCGATCAGTATGGCCGGGCGATTGACAATGGCTCGGGCAATGGCCAGGCGCTGCTGCTCGCCGCCCGACATCTCGATGGGATTGAGGTCTTCCTTGCCCGAAAGCCCTACTTTTTCCATCGCGGCTCGGGCGCGTGTTGCGGCTAGGCTGCTTTCCAGGCCAATGACGGTCAGGGGCAGCAAGACGTTGTTGATGGCGTTGCGGTCGTAAAGCAGGTGCGTGTCCTGCAAAATGATTCCCACCGCCCTGCGTAGATAGGGGCGCGCGCGGGTAGGCAGTTTTTCGATGCGGTGGCCGTTGACGTGCACCGAGCCGCGGCTGGCGGGCTCGAACCCGCCAATCAGCTTGAGCAGCGTCGACTTGCCGGCGCCGGAAGGCCCGGAGACAAAGATAAACTCACCGGGTTCGATGCGGAAGTTGATGTCTGCCAGAATATTCCGGCTGCGTCCGTAGGATTTAAATACGTGTTGAAATTCAATCATAGTGGGTATCGTGGTGAGCGCCCTAATAGTAACCATTAGCCCTTAGAATATGCAAAATGCCGCGCGGCCTGTCATTGGGCCTACTGTACTGCTGGAACCTTATGACGATAAAAAAAACCACGCCTTCCGCATCGCGTCCACGCCTTTCCTGGAGCGACCCGGCGGTGCGTTCATGGGTTTACCAGGCCATGATACTGGGTCTGGTCGGTTTCGTTGCCTGGTATCTGGTTTCCAACACGCTGCATAATCTGGCGGCCCGCAATATCAAGACCGGTTTCGACTTCCTGCACCGCGAGGCCGGCTTTGCGATCGGCGAAACGTCCATCCCGTATTCTCCCGCCGACACATACGGCCGGGCCATCCTGGTGGGTTTGCTGAACACCTTGCGAGTGTCCGTCCTGGGCATTGTCGCGGCAACGCTGCTGGGCACGATCCTGGGTGTGGCGCGCCTGTCGCGAAACTGGCTGCTGTCGCGCATGGCCGGCGCCTATATCGAGATTTTTCGCAATATTCCCTTGTTGTTGCAGCTTTTTTTCTGGTATTCCATTATTACCCAAAGCATGCCTGGCCCGCGTCAGGCACATCATCCTTTGCCGGGGGTGTTTTTATCGAACCGTGGCTTGAAGCTTCCGGCCTTGCAAGGCGATGCGCTGGATTGGATTCTGGCTGGGCTGGCCCTGGCCATTATCGCGGTGGTCGTGACCGGGCATTGGGCCAGGAAGTACCAGGACGCGACGGGGCGGATTTTCCCTTTCGGCCGGGTTGCGCTGGCCGTGCTGATTGTATTTCCGCTTATCGGCTGGCTCGCAAGCGGCGCCTCGCTGGCCCTGGATATGCCTTATCTGAAGGGTTTTAATTTCAGCGGCGGGCTGACCCTGACTCCCGAGTTCACGGCATTGCTGGCGGGACTGGTTTTTTATACGGCGGCCTTTACGGCCGAGGTGGTGCGCTCCGGCATCCAGGCGGTCGACCGTGGGCAATGGGAGGCCGCCGGATCGCTCGGCTTGCCGCGGGCGCGCATACTGCGCCTGGTCGTCCTGCCGCAGGCCTTGCGGGTAATTGTGCCGCCCATGACCAGCCAGTATCTGAACCTCACCAAAAACAGTTCGCTGGCGGTGGCCATCGGCTATCCGGATATCGTCTCGGTGGTCAACACGACATTGAATCAAACCGGGCAAGCCATTGAAGGCATATTGATCATTATGGCGGCCTACCTGACCGTCAGCCTGTCGATTTCGATTTTCATGAACTGGTACAACCGGCGTATCGCGCTGGTGGAGCGCTGACATGAACGCGAACCTTGCCCGGGCGTCCGGCGTATTGCCGCCGCCGGACGCGCATCGAGGGGTATGGGCTTGGTGCCGGAACCGGTTGTTTTCATCGCCGCTCAATACGGTACTGACGGTCTTGCTGGTGTGGTTGCTGCTGATGTTCGTGCCGGGGCTGGTCGATTGGGCCCTGGTCAACGCCAATTACACGGCCGGCAGCGCGCAAGAGTGTCGTGCGGCAACCGGCGCCTGCTGGGCATTCATAGTTGAAAAGCATCGCCTGATCTTGTTCGGCACCTATCCCTACGACGAGCAGTGGCGTCCCTTGCTGGCAGCTGTCATTCTCATCGCGGTGATTGTCTGCAGTTGCATGCGCCGTTTCTGGCGTCCTGCCCTGGGGGCGATCTGGGCGGTCGCGCTGGCGGCGGTGGCGGTGCTGATGTGGGGCGGGGTGCTGGGCCTGGCGCCTGTTGAAGACAGTCGCTGGGGAGGGCTGCCGCTGACGCTGATTCTCTCGACGTTCGGCATCGCCTTTGCGTTTCCCCTGGGCCTGTTGCTGGCGCTGGGCCGTCGTTCGCGCATGCCGGCAGTCAAGGCCTTGTGCGTGGTGTATATCGAACTCATCCGCGGGGTGCCGCTCATCAGCCTGCTGTTCATGTCTTCGGTCATGTTGCCCTTGTTCCTGCCGGAAGGCGTCAATATCGACAAGCTGCTGCGGGCACAAATTGCCATTATCCTTTTTGCGGCGGCCTATATAGCGGAAACCGTCCGGGGCGGTTTGCAGGCCATTCCCAAAGGGCAGTACGAGGGCGCCGATTCTTTGGGGCTGAGTTATTGGCAGCAAATGCGCAAGATCATTTTGCCGCAGGCCCTGAAAATAGTGATTCCGCCACTGGTCAGTATTTTCATATCCCTGTTCAAGGATACGTCCCTGGTTGTGGTTATTGGTATTTTCGATTTGACCCAGGCCGCCAAGGCGGCGCTGGCCGATGCCGCATGGCGGGGTTTCGATATCGAAACCTATTTATTCATCGCGCTGATTTATTTTGCATTCTGCTTTTCGATTTCTCGCTATAGCCGTTCTCTGGAGAGATCCTTGCAGGCAGGAAATCAGCGCTAGCAACGGCGCTGCCGTGTGTAGTGGCGGGTTTAACGGGGAGTACGGGCATGTCCGAGGCAATTGTGAGCCTGAAGGGTGTCAATAAGTGGTATGGGCAGTTTCATGCATTGCGCGATATCAATCTGGATGTTGCGCAGGGCGAGCGGATTGTCATCTGCGGGCCATCGGGTTCGGGAAAGTCCACCATGATACGGTGCATCAATCGCCTTGAAGAGCATCAGCAGGGCAGCATAATGGTGGATGGCATCGAGTTGACCAGCGATTTGAAGCATATCGAGATCGTGCGTCGCGATGTGGGCATGGTGTTCCAGCACTTCAATCTGTTTCCGCATTTGACGGTGCTCGAGAATCTGACTCTGGGGCCGATCTGGGTGCTCAAGAAATCCCGGGCCGAAGCCGAGGCGGCGGCCATGAAGTATCTGGAACGCGTGCGTATTCCCGATCAGGCCCGGAAGTTTCCCGGGCAGCTTTCGGGTGGTCAGCAACAGCGCGTGGCGATTGCCCGGTCTTTGTGCATGAGTCCCAAGATTATGCTGTTTGACGAGCCCACGTCGGCGCTTGATCCGGAGATGGTCAAAGAGGTTCTGGATGTCATGGTGGGGCTGGCTGAAGAGTCGGGCATGACCATGCTGTGCGTGACTCATGAAATGGGTTTTGCGCGGAAAGTGGCCGATCGGGTGATTTTCATGGATGAGGGCGAGATCATCGAGCAGAATACGCCCGATGCATTTTTCGACAACCCCAAAAATGCGCGTACGCAGTTGTTCCTGAGCCAGATTTTGCATTGATCTGTCGTTTTGGGCTGGTTGTTGGCTTGATCTGTGGCTTTGGACTGTGTTGTCTGTGTGGGCGCGATCGTATCTCTATTGAGACGCCGCAGGGTGGGCGGTGCTGTGCAGTCCGGCACGTCCAGCGGTCGGCTAGCTGCGCTAGCCGACTACCCGGGTCTGCCTCGTCCAGGCGGGCGTCGGGCCAACTCACTACGCCGCTGGCGCGGCTCCGTTCAAACAGGGCCCGCCGAAAGCCCCCGCCTTCCCTTCGTCAGCACCCGGCGCTGGACTACCGCCGGACTGTACAGCACCACCCACCCTGCGGCTTGCGTTGAGGCAATGCATAGAGAGAGGCATTGGGGCTATGCATCGAGGTATACGCTGAGTCGGCAAGTTCATTCCAGGCATGCCATCACGTGAGCCGTCTATCGGGGCTTGGGGTCAGGACCGGCGTAAGGCGTGCGCCGGATGCTACCGTAGGGAAGGCGGGGGCTTTCGGCGGGCGCTGTCTGAGCCCAGCCTCGCGAGGCTGGGCGAGTTCGCCCGACGCCCGCCTGGACGAGGTAGATCCGGATCAAGCACGCCGTGCCGGTCCTGACCCCAAGCCCCGATAGACGGCGTCTTTAAAGACCAAACCGTAAATGCCAAAGCTACCAATCCATCGAGTGCCGTAACCACTCGAACCAAAAATACTCTAGTATTGAGTCCTTACAATTTTGTTACCATGTTATTTCTTGCTTTTAATGAGGAATTCCCCATGTCGTTCAGTTTCAAATCATGGCCCATGTCTCTTGCCGCAGGCCTGGTTGCATGCACGGCTTTTTCAGCCGCGATACCCAGCGCCATGGCGGCCGATTTCCCCTCCCATCCCCTGCAGTTCATCGTGCCGTATTCGCCGGGAGGCCCGCTGGATACCATTTCCCGGCTTCTGGCGGAGAAAGTCCAGCCCGAGCTTGGGCAAACCGTGGTCGTAGAGAACCGTCCCGGCGCGGGTGGCAATATTGGTGCGAGCGTTGTCTCCAAGGCCAAGCCCGATGGCTATACGCTGATGATGGGGGCGGTGGCTATCAATTCGATCAACCCCTGGCTGTATCCCAAATTGCCGTTTGATCCGGTCAAGAGCTTCGAGCCGGTAACGCTGGTGGCAGCTGTGCCCAATGTGCTGATCGTCAATAATGCATTTGCCGAGGCGCACCATATCAATTCGGTACACGACCTCGTCGTCTATGCCAAGGCCCATCCCGGAGAGCTCAATTTTGCTTCGGGCGGCAATGGCAGCGCGGGCCATCTGGCTGGAGCCCTGCTGAACGTGCGGGCCGGTATCGACGCCGTGCATGTGCCGTACCAGGGAGCTTCCCCGGCCAAGCTGGCCTTGCTGGCCGGGCAGGCCAATTTCATGTTCGATAATCTGGCTTCGGCCGCGGGGCTGATCAACGAGTCCAAGGTCAAGGCCCTGGCCGTAACCACGGCGCAGCGCTCGTCGATCTATCCCAAATTGCCCACCATGGAGCAGGAAGGCATCAAGGATTTCGATCTGGGTACCTGGTTTGGAGTGTTCACCACGGGCGGTACTCCCAAAGCCGTGGTCGATAAACTGAACAAGGCCTATGTGAAGGCGCTGGAGGATCCGGCGGTGCGTAAAAGCCTGCTGGTCATGGGGTCGGATGCCAAACCGACCACTTCCGAAGCCTTTGCCGAGCTGGTCAAGCACGATCTGGCCAAATACAAGGACATTGTCAAAGTCTCGGGCGCCAAGATTTTTTAAGCATGCCATGCAAAATAACGTCAAGTTTGGTCGACAGAATTAAAATGTAACACTCGCGGTCGATGGAGCTTGCTAGCATATTGTCAGCAGAGATCATCCTGCTTACCGATGGACACAAGGAGAATTAAATGAACGTATCTATGCGTGTTAGCCGAGTCGCCGCATGCCTCAGCGTGGTTGCTTTGATGGGAGGGTGTGCCCAGATGAATGACATGAGCACGGGGGGTAAAACGGCGGTCGGGGCGGGTGCAGGTGCCGCTTTGGGCGCCGGCCTGGGTGCCTTGATCGGAAATACAGGCGGTGCCGCCCTGATTGGCGCCGGTATTGGTGCCGTGGCCGGCGGGGTCGTCGGTTATAACTGGTCGGGCATCAAGAACGATGTGCAAAAATCGGGCGCCAAGAATCTCGGCGTCGATGTCACCGAAATGCCCGATGGCACGCTGCGGGTCAATATCCCAAGCAATGTGTCCTTCGATACGGGGCGTTATACCTTGAAGCCAGCCTTGTTGCCAGTGCTCGACAGCGTGGCTCGCGCCCTTGTCCAGCATCCTGAACTGCGCGCCAAGTCTATCGGCTATACCGACAGCACCGGTTCGGCCGCGACCAACCAGACCCTGTCGGTCAATCGCGCCCAAAGCGTGACCAACTACCTCGGCCAGCAGGGCGTGGCGCCAAATCGTCTGTCTGTTGAAGGCCGCGGCGCCGGCAATCCAATTGCCGACAACAATACCGCTGCCGGGCGCGCAATGAATCGTCGCGTCGAGTTGTATCTGTATGCCGTCAAGCAGTAAGTTTTGGTGCTGGTGAGGTAAAAAGGGCGGCCCTTGTGGCCGCCCTTTTCTATTGTCGCCATCCTTAGCTATGGGCTCTTTATCGATGCGGATCGCCCGCATTCGCCCCGAATGGGATGGATGCGGCGGCACTCCGAGTCCAATCGTCAGGCCTGGTGATAGATTTCCGCCCCTTTCTTGACGAACTCGATGGCTTTTTCCTGCATGCCCTGCTGCAGCGCCTGCTGCTGGTCGATTCCCAATTGCTGGGCATACTCGCGTACGTCCTGGGTTATCTTCATGCTGCAGAAATGCGGGCCGCACATGGAACAGAAATGGGCCACCTTCATCGAATCCTTGGGCAGGGTTTCATCGTGGAAATCCTTGGCCGTGTCGGGGTCCAGGCCCAGGTTGAATTGGTCGTCCCAGCGGAACTCGAAGCGTGCCTTGGACAAGGCATTGTCGCGTATGGCGGCGCCGGGGTGTCCCTTGGCCAGGTCGGCGGCATGGGCGGCGATCTTGTAGGTAATGATGCCGTCCTTGACGTCTTTCTTGTTGGGCAGGCCCAGGTGTTCCTTGGGAGTCACATAGCACAGCATGGCGGTGCCGTACCAGCCTATGAGCGCCGCGCCTATGCCTGAGGTGATGTGGTCGTAGCCGGGGGCGATATCGGTGGTCAGGGGGCCAAGTGTATAGAAAGGAGCCTCGTGGCAATGCTCGAGCTGCAGATCCATGTTTTCCTTGATAAGGTGCATGGGCACGTGGCCGGGGCCCTCGATCATGACCTGGACATCGTGTTTCCAGGCGACCTGCGTGAGCTCGCCCAGGGTCTTGAGCTCGGCGAACTGCGCTTCGTCGTTGGCGTCGTAGCCCGAGCCGGGGCGCAGGCCGTCGCCCAGCGAAAAGCTGACGTCGTACGCCTTCATGATGTCGCAGATGTCTTCAAAGCGTTCGTACAGGAAGCTTTCCTTGTGATGCGCCAGGCACCATTTGGCCATGATCGAGCCGCCGCGCGATACGATGCCGGTCATGCGATCAGCCGTCATGGGGATGAAGGGCAGGCGAACGCCGGCGTGAATGGTGAAGTAGTCCACACCCTGTTCGGCCTGTTCGATAAGCGTATCGCGGAAGATTTCCCAGGTGAGTTCTTCAGCCTTGCCGTCGACTTTCTCCAGCGCCTGGTAAATGGGCACGGTGCCTATGGGTACCGGCGAGTTGCGAATGATCCATTCGCGGGTTTCGTGGATATGCTTGCCGGTGGACAAGTCCATGACGGTGTCGCCGCCCCAGCGTATGGCCCAGGTCATTTTCTCGACCTCTTCGCTGATGCTGGAGCTGACGGCCGAGTTGCCGATATTGGCGTTGATCTTCACCAGGAAATTGCGGCCTATGGCCATGGGCTCGATTTCCGGATGATTGATATTGGCCGGGATAATCGCGCGGCCGCGGGCGATTTCGTCGCGCACGAATTCCGGTGTGATGGTGGTCGGGATCGAAGCGCCGAACGACTGGCCGGGATGCTGGCGCAGCAGGCGTTTGGCGATTTTCTCGCCGTCGGGGCCGCTGGCGCGCAATGCCTCGATGTAGTGTTCGCGGCGCATGTTTTCGCGGATTGCGACGAATTCCATTTCGGGAGTGATCAGGCCGCGTCGCGCATAATGCATTTGCGAGACATTGGCCCCGGCGCGCGCGCGGCGGGGGGGGCGGTGCAGTTCGAAGCGCATGGCGGTGAGCTTGGGGTCCTGCAATCGTGCCTGGCCGTATTCGCTGGTGGGCCCGCCGAGCTGTTCGGTGTCGCCGCGTTCTTCGATCCAGGCCTGGCGCAAGGCCGGCAGGCCTTTGCGGATGTCAATCTTGATGGCGGGATCGGAATAGGGGCCGCTGGTGTCGTAGACGATCAGCGGCGGATTTGTTTCGCCGCCGAACATCGTGGGCGTATCGCTTTGCGTGATTTCGCGAAATGGAACTTGTATATCGGGGCGCGAGCCTTGCTGGTAGGTTTTGCGCGATTGGGGGAGGGGATGTATGGCGGCCGCGTCGACTTCGGCGGTGGCGGCCAGGAATTTGGGGTTGGCGTTCAAGGTGTGCTCCAAAAAATAAATAGCTGGAGCCGAATCGGGATGGATCTCGTGAAGAGCGCTCCCAGCATCGGCATTATCCGTACTGGTACGAGGGTTTTTCTCAACCCGTTGAATCAACGAGTACCCCTGCGTGGAAACTAGTATACGGTTTAAATGCCGGTGTGTCTGCGCTTGTATGCGGTGGTTACTGGTAGCGGAGTACGGACAGATCGTCGCTGCGGATGGCGGTGGGCAGCCCCGAGACGATGTCGGATAGCAATTGGCCGCTGCCGCAGGCCATGGTCCAGCCCAGCGTGCCGTGCCCTGTATTGAGGAACAGATTGCTGATCCGGGTGGCGCCGATAATCGGCGTGCTGTCGGGTGTTTTCGGCCGCAGGCCGGCCCAGAACGAGATACTGTCGGCCTGGTAGCTGCCGGGAAAGAGATCGCCGAGCACCATCTCCAGCGTTTTTTTTCTGCTTTCTTTGAGCGTCTTGTCGAAACCGACGATTTCCGCCATGCCGCCCACGCGAATCCGCTTGTCGAAACGGGTGATCGCAATTTTATAGGTTTCATCGAGCACGGTGGAAACGGGGGCGGCCGCTTCGTCGGCGATGGAGCTTGTAATGGAGTAGCCCTTGAGGGGATAGACAGGCAGAGCGACCATGTCCTTGAGCAGTGTGGTCGAATAGGCGCCCAATGCCACAACATAGGCATCGGCGCGTACGACTTCGTTCGAGCACTGCACACCGCTGATTTTATTGCCGTCGTGCTCGATGCGCAGAACATTGACCCCGTAACGGAATTTCACGCCCAGGCCTTCGGCAAGCGCGGCCAGGCGCGTCGTAAACAGATTGCAGTCGCCGGTTTCATCGTCGGGCAGGCGCAGGCCACCCACCAGTTTGTCCTGGCTGGATGCCAGGGCCGGCTCGGCATTGACAAGCTCTTGCCGCGACAGTTCCTGGTAAGCGACGCCGGCTTCTCGCAATACCTGAATGTCGGCGCCAATCCCGTCCATTTGTTTCTGGGTGCGAAATACCTGCAAAGTGCCTTTTTGCCGCCCCTCATATTCAATGCCGGTCTGCGCGCATAGTTCATGCAGGCAATGCTGACTGTGTTCGGAAATCCGTACGAGCCGTTCTTTGTTGACGGCATAGCGGCCTGCCGTGCAGTTGCGCCACATCTGGTATATCCAGCGCAACTGGAACAGGGTGCCGTCGGGGCGGATGGACAAGGGAGGATGTTCGGCGAACATCCATTTCAGGGCTTTGAGCGGAACCCCGGGCGCGGCCCATGGCGAGGAGTAGCCGTAGGATACTTGTCCGGCGTTGGCAAAGCTGGTTTCGAGCGCCGGGCCTGCCTCGCGGTCGAGCACGGTGACTTCGTGGCCCTGGTGAGCCAGGTAATAAGCACTGGTAATGCCGATGACTCCGGCGCCTAAAATAAGAACTTTCATTGTCCGCGATTGCTTTATGGTGATAATTACCACGATAATAGGCGACAATAAGTAGTTATTTTTATTAAAAAAATCCAATTTTCAGAGGTTTCTGTTGTACGGCTTCGCGCAGCGCGTCCGGCACACGGCACAACCCATGTTTCTGGTGGAGAAAACCTTGAGGGTACAGCGTTATCCGGTTCATGCGCTCGACAAGCTGGATCGGCATATTCTTGATCTGCTGCAGCGCGATGGCCGCATGTCCATGACCGACCTGGCCGAAGCGGTAGGCTTGACGGTCACACCCTGCATAGAGCGTGTCAAACGACTGGAGCGCGACGGGGTCATTACGGGTTATCACGCCCATGTTTCACCCGCCGCGCTGGATGCCGGGCTACTGGTGTTTGTAGAGGTCTCCATGTCGAGCAAATCCGACCGCACTTTCGATGATTTCCGGCGTGAGGTCCTGTGTATTCCGCAGGTGCTGGAATGTCATCTGGTTTCGGGGGATTTCGACTATCTGGTCAAGGCGCGTATCAGGGAGATAGGTCAGTACCGCACGTTGCTGGGCGATATCCTGCTGCGATTGCCTGGAGTAACCCAGACCAAAAGCTGCGTCGTCATGGAAGAAATCAAGGAAACGCTGTTCATAGCCGCGCAAAAATGAACGCTGAGGCGGTTCGGGCCATGTGGCCACACGTTTTCCGGGAACTCCAGTGACTGCAGTTCCCGGAAAACGTGTGTGTGTGTTCAATAGGGCGATTTGCCGGTTGATACGGCTCGATGCCCACTTAGAACGTGGTTTGAGGCAATTGGCCCGCTGCGGCCAACTGAGCGTACTCGGCTTCTACTGCGGCGCGAGTCGTGCTGCTGGCATTGGTTTGAGCGGCAAGCGGAGGATAATCCGATTCGCCGGTGCTGACTTGGCCGGCTGCCTCGGCAACCACCAATTCAGACTCCACTTGAGCGCGCGTCTTGGCGCCGGCATTGGCTTGAACGACAGCGGGATAATCCGCTTCACCAGTGCTCAACAGACCTTCGGCACGAGCTTGCTGCAGTTCGGCGACGACTTGCGCACGGGTTTTGGACACAGGCGCATCAGCCGAGGTGGCAGCTTGCGCGGCACCGGCGATCAGGGAAGCGGAAATCATTAGTACACTTGCAAAGGCTTTCATATAAAACTCCATCACTAATCAAAAAATCGAAGGCTTTTTGTTGCCCCGCTTGCGGGATGCAAGCTGTAATCGATGGATGAAGTGTGTGCTTTTTTTGATTAGGTATAAACCCTAATTATTGCAAATATATTTCCATTCATGGAATAATAAAGGGTGTATGCTAGGAAATTGAAAAAAACTATCACTGTTTTTGGAATAAACAATGGACACATCGCTGGATGACATCGCACTGTTTGTCGAGGTAGCCAAGCGCAAGAGTTTCAGCCGCGCCGCCGAGGCCCTGGAAATGCCGGTTTCGACCTTGTCCCGGCGTATCAATGAGCTGGAACGCATAATTGCCGTGCGCCTGCTCAACCGCAGTACCCGGAAGATCGAGCTGACCGAAGCCGGCAGCGTCTATTTCGAGCGCTGTCAGCACATAGTTGCCGAGGCGCGCATCGCTCATGAACAGTTGCTGGAAGTGGCCCAGCAGCCCAAAGGCCGTTTGCGCATATCCATGCCGACCAGCTTCTCCGTGAGTTTCATGCCGGCCATATTGCGGGGTTTCTGTGAGCTTTATCCCGATATCGAGTGTGAAATCGACCTGGGCATCAGCCCTATCGATTTATTGGCCGATTCGTTCGATATCGTATTTCGTTTTGGCGCTCAACCCGATTCCGGCGTGATTTCACGCCGCATCTCCAACGTGGCTGTGTGTCTTTATGCTTCCAGCGCCTATCTGGCCCGTCATGGAACGCCGGCGGTGCCCGCCGATCTGGCTCAGCACCAATGCCTGCGCTCCAGTGCGGGGAGGGAAGGGTCCACCTGGGTATTGACCTCGGGCTCGAAAGTCGAGGAAGTCACGGTATCTGGACGGCTGGCCATCAATAACATCGGCATGCTGCAGCGCATGACTACGCAAGGCATGGGTATTGCTCCATTGCCCAATCACTGTTCCGTTGCGACGGACCTGGCGGAACGCTTGCAGCGGGTGCTGCCCGAGTGGGAGTTCAAGCCTATTCCGCTGATGGCCCTGTTCCCTTCGCGCATGATGCCGGTCAAGGTGCGTGCGTTCATCGAGTATTTGCAAGCCCGCCTGGCGGAACTGCCGTCGCAGGAAAAACGCCCGCTGAAGCTGGCCTGACGCGGGCCACCCGCAAGCTATTCCGCGGGCGGGCGACGAGCGGGCCGTCTGGCTCAGTCGGGTTGGGCCGCCTGATTTGCGCCCGCGCGCAGGGCCGGCCGGGCAAATACCATGTTGTCGCGATGCATGAGTTCCTGGTCGGACATGCTGCCCAGAATATCGGGAATGCGGCTGCTGGGCTGGCGCATGATGCGGCGCGTGTCGTTGGCCGAATAATTGATCAGGCCGCGGCCGCATTCGACGCCATGCTGGTCGACGCAAGCCACTACGTCGCCGCGTTCGAATTCGCCCTCTACCGCAACCACACCTATGGATAGCAGGCTTTTATGATCTTGCGTGACGGCTCGCACGGCGCCGGCATCAAGCGTGACACGCCCGCGCAGTCGCAAATGATTGGCCAGCCAGCGCTTGCGCGCCGAGCGCACCGGCAGGATGGCCCGCAGTTCGCTGCCTATGCGCTCGCCCTGGGCCAGGCGGATGAGCACATTGGGCTCGCGTCCGGAGGCGATGATGGTATGGCCGCCGCTATTGGCGGCACGCTTGGCGGCCAGCACTTTGGTGAGCATGCCGCCCGTGCCGATGCCGCTGCCGGCGCCTCCGGCCATGGCTTCAAGAGCCGGATCTCCGGCCTGGGCCACCGAAATGAATTCGGCATCGGGGTTTTTGCGCGGATCGGAGCGGTACAGGCCGCGTTGATCGGTCAGGATGATCAGGGCATCGGCTTCGATCAGGTTGGTGACCAGCGCACCGAGCGTGTCGTTGTCGCCCAGCCGAATTTCGTCGGTGACCACCGTGTCGTTTTCATTGACGATAGGCACGACACCGAGCGACAGCAGGGTATAGAGGGTGGTGCGTGCATTCAGATAGCGGCGGCGGTCCGCCAGGTCTTCATGGGTCAGCAGAATTTGCGCGGTGCGGATGCCGTGTTTGGCGAATGCCACCTCGTAGGCCTGGATGAGGCCCATTTGGCCTACCGCGGCGGCGGCCTGCAGTTCGTGCATGGTGTGCGGGCGTTTGGTCCAGCCCAGGCGCGCCATGCCTTCGGCAATTGCGCCGCTGGATACCAGTACCATCTGCCGGCCCTGCGCATGCAGAGAGGCAATCTGGGCCGCCCATTCGGCAACCGCTACAAGGTCTATCCCCTTGCCTTCGTTGGTAACGAGCGAGGAGCCTACTTTGGCTACAAGGCGCTTGGCCTTGGCAATGGTGGATGAGGCAGTATTGGCGGCAGACATGGTCGGAACAGCGGACTTGGGGTAGGAGACGATACCACTAGTTTCTAAAGCGCGGGTCTTCCGGGACGGGCGGCGGCGCCGGCTCGGCATCGCCACGGCTCGCATCGAAGCGCGGGTCTTCGGCAACGAAAGTGCCGTCGGCCTGATCCTGAGCGATGTGCATCCTGGCGCGTTCGGCATCCAGCCAGTCCTGCAGTTGCCAGATGAGTTCCTGGGTGCCGTCGCCGGTGAGCGCGGAAATAGTGAAGACCGGGCCGGTCCAGTCCAGGGCTTCGCAGAAGCGCCGCTTGGCGTCGTCGGGATCGGCAACCATATCGAGCTTGTTCAGGACCAGCCAGCGGGGCTTGGCGTACAGGTCCGGATCGTAAAGGCGCAGTTCTTCGACTATGGCGCGAGCGTTGGCAACCGCCTGTTCGATGGGATCGTTTTCCAGGTCGGGCGAGGATATGTCGACCAGGTGCAGGAGTACCCGGGTACGCGTCAGGTGCCGCAAAAACAGATGCCCGAGGCCGGCCCCTTCGGAGGCGCCTTCGATCAGCCCCGGTATATCGGCCACGACAAAGCTGCGCGACGGCGAGGTGCGCACTACACCCAGGTTGGGATGCAGCGTGGTAAAGGGGTAGTCGGCGATTTTGGGCCGCGCATTGGAAATTTTGGTGATGAGGGTCGATTTGCCGGCATTGGGCAAGCCGAGCAAGCCCACATCGGCCAGTATCTTGAGTTCGAGGCGCAGTTTGCGCTGTTCGCCTTCTTTGCCTGGTGTGAACTGGCGCGGGGCGCGGTTGACGCTGGACTTGAAGTGGAGGTTGCCCATGCCGCCTTCACCGCCGGCCGCAAGAGTGACTTGCTGCTTGTGGTGATCGAGGTCGAACAACTGTTCGCCGGTTTCGGCGTCCTGAATGATCGTGCCCACCGGTACGCGCAGCACGATATCGGGTGCGGCGGCGCCGTATTGATCGGAGCCTCGGCCGTTTTCGCCGTTTTTGCCGCGATGCAGGCGCGCATAGCGAAAATCGATCAGGGTATTGATATTGCGATCGGCAACCGCATAGATGCTGCCGCCTCGCCCGCCGTCGCCGCCGTCGGGCCCCCCCTTGGGGATGAATTTTTCGCGGCGAAAGCTCGCGGCGCCATTGCCGCCTTTGCCGGCGATGACTTCGATGGTGGCTTCGTCTACGAATTTCATGATGATGGGTTCTATGTGTAAGGGTGCAAGTCGGGCGATGGAAATGGCCGGCATGCGGGCTTGCGCATACAGTTGCCAAGCCTGACTATTCTAAAACAAAAAGCCCTGCCTTCACGGCAGGGCCTTGGCTGACAAGCTGGCTGGCTGAGTATTACTCGGCTACCACCACGGATACCGTGGGCTTGTTCAGGGCGCCTTTGACGGCAAACTTCACTTTGCCTTCGACCAGCGAGTACAAAGTATGATCTTTGCCCATGCCGACATTGGTGCCGGGGTGGAAACGGGTGCCGCGCTGACGCACGATGATCGCACCGGCCGAAATAAGCTGGCCACCGTACATTTTGACGCCGAGCCGCTTCGATTCCGAGTCGCGACCGTTATGCGTAGAGCCGCCGCCTTTTTTATGTGCCATGTTTAGCTCCTGCTATACAAAACCGTTGAATCGAACATCAGGCCGTAACGGCGTCGATGCGAAGTTCGGTGTAGTTCTGACGATGACCTTGACGCTTCTGATAGTGCTTGCGACGGCGCATCTTGAAGATCTTGACCTTGTCGTGGCGGCCTTGCGCAAGAACGGTTGCTGTGACCACGGCCCCGGAAACCAAAGGCGTACCAATTTTCAATTGATCGCCTTCGCCAACCGATAATACCTGGTCTAGCGTAATTTCTTGCCCAATGTCTGCCGGTATCTGTTCTATCTTGAGTTTTTGACCTGCAGCAACACGATACTGTTTGCCGCCGGTTTTTATGACCGCGTACATGTGGGAAATACCTCGAAAAATATCCTTTGGCAAAATGCCAAGCTCTACATAATAACGTGATTTTGTTTTTGAAGTCAAGGTGTTGCGGGTTTTGCCCTAGGATCTGTAGTCTGCGTTGATGCTTACATACTCGTGCGAAAAGTCGCAGGTGTACACCGTGTCGGACACATTACCCCGGCCCAGCGCGATGCGCACCAGGATTTCCGGCTCTTTCATGATGCGTTGTCCGTCGGCCTCCTGGTAGTCGGGGTGGCGCCCCCCCTGGCTGGCCACCAGTACGTCGCCCAGCCAGAGATTGATCTTGTTCACGTCCAGGTCGGCGATGCCGGCGTAGCCGATGGCCGCGAGGATCCGCCCGAGATTGGGGTCGGATGCATAGAACGCGGTTTTGACCAGCGGCGACTGGGCCACGGAATAGGCCACTTTCAGCGCTTCCTCGCTGGTCCCTGCTTGTTCGACCCGGATGGTCATGAATTTGGTGGCTCCCTCGGCGTCGCGCACGATTTTCTGCGCCAGTTCGGCGGCGGCTTCCGCCAGGGCTTCGTAAATGGCTGGGTAGAGAGGGTCGGAGTCCGACTCGATCTGCAGGCCCGCCTGTCCGCTTGCCATGATAATGAAGGAGTCGTTGGTCGAGGTGTCGCCGTCGACGGTGATGCGGTTGAAGGAGCGGTTGGCAATGGCGGCGGCGGCGGTTTTGAGCAGCGCCGGGGCTATGCCGGCATCGGTTGCCAGGTAGCCCAGCATGGTGGCCATATTGGGGCGGATCATGCCGGCGCCCTTGCTGATTCCCGTGATCGTAATGGTTTTGCCGCCGATATTCAGGCGGCGGGAAACGATTTTTGGCTGTGTGTCGGTCGTCATGATGCTGTGCGCGGCTGCGTACCAGTTGCCCGAGCTCAGGCTGGCGATGGCCTGCGGCAGGGCCGCGGTCAGGCGGTCGACGGGCAGCGGCTCGAGAATCACGCCGGTTGAAAAGGGCAGGATTTGTTCGGGCTGGATGTGCAGCAGCCCGGCGAGCGCGGCGCAGGTCTGGCGGGCGGCCTGAAGGCCGCTCTGGCCCGTGCCGGCGTTGGCGTTGCCGGTATTGATGACCAGCGCGCCTATGCCTTTGGCGGCGGCAAGGTGGCTTTCGCAGACTTGTACGGGGGCGGCGCGAAAGCGGTTTTGAGTGAAAACACCGGCAACGGACGTGCCCGGCGCCAGGCGGAACAGGGTCAGGTCGCGTCGATTCGCCTTGCGTATGCCGGCTTCGGCTATGCCGATTTCAATTCCCGCAACGGGGAAGATGTCGGATTCGGGCGGGATGTACAGGTTGACGGCCATGGCGGTTTACTCGACGGTAGGAGGGCGTGAAAGTTTCAATCCGGCTGAAACGCCGGTTGCGGTATTTTATGGGACGGCGGTTCAGGGCTTGCCTTGCGACAGAATAGCTTTGTCTGGCGACAGGGAAGCGAAAATTTTAACAGCGCTTGTTTGTTTTATGGGGGGGCGCTTGTGGGTTCGTTATGGATGCGTAGGCGTGGGGTTCTTGTGGCTGGCTGTTTTCTGCGTTCTTAAGACGCGGGGGTGGCGGCCCAGGCGGGGTGGGGCTCGCATCGTCCGGTCCTGGCTTTGCCAGGACTGCCCGCGGCCGCGGCGGACTCAAGCTCGCCCACCCCGCCACCCCCGCTCGCATCTAGGTTTTTGGGCGATCACAGGCCTATGTTTTTTGGGCGATCACGGGCCTGCGTTTTTTGAATGGTCACGGGCTTGCGTTTTTTGCACGATCATGGGCCAGCGCGGCTATAAGGGGATTGTACGGACACTTTGCGCGGCGGCTTGTGCTGCCTATACGACGACGGCTCGCCGCTATAACCTTGAGTTCAAGGGCGGCTGGAGCGTCGCGGCTGGGTCAGCAACTTGAGCTCGCCCA
This sequence comes from Paralcaligenes sp. KSB-10, assembly GCF_021266465.1. Classification (NCBI taxonomy): domain Bacteria; kingdom Pseudomonadati; phylum Pseudomonadota; class Betaproteobacteria; order Burkholderiales; family Alcaligenaceae; genus Paralcaligenes; species Paralcaligenes sp. KSB-10. Next base: position 2,645,032 of record NZ_CP089848.1, on the reverse strand, counting down.
GGGCTTCGAACAGGGCTTTGCCGCTCTTTTCCGACAGGCCGCCCAACAGGTCCTGGATCCATTGCTCGTGCGACTGGGCCATTTTCTTGAATGTCCGCTTGCCTTTGACCGTCAGTTTGATGAGAGAGCTGCGGCGATCGGTGGCGACCTTGATGCGCTCGACCAAACCTTCTTTTTCAAGCTGGTCGGTAATGCCGGTGATGTTGCCGTTGGTCACCATCATATGCCTGGAAAGTTCGCTCATTTTCATGCCCGATGGTGCGCGCAGCAGTTGTGCCATCAGATCGAAGCGCGGCAGGGTGGTTTCGAATTCGATGCGCAGGCGGGTGCGAATTTCGCTTTCGATCAGGTTGCAGCAGGTCAGCAGGCGCAGCCATAGCCGCAAGTCGTGATGATCTTCGGGAATAGTGCGGCTTTCCAGGTCGGGTATGAGTTCCAGGTCGGTTTCGTGAGTGTTGCCCATGACTTTTATCGAGAAGGCCGGAACTGCCGTGTGACGGTGTGTCCGGGTACAGACGAATTCAACACCGCCGGGGCGCAAGCCGTCTGGCAGTGCGCCCGCGCCGGCACCATTGAGTGCTGGAGCAAACGGGACATGCCCCGCGGGCATGAGCGCAATTGCTGGTTGCCCGCCATGCGGGATGCCCATAATATGGACGGCCATGCCTGCATGCGGCAGTGAAACATACTTGAATTTACACTGTTTCAATCAATACAGTTTAAATTATAAATACGAATACTATTTAACCCTAAACCATAAAAGTGCTTGCCGGTGTTGCGTCATGCCCCGTGCGGATGGGTCAAGGCCTGTCCCCGCAGGCGCGGCCGGCAGTCGGCTTTGGCCGGATTTATTGCGCCGGCCTTTCCAGGAGTGCATATGCTTGAAAAATTCTTTGCCGCGTCCTATGCCGAGGCCAAAGCCATTTTCATGGCCACGGCAGAGGAAAAGGAGTTCGATCTGCAGACTTTCATCAATCCGGTCGGCCTGGGTATCGACGGTGAGGTCCTGTCGATCGATGTTGCGTATTCGGGGCCGGCCGACGCGCCGGCCATGCTGGTGCTGACTTCGGGCACTCATGGCGCCGAAGGGTATTGCGGTTCGGGCTGCCAGGTCGCGCTGATGAACGACGCCGCCCTGTTGCGTAAGGCGCGTGAGGCCGGAATCGGCGTGCTGCTGGTGCATGCCCTGAATCCTTACGGCTTTTCATACGGGCATCGTACCAACGAAGAAAACATTGATTTGAATCGCAATTTCTGCGACTTTACGGCGGCCTTGCCGGAAAATCCCCATTACGATGCCCTGCATCCTTATCTGATCCCCGCAAGCTGGCCTCCAGGTGAAGATAACGCACGGGCCATTCAGGAGTTTATTCTCACCCGGGGCGAGCAGGCCTACCGCGACGGCATGATGCAAGGCCAGTATACGCACGCCGACGGCCTGTTTTACGGCGGCCGCGCGGCCTCGTGGAGCAACCGCAGCTTGCGCGAAATCTTCCGGCAGTATGGGCGGCCGCGCAACCGTATTGCCTGGATCGACTATCACACGGGCCTGGGGCCATACGGCCATGCGGAAAAAATCTTTGTGCAGGCCGATGGCCCCGATTACCAGCGTGCCCGGGAATGGTGGGGTCGCGACGTCGTGGCCATTTTCGATTCCGATTCGAGCACGGTGGATGTCCGGGGAACCCTGGTGCAGGCCATGCTCGAAGAGTGCGCCGCCGTGCCGGAATTGACGTTCCTGGCGCTGGAATACGGTACCGCGCCCCTGGACGAGGTGTTCACGGCTTTGCGCGCAGATCGCTGGTTGGCCAACAGGCCCGATGTGGATCCAACTCGCCGCCACGCACTGAAAGCCGCTCACCGGGCCGCTTTTTACCCTGAGAACGACGACTGGAAAGGGGCTGTCATAGGCCAGTCGCGAGCAACGCTGCTGCAAACTATTTATGGTTTGAGTGCATGATTCTGAAGAGAAAGCGGGCGGCATATGCTATGTGCCGCCTGTCGTGCCCGCGGAGTCGCCGCGGCGCATGTGCCGCCGCGGTTGAAAAATAGTGCTTGCCGGCTCTTTTTTTTGGCTATATAGTTTAAGCTTAAAGTATATGGCATCGGAATCAGGGCAGCACCAGTGGCCCGATGGCTTGTCGACAGGTAGGGCGTTCGTTCGGAGAAGATCTTGAAAATCGTATGCATAGGCGGAGGCCCGGCAGGCCTGTATTTTGGCTTGCTCATGAAGCTCAGCGATTCCACGCATGAAGTGACGGTGGTCGAACGCAATCGTCCGTACGATACGTTTGGCTGGGGCGTGGTGTTTTCCGACGCCACGCTCGAAAACCTGAAAGAAGCCGATCCCGTTTCCGCCAGGCAGATCAGCGCCGCTTTCAATCATTGGGACGACATCGAGATCCATTACAAGGACCGCAGCATACGTAGCGGCGGCCATGGCTTTATCGGAATAGGGCGCAAGAAGCTGCTCAATATTTTGCAGGCCCGCTGCGAAGAGCTCGATGTCAAGCTGGTATTCGAAACCGATGTGTCCGATGACCAGGCCCTGGCCGAAAAATATCAAGCCGATCTGGTAGTGGCTTCCGACGGCTTGAACAGCCGCGTGCGCACTCGCTATGCCGATACGTTTCAGCCGGATATCGATACCCGCCAGTGCCGTTTCGTATGGCTGGGAACCAAGAAAACCTTCGACGCGTTCACCTTTGCCTTTGTGCAGACCGAGCACGGCTGGTTTCAGGCCCATGCCTATCAGTTCGAGGCGGGGATGTCGACATTCATCGTGGAAACCCTGGACGAAACCTGGAAAGCGTCCGGCCTCGAGGCCATGAGCCAGGAAGAGGGTATTGCCTATTGCGAAAAACTGTTCGCCCCGTGGCTTGACGGCAATGCCCTGGTTTCCAATGCGACGCACCTGCGCGGGTCGGCGATCTGGATCCGCTTTCCGCGGGTAATCTGCAACACCTGGGTGCACGAGCAGGCCTTGTCCGATGGCCGGCGCGTGCCTATTGTTCTGATGGGCGATGCCGCGCATACCGCGCATTTTTCGATAGGCTCGGGAACGAAACTGGCGCTGGAAGACGCCATCGAATTGAATCGTTCCATTCTCGAACACAATAACGATCTGGAACAAGGCTTGCGCCATTATCAGGACGTACGCAGTATCGAGGTCCTGAAAATCCAGAACGCGGCGCGCAATTCCACCGAATGGTTCGAAAATGTGCGGCGCTATGCCAATTTCGAGCCCGAGCAGTTCGCCTATTCCTTGCTGACGCGGTCGCAACGGATTTCGCACGAAAACCTGCGATTGCGCGATACCGCGTGGATCGAAAGCTACGAACGCTGGATGGCGGGCAAGGCCGGCGCCGCGCCGCAGGGCGAGCAGTCGATCCCACCCATGCATATGCCTTATACGGCACGCGGCATGACCTTGAAGAATCGCGTCGTTGTGTCGCCCATGGCCATGTATTCGAGCGTTGACGGCGTTCCGGGCGATTTTCATCTGGTGCACCTGGGCGCGCGCGCCATGGGCGGGGCCGGGATGGTCATGGTCGAAATGACATGTGTGTCTCCGGAAGCGCGCATCACCCCAGGGTGCCCGGGGCTTTGGAACGATGGCCAAATGCATGCCTTCAGGCGCATTACCGATTTCGTGCACCAGAACACCAGTGCCAAGATCGGCATGCAACTGGGCCACGCGGGGCGCAAAGGGTCGACGCGGGTCAGTTGGGAAGGTACCGACATGCCTTTGCCCTCCGGCAATTGGCCTCTGGTGTCGGCTTCGCCCATTCCCTATATCGACGGCGTGTCACAGGTGCCGCAAGAAATGACGCGCCGGCAAATGGATACGGTGCGCGACGAATTCGTCGCGGCCGCCCGCCGTGCGCAGCAGGCCGGTTTCGATTGGCTGGAGCTGCATTGCGCGCACGGTTATCTGCTGTCCAGCTTTATTTCGCCGCTGACGAATCAGCGCGGCGATGAATACGGCGGCACTCTCGAAAATCGCCTGCGCTACCCGCTGGAAGTATTCCGGGCGGTGCGGGACGTTTGGCCGCAGCACCTGCCCATGTCGGTGCGCATATCGGCGCACGATTGGGTCGAGGGCGGTATTACGGCCGACGATGCGATCGACATCGCGCGCCAGTTCAAGGCGGCGGGCGCCGACATGGTGGACTGTTCGTCCGGGCAGGTCAGCAAGGAGGAAAAGCCGGTTTACGGGCGCATGTATCAAACTCCGTTCTCCGACCGGGTGCGCAACGAGGCCGGCGTGCCGACGATTGCCGTGGGGGCGATTTTCGAAGCCGATCACGTCAACAGCATCATTGCATCGGGCCGCGCGGATTTATGCGCCCTGGCCCGTCCGCATCTGGCCGACGCGGCCTGGACCTTGCGTGAGTCGGCGCGCATAGGCTTTGTCGATGTGGCCTGGCCCAAACAATATTTCCCGGCCAAGCGCCAGCTTGAAACCAATTTTGAACGGGCGGCCGCTTATGCGCAGCCGGTGGGAAAATGAGCCTTAACCATTCGCTCGACAAGCGCCATGCGCTGGTAACCGGCGCTTCGCGCGGCATAGGCTATGCCGTGGCGCGGCAATTGCTGGAGCAGGGAGCATGCGTCACGCTCATGGGGCGAGGCGAAGCTGCGCTCAAACAGGCGGCCGCCAGCCTTGCCGTTCATGGCGAAGTGAATTTTGCCAGCGGCGATATTGCCCGGCAGTCCGATGTGCATCAGGCCTTTGCCGCGGCCAAGGCACGTTTCGGCCCGATCGATATTCTGGTGAATAACGCGGGGCAGGCCGTCAGCCAGCGCTTCGATCGCCTGGATGAGGCGGCATGGCAGCAAATGCTGGCCGTGAACCTGACCGGCACTTTCCACTGCATGCAGGCAGCCCTGCCGGATATGCTGGAACGGCAATGGGGGCGCATTGTGAATGTGGCCAGCACCGCCGGCCTGGTCGGTTACGCCTATGTAAGCGCCTATTGCGCCGCCAAGCACGGCGTCATCGGGCTGACTCGCGCGCTGGCGCTCGAAACCGCAAGAAAGGGCGTGACAGTCAATGCGGTGTGCCCGGGCTACACCGAAACCGATATTGTGCGGGAAGCGGTTGCGAATATCACTGAAAAAACCGGCATGAATGCCGAGCAGGCCCGGGGGAAGCTGGCGGAGCGCAATCCCCAGGGCAGGCTCGTGCAACCGGACGAGGTCGCCGAAGCGGTGCTGTGGCTGTGCCAGCCCGGCTCGGCGGCCGTCAATGGACAATCCATCCCCATCGACGGGGGAGAGGTGATGGCGGGTTAGCGCCCGCTGTCTGAAAAAGGAGAATCTGCATGGAACAGGCAGTACATACAATGACCCACCACAAACGCCCTTATGCCGGCTATCGGGCAAAGAACTTCCTGTGGGAGGCGTCCGCCGACGGCAAGGTGGCAACCATTACCCTGAATCGTCCGGAGCGCAAGAATCCCCTGACGTTCGATTCCTATGCCGAGTTGCGCGATTTGTTTCGCGGCCTGGTTTATGCCGGCGATATCAAAACCATCGTTATCGCCGGGGCGGGTGGAAATTTCTGCTCGGGCGGGGATGTGCATGAAATCATAGGGCCCCTGACCACCATGACCATGCCCGAGTTGCTCGATTTCACGCGCATGACAGGCGATCTGGTCAAGGCAATGCGCGGCTGCCCCCAGCCCATCGTGGCCGCCGTCGATGGCATTTGCGCCGGCGCCGGCGCCATGGTGGCCCTGGCTTCCGATATGCGCATCGGTACGCCGCAGGCACGCACGGCGTTCCTGTTCACGCGCGTCGGCCTGGCGGGTGCGGACATGGGGGCGTGCTCCCTGTTGCCGCGCATGATAGGCCAGGGCCGGGCATCGGAATTGTTGTATACCGGCCGGGCGATGACGGCAGATGAAGGTTTGAGCTGGGGGTTTTTCAATAGCCTGCAGGCCTCCGGCGCGGTGCTCGGCACCGCCCAGGCGCTGGCGCGTCAGTTGGCCGACGGCCCCACGTTCGCGCATGGCGTCACCAAGAAATTGCTGCATCAGGAATGGGCGATGGGCGTCGACGAGGCCATCGAGGCCGAGGCCGAGGCCCAGGCCATTTGTATGCAGACCCGTGATTTTCGCCGTGCCTACGATGCTTTCGTCGCCAAGCAAAAACCTGTGTTCGAAGGTGATTGAATGAACGACACCAGTTGGCTGGAATGGCCTTTTTTCGATGAACGGCATCAGGAGCTGGCCCGGCAGCTTGAAGCCTGGTGCAACAGCACCCTGGCGCATGTGGACCATAGCGATACCGATGCGGCATGTCGCCGCCTGGTGGGCGAGCTGGGTGCCGCGGGATGGTTGCGCGTAGGCGTTCCGCAGGGGCCCGACGGCAGTTGGGGGGGGCGCTGGCCGGCGATCGATTCGCGCGCCTTGTGCATCGTGCGCGAAACCCTGGCGCGCCACGATGGGCTGGCCGACTTTGCCTTTGCCATGCAAGGACTGGGCAGCGGCGCTATTTCCATAGCGGGCAGCGATGCACTGCGATTGGCCTATTTGCCCAGAGTGGCCGGCGGTCAGGCGATAGCGGCTTTTGCCCTGTCCGAACCGGAAGCCGGCTCCGATGTGGCGGCCATGGCGTGCGAGGCGCGGCTGGACGGCGATGCCTACGTCCTGAACGGACAGAAAACCTGGATTTCGAACGGCGGAATTGCCGATTTCTATTGTGTTTTCGCTCGCACCGGCGAAGCCCCCGGCGCGCGTGGTATTACCGCGTTTGTGGTCGATGCGGACGCGCCGGGCCTGACTGTCTCGGAGCGTATCGAAGTCATTGCCCCTCACCCCTTGGCAACGCTGCGGTTCGACGAGTGCCGGGTTCCCGTTTCGCATCGGCTGGGCGATCCCGGGCAGGGTTTCAAGATTGCGATGATGACTCTGGACATCTTTCGCGCCTCGGTGGCCGCGGCCGCTCTGGGCTTTGCGCGCCGGGCCTTGCAAGAGGCGCTGGCGCGCGCCAGGTCGCGCCCCATGTTCGGCCAGATGCTGGGTGACTTGCAATTGACCCAGGCGGCACTGGGCGATATGGCCACGGAAATCGATGCCGCCGCCTTGCTGACGTACCGGGCCGCCTGGATGCGCGACGTCAAGGGAGTCCGCACCACCCGCGAGGCGGCCATGGCAAAGATGGCGGCGACCGAGTCGGCCCAACGCGTCATCGACCGGGCCTTGCAGATGTTTGGCGGAGCCGGTGTGGTGAGCGGCATGCCGGTTGAAAAACTGTACCGCGAAATTCGCGCCTTGCGCATCTACGAGGGCGCGACTGAAGTGCAAAAACTGATTATTGCGCGCGAGCTGCTCAAAGACGGCTAGGACGCAGAGCCCGCGCCGCAAGCTGGAAGCGGGCGGCGCAGCCGGGACAACAAGGAGACGGACATGGAAGTATCGGCATACCAAGACACCTTTGCGCGGGATCATCTGCCACCTCTGGATCAGTGGCCGGAACTGCTTCTCGACGGCAACCCCGACGTGGCCTATCCGGCGCGCCTGAATTGCGCGGTGGAGCTGGTCGATGCGATCGTGGGCCAGGGCCGGGGCGACCGGATCGCCCTGCGCTGGCGCGAGGGCGGGGAACACCGCAGCATGAGCTACCTCGAACTCATGGCCCTGACCAACCGGATCGCCCGGGTGCTGACCGAAGACATGCAATTGCAGGCGGGCAACCGGGTCTTGTTGCGCGGCCCCAATAATGTGATGATGGCCGCCTCCTGGCTGGCCGCCGTGAAGGCGGGCCTGGTTACGGTGCCGACCATGCCCCTGCTGCGAGCCTCGGAGCTCAAGCCGATTATTCAAAAGGCTCAAGTACAGGCGGTCTTGTGCGATGTGCGCCTGGCCGACGAGATCGAGCATTGCCTGGATGCCAGGCATCCCGATTTTTGTCCCGAAATCAGGCAGGTGCGCTATTTCAATGATCCTGGCGCGGAGGGGCTGGAAGCGCTTGCCGCGGCCAAGCCGGAGACTTACGCGGCCTGCGATGCCGCCATCGACGACGTATGCCTGATTGCCTTCACCAGCGGTACAACCGGCAAGCCCAAGGGTTGCATGCACTTCCATCGCGATGTGCTGGCGATGTGCGATACCTTTTCCCGGCACACCTTGCAGATGGATGCCGCCGACATAGTCTGCGGCACGCCTCCTTTGGCGTTCACCTTCGGATTGGGCGGCTTGCTGTGTTTTCCGCTGCGGGTCGGCGCGTCCGTTGTGCTGACCGAGCGGCTTACTCCTGACGAGATGCTGGCAACGGTGCAGGATTTCGGTGTCACCATGACTTTTACGGCGCCTACGTTTTACCGCCAGATGGCAGTCCTGGTGTCCAAATACGATCTGTCGACGCTGAAAAAGACCGTATCGGCGGGGGAAGCCTTGCCCGACGCCACGCGGCAGCTCTGGAAAGAGGCCAGCGGAATCGAAATGATCGATGGCATAGGAGGCACCGAGATGATCCATGTATATGTGTCGAGCGCGGGCGCCGAGGTGCGCCGCGGCTCTATCGGCAAAGTCGTGCCGGGCTATGTGGCGCAGGTGGTCGATCAGGACTTCAAGCCGGTCGCGCCGGGCGTCGTGGGCCGTCTGGCCGTCAAGGGGCCGACCGGCTGCCGCTATTTGAGCGATGAGCGCCAGGGCGTCTTTGTGCAGCAGGGCTGGAACCTGCCCGGCGATACCTTCAGCATGGATGAGGACGGCTACCTGTTTTACCAGGCCCGCAACGACGACATGATTATCTCGGCCGGCTACAACATCGCCGGCCCCGAGGTCGAGGGAGCCCTGTTGCGGCACGAGGCGGTTGCCGAGTGTGGGGTAGTGGGCGTCCCCGATGCGGACCGCGGCAATGTCGTGACCGCCTATGTGGTGCTCAAGCCCGGCTTCAGCCACGATGCTGCCATGGTCAAAACCTTGCAGGAACACGTCAAATCGGTAATCGCGCCCTATAAGTATCCGCGTGCCATTGAGTTTGTCGACAGCCTGCCGCGCACCGAAACCGGCAAGCTGCAGCGTTTCATGCTGCGTAAGAAATCATCATGATCAGAGTCTTATAAGGAAAATGGAATGAATACTTTGCAACCTCCCGACTGGTTGGCTCCGCGCGGCTACGCCAATGGCATCATGGCGGAAATGGTGGTGGGCAGCCGCCTGCTGTTTGTCGGTGGCCAGATTGGCTGGAATGGCCAGCAGGAGTTCGAGACCGACGACTTCGCCGAGCAGGTGGGCCAGGCATTGAGAAACATCGTGGCCGTTCTCAAAGAAGGCGGCGCAGGCCCGGAGCACATCGCCAGGATGACCTGGTACGTATGCGATAAAAATGAATATGTAGCAGCCTTGCGCGAAGTTGGCCGCCATTACCGCGAGGTGATTGGCCGCCATTACCCCGCCATGACCGCCGTTGAAGTGGGCGACCTGGTCGAAGACCGGGCCCGCGTGGAAATCGAAGTCACCGCCGTCGTGCCGCCCACCGCTTGATCCCTACGAACTGTCCGCGCGACCCCCTGATTGCCGCGTTGACTCATGCCCATAACTCATAGCCGCGCTGGCCCATGATCGTGCAAAAAACGCAAGCCCGTGACCATTCAAAAACCGCAGGCCCGTGATCGCCCAAAAAACATAGGCCTGTGATCGCCCAAAAACCTAGATGCGAGCGGGGGTGGCGGCCCAGGCGGGGTGGGCGAGCTTGAGTCCGCCGCGGCCGCAGCCTGGATCGGGATGCAAGGGCGCGGTTGTCTGAGCGTCAAGGGTGTCCACAGCCCGGGGGGCTGTGGACGACGCGAGTTCCGCGACCGCCCGATCCAGGCTGCGGCCGCGGGCAGTCCTGGCAAAGCCAGGACCGGACGATGCGAGCCCCACCCCGCCTGGGCCGCCACCCCCGCGTCTTAAGAACGCTTCTGCGCAAAAACACCCTCACGGACTGTCTGAACCCGCCACCCCCGCGCCTTAAGAACGCTTAAGAACGTGTTTAAGAACGAGTACAACCGCCAACCACACCCACGGCCAGAATGCCGCAGCAATCAGAGCTTGGCGAACGCCTGTTCCGCCGCATCCAGCGTGGCGCGGATGATGTCGTCGTCGTGGGCTGCCGATACAAAGCCGGCCTCGAAAGCCGAAGGGGCAAAATACACACCCTTGATCAACATGGCGTGGAAGAACATCTTGAAACGCTCCACATTGCAGGCCGACACCTCATCAAAGCTTTTCGGGATCGTTTCGCTGAAATAAAGGCCGAACATGCCGCCGACATGATCCGTGCTGAGCGTGATGCCCGCCGCTTTGCCGCGTTCCGCCAAGCCCATCACCAGCTTCTTGGTTTGCGCTCCCAGACGCTCATAAAACCCCGGTTCTGAAAGCAGCCTGAGCGTAGTCAGACCCGCCGCGACAGCCACAGGATTCCCCGACAGCGTACCGGCCTGATAAACCCCGCCCAGAGGGGCGATATGTTCCATGATGTCGGCGCGGCCGCCAAAGGCCCCCACCGGCATCCCGCCCCCGATCACCTTGGCCAGCGTGGTCAGGTCCGGGGTAATGCCCATAAGACCCTGCACGCCTTGCGGTCCGACCCGAAAACCGGTCATGACCTCATCGAAAATCAGCAGGGCGCCGTATTGCGTACACAAGGCCCGCAGACCTTCGAGAAAACCCGGCAAAGGCTTGATCAGGTTCATATTGCCGGCAATGGGCTCGACAATAATGCAAGCGATGTCGGCGCCGTACTGCTTGAATGCCGCTTCAACCGAATCCAGCTTGTTATAGTCGAGCACCAGCGTGTGCTGGATGAATTCGGCCGGCACGCCGGCCGAGGTCGGATTGCCGAACGTAAGCATGCCCGAGCCTGCCTTGACCAGCAGACTGTCGGCGTGGCCATGGTAGCAGCCTTCGAACTTGATGATTTTCGAGCGCCCCGTGTAGCCTCGCGCCAGGCGTATGGCTGTCATGGTGGCTTCCGTGCCGGAGCTGACCAGACGCACCTTGTCGATCGACGGGATGCGGGCGATGATGGCTTCGGCGATCTGGATTTCGGCCTCGGTCGGCGCGCCGAACGACAAGCCGTCGACCGCGGCCTCCTGCACCGCGCGGATGACTTCAGGGTGCGCGTGCCCGAGAATGGCCGGCCCCCACGATCCAACATAATCAATGTAGCGGGTATTGTCGGCGTCCCACAGGTAGGCGCCTTGCGCCCGCTTGATGAAACGGGGCGAGCCTCCTACCGAGCGAAAAGCTCTGACCGGCGAATTGACTCCGCCAGGTATGCTTTGACAGGCGCGTTCGAACAGTTCGGTATTGCGGGACATGGCGATTGGACTCGATGCAAAATATAAAAAGAAAGGCACAAACGCTATAGCATAGCAAGCTTGTTGCCTGGTTATCTGAACAGCTCGTCGCAGCGAGCGGCCGTGGCGCGAATTCGAGAGCCTCCGAACAGGCCGCTGATCAAGGCGATGCTGTCGGCTCCCGCCTGAATGACCGGAGCGGCATTGTCGGCCGTCAAGCCGCCTATGGCTACCACCGCAACGCGAGCGCCGGCACGTGTTTTTCCTTCGGCCAGTGCGCGTCCTATCCTGATGTGTTCGAGCGTGGCCCGAACTGCCTCAGGCTTGATGCTCGAAGGGTAGAGCGCTCCAAAGGCAATGTAATCGACATCGGCGGCCAATGCCTGTTGCGCCAGCGCCGGGTCGTTGTAGCACGAGCAACCCACGATTTTTCCCGAGCCGAGCCCTAGTCTGGCTTCGGCCAGCTGGCCGTCTTCGCGTCCCAAATGGACGCCATCGGCATCAAGCTCCGCAGCCAGACGCCAATCGTCGTTGATAATAAATAATATGCCCCGTTTTTTGCACAATTTGGCCAGCGCGCGCGCCTGGCGTTGCCGCTCACGCAGCGTGCCTGTCTTGCGGCGCCACTGCAGAGCCGCCATGCCGCCGTCGGCGGCGGCCTCAATCGCGGCAAGAAGCCGTTGCGTATCGGCCCATTCAGGCGTAATGCCATACACGCCGCGAGGGAATCGGAGGAGCGTCGTCATGAGTAGGATCGATTGATCAGCCTATGGCCCATGCCGGGCTGGAACGAATTCGTCGTCAGGGGATTCGCCTGTTTGATGGCCGCTTCGACGGCCTGGGGAATCTCCTGCCCCAGAGCCAGTCGGCAGGTGATGGCGCAGGCCAGCGGCCCGTCGGCGTCGTGCAGGCGCGTCGTGGGTGCTTGCCAGGCCCAGTTGAATGTTTGGTTTTCCTGCCCCTGCAGCAGATAAGAACCTTGTCCGGGGCGGATGGGCGATGCGGTGCTCAATACCCACTTTGCGCCGTATTGCAGCAGGGCTTGCGTTGCGCTGTCGGATTCGACACCGGACAGAAGCCCGTCGGTTTGCCATTGCAGCAGCAGATTGTGATCGGCAATGACGATATCGGTTTGCGGCAGCAATAGTTCTAAAATGGCGCCAAGCGTCTCTTCGGAGTCCATGTCTTCAAGCGCCGCTTCATCGGGCAGGGCATTCAGGTGCAGGACCAGCGGTACATTGCTATAGTCGGCGGCGATCTGCGCCAGTGCGCTGACCGACTCGGGGGTATACAAGGCGCCGATCTTGATGGCTTGCACCGGCATGTCTTCGAGCAGGCAGCGAGCCTGGTCGTCGATGAGTTCGGGCGTGACGGGATGGATTTCTTCGACGCCCACGGTGTCCTGGACATGGATGGCCGTCAAGGTGCTCAAGGCGTGGCATCCCAGTGTGGCGCAAGTAACCGCATCAGCGGGCAGGCTACTCGATCCGCTGGGGTCAAAAGGGCCGAAAATAAGAACTAATGGGGGGCTTGTCGCTTGCACAGATGAAAAAATCGCAGAAGTTGGCAAAAATCTTTGGTTATTATCAAAGTAATTGCTGTTGGGTTTAGTAAGATTGACCCCATTCTAATAGAAGCGCCTGAAAACCGTTGGATTTTGGGCTTGAATTTTTCAGTGAGTAACAAAAGATGCGTACTTGGATGTGTTTGATTTGTGGCTGGATTTATGATGAAGCCACAGGTGTGCCCGAAGAGGGAATTGCGGCGGGAACGCGCTGGGAAGATGTCCCGCCCAACTGGGTTTGCCCCGAGTGCGGGGCGCGCAAGGAAGATTTCGAACTGATTGAGGTTTAATCAGTCCAACAAATCAGAAAAGGACAAGTCATGGAACCATCTGCCAAACAGTCCCATAGCGGCGCGAGCGTCGACTTGTCCCGCCAGTTCCTGGTAGCCATGCCCGGCATGGTTCAGGGCAATCTGGCCGATACAGTCATTTATGTCTGCGAACACACCGAGCATGGCGCGCTGGGACTGGTGATCAACCGTCCTACCGACCTTACCGTGGGGAGCCTGCTCGAGCGCATCGATCTCGATTTATCCCTGGAAATCGGCCCCATCAAGGACTCGCCCGTGTTCTTCGGCGGGCCGGTTCAAACCGACAGGGGGTTTGTATTGCATGCGCCGGTGGGCGAGTATGGGTCCAGCATCCGGCTGGGCGAAATGGCCTTGACCACCTCGCGCGACGTCTTGCAGGATGTGGCCCAGGGACATGGGCCGGCGCATATTCTGGTGACATTGGGCTATGCCGGCTGGGGTGCCGGGCAGCTCGAGAGTGAAATGGCCCAGAACGCCTGGCTGAATGTTGTCGCCTCCGAGGCTGTACTGTTCGATACTCCCCCCGAAAATCGTTACGAGGCTGCCTTGCGTCTGCTGGGCGTCGATCCCCTGATGCTGGCGGGCGACGCGGGCCATGACTGAGGAAACCCTGCTTGCCTTTGATTACGGCACAAAAAAAATAGGGGTGGCCATCGGCAACACCCTGACGCGGCAAGCCCGGCCGCTGGAAATATTGACGCCCCTCACACGCCAGCAGCGTTTTGCCGCGATTGGCCGTTTGTTGGATGAATGGCAGCCGCAGCGGGTCATTGTGGGTTTGCCGCTTACCCTCGACGGAAGCGAACAGTATGCTTCCTTGCGGTGCCGGCGCTTCGCGAACCAGCTACGCGGCCGGTTCAGCCTCGAGGTCGAGCTGATCGACGAACGTGGCTCGAGCCTTGAAGCGCAACACATTCTGGGCTCGAACGCTCCCGACGATGCGGTGGCCGCCGCCGTGATCCTGCAGCGCTATTTCGATGTGCTTGCCCCAGAAATCATAAAGAGAGACTGATTTGAGCGTTCTGCTGTTTTCCGTGCGGGCAATTTTCGTGTTTATCTGGATTGTGCTGGGCTTGTTATCGGTAATTTGCATTTTTCCTTTTGCGTCCTTGCCAGTGCGAAAAAGCATGAATCACCAATGGTCGCGCGTCCTGCTGGTGTTCTGCGGGGTCAGGGTCCAGGTGCAGGGCGAACCCGGATCGGGCGGCGCGGCGCTCTGGGTGGCGAATCATGTTTCATGGGTCGATATTTTCGTGCTCAATGGTGTGAGGCCCATGAGCTTCATTGCCAAAAGCGATATTCGACGATGGCCGATCATCGGCCGGCTGGTTGCCGGTGCGGGCACGGTATTCATCGAACGAGGCCAGCGCCAGGCGATCATGGCGGTCGGCGAACAGATGAAGGCACGGTTCGAGCAGGGTGAAGTCGTGGGCCTGTTTCCCGAGGGGACGACCTCGGCCGGTTTCGACGTGGCGCCGTTTCATTCAAGCCTGTTTGAGGCGGCGATTCGCGCCAATGTCGATATTCAGCCGGTGGCATTGCGATTTCTGCATCGCGGCAGGCGCAGCGACTATATTGCCTTTGTCGGCGAACAGAACCTGCTGCAAAACTTGTGGTGCCTGCTGGGTACGACCGGGGTGCGGGTCGAGGCCGAGTTTCTGCCTGTCTTGTCCAACGCAGTGTGCCGTGAGCTGGGGCGCAGCAAAACGGCATCGCATACGCATCATGTCATCCGCGGCGCGGTGAAGGTCGGCGGGCATAAGCCGTCGTGACCCTGGTTTAATGTTCGGTGGGGTTCTGGTACTGCGAGCAGCCGACCTGCACGATTTTGTGATCGTGCAGCCGCAACGCGCTGAGTTTTCCGCCCCAAATGCAGCCGGTATCCAGACAAATGACATCCGGGCGAATCAGCAGGCCCAGGGTCGACCAGTGGCCAAATACAATGGTGTCGTCGCGAATGACCCGGTTGGGCACATCGAACCAGGGCATCAGGCCTGCACTCGAGCCGGGCGCTCCCTTGTGGGAGAACTCCATATGGCCCTTGCTGTTGCACATGCGCATGCGCGTCAGGGCATTGATAATGACGCGCAAACGCTTGCCCCCACTGTAACCGTCTTTCCAGCGCAGTGGTTCGTTGCCATACATCTTGTGCAGCATGTTTTTCCAGTCGGGGCCGCGCAACGCCGCTTCGACCTCGGCGGCCAGCGCCAGGGTTTTGTCGACGCTCCACTTGGGCAGTACACCCGCATGAACCAGCAAATGGCGGTGGGCGTAGTGGGCCAGCGGGCAATGCCGCAGCCAGTCGATGAGATCTTTGCTGTCCGGGGCGCCGAGCACATCGTTGAAGGTGTCCGACTTGCCTGGCTTTTTGACTCCGGCGGCAACGGCCAGCAAGTGCAGGTCATGATTGCCAAGAACGGTCACGGCGCGGTCGCCCAGACTGATGATGCGCCGCAGGGTGTTGAGCGAGTCGGGGCCGCGGTTGACCAGGTCGCCGGCAAACCAGAATTGGGCATCCGGGTCGCGGGCGAGATCCGGATGCGCCAGCAGCTCGACAAGCGGTGAGCAGCAGCCCTGAATATCGCCGATGATCCAGATATCCGACTTCGTATTCATGCTGCTCTTTTGCTCCATGGCCAGCGTGCCTGGCTGAAGCTGCGCACGCTATGCTGATTTTCCATAATGATGAGCACGCCCAGGGCCAGCCCGAGTGCGGCCAGATTCGGCACCAGAGCCGTTACCCAGGGAGCCCATTTGCTTAACATGCCCACATTGAGGGCGAGCTGATTGAGCATGAAAAATCCCACGCCCAGCAGAATACCGACAAAAACCTTGCTGCCGACGCCGCCGCGGCGTGTTTGCATGAAGCCGATCGGCGCGGCGATGGTAATCATGACAAGCAAAGTGAACGGATAGGCAATTTTGCGCCACAGAGCGACCACCTGGCGCTCGGTCTGCAGCTTATTGGCTTTCAGATAGCCGATGTAGTCGAGCAGATCGGCTATCGACATGCGTTCGGGGGTCAGGATACGGGCGATCAGGCGCTCAGGCGTCAGGGTGGTATTGAGGGACCGATCGGGCATGGTCTTGACATGCGCGATCGGAGCATCCGGTGTTTGGGCGTTGGCCAGCGCGGCGGGCGATCCGGCGTCGATCCGGGTTTCGGTGACATGATCGAGAACGAGTTTGCCGTCGCTGAAGCGGCCGCTGGTTGCTTGCGTCAGCGCGGTCAGTTCCTGGCCTTTGCGGAATTCGTAGAGAGTAATCCCTGTGACACCGCCGCCAGCCTGGAGTTGCTTGATGTTGATGATGCGCGTTCCGCCGTCGGGCGTGGGCTCCTTGAACCAGTAGCCGCTGTTCAGGCGACCGCCTTCGGTGCGGCCCAGCATGGTCAGATTGGCTTCGCTGGATTTGATTTCGGCCGCGGGAGTGATGACCTCGGACAATATGAACGCACCTATCACCATGGGCAAGGTAATAACCCAGAGCATATACAGCAGCCGCATCCCGCTAACGCCTGAAACCCGCAGGATGACCAGTTCGTTGCGCTGTGCCAGTCCCGCCAGGGCCAGGACCGCGCCGATCAGCAGGCCGATGGGCAGCAAATCGTACAGCCGGGTCGGGAAAGCCAGGGCTTGCAGATAAAACAGGCTGAGCAAAGTGAATTTCGGGCCAATGTTGTCGAGGTCGTCGATCAGGGCAAAAAAGGTGAATAGACCCACCAGTGCCAGCAGCACAACGGCGCTGGAGCGATAGATTTCGCGGGCTAGATAACGGCGGGCGGTACGCATTAGAGGGTTTTGGTGTCTGGAGTAAAGTGAACGGAACGAACGCATGACGCAATCAGGGCAGATCGGGCAGATCGACCAGGCGCATGCGTTTTTCAATTGTAAAGGCACGAGACCGCAGATAGGCGGTATCGCGATGACCGTCATAATACGCCGGGTTGGGCAGCATGGCAGCAAGCTTGGCGGACTGGTAGCGGTTGAGCTGCGCCGCATTTACATGAAAATAATGCCTGGCGGCTGCCTGAGCGCCGAAAACATTGCCGCCCCACTGAGCGATGTTCAGATACAGTTCAAGTATGCGCTCTTTGCTCATGACCAGTTCGATCATATAGGCAAGCGCAAGTTCCTGGGCTTTGCGCAGATACGAGCGCGAACTCGACAGGAACAGGTTTTTGGCAAGCTGCTGAGTGATGGTCGAGCCGCCGCGCATTTTGCTTTTGCCCTGTTCGGCCTGCCTCAGGTTGTATTGCCAGGCTTTGCGGATGGCGTCCCATTCGACTCCATCGTGGTCGGTGAAGTTGGCGTCCTCGGAAGCAATTACGGCGCGCTTGAGCGAGGTATTGATCTGGCTGTATGGGACCCATTGATGGTCGAGCGCGGCTTTCGGGTCCGTGGACCTCAGCTCGGTCAGGGTGGCCGTCATGAATGCGCTGGTGTCCGGATTGCGAAAATTGAACCAGACAATCATGACAAACAGGCCGAATTGATAAAGCAGCATGGCTCCCATGCCAACAAGCAGCACGGTGCCGAGCAGCTTTTTTCCGGTTCGCTTGCGGGCGGGCATGAGAGTCAGTCGTGTTGCAGCTGTTGCCGCAGTGCGTCCAGCACGGGTGCGGCATCGGGCTGCACGTGGTGCCAGATGGCGAAGCTGGCCGCGGCCTGGCCGACCAGCATGCCCAGCCCATCGGCCAGCTGCGCCGCACCCTGGCTGCGGGCCTGCCGCAGGAAGGCGGTGGGCTGGGCGGCGTACATCATGTCATATGCCAGGGCCTGGTCTGCGTAGAGCGCGTCGGGCAGTTCGAGCGGATCCGTTCCCAGGCTGCTGGAGGTGGCGTTGATGACGATATCCCACTGGCCGGTGATGGTATCCAGCGCGCCGGCCGAGAGTTGCCCGGCAAATGCCGGCGCATGCGCGATGATTCGTGTTCGCAGTTCCTGCGCGCGTGGTGCGGTACGGTTGACGATGTGCAGTTGAGAGCATTGTTCGTTCAGCAGGGGGAGCGCCGCGCCTTTGGCCGCGCCTCCGGCGCCGATCAGCAATATTTTTTTATCCTGGAGCGCGATGCCGAGCCTGTGGATATCGCTGACGAGTCCGATGCCGTCGGTATTGCAGCCGTGCAGGTGGCCTTGGGCCATCCACAGGGTATTGACCGCGCCAGCCAGTCTGGCCCGCTCACTGAGGTGGCCGGCGGCAAGGGTGCAGGCAATTTCCTTGAACGGCAAAGTGACGTTCAGCCCTTGCCCTCCCGTGGAAAAAAATTCATGGACGGCGCCGGGGAAATCGTCGAGCGGGGCTTTGATCCGGCTGTACTCCAGCGCAATGCCCGTTTGTCGGGCGAACTGCTCGTGTATGAACGGCGAGCGGCTGTGCTCGATGGGATTGCCGATGACGGCGTAGCGGGGTTTTGATGTGGCTGAAGTCACGGCGTTTGTGTGTCGAGCTGGTTGTCGATGAAGTGCCAGGTGCGGGTAATGGCAAGCACATCGGTGTGCCTGGCCACGGCTGGCGGCAGTGGGGCAAAGGGGGCGGCAAGCTGTACGATGCGTTCCGCCGCCAAATTGAGTACGGCGTATTCGGAAGGCTGATTGATTTCGATGCGTGCCAATTGACCATCTTTCTTAATATATACCGTTAGCTGCAGTTTGCCGTGGATTTTTCCACGGGCCTGCGCCGGATAATGCTCGGTGCCGAGCAGTTCGATTTTCTTGCGCCACGCTTCCACGTATTCGGCATAGTCGGCCGCGGCGGCGGAGGGGCCCGCGAACTGTTGCCGAGGCTGGGCGTTATACCGGTCGATGCGTTCTTTGAGGGCACTGATCTGGGCATTCAGGACCAGGCTTTCCTGATAGCGTTCATCTATTCCGGGGTCGGTCGATTGCTGGAACAGATCGGGGTTCTTGCGTGCCGAGCGGGCTTTCTGCCTGGACTCCAGCTGGGTGTAGAGCTGCTGTTGCTCGGCCTCGAGCTCTTCCTGGCGTTTGTGCAGGGCGGCCAGGACGATCTGGTCGGCCGACTCATCGGCAGTGCGGGGCAGCGGCGATGCCGCGTAGCCGGCTTCGGCTTGGCCGCCGCCATTGATCTGGTTTTGCGCCAGCAGTTTTGCCTGGGCCGGCGCCGATTCGGTCCTGGCGTTCACGAGCGTGACTTCGAGAGTGCTGGACTGGGCGGCGGTTTGCGTGGGCGCCGAAAAATGGATGGCCAGCACGGCCGCGTGTATGCACACGGACAACAGTATTCCTAGGCGCAGATAGTCGTTGCGCGGTTGGGCCGGCTCGGACAAAAGCAGCAGGGAAGCTGGAATGCTGGCCACTTCTTGAAGTCCCAGTTGATGAGTTGAAATGATTTATGCCGTAACGGTGTCCAGGTAGCGGCAATCCAGTTCGAGGGCAAGTTCGTCAAACCCGAGAATTTCCAGATTGATGATCTGCCCTCGTTCCAATTCCGGCAAGGCTGGAATACGGGCGACAAACGGCGCACAACACAACCGTACCAGATCTTCGCGCAGGACGCTGGCCTGTACGGTGCGCAATCCTTGTTGCTGCAGCCAGCGCAGGCACCAGTAGCGCTCCATCGCATTCTGGAATTCGTTCCAGGTGGCGTACTGGGCGTCGAACGCGCCGATAATGGCGAATAAATCGGCCTCCTTGGGCTTGAAGGGAGCGACCAGGCGCGCCGAAACCCCATGCTCGGCAGCGGCCAGAATTTGCCACTGATTGACCAGATCGACATAGCGCCGCAAAGGAGAGGTGGACCACGCATACTGCGGAACCCCGATGGCTTCGTGGGGCAAGGCCTGGGTGGACATGCGTACGCGCCCCGCCTGCTGGGAGCGATAAATGCCCGGTACGCCATGCCCTGCCAGCAAGCCGCCCCAGATATTATTGGTCAGTATCATGTATTCGGCGACCAGCCTGTCCAGCGGGGCATTGCGCTTGCGCGGAACAAGCTGCACAGGGGTATCGGGATCGTGGGGGGACCCTTCCAGATAAAACGAATATTCGACGCGATTATTGTTTTCGGGCTTGCCGCGCACCAGGTCGCGCTGGGCGCTCAGGCGTTGGGCAAGTTGCCACAGGGGGCGCAGCCAATGCGCATGCGGCAGCGCGGCTTGAGGATCGTTCAGGGCTTCTTCGGTGATGAGCTCGTCAAGCAGATTGTGCCGCAGATTCTCACGGACCTGTATGCGTTCGAGTCGCGTCTCGGACGACAGGATCTCGCCCGTGTCGAGCCTGGCCGTTACGTACAGGGACAGGGCGGGCCTGGGCTCGCCGGCGTTGAGCGAGAAGGCCTGGATCAGCTCGTCGGGCAGCATGGGGATTTTCTGGCCCGGAAAATAAACGGTCGACATGCGCGCACGGGCCAGCTTGTCCAGTTCGCTGCCGCGGGTGATGGCCAGGCCCGGTGCGGCTATGTGGATTCCCACGCGCACCGTTGTTTCATCGATGTTTTCAATGGACAGGGCGTCGTCGATTTCAGTGGTGCTGGTATCGTCGACCGAATAGGCCTCCACGGCGCTCAATGGCAGGTCGGTGCCGATTTCAGGCAGGTCGATCGGCGCGAACCCGGTGCCTTTGGGAAAATGGGCCGATAAAAATCGATGCTGATGCAGGGCCAGGGGGTGGGGCCAGGCGCCAAGCTTGAGCAACAGCCGTTCCGGACTGATTTGAAGCTGCGCGAGCGCTGCTTCGAAGGCTTTCCATTGCAGGGTGTTTTTGTCGGGCCTGGTGAGCAGGGTATCGGCGATTTCGGCAATCGGGCCGGGCAGCGTTCCCGCCACCAGCTGGTCGGTCCACTCCTGCTGTTGTGCGGCCTGTTTCTGTTTTTTTTCGATGGCGGCCAGGGCGGCTGCCAGGATGTCAGGCGGGGCAGGCCGGTAGTGCCCCTTGCCGCGCCGATGAAAATAGGCCGGGGCGCTGTTCAAGGCAAAAATAAGGGCGGCTTTTTCGATGGAGCTGGGAGTATGTCCGAAGTAATCTTCGGCGAAATGAGAGGCTTCGAATTCTTCCTGGGGGGCGCATTCCCATAGAAAGTCGATCTCCAGGGTGGCGGCAAGCGCTTGTGCCTGTTCGAGCAGGGCGGCCGGGCTGGGCTGCTCGAATTGGAATAGTACGGTGGCGGCTTTTATTTTGCTGCGTTTGCCCGATTCGGACTCGACTTGCAGACTTGAGTCGCCTTGCGAAAAAATCTTTTCCGCCTTGAAATTTCCGCTGTCTTCATAAAGAACGTACATGGTGATCCATAGCTGCACGCTGATCCGCGTGCTTAAGGTGAAAGGTAATCAGGAGCGGTCAAGTGCGAAATCAAGGACTTGGGGCAGCCACCGCCCAAAATCGGAAATTCCGTGATCGCTGCCTTCAATGACATGGCCCTGGCAACCGGCGTACCAATCGGCCATTTCGTGCCAGTCCAGCACTTCGTCGCCGGTAGCCGCAAGCAGATAGTAGCGTTCCGGATGGGCCGGCTTGCCCACGGCCATTTCGGCCAGCTCGTCGACATACTCGGGCAAGAAGATAAAAGGATCGCCTGAATGGTAAAGCGTGTGCGTGCCGACCTGGGTAGCCAGGTCGCGTGAGGCATAGATCACCGGATTGAGCACGACTGCTCGGCATTTCCAGTATTCGGCCAGACAGGTGGCGTAATAGCCGCCCAGCGATGATCCGATCAGGGTCAGTTGGCGGCTTGCGTCCAGGGCCTGTTCTTTTTGCGCCAGTTCAATAAGGTGATGTGCCTGGGCCAGCGCGCGCGCGGGACTGGATGGCAGTTGCGGGCATATCCATTCGCCGGCCAGGCCGCGTTCTTGCATGGCCTGCGCCAACAGGTGGGCCTTGAGTGATTTGGGCGAGGAACGAAAACCGTGCAGATAGAGAATCATGAGGCACCTCGTGCATGGATCACAGGCGATCCAGAAGCTTTTGATGGATGCCGCCGAATCCGCCATTGCTCATGACCAGGATTGAGTCGCCGGGGCGGGCGGCGGCGCCGATGGCCGTGATCATTGCGTCGAGATCGTCGTACGCGGCGGCACGGTGGCCCAGGGGGGCCAAAACCTGTTTGGGATCCCATCCCAGGGCATGTTTGCCCTGAGTGGCGCCGAAACAGAATACCTGATCGGCCTGCTTCAGTGCGGCCGGGAGCCTGGCTGCCATGGTTCCGAGCTTCATGGTGTTGGAGCGTGGTTCGATGACGGCCAGAATGCGCTTGTCGCCAACCTGTTTGCGCAGGCCTTCCAGCGTGGTGGCGATGGCGGTGGGGTGATGGGCAAAGTCGTCGTAGACGGCAATCTGCCGGATCGTGCCGCGTAATTCCATGCGCCGTTTCACGCCGCCGAACGCCGAGAGCGCCTCCAGGCTGCTGCCAACGGGCACGCCGACATGTTCGGCGGCCGCCATGGCTGCCAGGGCGTTCATGCGGTTATGTTCGCCCGTCAGGTTCCATGTGATGGTGCCGACGGCCTTTTGGTCGCGCACCACATCGAAGTGGCTTGCCTCGCTGTTGGCGATGGCCTGCCATTGGCCATGTCCGCCAAAACGCACCACCGGCGTCCAGCAGCCGCGTGCCAGCACACGGTCGAGCGCCTCGGACAAATCGGGACGCACTATGCATCCTCGTGTCGGGATGGTTCGTACCAGATGGTGGAATTGAGTCTCTATAGCGTGCAGATCGGGAAAAATATCGGCATGATCATATTCAAGATTGTTCAGAATCGCGGTGCGTGGACGATAGTGAACGAACTTGGAGCGTTTGTCGAAAAATGCCGTGTCGTATTCATCGGCCTCGATGACGAACAGGGCTTGCGCGGGCTGGTAGCGGGCCGACACCTTGAGATCGCTGGCGATGCCGCCAATCAGGAAGTTGGGGGCCTGCCCGGCGTGTTCCAGTATCCAGGCAAGCATCGAGCTGGTCGTGGTTTTTCCATGGGTTCCGGCGACGGCCAGTACATGCTGGCCTCGCAGTACCTGTTCGCCCAGCCATTGCGGCCCGGAGGTGTAGGGCAGGCCCTGGTCGAGAATGGCTTCCATCAGCGGGTTGCCGCGTGTGACCACGTTGCCGATAATGAACAGATCGGGCCGCAGGCCGGTCTGGGCGGCGTCGAATCCCTCGATGAGCCGGATGCCCTGCTCTTCTAGCTGGGTGCTCATGGGGGGATAGACTCCCGCGTCGCAGCCGGTAACGGTATGGCCCGCGGCGCGCGCGATCAGTGCCAGGCCACCCATGAATGTGCCGCAAATACCCAGAATGTGTAGGTGCATAAGGATCCTCCAGCCGCTATTGTAAAGGGTGCGCCGTTCTTTCCGGCGGGCGTGGTGCTATGATTACCAGGCTAGGAATCACCCATTGAAAAGATAATGATGAAACGGCGCGTTTTTTTACGCCATGCGGCAATATTGGCCGGGGCGGCCGCGGCCGGCGGCCTGCAAGGTGCGGCGCTGGCCGACACGTTCGGCCCGGTCCCTTTGTTTGCGCAGACGCTCCCCGATCCCGACGGTACCGCCATTGCCCTGTCCAGGTGGCAAGGCAAGCCGGTGGTCGTCAACTTCTGGGCAAGCTGGTGCCCCCCTTGCGTCAAGGAAATGCCCGACTTCGAGGCTTTGCATAAAAAATACCCATCAGTGCAATTCCTGGGTATAGGCGTCGATACTGCCAGCAATATTCAGTCTTTTGTGCAAAAAGTGCGGGTATCCTACCCCTTGTTGGTGGCCGGCCACGAGGGTATACAATTGATGCGCGACTTGGGAAATCAGGCGGGCGGCTTGCCGTTTACCGTGGTTTTCGACGCCAAAGGCCGTGAGGTCAAACGGATTCTTGGGCAAATCAAGGCCAAGGAGTTCGAGCAAGTCGTGCAAGGCCTTTCGGCCTAGCTCTTTGCGCGCAGGGCTTGCGGCTTTCGGATGCAAGCCTGCTTCGCCCCTGCAATACCGCGAAAACGACATCCGCGACGACACCGCCGCGACAATTCTTTTTGTAAATTATCTGTATTTAATGGACAAATAACGCTTTTTAGCGTAAAAAAGCGTTCTGTCAGTAATAGAAACCTTCGTTATGGCGCAACAAATCCTGGTTCTGCATGGTCCTAACCTTAACTTGCTCGGTACGCGCGAGCCCGAGGTTTATGGCCGCCAGACTCTGGATGACATCAATGCAAATTTGCGGCAATTGGCCAGCCAGGCCGGGGCGAGTTGCAGCGTATTTCAAAGCAATCACGAAGGCGAGCTGGTAGACCGTATTCAAAAGGCCCGCCAGGATCATATCGATTTCATCATTATTAATGCCGCGGCGTACACTCATACCAGTGTGGCACTGCGAGATGCCCTGGCCGCGGTCGCAATTCCGTTCGTGGAAGTGCATTTGTCGAATGTACACAAGCGGGAGTCGTTTCGCCATCACTCTTATTTGTCCGATACGGCGCAGGGAGTGATTGTCGGGCTGGGTTCTTTTGGGTACGAAGCAGCATTACGCTACGCCCTGTGCAATTAGCGCATGGGGCAATACAGCCTGTCTTTTTAATCATCAACGTTGACTCTGCATTACAGCCGCAGAGTAATGTCATGGGAAGTTTGTATGGACCTTAGAAAACTAAAAACCCTGATCGATCTGGTTGCAGAATCAGGCATTGCCGAACTCGAGATCACCGAGGGCGAGGGCAAGGTAAGAATCGTCAAATTCTCCCAAACGGTGCAGCCCGTTCCTGTTGCCTACGAAGCGCCTGCCGCGCCGCCTGCGCCTGCCGCAGCGCCGGCTGCCCCGGCCGCCCCTCAAGGGCATGTGGTCAAGGCCCCGATGGTGGGAACCTTCTACCGCGCTCCCAATCCAGGCGCCTCGCCGTTTATCGAATTGGGCCAGACCGTCAAAGAGGGCGAGCCTTTGTGCATCATCGAGGCCATGAAGCTGCTGAACGAAATCGAGGCGGACAAGTCCGGCGTGATTAAAGAAATCCTGGTGGAAAATGGCGAGCCCGTTGAATACGGTCAACCCCTGTTTGTTATCGGCTGATCATCAATGTTTGAAAAAATTCTCATTGCCAATCGTGGTGAAATCGCCTTGCGCATCCAGCGCGCCTGCCGCGAACTCGGTATTAAAACGGTGGTGGTGCACTCCGATGTCGATCGCGATGCCAAGTATGTGCGTTTAGCCGATGAATCGGTTTGCATAGGGCCTGCCGCGGCTCGCGACAGTTACCTGAATATGCCGGCGCTGATTTCGGCAGCCGAAGTCACGGATGCCGAAGCAATCCATCCCGGCTACGGTTTCCTGTCCGAAAACGCCGATTTTGCCGATCGCGTCGAAAAAAGCGGCTTTGTATTTATCGGCCCGCGCCCCGAATCGATTCGCCTTATGGGCGATAAAGTAAGCGCCAAGAAAGCCATGATCGAGGCCGGTGTACCGGTCGTGCCGGGGTCGCCGGGCGCTTTGCCGGACGATCCCCAGGAAATCATGCGCCTGGGCCGTGAAGTCGGGTACCCGGTGATCATCAAGGCTTCGGGCGGCGGCGGCGGCCGGGGCATGCGGGTGGTGTATACCGAGGCGGCTTTGCTGAACGCCGTCACCATGACGAAATCCGAGGCTGGCGCGGCGTTCAATAATCCCGAAGTCTATATGGAGAAGTTCCTCGAAAACCCGCGCCATGTGGAAATCCAGGTACTTGCCGACGGCGGGCGCAATGCCGTCTGGCTGGGCGAGCGCGATTGTTCCATGCAGCGCCGCCACCAGAAAGTCATCGAAGAGGCTCCCGCGCCGGGTATCGCGCGGCGCCTTATCGAACGCATCGGCGAGCGTTGCTCCGAGGCGTGCCGCAAAATTGGCTATCGCGGCGCCGGCACCTTCGAGTTCCTGTACGAGGACGGCGAGTTTTATTTCATTGAAATGAATACCCGGATCCAGGTCGAACATACGGTTACCGAAATGATTACCGGGATCGATCTGGTGCAGCAGCAGATCCTGATTGCCGCCGGCGAAAAGTTTACGTTGCGCCAGCGCGATATCCAGATCAAGGGCCACGCCATCGAATGCCGCATCAATGCCGAGGATCCCTTCAAATTTACGCCCAGCCCGGGGCGCATCACCAACTGGCATACGCCGGGCGGTCCTGGCGTGCGCATGGATTCCCATGTGTTCAGCGGCTATGTGGTGCCGCCGAACTACGACTCCATGATTGCCAAGCTTATTACCTACGGGGACACGCGCCAGCAGGCCATTGCACGCATGGAAATCGCTCTGTCTGAAATGGTGGTCGAAGGCATAGTGACCAACATCCCTCTGCACCGCGAGCTGATGCAGGATGCCCGTTTCGTCGAAGGCGGCACAAGCATCCACTACCTCGAGCACAAGCTTTCGCAGCGTCCCTGATCTGCGATACCGAGGCGGGCCAGACAGGGGCGTGCCCCTGTTTTTTAACGGAAAAGATCATGCGTGAACTCGTCCTAAGTTGCCTGGAAGCCCAGGCCGAGGCGCTGTCGGATGCCTTGCTCGACGCAGGTGTGCTGTCGGTCTCGGTAGAGGACGCCGATAGCGATACCGACGCGGAACAGCCCTTGTTCGGCGAGCCGGGTACCGAACCCGAGATACAGGCGTGGCAGCGCAATCGCGTGGTCGCCCTGTTGCCCGATGGCGCGGACCCTGGCCAGATTCTGGAGCAGGCGAGTGCCGAGGCTGGAGTTCAAGCAGCGGCCGGCTGGTCGGTGCGCGAAGTCCCGGATGCGGATTGGGTGCGGATCACTCAGGCGCAGTTCGGGCCAATCCAGATCGGAGAACGGATCTGGATCGTGCCCAGCTGGCATCGCGACGACCCTCGTGTACCCGTGCTGGCCGAAGGGGCGTCGGCCAGCGCAGGGCAGGGCTCGATTCATATTGAGCTGGATCCGGGTCTGGCTTTCGGGACCGGCAGCCATCCAACGACCCATCTGTGCCTGGAGTGGCTGGCCGAGCATCTGCAAGGCGGCGAAACGGTGCTCGACTATGGCTGCGGGTCCGGCATTTTGGCGATCGCCGCCAAAATGCTGGGGGCGGGCAACACGTGGGCCGTCGATATCGACGAGCAGGCTGTGCAATCAACTCGGTACAATGCAGAAGTAAATCAGGTTGTTCTGGATGCCTTGCTGCCAAACCAGCTTCCGGCGGGCCAATTGCAACTGGTCGTGGCCAATATTTTGTCCAACCCGCTGAAAGTGCTGGCGCCCATGTTGTCCAACCGGGTTGCTCCGGGCGGGCGGCTGATCTTGTCGGGTGTCCTGGAGCGGCAGGCTGACGAGGTGGCCATGGCTTATGCGCCCTGGCTTGCCATGAGTGTATGGCGCGCACGCGACGGTTGGGTTTGTTTGTGCGGACAGCGCAATTAACGATAGATTTGCCTTATGGACTTAAGCACACAATGTCCTCGATGCGGTTCGGTTTTTCCAGCCAGCCTGGAACAATTGCAGTTGCGCAAGGGCTACATCCGCTGTGTCAGTTGCGCCCACATTTTCGATGGGTACGAAGCCGTCGTGTCGGGCGATGGCTCGTCCGCGGGCGCCGCGCCCCCTTCCGCGCCTGAGCCCAGCGTTGTACGCCAACGTTCGGCGCAGGCGCCAGAGACGCGTCCGCTGCCTTCCGCGCCAACGGTATCGAATGCGCCAGATGCTCCGCCCGCTGCTCCCGCGTTTACGATTTCCTCGACGCGCACCGTGCCGTTGCGGCTGCGTGCCGAACCCGTCTTGAGTGTGCCGCGGCACACAGAGCAGCGTGAAGCAGAACCGAGCCCTGCCTCGTTTTATGTCGGCGGCGAGCCGGCCCCCGATGCGCCGGAAATTTATATCGAGCCGCGTCGGGCCGATGAAGACCAACTGCCTTTGCCCGCCTTTCTGGACGAACGGTACGAGCGCCGTCATGGTTTCGCGAGAGTGTTCTGGGGGGCGCTGTGCCTGATGGCTCTGGCGGTGCTGCTGGCCCAGGTGGTGTACGTGTATCGGGCGAACATTGCCAACCATTCACCGGCCCTGCGGCCGATTCTGACCAAAGCCTGCGCGTCGCTTAAGTGCGATATTCCGTATTCGCGCCGCATTCTGCTCATTTCGATCATGAATTCATCCTTGCGCGCGGGCCCCAAGGGTGCCGGTGCGGACAAGGACACCAGTCAAATGACCTTGCAGCTTACCTTGCGCAACAATTATGACAAGCCGCAGGAATGGCCGACCCTTACACTGGATCTGGTCGATTTTTCGGGCGTGGTCGTCGCCAGGAAGAACCTGCCTCCGAAAAGTTATCTGACGGCAAAACTCCTGGAAGGGCCATTTGCCGCTCATGGTGAAATCGTCGCCACGGTGCCGATTACGGTGGCGGGCGTGAAGGTTAATGGATTTCAGCTCGGTAAATTTTTTCCTTAAAGGATCAGGATGTCTGCAAAGGTTTTAGTATGCGGTTCGGTTGCCTTCGATACGATTGCCGTGTTCGAGGGGCATTTCAAAGAACATATTCTGGCCGACAGCATACAGTCGCTGAGCGTCTCGTTTTTTGTACCGACCATGCGCAAGGAATATGGCGGTTGCGCCGGAAACATCGCCTACAACCTGCAACTGCTGGGTGGGCACCCCATGCCGGTGGGTACCGTGGGCGGCGATGCGGCCGATTACCTGGCGTATATGAAACGCCTGGGCATAGATACGAGCTTGATTCGGGTCATCCCCGATATGTTTACTCCGCAGTGTTTTATCACGACGGATCTGGACAACAATCAGATCGCTTCCTTTCATCCGGGGGCCATGGTGCGTTCGGCGGAAAACGATTGGGGCAGCACCAGGGCCTCGTGGGGGATTGTGGCGCCCGATGCCAAAGAAGGCATGTTTGCCCACGCTCGACGGCTCAAGGCCAGCGGCATTCCCTTTATTTTCGACCTGGGTCAGGCCATGCCTTTGTTTTCGGGGGAAGATATCACGCAGATGCTCGAGATGGCGCAGATCCTCACTGCCAATGATTACGAAGCCAGCGTAGTGCAACAGCGAACCGGGCGCAGCATGCAGGAAATCGCCCGGTCCTTGCAGGCTGTTGTGGTGACGCGCGGTGGTGAAGGCGCCACGCTTTACTCCAACGGTGCCGAAACGGCCATTGAGCCGGTCAAGGTGGAAAATATCGTCGACCCCACCGGCTGCGGCGACGCGCACCGGGCTGGCCTGCTCTATGGGCTGACGCAGCAGTGGGGCCTGGCCGATGCGTGCCGCTTGGCGAATGTGATGGGCGCTTTTAAAATTGCTTCACGCGGGCCGCAAAACCATCACCCGAGCCGCGGTGAAATCAGCGCTGCCCTCAAACAGCATTACGCGCTCGATTTGCTCGATCAGGCCGGTCAGGCTTGAGCGTTTGCCTGGCGATCCGCGGAATTGCCGTGTGTCGTTCGGGTTTTAAATTTTGTTCTTGCCGCTTTTCAAATAACACCCGGATCGGGTGTGCCCTTGCGCAGAGCAGGGGTGGCGGTGGCTTACTAGGGAGCAGTTTCATGAATCCTGTCAGTTTATCGTTTGCCGGCTTGCGTAAAAACCGGACCCTTGCTGCGCTGGCTCTGGCGGGCTCCCTGGCGATGTTGGCCGGTTGTGCCAACGATACGGCGTCCAGCTCGGTCTATAGCTACGGCGAGGCGCAGCGCGAGCAGGTTGTGCGCACCGGGACGGTAGAGTCGGTGCGTCCGGTCATTATCCAGCAGGGGCAGAGCAGCGGTGCCGGCATGCTGGCCGGAGGCGCATTGGGCGGCGTGGTGGGCAGCACTATCGGCCGTGGCGGCGGCAATGTATTGGCAACGGTCGGCGGCGCCATCTTGGGCGGGTTGGCGGGCAATGCCGTGGAAAACCAGGCTGGAAGGACCCAGGGGCTGGAAATCACCGTGCGGCTGGATAACGGCGAAACTCGTGTCGTGGCCCAGGCGGCCGATGTTCCTCTTTCCGCCGGTCAGCGCGTGCGCATGATCAGCGGCAATGGCCCAACCCGTGTCGTGCCTATGTAGGCAGTGCGGGCATCGACTCTTGGTGTAAGCTGCATCAATGCGGGCAAGCATGCGCGCAATCGACATGCGTAGGCTAATTTGCCTGATTCTGTAAGAGAGCCCCTTGTGGGCTTTCTTGCATTTTGTTGAGCACTTTGGCGCCGAGGTATCAAGCCGGGATGGTTCGGGATCCGATGCTTGGTGCATTTTTGGTTCGAGTTGTTTACGGGATTCGATGGGTGGGTAGCTTTGGTATTTGAAGACGCCGTCTATCGGGGCTTGGGGTCAGGGCCGGCACGGCGTGCTGGATCCGGATCTACCTCGTCCAGGCGGGCGTCGGGCCAAACTCGCTACGCCGCTGGCGCGGCTACGCTCAAACATGGCCCGCCGAAAGCCCCCGCCTTCCCTACGGTAGCATCCGGCGCACGCCTTACGCCGGTCCTGACCCCAAGCCCCGATAGACGGCTCGCGTTAGGGCTTGCCTGGAATCAACTTGCCGGCATCAATGTATACCTCGATGCATGATCTCAACGTTTCTCTCGGTGCATGTTTCCCTCGGTGCATGCCCCCAACGCTTCTCTCGATGCATTTCCTCAACGCAAGCCGCAGGGTGGGCGGTGCTGTGTAGTCCGGCGGTAGTCCAGCGCCGGGTGCTGACGAAGGGAAGGCGGGGGCTTTCGGCGGGCCCTGTTTGAGCAGTGCCTCGCGCGCGAGGCACTGCGAGTTGGCCCGACGCCCGCCTGGACGAGGCAGACCCGGGTAGTCGGCTAGCGCAGCTAGCCGACCGCTGGACGTGCCGGACTACACAGCACCGCCCACCCTGCGGCGTCTTTATAGAGATACGATCGCGCCCACAAGACAACACAGCCCCAAGCCATTGCTCAAACCTAAACGGCTCAAACACATGACTGAAACGCGTTCAGTGCCGACTACTTAAATCCAAAATGCTTTAGACGCCAAACAGCGAGAAGGAAAGATGTTCCAGGAAGACCATGCCTATTTGCGCCAGGACGAGCAGGACCAGAGGGGAAAAATCGAGCCCCCCAAAATTGGGAAGCATGCGGCGTATGGGGTCGAGCAAGGGGGCTGTCAGCGTGTGCAACACGGGCATGATCGGCGCCAGGGGATTGACCCACGATAAAATGGCTTGCACCAGAGTCAGCCAGAGCACCAGGTTAAGCGCCCATTTCAGCAGCGTGAACAGGCTGGCGAGAACCGCCGGCAATAAGCTGCTGACGGGAGGAAACTGGCCTGTCAGTACTATCCAGGTGAGCAGCAAAAAGACAAAGGCGGTTAGCCAGCTTGCCAGCAGGCATGGCCAATCGAGCCGGTTGCCGGGCCTGACGATTTTGCGGATCGGCTGTATCAGCCAGTCGGTCAGGCGCAGCACCGCCTGCGAATACGGATTGAACGGGTGCAGCCGTATTGCGAACATCCAGGCCCGGATAATCAGCGCGATTCCGAACAGGGTAAAAACAATGTTGATAATAAAGTGCAGGGCGTCGCTGAGCATGGTGTGGCTACTTTGGGTTTTACGAACGCCCATTGTCGCATGACTCAAAACCTTGGAGCATAAAAAACTGCCCGGCAAAGCCGGGCAGTTCAATTGGCTGGGCTGGATCTGCGCCGGTACTTCAAGGCGCAAGCCACAGCCATATTCTTCAAATTGGCACTTTCGAGCCTGTGCCTACAGGCTTACGGGCGACCGCCCGTAGGAAATGGCCAGGAAGCGACCGGGTTGATCACTTTTTTGGCAGCTGGTGCAGCAGTTGTTGCCTTGCTGACTTTAGCTGCTGCTTTCACGCTGGGCTTTTTGGCTGCAGGGGCAGCCTTTTTAGCGGCAGGCTTGGCAGCGGCCTTTTTGGCAGCTGGTTTTTTAGCGGCAGCTTTTTTGGCAGGAGCCTTTTTAGCGGCGGCTTTTTTTGCCGGGGCTTTTTTGGCGGCTGGTTTTTTAGCTGCCACTTTCTTGGCTGCTACTTTCTTGACCGCAGCTTTTTTGGCAGGGGCTTTTTTAGCGGCTACTTTTTTTGCCGGTGCTTTTTTAGCGACTGCTTTCTTGGCGACTGCTTTTTTAGCTGCTACTTTCTTGACTGCTACTTTTTTGGCAGGAGCTTTTTTCGCTGCTGCTTTTTTGACTGCTACTTTTTTTGCGGGTGCTGCTTTTTTCGCGACGGTTTTTTTGGCCGCCTTTTTGGCTGTTGCCATAATAAAACTCCTTGAGATTGAGTCGTTCAAAACATCCACCCATTTGATATGGCCCCCACGGAAAGGGTGCGACCCATCTCAAATGGCGCAAGCGTACAAAGTACTTTGTACTTCGTACGCCTAGAGTCTAACGTAAGCAGTCACTCAATACCAAGCATTATTCCCAGCTTAATGCTCCGCCGGTTTGATATTCGATCACTCTTGTCTCGAAAAAGTTGCGTTCTTTCTTGAGGTCGATCATCTCGGCCATCCATGGAAATGGATTTTCTTCTTGCGCAAAAAGCGGTTCCAGACCGATTTGTTGGCATCGGCGATTGGCAATAAATCGCAAATATGATTTGAACATCGAGGCATTCAAACCGAGCACTCCGCGCGGCATGGTGTCCTCAGCGTAAGCATATTCAAGGTCTACAGCCCGTCGGAACAAATCGCGCACTTCTTCGCGGAACTCGTTTGTCCACAAATGCGGGTTCTCGAGTTTGATCGTGTTGATCAGATCGATGCCGAAATTGCAGTGCATGGATTCGTCGCGCAAAATGTACATGTACTGCTCGGCGGCGCCTGTCATTTTGTTTTGACGGCCCAATGCCAAAATTTGCGTAAAACCAACATAAAAGAACAAACCTTCCATCAGGCACGCAAAAACGATGAGCGATTTAAGCAGGGTTTGATCGGTTTCGGGGGTGCCTGTTTTGAAGTTTGGATCGGCAATGGCGTTGATGAACGGGATCAGGAATTCATCTTTGGCGCGTATTGAAGCGACTTCGTTGTACGCGTTGAAAATTTCCGATTCGTCCAGATCCAGGCTTTCGACTATGTATTGATAGGCGTGGGTGTGGATGGCCTCTTCGAATGCCTGGCGCAACAGGAACTGGCGGCATTCAGGCGCGGTAATGTGCCTATATGTACCCAGCACGATGTTGTTGGCGGCCAGCGAATCGGCCGTGACGAAGAAGCCCAGATTGCGCTTGATGATGCGGCGTTCGTCTTCGGTCAGCCCGTTGGGGTTTTTCCACAGGGCAATGTCGCGCGACATGTTTATTTCTTGCGGCATCCAGTGATTGGCGCAGGTCGACAGGTATTTTTCCCAGGCCCATTTGTATTTGAACGGCACCAGTTGATTGACATCGGTCTGGCCATTGATGATGCGCTTGTCGGCAGCACGCACCCGGCCCGAGCTGTCGCCCGACGCGGATGCCGCCGCTGCCGGCGTGGGTATGGCGGTGTCGGAGCCTACCCTGGCGGGCGCGGCGTTGGCGGAGGGCTGAAGCGCCGCCTGGCCGGGTGCCGTGGATGGGGTGGAAGAGTTTTCCCAATTCAACATAATATGTTTCCTATTCGCTTATTGGCAGGCTTCGCATTCTTCGAATCCTGCATCGCCGGGACGCATGGTGCATGCGGCGCCCATTACTTCGGCTTCGGGCAGGGCCGCTGCGGCCGCCATGCTCGCGTGCGACGCTCCGGACGAGGACACCGCGTTGAGCTCGCCGCCGCGGCCGGTCGATTTTTCGGCGTTAGTGGCTCCGTTGGAGCGGAGGTAGTACGTGGTTTTGAGACCGCGAGTCCAGGCCAGCTTATAGGTGTCGTCGAGCTTCTTGCCGGACACGCCCGTCATGAAGATATTGAGCGACTGGGATTGGTCGATCCATTTTTGGCGGCGCGCCGCGCATTCGACCACCCAGGTGGGGTCGACTTCGAAAGCCGTGGCGTAGAGTTCGCGCAGCTCGTTGGGGATGCGGTCGATGCGCGCCAGGCTGCCGTCGAAATACTTCAGGTCGGCGACCATGACTTCGTCCCACAGATTGCGTTCCTTCAGGTCGCGCACCAGGTAATCGTTGACCACCGTGAATTCGCCCGACAGGTTGGATTTGACGTAGAGGTTGCGGTAGTTGGGTTCGATGCAGGGCGAAACGCCGATGATATTGGCGATGGTTGCTGTGGGTGCTATGGCAATGCAGTTCGAGTTGCGCATGCCGTACTGCTGGATATGGGTGCGCAGGGAGTCCCAGTCGAGCGTGCTGCTGTCGTCGATCTCGACATAGCCGCCACGTTCGTCGCGCAGCATGGCCAGCGTGTCTTGCGGCAGAATGCCGCGATCCCAGAGCGAGCCCTTGAAGCTGGAGTAGTGGCCGCGCTCGGCCGCCAGTTTGCTGGAAGCCCAGTAGGCGTAGTAGCAGACGGCTTCCATCGAGCGATCGGAAAACTCGACCGCGGCGTCGGAGGCGAACGGCACGCGCATGATGTGCAGGCAGTCCTGGAAGCCCATGACACCCATGCCGACCGGGCGATGGCGGGCGTTGGAGTTGCGCGCCTTGGGTACGGCGTAATAGTTGATGTCGATGACGTTATCGAGCATGCGCATGGCGATGCTGATGGTGCGCTGGAGCTTGTCGTGATCGAGCACGTATTGGCCGCCGGCATCCTGCTTGAGGTGGGCGGTCAGGTTGACCGAGCCCAGATTGCACACGGCAATTTCGGTTTCGCTGGTATTGAGCGTGATTTCGGTGCACAGGTTGGAACTGTGCACGACACCCACATGCTGCTGGGGCGAGCGGATATTGCAGGGATCCTTGAAAGTGATCCAGGGGTGGCCGGTTTCGAACAGCATGGACAGCATCTTGCGCCATAGCGATGTTGCCGGAACTTTCTTGAACAAGGCCAGTTCGCCGCGGGCGATCTTTTCTTCGTAACCGATGTATGCCTGTTCGAAGGCGCGGCCGTACTTGTCGTGCAGGTCGGGGGCGTCGGAAGGCGAAAGCAGAGTCCATTCGCCGTTTTCCATGACGCGCTTCATGAACAGGTCGGGGATCCAGTTGGCGGTATTCATGTCGGGCGTGCGGCGCCGCTCGTCGCCGGTGTTCTTGCGCAGCTCGAGGAATTCCTCGATATCGAGGTGCCAGGTTTCAAGGTAGGTGCAGACCGCTCCCTTGCGTTTCCCGCCCTGATTGACGGCAACGGCGGTGTCGTTGACGACCTTGAGGAAGGGCACGACGCCTTGGCTTTCGCCGTTGGTGCCCTTGATATGGCTGCGCAGCGCGCGCACGGGAGTCCAGTCGTTGCCAAGGCCGCCGGCATATTTGGCGAGCAGGGCGTTTTCCTTGATGGCGTCGTAGATGCCGACAAGGTCGTCGGAGACCGTGGTCAGGTAGCACGAAGACAGTTGCGAGTGCAGGGTGCCGGAGTTGAACAGGGTGGGAGTGGAGCTCATGAAATCGAAGGACGACAGGACTTCGTAGAACTCGATCGCCCGTGTTTCGCGGTCGATTTCATTGAGCGCCAGCCCCATGGCGACGCGCATGAAAAATACCTGGGGCAGCTCGATGCGGCGCCCGCGCACGTGCAGGAAGTAGCGGTCGTACAGGGTTTGCAGGCCCAAGTAATTGAATTGCTGGTCGCGCTCGGCCTTCAGGGCCTTGCCCAGTTGCGGCAGATCGTATTGGCTGAGCTTGCTGTCGAGCAGGCCGTTGTCGATGCCGGTTTTGATGAACTGGGGGAAATAGTCGACATAGCGGGTGCTCATTTCGGCTTGCGACGCTTCTTCGCCCAGCACTTCCTTGCGGATGGTGTGCATCAGCAGGCCAGCCGTGACCTGGCTGTAGGCCGGGTCTTTTTCGACCAGGGCGCGTGCCGACAGAATGGCCGATTTGAAGACTTCGTCGACCGGAATGCCGTCGTAGAGATTCTTGACCGTTTCCTTGAGGATGGCGTCGACATCGATAAGGTGTGACAGATTGCGGCCGGCTTCGGCGATGGTGGTGCGCAATTGCCCCAGATCGAGCGGCCGCTTGATGCCATTGTCGGTGACATTCAGGGTGCTTTGTTCGGCGGGAGCCTGGGCCTGGCCGGAGCGGGCGCGTTCTTGCGAACGCTTTTCCCGGTACAGCACATAGGCGCGTGCAACGTCGTGTTCGCCCGAGCGCATGAGCGCCAGTTCGACCTGGTCTTGAATTTCTTCAATATGGAAGGTGCCGCCGCTGGGACGATTGCGCACCAGCGCGCCGACGGCTTGCGCCGTCAGTGTTTCGACCAGTTCGCGTACGCGCGCCGATGCGGCGCCCTGCCCGCCGTTGACCGCCAGGAATGCCTTGGTCATGGCGATGGCGATTTTGCTGGGCTCGAATCCAACCACCGCGCCGTTGCGCCGGATGATGTTGAAATTGTGCCAGGGACTGGTGGTCGAGGCGCTTGGGGCCGACCCGGAAGGAGTGGATGAAGGGGCGACTTCGGGCCGTGACTCAGCGGTTTGTGTGGTCTGCATGAATGCTCCTGGATAAAAGGCGACATGCTGCGTGCAGCATGTGTTCAATTAGTCGTTTTTAGTAGTGGTGGCGGAGTAAAAAAGACCGCTTTACTGTGTTTTGGGGACAAGTAAGTCTTTTTATGGTAAACCACTATATGTAGTGGTTATCTTGCTTTTCTAACACTAATTGTAGTGATTGATTCAAGGTGAAGCAAGCGAAAAGATCACTTGATTTTTAATTTTATTATGCATTAAAAGGGCCTCGCCGCGGCGAGGCCCTTTGTGGGCGTGGCTTGGCTGTTTGGCTGTGCGGCTAGGCGTGCAATTGCAAAAAATTGTTAGCGCCGGCTTGGGAATCCCCCAGGGCGGCCAGCAACTGCTGGAGCCTGGTTTGGTATTGCCCGACACTGGCCAATTTGATGTGGCCGTAGCCGCGCACCATTTGCGGCAATCCGGCCAGTTCGAGCACGACGCCATAGTTGCGCTCGTCGAGGTTTTCAAGCGCGCCCAGGACCGCCTTGCGATAATCCCGGATTAGCTGCCGTTCCATTTTACGCTCCGCGCTATATCCAAAGACATCCAGCCATGAGCCGCGCAGGGTTTTGCAGCGGGCCAGCAGGGCAAGCGCTTTTTCGGTGCGGGGGCCCAGGCTTATTTTACGGGGAATGCCGGTCAGGGGGTCGCGTCGCGCCAGCAGGGGTGGGGCCATGTGAAACTGCAAGGTGAACTCGCCTTCGAATTTTTCGTGCAGCTCGCGCCGGAAGTCGCCGTTGGTAAACAGGCGTGCCACTTCGTATTCGTCTTTATAGGCCATGAGCTTATGCAGCGACTGAGCCACCTTGATGGCCAGGGCCGGCTTGGCCTTGGGTCGCAAGGCCTGCTCGGCGGCGAGCACGGCATCGACGACATCGGTATAGCGCCTGGCGTAGGCCGCATTTTGGTAGGCCGTCAGGTCGGCCCGGCACCGTTCGACGATTTTATCGAGGGATTCGGGGAAATGTACGACAACGGCTTGCGCCCTGGGCGCCGCCAAGGGGGCCAGGGCCTGGGGGTTTTGCGCGACGATGCGTCCGGCGCGAAAAGCTTCCTGGTTGGCCTGCACGGCGACTCCGTTAAGTTCGAGAGCCTGCTCGATGGCGGCCAGGCTCAAGGGAATGCTGCCGTTTTGCCATGCGACTCCCAGCATCATCATGTTCGCCATGATGCTGTCGCCGAATAGGGTGGCGGCCAGGTCATGGGCATTGAGCAAGTGGGTATTGGCGTTTCCGGCGGCGTGACGGATTTTCCCTACGAGCTGCTCCGGGCTGAAATCGACATCCGGGTCACGGGTAAATTCGGCTGTGGGCGCCAGATAGGTATTCAGGGCGATCAGCGTCTGGCCGGGTTTGAGCGTGGCGAGCGCCTCTGGATTCGAGGCGGCAACGGCATCGCAAAGGATTGCGACATCGGCCTGTTGCGGGTCGATGCGCACCGCGCCGCTGGGTCGGGCATTGTTGGACAGGCGTATATGGCTGATGACGGTGCCGCCTTTTTGAGCCAGGCCGGTAATGTCGAGTATGGATGCGGCCCGGCCCTCCAGGTGCGCCGCCATGGAAAGAATCGCGCCTACCGTGACGATGCCGGTGCCGCCAATGCCTGCGACCAGGATATTGCAGGTTTCGGGATAGGTTTTGAAATCGGGGGCGGGCAGGGTCTGGCCCAGTTGCGCCAGCCGTTCGCGGTCCTGGGGCGCGGAGGCTCCCGCTCCTTTGCGGGGAGCGCCTCCCATGACCGACACGAAGCTGGGGCAGAATCCGTCCACACAGGAGTAGTCCTTGTTGCAGCTGGACTGATCGATGGCGCGCTTGCGCCCGAACGGCGTTTCAACCGGGGTCAGGGACAGGCAATTGGATTGGGTGCCGCAGTCGCCGCAGCCTTCACACACGGCGGTGTTGATGAACAGCCGCCGGGCGGGATCGGGGAAGGTGTTTTTCTTGCGGCGCCGGCGTTTTTCCGCGGCGCAGACCTGGTCATGAATCAGCACCGTGACGCCTTCGATTTCGCGCAATTCGCGTTGCAGTTTGTCCAGTTCGTGACGGTGATGGACCGTGACGCCCGCGACCAGTGCGACACCTTGATATTTCTCTGGCTCGTCTGTGGTGACGACGATGCGTTTGACGCCTTCTCCCACCATCTGCTGGCAGATTTGCGGAACGGAAATCGAGCCGTCGACGGGCTGGCCACCCGTCATGGCGACGGCGTCGTTGAACAGAATCTTGTAGGTAATATTGGCTTGCGCGGCGACAGCCTGGCGAATGGCCAGGTAGCCGGAATGAAAGTACGTGCCTTCACCCATGTTCTGAAAGATGTGCGGCATGCGGGTGTAGCGCGAGAGGCCGATCCAGTCGGCGCCTTCTCCACCCATTTGCGTCAGGCCGCTGGTTTTTCTGTCCATCCATGTGGCCATGTAATGGCAGCCCACGCCGGCGAGCGCCTGGCTGCCTTCGGGGACTTTGGTCGAAGTATTGTGAGGGCAGCCGGAACAGAAATACGGGCGGCGGGTCAAGGGGCCGGACTCGATCGCGGCCTGGGGCGCCAGGGCGCAGCCTGAGTCTCCCAGGTCGATATGCGCGCTTTGTTTCAACCAGCGGCGCAGGGCGCCCGCGACCAGGGCGGGGCGCAACTGTCCGGTGGCGGGCACCAGCACCTCATTTTCCAGATCGCGTTTGCCGACGACCGTGGCGTGTACTGCCTGATTGAACAGCAGGTCTTTGATCTGGCTTTCGATGACAGGCGCTTTTTCTTCAAGCACCAGAATATGCTCCAGGCCTTTGGCGAAGGCCTGGAACCCCGGCTCATCCAGGGGCCAGCTCAGGCCGATCTTGTAGTGGCGCAGCGCCGGCAGGGGCTGTTCGGGGCGCATTGCCTGCAGGGTTTTCAGGGCATCGAGCGTATCGAGGCAGGCCTTGCCCGTTGTGACTATGCCCAGGGTGGCGTGAGGTGCCGGATCGATCAGGCGGTCCAGGGGGTGCTGGCGGGAAAAGGCCTTGACGGCAAGCAGGCGATCCGAGATGCGGTTTTCGATGGCGGGTGTCAGGAATTCCCTGGCGCTGTATTCCAGCGCACCGTTGTGGATGTCGTTCTGGTCGATTGTGAATTCGGGCACAGGCTGCAAATCGAAGGAGCGTCCGCTTTCAACGGTTTCGGTGACGGCCTTGAAGGCCACCCAGGCGCCCGAATAGCGCGACAGCGCCCAGCCCCACAAGCCGAAATATTCGTATTCTTCCACCGAGGCGGGGTGCACGATGGGTATGCTCCAGGCCAGCAAAGAGGTTTCGCTGGCATGCGGTATGGATGAGGATGCGGCGGTGTGGTCGTCGCCGACGATCAGCAGCACGCCGCCGTTGCGGGACGCCCCCGCCGCGTTGCCGTGATGCAGGGCGTCGCCGGCGCGGTCCACGCCCGGGCCTTTGCCGTACCACATGCCGAAGACGCCATCGACGGTGCGGTCGTCGCGTACGCCTGCCTGCTGTGTACCCATCATGATGGTGGCGCCCAGGTCTTCGTTGATGGCGGGCAGGAAGTCGATTTGATTGGCGGTCAGCAGTTTTTGCGCGCGCCACATGGCAAGGTCTACGCCTGCCAGCGGCGAGCCGCGATAGCCGGTGACGAAGCCGGCTGTGTTCAGGCCGCGCTTGCGGTCGGCGCGATGCTGCGCGAGGAGCATGCGCACCAGGGCCTGGGTGCCGGTCAGGAACACGCGGCCTTCGGTACGTGTCAGGTTGTCGCCGAGTTGGTATTGCGTATCGACGGCGGCTTGCCTGGTCGAATTGACGCTATCAACATTGGGCGGCGGTGTGCTGTCGGGCTGATGTTGCGTATCAAGTATAGGGGTAGACATAGAAAACTCCATCAATCAGGCCATGATAGGGTTTCAAGCAAGCGGTTTTATTGCTCTTTTATCTCGTAAAATCCCTAGTTATTGAAATAAACATTTCGCGTAACGGCCAAATATGGATAAAACTGATATAAAAATTCTGCAGCACTTGCAAAAAGACGGTCGTGCCTCCGCCCAGCAGCTTTCAGACCAGGTGGGTCTGTCGACGGCGCCGGTGTGGCGGCGGGTCAAGGCGCTCGAGGCCAGTGGCGCGATCGAGGGCTATTACGCCAAGGTTAATCGCAATAAGGTCGGATTGCACGGCTGCATGTTCACGCAAATCAGCCTGGACCGGCATTCGGCCGCGGTGGTGGAGAATTTCGAACGCTCGGTGCGCGATGCGCCGGAGATACTGGAGTGCTATGCGGTTACCGGCGATGCCGATTTTCTGCTGAAAATTCTGGTGCAAAGCCCGGAGGCCTACGACAGTTTCCTGCATCGTTTCCTGTTCAATCTGCCGGGTGTCCGTCAAACCCGCACTATTGTTGCTTTGCGCGAGATCAAGCAGGAGGTTCGCCTGCCTTTGTAGGTTGTCTGTATAACTGATGGTTATTGGGTTCTTGAGGCGCCGCGGCGGCGGCCCGGGCACATCGTCGTCGCCTCGCCGGCTCGAAGCTCCTCCGCTGTGCCCGGGCCGCCACCGCGGCTCGCAGCCATATTGGCGGCGAGTGGCCACAAGCGCCACACCTACCCAGTAGCGTCGTCATGTTTCGCGGGAGTGGGCTTGTGTCATCTGTTATAGCGGCGACATTTCTATTGCGCAGGAATTTGCGCGGTCTTGACCCATTCTTTCCAGCGTTGCACATCTTCCTTGACGAAGGCCTGGAAGCTGGCGACATCCATGCTTTCGGGCTGTAGTCCCAGTCTGGTGTATTGCGCGCGGGTGGCGGGGTCCTGGATGGCGTCTTTAATATAGCCGTTCATTTTTTCGACGATGGCCTTGGGTGTTCCTTTGGGGGCCGATATGCCCAGCCAGCCTTCCACGATAAAACCGGGGTAGGCGCTGTTGGTGGTGGCGATGTTCGGCCATAAGGGATTGGGTTTGGCGCCTGTCACGGCGATAGGCTTGAGATTTTTGCCTTCGATCTGGCCCATGGCGGTCAGGTAGTCGACAAAGGCGAACTGAATCAGGCCGCCGCGCAGATCGGTCAGTATCTGTGTGACGTTTTTATAGGCGGCGCCTTCGATCTGGATTTTTGCGTAGTGTTTCAGGAGCTCGGGGGGAACGCGCGACGACGAGCTGTAGTAGCCGAAAAATACCTTGCCTGGCTTTTGCCGGGCGCTGGCAACAAGTTCGCTGAGGGAATTGATGGGGTTGGCCGGGGCAACTACCGCCACGGTACCGAACTTGCCCAGCATGCCGACGTCAACGAAATCCTGTGCGGCGTTGTAAGGCAGTTTTTTGTACAGGAACTGATTGGCCGATTGCGTCGAGTTGGTTGAAAGCAGGAAGGTGTAGCCGTCGGGGGCCGCCTGTTTTACGGCTGTGGTGCCGATAATGCCGCCTGCGCCGGGCTTGTCCTCCACGACCACGTTGGCGCCGGATTTCTGGGTCAGGAAATGCGCCAGGGTTCTGGCGCTGAGGTCGGCGGCGCCGCCGGAGGCGGACGGCACGATGAGGGTTATGGGCTTGGCCGGCCATGTATCGGCCTGGGCGGATGCGGCCAGACCGGCCCCGATCAGCAGCGCTGCACTGTATCGGGCAAAAGAATGTATGAACATGATTTCCTCCTCGGGTGGTACTGATTGAACTGGTTTGTGTTTTGCTAAGCGCTTGCGGGAATGTCCGGAAATGTGATGCGGTACCAGGCCAGCAGGGCCGCGGCGCTGTCG
Source organism: Paralcaligenes sp. KSB-10 (assembly GCF_021266465.1). NCBI lineage: Bacteria > Pseudomonadati > Pseudomonadota > Betaproteobacteria > Burkholderiales > Alcaligenaceae > Paralcaligenes > Paralcaligenes sp. KSB-10. Next base: position 2,602,716 of record NZ_CP089848.1, on the reverse strand, counting down.
ATCCAGCGATCTCCGTACATCATGCAGTGCGGCTGCTGTTTTAATAATTGGTGCTGGATTCCCAGAAAATCGGCAATGGCCTTGTCCTGCCCTTCGGGATGCCGGTCGGGCGTGTCCAGCTCGGCCTCGAAGCAGATGCCGGGGCATTGAATGCGGCGCGAATCGATATCCACGCGCAGCAGATAACGGTCATTGAGTATGGTTGGGCTTTCCGGCGTCAAGCGCTGGACAATCGCCGCGACATCCCGGTTTGCCTCGACGGCGAGAAAGCGTTTGCGGATTTCGGCGGCATTGGGCGCGGCTTTGAGCCGGTCTGTCGCCACTGCGGGCAGGGCCTGGGCATGCGGCAAATTGCCGGGAGGCGAGGGCGCCAGCAGGACCATGCCCGCCAGCGGCAGGCCTGCCGCGGCAAGCATGACGGGCAGCGCTCCCATGCTGTGTCCGACCAAAATAAGAGCTTGGTTCAGCGTGCGGCAGGCCTGGACAAGGTGCGTGCCCAGATCGTTGATGCCCAGGCTCACTGGCGTACTGGCCGAGTACAGAGTGCCGTGTCCGGGCAGGTCAATGGCAAAGCAATTGATATGGTGTTGTGCAAAATAATCGAGATAGTGGCTATAGCACCAGGCGCCATGATAGGCACCGGCAACGAACAGAAAGGCGGGCTGCGCGGCGCTGCGGGCGCGGCAAGCTGTGAACAGGCGGCACTCGGCGGCGTCGATTCGAGGTTTATTGTCGATGGAGCTGAAATCGAACTGGTCTGTTGGCTGGTGCGGTGCGTTCATGGCGCTCATCTTAGGCGACATATTCAAATAAGAATAATTAAAATAATATATTGGTTGATAAGTTTTTTAAATTTGAATCCGGACCGCCATGTCGTTTTCCATCAGTCATTATCGCTACTTCATCTGGGTAGCCGAAACCGGCAGTTTTCGTGCCGCTGCCAGCCGGGCCTGCCGTTCCCAGCCTGCGGTGTCCCTGGCCATCAAGGATATGGAGGAGCGTTTGGGGCAGGCGTTGTTCGAGCGCGGCACTCCCGTTGTGCTCACACCGTTCGGCCGGTCGTGCCTGGAAATGGCCAAGCGCCTGGTGGAGCATGCGGACTCTGTCACCGGCACCTTGTCGAGGATGGCGAAAAGCAATAGCGGGTTTTTGAGCGTGGCCAGCGTCACCACCTTTGCCACGCACTGGATGCCGCATCTGATCGATGTATACCGGACGCGTTACCCCGGGGTCATGCTCAATGTGTACGACGACAACTCCGAAGGCGTCGAACAGATGATATTGCGCGGCCAGGTCGAACTGGGGGTATGCAGTGTTGTGAGCGGCGACAAGCGCTTGAGTTTTACCCCTTTGTTCGAAGACGAGTTCGGCCTGGTGTGTCATCGCACCCACCCCTTGGCGAAGCGATCTTCCCTTACATGGGGCGAGATCGCCGATTTGCCGCATATAGGAACCGTGGCGCATAAGCAGCTGCTGTCTCACAAGCCGGCGGCATTTTTGTTGAATCGGCCTTTTTACGTCTCGAACATGATCTCGATGCTGGCCATGTTGTCGCGCAATATGGGCGTTACGGTTCTGGCCCGGCTGGGCGTTCCGCCCGATCGGGACGATCTGGCTTTTGTGCCGCTGCTGCGGCCCTGCATCAAAAGATGCCTGGGAGTCATGCGGTTGGCGCACACGACGCTGTCGCCGGCGGCCGGCCTGATGGAGGAACTGTTGTTTCGCGAGGCTGGTTCGTCGGCGAACCCGCCGCCTTCCTCATGACGGGCCAGTGCATGCGTAGGCGCTACCAGTGCAGGTAGAACATGGCTTTGGCCAGGAACACGATGCCTATCATGTGCCAGAACACGCTATAGTGAATGCGCCGAAAGTGGCGGGATTTGAGGCGGCCTTTGCCGCCCAGTGTAATCGCGGTGATGAAGTGGCCCAGCACGCTCAGGGCAAGCACGATCTTGATGGTAAGCAGAGTGCCGAAACTGCTGGCGAAGGGATGCGCCAGGACTGCCCGGTGGTTCCAGGCCATGGCGATACCCGCTCCGTATAACACCAACAGTACGAAAGGCATGAATTTGCGCGCGCGCTGGCCGATGGCGATTTCGACCTGTCGCATGGCGTCGGCCGGCACATGCTTGCGTATGCCTTCCAGCATAAGCACTTCAAAAAACACGGTGCCGACGAAAATGAATGCGGCGAATAAATGCAGAGTGACCAGTATCGAATAACTCATGGTTTTCAGGCTCCTGGCCGGACAAGCATGTGTTGCGCCCGGTCTTTTCCAAATGCTACACCTTGCCATCGCGCAAACCGGCATAAACCTTGCCGCCAACAAGGATCAATCTGTGTACAGGCCTGCGTCCGCGGAGACCTTTCTGCTACGATATCAAGGTCATTGTGAACTGTCTCAAAGGTCGAATTGGTATGTTCAGTTGTCGTAAACCCGTTTTTGCAACAAGCCTGGCTCTGGCGGCAATATTGGCGGGATGCGCGTCGAAGGCGCCTTTGCCCGCGCCTCCCGTCAAGCCGGTCGGCGTGCAGTGCCAGGCGGTGTCCGCCGGCGATCCCCTGGTCGGCACCTGGTTGAGCATACGCAAGGAAAAGGGCATTGTCGGCGAGATGCGCACGCTGTTTGTCCTGAAGCCGGACGGCCAGATGGGCTACGTCGAGCAGCTCAAGCGAGGCAGGCAGCCGCCCCAGGAACTGAGCGAATCCGGCTGCTGGTCGCACGACAGGCAAACCCTGGTTTTGCGAACCACGAAGTCGAATGGCGAGCCGGTCGATTTAAACGATCCGATCTATACCAATCGCTATGCGATTACGTCGCAGGCGGGCACGACACTTGCGCTGCGAGGCTCCGACGGCGCAATCAGGGCCCGGCGCATGCCGGACGGCTATCGTTTGCCGTTTTAGTTCGGATTCACACCGCGTTCAGGCGAGCCAGGACGGTTTCGCGGCCCAGCAGTGTAAGAACGGCGTCAATGGCAGGGGTCTGTTTTTGACCCGTGACGGCCACGCGCAAGGGGATGCCCAGCTTGGGCATCTTGATGCCGTGATCGGCCAAAATTGCATGAATCAGCTCGGCCAGGGCCGGAGTCGTCCACGCTGGCAGAGTCCGGGCGCGCTGCGCGAAATCCCTGAGCACCACCCGCGTGGCTTCGTCCAGGTGTTGCGCGGCCAGTTCTGGGCTGGCCGGGGTATACGGGCCGCAGAACAGCATGGCTCCCTGGGCCAATTGATTGAGCGTTTCGGCGCGGTCTTTGAGCAATCCCATGACGGCGGCCAGGTCGGCGGCCAGGGGATTGCCGCCCAGTTGCTGAACGCGCGGAGCGATGCGCGCGGCCAGATCGTCGTTTGAGCTCTGCTTTATATAGTGGGCATTGACCCAATTGAGTTTCTTTGGGTCCCATTGGGCCGCCGACTTGCTGAGGTGCCGGGTATCGAACCAGTCGATCAGCTCCGCGCGGCTGAATAGCTCGTCGTCGCCATGGCTCCAGCCCAGACGCGCCAGATAGTTGATCATGGCTTCGGGCAAATAGCCTTCGTTGTCGTATTCCATGACATTGACGGCGCCGTGCCTTTTCGAGAGTTTTTCGCCATCGGGTCCGAGAATCATGGGCACATGGCCGTATTGCGGCACGGTCGCACCCAGTGCGCGTAAAATATTGATTTGACGCGGAGTGTTGTTGACGTGGTCGTCGCCGCGCAGCACGTGGGTGATTTTCATGTCCCAGTCGTCGACTACCACGCAGAAATTATAGGTGGGCGTGCCATCGGGCCGCGCGATGATCAGATCGTCGAGTTCGGTGTTGTCGAAGCTGATAGGGCCTTTGATCAGGTCGTTCCAGCCTGTGGCGCCATCGTGGGGGTTTCTGAACCGCAGCACCGGCTTGCGCCCCTCGGGAATCGGCGGCAGCGTTTTGCCCGGTTCCGGGCGCCAGGTGCCGTCGTAGCGGGGTTTCAGCCCCAGCGAGCGTGCTTTTTCGCGCATGGCTTCCACTTCCTGGGGGCTGCTGTAGCAGTGGTAGGCGGTGCCCGCGGAAAGCATCTGGCCCAGCACTTCGCGATAGCGATCGATGCGCTGCATTTGGTAAAACGGACCTTCGTCGGGCTGCATGCCCAGCCACGCCATGCTGTCGAGAATGGCCTGTACCGCTTCGGGTGTGGAGCGCTCGACATCGGTGTCTTCGATGCGTAGTACGAAGATGCCTTTATGGTGGCGTGCAAAAGCCCAGGAAAAGAGTGCGGTGCGTGCGCCCCCGAGGTGCAGATAGCCGGTCGGGGACGGCGCAAATCGGGTACGAACGGCAGAAGTGGTGGACGATGTCATGGTTTGTGTTTAGGCTTGGCGTGGCAAGAGTGATTCCTGGCCCGCTTGAGTTGTGGCAATTGGGGTATTTTAGAGTACAGATCAATCATAGTTAAAACCGGGTATAGCATGTTGCGACATCGTTTGGCTGTTTTGTTCGAGCCGCGCTCCTTGCTGGTTGTCAGCGACCGGCCATTGCCGATCGAACAGAATTTGCCTGAGTTTCTCAAAAGCAGCACGACTTTGGTGGCCGTCGAGGCGGGCGTGCCTATTGTCGTCGCCGCCCGCGGCGAGGCGAATGCGCCGGCGGCCCGGATCGACCTGGCACTGGTTTGCGTCGAGCCCTCGCGCTTGCCGGAAGCGCTGGAGGCCATACGGGCGGTTCATCCGCGAGGCTTGATTCTGTTGCCTCAGGAAACCCCGTCGGCCAATCCAATCGAAGACATGGCATATTGCCGCGCCTGGGCGCGCCTGTGCGGCTGCATGGTTCTCGGGCCCCGTTCGTTCGGTGTGCAGCGGCCCCATTTGGGCCTGAATTTAAGTCATCAAGCCAAAACGGCTTTGGTCGGGAAGGCTGCCCTGGTAGCGCAGTCGCGCTCGATCACTGCGGCTGTCCTGGATTGGGCCGAGGACGTGAGCCTGGGCTTTTCAACGGTGGTGTCCCTGGGCGATGAGTCCGTGGTCGACGTGGCCCAGGTGCTGGAATACCTGGCCATGGATCCGCGCACCGACAGCATCGCGCTTTACATGGAAGACATTCCGGCGGCGCGCGCGTTTACCAGCGCCTTGCGCGCGGCGGCGGCCATCAAGCCGGTGATTGTGCTCAAGGCAGGGCATGACTCGTCCGAACTCGGCCCGATGCATGATGCCGTGCTCGATGCTCTATTGCGCCGCGCCGGCGCGGTGCGCATCAGTTATTTTGTGCAATTGTTCTCGGCGCTGAAAGTCCTGGGCTATGCCCGCCGCCCGCGCGGGCGGCGCATTGCCTTGCTGTCCAATGGCAATGGCGCTCCGCAATTGGCTCTCGATGTCATGGGCCCAAGCACCGCTGTGTTTCGCGCCGATTTGTCCCTGGCGTCGCTCAAAGCCTTGAAGGGTGTGCTTGAAGAAGGGGCGGACATCCAGAACCCCGTGATTACACATGCTCCCTTGACCGCGGGAAAAATCAAGCAGGCCATAGACGTGCTCGCCAGCGACAGCGGGGTTGACGGCGTACTGGTGCTTTTGGCGCCCGATCCCCTGACCGACATGCCCGCCGTGGCGCGGCAACTGGCGGCGGCCGCTCCCGGCGCCCGCAAGCCTGTCATCACCTGCCTCATGGGCGATGCCAGCATGCGGCCTTTGCGCCACATGCTCGATGATGTAGGCACGCCCGCCTTTCGCACTCCCGAAACGGCAGCCCATGCTTTCGGCATTCTGGCGTCTTATCATTACAACCAGACCTTGTCGCAGCAAACGCTGCCTCCCGAGGCCCTGGGCAAACCGCCGCGGCTCGACGAGGCGCGCGCCATTCTGCGCAGCGTCCGCGACGAGCATCGTCTTGCCCTGACGGTAGCCGAGTGCCAGCGCCTGTTCGATTGTTTTCATATCCCGATTCAGTGCGCGCCGCAAGCGAAACCCGGGCCCGGCACGCCTGCCGACGACGCCATACCCATGGCGATACGCGTGCAGCGCGATGTCAGGCTGGGGCCCTACATCAAGTTCGGCTCCGGCGGCCACGATGCCCTGGTCTCGGGCCAGGATCGCGCCGTCGAACTGCCTCCGCTCAACGGTTATCTGGCGCGCCAGCTTATAGAACGCAGTGCCTTGTGGCGCCGTGTGTTGTCGCGTCAAATGAGTCCAGCCGCATTTGAGCATCTGCAGGAATCGCTCGAGCGGATTTCCGATCTGGTCAGCCTGCTCGGCGATATCGATACCCTGATTGTCGACTCCCTGTTTGCCGATGCCATGCAGCTTGCGGCGCAATCGGTGTGCATACGGCTGACCGCGTCGCCGGCACTGTTGTTGCCTGAAACTTCGGGCTATCGGCATATGGCGATCCATCCGTATCCGGTCCGCCTGGTGCAGGCCAGGCGGTTCAAGAGCGGCGAGCCCTGGATGATGCGGCCCATACGTCCGGAAGACGCCGAGCCCCTGCAGACATTCGTGCGCGATCTGTCCGACGAATCACGCTATATGCGTTTCGTATCGATGCTGCGCGAGCTGACGCCGCGCATGTTGTCGCGCTACACGCGCATCGATTACGATCGCGAGCTGGCCCTGGTGGCGACGGTCCAGCTTGCCAATCCGGAGCACCGCGGCCATCCGCGCGAACACATCATCGGCTTTGCGCATTATCTGCGCAATGCCGATGCGCGCGGCGCCGAGTATGCATTGGTGATCGGCGACGACTGGCAGCGCCGCGGCCTGGGAGCCACGTTGATGAGAGGCCTGATCGAAGCCGCTCAGGAACAGGGCCTGACTTATATCGATGGCCTGGTGCTGGCAAGCAACTACGCCATGCTCAGCCTCATGACGCATCTGGGATTTCGCAACGACAGCGACGCGGAAGATCCGACGATGCGCCGAGTATGGCTGGATCTTGGCGAAAGCCGCACGCAATAGCGGACGGGCCCTAGACCAGAACCTGGCGCAGGAAGGCGGCGATGTCGTTGATTTCTTCCAGGCACACCGCATGCGGCATCGTGTATGTTTTCCAGCTGGTTCGATAGCCTGCGTCGGTCAATTGGCGATGTGCTGCCTGGCCGCGCGCCAGGGCCACGACCGGATCGAGCACGCCATGGGCCAGAAAAATGGGGGTGTCCTGATTGGCGGCCTGCCGTTCGGCGTCGAATTGGCCGGCCAGCGGCAAATAGCCCGACAGGCCCACCATGCCGGCCAGTTTTTGATCCAGGCGCGGGCCGGTGTGCAGCGTCATGGCGCATCCCTGGGAGAACCCGGCCAACACGATCTTATCGCTGTCTATGCCGCGCTGATTTTCACGCGCTATCAGTGCTTCGATGGCGTGCTGGGAGGCGCGTATTCCTTGTTCGTCTTCGCGCATGACCGAACCCATTACATATATGTCGTACCAGGCGCGCATCGACATGCCGTTGTTGACGGTAACCGGCCGTATGGGGGCATGGGGGAAAACGAAGCGGATCGCGGGCCCGTTCTGCAGGTGAAGTTCGGGCACGACCGAGGCGAAATCGTGGCCGTCGGCGCCCAGGCCGTGCAGCCAGATGACTGCGTGAGTGGGGTTGGGCGCCGTTTCGATCTCGACGCATTCCAAAAGGGGAGAACTCATTCTGATTCCGTATGGGTATCCAGGGTTTTAAGGGCCTGGAACAGGGCGCGGTAGTGTTTGCGCTGAGGCTCCTGGCCGGTTTGCAGCCCGGCGTTTTGCTGGGCCTCTTTGCGACCGGCGCGTATCAAGGCCCGCAGCTGCTGGATGTCGGCTTGCGGATATTCGTCAAGCAGCTGGGTGAGGGCCTGGTCGTCGTTCAGCAGCAGGTCTCGAAGGGTTTCGATCCGATGCATGGCGTCGGTCTGTTCGCGCGAGCCGTTTTCCCAGACATCGATTTGCTGCCGTATGGCATCGGCCTGCGAATCGCGCATCAGCTTGCCGACGTAATGAATCTGGCGCCGCCGGCCTTCGCGGCTGGTGGTGCGCTGCGCCTGGCGGATGGCGTCGTAGAGTCTTTCGGCCAGCGGCAATTGCTTGAGTTTTTCGTTGGGAAGGTCAACCAGTTGCTTGCCCAGGTCGAGCAAAGCAAGCATTTCACGCTTTATTTGCGATTTGCTGGGGCGGTCGTACTCGGGGTCGGGAGATTCTGTAACGTCGTTTGGCATGGTAAAGCGTAAAAATGTTCTTTAATTGGCTATGATAACCGTCTAATTCCATTTCTAAATCAATATGCGCTTTGCCGGCCTGGCTTGCCGTACTATTTGCACTGTCTGTGCTTCGCGTCGGCGATTGATCCAGAAATGGAATAACTTAAAAGAGCAGCAATGAACGAACACTCTACTTTACATTTGCCTATTATTGAAAACCAGGCGCGTTTTCGCGAACTCGTTCACGAAACGCTTCAGTACGCCAAGTCGGTCGGCGCGTCCGATGCCGCCGCCGAGGTGTCCGAAAGCAGCGGCTTGTCGGTGTCGGTACGCAACAACGATATCGAAACGGTAGAACAAACCCGTGATCGTTCCCTGGATGTTACGGTTTTTGCGGGCCAGCGCCGCGGTTCGGCCTCCACCTCCGATTTTTCCACTACGGCGCTGCGCGAAACGGTCGAGGCCGCCTGGCATATTGCCCGCTATACGGCGGCCGATCCGGCGGCGGGCCTGCCCGAAGCCGATTTGCTGGCATTCGATTATCCCGATCTGAAGTTGCATTTTCCCTGGGATATTTCCACCGATGCCGCGGCCGAACTGGCCTTGCAGGCCGAGCGCGCCGCGCGTGCCACCAGCCGCTTGATTACCAATACCGATGGCGCCGCGGCAGGCGCCTTCGAGGGCCACTTTATATTGGGCAATAGCCGCGGCTTTATGGGGGGCTACCCCTATTCGCGCCATAATTTGTCGGTGGCTCCGATTGCGGGGCGCGGCGGCCATATGCAACGCGATTACTGGTACACCTCCGAGCGGGATCCTCAGCTCCTGGCCGATCCGCAAGCGATTGGGCGATATGCGGCCGAACGCACGCTGGCGCGGCTTTCAGCACGCCGAATTAAAACCGGCCGCTTTCCTGTGTTGTTCGAGGCGCCTGTGGCGGTAGGCCTGCTGGGGGCTCTGGTTCAGGCGACCAGCGGCGGGGCTTTGTACCGCAAGGCCAGCTTTTTGCTCGACGCCCTGGGCAAACCGGTATTGTCCGATCATCTCGATGTGTCGGAGAACCCTCATTCCATCGGCGGCATGGGCAGTTCCCCCTTCGATGACGAAGGGGTGCGCACCCAGCCGCGTAACGTCGTGGCCGGCGGGGTGCTGCAAGGTTATTTCCTGTCCAGCTACACCGCCCGAAAGCTCAATATGCAAACCACCGGTAATGCCGGAGGCTCCCATAATCTTGTGCTCAGCTCGCGCCTGACGCATCCCGATGACGACTTTCGCGCCATGCTGAAAAAAATGGGGCGCGGCTTGCTGGTTACCGAACTGATCGGGCAAGGGGTCAATTATGTGACGGGTGATTATTCCCGAGGCGCATTTGGCTATTGGGTTGAAGGCGGCGAAATTCGCCATGCTGTCCAGGAGATAACCATCGCAGGCAATTTGGCCGATATGTTCAGGCAAATCGCCGCCATAGGGTCCGACACGATAGTCCGGGGCTCGAAAGCTACCGGCTCGATTCTGATAGAAAACATGGCGATTGCCGGTTTGTAAACCGCCGGGATGACGGCATCAATCATGAAAAATAAGGGAATTTACGGCCTTACGGTAAATGCTACACAGTGTAATATGCGCGGGTAGCCGTTTCACCGCACCTAATATTCGAGTGTTCGAAAGGAGAGTCTTCTAATGCAGCGTCGCTCATTTCTAAAAAAAGCAGGGTTGGGAGCCATGGCAGGTACTGCCGCTGTTGCCGCCCCGGTATTTGCGCAAAGCAATCCTAAACTGAGCTGGAAAATGACTTCCAGTTTCACCACGTCCCTGCCGGCATTGTTTGGCTCGGCACAACTGTTTTGCAAGATGATTGAAGAAGCCTCCGATGGCAACTTCTCGATCCGGGTTTATCCGGGCGGCGAGCTTGTTCCGGCCCTGGGCGTCATGGATGCGGTCGGCAACAAAACGGTCGAGTGCGGCCAGACGGCCTCGTATTACTACTACGGCAAAGATCCTGCCTTCTGCTTCGACACGGCAGTCCCTTTTGGCCTGAATGCGCGTCAGATGAACGCCTGGATGTTCCAGGGCGACGGCATGAAGCTCACTCGCGAAATGTTTGCCCCACGGCACATCATCAATTTTCCCATGGGCAACACCGGTACGCAGATGGGCGGCTGGTACCGCAAGGAAATCAACTCCACGGCCGACCTCAAGGGCCTGAAGATGCGTACGGCGGGTTTCGCCGGCGAAGTCCTCTCGCGCCTGGGTGTGGTGCCGCAGCAAATTGCCGGCGGCGATATCTACCCCTCGCTTGAAAAGGGCACGCTCGATGCGGTCGAGTTCGTCGGCCCCGTCGACGACGAAAAACTCGGCTTCAACAAGGTGGCCAAGTACTATTACTACCCGGGCTGGTGGGAAGGCTGCGCGCAGGTTTCCCTGTACGTCAACGACGAGGCCTACAACAGCCTGCCCAAGCATTATCAGGCGCTCATCGACATCGCCAGCCGCCACGCCGGCGTTCAAATGCTGGCCAATTACGATGCCAACAATCCTGCTGCCTTGCGTCGCCTGATTGCCAATGGCGCCGTGCTCAAAGCCTTCCCGCGCGAAGTCATGGACGCCTCCTTCAAGGCTGCCAATACAGTCTATGCGGAATTTTCAGCGAAAAGCCCTTTGTTCAAGAAGGTCTACGACAGCTACATGGGGTTCCGCGATAATGTCGTGCCCTGGTTCCGCGTAGCCGAAGGTTCGTTCGACAACTATATGGGCATTGCCCTGGCCAATATGAAAAAATAGCGGGAATCATCGGGGTTCGGCCGAGTGTTCGAATCCGCATCGCCGCCGGCTTCCGGGCCGGCACCGGCCCAATCGGCAAAAAGGTCGCAAAATTGCGGCTTTTTTGCTTTTTGCCTGGGTTCAAGCAGGCTGGTTTCAGTAAAAACCGTGGAATATTAAGCAACTATGCTATGATTATGGGCTTTTCTGTGTGTTTGGCACGGGCGAAATACAACGCTTAGGCAAACGGGCATACGGAAATTTAAGCAGGCGGCAATGGGCGGGCTTTCTTTTATAGAAGGCCTTGGTCAGGGCGCCCTGGATACGGGGTTGCTGGAACCTTCGGCCGCCGACACATTTATTCAATTTTTAGGAACCATCATGAAGACCTTTGTGGCCAAGCCGCATGAAGTCCAACGTGACTGGTACGTGATTGACGCCAAGGGCAAAGTCCTCGGTCGTGTGGCCAGCGAAGTCGCACGTCGTTTGCGCGGCAAGCATAAGCCAGAATTCACGCCTCACGTTGACACAGGCGATTACATCGTCATTATTAACGCTGCAGATATCGTTGTGACCGGTAACAAGTCGCAAGACAAGAAATACTACCGCCACTCGACATACCCAGGTGGTATCAGCGAGACCACCTTCGAGAAAATGCAACAGCGTTTTCCTGGTCGTGCAATCCAGAAAGCGGTCAAAGGCATGCTGCCCAAAGGCCCTCTTGGTTACGCTATGATCAAGAAGCTCAAGGTTTATGCTGGCGCCGAGCATCCGCATACTGCTCAGCAGCCCAAACCGCTGGAATTCTAAGGATAGGTCATGATCGGTAACTGGAATTATGGAACTGGCCGCCGCAAAACATCGGTGGCTCGAGTGTTCCTCAAAAAAGGATCGGGCAAGATCGTTGTCAACGGCAAGCCTGTCGATGAATATTTCGCGCGTGAAACCGGCCGCATGGTCGTGCGTCAGCCTCTCGAGCTGACGGGTCACCTCGAATCGTTCGATTTTCATATCAATGTGCACGGCGGCGGCGAAAGCGGCCAGGCTGGTGCGGTGCGCCACGGCATTACCCGCGCCCTCATTGATTACGACGCAACGCTGAAACCTTCGCTGTCGCAAGCCGGCCTGGTAACGCGCGATGCCCGTGAAGTCGAACGTAAAAAAGTCGGTTTCCACAAAGCTCGCCGCCGCAAACAGTTCAGCAAGCGCTAAGCTGTTTACAAGGCTGCTATCGGCCTTGCGCGGTCCAAAGACCTCAGCTTTGCTGGGGTCTTTTTGTTGTATGGGCTAACTTTGCCCAGGGTATTGCGCGCAAGCCGGGCCGCTTGTTGCATAATCTAATCTTGACGGTCAATTTCTGGAAAACATCATGACGGCGGCAGTATCTTCTCGGATCAAGGTGGGCATCGTAGGCGGCACGGGCTATACAGGGGTGGAATTGCTGCGCCTCCTATCCCGGCATCCCCATGTCGAACTCAAGGCCATTACGTCGCGAAAAGAAGATGGCATGCTTGTGTCCGACATGTTCCCCAATCTGCGGGGGCAAGTCGGCTTGCGCTTCCAAACGCCCGATACGGCAGCCCTGAACGAATGCGACGTGGTGTTTTTTGCCACTCCGCATGGCGTAGCCATGAGCCAGGCCGAAAGCCTGCTTGAAAGCGGCGTGCGCATCATCGATCTGGCGGCCGACTTCCGCCTGCAAAACACGCAGGTGTTCCAGGATTGGTACAAAATGCCTCATGCCTGCCCAGCCGTTCTGGCTCAGTCCGTATATGGCCTGGTTGAACTGAATCGGGCCAAAATCGCCCAGGCCAAGGTCGTGGGCAATCCGGGCTGCTACCCTACCACTGTCATCCTGGGTCTTACCCCGCTCATCGAAGGGGGCAGGCGCCTGGTCGATACATCCCACATCATCGCCGATTGCAAATCCGGCACTTCAGGGGCCGGGCGCAAGGCGGCGGTCGGCATGCTCTATTCCGAGGCCGGCGACAATTTCAAGGCCTACGGGGTGGCGGGGCACCGCCATCATCCCGAAATTACCGAGCAGTTGAAAGCGGTGGCCGGTGGTCCGGTCGACGTAACGTTCGTGCCGCATCTGGTGCCCATGATACGTGGCATGTTTTCCACGCTCTATGCGCGCATATTGCCCGAGGCGCTCGACACCGATTTTCAGGCTTTGTTCGAAAAGCGCTATGCCAAGGAAACTTTTATCGATGTCATGCCCGCGGGAAGCCTGCCCGAAACACGCTCGGTGCGTGCCTCCAATCATCTGCGCATAGCCGTTCATCGGCCCGATGGCGGCGATCAACTGGTGGTGCTCGTGGTTCAGGATAATCTCGTCAAGGGTGCTTCCGGCCAGGCCGTGCAGAACATGAATCTCATGTTTGGCCTGCCTGAGGCAACCGGCCTGGAACAGGTGGCCATTTTCCCCTAACGTCTGCTTACATCTCTCTTGCGGAACTCATATCGGCTAAATGGGTCCATCCATACATGAGCGAAATCAATGCCGTTGGGTCTGGCGGCCCAGCCCCTGCTGTCATTCCTGCCAAGCCGGCTACACACAGATGGAAGATGGCGGCAGGCCTGTTGATGGGACTCGCCATAGGCTTTCTGGCCGCGCGTTATTGGTTCCAGGATAATGCCAGCCAACAGTATGGGCAGCTAAAAGCGCAGTTCGAGCAGGCCGTGACGCAAAGCCAGGCCGATCTGAATAGTGCGCAGGCCAAGCTGGATCTGCTTCAGGGGCAATTGGCCGTCGAGAAAAGCACTCGCGCGGGCCTCGAGGCCTCGCTGCAAAAAAATCAGGCGGAGCTCGGCCAGGCGCGCGATCAACTGGCTTTTTACGACCAATTATTGCCGGCGGGCCCCAAGGGGGCGATCAGCGTCCGGGCATTCGATGTGCAAATGCAGGGCAATACCCTGCAATACAGGGTGTTGCTGATGCGTAACGCGCCGGGCGATGTGCCTTTTAATGGCCTTATGCAATTTGTGGCTAACGGCATGCAACATGGCAAAGCGGTTAAAATACGGCTCGAACCCGTCCGGGCCGGTTCCGGATCCGCAGGCGATGGTCGCGACACCGGATCTGGCGAATTCGCTTTGAAGTTCGATCAGTTCCAGCGCAGCCGGGGTTTGCTAAGCTTGCCCGACGGCTTTATACCTAAAACCGTCACCCTCGATATTCTCGAAGGCAAGACTGTACGTGTTTCCCGCAGCGCCAATGTAACGCCCGCCGATTAAACTGGTAGACTTGTTGATATAGCTGTTTTAAGTGTGCAAGCCCTGCTTGCCTTGGAGTACCAAATGAATACCCTGACCGAATCCGTCGATCTGCAAGTGCCGCCGGCACCCATTCTCTTTACCGACGCGGCAGCGGGCAAAGTCAAAGACTTGCTTGCCGAAGAAGGTAACCCCGAGCTGAAGCTGCGCGTCTTCGTGCAGGGCGGAGGCTGTTCGGGCTTCCAGTATGGCTTCACCTTCGACGAAACCGTCAACGACGACGACACCACCATTGACAAGGAAGGCGTGCAGTTGCTGATCGACCCCATGAGCTTTCAATATCTGGTGGGTGCCGAAATCGACTACAAAGACGACCTCGAGGGATCCCAGTTCGTTATCCGCAATCCCAACGCCAATTCGACCTGCGGTTGCGGGTCTTCATTCTCGGCCTGATTGCCGCATCGTCCTTCTTTCGCCGCCCACTCATCAGGCGGGATAGCGGCACCCCAGCACGCTGGGGTGCCGTGCTCCGGTGACCGTCGGCAGGCCGGCCGCCTGGCCTTGATCGTACGCCTGGGCCAGCCAGGCAAAAGCCAGGGCTTCGACCAGCTGAACGGGAATATTCAAGCCGCTGGTCGGATGCACCGGGCGGCCCAGGGCTTGCCCCAGTTCGCTCATCAGGGCAGAGTTCAGGGCGCCGCCGCCACATACCCAGACTTCACGTATTGCCGGCGCATGGCGTTCGATTGCCTCGGCCACCGTGCGTGCGGTCAGGCTTTGCAGCGTGGCCTGCACATCAGTGTCGGCAATGCCTTGCGCCAGGAAGGGCGCCAGCCGCTGCGCAAGCCAGGCATGGTTGAAAAGGTCCCGGCCGGTCGACTTTGGCGGCGGCAGGTCGAACCAGGGTTCCTGGCGCAGCAGGGCTTCCAGCAAGGCTGGATGGGATCGGCCGCTCGCGGCCCAGCGCCCGTCGACGTCGTAGGCCTGTCCGGTTTTTTCCTTGCACCATAAATCCAGCAAGACATTGGCCGGCCCGGTGTCGAAGCCTCGCACCGGTTCGCCGGGATGCAGCAGGGTCACATTGCCAATGCCGCCAAGATTCAGTATGGCCCGGGGTATGCTGGCGCTGAAAACCGCTTGGTGAAAAGCCGGCACCAGGGGCGCTCCTTGGCCGCCCGCGGCGACATCGCGTGAACGGAAGTCGGCAATGACGTCGATGCCGCTCAGCTCCGCAAGCAGCGCCGGGGCGTTGATTTGCAAGGTATAGCCGGCGGCGGGGTCGTGCCTGACGGTTTGTCCGTGTGCGCCCACGGCCCGTATGCTCTGTGCGATGTTGCCGCTTTGTTCAAGAAGCTCTCGAATCGCCGCCGCGTAAAGCCGCGCCAGCGCGTTGCCGGCCAAGGCGGCTCGCTGCAGCTCGTTCGATCCTTTGGTGTTCAGAGCCAGAAACTCCTGGCGCAGGGGCTCCGGCATGGGCAGGGAAACATGAGCCCGGATGAGGGGATGATGCGGGTCGGCAAGGTCGGCCAGCACGCCGTCGACCCCGTCTGTGCTGGTGCCGGACATCAGCCCTATATACAAAGCGCCGGATGTCATGGACTGGTACGCGTGGAAGGCTTCATGATCAGGCGTTCAATGGCTTTAACGGCTGGCGACGTGCTGCTGGCTTTGCAATTCGGCAAGCAGGTGTATGTGTTCCCGGTAGCTTGCAACGCTGTGTTCAAAGGTCTTGAGCTCGGGGCCTTCAAGGGTGTGAGCAATGGGGAGATTTACCGACAGCGGATCGATTGGGCGATTGTCGACGCGGAATTCGTAGTGCAAATGTGGGCCGGTGGCCCAACCGGTCGCCCCCACATAGCCTATGAGCTGTCCCTGCTCGACGGTCTCGCCCTGTTTGAGGCCGGAAGCGAACCTGCTTTGATGAGCATACAGAGTCGAGTAGTGCTTGCCGTGCTTGATGATAATGACGTTGCCGTAGCCGTTTTTTTGCCCCATGAATTCCACGACTCCGTCGGAGGTGGAATGAATGGGTGTGCCTTTGGGCGCCGCGTAATCCACACCCTGGTGGCCTGTCCAGGTGCGGTGCAGGGGGTGCATGCGCATGCCGAAGGTAGAGCTGATCCGGGTGAATTTGAGCGCGGTGCGCAGGAATGCGCCCTTCAGGCTGTGGCCGCTGAAGTCGTAATAGGCGCCCGAGCTATCCTTGGGATCGAACCAGACGGCTTCATAGGGGTGATCCCGGTTGATGAATTCCAGCGCCAGGATACGGCCCGCACCGACTTCCATGCCATCGTGCGAGTACGATTCGTAGATGATGCGAAAGCGGTCGCCGCGTCGGATGTCCTGCATGAAATCGATTTTGCTGCCAAGGATGTCGGTCATTTGCAGCGTTATCGCGTCGGGAATATCGGCAGCATCGGTTGCTCCGAATAGCGAACTGCTGATGACGCCCTCGGCGACCCGGATTTGTGTATCGGCGGCTTCGCTGCGTTCGGCTGCAGCAAACTGGCCTTTGCCATCGGGCTTCACTTCCAGCCACTTCGAAACGAAATGGCCGTTTTCATTGGTTCCTGGGGTGTGGTTATATCGCAGCCACACCAGGCGGCCATCCTTGTCGAGAGCCGCCTGCAGTGTGCGTCCTGGCTGCAGCTTGTATATGGCGCGAGCGTTCTTGTCGTGTGCCAGAAATTGTTGCAGCCTGGGTTCTTGAATGCGCAGGCGCTGCAGCAGCGCGGACAAAGTATCGCCCGGACGGATCTGGGTTTCGCTGATGAACGGCGTGTCGAAATCGCCGATGGGCAGCGGAAACGGCTCCGGCAGGGCCAGGGTCTGCCGGGCGGCATGGATCAATGGCAGTTCGGTGGTGCCGTTGTTCGGGTCCACGACGGCCAGCGCGGCGGCGGTGGCGAACAGGCCAAGCGCTACGAACAGGAAGCTGTTTCTGATATAAGCGGAGGTGCGGTGACGGACAGGGCGCATGCCTGTCTGGGAGGGAGTGTTGATGGTCCCTTTTTTAAACATAAAGCCAAAACCTAGTTATTCGTTTGATGGATGATGCTGCGAACCCGGGTGCGATTGCCGCTGGGAAGGCGCTTGTCCGGGTGAGCCAGCAAGCACTCTGATAAGATCGAGTTTCTGGATGCGAAACACGGTCCCTGTCTGTGTGCAGGGATCCTGTTCGCACGTTATCCTAACGCATCAGGCTCGAATTTTCGAGTTATTTTTTGTGTTTTTCTTATTCTAAACGGTCTGTCATGTCGTCCACCGAAGCCCCTGTTACCCTTGAAGTCGAAGCCGATCTGCGCGTTGTAAAGCGTGGCTGCGACGAGCTGCTGGTTGAATCCGAATTCGTCAGGAAACTCGCCCGCAGCCGCTCCACGGGCGTCCCTCTGCGCATCAAGCTTGGCCTGGATCCCACCGCTCCGGATATCCATCTGGGCCATACGGTGGTGCTCAACAAGATGCGCCAGCTCCAGGATCTGGGCCACCAGGTCATTTTTCTGATCGGCGATTTCACCTCCATGATAGGCGACCCGAGCGGGCGCAATGCAACTCGCCCGCCGCTGACGGCGGAACAGATCCAGGAAAATGCGAAAACCTACTATGCCCAGGCCAGCCTGGTGCTGGATCCCTCCAAGACCGAAATCCGCTACAACTCGGAATGGTGCGATCCTTTGGGCGCGCGCGGCATGATTCAACTGGCATCGCGCTATACCGTGGCGCGCATGATGGAGCGCGAAGACTTCACCCGGCGTTTCAAGGGCGGCATCCCCATTTCGGTGCACGAATTCCTGTATCCCTTGATGCAGGGCTACGATTCCGTGGCCCTCAAGGCCGATCTCGAGCTGGGAGGCACCGATCAGAAATTCAATTTGCTGGTAGGGCGCGAGCTGCAGAAAGAGTACAAGCAAGAGCCGCAGTGCATCCTTACCATGCCCTTGCTGGAAGGTACCGACGGTGTCGATAAAATGTCCAAGTCCAAGGGCAATTACATAGGCATTTCCGAAAAACCCGATTCGATGTTCGGCAAGCTCATGTCGATTTCCGATACCCTGATGTGGCGCTATTTCGAGTTGCTGTCCTTCCGCTCGCTGGATGAAATAGAATTGTTACAAAAACAGATCAAGGAAGGGCGTAATCCGCGCGATACTAAAGTGCTGCTCGCACAGGAGCTCGTGGCGCGATTCCATTCGCAGCAGGCGGCGCACGACGCTTTGGCTCATTTCGAGGCGCGGTTTCGCGATGGCGCCATTCCCGACGACATGCCCGAGGTCCAGATCGGCGGCGCGCCATTGGGCATTCTCAAGGTCTTGCGCGAAGCGGGCCTGGTTGCCTCGGGCTCCGAGGCGCAGCGCAATGTCGAGCAGGGCGGGGTGCGGGTCGACGGCGATCGCATTGAAGACAAATCGCTGCAGCTCGCCGCCGGAACTTATGTGGTGCAAGTGGGCAAGCGCAAGTTTGCCCGCGTTACGTTAAATGGCTAGTTCGCCAACTCAGGAGGTTTTCATGAAGCTCACCAGTGTGTCGATTTCTGACCAGCAAATGATCCCCGAGCGCAATGCGTTCGGTAAAGCTGATGGGCCGGCGCATGTGGCCCTGGCCGACAACGCCAATCCTCACCTGGCGTGGTCCGGCGCACCGGCGGAAACCCGCTCGTACGCAGTAATCTGCCATGATCCCGATGTGCCGAGCAAGCCCGATGACGTCAACCAGGAAGGGCGTGAAGTGCCCGCCGATTTACCGCGCGTCGATTTTTATCACTGGGTATTGGTCGATATTGCGGCGACTGCCACCGAGATAGCCGAAGGGGCTTATTCAAACGGCATTACCCCCCGGGGCAAAGGCGGTCCGCTGGCCCCTAACGATACGCGCCAGGGGATCAACGACTACACGTCCTGGTTTGCGGGCGATCGCGACATGAGCGGCGACTACTTCGGCTACGACGGCCCTTGCCCTCCCTGGAACGATGCCTTGCCGCATCGGTACATCTTCACTGTGTATGCGCTGGACATCGAGCATGTGCCGCTTGAAGGCCGCTTTGGCGGCGCCGATGTCCTGAAAGCCATAAAAGGGCATATCCTGGATCAGGCCTCCTTGTCCGGCTGGTATACGCTCAATCCCCGCCTGGCGGGCAAAGCCTGAAGTCCGGCTGCGGTCTGGCCGGCTTGTATGAGTTTTACTCAAGCTGGCGTGAGGCAGCGCCGATTTTCAAGGCATTTATAGCTTGAAAGATGCTTTCCATCGCGGTTTCCACGGAGGCTTCGGTAAAAATAGAGGCATTCGCGTTAAAATCAGCTGCTTTGTTCCCCTCGCCATACCGAAAACCTAGGATGCCAAATGTTTGACCGTTCACGTACTCTCGATCAAGTCGATGCCGAAGTCTGGGCTGCGATTCAAAAAGAAAATGTCCGCCAGGAACAGCATATCGAATTGATCGCCTCCGAAAACTACACCAGTCCGGCGGTCATGCAGGCCCAGGGCACGCAACTGACCAACAAGTACGCCGAAGGGTATCCCGGCAAGCGTTATTACGGCGGGTGCGAGTACGTCGACATCGTTGAGCAGCTTGCCATCGATCGCCTCAAGCAGCTGTTCGGCGCCGAGGCGGCCAATGTGCAGCCGAATTCGGGTTCCCAGGCAAATCAGGGTGTGTACATGGCGGTGCTCAAGCCCGGCGATACGGTATTGGGCATGAGCCTGGCCGAGGGCGGGCACCTGACGCATGGCGCGTCGGTCAATGCCTCGGGCAAGCTTTACAACTTCAAGCATTATGGTCTGGATGCCAACGAAGTGCTCGATTACGACCAGCTCGAGCAGCTCACCAAAGAACACAAGCCCAAGCTGATCGTGGGCGGCGCTTCGGCCTATTCGCTGCGCATCGATTTCGAGCGCATGGCACGCATTGCGCACGATAACGGCGCCTTGCTCATGATCGATATCGCCCACTACGCCGGCCTGGTTGCAGGCGGTGTATATCCCAATCCCGTCCCTCACGCCGATTTCGTTACGTCGACCACGCACAAGTCGCTGCGCGGACCGCGCGGCGGCGTCATCATGATGAAGTCCGAGTTCGAAAAAGTGGTGAACTCCGCGATTTTCCCCGGCATACAGGGCGGCCCGCTCATGCACGTGATTGCCGGCAAGGCCGTTGCGTTCAAAGAAGCCCTGTCTCCCGAATTCAAGGTCTATGCCGCCCAGGTCGCCAAGAACGCCGATGTGCTGGCCCGCACCCTGGTCGAACGCGGCTTGCGCATTGTTTCCGGGCGCACCGAAAGCCATGTCATGCTGGTCGACTTGCGTCCCAAGGGCATTACCGGCAAAGAAGCCGAAGCCGTCCTGGGGCAGGCGCATATCACCGTCAACAAGAACGCCATTCCCAACGACCCCGAAAAACCATTCGTCACCAGCGGCATCCGCCTGGGTACGCCGGCCATGACCACGCGTGGCTTCAAAGAGGGCGAAGCCGAGCTCACGGCGCACCTGATTGCCGATGTGCTCGACAATCCCCGCGACCAGGCCGTGGTTGCCGATGTCCGCGCGCGTGTCAATGAACTGACGGCGCGATTGCCGGTATACCGTTAACACAGGGCAGACCCGGTTTGCCGGCCGGGCCTGAAGCGCTACGATGAAATGCCCGTTCTGCAGTAGCTTCGATACCCAGGTCATCGACTCCCGAGTCTCGGAAGAGGGCGATACCATACGCCGGCGCCGGCGCTGTACGGCGTGCGACCGGCGCTTCACAACCTATGAGCGGGTCGAGCTTGTCATGCCCGCCGTGGTCAAGCGCAATGGCACGCGTACCGAGTTCGAAACCGGCAAGTTGCGCGCCAGCCTGAACCTGGCTTTGCGTAAACGGCCGGTCAACACCGATGATGTCGACGCCGCTGTTGCCCGCATCGAAGAAAGCCTGCTGACCAGCGGAGTGCGCGAGGTCAGCTCGGGGCACGTGGGCGAGCTGGTAATGGCCGAGCTGAAGAAACTCGACCAAGTGGCGTATGTGCGTTTCGCGTCCGTGTATAAAAGCTTCGAGGACATCGGCGAGTTCGTCAAGGCTATCGATGAAATCCAGGTTCCGTCCAAATCGTAATCGGCCCGGGCCGTGTCGATGCGGGTCGCGAGCCATGCTTGCGCGGCCAGTCCTGCCGCTACAATCGATGCTGTGAATACTTCCACCATTTTCGACGACTCCTACTGGATGCGCCAGGCTATTGAGCAGGGCGCGCAGGTGCTGTACCTGACGGCGCCCAATCCGCGCGTCGGCTGCATTATTGTCCGCGACGGCCAAGTGCTTGGTTTGGGGGCGACTCAGGCCGTGGGCGGGCCGCACGCCGAAGTCATGGCCCTGCGCGATATGCGCCGGCGTGGGCACGACGCGGCCGACGCGACAGTCTACGTTACGCTCGAACCCTGCAGCCATTATGGCCGGACACCGCCTTGCGTCGACGCCCTGATCGAGGCCCGGCCGGCTCGCGTGGTGGTTGCCATGCTCGATCCGAATCCGCTGGTTGCCGGCCAGGGGCTGGCGCGCCTGCGGGCGGCCGGCATTGCCGTCACGACATCGGTATGCGTACACGAGGCCCTGGCAATCAATCCGGGTTTTATCGCCCGCATGACCCGCAAAACCCCCTGGGTATGGCTCAAGCTTGCCGCCTCGCTCGATGGCCGCAGCGCCTTGCATAATGGCGTATCGCAGTGGATTACCGGTACGCAGGCGCGCGCCGATGGCCACCATTGGCGGGCTCGCAGCTGCGTGGTGCTGACTGGCGTGGGCACGGTTCTGGCCGACGATCCGCAACTGAACGTGCGGCATGTGCAAACCGATCGCCAACCCATCAAGGCAATCGTCGATACACGCTTTGAAATCCCTGAAGATGCCCGCCTGCTTGACGGCGGCCGCACCTGGGTATTCACGTGCCGCAGCGACCCGGCCAAGGCAGAGCGCCTGGCCGGCCGCAATGTGCAGGTTATCGAACTGCCCGCCGTTCATGGCCCGAACGAAGCGCTTTCGGGCGTGGGCCGTACCGATATGCCCCGTGGCGGCGGCCGTGTCGATCTGGCGGAAATGATGCGCTGGATGGGCGCCAACGAAATCAATGAAGTCCATGTCGAAGCGGGTTCCCGGCTGAACGGCGCTTTGCTGCAGGCCCAATGTGTCGATGAGTTGCTGGTGTACATGGCGCCCATGCTGTTGGGCGACGCGCTGCCCATGGCGCGCCTGCCCGCCCTGGAAAGCCTGGAGCAGGCCGTGCGCTTCGAGTTCTTCGAGACGTGCATGCTCGCGCCCGACATCCGCCTGCGCGCCCGTCTGGGTGAACGCTGGCGGGCGCTGCTCGAAGCCGTCCAGCCTGCCGGCGTTTCCCAGGGACATCCCGAGTGAAATCGTAGAGGAATTTTTTGTGAAATGAACGGGCGGCCCTTATAGTCGCCCGAGCATGAATTAATGATAGTTTCGCTGTGACGACCGCAAGGGCCGCCATGCCGGCATCATCGTAAAAAATCAGCAGAAAGGTAAAAGAATGTTCACAGGAATCGTCGCTGCCATCGGCAATATCGTACACGTCAGTCCTCTGGAAAACGGCGGGGAAGACGCAGGGGTTCGCTTGCAGATCCATGCCTCCGAATTCTCCCTGGACAAGACCCGCCTGGGCGACTCCATCGCGATCCAGGGGGCCTGCATGACCGTCGTCGAACTGGGCGCCGCCACTTTCGAAGTCGATGTCTCGCGCGAAAGCCTGAACTGCACGACCGGTCTGGACGTGCCGGGCGAGGTCAATCTGGAGCATTCCCTGAAGCTGGGCGATTCCCTTGACGGCCATCTGGTTTCGGGACACGTGGATGGCCTGGGTGAAGTCAGCCGTTTCGAGCCCGTGGGCGAATCCTGGGATCTGCGCATCGATGTACCGGCCAAGCTGGCGAAGTACCTGGCCTACAAAGGTTCGATCACCGTCAACGGCGTAAGCCTGACGGTCAATCAGGTTGACGATAACGCGCAGGGCTGCGAGATTCGCATCAACCTGATTCCGCATACCGTGCAAGTCACCACGCTCAAGCACCTCAAGGCCGGCAGCCAGGTCAACCTGGAAATCGACATGATCGCCCGGTATGTGGAGCGGATGCTGGGGGCCACAGCCGCTTGAATCGTTGGCCTCAGGGGGCGGGTTGGCGCCTGGGGCCCCTTGCCATCAAAGCGTTGAAATGCCGTGCGCGAAACTTGGGCGCCCGATTCTGCTAGAATAGCGGACTTCGCGCATTTTTCTGGAAAATGCGCAGGTTAGGACAGGTGGCCGAGCGGTTGAAGGCGCACGCCTGGAAAGCGTGTATACGTGAATAGCGTATCGGGGGTTCGAATCCCCCTCTGTCCGCCAGTTTAGCATTCAATACCCTGCATTACCCTACACGAAACCCGCATGAACATTAGATCAGCGGGTTTTTTGTTGTCTATTAGCCTATAACGTCATGCATTGACATGGGCGGTACTTTGGCGGTACTTTTGACCGTATCTCGAAATGTCATCAGGAAAAATACCGTCATGGCACTCACCGATGTCCAGGTTAGGCAGGCCAAGCCCGCCGAAAAGCCCTATGCGCTACGGGACGGCACAGGGCTGTATTTGGAGGTCAAACCAGCCGGTAAGTATTGGCGCTGGGATTATCGCTATCAGGGCAAGCGCAAGACGATTGCCTATGGCGTCTACCCAACGGTAAGCCTGACCAAAGCGCGCGCCAAGCATCAGGCGGCCAAAGAGTTGTTGGACGACGGCCAGGACCCTATGGGGCAGCGCAAGGCTGAAAAGCTGGAAAGTACCGTCACGTTCGAGACGGTATCTCGCCAATGGTTCAAGCATTGGAAGGCGGATAAGAGTGAGCGCCACGTGGAGTATGTCTTAAAGCGGCTGGAAGCGGATTTGTTTCCCGAGATCGGGCAGCGGCCTATATCGGGTATCACATCGTCCATGTTTCGGGATGCCGTCAAGAAAATAGAAAAGCGTGGTGCCCTGGATATTGCCAAACGCGCCTTGCAGACCTGCAATCAGATTATGCGGTATGCGGTGGCCCATGACTTGACTGAACGCAACCCCGTAGCCGACGTGAGGCCCAGCGACATCCTGCAACCACGCAAGAAGCGCAATTATTCACGGATCGAAGAAAAGGACTTGCCGCAGCTCCTAAAAGACATAGATGGCTATGTAGGCGGTGAGCATACCCGGCTGGCCATGCAACTGATGGCGCTAACCTTCGTTCGTACTGGCGAATTGATCGCGGCCAGGTGGGAAGAGTTTAATATTGACGCCCAGCGCTGGAATATCCCGCCTGAGCGCATGAAGATGAAAACCCCTCATATCGTGCCATTGAGCAAGCAAGCCCTGGCCGTGCTGGAAAAGCTCAAGGCTATTTCCTTTGGTAGCGATTACGTGTTTCCGGGCGATGTGTACAAGTCGCGCCATATGAGCAATAACACAATTCTGTATGCACTGTATCGCATGGGCTATCGGGGGCGCATGACTGGGCACGGTTTTCGGGGTGTGGCCTCTACCATCTTGCATGAGCAGGGTTTTAACCATGCCCATATTGAATTGCAGCTAGCGCACCAAGAGCGCGACCAAGTAAGCGCCGCCTATAACCATGCGTTGTACCTGACGCCACGGGGCAAGATGATGCAAAGTTGGGCTGATCACTTAGACGCCTTGAGTGTTGATAACGTCGTCTCGATCAGCACCGCCAAGGCTGGATAACGGGTATTGCACGGTGTTATAGCAAACTGTATGCATAAACAGTAAAATGTTTACCGTCAGCGCCTCGCCCGATGGGGCGAAAACCGACATGTTCACCGATTCGACGCTGGCATCTTGTTTATGAACGGGACGCACTCGAACGGGCGGTATTTATGGCAGAAGAATATCCAAACCTAGATCACTGGAAGCATGTCGAAGAATTTATGGTTTATGAAGCGGCGTTGTTAATGGCTCAAATCGACCCTTACGACTATCCCGACGGCATAGAGCAGCTAAAAGAATGGGATCACCCAAGATGGAAAACTGCGAAGGGTTATCAGCGTGCCATAGCTACGGCGATAGCTAGAGGCGTTTTGACCGCATCACATATCCATGTGATTGAAACAAATTACGATGGGCAATCGTATATTGCTAAATTTGATGAGTCTCGCCATACATGGGCCGACATAGACACGAGCGGCTCGACGATAACGCGGCAGTCACTTTTCGGCTGGATTAGAAAGCAAAACATAATCCTAATTTTGCCACCACATAAAAGACAAAAAGATGGCGAATTTATTAAAGCAGTAACTTTGGCGAGCGACGGCATCATAGAAGTTTCTGTGAAAGAGACCCCTAAGATCGCTTATGCACCGTATTTAGATGAAAACAATAATTTGTCTCCAATCGAATTACGGGCAACTACCGCAGCATGGGAAGCAGTGACCGGAAATGGCGATCCTCTGATAACCGGCAAAGCTGTTAAGCCTGCCCTAAGAAAGTGGTTAACAGAACATGCTGCTGAATATGGTGGCTTAGGCAAAGAGGCAATAGAGAGATGCGCAACGGTTGCCAATTGGAACAAAAACGGCGGCGCGCCAAAGACACCAACCAGAACACCCCCCAGAGATTAAACTCTTTATTTATGCGGGTTTGCGAAACGGTACCCACTGTTCTTTGCGTTAACTACCCCTACTGTTTACGGAAAAATAGGGGAGCTGTTTTCTTAACTAACCTGCCTGTTTGAACAGCATTATTTTTGGCTCAATGGCGTCTATTGCAACTCACTTCGAGGTAATAGACGATGATCCCCAGTACACCCAAAAATGCAAATAAGTTGCCTGTGCCCAAACCGGTACAGGCTACCAGCGTAGCTACCCAGCGCCCCCGATCCCGCGCATCCATTCCGCCATTACCCGAATCTGGTTTTGCACGATGCCCCGTTGTGGCGAAAGCTAGCGGTGTCGGTGAATCGACTATTTGGCTATGGGTACGTAAAGGCAAATTCCCAAAGCCCGTCAAGATCAGCGAACGCGTCACGGGCTGGCGTGCCGAGCAGGTGCAGGAGTTCTTAGCCGACCCGCAGGCGTGGCGCTTAGCCAATCGGGAGGGCTGAACTATGAGCGGCTTGCAAATTGCTTTGTTCTGGCTTTGGCGGCGCGTGTGTCGCTGGCTTTCCGCAAGGGGGCGCGTATGAACACTATTCAACATATCGAGTTGGAACGTGCCATGCAATCGGCGGGCCTGGTAGTGGAGCATATCGAGCCGGGCCGCCTGGTTCGCTGCAAAACCGATGAGGACAAGGGCTTGCAAAAATCGGGCTGGTATCGCGTCTTTGATGATGGCGACTGTATCAGTTGCGTGTACGGTGATTGGCGTCAAGATTCGCGTGGTGCTTGGGTATCTGGTGCGAGCCGTCTGCAAACCTTCGAACAACGCGCCGCCACGCAACGCGCAATCGAGCGAGCCAAGGAGGAACGCCGCCAAGCCCGGCTCGTACAGTGGGCACAGAATCACGCCAAGCTCATGACGCTTTGGAATAGCGCCGCCCCCATCACCGAGAGCGATCCAACGGGCCAGTATTTAATCCGTCGGGGTTTGGTGGTGCCGGACACGGGCGTACTGCGTTATCACGCCGGGCTGGATTATTGGAACGATGGCGAACATGTCGGGCAGTTCCCTGCAATGCTGGCCGCCGTCACCTCACCGACCGGCGAGCTAGTCAACGTACACCGCACGTATCTAACTCACGATGGTCGCAAGGCCGCCGTGCCGACAGTCAAGAAGTTGTTCGCATCGGCGGGCATGATGGCGGGGGCTTCGATCAAAATCGGCACGCCTACGCCGCGCCCCGATGGCCGCTTGGGGCTTGGGGTAGCGGAAGGCGTTGAAACCGCCATTGCCGCATCTATTCTTTTTGGCTTGCCCGTCTGGCCGTGCGTATCGGCGCATGGGCTGGCCGCATTCGAGCCGCCCCTAGCAATCAAACATTTCTATGTTTTTGCGGACAACGACGAAAGCGGCACCGGCCAGAAAGCCGCCGCGCAATTGGGCGAACGCCTGACGCGTCAAGGTTTTACCGCACGCATTCATATACCGCCTAGTGTTGGCACAGATTGGGCCGACGAACTAATGATGCAAGGAGTGATCGCATGAACGCGATGGCCGAGGTACGTAATCTCGATAATGTGAAACCTCTTGAATGGGCTGATCCGCTGCCTTTGGGGGGCGTGAGCTACGAACGGGAATCGTATCCGCTGGATGCCTTGCCGCCCGGCCTACTTAATGCCGTAACCGATGTTCAGGCGACAACCCAGGCACCCGTGGCGATGGTGGCCACCAGTGCATTAACCGCGCTATCGCTGGCAGGGCAGGCGCATATCAATGTCGCCCGCAATAAACACCTGACCGGGCCTGTGTCGTTGTTCGCCCTGGTGCTGGCCGATTCTGGCGAGCGCAAGACCACGGTAGACGGATTCTTTACCCGCGCGGTACGCCATTACGAGGCCGCACAGGCCGAAGCTATGCAACCCGACGTAGACGCCTATCAGGCCGATTTACAGGCATGGTCTGCCAAAAAGGCCGGGACGATGGAGGCGATCAAGGCCGCTGCCAAGAAAGGCACGCCCAAGCCTGAAATAGAAAGCACGTTGCGCGACCTGGAGCACGCCAAGCCCATCGCGCCCAAGGTGCCGGAGCTGCTGTATGGCGATGCCACGCCCGAAGCCTTGACGTATGGGCTGGCTAAAAAATGGCCGAGTGGAGGCGTTATCAGTTCTGAGGCCGGGACTGTATTTGGTAGTCACGGCATGGGCAGTGATTCGGTGATGCGCAATTTGGCCGCGTTAAATGTACTGTGGGATGGGGGCGTGCAGAAGGTTAGCCGCCGCAGTGTCGAGAGCTTCGTGGTACGCAACGCCAGGTTGACGGTATCGCTACAAGTGCAATACCCGGTATTGGCCGGTTTCATGATTAAGGCGGGCGACCTGGCGCGTGGTTCTGGTTTCTTGGCCAGGTTTCTGGTGGCGTGGCCTGAATCGACACAAGGCACCCGTCAGTATCAAGAGCCGGATGATGCGATGGCCGGGCTTGCCGGGTTTAACGCGCGGCTGACGCAACTGCTAACCGAGCCTATGCCATTTGATGATACTGGCGACGGATTGGCGCCCGCCATGCTGGAATTATCTCCGGACGCCAAACAGGTATGGGTAAAGGCTTACAACCTTATCGAAAGCCAGCTTGCACCGATGGGCAGCCTGGCCGACGTGAAGGACGTAGCCAGCAAGACAGCCGATAACGCCGCTCGGATTGCAGCGCTGTTTCACCTGTACGAGCATGGCCCGAGTGGAGCCATAAGCGCCAGCGCTATGCAAGCCGCCTGCCAGGTCGCCATGTGGCACCTGAGCGAATCCAAACGCCTGTTAACCGAGCTTGGGCAAGACCCGGCCTTGAGCCTGGCCGCCCGGCTGGACGCATGGTTGATTGAGCGCTGCAACCAACAGCGTACTAATCGGATTGGCACCCGTGAGGTATTGCAGTATTTCCCTTCAACGCAATTGCGCAAGGCCGCGCAACTCACGCCAGTGCTTCAAGAGTTAATCGATGCCGACCGCGCCGGCCTGGCCAAGGATGGCAGGAAAAGCCTCATTGTCGTTAATCCAAAACTCTTGGAAGGGAGCGAATCATGGGCCTGATGGCGATGCTCGAAAAAGCCCTGAATGGGCAAGATGCTACTGCTACAGTTGCTACACCTGCTACAGATAAGCCCAAAACGCCCCCAACTGTAGCAACAATAGCAACTGTAGCAGTAGCAAGTAGCCTAAAACCCAAAACCGAGCCGCTTGTTTTGCGCCTGGTGCATACCGATAATCCGAACTGGAGTACACCGGCCTGGACGGAACAGGAAGGTGAATTGTGTATGGAACGTCTACGCCAGTTTGAAGCGAAGGGGATCCCAAGCTTTCAGGCCGAGAAGGCCGCTTGCCGCCTGGTGTATCGGGATAGACAAGACGATGACCGGCGCAGTTGCGCGGAATGTGCGAGCTTCTACGGTGGTCGCTGCGTACAGGGTAAACAGCCTTTTAGCGGGGGCGGCATTGAGGTGCTGCACCGCTGCAAGGGATTTATCGAAACAAACCCCATGAACGAGGTACAAAATGATTGATGCATTGATCGCTGGCAAGCTCTACGGCACCTCTAAACAGGGTATCGGCAAGACGGAGAACACCTATACCACGGCCAAGGTGAAAGTCACGGCTGGCAATGGCGACATGCTTTTGTGCAGCGTGATTGCCTTTGATGAAAAAGCGCAGGCCGCGCTACTGGCCTTGGAGGATGGCGATTCAGTCGCGTTGTCGGGGAGTCTCACGCCCAAGGTGTACGAGGACAAGAATGGCGCGACCCGGCCTAGTCTAGATTTGGTGGCGCATGCCATATTGACACCCTACCACGTCAAGTGCAAGCGGCAAGCGATAAATGACGAAAATAGCGATTAATTCAAAACAGCCTGAGAGCTAATAGGCGCGCTGATTTTTAACTATTTTGGTGGTACGCAGTAGTGTGTTTTGCTTAATGATTTCGTTTTCTGTGGAGATTTGATGGGTACTGGCGGATCACGATACGGAGCGGGCAGACCGGCCTATCATCGAAAAACGTCCTATTTTCGCAGTATCGACGTGCGGCGGCTTCAGCGGGAAAATAATTTACGGGCCGGGCTTGGCCTTACTTGGGCCTGGAAAGATGATAGTGGCAGGGTACTGTCATCAATCGGCATGAAAGTCGATCAGAGGGGCGTGACATTCAATTATCAGATCAATGACCAGCCTGTAAATCAGCATGTAATTCTGGTAAAGACGGCCTGCAATTACGGCGGCGGGCGGACTTGGTTTCTTTGCCCGTATTGTCAGCGGCGCTGTGCTCATGTTTATTTCGGGCAACAGGTGGCGTGCCGGAAATGTCATCGGCTTCGCTACCCTTGCCAGTCAGATGATGAAACAAGCGCAACCTGGCGCAGGCAACGAAAGCTCGAAGCGCGGCTAGGTGGGGAGAATTACTGGCGAAAACCAAAGGGAATGCATGAAACTACCTTCCAGCGGATCAGGCAGGAAATCATAGAGCTGGAATCGGAACGTGACCGATTACTATCTATTTCGTATACAGCGCTGATGGCTCGATTAAATCGCATACAGCAGCAGTGGCGGGGATAGTTCCTGGATATGTACGCGCGCGAATGGTGGTATGTCGGAAGGAATAACTGTGCATTAGTGCGGACTGTATTAAGCTGAAGCCGCGTCATCTCGCAATGCCTCTATAAGGGGGGGGCGCGTGGCTCAAGTTGCGCCAATCCCTCAAGGATTTGCGAGCGGCCATGAAAGAGCAGGCCGCACTACTCGATAGGCTTTGATTTGGTGGCGACGGCTTCATGTGAAACGTCATCTGCGGTTTCTTCGGAAAATTCTTTCGGGTCGAATCCCAGAATAGCCACCACAGCAGGATCGGTTACTTCCAGTTCTGTATCGTCAGGATCAGGGGTTTCAACTGTCCACCATGGAACACGCGCTTTCCCAATGGGGCCAAAATGTACGTCTGGCAAATCATCCTTCATAGTGCCACCCTGTATTTAAAAAATGCCGTAGGATCAATGTGACTTTGAAGCGCAATCGCTGGAGCTTTCCTAATAATTTTGATGCGTGAACAGCTACTTCTTAACGTCCTTTATTTTAACATGGTGGCCTTTTGAAGCCATGGCGATTTACGGTTTTCTTGGCGGTTTCGGGATGGCTCGCTGGTAGCCTAAAAGACGCCTGGAAGCGCCTTCGAACATCGCAGGTACCGCCGGCGATCCGTTAAAAAAACCTGAGAGAATAAGATTACTTACAATACCCGTAAGTTATCACCCTAGCCATTGCACATGATCCTATGCCCAGCCTGACCCGAAACGAAGTACGCCGCAGGTTGACAGCCTTTTCTGTTCAATGGAAAGACGCCGCCCGAGAAAATGCCGATGCCAAGCTGTTTTGGGCGCGATTTTATGAGTGCTTTGGTGTGCGCCCCGAGTCTGCGACCATATACGAAAAAGCGGTAGACAAGATCGGTGGCGGGCATGGCTTCATTGACAGTTTCATCCCAGGGCTGTTGATCGTAGAGCATAAAAGTCGGGGCAAAAATTTAGATGCCGCCTTTAACCAGGCGGCCGATTATTTTGTGGCCTTACCTGAGGCGGAGCGCCCGCGCTATATCGTGACCAGCGACTTCGCCCGTTTCCGTCTTTATGATCTCAAAACGGATCAGCACAGCGAGTGCACATTGAAAGACCTGGCCAAGCGCGCCGGGTGGTTTAATTTTTTGGTGGAAGAGAACGCCCCCGAGATCGTCGAAGAATCCCCCATTAATCGGCAAGCTGCCTACGTCGTTTCGCGTTTCCATGAAGCCCTTTTGCGTGCTAACTTCAAGGGGCGTGATCTTGAAGTGCTTCTTACCCGTTTGCTGTTTTGCCTGTTTGCCGACGATACCGGCATCTTTGGCGCTGATGGGCAGTTCCGCAATCTCATCGAGGCTACGCGACCTGATGGGCGTGACACCGGAGCCAGACTTGCGGAGTTGTTTGACGTTTTGAATACTGCCGAAGTAGAACGGCAATCCACGCTCGACGAAACGCTGTCTGCCTTCGCCTACATTAATGGGAATTTGTTTTCAGAGCGCACCCGCATACCGTCTTTTGATACCACGCTACGTAAACTGCTGGTGGAATGTGCCGAATTAGACTGGAGCGGAATCAGTCCGGCGATTTTTGGGGCTATGTTCCAGGGGGTGCTGGAGGTGCACCATCCCGACGAAACCCGGCAAGCGTCACGCCGGGAGCTGGGCGCGCATTACACGAGCGAGCGCAACATTTTACGTGTTATCAATCCGCTGTGTATGGATGACTTGCGTGCGGAGTATCAAGCCGCCAAACATAGCAAGCCGCGTTTGAAAGCACTCTATGACAAGCTGCCGAGCCTCACCTTTTTGGATCCCGCCTGCGGCTGTGGCAATTTCCTCGTAATCGCCTATCGTGAATTGCGCCGTCTGGAAAACGAGATCATCGCTGACCTGTTCGACTTTGACCGTGGGCGTGGCCTGCTGGACGTGTCCACGCTGTGCCGGGTGCGCGTGACACAGTTCTATGGGATCGAGATTGACGAAGCCGCAGCCCATATTTCGCGCGTGGCGCTGTGGATTACCGACCACCAGATGAACCTGGAGGCGGCGCAACGCTTCGGCAACACGCGGCCTACGGTGCCGCTGGTGGATAGCCCGACCATTGTTTGCGACAATGCGCTGCGCATTGACTGGGCCGGCGTGGTCGCGCCTGAGCGTTGCAGCTATGTGCTGGGGAACCCGCCTTTTGTTGGCGCCAAATTCATGACCGATGCGCAGCGCGCCGACACGCGAAGCGTGTTCGCGGGCATCAAGAACGCGGGGCTGTTGGACTTGGTGGCGGCGTGGTACATCAAGGCGATGCACTATATCCAGGTGAATCCGATTATTGATGTAGCTTTCGTATCCACCAACTCCATTGCCCAAGGTGAACAGGTGGCGGTGTTATGGTCGCCATTGCTTGCCGCTGGCATTAAAATTCGATTCGCGCACCGTACCTTCAAGTGGGGCAATGAGGGCAAGGGCAATGCCGCCGTGCATTGCGTCATCATCGGCTTCGGGCTGCGCGCGCCACCAGCCTGCACGTTGTTCGACTACGGCAACAACATCAAGGAAGACGGGATTGCGATTGCTGCAAGTCGCGTCAATCCTTACTTGCTTGACGCACCCGACGTATTGATACCGCGCCGTTCGGCTCCGATATGTCGAGTGCCCCACATACAAATTGGCAACAAGCCAATTGACAACGGGAATTACCTGTTTACCCAGTCTGAAAAGGCGGTGTTCATTGCGAAAGAGCCGGCAAGCGCGAAGTGGTTTCGTCAGTGGCTGGGTGCCGAGGAGTTTATCAACGGAATAGAGCGCTGGTGTCTGTGGCTCGGTGACTGCACCCCGTCCGAATTACGTGCGATGCCTGAGGCTCTAAAACGCGTCCAGGCCGTCCGTGAGTTTCGGCTTGCAAGTGACAGCCCACCCACTCAAAAATTGGCCAATTCTCCGACACGATTTCATGTTGAATTTTTGCCTGATGGGCCATTCATGGTCTTGCCCAGCGTGTCATCCGAAAGGCGACAGTTTGTGCCTATGGGTTTTTTGCCCGCTGAAGCGTTGGCAAGTAATCTGGTTTTGGTGATTCCGAATGCCACCCTCTACCACTTCGCCGTACTCAATAGCACCCTACACAATGCTTGGATGCGCGCGGTATGCGGGCGACTGAAAAGCGATTACCGCTATTCCAATACCATTGTCTACAACAATTATCCATGGCCGGATGCACTGACCGACAAGCAGCGCGAAGGTATCGAAGCCACCGGGCGAGCGGTGCTCGAAGCCCGCGCGCTGTATCCCGACGCCACGCTGGCCGACCTGTACGATCCGCTTACCATGCCCACGGAATTACATAGAGCGCATCAATCGGTGGATAGAGCGGTGGATTCCGCCTACGGCTACAAGGGCGGTAAAGACGATGCGGCGCGGGTGGCCTTCCTTTTTGTGCTTTATCAGAGGTACACCAGCTTGCTTCCTGTAGCGAAGGTACCCAAGCGGCGTAGAGTGGCTGGCGGGCATATCTCTGTCGCCCCGTAGCGTGGCTAATGGGCATAGTAGAAAAATTGACGCATGGGGGCGGCTTGTAAAATTCGCCCCAGCGGCGTTTTTATAACGGTACTTTTGACGGTATCTGTAAAAATTGAATTTTATAGATCGTTTGTTTATATGGATTTTAAGCCACAATGTGAATGTCCCTCTGCGCCAGGAATTAGTCTACAGCAGTTGATTGCAGTATAGAAACCCGCATGCTTTCTGGCATTGCGGGTTTTTTGCATTGCACAACCGATAGATTGATATTGCTTTGGTATCGGAATTGAAAAAAATAATATTAGACAAGCACAGCTTAAAACATCGATAGTACCCATCCAACACGTTGGTAAAGACAAGGCCCTGGGAGGGCTGGCTTTTGATTCACGCCGGCGTTGAGAAGCGTTCATGCACTGACGGATATCCGGCGGCAATTTGCCTGAGGGCGGTAGAGCCGCCGAAGGCGCGAGCGCACAACTGATTAAAGAGAGCTAGTGTGAATACATCTTCTACGCCGTCAGCCATACGCATTACAGCACTCAAGACAGCACTGGTTTCGCTGCCGCTGGAGCGGCCTTTGAAAACGTCCATCCATGAAATTTCCGATGTGTGCTGCCTGTTGACCACGCTGGAGACCGATGTGGGCATCATTGGCCAAGGTTATGGTTTTTGTTTTGATCGTCATCGTTTGGCGGCGATTGCCCAGTTCACGCAAACTCT
The DNA here is from genome assembly GCF_021266465.1 of Paralcaligenes sp. KSB-10. NCBI lineage: Bacteria > Pseudomonadati > Pseudomonadota > Betaproteobacteria > Burkholderiales > Alcaligenaceae > Paralcaligenes > Paralcaligenes sp. KSB-10. The sequence goes on along the minus strand of NZ_CP089848.1, from coordinate 2,568,196 downwards.
GGCTCCGCTGGTCGTAGGACGCGATCCGCACGATGTCGAGCGTCTATGGAACGATTTTTTCCGCGGCAGCAATTTCTATGGACAAAGCGGTATTTCCATACTGGCCTATAACCCCATAGATATCGCATGCTGGGACATTATCGGAAAGGCGGCGAATCGTCCTTTGTACAAATTATTCGGCGCGTGCCGCGACCGCGTGCCGGTCTATGCCAGCGGCGGCCTGTGGCTTTCATCCAGCCAGGATGAGCTGGTGGCCGAAGCCCGCGCTTTTCTGGCGCAAGGCTTCACTGCCATGAAAATGCGCCTCGGATCGGCCGACTGGAAAGAAGACGTTGCCCGGGTCGAGGCGGTACGGTCGGAAATCGGCCATGGCGTCTCCCTGATGGCCGACGCCAATCAGGGCCTGAATGCGGCCAGCGCGCTCAGGCTGGGCAAGGCGCTGGAACAGTTCAATCTTGAATGGTTCGAAGAGCCTGTCCCTACATGGAACGATGAGGCGGGCGCCATGCTCGTTCGCAAGCTGGATACGCCGGTGGCTAGCGGCGAAACCGAATATACGCGCTATGGCATCCGGCGCATGGCGCAGAGTGCGGCGGCAACGGTGTTCATGCCCGACCTCCAACGCATGGGCGGATACACCGAGATGCTCAAGGCGGTTCGCTACCTGGGCACGCTCGATCTTGCCGTGTCTCCCCATATCTTCACAGAACATAGCCTGCATATTGTCGCTTCGGCGGGCAACGCAACGTGGTGCGAACACATGCCGTGGTTTGCCCCGTTGTTTACCGAGAAAATGTCCCTCGAGCCTGATGGCACTATTTGCCTGCCCGACCGGCCAGGGACGGGTTTTACATTCGATTGGGAAACCATAGAGCGTTACCGGATATCGGTTCGGGATTCGCAACACGGATAGTTCGGCACAGCACCTGAAGATGTTGTGGCTATTTGATAATAATCTCTCAAGGAGACAGACATGAAACAGCTTTTCCACGCAGTAAAACTTGCAGTGCAAGGCGCCACCGTCCTGGCCTGCGTGCTAGGTTCGGCAACCGCCAGTGCCAACAGCGACCCCATCAAGATTGGCTGGCTGTCGTCGTTGACGGGTCCCTTGTCTTCCGCGGCAATCGCCGAAAACGAAGGTGTGCAGTTTGCCGTTGAACAGATCAATAAGGCGGGGGGAATCAATGGCCGGCAATTGAAACTGATTACCCGCGATACCGTGGGCGACCCGACCAAGGCGGTCAATTTTGCCAACGAACTGGCTTACAGCGAAAAAGTGGCCTTTGTGATCGGGCCGGTCAATTCGGGTGAATCCCTGGCCACCATTCCTATTCTGACGCGGGCAAAAGTGCCGAATCTGGTTATTGGTACGGTAGATAGTCTGATAGATGCAAAGAAATACCCCCTGGCTTTTCGTGTCATCAACTCGAATCAGCAATGGATAACGTCGGCCAACCGCTACGCCATAGACGTCCTGAAGCACAAGAAAATCGCGATCATCGGCGATACCACCGGTTATGGCGCCTCTTCGGCCAAGGCTGCGGCCGCCTTGCTTGAAAAAGCCGGGATCAAACCGGTCTATTCGGTTCTGATCGACCCCAACAAGACCAGCGTGGCCGACGAAATCGCCAAGGCTCGCGCGGCCGGGGCCGATGTGCTGATGCCCTGGTCCGCGGCAACCGGCTTGCTGGCGCGTATCCTGAATGCCCGCGGCAATGCCCAATGGGATGTGCCGGTAGTGGGCCACCCCGCGTTGATGGGCTTGCCTATTCGCGATCTCCTCAACAAACCATCCTATTGGGACAATACCTACGCGGCCGGCTATACCAGCACCACGTACGATGCCGGTGGAAAATTGCCGGCGGCTACCCAAAAACTGATGGACCAGATGCGGCCGAAACTGGGCGACAAGATCAATTTCACCTTTTGGTGGGTTGCCCTGGGTTACGACACGGTAAAAATCATAGAGCATGCTGTGTTGAAGGCGGGCGGCACCGATCCCGAGGCCATCAAGAAAGTGCTGGAATCCACCAAGGACCTGAAGGGCGTTTATGCCGATTACACCTGGACTCCTGAAAACCATAACGGTTTCCCCGATTCCGCCATGGTGGTCGATCTTGCCAATACATTCAAAGATGGCAGTTTCAAGCGGGCTCCGCAGTAGCGCGCCTTGATTGGAAATGGTGTCGGCTCGCCCGAATCGGGCCGACACATCTTTAATAGTCACAGGAGTTCCCGGCATGCTGACAGTCCTGGTCACGGGCTTGGCGATAGGCTCGCTTTATGCGGCCGCCGCGTTGGCCTACAACGCGATGTACTCGACCTCGAAGGTCCTTAGCTTTACAACGGGCCATCTTTTCATGATCAGCGGGGTAATGGGCGCCTACCTGATCGGCGACTTGAAACTGCCCGTTTTCGTAGGGCTGGCAGGGGCCATTGCCTCCGCCATTATTTTGGGCCTGCTTACAGAATTCGTTGCAATCAGGCGTATTCTGGCCCGTTCCGAAGAACATCTCTGGCTGCTCAGTACGCTGGCTCTGGCAACCATCATTCAGCAAAGCGTAGTGCTGTTGTGGGGCACCGAGCCCAAGCCTTTTCCGCGCTTGATCGACCAGGATTTCACCTCGGGACTGTGGGATCAGAAATATTGGCTTCCTATCGCGTGCGTTGCCTTGGTGGTCGTTGCCCTGGACCGTTTTTATCGCCACACATTGTTTGGGAAAGTTTTTCTTGCGGTTGCCGAAGATCCTTTTGCCGCCAGGGCGCGGGGCGTGGCGACGGGCCGCATCAGGGCGTTTTCATACGGCATAGCCGGATTACTGGGCGGCCTGGTCGGCTTTGCGGGCGGGCAGCTTACATTCGCGGATTTCGCGGTGGGGTTGACCCTCACCTTGTACGGCTTTATCGCCCTCGCTGTCGGAGGCATGGGCAGCAACCTTGGCGCCGTGATCGGAGGCCTGGTGCTGGGGTTGTTATCCACCCTGGCCACTTATTTTTTTGGCGGCGAATACCAACGCACCATCGCGGTTGGCCTGTTAATGTTTTTCTTGCTGGTTAAACCCGAAGGCTTGTTCGGGAACCAAAAGATGCGTCAAGTATGAATATCCATCTCAAACCTGGCATGCCCATGCTGATTTGCGTTGCGGCACTGGCTACCTTGCCTTTATGGATAGGTAATCCGTATCAGCTTCATATTGCCACCCTGATCGGCGTCTACTGGATTCTGGTTGCGGGCCTGAACCTGGCGGTGGGCTACACCGGGGTGCTGTCCATCGGGCATATCGGCCTATTGGCCATTGGCGCGTATGCCTACTCTATCCTCACCGGCCGTTACGATCTGGATCCCTGGATCGCCACCCTGGCTGCGGCGGGCCTGGGTGGCGTCTGCGGATTTCTTTTAGGCCTGCCCTCATTAAGATTGCCGGGTTTCTATTTCGCCATGGCAACGCTGGCCTTTGCCCTGATGGTTACCGAATTTTCTCTGGCTCAGGCCGACCTGACCGGGGGCGGAGTAGGGCTCAGTGTGCCACCGTTCAACGCTCCGTTTGCCAGTCCCTCGGGCCTGTATTGGCTGGTGGCGGCATTCGCGGGGCTGGTTACATGGCTTTCGTGGAATCTGGTGCGCCGCATGTGGGGCCGGGCCATGATCGCATTGCGCGACAGCACGGTGGCGGCCAGTTCGGCGGGCGTACCAATCTTCAGGGTAAAACTGACGGTATTCACATTCAGCGGCGTAACAGCGGGGCTGTCGGGCGCTTTGTTCGCCACGCTTCAAAGCTACATCACACCTGAAACCTTTGTCTTCGAGCTAAGCCTGTTTTTCTTCATATGCATCGTAATCGGCGGCAGGGGTACCATCTGGGGGCCGTTCCTGGGAACCATTGTGCTGGCGATATTGCCGGAAATGATGGGTTCTCTGGCTCGTTGGGGGCAATTCTTTTATGGCGCCTTGCTGCTCATTGTTGTTTTGCTTGTTCCGGAAGGAATAGGTAGTGTCATTCGCCTGCTCCGTGAAAAATTCTCTCCTCGCAATCGCGAGAAACGGGTAGTTAGCCCCGATATCCCCCGACTGATCGCGGCGATTCGCACAGGGCGCAAACACACGGACGGCATGCAGCTTGAACAGGCCAGCAAACACTTTGGTGGGGTGGTGGCCGTCAATCAAGTGTCCCTGTCTTTGAAAGAGGGTGAAATCCACGGATTGATAGGCCCCAATGGCAGCGGCAAGACCACATTGCTGAATCTGCTTTCGGGCTATTACATCATTGACGGCGGTTCGATCGCGCTGGATGGATTGCCGCTAACGCGCGCATCGGTACAACACCGGGCGGCGGTGGGCATTGCGCGGACGTTTCAGAAGCCCCGGCTGCTCGGCACGCTCAGCGGCCTGGACAACGCAATGCTTGGAGGCTGGAAAGATACGCGCGCCGGCTTTTTGCAGAACGCACTGGCCTTGCCGGCGGCGCGCCGGGAGGACGACGGGCTGCGCGCCCGGGCCCGCGAAATTCTTCAAGCCATGGGCCTGGGCCACATCATGGATCAACCGGCCAGCTTGCTTGACCACGCCGAGCAACGGTTTCTCGAGATAGCACGGGCCCTGTGCATGCGGCCTCGTTTTATCTTGCTTGATGAACCCGCCGGCGGCCTGACGGAGCACGAAATCGAACAACTGGCCGCTATCGTGCTGGCGATGGGTCATGCGGGCCTGGGCGTATTGATTGTCGAGCATCACACCGATTTTGTATTCCGGATTTGCGATCGCGTCACTACCCTGAATCTGGGGAGCACCATAGCCAGCGGGTCGGCCGCCGAGGTTCGCGCCAACCCTGAAGTCATCCGTGTTTACCTGGGGGCCTGATCATGCATAAAGAAGAACGCGGGCATTCGGCATCTCCCATCTTGTTGGACGTTTCGTCGTTGCAGGTTGCATACGGCAAGGCGGAAGTCGTCCATGGTGTCGATTTTTGCATCCATGAAGGCGAGTTTGTCGTATTGCTGGGCCGCAACGGTGCGGGGAAAAGCTCTATGCTGCATGCCGTTTCGGGGCTGGTGGCAAAAAAAGGCGGACGCGTGCTGTTCGGCGGCCAGGACATTTCCAGTGCCGACGCCCGCGCTACCGCGCAGGCCGGATTGGTCATGGTCCTGGAAGGGCATCGGGTTTTCACCGGCCTGAGTATCGAAGACAATCTGCTGCTGGGCACCTATGCCCGGAATCGCCGCGGCGACCGCGCCAAGCTGGACATGGCCTACGATTTGTTTCCTGAACTGGCCGAGAGGCGCCATCTGATGGCGTCCCGGTTAAGCGGTGGACAGCAGCAGATCCTGGCCGTAGCCCAAGGCATTGTGGCGGAACCTCGCCTGCTCATTCTGGACGAGCCATCCAGCGGACTGGCCCCCATGGTCATTAATCGGATTCTCACGGTGGCCAAAGAGCTCTCGAAATCGGGCGTCGCGATACTGCTGGTAGAGCAGCTGGTCAAAGAGGCGCTTAAGTTCGCCGATTATTGCTATTTGGTCGAAACCGGAAAAATCGGCGGTCAAGGCACGGCCGACGAAATCAGACAAGGAGAGCTGATCAGCCGTATTTACCTGGGCGGCGGCGCAGTTCCTGCTACTGAAGCCGCAGGCTCGGCGATGGCGTCCCACGGCGACCAGGAAATCCCGCATTCCAACGATATTACGGAACATCCCGATTCATGAATATTCTTTCGATTGAAGCAATACCCGTATCCATTCCGTATCAGCATGACGGCGCGCCTACCGGCTTTGGAGGGACTGTCTGGTCCCGTCTTTCCTATCTGCTGGTGAAGGTCCAGACCGACGATGGCCTTACAGGGTGGGGCGAGGCGTTCGGCTACAACGTTATTCCATCGACCATAAAGGCTCTGGAAGAGGTGGTGCGCCCATTGGCTTTGGGGAAAGATGCAAGCGATATTTCCGCGTTGATGGCGGCCCTGAAAAAGCCCTTGCATATTTTTGGACGCAGCGGTCCGGTGCAATATGCATTAAGCGGCCTGGACATTGCCTTATGGGACCTGGCCGGAAAACGTGCCGGCGTTTCGGTGGCGCAGTTGCTGGGGCAGAGGGTACGCGATACTGTTCCCGCCTACAAAAGCTTTATGCGCCTGTCTGATCCGGCGGTTGTCTCGCGCGCGTGCGAGCGCGCGCTAAAGCAGGGGTTCGGCAGCCTGAAACTGCATGAGATTACGGTGGACGCGGTTGCGTCCGCCCGTGGCGCCATTGGCGACGACGTGAACCTGATGCTGGACGTCAATTGCGAGTGGAGCGCCGATCAGGCCATACGGATGGCTACGCAACTGGTTCCATACAAGCTCAAATGGCTGGAAGAACCCGTATGGCCGCCCGAAGACTTGCCGGGTCTGGCCCGTTTGCGCGAGGCCGTCGATATCCCGCTCGCTCTGGGCGAGAACCTCGCAAATGCGGTGTCGTTCGAGCCTTTGCTGGCAGCGGGAAGTGTGGATTATTTCCAGCCCAGTGTGACCAAAATGGGGGGCATCAGCGAATTTGGCGCGGTTGCCGAGCTGGCTCGGCAATATCACCGCCAGATGGCGCCTCACTCGCCTTATTTCGGTCCGGGCCTGCTGGCCACCTTGCAATTGGCTGGCGCATATGGCGGCATAGGGGGTATTGAAGTTTTTGGCGTCCAGCTGGAAGCCCCTTTGTTCGGCGATGTAGGCCTGCCCGGCGCGGACGGCACTATAGGCATTCCCAACGGCCCAGGCCTGGGGTGCGATCCCGACCCGCAAGTGGTCAAGCGCTATCGAATTTAACAGGTCGCTTGCGCTGCCTGGCCTGCCGCGGGGAAATGGTTCATTTCTTTTGGGCGCGCTTTTGCATGAATGCCCGCACTGCGGTCGCGTGGTCTTCGGATTTGTGCGCCATCGCCTGAAAGGCTGCCGATAGCTCCAGCAGGGTATCGAGCCGGCTATGCTGGCCTTCGCGCAGCAAGCGCTTGCTCATCCGGATTGCATCGCTTGGGTTGGCGACGATTCGCAGCGCCATTTTGCGGCATTCGGCCAGTAATTCTTCCGCCGGCACAGCTTTTGAAACCAGGCCCCATTGCACGGCTTGCGCGACATCTATCGGATCGCCGGTAAGTGTCATTTCGGCCGCGCGCGACATGCCTATGAGCCGGGGCAGGAACCAGGCGCCGCCATCCCCCGGGATAATGCCCAGCTTGACGAAACTTTCGGCGAATACGGCACGGTCGGACGCGATGCGTATGTCGCACATGCAGGCCAGATCGAATCCGGCTCCGATAGCCGGTCCGTTGATTGCGGCAATGGTGGGCACTTCCAGATTATGCAAGGCCAGGGGAAGGCGTTGTATGCCTTCCCGGTACTCATGGCGCAATGCCGGGCTGGGGAATTCGGGTTTGAGCTGTCTTTCCATTTCGGCAATATTTCCGCCGGAAGAAAAAACCTTGCCGGCGCCGGTGATGATTACAGCACGCACCGCGTGGTCGGTTTCTATACGCTGGATCGCCGCAAGAAATTCCTTGACCATATTGTTGCCTGTGAGCGCATTGCGAGTTTCATTGTGGTCCATCGTCAGTGTCACGATGCCGCGCTCGTCTTGTTCGAAATGCAGTATTGGGTCCATGCTGGATTCTTTATGATGTACGGCATAGCCGCGGTGGTTTGACGGGTTCTTGGTTGACGCGGGTTTGCCGTGGCGTCTGCAGGAGAATCTGGTCTGTTTGCCACGCCGCGTGCGGCGGCAAGAATAGACGCCAAGCTTAGAAGATCCGGAAAATTCGATCCAATATTAAATTTTTACAGATCAATAACCAAAGCATATCGATGGATTCATGGCGTTGATGCCGATCTTGCGGCCCACGGATGCAAGTGACGAAAGACGGCGCGGCGGGGAGCTGTCAACGAGCTTAAGCCTGTCCGATATGAATTCAATATCACTATCAAAAAAAATAATATTAGACACAAAGTCGCTGAAACATCGATAGTATCCGCTGGCTTATTACAACTGAATCGACTGGAACAAGCGCTGTGCACTATCTGCCGGTTTTGATGTTCCTTGCCGGACATACTCTTGAATCATGATAGATACGCTTGAGCTTATTGAAATTCCGGCTGAAGACGAAGCCTTGCGCACTGAAATACGCTCATTTCTGAGTGACGCCCTGGCTGGGTTGGCGCCGGATATTCGGGCGCGGTCCTGGATGGGATTCGATGCCGATTTCAGCCGCAAACTGGCACAGCGAGGCTGGCTTGGAATAACGCTTCCCCCGCAATACGGGGGCGCGGGCAAGAGCGCCTTCGCCCGTTTTGTACTTTCCGAAGAGCTGCTTGGCGTTGGCGCACCGGTTTCGGCCCATTGGATAGCCGATCGTCAAAGCGGGCCGTTAATCCTGAAATACGGTACCGAGGCGCAAAAATCTTTTTACCTGCCGCGAATCTGCAAGGCCGAGGCTTTCTTTTGCATAGGAATGAGCGAGCCCGATTCGGGCTCCGATCTTGCCAGCATCAGGACCAAAGCCGTACGCAACCAGGCAGGCTGGCTGCTGAGTGGAAGCAAGATCTGGACTACCAATGCACAGCACTCGGACTACATGATTGCATTGGTCCGTACCTCGGGCACGACTGCGGACCGGTACAAGGGTTTGTCGCAAATCATTGTCGACTTGAAGCTTCCCGGGGTAAGCGTACGTCCCATAAACGACATGGCCGGCGATGCGCATTTTTCGGAAGTTTTTTTCGAAGATGTGCAGTGCCCCGACGATGCATTGATCGGGGTAGAGGGCGACGGTTGGGCCCAGGTCAATGCCGAATTGGCTTTCGAACGCAGCGGGCCCGAACGCTTGTATTCGAGCATGGTCTTGCTTGAAACCTGGCTTGCGCATTGCCGGTTCAACGACGCAGGCAATGCCGTGGCGGCGGCAACGCTGGGTCAAATTGTGTCGTGGCTGGCTGTGTTGCGGGCAATGTCCCTATCGTTGACGGCCAAGCTGGCCAAAGGGGAAAGCCCGGCTATCGAGGCCACCCTGGTCAAGGATCTCGGAACTGAAATAGAACAGGCTATCCCGCGGCTTATTGGCGAGGTCCTGGGCTCGGCGCCTGATGCGCCTGTGTCCGCGTCGTTGCTGAAAACCCTGGCTTACCTGGAGCAATTGGCCCCCTCATTTTCGCTTCGCGGGGGAACTCGTGAAATCCTGCGTGGCATCATTGCGCGCGGTCTAGGGCTGCGATAAGGATTTTTCATGGACGATATTTTTGGCGATTCGATCGAGCGCTTGTTTGCTCAAATCGTTACGCCCGCCGCAATACGCGCCATCGAAGAAGGCGCCAGCATTGACGCTTTATGGCAAGCACTGGAGGACTCCGGATTTCTCGACGCGCTCGTGCCGGAGTCATCGGGCGGTGCCGGCCTGACGCTGGCCCAGGTGTTCCCCTTGTTTTTGTCCGCGGGCCGGCATGCCATACCGGTGCCTTTTGCACAAACCATGCTGGCGCGCGCTTGGCTGCACCATGTCCGGGCGCCGATACCAAAAGGGCCTATTACCATTGCCGCTTTCGGCATGCGTTCCGGCGAAAATTCCATAAGCGGCAGCGCCGTTTCATTTGGCCGTACGGCCCAATGGGTGCTGGCCGACCTTGGCAGTCAAATTGTGTTGCTGCCCACCCGGGGAGCGGACCTTGAGTCTGAGTTGATTGCGGACCCTGCCAGCCTGGATGTGGCCATGCGCTGGAAAGGGCCGCGCGCGGCAAACGGGATAAGCGGAGAGACTCATCCATGCGCCAAGCTGGCCGAAATTTCTGCGGTGTGCCACGCCTCATTGATTGCCGGTGCGGCGGATAAAGCCTTGGCCTTGACGCTGGATTACGCCGGCCAGCGCACCCAGTTCGGCAAACCCATAGGCAAGTTCCAGGCGGTCCAGAGTCAGATAAGCATTATGGCCGAGCGTACATGGGCCGCCCGCATGGCGGCGCAAATGGCCTGCAATAGCACCAACTGGTGGCCGCGCCCTTTGCTGGCCGCTGTCGGAAAGAGCCGGGCCAGTGAAGCCGCCGCTGTGATCGCCGACATTGCCCATGCGGTGCATGGCGCGTTGGGCATCACCCAGGAGTATGACCTGCAGTTATATACGCGGCGCTTGCGCCAATGGCGACTGGCTGCAGGTAATGAAACCTATTGGGCTGGCCGTATCGGCGAGGCGCTGTTGCGGAAAACCTCGAGCTCGGCGCTCGCATTCATTTGCAGCGAACTTTCAGCGGAACGCTTATGACGGAGCAGCAGGCAGCAACAGGGGCCGCCGTGGGGCAGGGTGCCGCGCCACTTGAAGGAATCCGGGTTCTTGATTTAAGCCGTGTGCTGGCGGGTCCCTGGTGTACGCAGACGCTGGCCGATCTGGGGGCCGAAGTCTGGAAGATAGAAGCTCCTGGGCAAGGCGACGACACACGCAGTTGGCTGCCGCCCGATCTGGACGGGGAGTCGACCTATTTCATGTGCGCCAACCGCAGTAAACAATCTGTGGCAATCAATTTGAAGCACAGCGAAGGCCAGGCCCTGGTGCGTCGGCTCGCGCAAGAGGCGGACATTCTGGTCGAGAATTATCGATTAGGCACGCTGGCCAAATTCGGGCTGGATTACGAAACCCTGGCGGAGCTCAATCCGCGATTGATCTACTGTTCGATCTCGGGCTATGGCCGTACGGGGCCGCGCGCCGCTGAGCCAGGGTACGATTTTGTGATTCAGGCCGAAAGCGGCCTGATGGCGATAACGGGCGAGGTGGGCGGCGAACCGATGAAGCTGGGTGTTGCCATTACCGACCTGGTTACGGGCATGAATGCAGTACAGGCCATTCTTGCCGCGCTGCTTGCGCGTGGACACAGCGGAAAGGGGCAGTTGATCGATCTGGCCTTATTGGACGGGGCGGTAAACGTGCTGGCCAATATCGGCATGGGTTATTTGGCTGCGCAGCATCGGCCCGGACGCTTTGGCAACGGACACCCCACAGTCGTGCCCTATCAAATCGTTTCAAGCTCGGATGGCCGCTTTGCCCTGGCCGTGGGCAACGATGCGCAATTCGCCGCATTGTGCGGCGTATTGCGCCGGCCCGAGCTGGCGCAGGATAACCGCTATTGCAGCAATCGCCAGCGTGTGTTGAACCGGGACACCTTATTGCGGGAACTGGAAGGCGTGTTGGTGACGCAGTCCAATTCCTATTGGCTGGAAAAAATCCGGGCCGCCGGTATTCCTGCGGGCTCTGTCAGGGATGTGCCGGAAGCGCTGGATGCGCCGGAAATAAAAGCCCGGGGGCTTATTGTCGATACACCCGACGGGCGCCACGGCAGTATACGGCTTATGCGTTCGCCCCTGAATTTGCGGGGTACGCCACCACGCGCACCTACGGCGCCGCCAAGGCTGGGGGAGCATACCGATGCGGTGCTAAAAAACATCCTGCGGGCTTCGTCCGAGCAGATTTCCTTATGGCGGGGCAGTGGTGTAATAGAATAGCCGGCAATACGAATAAGGCTTCGGCCTTGTCTTTTGCCGGCTACGTGCTACTGGGGAAAGACATGTTCGGCCACTTCACGGAAGTTGCGTACGGCGGCAATTTCTGCGCTGGGGTTCCAGGCTACTGAAATGCCGATCGATGCGCTATCGGGGAAATCGGATAAGGTTTTATACACAATCTGCGTACTGGCAAAGCGGCGGCTGATCGATGGCACCAGCGCTACGCCCAGCCCCACCTCTACCAGGCTTAGCACCGTTTGAACTTGCACGGCTTCCTGCACCACGCGGGGTGTAAAGCCGCGTAATTGGCAGGCGTGGATCGCCGCCATGCGCAGGCCCGCGGCGTCTGTTGCGGTGTACAGAATAAAGCCTTCTTCCGACAAGTCTTTCAGTTGCAGCGAAGCGCGCTGTACCAGCGGATGCATTTTTGGCATTGCCAGCACGAAATGCTCGGTATGCAAAGACAGCAGGCGCGTGCCCGCATGAGACGAAACGGGTACGCGCACGACGCCCACGTCCAGTGTTTCCTCTTCCAGTTCCTGCATGATGCGAATCGACGTTGCTTCGCGAAGAACCAGTTGCACTCCCGGATAGCGTTGGCGAAATTGAGTCAGCAGCTTGGGCAGTATGAAATGAGTTGTAGAGCCAACGAACCCCACGCGAAGAATCCCTCCGTCGCCGGTGGAGGCCGCCTGGGCCATCTGGCGAAATTGCTCGGCATGAAACAAGGCTCTGCGAGCGTCCACCAGCGCGGCTTCACCGCTTTCGGTCAGTTTTACGCCGTCTTTTCCGCGCGTGAATAACGCGACTCCTACGTCCGACTCGAGCTTGCGGATGGAAACGGACAAGGGCGGCTGCGACATGTGCAGCTTTTCCGCCGCGCGGCGAAAGTTCAAGGTTTCGGCGAGAACCACGAATTGCTGAAGATGTCGGAAGTCCATATTTCCTTTCCGGTAAGCCAGTATGTTGAGTCGATACGCAAATCATATCGATTGAAAAAAAAATAATATTGGATACATGCACCGCAGGCTCATATTCTAAATATTCGGCCGGTGCATCATGAAACACGTCGATGACAAGCATATATGGATTTCGGACCGAATCCTAATCTTATCCACGAGACAACAATGCAAGACATAAAGCCTTTTCCAAAAAAACGTATCGCGGCCCGGGCACTGGTCGATCAACTACGCATCCATGGCGTGGACCATGTGTTCTGCGTGCCTGGCGAAAGTTATTTGGCGGTGCTTGACGCTTTGTATGATTCGGATATCAGTGTCACGGTGTGCCGCCAGGAAGGCGGGGCGACAATGATGGCCGAGGCCTATGGGAAACTGACTGGGCGCCCCGCGGCGTGTTTTGTGACCCGGGCGCCCGGGGCCACGAACGCGACTCCCGGTGTGCATATTGCTTACCACGATTCCACGCCTTTACTGCTTTTCGTTGGGCAGATAGCGCGTGGCATGCGCGAAAGGGATGCGCTGCAAGAACTGGATTACCGCGCCATGTTCAGGCCGCTGGCAAAATGGGCTACAGAAATCGACGACCCGGACCGCATCCCCGAGATTATCTCCCGTGCTGTTCGCTTATCCATATCCGGGCGCCCCGGGCCTGTCGTCATGGCCTTGCCCGAAGATATGCTGGTGCAGACCACCGGCGCCAGCGACGGCCAGCCGGTATTGCCCATAGAAGCCTATCCCGGCTCCAACCAGATCGATCAGCTGCGCATACTATTGATGCAGGCCGAACGCCCATTGATTGTGCTCGGAGGCTCACGCTGGACAGCGGAATCGGTCAGGCAACTGGCCGATATCGCCGGGCAGTGGCAAATTCCCGTCGCTGTGACGTTGCGGCGCCAGATGCTTTTCCCGACTGATCATCCAAGCTTTATAGGTGATCTTGGTTTTGGCCCTGATCCGAAACTGGTGCAACACGTGAAACGCAGCGACCTGGTTTTGCTGATCGGCAGTCGTATGTCAGAGGTGCCCAGCCAGGGCTATACGCTTTTCGATATTCCCGTGCCGGAACAGACTTTGGTGCATGTTTATCCGGACCCGAGTGAGTTGGGGCGGGTTTATAGTCCCGATCTGGCCATTAACGCAAGCCCGCCTGCATTCATCGATGCCTTGTTGGGGCTGGATTTACCCAAGTCGGCGTCGCGAGCCGAATATCTGGAAAGCGGCCGGCGCCAGTATTTGTCCTGGAGCGACCCATCACAGATCCGGTCGCCGGGGCGGCTGCAAATGGCCCGTATCATGAGCTTCCTGGATAGCCGCCTGCCTGATGACGCCATAATATGCAATGGCGCTGGAAACTACGCCACCTGGGTGCATCGCTTTTACCGTTTTCGCAAATTCGGCACACAATTGGCGCCGACCTCGGGATCCATGGGGTATGGCGTCCCGGCTGCGGTGGCAGCCAAGCGTATTTTGCCGGAAAGGACGGTTATCGCCTTTGCCGGCGACGGGTGTTTCTTGATGAATGGCCAGGAATTCGCCACAGCGGTGCAATACGGCCTGGCGATTATCGTTATCCTTGTCGACAACGGTATGTTCGGCACGATTCGCATGCACCAGGAACGGGAATATCCGGGGCGCGTCAGTGCAACCCAGCTGCACAACCCCGATTTTTCCGCCTACGCCCAAGCTTTTGGCGGCCATGGCGAAAGAGTGGAAAGCACCGATGAATTTCCCGATGCATTCGAGCGGGCGCTGGCATCGAAAAAGCCCGCCATCATTCACTGCCTGATCGACCCCGAGGCGATCAACCCCTCTTATACGCTGGCCTCTGTACGCGAATCGGCGATAGCCGCCGGCCGTTAGGCCCATCGTCATTAAATGGAGCGCAGAAAAATGAACACGCATTATGGCAATTTTATCGACGGCCAATGGATTCGTTCCGACGATATCAATCGCAATATCAACCCGTCGGACACTAACGACGTAATAGGAGAGTACGCACGTGCTTCGGCTTCGCAAGCCGATCAGGCCGTCCAGGCCGCGCGCAATGCGTTTCCCCGCTGGTCGCATACGACTCCCGCAGCGCGCCACGATATCCTCGCTAGGGCGGGCACGGAAATTTTTGCGCGACGCGAAGAGTTGGGGCGCCTTCTGTCGCGTGAAGAGGGCAAGACATTGCCTGAAGGCATAGGCGAAGTCACACGCGCGGCCCAGGTATTTACTTTCATGGCTGGAGAAGCGCTGCGCATTGGCGGAGAACGTTTGTCGGGCTTGCAGGAAGGCAGCGATGCAGAGGTAACGCGCGAACCCCTGGGCGTGGTGGGCATTATTTCGCCCTGGAATTTTCCTATCGCCATTCCCGCCTGGAAAATCGCCGCCGCGCTTGCCTACGGCAATTGCATTGTCTTCAAACCGGCGGAACTCGTCCCGGGCTGCGCATGGGCATTAGTTTCCATACTGGAAAGAGCCGGCCTGCCCCCCGGTGTACTCAATCTGGTCATGGGAAGTGGCCGTACCATTGGTGCCTTGCTCACTACACACAGGGATGTGGACGCCATCAGCTTTACCGGATCCGTACCTACCGGCCGCGGTATTGCCGCTGCATGCGTGGGTGGTGAAACGATGAAGCGCATGCAACTGGAAATGGGCGGGAAGAACCCCCTTGTCGTTCTGGACGATGCAAGTCTTGACGTAGCTGTGGAGTGCGCGATAAACGGTGGCTTTTATAGTACAGGCCAGCGCTGCACGTCTTCCTCGCGCCTTATTGTCACCGATGCCATATACGATCGATTTATCGCCGCAGTCATGCGGCGCCTGGATACCTTGCAGGTGGGGCATGCACTGGAATCGTCCACCGATATCGGCCCGGTAGTCGATGAGCGACAGCTGGAAACGGATCTGTCGTACATAGATGTTGGCCGCAACGAGGGCGCGACCTTGCGGTGGGGCGGCGATACGCTTTCCCGCAAGACTCCGGGCTATTTCCTGCAACCGGCACTATTTACCGACGTGCGGCCTGATATGCGGATCGCTCGTGAAGAAATCTTTGGCCCTGTGGTGGCGGTATTGCGGGTAAAGGGTTACGACGAGGCGCTTGCTGTTGCCAACGACACGGAGTTCGGCCTGTCCGCCGGTATTTGCACGACCAGTCTGAAGTACGCTACCGATTTCAAACGAAACGCCCAGGCCGGGATCGTCAAGGTAAACCAATCGACCAGTGGGCTGGATTACCATCTGCCATTCGGAGGGCGCAAAGGATCATCGTACGGCCCACGGGAACAAGGGCATTACGCCGCCGAGTTTTACACTATTGTCAAAACGGCATATAGCTCGGCCGGATGATGGCGGCGGCACGCCGCACATGCCGACCAACTCTGCTAGATGAGCGCCTCGATCAGGAATGGGCCTTTCCTGGACAAGGCGCTGCGCAAAAGATCCACAAACGATTTGGCATCGACCGCTTGTGCCGCTTCGACGCCGGCGGCGTTTGCCATGAGCACCCAGTTGAAGGCGGGATGGTCCAGGTCCAGCATCCGGCGCGCATTATGCCCGGGCTCGCCCGCGCCGACCATTTTCAATTCATGATGCAGGATGGCATAACTGCGGTTGGCGAAAATAACCGTGACGACATCCAGTTGTTCGCGCGCCTGCGTCCAGAGCGCCTGAAGCGTATACATGCCGCTGCCATCGGCTTGCATGAGGATGACCTTGCGGTTCGGGCAGGCCACGGCCGCCCCGGTTGCCAGGGGAAGGCCGATGCCGATGGCGCCGCCGGTGATTTGCAGGAAATCGTGCGGCGCGGCGCCGAATGTGGATTTGAAAGAGTCCCTGCCGGAACTCACCGATTCGTCGCAAAGAATGGCGTTTTCAGGGCTCAAGGCGCCAATCGCCTGGATGATGGCGGCGGCCGTCAGCGGCCCGGTGGGCAATTCGCCGGCATCGGTTTTTGTTGCCACGGTCGCCGCTGATTGGCGTGCTCCGACCGCATCGGCCAGGGCTTCCAGCGCTTCGGTCAGGTCATCGGTGGGGCGGGTCAGTGCGATGGATTGACAGGTGGGCGGGGTCATCACGCCAGGCTTGCCGGGGTAAGCGAAGAACGCCACCGGTGTTTTGGCGCCGATGAGGATAAGCTGCTCGGTATCGGCAAAGGTCTTGACGGCCAGGTCGACATTGTACGGAACACGATCGATCATGACTCGTCCCGCGCCGCGTTCAACCCGGCCATTGGATTGCTGCGCCAGCAGGCGGGCACCGGTTCGTGCGGCAATCCGGCTGGCTGTTTCGAGCGCTTTGCTGCGCAGAGCCTTGCCCGACAACAGGATGACGGTCTTGCGGCCGTTTTGCAGGGCTTCGCTGGCCTGGCGCAAGGCGTCTGGGTCGACATGAGTGGGGCTGGGCAGGGTGGCGCGCTGGATATCGGCCGGGGCCTGTGTCCAGGCGGCGTCGGCCGGCAGGATCAAGGTGGCGACACCCCCTTGTCCGCCATGCGACGCCGCCACGGCCGCGGCCGCCGCGGCCGATACGTCGGCGGCGGATTGTATGCGACGCACCCATTGAGACATGGGGCGCGCCAGGCTTTCGATATCGGTGGTCAGCGGAGCGTCGTGCTGCAGGTGATACGTGGCGTGGTCGCCGACAATGTTGACGATGGGCGTGTGCGCGCGCCGCGCGTTATGCAGGTTGGCCAGGCCATTGGCCAGGCCGGGGCCCAGATGCAGAAGCGTGGCGGCCGGTTTGTCCGCCATGCGCGCGTAGCCATCGGCAGCACCTGTTACGACCCCTTCGAATAAGCCCAGGACGCAACGCATCTGGGGTTTCTTGTCCAGCGCTGCCACAAAATGCATCTCGGATGTGCCCGGGTTGGCGAAACATACATCAACGTTATTGGCCAGCAATGTGTCGCAAAGGCTATCTGCACCGTTCATTTTTAACCTTTCAATTTCCTGTGATGAAACCCTATTGTCAACCGCGATTATGGCATCTGAATACCGGCTCAAATGTATCGACGGGCGTTTTCCGCCAATAGGCTTTAGAATAATTAGCTTATTCCCAAGCAGATCGCGTACGGACTTGGCTTACGCCAAGCTCCCGCCCGCTACCCAAGTCGGCATTGGCACAGCGTTTGCCCGCGCCTTTGCATGGCATCACCTATCAGGAGAGCAAGTTCCATGAACGCTACAGTCAGCCCCAAACCATCTTCCGACGCCCCCGGCTGGGTAAAGCATGCACGCCTCAAGGCGTGGGTGTCAGAGATCGCTGCGCTGACTAAGCCGGACCACATCGAATGGTGCGATGGCTCGCAAGAGGAGTACGACCGTCTGTGCGAACTGATGGTCAAGAGCGGGACGCTGCATCGCCTGAATCCGGCCAAGCGGCCCAACTCGTACCTGGCCTGGTCCGACCCCAGCGATGTGGCGCGTGTGGAAGACCGTACTTTCATCTGTTCCGAAAAAGAAGAAGACGCCGGCCCCACTAACAACTGGACGGCGCCGGCCGCCATGCGTGAAAAGCTGAACGGGCTGTTTGCGGGCTGCATGCGCGGGCGCACCCTGTACGTGATTCCATTTTCCATGGGGCCGCTGGGCTCGCCCATTGCGCATATCGGGGTAGAGCTGTCCGATTCGCCGTATGTCGTGGTCAATATGCGCCTCATGACGCGCATGGGTCGCAAGGTGTACGACGTGCTGGGCGCCGATGGCGAGTTCGTGCCATGCGTGCATTCGGTGGGCAAGCCGCTGGCCGCCGGCGAGGCCGATGTCGTCTGGCCCTGCAACGATACCAAGTACATTGTGCATTATCCCGAAAGCCGCCAGATCTGGTCGTTCGGTTCGGGTTATGGGGGCAATGCCTTATTGGGCAAGAAGTGCTTTGCCTTGCGCATTGCGTCCACCATGGGCCGCGATGAAGGCTGGATGGCCGAGCACATGCTTGTGCTGGGTGTTACCTCGCCGCAGGGCAAGAAAATGCACGTGGCCGCGGCATTCCCGTCGGCTTGCGGGAAAACCAATTTTGCGATGCTGATTCCGCCCGCATCCCTGCCTGGCTGGAAAGTCACCACGATTGGCGACGATATCGCCTGGATCAAGCCCGGGCCCGACGGCCGCCTGTATGCGATTAATCCCGAGGCGGGCTATTTCGGGGTTGCTCCCGGCACCAACGAGAAAACCAACTTCAACTGCATGGCTTCGCTGCGCGAGAACGTACTGTTCACCAATGTGGCGCTCACCGATGACGGCGACGTGTGGTGGGAAGGCATGGGCCCGGCTCCCAAGCACTGCATCGATTGGCAAGGCAAGGACTGGACTCCTGAGTCCGGCCGCAAGGCGGCGCACCCCAATGCCCGTTTTACCGTGGCTGCGGTGCAAAACCCGGCCATCGATCCCGAGTGGGACAATCCCGCCGGGGTGGCCATCGATGCGTTTATCGTCGGCGGCCGCCGTTCGGACACAGTGCCGCTGGTCACCGAGGCGCGCAACTGGCTGGAAGGCGTATACATGGCCGCCACGCTGGGTTCCGAGACCACTGCCGCCGCCGCGGGCGCACAGGGCGTAGTGCGTCGCGATCCTTTCGCCATGCTGCCTTTCTGCGGCTACAACATGAGTTCCTACTTTGCGCATTGGCTGAAGCTGGGCGAGAAATTGCAGGCTGTTGGCGCGACCTTGCCGCGCATCTTCTGCGTCAACTGGTTCCAGACCGATGCGCAAGGCAAGTTCGTGTGGCCGGGCTTCGGGGAAAACATGCGTATCCTGAAGTGGATGCTGGAGCGCATCGAAGGCTCGGCGCAGGGCGAGGAAAATCTGTTTGGCATTACCCCTCGCTACGAAGACATCACCTGGGAAGGGCTCGATTTCGGAGCCGACAAGTTCAAGCACATCACGGCCATCGATGCCGCCGCCTGGCGCAAGGAGCTCGGCCTGCATGCGGAGCTGTTCGGCAAGCTCAAGAATCGCTTGCCGGTCGAGCTGGCGAATTTCCAAAGCCGGCTGCGGGGTAGCCTGGGCATGTAGTGCTGCCGGGCGGCATTACCTGCATTTTTGAGGTGATGCCGCTGCGGCGTGAATAAGCCTTTTCAATTATTGAACATGGATGGCGGGTCGGTCGGCCTATTGACGCCTTGATTGCTCGGGCGGCCAAGGAGCGCGCCGCTGTTGTTCCTGTTGGGCCTTGCGTTATTTCCCCCCCTGTCGTCCCTGTTCCTGTTTCCGCTGTTCTGACGGCTGTCGTGTCCTTTGTCATTCCCTCTGTTGTACTGGTGGTTGTCGCGCCCTCTGTCATTTCCCCTGTAGTAATGATTGTCGTACCGATTGTCGTACCGGTTGTAATAGCCCCCGTCATATCCCCCGTAGTACATGCAATCTCCGCTATATACGCAGGGGCCGGAATTGCTGTTGTAGTAGCCGTCCGAGTATGGGCCCGCAACGCACCCGGAGAGTGCGAGGATCGAAAGCATCAGTATTGCTGCTGGCCGGACCATGTTATCTCCATGGAAAATTAGGCGGGTAATGTACATACACCCACCGACTCTTGATTGTCCTCTGGGGTCGCATCAATGTCCAGATTTGCGGCTTTTCTATTGGAATTAAGTATTTCAATCCATTATGAATTGAATAAATTGAAATAATAAATCATTTTATTTTAATAAATGGAAGGGCAAGCCATATGCTTTCCATATGTGCGTTTCTCTTCATCCTTCTCATAACATATCATTAAATATGAATATTTTCTGATTTGAATGCAATTTAATTTTGGATAAAGTCTTCAATCCATTGTTTTAAAAAACCTTGACACGCCTGTTTTTTAAAATATAATGAAACTAAGAATCAAAATATTAAGGAGACAAGATGAAATTCCCTCGCTTACTGGCCGCGGCCATTGCGGCGCTGGCGATCCCTGTCGTGACAGCCTCGGCTCATGCCGCCGATTTTCCGCAACATGAGGTCCGGCTGGTCGTACCGTTTCCTGCTGGTGGGCCGACCGACACGATTGCCCGCATCGTGGCGCATGGCCTCAATGTGAAATGGGGTCAACCGGTAGTGGTAGAGAACAAGCCGGGCGCCGGCACCATGATCGGTACGGCCCAGGTTGCCAAGGCGGCGCCTGACGGCTATACGCTGGGCATGGCCATCAGCGCCTACACCATCAACCCGGCGATCCACAGCAAAATGGCGTATGACACATTGAAGGATCTCACCGGAGTCACCGAGCTCGCACGTTCCAATATGGTGCTGGTGGCCCAGCCCGGCGAGCCGTTCAATACGCTGCCGGAGTTGATCAAGTACGCGCGCAGCCATCCCGGGAAGCTCACGTATGCCACCCCGGGCCTGGGCACCGCCACTCATCTGGCGGGTGAAATGTTCAAGAAGGCGGCGGGCGTCGATATCGTGCATGTTCCATACAACGGGAGCGGCCCGGCGCTTACCGATCTGCTTGGCGGCCGTGTCGATCTTATGTTCGATCTCGTGTACTCGGCGCATCCCTATATTGAAAGCGGCAAGCTGAAGGCGATTGCCCTGACCTCTGCAGAACGAGACGCCACGCTGCCCAGTGTTCCGGTAATGAGCGATACGCTGCCGGGCTTCAAGGTATACAGCGTGATGGGGCTGGTCACAACGGCCGGCGCGCCCGTGCCGGCGGTGGCGAAGATTCAGCGCGATGTGGCCGCCGTCCTGGCGCAGCCCGAGGTGAAAAAACGCTTTGCCTCGCTGGGAGTCATGCCCATCGGTTCCAGCCCCGCCGATTGGAATGCGCTTATCCGTTCGGAAATCCAGCGCTGGACCCAGGTGGCGCACGACAGCAACATTCACCTCGATTAAGCACGCGGCAGTGCGCGTACTGCCGCATCTTCCACCAGACCAAAGGGGCGATCATGTCACTGAAGTTAAATCCCTTGCATCCATTGTTTGCGGCCGAGGCCAGCGGCGTGGATATCACGAAACCCTTGTCGCCGCAGATGGTGGATGCGATCGACGATGCCATGAACCGGTATGCGGTGCTGGTGTTTCGCGGCCAGCCGCTTTCGCAGGATGAGCAGATGGCATTCACGCTGTCGTTCGGGCCGCTCGATCTGGGTTTCAAGAAGGCATCCAATCAGCATGCCCGTTTGAAATACAAGGAGCTTGCCGACATTTCGAATGTCGCCGAGGATGGCGAAATAGCGGAACGCAGTCACCGGCGTATCGTGAACAATATGGCCAATCAGTTGTGGCACAGCGACAGTTCGTTCCAGAACCCTCCGGCTCGCTATTCCATGCTGCACTCGGTCGTCAATCCGTCCAGCGGCGGCGAAACCGAATTCGCCGATCTGCGTGCCGCCTACGATGGGCTCGACGCGGGTTTGCTCGCCGAGATCGAAGGGCTGGAGGCTGAGCATTTTGCCTTGCATTCACGTTTCATGCTGGGCGACACCGACTATACGCAACAGCAGATCGATGCCATACCGCGTGTACGCTGGCCGCTGATCCGCACCCATCCCGGCTCGGGCCGCAAGCTTCTGTTCGTGGGGGTGCATGCCAGCCACATCGAAGGCTTGCCCGTTGCCGAGGGACGGGTGCTGCTCTCCGATCTGCTCGAGCACGCGACCCAGCCGGCTTATGTCTACCGGCATCGCTGGCAGGTGGGCGACCTGGTGATCTGGGACAATCGCTGTACCGTGCATCGGGGGCGGCGCTACGATTTGTCGCAACGCCGCGAATTGCGCCGTTCCACCACGCTGGACGTCGACCGCGCCGATGTGCATGCGCTGGCATCCGAAGCCTCGGTGGTATATTGATGCCTTCATAACGGCCTTGCGATTTTTCTGTCATGACCGCCAAGCCTGCCTCTGCCGTACTGCCATCAGATGCCCCCGACGAAGTCAGCGCCCTGGCCCGGGGGCTGACATTATTGCGGGTTGTCGCCGAACACAAAGAGCCCCTGGGCCATAGCGAGCTGTCGCGGCTTACCGGCATACCCAAAGCCACGGTATCGCGCCTGATCGCCACGCTGGTCGGCCATGGCCATTTGCGCCAGCTGCACAACAGCGACAGGTACGAACTGGCTCCTGGCGTGCTGGACCTGGGCAATGCTTATTTGCGCAATTTCGATCTGCGCACCAGCATCCGGCCTTTCCTGGCCGAACTGGCCGAGTTTGCCGGTGCGGCCGTGCATCTGGCGGTCCCCGATCGTTTCGACATGGTGCTGATCGACACCGTGCGGCCCGATTCAGGCATGGTCTTCTCGCGTCTCGATATCGGCGCTCGCTTGAACATCTGCACGTCCGCCATTGGCCGGGCATACCTATGGTCGCTCCCGCCGGCCGAACGCGGCGCCCTGATCAACAGTGCGCGCATTGCCGCCGCCGACGAATGGGCGCGCATCGGCTCGGGGGTGGATGCGGCGCTGAAAGAGGCCGAAACCCTGGGTTTCTGCACCTCCATGGGCGAATGGCATCCTCTGGTGAATTCGATTGCGCTGGGTTTTACCGGCCCACGCGGCGCGCGCTATGCTTTTAACTGCGGCGGTCCGGCGTTTGTCCTCAGCCGCGAAATCATGATCGACCGCATCGGCCCGCGTATGCGGCAGTGCCTGCGGGCCATCGAGCGCGAAATCGGCGGTACCGGGCTCGCTTGACCCGGCGTATGGATTTTGACCAGGAGAAAATTTCATGGCAAATAAAATTTCGGCAATTGCGTCGGGAGAGTTCCAGATAGGCGGCGACCTGGCGGTCAATCGCCTGGGTTTCGGCGCGATGCGAGTTACCGGCCAGGGTATCTGGGGCGAACCGGCCGATAAGGCAGAGTCTCTTCGCACCCTCAGGCGTCTTCCCGAGCTCGGCGTAAATTTCATCGACACGGCCGACAGCTACGGCCCCAACGTCAGCGAGGATCTGATCCGTGAAGCGCTGCATCCCTATCGTGGAATCAGCGTCGCCACCAAAGGCGGCCTGACCCGTCACGGGCCTGATGAATGGCATCCCCTGGGCCGGCCCGAATACCTTCGCCAATGTGTGCTGATGAGCCTGCGTCGCCTGGGGCTGGAACGGATCGATCTCTGGCAGTTGCACCGCATCGACGCCCAGGTTCCGCGCAAGGAACAGTTCGATTGCATAGGGCAAATGCAAAAAGAGGGCCTGATTCGCCATGTCGGGCTAAGCGAGGTGCAGATCGACGATATCGAGGCCGCGGCCGCCTACTTCAAGGTGGCTACCGTGCAGAACCGCTATAACCTGGTCGATCGCGCCAGCGAAACTGTGTTGAATCATTGTGAGCAGCACGGCATAGGTTTTATTCCCTGGTACCCGCTGGCGGCGGGTGACCTGGCCAAGCCCGGCTCGTTGCTGGACCGGGTTGCCAAGACGCATGGCGTGGGACCCAGCCAGATCGCCCTGGCCTGGGTTCTCAAGCGCAGTCCGGTCGTGCTGCCTATCCCGGGCACATCGAAAGTCCGGCATCTCGAAGAGAATGTGGCGGCGGCCAGCGTTCGCCTGTCGGATGAAGAGTTTGCAGCCCTTGACCGTGAAGGGCAGGCCGAATATCGGCGCGGAACGGCCTCCTGACCTTTTCGGCATCCCCTGGACAGGCGGAAATTTTGCCGTGTGGCCGCGAGTTGCCGTTTCGCGGTATGGCCAGTCACGAGGCCAGGCGGGTTTCCCTATTTGGCGATAGGGGCCTGCGAGCTTTTCCTCTCGTCGTGAATGACGGTGGGTTTCAGGTCTTCAAGCCGCGCCGGCTGCGCGGCGTCGATGGCCACGTTCTTGCAGGCGTATTGTTTTAGATCATCGAACATGCTCCAGCGCACGATGTCGAGTTGTGCCGGCTTGTCGAAGGTATAGCGCTTGAGCGCCTTTCCTTGCGCCTGGCCGGCCGCATAGTACGAGACGCCCAGCACCGCGATGAAGTTGTTGGTGCAATCGATGCGATACGCGGATAGCGTGGACTGGTATGACAGGTTTTTATCGTACGAGGCAGTCTGCCGTTTACTGAAGTCGGCTCGCACCCGTATGTCCACAAGGGCAGGGTCGTTTTTTTCGGCCTTGAGAGAGCCAGGGTCGGCGAAATAGGCAATACTGTCGGTATTGGATACGGGAACCCAGCTGGCGGCGTGCGACATAGCGGCGCAACACAGCAGTCCGATGGACGGCAGCAGTCTGTTCACCCTTGATTCCCCGGGGCGTAGTCGGCCCACGACGTGGGCGTTTCGTACAGGCGCACTTTGGCCAGTGTCAATTGCTTGCCGAACCGGCGCGCGTAATGCGGGGCAAGTATCTCGTAGGCAAGCACGGCCAGGTTCTCGACGGTGGGAATTTTGGGCACGACTACCGTCTTGTGATCGGGCAGGCCGGACAGCAAAAGTTGCATGACGGCATCCCCTTCGTAGACGATGAAGGCGTGGTCCCACACATCGACCAAGTGCTGCAGGGCGATTTGCTTGACGTCGCTGAAATCCATCAACATGCCGTTATCGCTGGCGCCAGGTACGTCCACCGGCTCTCCTTCGAGAGTGATTTCCAGCGCGTAGCGATGTCCGTGCAGGTTGCGGCACTTGCTTTTATGGTCTGGAATGCGGTGCCCCGCATCGAACTCCAGACGCTTGGTAATGGTCAGCATGTTTGTCGATGATCGCCGGTGCTCAGCGAATTCCTAGAAATTTATGGGTTTGCACGCCAAGGCTCCACTGCGGGTGGGCCATGCAATAGTCCATGGCGAGCTTGGTATTGGCGCTTTGCGCGGGGCCATCCATGGGCTGCAGATAGAAATGATCGAAATTCAGGCGAGTGAATTTTTCGGGTTCGGCGCCGGGCTGCGGGAAAACCAGCTTCAGCTCGTTCCCTTCGAAAACCTTCAGTTCGCTGCCTGCTTTGGGGCTGACGCAGATCCAGTCGAGCCCCGCGGGGCATATTTGGGTGCCATTGGTTTCCACCGCTATGGTGAAGCCCCGGGCATGCAATTCCCCGATTAGCGCGTCATCGACCTGGAGCAGGGGTTCGCCGCCGGTAAGCACGACAAAGCGGTGTGCATCCCCTGGCGGCGACCAATGGCCGGCGACTGCCTCGGCCAACGCCCGTGCATTGCGGAATTTCCCGCCGCCGTCGCCGTCGGTTCCGACGAAGTCGGTATCGCAGAACTGGCAGATGGCGCGTTCACGGTCTTTTTCCCGCCCGGTCCACAGATTGCAGCCGGCAAACCGGCAGAACACGGCCGGGCGTCCCGCGTTGGCGCCTTCCCCCTGCAGCGTATAGAAAATTTCCTTGACGCTATACGTCATTGCCGGCGCTCCCCGACGCGTAGGCCCCGAAACCTTTTGCCCGCAGCTCGCAGGCCGGGCACGTGCCGCAACCATAGCCCCAGGCGTGGCGGTGATTGCGATCGCCCAGATAGCAGGTATGGGTATCGTCGCAAATCAGTTCTATGAATTCTTTGCCGCCCAGTTGTTCAGCCATCAGCCAGGTCTGCGCCTTGTCGAGCCACATGAGCGGCGTTTCGATGACGAGGGGGCGGTCCATGCCCAGGCTCAGGGACACCTGCAATGATTTCAGCGTATTGTCGCGGCAGTCGGGGTAGCCGGAGTAGTCCGTTTCGCACATGCCTCCGATCAGCACGGACAGTCCCCGGCGGTAGGCGATTGCCGCGGCAAACGTGAAGAAAAGTATGTTTCTGCCGGGTACGAAGGTATTGGGCAGCCCGCTTTGTTCGAAGACGATGCTGGTTTCACTGGTGAGCGAGGTGTCGCTGATATTGCCCAGTACGTCCAGATTCACCATATGGTCGTCGCCGAGGCGCGCCGCCCAGTCGGGATGGTTGGCGCGCATCTTTGAAAGCACGTTTTGCCGGCATTCGAGTTCCACGGAATGCCGCTGGCCATAGTCGAAACCCACGGTTTCAACGTGGGCATAGCGTTTCAGCGCCCACGCCAGGCAGGTGGTGGAGTCCTGGCCTCCGGAAAACAGCACGAGCGCTTTATTATGCATAAGAGTATTTGTGCGCCCTGCCGCGCTGTTCTTAGGAACGCCATTCAGAGTTTCCTTCAGGCAATCTCTATTATATGGCGTGTCGATCGAGGGGCTGCAAAGCGGATGCCGTCCCGCTTCACTGCTTGGAGGCTTCCTTTTTCAGCCTTTTGGCTTCTTTCTTTTCCTTGGGGGTTTTGGCGGGTTCTTTTTTCTGGGCTTTTTTACTGTCGTGGCTCTTGCTCATGATGAGTTCTCCGTGGTGAAAATCGGTGTGTCGCCGGGCCGTGCCGAAGGGCGATGGGATGATCGGCGGCGTGGACGAGTGTTTATCTTAAGGTATCTTGGATATTTAAAGAAACGCCAGGTGCATCGGCGGCAGGCGATCGTTGTTTTCAGCATCTTGCCTCATGGTGGCGGAGGGGTGACGTGTTGTTCCAAAACCATTAAATATGGCCCGGATTGAGTGTATTTGGGCCCGATTATTCCCCGCGGTCATAAAGAATTCGGCAAAAAGGTGTATGGTTAAGGGATAGTTCAGGCGGCCGTGCCCAGTATGATGAACGGTTTGCCTGCTTTTGAGTGTCTGTTAAAGGTACTTTTTCTGATAGTGAGGTGTTTATGCTTGTCAAACCCCGTACTCCAACGCCGTTCCGCCCATTGCGATCGAGTGTCCAGCAATTGATCAATGAAGAGCGCGCCAAGCAGGCTTCCGCCAAGCGGATTATTGGCATGAGCAGCGTCGGCAATGAGCGGTACGGCAGAAAACGGGATAAATGACAGCTTGTTTCGTTTGGTGTAGCGCCAGTCAAGGATGGGAATAGCGCCAGAAGCGAGGTCTTCAGCGCCCAGTGCTTAGCTCGAAGCGAAAAACAGTTCCGGCGCCGGCCTGATCGATCAGGCGGATATTGCTGTGATGCAATTGCAGGATGCGGTGCACAATAAGCAGGCCCAGGCCCCCGCGATTCTGGTCGGCGCGGTGCAGCGGCGACGAGCGTTTGAACAGGCTGTTGCGCAATTCCGGTGGTATGCCGGGACCGTTGTCGCTGATCTGCACCTGTACTGCGCCGTGAGCGTAATGCAGGCCGACCCGGACTTCGCCATGCGGTGGGCTATGGCGAATCGCGTTGTCCAGTAAATTGGTCAGTACCCGTTCGATCATGCCCAGGTCGGCGCTGATGTCGGGCAGTGAATGCGGCATCTCGGCCACCAGACGCAGTTGGCGGGCCTCGGCGGCCAGTTCGAATTTCTGGAAGATATCCTGCACCAGATCGGCCAGGGAAAAACTCTCCTTGTCGGGCTGGACCAGACCGGACTCCAGGCGTGCCAGCTCAAACAGTTCCTGGGCCAGGCGGCCTACTTTGCGGCTTTGGTCCAGCGCCACTTCCAGATAGCGGCGCCGCTCGGCGCTGCTGAGCGTATCGGCCTTGACCAGCAGCGTTTCCAGATAACCATGCAGCGAGGTCAGCGGGGTGCGCAGATCGTGCGAGATATTGGCGACCATTTCACGCCGTTGTTGATCCTGGCCGGCGAGTTCCTGCCACTGGTCGCCGATGCGCCGCGCCATCTGGCCGAATGCCTGCCTGAGAATCAGGATTTCATCGCGTTCGCCTGCCTGCAGCGCAGGCGCGGGAAGCAGGGTTGCCGCAATGTCGGCGCTGTCGAATTTGCGTACGGTATCGGTAAGCGTACGCAGGGGGCGAGTAATGAGCCGAAACGCAATCAGCCCCGCGAGCAGGCCCAGCAGGGCAACCAGCGCGATCGACCACAAGACGGTGCGCAGGGTCGAACTGGCGGCGATATCGGCGGCCAGGGCGTCTCGCGTTTCCCCCAGCAATACTACATAGATATAGCCATCGCTGCGGGTGCCTAGGCGCAGCGGCGCGGCGCTGAACACCTTGCTGCCGTCGAGGCTGCGCGGATCGTCTCCGAAAATCGGCAAGGGCTCCCCGGCCAGCATGCGCCTGATCGGCCCGAGATTGACTTGCCCGCGCTTCAAATGCCCCTCGGGGGCATCGTGACCCACAATGCGTCCGGTATTGTCGAGCAAATAGACTTCCACGCTGGGGTTGACGGCCATCAACTGTGCGAACAGCCCCTGGACCGCCGCGGGCCTTAGGCCTGCCTGGTCGAGGAGCTGATTGTTGCCTGCGATTTGTCCGGCCAGCCCTTTGGACAGGCGCTGTATCATTTCCTGTTCGCGCTGCGTGCTGCTCGCGATCTGAAGCCAGGCCGTCGCACCGCAACTGGCCACCAGCAGGACGGCAAAGACAGCCGAAAGGCGTTGCGACAAGGTCATGTTTTTCATGATGGATTTCCGGCCTGCGGGACAGGCGCAGCCGCAAATTTGTAGCCGCGTCCCCACACAGTCAGTATTCTTTGCGGATCGGCCGGATCGGCTTCGATCTTGATCCGCAGCCGATGGATATGGGTGTTGACGGTGTGTTCGTAGCCATCGTGCAGATAACCCCAGACCTGATTGAGCAGGTCCATGCGCGAAAATACCTTGTCGGGATGGCGGGCAAAGAAATACAGCAGGTCGAATTCCCGCGGCGTCAATTCTATGGCCTGCCCGTTGACAAAGGCTGTGCGCGCCAGGGGATCGATATTCAGCCCCCCCAGGTCGAGGCTGCCCGCGTCGAGGCGCAAATTACGCGCCATGGCGTCGGTGCGCCGCAGCAGCGCCTTGACCCTGGCGACCAGTTCCAGCATGGAGAAGGGCTTGGCAAGATAATCGTCGGCCCCCAGTTCCAGGCCCAGGATCCGGTGCACTTCGCTGGAGCGCGCACTGGTAATGATAATAGGCGTGTAGCGGGCCATGGCCCGTGCGCGCTTGCAGAGCTCGAGCCCGTCTATACCGGGCAGCATCAGGTCGAGTACCAGGGCGTCCCAGTTGCCGCCTTCAAGGAGCCGCATGCCGGTCGTGCCGTCGGCGGCATGTTCGACAGCATAGCCTTCGTCACCCAGATGCAGGCACAACAGCTCGGCAATATTGCGATCGTCTTCAACAACCAGAATGCGTTTTCGTGGGTCCATGGATGGCTCGTCTGAGGGTGCGCTGGGCCGGATTTTCCGGCGCCGGCGGGGAGGGGCGCACCCGACATGTCTATTATCCGCAATTCCCGCCTGTCCAGTTATCACAATTTATTTAACTTTACGTGAGGATTTGGCGACCGGATCGACGGAATAATGCGGGCATGCATTCATTCCATCCGAGGTGCTCCATGTTGGTCAATCCTGCCTTTGCGCATCGCTCTGTTCCAGTACACCCGGTATGGCTGCGGCTGACCCATTGGCTCAATGCGCTGGCGGTGATCATTATGGTGACCAGCGGCTGGCGCGTCTACAACGCCTCGCCGCTGTTCGATTTTTCTTTTCCCGATGCGATAACCCTGGGGGGCTGGCTTGGCGGGGCGCTGCAATGGCACTTCGCGGGCATGTGGCTGCTGGCGGTCAATGGCGGTGTTTATCTGCTGTGCAACCTGGCCGGCGGGCGCCTGCTGCGCAAATTTTTTCCTTTGACGGTGAGATCGGTCATTGCCGATGCGCGCGCCGCGCTGCGTGGCCATCTTTCGCACGCCGATCCCAGCCGTTACAACAGCATCCAGCGCCTTGCCTACCTGGTGGTGATAGTGGATCTGGCTTTACTTGTGCTGTCGGGCCTGGTGTTGTGGAAATCGGTGCAGTTCCCGATTTTGCGGGATCTGCTGGGCGGTTACGACATGGCCCGGCGTGTCCATTTCTTCGCCATGACATTGCTCGTGGCTTTTGTTGCGCTTCATGTGCTGATGGTGGCGCTGGTGCCTCGCACCCTGATCACGATGATCCGTGGCCGATAAGGAGAATAGTGTGTCCATTCGTCGTTTTATTCCCGGCCTGGATGGCGAGGCCATCGTCAAGGAAGCTCGCCGGCTATTGAATTCCCGCATTGAACAGCCTTCTCGCCGACGGTTCTTTCAGCGTACGCTGACTCTGGGGGGGGTCGCCTTGCTGAGTGGTTGCAACTTGAGCGATGAGCCGAGCGTCGAGACTGCGCTGGAACGGATTTCCCGCTTTAACGACACAGTGCAGGGCTGGCTGTTCGATTCGGCCCGATTGGCACCCACCTATCCCGAGTCCATGATTACCCGGCCGTTTCCTTTCAATGCCTACTATGGCGAGGACGAGGTGCGGCATATCGATGAAGCATCCTACCGGCTCGAAGTCACTGGCATGGTGGCCGACAAACGTAGCTGGCAACTGGGCGAACTGCGTGCGATGGCCCAGACTGAGCAGATTACCCGCCATATTTGCGTGGAAGGCTGGAGCGCCATTGGTCGTTGGGGCGGTGTGAGATTTTCCGATTTCCTGCGCCGTGTGGGTGCGGACACGACGGCCAGGTATGTGGGCTTCAAGTGTGCCGACGACTATTACACCAGTATCGATATGCCTACGGCCCTGCACCCGCAAACCGTGCTGGCCCTGACCTACGATGGTCAGACTTTGCCGGCCAAGTACGGTTTTCCCATGAAGCTGCGTATTCCGACCAAGCTCGGCTACAAGAATCCCAAGCATATCCAGGCCATTTTCGTGACCAATACGTATCCCGGCGGTTATTGGGAAGATCAGGGCTACAACTGGTTCGGAGGCAGTTGACGAAGCTGGTATGCGTTTTATCCGTGTGAAGTTGTTTGTTCTGCATGATTTATCAACGTGGCCGAGCCACATACTCTGTTAATAAGGATCTCATCATGAAAAAAATTTCTGCTTCCATACTGGCCGTGTGCCTGGCGTTTGGTACTGCCAGCGTATTTGCCGCGGACAGCATGCACAAGGATTCCATGCAAAAATCGGGCATGAGCCACGACAGCATGGGCAAATCTTCCATGGGCAAAGACTCCATGGGCAAGAGTTCAATGGCGAAAGACACCATGGGCAAGGACAAGATGGGCAAGTCTTCCATGGGTAAAGACACCATGGGCAAGGACCACATGGGCAAGGATTCGATGGCCAAGGACGAAATGAAAAAGTAAGCAGTGTGCCGCGGCCTGCAGGATGTCGGCCGGGTGGGCCTTGCGCCCATCGAGGCCAAGGTGCCTCCGATTTCAACAGGGTTTAAAATAAAGGCCCGGGCCGTCGGTCGACTAGCCTGGCCTTTGTGTTTCCTATTCTGTTCCTGGCATGGCTAATTTCCTGATTGCAGCGCTTTACAAATTCGTTCGGCTTGCCGATTACCAGGCTTTGCAGGGGCCCCTGCTGGCGTGCTGCGAAGCAAATCAGGTCAAGGGCACTTTGCTGCTGGCCGAGGAAGGCATCAATGGCACTATAGCCGGCCCCCAGGATGGCGTGGCCGCGGTGCTGGCGCATTTGCGCAGCGATCCGCGCCTGCAGGCCCTGACGCACAAGGACTCCTGGTCCGACAAAATGCCGTTTTATCGCATGAAGGTCAAGCTGAAGCGTGAGATCGTGACGATGGGCGTACCCAACGTTCATGCCGGCACGATGGCGGGCACCTACGTCAAGCCCGACGAGTGGAATCAACTGATCGACGATCCCGATGTCGTGGTGGTCGACGTGCGCAACGATTATGAAGTGTCGATCGGCTCATTTGCCGGAGCGGTCAATCCGCATACGGCAAGCTTTTCCGAGTTTCCCGAATGGGTCAAGGCGCAGTCGGCCGACGGTGGCCTGCTAAGCAGCAAATCCAGGGTGGCCATGTTTTGCACGGGCGGCATCCGCTGCGAGAAATCGACGGCCTACCTGCGTTCCCAGGGCTTTGACGAGGTTTACCATCTGGAAGGAGGCATACTCAAGTACCTGGAAACCGTGCCTCCGGAGGAAAGCCGCTGGGACGGCGAATGTTTTGTATTCGACGAACGGGTCTCGGTGCTGCATGGTTTGGCCCCCGGCCATTACGAACTGTGCCGTGCCTGCCGCCTTCCCCTTGGTCCGGCAGACAAGGCGTCCGAGTTCTTCATTGAAGGGATCAGTTGCCCGCATTGCCACGATAGGCACAGCGACGAGCAGAAACAGCGCTTTGCGGAGCGCCAGAAGCAGGTGGAACTGGCTAAAAGCCGCCATCAGCGCCATATAGGCGTACGCATGGAGCAGCCGCAGGCCGCGGATGACGCCGCCAGGCAGAAAGAGGCCTTGGCAAGGGCCGGCACCGACGATAGTGCAAAGATGAGCTGAATGCCCGGTTTGCCTCTCCCCATCCTTTATTCTTTTCGCCGCTGTCCGTATGCCATGCGGGCACGGCTGGCCATTGCGGCCAGCGGGCAGGCATGCGAACTGCGCGAGGTTGCGCTGCGCGACAAGCCGCAGGCAATGCTGGATGTTTCGCCCAAGGCAACGGTGCCGGTGCTGATTACCGGCAACAGCCAGGTCCTGGAGCAGAGCCTGGATATCATGTTGTGGGCTCTTGCGCAAAATGACCCGCATGAGTGGCTCGCGCCCACGCAGCCAGGCATGGATGCCATGCTGGAGCTGATCGCCGAATGCGACGGGCCGTTCAAGCATCACCTCGATCGCTACAAGTATCCGCAGCGCCATGCCGATTCGCAGGGCAGTGGCCATCATCGCGATGAGGCTGCTTTTTGGTTAAGTCGCCTTGATGCCAGGTTGCAACGCCAGCCGTTTTTATTTGGTGCGCACGCGGCGCTGGCCGACATGGCCATTGCGCCGTTTGTCCGCCAGTTTGCGCATGTGGATCGCGAATGGTTTCAGGCCATGCCCTGGCCCGGACTCCAGGCATGGCTGCAGGCTTGGCAGGAGTCGGAACTGATGGCGCTGATCATGGAAAAGCATGCCCCCTGGGCGCCCGGCGCCGCAGGAGTGCGTTTCCCCGCCTGAGTCATTCCATGCCGGGAGTAACGGTTGAGAAGCCGGCGTCTACGTGAGTGATTTCGCCGGTAATGCCGGCGGCCAGGTCCGACAGCATGAAGGCGGCGACATTGCCCACGTCTTCAATGGTGACGTTGCGGCGCAGGGGGGCATTGGCCTCGACGAATTTGAGGATCGAGGAAAAGTCCTTGATGCCGCTGGCGGCCAGGGTTTTGATGGGGCCGGCCGAGATGGCGTTGGCGCGTATGCCCAGAGGGCCCAGTGCGCTGGCCAGATAGCGTACGCTGGCTTCGAGCGAAGCCTTGGCCAGGCCCATGGTGTTGTAGTTGGGAACGACTTTTTCGGAGCCGAGGTAGGTCAGGGTCAGGACCGAGCTATTGCGTCCTTTGAGCAGCGGCAGCGCCGCTTTGGCCAGCGCCGGAAAGCTATAGGCGGAAATATCGTGCGCGATGCGGAATCCTTCCCGCGACAAGCCATCGAGGAAGTCGCCCGCGATGGCTTCGCGCGGCGCAAAGCCGATGGAATGGACCAGGCCGTCAAGGCCGTCCCAGTGGGCTTGCAGTCCGGCCATGGCCGATTCGATTTGCGCGTCGTCGGCAACGTCGCAAGGCAGAACGATCTTGCTGCCGAATTCGGCCGCGAAGTCGACGACACGATCTTTAAACCGTTCGCCCACATAAGTGAGGGCAAGCTCGGCCCCCTGCTGATGGCAGGCGCGGGCAATGCCGTATGCAATCGACCGGTTCGAAAGCACACCCGTAACCAGGATGCGCTTGCCGCTCAAGAAACCCATGTTGTTGATCCTTCGTTATGTCTGGAAAAGTTAGCCGCGAACGTTGGTTCCGGGCACACGCAATTGCTTGCCGAGGGCCAGGGAGCTGCTTTTCAGATTATTGAGCTTGCGCAGTTCGTCGACCGAGGTGTGGTAGCGTTTGGCCAGTGAAAACAGCGTTTCACCGTGTCGGACAGTGTGCGTGCGTACATTGACCTTGTGCCGGGTGACCACGATGTCATTGCGCTTGTTGCGAGTGACGTGGACTTCGGGTTCTTCGTCGCGCGGAACCTCGAGCGACGCCAGTTGAATGCTTCCGCCTCCGGCATCGGTAGTGGGTACCAGCAGGGTTTGCGCCGTGGCTTTGGCCTTTTTACCGTTCAGGCCATTGACATTGCGCAGGGCTACCAGGCTGATGCCGTGATGTTTGGCAATCGACGCATACGATTCGCCTTTTTTGGCGGTGTAGGTTTGCCACGAACTGAGGCGGCCCTTATAGGCCTGGAGGTTGGCGTTGAAAATATCCACCCGGTTGACCGGCAGCAGCAAAGTGGGGTGGTGCTCGCCCAGGATGATGGGGCGGTTGAACGAGGCATTCAGTGCCTTGAAGTCTTCGACCGACATCTCTGCCAATTTGGCGGCTACGGCGATATCCATATCGCGCGATTTCTGGACGGTGGTGAAGTAAGGGGTATTGCTGATTTCGGGGAGCGTGATGCCGTATTTCTGGGGATTGGCGATGATGTTCTTGATGGCTTGCAGCTTGGGCACGTAATTGCGCGTTTCGTCGGGCATATTGATTGAGCTGTAGTCGACGAAATCGCCATTGCTGGCGTTTTTGCTCATGGCCCGCTGCACCGAACCTTCGCCCCAGTTGTACGATGCGAGGGCCAGATACCAGTCGCCCTGCAACTGATACAAATAGCTGAGGTAGTCGAGTGCGGCGTTGGTCGAGGCTATGGGGTCGCGGCGCTCGTCGCGCCACCAAGTTTGTTGCAGATTGTAGTGCAACCCCGTGCTGGGGATGAATTGCCAGAGCCCGGATGCCTTGGCGCGCGAATAGGCGGTCGGGTCGTAGGCGCTTTCCACGAACGGCAGCAGGGCCAATTCGGTGGGCAGGCCGCGGCGATTGATTTCCTGCACGACATAGTAAAGATATTTGCCTGCCCGCTCGCTCATGCGCTGAATGGATTCGGGATGCGCCGCGTAGTAATCCGTCCATTGCTGGGTCAGGTCGTTATTCAGATTGGGGATGGCAAAGCCGCGCCGGATTCGATCCCACATGTCCCGGGGGGGGTGGGTCAGGTCGACAGTCCGCGATGTTTCCGCGGCGGAGTAGGTTCTTTTTTGCCCGGCGTATTGATTATGCGAGGAATTAGTGGCGCAACCGGCTAAAACTGCTGCAAGGAGCAGAATGAATAGTCGTAAGCATTTCATCGGCAATTCATTTGAAGTTGTTCTTCCATTCACGCAAGCCAGTAAAAACGGCTACAGCCGAATCCAGTCGCTTGCCGGCATAGGCTTCGGCAGCGCCAGACACACTTTCTTGCTGGGTACGAAAAAAAGGGTTGGTATCAAGTTCAACGGCAATGGTCGAAGGCAGCGTTGGCAGGTTCTGGCCCCGCAGCTCTTGCACTACCTTCCAGCGTTGCTGCAAAACAGTATTGTTGGGTTCTACATGAAGCGCCCAACGTAAATTGGCTAGAGTGTACTCGTGAGCGCAGCAAACAAGTGTATCCAGCGGTAATCCCCTGAGTTTACCTAAAGAATCAACCATTTGGGCAGGTGTGCCTTCAAATAATCGCCCACAACCGGCAGAAAACAGGGTGTCGCCGCAAAAAACCAGGGGTTTACCCTGATTAAATTGGCCGAAATAAGCGATATGGCCGGCGGTATGGCCGGGAATATCCAGGACCCGAAGGCGCAGATCGAGATTTTCCAGCACGACAATGTCGTCCTGCCTGAGTGCGTGGTCGCATACCGGCAAAGTTTCGCTTGCGGGGCCGTATACTGGTGCGCCGGTCAATTGCTGCAGCGCCAGCGCTCCTCCCACATGATCGCCATGATGGTGAGTGAGTAGAATGGCATCGAGAACAAGCTCGTATTGGCCGAGCAGTTTTTCAATGGGGGCCGATTCGCCGGGGTCGACGACGACCGCATGGCCATCCTTGCTGACCATCCATATATAGTTGTCGGACAAAGCCGGCACGGGTATGAGTTGTGTTTGTCCCGCGGCTCGATTAAAAATTGTATTTACCATGGCAACAGGAGTAGAAGTGTCTTTGGATCCATCTCCTATTGTAGAGCTTGGCGAGTGGTTGCAAACCCCATCGGGCGTATATGTCAAAGACTGGGAACAAAAACAGGTCGATGGCATAGTGGCCAATGTGTTTGGCTATCATGCCATCCAGGTCGGCTTGCCGAAATGGGATTTGCTGCGCGCCAATCGTATTCCCTACAAAGGCTATACCTGTGCCTTGCCCGATCTCGGCCCGGCGGCAAGCCAATTGTCTGTGGCCGCCGATCCGGAAAACTTGCCTTTCGACACCCAGAGCGTCGATTTGCTGGTGCTGCCCCATGTGCTCGAGTGCTCCAGCAATCCCCATCAAGTGTTGCGCGAAGCCGAGCGCGTTTTGATGCCCGAGGGGCGTGTCGTGATTTCGGGTTTCAACCCCTGGAGCCTCTGGGGTGCGCGCGAGCGCGTGCCGGGCCTGGAACCGCTGATGCCGGTGGCCACGCATCTGCAGGTTTCGCTGCCCCGCTTGAAAGATTGGTTTAAGCTTCTGTCCTTCGAAGTCGACCGGGGTCGTTTCGGCTGTTACGCTCCGCCGTGCCTGAGCGAAAAATGGCTGGGGCGATGGGCATTCATGGAATCGGCGGGTGACCGCTGGTGGCCTGTATGCGGGGCCGTGTATGTGGTGTCGGCAATCAAGAGGGTGGTGGGCTTGCGGGTTATCGGCCCGGAATGGAAAGGCAAGAAGAAACGGGTGCGGCGCGAGGCGGTGGTGACTGGCAGGCACTCCGGAGCCTGACACCGGCCGCGGGTCCGCGTTCGTTGTGCCGTTATAGTCCCGTGCCGGTATTCCGGCACGGTTTATATTGTCGGGGGCATGTTCATGCCCCGATCCTGGGTTGTAAAGACGAAGTAATGAATAGTCGCCATGTAGATATCTGGACCGATGGGGCCTGCAAGGGAAATCCGGGGCTGGGGGGCTGGGGAGCCTTGCTGCGCCAGGGGCCGCACGAGAAAACACTGTACGGCGGCGAGCCCGGCACCACGAATAACCGCATGGAGCTCATGGCGGTCATCGAGGCCCTGAAGGCGCTGAAGCGCCACTGCGAGGTGGTCGTGCACACCGATTCCCAGTATGTGCAGAAGGGCATGACGGAGTGGATCGCCAACTGGAAGCGTCGCGGCTGGCGCACCGCCGACAAAAAGCCGGTGAAAAATGCCGACTTGTGGCAGGAGCTGGACGCCCTGGTGCAGCAGCATAGCCTGAGCTGGCAGTGGGTCAAGGGCCATGCCGGTGACCCTGGCAATGAACGCGCCGACGAGCTTGCCAATCTGGGCGCCGAGCAGGCGCGCCTGGCGCAGCGCTCAGGAAAATGAGCGCTTATTGCCCAATCTTGATTCCTGTTTTTTCGACAAATGACTTCCACTTGTTCGCGTCCGTACGCACAAGGTCGGCCAGTTCTTGCGGCGAACCCCCGCCCGGTTCCGCGCCTATCTTTGCCATTTTCTCGCGCATGTCGGGACGTTTGAATCCTTTGGACAATATAGCCGCGATCTTGTTGATGCGTTCCGGCGGGGTGCCCGCCGGCGCGAACAAGGCGCTCCAGCCGGTAACGTTGTAGTTCGGCAGGCCGGATTCCGCTATGGTCGGCAAATTGGGAGATTGTGGGAAACGCTTTGAACCCGTCAAGGCCAGTGCGCGAAGACGGTCCGACCCCATCCAGGGCAGGGCGTCCGAGTAATTGGCGAATGTCAGGTCGGTTTCCCCCGACACGGCCGCCGTTACAGCCGGCGCCCCTCCACGATAGCGCACGTCGACCATGTCGATGCCCGCCATATGTTTGAATATTTCGCCGCTGTACGAGGTGAGCCCGCCCGCTCCCGAGAAATTCAGCTTTCCCGGATGGGCCTTGGCATAGGCGATCAATTCCCGGACATTGGTCACGGGCAATGACGCCTTGACCATCAGGACCATGGGATTGGTATTGACGAGCGTAATCGGGGCGAAATCCTTTACGCCGTCGTAGTCGACCTTGTAAATGAATTGGTTCAATGTCTGTGGGGCCGCCAGCCCGAGCAGCAGCGTATATCCGTCGGGTGCGCTGCGCGCAACATAGGCCGTGCCGAGGCTTCCGCTGGCCCCTGTTTTGTTTTCTATGACTATGGACTGGCCCAGGCCTTCCTGCAGAAGGGGCGCGATTAAACGCGCAACCAAATCGGCAATTCCTCCCGGGGCATAGGGGACGATGATCCTGACGGGCTTGTCCGGCCATGTGTCGGCTATCGCGGCGGACAAGAAAATAATATTGCTGGCCGCCACCAAGGCTATTGATCGTATAAGTGCACGCAACATTTATCGTCCTTGTTGTTGGGTTGCTGAGGGAATGTTTCCCGATGCTATCAATCCCTTGTTTATAATCCAATCAGATATCAACGATAACCAATATCGGTATTTGCAATGGCCTGGCGCATGTACTGAGAAAAATGCCGCTATTGTGCCGTTTGCCGGGGCTGACATGGGAGCTTTTCTACGCAAGCCTCGACCGCTATTAAATGATTTCTAAAGGGGCGCGATTTCTTGCGAATTCTGCCGGGACGGCTTTCCATTTCGATGATAGGCGCGTCGCTGCAGCATCGGAAACTCGGAAATCAGCGCGTCCCTGAGCCATTTGTTGGCGGCGTCATGATGTGAACTGCGATGCCAATATAAATTGACTTGAAAGGTCGGAGGCGTAAAAGGAAGCTGTATTTGCTTGATGGATGGATCCGCGGAAATAAAGTCGGCCAGGGCCTGCGGCACCACCGCAATGACATTGGTCGTCGCCACGATGATGGGTACGCTCATGAAGTGGGGGGTGCGCAGTACGACATCTCTTTGCAGACTATGCTTTTGCAGGAATCGTTCGAATACTTCCTGGCTGCGGCCTGTCGTTTCGACAACCACGTGTCTTAACGCCAGAAATTGCTTCATGGTCAATTTGCTGTTCGCCAGAGGATGCCCCGCCCGGATGATTCCGGCAAATGAATGCAGGCCGATCCGTCGCTGGAAAAAGTTGCTGGTCTTGATGTCCGGGAAAAAACCGGCGGCGACGTCGACTTCGCCCCCCGCCATGGCTTCTTCGAGTTCGCGCGGCGGCATGTACATGGATTGCAGGGTCAGGCCCGGCGCCATCTCTTCGATGCGGCGTATTATCAGCGGCAAATAGATTCCTTCGCCGATGTCGGAAAGCGTGATCCTGAATTCCCGCGTCGATGTTTTTGGGTCGAATTTCGGCGGCACAATGATTTCGGTTTCCATCGAGCGAATAATCGCGCGCACGGGGTCGATCAATTTACGCGAACGGCTGGTGGGCTCCATGCCCCCGGACCCCTTTATGAAAAGGGGGTCTTGCAATTGCACCCGAAGGCGGGCCAGGGCAGTGCTCAGGCCCGGTTGGCTCATGTTGAGGTAGCGCGCCGCGCTGCCCACGCTGCCCGTATCGAATATTGCAACAAAAATGCGCAGCTGCTTTAGATCGAGGTTTATATCCATTGGCCCGTGTATATCTTGATTTGAGATATTTATTATATGGGTAATCGTGTAGAGAAATTCAGGATG
Organism: Paralcaligenes sp. KSB-10; assembly: GCF_021266465.1. Lineage (NCBI taxonomy): Bacteria > Pseudomonadati > Pseudomonadota > Betaproteobacteria > Burkholderiales > Alcaligenaceae > Paralcaligenes > Paralcaligenes sp. KSB-10. The sequence continues at coordinate 2,528,392 of NZ_CP089848.1, read as the reverse complement.
GCTCCCTACAATCAGTCAACACAATCATCGTCCAGTTCTGGGGAATTATGGAAACAGCCATTTCATGCACGCAAGCCTCGCCCGGCGCCATCGCGCAGGAACGTCCGCCACTTGAAGATTTCGCATGGCCGGAAGAGGGGGTGACGCGGGTTCCGTTTCGCGTTTTTTCCGACCCTGCCATTTATGCGCTCGAGCAGGAAAAGATTTTCCGGGGGCCTGTCTGGCACTACTTGTGCCTGGAGACGGAGGTCGCCCATAAAGGGGATATCCGCACTACCTGGCTGGGAGAGACTCCCATTATCGTCACCCGTGACGACAATGGGGAAATCCACGCAATGATCAACCGCTGCGCCCATAAAGGGGCCTTGGTCTGCCTGAAAGACCACGATAATCAAAGATCCCTGACCTGCGTGTATCACGCCTGGAATTATGGCCTGGATGGGAAGCTCAAAGGACTGGCGTTCCGTAAGGGGGTGCACGGCAAGGGCGGTATGCCGGAAGATTTCGATGTGCAAAAGCACCGCCTGGAGCCGTTGCGGGTGGAGGTGTTTTGCGGAATCGTATTTGGCACGTATTCCCCCGATACGGCGCCCCTGCAGGAGTTCCTGGGCGAACCCATCAGCCGCTTTATTAAACGCCACATGGATCAGCCCCTGAAGATATTGGGCGTGCACAGCCAGACCCTGCACAACAACTGGAAGCTCTATGCGGAGAATGTCAGGGATTCCTACCATGCGACATTGCTTCATACCTTCTATACGACCTTCAAGGTCAATCGCCTGGACATGGACGGTGGCATTGTTTTGTCGGAAAAAAAATGGCACCACATCAGTTATACGAAAAGAGCCACTCTGCAGGCCGACCAGGAATACCAGAAAGCCGGGGTCCATTCCGCCAAATATGAATCGAACCTGGAAGGCCCGGAATTGCTTGGCGCCTGGGATGCCTTCGAGGACAGGATCACCCATAGCATTCAAACGATCTTCCCGTCTCTCGTAATTCAACTTACGCTCAATTCCCTGGCGGTGCGGTTCTTCGTGCCGCGAGGGGTCGACAAAACGGAATTGTTCTGGGTGTTCCTGGGGTATGAAAACGATACGCCCGAGCAGGAAAAGATGCGGGTCATGCAGTCCAATCTGACCGGCGCGGCCGGACTTGTCGCCCTGGAGGACGGATGCATCAATTCCTTCGTGCAGCGGGCCACGGCCAGCAGTCCGGATCGCCAGGCATTCATAGAGATGGGGGGCCGGCAAACAGAGTCCAACGAATCCTCTCGCGCCACCGAGGCGGCCGTGCGTGGATTCTGGCACGGCTATCGCCAGATCATGGGGTTCGATAAATGAGAACAGGCCACAGCACCGTTATCAACGATGGCTCATTGCCGGCATCGCAGAAAATACCCGCCGCAACGATCCAGTCTTTCCTGCAGGACTACTGCCATACCCTGGACGATGGCGAGATCGACAATTGGGTGGGCTTTTTCAAAGAAGATGCGACATACCAGATTACAACGCGTGAAAACAGGGTAAAGGGGTATCCGATAGGCATTGTGCTCTGCGAAGGGCGCGGAATGATGAATGACCGGATCAAGGCCCTGAAAAACGCGAACATTTTCGAGAGCCACACCTACTGCCATATTCTTGGGTACCCATCCATACAATCCGGCGACAAGGGATTGCTTGCGGTGCGAACCAATTTCGTCGTGTATAGAACCATGTACACGGGCGAGGCGGAGCTCTTTGCCTCGGGGAAGTACCTGGACCTGATTGCGCTGGACAACGATGGCCCGCGTTTCGCCGAGCGTCTTGTGGTGCTTGATTCGCGCCGCATCGATACGCTGCTGGTCTACCCCTTGTAGAGGGCCGTGTCGCAGTCCAGCCCATGAGCCATGAATAAATTTCTTTTGCATGCCGATTTCAAGTGAGCCTATCCATGATTTACGAATTAAAGAAGTACATCGCCCATCCGGGCAAAGCAGCGGTGCTGCAGACCCGCTTCGCGGATAAAACGCTGCCTATTTTCCAGCGCCTGGGTATTGAGCTTCTTCATTGCTGGAACCCCGCCGAAGACAAGGACGCCCTGTATTATCTTGTCGGCTTTCCGGATAATGCGGCGCGGGAAAATGCATGGGCCGCGTTCGGCGCGGACGCCGAATGGCTTGCCATCAAGGCCGAGAGCGAGCGCGAGGGGCCTCTGCTGAAGGCCCAGTCCGCCGTCACGTTGATCCCCACGCGGTTTTCCCCCAATGAAGGCCGCTGACATCAGGCGGCATCGTGTGAAAAATGATGCCGCGGAGCTTTACGTCGTCGACGAGGGAGAAATGGACGCGCCCTGCGTGGTGCTGGGCCATTCCATTATGACCGACATGGGTATGTGGGCTCCGCAGCGCACCACCTTATTGGATCTTGGCTTGCGTGTCATCTGTTATGACAGCCTTGGCCACGGCCTCAGTCCGGCCCTTCCGCCTCCGTACACCATTGCCCAGTTGTCCGGCAGCGTTATTTCAATTCTGGATGCGCTCAATATAGAACGGGCTCACTATATTGGGCTCTCGCTGGGAGGTATCGTGGCTTGGGATTTGGCGGCGAATCATGGCAAACGGCTGGCCAGCATGGTTGTCGCCGATGCTCCCGCCCATGCATCGCCCGACTTTGCGGCGGTATGGGATGCGCGTATTCAAACAGCAAGGGAGGACGGCATGGGGGCGCTTGTGGCACCCACAATGTCACGCTGGTTTGGGCCGGAGTTTCTGGCCGAACCCATTGCGGATTCAGTGCGTGAAATGATCCGCAACACGTCGGTCGACGGATTTGTCGGCGCGGCGCGGGCCTTGCAGGCTTTTGACTATCGGTCTCATCTTGCGGAAATCAAAATGCCGACAACAATGATAGTCGGTGAGAACGATGGAGTATTGGCACCGGTGATGAAAGAGATCGCCGACGAAATCGCGGGCAGCGATTATGTGCTTGTTCCCTCGGCCAGGCATTTGCCCAATATGGAATTCCCTGAGCTTTTCAATAAAGCGCTAAGGCGCCATTTTCAAAACACGATTCAGCCAGGCCTATGACAGTAATGAAACAGCAATCGCCAGCCGCCGCGGCTGGCATCCGCCTTGAAACGCTGATGCATAACTACGTGCGGGGCAAAGACGGCAATCGTCCCCTATATATGGATCGGGTCTTTGCGCCCAGCTCGACAGTCAGCATCAGGCTCAACACCGACGCCATCGCTTTTCCGGCCGAGTTGCGGGGGCTGGAGATGATCAAGAAGGTACTGGTGCGGGAATTCAGCCAGAAATACGAGAATATTTTCACTTTTTATCTGGATCGGCCATCGGGATTGCTCCAGCGGTTTTCCTGCGGCTGGCTTGTCGCCATGACAGAGATAGCGACGGGCCAGATACGGATAGGTTGCGGGCGGTTTGATTGGGTCTTTCATGCGGACGCGCTTCATGCAAGCGAACTTCAGATCACCATCGACTTGATGCTTACCGTCGCCGCTGAAAAACACGACATTCTGTTTACGTGGCTGCTTGATCAAGCCTATCCCTGGGCCGATGTGAAACACATTCTGGATAGCTGGCCGCCGTTGCCGGAGCTGGCGGTCTTGCGCAAGGGTTTGCTCACCTGTGCCAAGGGTGGCTCGCAGGACTAATAGAATGTGGCGCTGATGGCAGTGCGATAGAATAGGGGCTACATCTCGTTGGTGCCGCAGGCATTGCAAAATGCTTGCCCGCCTCGGAGGATGCGTCGCCAGTTCCGTCATAAACAAATAGTTGCCATAGCGAAGGGTCGTGGGTATGCAAAACGCCGATAACAGAATCATAGTTCTGGATACCGAAACCACTGGCCTGGAGCCTTCGCAGGGGCACCGCGTCATTGAAGTCGCCTGTGTGGAAATGGTCAACCGCAGCCTGACCGGCAATCACTTGCACCTGTACATCAATCCGGATCGCGACAGCGACCCCGAGGCCTTGCGCATTCACGGACTGACGACCGAATTCCTGTCGGGGCACCCGCGCTTCGAAGAGGTGGCCGGGCAAATCATGGATTATGTTGCGGGTGCCGAGGTCGTCATTCATAACGCCGCTTTCGACAAGAAATTCCTCAATGCCGAGCTGGCCCGCGCGGGGCATCCCGCTTTCGAAACCCTGTGCGACAAAATCACCGATTCGCTCTTGTATGCGCGCGAGCTTCACCCCGGCAAGCGCAATTCGCTGGATGCCCTGTGTGACCGCTACGGCATCTCCAATGCTCACCGAACCCTGCATGGCGCCTTGCTCGATTCCGAATTGTTGGCGGAAGTCTGGCTGGCCATGACGCGTGGCCAGGATGCCCTGCTGATGAATTTCGAAGAGGAAGATTCCCGCAATGAGGCGGGCGTGCGAATCGAAAAATTCGATACTTCCGGGTTGAAGGTCCTGGCCGCCTCCGTCGCTGAAATGACCGAACACAATGCCTACCTGGATGCCCTGGACAAGGCCTCCGGCGGGTCCTGTGTGTGGCGCCGGGAATAGCGGCCAAGCAATTTTTGGAGCAAAGAGGCCAAGGCCGGCTTCAGTATCGTGTACAATAGCGGCCTTCCAGCGATCGTTCGCAACGATCCTTGGGCGGTTAGCTCAGTGGTAGAGCACTGCCTTCACACGGCAGGGGTCACTGGTTCGAACCCAGTACCGCCCACCAGAATTTCCCTTTTAAAATCAATGAATTTGTGTGTCACTAAGCATAAAGTGGCCGCGTGGCCGGCTTATGCTTTTCATGTTTGGCCACCTTATGTTTTATTGAGGTTTGGCGCGCCTGGATAGCGGCTTTCCCCTGTAAACGTGCTGATTTTGCGAACCTCAGTTGTTGGGCAAGCCGCCCAGCTTGCGGCTGATCCACAGTGCGGCCAAGGTGCAGGCCGCTCCCGAAAGAAGGTACAGGCCTACATACCCCACCCCCAGGTAGGCGACCAGCGCAAGGGCGACCAATGGGGCGAAGCCCGCCCCCAGCAGTGAGCTGAGGTCTGCGGAGAAGTGTGCGCCCGTATAGCGGAATTCGGGACGGAAGCTGGCTGTTACCGCGCCGGAAGATTGGGCATGAGAGAAGCCAAGCAGGGCGAATCCAATAATGATGAAAAGATAGCTTTCGATGTCGTTCCCGGACAGCAGGACTGCCGTCCATCCACTGTAGACGGCAATAAGAATGGCAAACAAGCCCAGCGTAAGGCGCCGCCCCAGGCGGTCGGCGATCCGGCCGGACAGCAACATGCAGGGGATGGCCACGAGAGCGCCGATGATCTGGACCACGAGGAAATGGGTTGGGGATTGCCGGGTGTACAACAGGGCCCACGAAAGCGTGAATAGGGTTACCAGGTTGAGAAGGGCGTAGCTGGCCAGCGGCGCAAACGCGCCCAACGCCACGTATCGTCCCTGCGAGCGAAGCAAGCCTCCCACCAATGCGGGCGCAAGGTCGCGTTGCTTGAACTCCATGGTGTATTCGGGGCTGACCACCAGGCGCAGGCGGGCGAACAAGGCCACCACGTTGACGGCGAAAGCCGTAAAGAACGGATATCGCCATCCCCAGGCATAGAACTCCTCGTGCGAGAGGCTCGACCACAGGTAGGCAAAAAGGCCGGCCGCAACAATGAAACCGATGGGTGCGCCCAGTTGGGGAATCGATGCATACCAGCCACGTCTGCCCCGGGGAGCCTTGATGGCCAGCAGGGACGCCAGCCCGTCCCAGCTACCGCCCATGGCAAAGCCCTGGCCCACGCGCAGGATGCACAGCGCCGCAATGGAGGCATAGCCGAGAGACTCGTAGCCCGGCAGGAACGCAACGCCAACCGTGGCCGAACCCAACAGGAACAAGGCGATGGTCAATGTCGTGGTGCGGCCGAAGCGTCGTTGTACAGGCAGGAAAAACAGCGAGCCCAGCGGCTGTGCGATAAAGCCCAAGGCGAATATCGCAAAGGAGTAGAACATGCCATCTGCCGGGCTGGCGAAGGGAAAAAAGACCCTCGGGAATACCAGGGCGCAGGCGATGCCGAACACGAATACATCGAAGGAGCTGGCCGTACGCCCGACCACCACGCCGACGGAGATGTCGCTGGGCGTGATTTGCCGCGCGTGAGAATGCATGGGCTGCGCAAAGCCGGATGCTTTGGCGGGCTGAGCGGGATTGGTAGACATAGCGCTTCCGATGAACAAACTGCCGAGTAAACTCGCCAAATCGAAATAGTAGTCGCGAGGTTGCTTCGAGGGGTATTATAAAATAATAAGGGATTTCTCTTTTCGTCGCAGGTTTTCTTCTCATGCTGGTGAAACATTTCTGTCGCTTGCTGCTGCTTCCCGTCGTACTGATGCTGGGGGGGTGCAAGCTAGTGCTGCTCAATCCCGACGGCTACGTGGCACGGCAGCAAAGCGACATCATGATCAGCACCACGATCATCATCGCGTTGATCGTCGTCCCCGTGCTCATTGCCATTGCCGTCATCGCCTGGCGCTACCGCGCCTCGAACACACAGGCGAAGTACGACGACAAGTGGGACCATTCCCACCAGCTCGAGCTGCTGGTGTGGGGGGTGCCCCTGCTGATCATCATCGCGGTGGGCGCGGTCAGCTGGACCGGAACCCATCAGCTCGATCCATATCGTCCGCTGGACAAAATAGCCGAACACAAACCCGTGCCCGCCAACACCAAGCCACTGGAGGTGGAAGTAGTGTCGCTGCGCTGGAAGTGGCTGTTTTTCTACCCCGGCTACGGTATTGCCACGGTAAACGAGCTGGTGGCGCCGGTCGACGTGCCGATCCACTTCAAGCTAACCTCCGACACCATGATGGATTCCTTCTTTATCCCTGCCCTGGTGGGTCAGGTCTATACCATGCCCGGCATGCAGACGGTGCTTCATGGCGTGATCAACAAGCCGGGTGAATACAAGGGTTTTTCCGCCAACTATAGCGGTGCCGGCTTTACCGACATGCGCTTCCTCTTCCACGGCATGAGCCAGAAGGACTTCAACAGCTGGGTAGAAAAGGTTGGCGCCAGCGGCCAGGCTCTGGATCGCACCGCCTACGACAAGCTCAGGCAGCCGAGCCGTGCCGAGCCGATACACTATTACGCCCATTTCAGCCCCGATTTATATGAACGCATCCTCAACCGTTGCGTCGATCCCGGTCAGATGTGCATGAGCCCCATAATGACAGACACCATGCACAGTCGCGGCATGGAATCGGCCCCCGCGCATGGCGCGGCGATGCACTGATCGGCCTTCCTTGGATGCACACTATGCCTGACCGCTCCGAATTCCTGAATTTCCTTCTCGGGCGCCTGACGCTCGACTCCCTTCCTCTGGACAACATGATCGTCGTGGGCACCTTCATCGTGGTGGCCGTGATCGGCGTATGCCTTCTGGGCTTCATCACGTGGAAACGCTATTGGGGCTATTTGTGGCACGAGTGGTTCACCAGCGTCGACCACAAGAAACTGGGCATCATGTACATCATCCTGGCCACGGTAATGCTGCTGCGCGGCTTTTCCGACGCCATCATGATGCGCTCGCAGCAAGCCATTGCCTTCGGCAGCGACATGGGGTATTTGCCTCCGCATCACTACGACCAGATCTTCTCGGCCCACGGCTCGATCATGATCTTTTTCGTGGCCATGCCCTACATCGCGGGCCTGATGAACTACGTGATGCCGCTGCAGATCGGGTCGCGCGACGTTGCCTTCCCTTTTCTCAACAACCTGAGCTTCTGGCTGACCTGTTCCGGTGTCGTGCTGTTCATGGCATCGCTGTTCATCGGCGATTTCTCGACCGCCGGCTGGCTGGGTTATCCGCCCGTATCCGAGCTCCAGCAAAGCCCGGGGACAGGGGTGGACTACTACATCTGGGGCTTGCAGCTATCGGGCGTGGGAACGCTTCTGACCGGCATCAATTTCGTCGTCACCATCATCAAGATGCGGGCGCCGGGCATGAGCATGATGAAGATGCCTATGTTCAGCTGGACCACGCTGTGCACCAGCGGCCTGATCGTAGTGACATTCCCGATCCTCACCGCCACGCTGTTCCTGCTGTCGCTGGACCGCTACCTTGGCATGCATTTCTTCACCAATGGCTTTGGCGGCAATGTGATGCTGTACATCAACCTGATCTGGGTATGGGGCCACCCGGAGGTGTACATCCTGATCCTGCCTATTTTCGGCGTGTACTCGGAGATCGTGGCGACATTCTCGCGCAAGCCGCTATTCGGTTATTCCTCGATGGTCTATGCCACCGCGGCGATCATGATCCTGTCCTACCTCGTGTGGCTGCACCACTTCTTCACGATGGGCTCGGGCGCCGACGTCAACTCGTTCTTTTCATTGACGACCATGATCATCTCCATCCCCACCGGGGCGAAGATTTTCAACTGGCTGTTCACCATGTATCGCGGCCGCGTGCACTACACGGTGCCGATGTTATGGACGATGGGCTTCTTGTTCACCTTCACCATTGGCGGCATGACCGGGGTGATGCTGTCGGTGGCGCCGGCCGACTTCCTGCTGCACAACAGCCTGTTCCTGATCGCGCATTTCCATAACGTCATCATCGGCGGCGTGGTGTTCGGCGTGTTCGCAGCCATCAACTACTGGTTTCCCAAGGCCTTTGGCTTCCAGCTGGACGAGTTCTGGGGCAAGCTCTCGTTCTGGTTCTGGCAAGTTGGCTTCTGGGTGGCCTTCGGCCCGCTCTATGTGCTGGGCCTGATGGGGGTGACCCGCCGCCTGAGCCACTTCGACGACCCGAGCCTGCAGGTCTGGTTCATCGTTGCCGCCTTCGGCGCGTTCCTGATCCTGCTTGGCATTCTCGCGTTCATCATGCAGATCTACATCAGTGTCCGCCGCCGCGACGCGTATGCCGTGGGCCACGATCCCTGGGAGGCCCGTACACTGGAATGGTCCACGTCTTCGCCGCCGCCCGCCTACAACTTCGCCTTTATTCCGCAGGTGCACGAGCGTGATGCCTGGTCCGACATGAAGGAGCAGGGAGTCCGCCGCCCGCTGGAGGGGTTCAACGACATTCACATGCCCAAGAACACCGGCACCGGCGTCATCCTTGGCGTGCTGGCGACCCTGTTCGGATTCGCCATGGTCTGGTATATCTGGTGGCTGGCGATTGTTTCGTTCCTGGGAATCATCGTCGTGTCCATCGGCCACACCTTCAATTACCACCGCGACTATCACATTGCCGCCGATGATGTAAACCAGTTTGAACATTCCGGCAACTGGACGCCCGATCCGGAAGGGGTTGCCGCATGAGTACCAATGCCATCGCCGCCGGTCGTCACGCGGCGCCAACATTCTATTGCCGCCAAGAGCCGCCGTTGCATAACGGAACCCTGCTCGGGTTCTGGATCTACCTGATGAGCGACTGCTTCATCTTCGCGTCCCTGTTCGTTGCCAATGCGGTACTGGGCAGCCACTATGCCGGCGGCCCGACGGGCAGCCAGGTATTCGATCTGACCGGACTGGCCTGGAACACCGCTTTGCTGCTCGTTTCCTCGGTGACGTTCGGTTTTGCGATGCTGCAGATGGGGCGGGGCAACAAAAGCGCCATGCTCGGCTGGCTGGCCGTCGCCGGCATATTGGCGGCCGCCTTCGTGGGCCTGGAAATCCACGAATTCATCGACATGATCGGCCAGGGCGCGGGGCCGGGCCGCAGCGCGTTCCTGTCTTCGTTCTTCGCCCTGGTCGGCACGCACGGGCTGCATGTGACCTTCGGCACGCTGTGGCTGATCGTGCTGATGGTGCAGTTGAATCGCTACGGCATCACTCAGGAAAATATCCGGCGCCTGCGCTGCCTGAGCATGTTCTGGCATTTCCTGGATCTGGTATGGGTTGGTGTTTTCAGCTATGTCTATCTGATAGGAGTATTGCGATGAATCACCCCTCTCCATCCGGCGCTGCGGCATCATCCGGCCACGACGAGGGCGTCATGCAAGCGCACGAAGGCTCCCTGCGCAGCTACCTGACTGGTTTCGCGCTGGCGGCCATCCTGACCATCATCCCGTTCTGGCTGGTCATGGGGCATGTCATCGAAAATCGTTTCGCCACCATCGTCATCGTGCTGGTCCTGGCCGTCGTGCAAATCTTTGTGCACATTATCTATTTCCTGCACCTGGATACGCGCTCGGAAGGCGGCTGGAACATGCTGGCCTTCATCTTCTCCGCCGTATTGGTCGTCATCGTGCTCGGAGCCTCCATTTGGGTCCTGTACAACGAAAACATGAACATGATGCCTGGAATGATGCCGGGGACATCGCAACATCAGCACTCCATGCCAGAATCGTGACAGCCACTTCCGGCAAGGCCGCGAGGGCTCGCCGAAGTAGCGGTTTCATTTTCTGGATGGTGCTGACGGCCTGCGCATTTGCCGGATTCATCCTGTTGGGAAACTGGCAATTGCACCGCCTGGACTGGAAGCTAAGGCTGATTCACGATGTGAGCACGCGCATCCACGCGCCGCCGGTAGCCGCTCCCGGGCCGGCGGCATGGCAGCGCATCGAAAGCGGTCACCTGCAATACCTGCATGTGCGGCTCAGCGGCCATTTCCTCGCCGGCAAGCAGACGCTGGTGCATGGCACCAGTCCAAAAGGCTATGGCTACTGGGTGATGGTGCCGTTCGAGACCGATCGTGGCTTCATCGTGCTCATCAACCGGGGCTACATTCCGCCTGGCCTTGCTGAAACTCCCGGCTATGCAAAAGCGAACGCCCCTGACGGTGAAGCCGTCGTGACCGGGTTATTGCGTTTCACCGAGCCACACGGCGGCTTTATGCGTCGCAACCGTCCTGACGCTAATCAGTGGTATTCGCGCGACGTGGCCGCCATTTCGAAGGCGGACAATCTGCCGACTGAACAGGTCGCACCGTATTTTGTCGATGCCGATGCAAACCCGGAGGGCTGGCCTGTCGGCGGTCTTACGAAAACCCACTTTCGCAATACTCATTTGGGATACGCCGTCACATGGTACCTGATGGCGCTGGCCTCGCTGCTGGGGGCCGGCATCATGATTCGCCACGAATGGCGGATACGGCATCCATTGCGCTGATTTTTGTACCTATGGCGATTTCGTAAATTGTCATCCGAGCCGGTTTTTGCTGGGTCATTACATGTGCGACGGATAATCGACGTTCTTAATGCTTTTTGAACGAAATCCAGGCTCCCCAAAACAGACTGGAAAAGAATCGTTGCGGCTTTTCGAATCCGGCATTAGCCAGCAGCTTTATTACCGCTTCTTCTGAATGGGGTGGGTCCGCTCCCTGCAGAATCTTGCCCAGCTTCGCTTTGACCTCGTCCGGGGTTGCGCCCTGCATGCGCCAGCGCTCGCCCCAGGCTGCTAGCAAAAGCGGTTGGCTGGCATAGGCATAATGATTGCCAGCCAAAATCAGCGGCGCGCCTGGTTTAAGACGAGAACCAATGGCTTGAAGGATGTCTTGCTTTGCTTTGTCACCGGGTAAATGGTGCAGCACACCGATCAATGTAGCGGCATCAAATATCGGTTCTTGCGGCAAATCGTCAACCTGACCCAGTTTCACACTAGTGCGTTCCGCCATCCCGGCTTCAGCGATGCGGGCCGTTGCAATATCGAGCATGGGCTGGGAAGGGTCAACAGCGGTAAAACGCCAGCCTGGCTCGAGGTGCCCGGCCTTGGTGATTTCCTGTGCCGGGCCACCTGCGCCTACTACAAGCACATGCGAGGTGCTTCCTGTACCCAGCGATGCGGCTAGCATGCACGCAGCCAGTTCGTGACAGGCGTCGTAGCCGGCGAGCGCAATGCGGCTCTGCTGCTCATATTCACCAGCGCGAGACGGGTCAAATTTAGTGGTGCTATCTGCTAACGATGTAGACATATATTGCATTCCTTTATCAATACAGCGCCGTACAAAAAACCTCTTCATGAGCCATAGGCTAGCGGTGTCTCTGTGCTATTACAATATGATTATTTATCCTGGTATAAAAATAGCCAGCATCAATCTGTGAAGCTGTATCGCCGCGTTGCTGCCCTGGTAGACCTCATGATTTTCGTTAGTGTTGTTAGTGAGAGGCTACCTTGCCCCGACGAAATGACGCCTATTGCTTCGGTTGGCTGCATGATGCCGGTAAAGAGTGCCGCTGTAGCGTACGTTTCCGCGACTTTGGTTCGACTCCCACTCGCGGGTCGCGGGCCAGTACCAGAGTCGTAATTTCTTCCGCGATATCTTCAAATGCCTGATCGTCTTGCGCTACATAGAGCCATTTTCCCAGCACGGCATGCGGGCGCAAGGCGGGCATTTCTTCGGTAAGTGCGGCGTGGTGTTCTTGCGAGGTACAAACCAGCAAGCCATTCCAGGGCTCGTCGCGATCAGCGACAACCAGGCACAGCATGCCGTCGATATAAGCAGCCTCGCAGCCGAACATCTTTGCCTGGATGTAGTTTGATTCGCGCTCGAATTTGTCGAAGATCCAGATGAGCGAGTTGCTGCGACGGGCGCCCTTGGCAACCTGGAAGATGGATTCTGTCTTGGGCATGGATTTAGCCTTGGGGGATTAAGTGTTTTTTTGTGGCCTGTGCCGTTAAATCTGTATGCGCTTTAGATGATTAGGTTTGTAATATAGCGTTTTACTTCCATTTCCCTGGGAAAAAATGCCTGTCGCTTTGTCTTCCACCGCGCGTGCGCCCTTGAGTCCCCTGGTCCTGCTCTGCCTGGCGGCGACATGGGTGGTCTGGGGTTCGACCTATCTGGCCATTAAATTGGCCTTGCCCGAGTTTCCCCCTTTTTACATGATGGGCAGCCGATTCATCGTGGCTGGCCTGTTGCTGTTTACCTGGATATTGATACGCCGCCAGCCCATGCCGACCCCGCGTCAATGGCTAAATGCTCTGGTTGTCGGCACGCTTATGCTGGCTGCGGGCATGGGCGGGGTGGCCCATGCCGAGCAGACCATCGGTTCGGGTTTGGTGGTGGCGTTCATTGCCGTGGTGCCTTTGATGATGGCCACCCTGAATTTGTTGTGGGGAGTACGTCCAGGCCGGCTTGAATGGGCCGGTATCGCATTCGGCCTGATCGGGGTTGCGATGTTGACTCAGGGGGCCGACTTCAGGGCGTCGCCCGAAGGGCTTGCCGCTATCATTATTGCAACGCTGAGCTGGTCGCTGGGCAGCGTGCTGAGTCAACGCAGCCTACGGCTGGCTCCGGCCGCGTCGGGGTTTGCCAGCGAAATGCTTTGCGGCGGCGTCGTTTTACTGCTGCTGTCATGGTCGCAGGGCGAGGCTATCGCCTTGCCAACGATGTCGCTGGCTACCGCCGCCTGGGTTTACCTGGTGACATTCGGTTCGCTTATTGCATTCAATGCTTATATGGTGCTGCTGTCAAGTACTTCCACGGCACTGGCGTCCAGCTATACGTTTGTCAACCCGGTTATCGCCATGCTGCTGGGCGTGTACGTGGCCCATGAATATATCAGCCGCTACGAGTGGCTGGCCGCCGCCATGGTACTGCTGGGTGTCGTTCTGATGTTGGCTCAGAAGCGCCGCTAGCTGTCGCAGCGTCGCATTCGGGCGCATGCCATTGCCGGAGTTTGTCCCGTTCCCGGATACCTTCGGCCAAGCGTAAGATCACTTAACCATTAATAGCGAGAACAGTATGACGACACTAACCAATGAGGCTATCTACGTGGCATCGCGGCCGGCAGGCATCCCAACTGCTGAGAATTTCCGAAAGGATGTGCAGCCGGTACCCGCGGTAAAGCAAGGCCAGATGCTCGTGCGCAACGAGTGGTTGTCGGTTGAACCCGCCATGCGTGGATGGCTGGCCGATGCAAACAATTATTCCAGCGTTGCGGTTGGCGAAGTGATGCGGTCTTTGTGCGTCGGTGTCGTAGTCGAATCGAATGTGGACGGATTTAGCGCCGGCGAGCGTCTGATGGGCTGGTTCGGATGGCAACACTATGCAGTGGTGAAGCCGGCCGCTGTCGTACAGAAAGTCACGGCCAGCGATATTCCGCCCTCCTTATATTTGGGCGTGCTGGGCTTGAACGGCATTACCGCCGCCACGGCACTGGACAAGATAGGCGGCCCCAAGCCTGGCGAGACCGTTGTCGTATCCACCGCAGCCGGGGGCGTGGGTTCCTGTGTAGGCCAACTTGCGAAGTCCCTGGGTTGCCGTACCGTTGGGCTGACCAGCACGCCCGAGAAGGTCAAGGCCTGCCATGAGCAGTTTGCCTACGACCACGTCATCAATTACAAGACTGAGGATATAGGCGCTGCCTTGCAAAACGCCTGCCCCGATGGCGTCGATGTGTACTTTGACAATACCGCCGGACAGATTTCAGATTCGGTCATGCGGCATCTGGCTATCGGGGCACGGGTCATCGTATGCGGCACTGCTTCAATCGCCAAGTGGGATCCACCCCCCATGGGGCCGCGCGTAGAACGCATTCTCTTGACGCGCCGCGCCCGTATGCAAGGCTTCATTCTTTTCGACCATATGGATACCTATGGCTCTTATGTCAGCCAGCTGGAGTCCCTGATCAGGGCGAACAAGCTGACATACCGCGAACACGTCACCGATGGCCTGGACACCGCAATGGGTGCAATCGAGGAATTGTACCGGGGCGAGAATCTTGGCAAGCGGCTGATTCGCTTATAGATTTAGCCTTGATTTCACCGACTAAGGGTTATCGATAGGTGCATTTTGTCCGGTAGGCGGATTTAATTATCAAATTAACACGTTAACGAGTTACAATGATTCATCGCCTAAAGGAGACAAATACCATGAAAATATTCAAGCGCTGTGCGGCCTCTTGCGCACTGCTGGTCGGCGTGCTTGCCACGGGGGTAGCGGCGGCCGCTTACCCGGACAAGCCCGTTAATGTCGTGGTGGGTTTTGCGCCAGGCGGCACCAATGACATACTTGCGCGACTGCTGGCGTCCGAGCTGGAAAAACGCTTGGGTAAGCCTTTTATCGTGGAAAACAAGCCGGGGGCTAATTCCATGATTTCCGCAAATTATGTCAAGCATGCCAAGCCGGACGGCTACACCTTGCTGGTCATTTCCAGCGGAGGCCTGACTGTCAATCCGGCCGTATACGCCCCTAATCGCATTACCTATGATCCGGTAAAGGATTTTGAGCCTATCGCACTATTGGCGAGATTTCCTTTGGTCGTGACTACAGGGCCAAAGTTGAAAGACGTGAAGAACATAGCGGAATTGATCAAGCTGGCCAAGCAGCGCAAGGTACCCTTGACGCATGGCGTGGCAACTTCCAGTTTTCAGCTTGCGGCTGAAGTCCTGGCGACCGCCGCGGGCATCAGTTTCAATCAGATTCCCTATAAAGGCTCAGGCCCCGTGGTCGCTGATTTGATGGGCGGGCAAATAGATTTGGCGATTTTGGACAGTGCCGCTGTCATGTCGTCGGTGAGGGCAGGCCGTTTGCATGCCTTGGCCGTGACCAGCGCCAAACGTTCCGAAGCGCTGCCTGATATTCCGACTGTGGCGGAATCAGGCCTTCCTGGTTTCGAAGTGTCGCTTTGGAGCGGCATGGTCGCTCCGGCAGGCACGCCCAAAGAGGTTGTGCAGACCCTGGACAAGGCTTTGGCCGAAATTCTTCAGCGTCCGGAAATAAAGAAAAGATATGCCCAACTTGGAATGGATGTCGGGGAGGCGAACAGCCAGTTGCTGGCCGATTCAATCAAAACAGATATAAAACGCTGGACTGCCGCGGCAAAAAAAGCGGGTATGCACTATGAATAATGCGCCCGGGCTTTAACGTTGCCGAGCAGACAGCCACGGCTATGAATAAACGATCAGGCAGCGGAGGCCTGTCGATTGAATTGCAGGTGCCTGATCAAAGCCTTTCGCGGCACCTGGCGATGCCTACTTTGCGCCAGTTACAGATATTTTCGTATGTGTATCGCCTGGGCAGCCTGACCCAGGCCGCCCAGGCGATGTGTCTGACGCAGTCCGCGGCGAGCGTGGCCTTGCAACAGATGGAAGAAACTCTGGGCGTTCGGCTGTTCGACCGTACGGGGCGCACGTTGCGCCCAACGACGCCGGCCCGCGAAGTTTTCGACATGACACAGCGCGTTCTGAGTGGCATGGAGTCCTTGGTCGATAATGCGCGAGGTTTGGCCGGCCGGCATCATGGCTCAGTTCGCTTCTCGGTGGCTACATCCATTGCCGCCACAATTGCTCCCCTTGTCATCAGGCGCTTTCAAAACCGCTATCCCGGCATTCAGTTGATCATGCACGATGTGGGGCCCGATCAACTGATCCCGCCGGTATTGGACCAGCGCGTTGAATTCGGCATTGGCACTCCCGATGCGGACACCCGCGCAATCAAACTGACGCCTTTGCTGCGTGATCGCCTGGCCGCGATCGTTCTTGGCGGCACGCCGTTGGCATTGCGCACACGATTGACATGGCGCGATCTGGATCAAGTCCCGGTTATCACGGTGCGGCCTTCCAACGGCATCCGGTCGCTTATTGATAATGCCATGGCGAAAGCCGGAATCAACTTTGAGCCGGCCTGGGAAGTTTCCTACTTATCAACGGCTTTGGCGCTGACGGCTCAGGGCATAGGGGTGTCGGTGTTGCCAGGGTACCTGGTTGCCGCCTCGCAATATCCGGATTTGGTTACTCGGGTACTGAATGAGCCCGAAGTAGAGCGGAATCTGTATTTGATCTCACGGCGGGAACACACACTGTCGCCCGCGGCGACAGCATTGGTTGAGATGTTTGCCGAGGTGTTGCGCATGCCGGTTTGACCGGTTTTGTTTGCAACCGTTTTGCTATGCAGTCGCACCGCGGAGCACATTCATCAAATTTGAGATGTCCGCGGGCAAAGCGTCGCCGCGCCAGGCGATGTGCTGGTCGGGTCGCAGCAGCAGCATTTTATGGCGATAGGCGGCAGGGATAGAGTCGTTCCCGCTTGCGTCCAGCAGCGTTAGGGGCATGTGGTGAAATTGTGTGGCCTGAACCAGTGGCGCCACCTCGCACGAAGCGTCGAATCGCAGCAGCGTATAGCCTTTTCCCAGCCTGTCGTACAACGGCGTGTCCTTGTCCAGATCGAAGTAGGGCGCTCGACAACCAGGGACTGTTGAAGCGGTAAAGCCGCCCATGGAATAGGCCGGCGCAGTTTCGTCGTCGTAGACAATCAATGGTGATTTGTCATAAAAATACCCAAAATTCAATCCGGCGCAACAATATTGCTGGACATTCAATTCATAAGCTTGTTGCCCTAGCCGGACTCGCAACTGTTCGCCTTCGATGCCTGGTTTTTCGATATCCGCCGGCACGCCTTTTCGTTGCTGAGCCATGGCATGCGCATGGTTCATGGCAAAGTGCGACACTTGTTCAGTGATAGGCAGGCGTTCCGCTTCGTAGGCAGCAAGAATTCCAGGAGCGCCCCATTTTTGCAGTCGGGCAGACAATAGCCAGGCCAGATTCGAAGCGTCCGCGATACCCGCATTCATTCCGTACCCTGCATAGGGTACCCATAGATGAGCCGCGTCGCCGCAAATGAATACGCGGTGGTCCCGGAAGTAATCGGCAACCAGCCTGCGGCCATACCAATCCTCTTTACTGATTATTTCGTAGTCGAAATCAGCACCGACACCCAGGATCGCCCTGATGCTTTGGTCTCTGTCAACGGATTCGAAGCCGGGCTCGTCCTCGCGCAGGTAATTGTGAATCAGCCATAGCTCGCGGCCGTCAATGGCATATACATTTCCGCTGCGCCTTGGATTCAGTGAAAACGTAGCCCACGCTGGCGGATGCTGGAGTTGTTTCAACAGGTGTGGCGTACGAATATAGCTCGACTGTACGCGCTGCACGATGGCATCGCCATTGAGCTTGGCGCCGATTTTTTTTCGAACGATTGATTTTCCCCCGTCGCAACCGATCAAATAATCGCAATCTATTTGTAGCGTCGAGCCATCGTCAATGCCTGTAGCCAGCGCGTGTACGCCGTACTCATCCTGTGTGAAATCGCTCAGTGCCTTGCGATTCAAAATTTGGATTTCGGGCTGAGCCTCCGCATGCTTGAATAGAATGGGTTCCAGGTATATTTGATTGATTCTATGAGGTGGTTCGGCAGTCGGCCAACCCGTATCGGGCCCTTGTGTGGCCATGTAGCGGTCACGTCGGCAGGGGATCGGAATACGAGTGAGTTCCTGGCCTGTTGTCGTTGTGCGGTAAGCAATGTCGTGAGGATAGTTTTCAGGCAATCCCGCGTCACGCACTATTGCTGCGACCCCCAAGCGGCGAAAGATTTCCATGGATCGAGCCGACACATGGTTGCATTTAACGTTGGGCGGCTCGAGCCGCTCACGTGGCTCTATGATTAGAGCCGACACCCCCTGTGCCGCCAATTCCATCGCCAAGACCAGCCCGACAGGGCCTGCTCCCGCAATCAACACGCTTGTCTTAATGCTTTCAGTCATTTTTGCTCCCGACGAATTCTGTGGCCGCAACCCTACTATTGCTGATGTATGCCGCTATTGCAGCACGGTACGATCGATAAATAAATCGGATTTAATTTATCGATCTATCGCTTTTTCTTAAGTATGGTGCCGGCTCGGGTGCTGTCGATTGAATACCTGAAATGCTTGAGTGCGTGAATATCCGGATGAAAAAATGAAGTAAAGGTGGATTTACACGCTATTTTGAATGCGCCGGTTTTTCGAGGCAGCCCAAAGCCTCTGACAACTGGTGCCCCGCAGTTTGAAGCAGTGCTGCGATGTTGGCTATCTTTTCCGATTGCATCCGTACGCCGGGTCCGAAAACGGCAAGCGATCCCGCGATTTGGTCAGCGCTGCTGAAAAAAGGGGCCGCCACGGCGACCGCGCCTTCGATGAGTTCATCTTGGCTGATGGCATAGCCACGTTTGCGTGTGGCCTCCAACTCCTGCGTGTAAGTTTTTAATGTAACGGGCAGGTCGGAAATGTATTCCCGCAATAGTTCCTGGGATGGCGACAGATACGCGAGGATGGCTCGGCCGCTCGCGCCGCGGACAATTTTTTCTTTGTAGCCCACGCCTCTTTTAAAGCTTAGTGGGTGCAGGCTTGGCAGTTCGGCAATGCACATTCTGTACGCGCCTTGAGGAATGAACAAGGCAACCGTTTCGCCGGTCGACTCCCAAATGTTTCGCATTATCGGTTGGGCAAGCGCGCTGATATCAAGACTGGAAGTCCATACATGGCTAAGATGGGCAACCGAAGGGCCAAGCCGAAATTTCTGAGGATCCCCGGCCGATGTCAGAAATCTGTTTTGCTCGAGCGTATAAAGCAAGCGGTACAGGGTCGGCCTGCTAAGGTCGACTCGCTTGAGAAGTTCGGCGACGCTTAGTTCGTAGTCAGCCGCGGTAAATGCCATAAGAATTTCGAGAGCTCGATCTACCGCTCGAACACCATCAGCCAATTTCTCGGGTTTTGCCATATTTCTCTTTATTGAGTGTGGCGATCGCGCCCGTAGGCCGATCGTGCGGGTACGCCCATCATTATTTGTTGCAGCGCTCTTCTCAAACATTATAGTCAGAGAGCGGCAAGCCTCTCGCCGCCGGCGCTCGCCTATCAATCGTCGTCTTGGCATGCGCTCCGGCAATTCTTGCCGGGACCGGTGTCCACCGGACTGAAAACAGTCAAACAAAACTCCCTGACACGCCAGAAAAATTTGACTTTTATGGTGTTATCCGTACAATGATATTTGAGTCCATTGTATGGACTCAAATATTTAGCGTAATTTGTTCCGGAAGGCTTTATGAGCAAGGTCCCGATAACTCTTCTTTTTTCCGATGGCGCGTCGCGCCGCATAGAAGGTCAATGCGGAGAAAGCGTCGTACAGGCGGCGTCGAACGCCGGCCTCGGTTTGTTGACCGATTGCAGCAATGGACAATGCGGCACTTGTGCGGCCAATGTCGTATCGGGCTCCATTGAACTCGGGGAATACGACAGGGCGGTGTTGCCGGATAGCGATCGCCAGGACGGCGCGATTTTGTGTTGTATTTCGAGGATAGCCGAGCCCTGCGTTATTGAATTGCCGTATGAGCTTGCCGAGGCCACGGCCGAGGAACCGCCGCCGATCTCCGGCCGCATCGTGGAGTTGAGGCAAGTCGCTACCGAAACGATGCTGCTGGAGGTGGAAGTCGAGAACGAGGTGGATTTCCAGCCTGGGCAATATATGCGGATGCGGCCTGAAGGCGCGGAGGACTGGCGCTCCTATTCGATGGCATGCACCTCCGGGTCGCGTCGGCTGCAGTTTTATATCCGGATTGTGGAGGGCGGCAGCTTTTCGTCGTGGCTGACCCAGTCGGCGCATATCGGATCTGTGCTCGAGCTGTCCGAGCCGCACGGCAGCTTCTTCCTGCGCAAAGAAGCCAGGCCACGCCTCTTTATAGCAGGGGGAACCGGTCTGGCGCCGTTCCTTTCCATGTTGGAGTCGATTGCCCAGGACCCATCTGAAAAGGAAATTTCCACAACCCTGTTGGTTGGCGTGCGCAGCGGTACGCACTTGTTCGCGCTCGATCAGTTGGGGAAATTGCGCGACAAGTGGCCGGCGCTGCAGGTGAACTATGCCGCGGAATCCAATCCGGTTGACACCTGCCATACCGGATATGCCACGGATCTTATTACCGATCTTGGCTTGGATCCGTCTACCCGTGTCTATCTTTGCGGCCCTCCCGCAATGGTCGAGGCCGGCCGCAACGCCGTCGAAGCGGTTGGCCTGGCCCGCCGGGACATGCTTTGCGAACGCTTTACTTAAGATTCCGCGCATTCTTTGCCCATATCCATAACGTAGGTTCCTGTCATGAATACATCTGTTTATAGCCGTATGGTCGACCTCAAAAAAGGGATGATCAGCCGGGAAATCTTCTCCAGCAAAGAAATCTTTGAAGAGGAGCTGGAAAAGATTTTCACCCGTGCATGGCTGTTCGTGGGCCATGAAAGCCAAATTCCGAATCCCGGCGATTTCTTCACTTCCAGGATGGGAGCGGAGTCAGTCATCCTGGCGCGTGACAAAAGGAAGAAGGTCCATGTATTCCTCAATTCCTGTCGTCATCGCGGGATGAAGGTTTGCCAGTACGACCATGGCAATACCCAGTTGTTCACGTGCCCCTACCATAGCTGGAGCTACACCACCGAAGGCAAGCTCTTCGGCGTGCCTCAATACAAGGCCATTTACGAAGGGTGCCTGAATAAAGACGACTGGTCGCTGATCGAGGTGCCGAATATCGCCACCTACAAGGGAACCGTTTGGGCAAGCTGGGATAAGGACGCTCCGGATTTTCTGACGTATTTGGGCGAGGCTAAAACCCATCTCGATCTGGCACTCGATTGCCGTGATGGCAGGGAAGGCGGTTCCGAGGTGCTGGTGGGGGTGCACAAGTGGATTATTCCCTGCAACTGGAAGTTCGCGGCCGAGAACTTCCTGGGCGATACCTATCACAACGTCAGCCATCGGTCGGTGGATTTGATTGGTATCGGCCCGAGCGCCGAATTGGGTGTGAAAGGGCGCCGCGACAACGAGCTTGAATATGCCAAGCATCTCTGGGTCAATTTTCCCGCCGGCCATGGTGTGCATAGCGCCATTCTTCCCGAGGACATGCCGTTCGTGGACACGTTCCAGAACAATCCCGTAGTGGCGGAGTATTTCCGATATTGCCATGAAGAGCGCAGACGCCGGCTTGGGGCCGAGCGCAATCGGCTGGTTCCGTTTGTCGGCACCATCTATCCCAATGTCTCGTTTCATGGCAAGCAGCCGCGCAACTTGTGCATCTGGCATCCGCATGGGCCGGAAGCGACGGAAGCATGGCGTTTTTTCCTGGTCGATGCGGACGCGCCTCAAGAGGTAAAGGACTTCCTGCGCAGTTACTACATGCGGTATTCGGGTCCGGCGGGCATGACCGAGCAGGACGACATGGAGAACTGGAACTACGCCACGGCCGGCAGCCGCGGTGTCATTGCCAAGCGGTATCCCTATAACTACCAGCAGTCATTGGGCAAAGTCACGGCGGATGGGCCAGTCCCGGGCAATGTCAGCCTTCAGGTCAGCGAAGAGAATCCGCGCCAATACTACCGCCGTTGGCGTGACTACATGTCGGGCGCCGATTGGAACACCCTCTTGGGCAAGAACGACAAAGGCCCTGCGAGTTTTGCCGAATGAGCGCGCCCATTAACGGTCCTGTCTCCATCGTTACGGGGGGCACCTTCGGCCTGGGCCAAGCCATTACTTTGGCCTTGGCCCGGCGTGGGCACCGCGTGGTCGCTTTCGGGCTGGAGTCCCCTCAGGTTTCCAGTACGGCGCAGGGCTTCGACGGGCTTTACAAGGCCATCGCCTCGGCTTCGCTGGGCGGCCGGATAGAGCTGTTGGAGGCAAACGTTGCCGACGAGCAGGACGTGGCGCGTGTCATAGCCCATGCGCTCGACAAGTTCGGCCGCATCGATGGCTTGGTCAACAACGCCGCCATCGGGCCGCTCGGCACTGTGCTCACGACTGAGCCGGGCATGGTGGATCAAATATTGGCGGTGAATGTGAAGGGCGTCTATATGGCCAGTCGGGCAGTGATCCCCCACATGGCTCGGCAAGGAGGAGGGTCGATTGTGAATATTGGGTCAGGCGCCGGCCATGGCAAGCCGAACATGGCCATCTATGCGGCCAGCAAAGGGGCGGTATTGGCGCTTTCGTCGGCCATGGCATATGACCATTTTCATGAGCGCATACGCGTCAATGTGGCGATACCGGGTGGCGGCGGCATTATCTCCGGGATGAGTGTCGGCCGATTCGGCGGCGATGAATCCGTCTTTAAGAGCCGGCCCGCCGTCGGTACGTCGGCGGGGCGCCCGGCAACTGGCGATGACCTGGCCAATGCCGTGGCTTTCTTGCTTTCGAGTGAGGCCGAGGCGATCTCCGGAACGGTTATTGACGTCGGATGCTTTGCCCACCAAGGCGGTCCTGTCCCTGTCCGAATCTGATTAATCCAAGGATATTGCTATGACTGACACCGATCTGCAAGAAAAAGCCCAAGAGGTCCCGCCTATTACGCGGGACGCACGCTACTACGAATTGAAGCGAGAGATCGAAGAACATCTTTACGACGAGTGCGAGCTGCTGGATACCCGTCGCTTTTCAGAGTGGCTGGATACGCTGGCCGAAGATCTTGTCTACTTCATGCCGATGACTTTCAACGTGAAATCCGGTACGCACGATAGCAGCGAGCGTACAAGGGAAGAAAAAGACATGAGTTGGTTCAATGAAGGCAAATGGACCTTGACCAAGCGTGCCGAACAGATCATGACCGGCGTTCACTGGGCGGAAGAACCTCTGTCCAGATTGTGCCGCCTGGTGAGCAATGTTCAGCTCACGGCTATAGGCAAGAATGCCAATGGCGAGGACGAGGTCAGCGTCCGCAGTCGATTCCTTACCTATCAGAACCGGTGCGAGTACGAGCAGTATTTCTTTGCGGGTCAGCGCTATGACCGCCTGCGGCGCGTCGATGGAGCCTGGAAATTGACGCGCCGGGAGATCCATTTGCCGCAGAACGTGCTGCTGGCCAAGAATCTGACGATGTTTTTCTAGGAACCTCCATGTTGAACCTTATGCAATTGAAAGTAGGGCAAAAACTCCAGCTTCGCGATGGCAGGCTTGGGGAGATTATCGAGAACTTCGGCGATGGCATCTGGGTGCAGCTTCGGTTTGCCTCAGAAAATGGAGAGATGGATCCCGGGGACGACGGTGAGTTGATCCATTGCGAAGAAATCGCCGGCCTCGCCGAAAAGGAGTGACTCCGCATGGACGAGCGTTATCTAAGTGACTGTGCCGTGTGTCCATCTAACGGAGCCAGGTCGAGAGCAGTCGTTGGCACCTAGGCCACTCCATCAATCCATATTTAGGTTTGCCTAGGGGGTTTTACGTATATCAGTTCTTAATAAGGATGGCGGTCTTTCTTGGCCGTCCATGCCTCGTAGGCTTTCAGTCCAACGTCCCGTTCAAAGTTTGGAGTGACGGCGATGCGCCTTTCTTCCCATGGCTTGGCGAAGTCTTCGTACTGGAAGGCGTCGTCAAACCCTATCTTGCTGGTATCTTTCAAGCTGGCCGCAAAATAGACATGGTCGATGCGGGCCCAATAGATGGCGCTCATGCACATCGGGCAGGGTGCGCCGTTGATGTAGATCTCGCACCCTTTAAGCATGCGTGCACGCTCGGGCACGGGGTCGGGCGACCCGGCTTCGCGCGGGATCATTTCAAGAATGGTACCCGCGCCGTATTCGCTGCCAAGCAACGCTTTGGGGTTAAGCCTTGCCGACGCATCCATGATGGCCGTGATTTCGGCGTGAAATACAGGAATGCCGGTCAGCAGGACACGATTCTGGCCCCGTCCGATGATTTCCCCATCTTTCACAATGACCGCTCCAAATGGGCCGCCCCAACCCTTTTCGACAGATTCGATCGCCAGGCGCGTGGCCTCTTCCATAAACTTGCGCTTGCCTGGGTCTGTGATGACCTTGGCCGATGACTTGGATTGCGCCGCGCCGACCGGGTCGCTTGACACAACCGCCGCGGCGGCCAGCGTGCCGGCCAAAGTGCGCGTAAGGAATTTGCGCCGATCAACGTGCTGAGGGCAATTGCAGTCTGTTGGGAACATACGCTACCTTTATTGAAATTAGTTGTCGCAAAATACGACAAAGTATGTTAATGGAGATTCATTGACCAACAAACGGTGTTTACCCTTGTAAGGGATGGCCGCGTCCGATGATTTGTTCTTATGGCAATGGCCTTTCGGGGGCGGCCCCTGTTTTCACGGTTGGAATGGCGTGGTAAAAAAGACGAAGGGTGGCGAGGCCAAGGCCGCGCTACCTGGTCGCGCGGCCGCCTTGGCTATGCCTGCATCCGTTGGAGGGCGGCGGCTGCGGGTCGTAGGAGAACGCCCCACTTTTCTACTGGAGGGCTTGCACACCATGACTACCGGAACCGTTCATTTCCACCGCGTCTTGCGCGCGCCCCCCGAGCGCGTCTATCGCGCTTTCCTCGAACCCGATGCGGTAGCGAAATGGCTTCCGCCTTATGGGTTCACTTGCCAGGTCCACCACATGGATGTCCAAGTGGGTGGTACACACAAGATGTCTTTCCGCAACTTCAGCACAGGCAATAGCGACTCGTTCGGTGGCGAGTACCTCGAACTCGTGCCGTTCGAGAAGATCCGCTATTCGGACCGGTTCGACAATCCGAACCTGCCTGGCCAGATGACCGTCACCGTTTCGTTGCGGCAGGTGTCCTGCGGTACCGAGATCACCATCGAGCAGGAGGGCATACCCGAAGTCATTCCTGTCGAGATGTGCTATCTGGGCTGGCAGGAGTCGCTTGTTCAACTGGCAAGGCTGGTAGAACCCGAGATTCCTGACTGATCGCATCTGTACATGTATCCAAAAAAGCTTGGGATGAATCCATGAATATCAATACCGATGCGATCGACGATGCCGTCCTTGCGCTTCTCCACTTGACTTTGCATGACGATAGCCGGGCCTGGAAGGGCTTCGATTGGGATGCGATCAATCGCCTTCATGAGCGAGGTTTCCTTGCCGATCCGGTCAATAAGGCGAAATCCGTGGTGCTGACTGAGGAAGGGTTGCGCGAATCGGAGCGTCTCTTCAAGCAATTTTTCGCGAATTCCGATAGCAAGAACAGATAGTTAAATAAATATCAGGCAGGCTGGCCTCGGAAACTTTGGTGATATCCCGTTGGTCAATGACGGGCCCCCTGAGATGCGTATCCGCTTCTCGCAGCGGCACTGCACCTGTGACGGTTCAGGCATGGTTCATGCGGCGGCGCATTTTCTGACCGTATCCCAGGTTCGCGTAGTCACCTCGGTTCCGAATGTTTTTTCGATCAGCCTCATGAACACCGGGCCTTTCTCGCCGAGCTCATAGGCGGCGAATACTTCGCGGTCGAGCATACACAGGATTTGAGCCCCATCGAGCTCAATCGGAAGCGCGAGCTTGCCAGTGTTGGGCTTGCGCAGGAAGCTAACGACGCGCTTTGCGTTTGGAGGAACTGTGAAAGCCGCATAGGGGTCGGATTCCAGCAAGCTGCGTAGCGACTCTACCGATCGCACGAACGTATGGAAAGTCCGGCCCATCGAATCCTGCATTGCGGATTCCGCTCTTCGTTCAAGCGACGTCCCCAGGCTGGAGCGTGCATCGAAAACTACGTTGCCGCTGGATAAAATTGTTCTTACGTTTGCAAACCCGGCGTTCTCGAAGCTATTTTTTAGCTCAGGCATCTTGGCGTTCATGGGGCTTACCCCCCGAAGAAAAGCGACGTATCTAGGCATGGCGTGTCTGTCCGGGAGGTGTGAAACTGTAGATTTTAAACCCTCGGCCAGGCGATATTACGGCTCGTCGCAGAGGATGGATAAGCCTGCCATGGAGCTCAGGCATTCCAGGTCGAGTGCCCGCGTATGTTCAGTCATATAGTCGATGAACACGCGGATTCTGGCCGGAAGATGCTTGCGGCTGGGATAGCATAGGTAGTGGCCGCCGTCGTCAGGGGCGTACTGTGCCAGGCAGGAAACCAATTGCCCGTCCCGAAGCAGATCGCAAACCTGATACGCGGGCAATTGCGCTATGCCCCGTCCGTCGAGCACCGCCTGCAGAATCAGGTCCATGTCGTTGAACGTGTGTTGCGCGGGCGGCTGGCATCCGCGGGCAAGGCCGTCGACCTTGAACTCCCACTCCCGGACACGGCCCGAAGCTTCCCGGAAGTTGATGCAGCAATGCGTTGCCAGCTCGTCGATATGACGCGGCACGCCATAAGCCTGCACATACGCGGGCGAAGCGCATACCGTTGTTTGCATGGGTATTAGCTGCCGCGCCACGATCTCGCTGTCTTCCATGAGTCCGTCGCGAAATGATACGTCTATGCGGTCTACGGTGAAGTCGGCCGGATGGTCGTTCAGCAGCAGTTCCAATGTAATCTCGGGGTATTGAGCGTGAAAGCCGCGCAGCAGCGGCGCGACGATCTTGCGCCCGAAGCCGGGTGTCGAATGGATGCGCAGATGGCCTCGCGGCGGCCCCTTGCGCAGTTCGCGCATATCTTCCAGGGCCTGGACGATGCGCGCCACGCCCGGCTGGCAGTTCTCGTAGAATAGTTCGCCCTCGCGGGTCAGTGATGTGTTTCGCGTCGTGCGATGAAATAGGCGCGCGTCGAGCTGCGCCTCGAGCTTTTGTACGTTACGGCTGACCGCCGAGCGGCCGATGCCCAGGCGATCGCTCGCTCGGGAAAAGCTGCCCTCGTTGGCGACGGCCAAAAAAGCAACAACACCGGCGTAACTGGTGGCAAAACTGCTTGCAAACGGATCAGCGGCGCTAGCGGCAGGTTGGCGTGGGTGCGGTATGAAAGTGCGAGTCGTGGTGTCCATACACGACTAGACGTATGAGCGCGGCCATTTGTGACATTGCCCGCCGCTCAGGCAAGGTTCGCCTTGTCCAGGCCGTAGGCCTTGTCGGCCGAGCCCGGTTCGGTCTTGAATGCGATATTCACACGATTCCATCCGTTGATGGCCATCAACGCGAAGGTCAGATCCGATAGTTCCTTCTCGGAAAAATGAGCCCGCACCTGTTCGTAGATATCGTCGGGCACGCCGTGTTCAGGCAATTTCGTCAGCGCTTCCGTCCACGCGAGTGCAGCGCGTTCGCGCGGGTCAAACAGCGCGGATTCACGCCAGATCGCCAGATGGTGGAGACGCAGCTCCCGCTCGCCGTGGATGCGCGCCTCCTTGACGTGCATGTCCAGGCAAAGCCCGCAGCCATTGATCTGCGACGCGCGGGTCGAAACAAGATTGCCGATTGATGCATCGATTGTGCTGTCCTTCAGAAGATTACTGAATTCAAGGAACTTCTTGAACAACTCCGGCGATTGCTGAATATAGTTGATGCGTTGCGTCATAATTTCTCCAAGCGACAATGAGAAAAAACACCCTGTGATTGTCAGGTGTCGATAGCGGCAACAGGCCGCGGGAACTCATATTAGGCTTGAGGGGCGCGCAGCGGTAGACATTCAGACGGGCTCACTGTGTTGCCCCTCGGGCACCAAACAGCGTCATGATGGGCATGCGCACTGGAGGTGCCTGGGCGCTTAACGGTTGTCGTATGCCGCGGCGATGCGCGCCAGCTTGTCGGGATTGCGTTGAGCGTAGATACGGGTGATGCGCTTGCCGTCCGATTCGAATATTTGCGCTGCTTCGAGCTTGCCCTGGACAAAGGGCAACAAGGCCCATTGGCCATTGAGCATGGCAAATTCAATATGAAGGTCACTCTTATAGCGCAGCGATACGGCAAAAAAGAGCTGCGCAATGCGCCGGCCGCCCACCATAGGCTTTGGAAAACTGATCACCTGGCCGCCGCCATCGCCCATCAGTACGGCATCTTCGGCAAGCAATGCGTTGATTGCGGCCAGGTCGCCGCTCTTGAGCGCCTGCACGAAGGTTTGCAGCAGGCCAAGATGAATCTCGCGCGGCACGACGGGCCGAGGGCGGTCGTCGCGTAACTGTACTTTTGCGCGGCTCACCAATTGACGGCACGC
This sequence comes from Paralcaligenes sp. KSB-10, assembly GCF_021266465.1. NCBI lineage: Bacteria > Pseudomonadati > Pseudomonadota > Betaproteobacteria > Burkholderiales > Alcaligenaceae > Paralcaligenes > Paralcaligenes sp. KSB-10. The sequence goes on along the minus strand of NZ_CP089848.1, from coordinate 2,499,821 downwards.
CGCTTGCGTCTTGCCGATGGCTTCGGCGATTTGCGGGTAGTCCGCGTCAAAGACTTCATGCAGAAGAAAGGCTGCGCGCGCCTCGGGAGTCAGCCGTTCGAGCAGCACCAGAAAAGCCAGGGACACATCGTCGGCGCGCTCTTTGATCTCTTCGGGCGTGGCCGGTGAGACGGTCATCTGAGGTTCGGGTAGCCATATGCCCGTATAGTGTTCGCGCTGAATCTTTGCCGCGCGCAGCCGGTCGATGGATAGCCTTGTCGTGACTGCAACAAGCCACGCTTCCGCGTTATTGATGTCTTGTCGGGCAGCTGCATGCCAGCGCAGCCAGGCATCTTGAACGATATCTTCGGCTTCGGCAAGCGATCCCAGCATCCGGTACGCAATTTGCTGCAATCGCGGGCGAAGCTGGTTAAAAACATTGGCGTTGTCGTCCATGAACAGATTTCCTCGTGTACTAAATCATGCAAGCACCGCATGAACAGCTAGGTGCTTGCCACCAGCAGTTCCTCCGCGTTGTTTGGCGGGCGCAGGCCATCTGTCCTGCCCAGGAAGTAGCGCTGGGTAAGATCGGCCGCCGAGACGTGCCGCGCTTCTCTGAAGCCTGCTTCGTGGGCCAGCGCCAGGATCTCCGGCGGGGTAAAAAAGCTGAGAAAAGGCGTTCCGCTTGCCCGCGCCCCTTTCTCCGCCATCTCCAGCCCTGGACGCACCTCGGGGTCCGCCATGTCAAGCGGGAGCAGGAATGTCATGGCGAGCGTCGAGCCGGGGGCAAAGGCCGCGACTTGGCGCAGCGTGGCCGTGTTCGCCTCCTTGGTGAGATACATGCTGACTCCGGTGGAGACCACGATTGCGGGCTTGCTGTCGTCGAAGCCGGCAGTCACGAGCCCGTCTCGCCAGGCCTCTCCGGCCTCGAAATCGACGGGCACGAAGTGCAGCCCGTCCGGGATGCCGAAGCCGAGCTCGATCAGGCGCCGACGCTTCCATGCCTGAGGGCCCGGTTGGTCGATTTCGAATATCCTGAGGCTGGATGCGACTTCGGGTCGGCGCTGTGCGAAGCTGTCAAGGCCGGCGCCAAGGATGACATATTGGCCAAGCCCGCTGCCTGCCTGTTCCTCGACCAGGTCTTCAATGAAGCGGGCACGAGCCACGATCGAGGCGCGGAAGGGGCGCGTGAATTGCGGGTCCATGTCCCCGCGATGGCGCCAATCCGGGTCCGGGGCCAGCAGTTCAAGGCCGATTTTGTCATCCAGCACAGGCGGTGGGGAGTCGGCCTCGACATGCAGGGCGCGCCACAAGGCGACTCGCGCCGCCGTGCTGTCTGGCGCGGCATCTTGCTTGTTGTGCATGGTTTTCAATCCTGCTTGTTTATTTATCCAGCCGATACACCACTGTGCGCATATGGGTCAGGCCACGCGCGGCGAATTTGGGCTCTTTGTCCAGGACGTCGCGCTGGTCGATGGCCTGGATTCGCCATGTTCCGGCATACAGGCTCTGGACTTCGGCGTCGAGTACGGCAAAAGGCGGGCCATCCATCTGCTGCTGGGGGTAGTCCAGTGTGATGAGCAACCCGCGGCATTGGGGGGGAAGCTGCCCGTAGATATGCTGGACATAGCGCTGGCGCATGGCGGGGGGCAGGGCGATCAGGGCGGCGCGGTCGTAAACGCCGGCGCACTCCGCCAGGGTGGCCGCGTCCAGTGAAAAGATATCGCCGCAAATGACTTCGATATTGCCGGCGATAAAGTGGCGCCCCAGGAGCGTATCGTGGCTATCGGGGTGCAGCTTGTTTTCCGCGAAGAACTGCTCGACGGCCAGCGGCGAAAGCTCGACCGCCAGCACGCGATGGCCTTGTTCGGCCAGCCAGAGGATATCCAGCGATTTTCCCGAAAGCGGCACGAGTACGCGGCTGCCTGCGGGCAGCGCCAGGCTCGGCCAGTATTTTTGCAACAATGGCATGACCCGGCTCTGGTGAAAGCCCGTTTGCCCTTCGCGCCACCGTTGTAGCCAGAAATCAGTTTTCATGTGTTCTCCTATTGCGCGCATTGCCACCGTTGACTCGACGGTGGCCGTATGGTTTATATGGTACAGGCGTTTCCGGCCCGATGGCTCGCTCATACTAAAATAGCGGCTTTCCCATTGCAGGTGCGCACCGTGACCATCGAACAGCGTTTAGTCGAGATTGAAATCAAAATCACGCGGCAAGAGGATTTGGTGCAGGAATTGAACAGCCTGGTCTATCAACAGCAAAAAAGCCTGGACGAGCTGCGGGCGCTTTGCACAGCGCTGGTGCGGCGCCTGGGCGAGGGTTCGGGCGGCGCCGATCCTTATGTGCACGAGAAGCCGCCGCATTATTGATGATGTGCCGATTGCGCGCGTGGCTTGTCAGGGGCTTTGAATCTCGAAGAATGCGGTATATACCAGGCGTTCTTCCACCACACGCCGCCGCCGCGTTGCCCCGGCGGCGACCTGGGGCACGGAGCGGTCGGTGTAATACCGCTCGTATTCCCGCACTGCCACACGTGCAGGCCGGCCGTTTACGCCGGGCAAGGTTGCTTTAGTCGTCCAGATGGTTGGATCCAGCAGGTCGCCCAGGCCGGGAATATCGAGTATGGGTGGCCGGGAGGTAATTTCCCCTGCGGAGATGTTGCCGGCTGGCCGTGTGGCGCTCAATGTGCGGATATCGACCGCGCGGCCAAGCGAGTCGCGAACGGAGGAGGATACCGGCCGGGTTGATATCGGCAGTTGGAAGATGGGCTTGCCCGGCTGGGCTATGCCGCCCTGGGGCGCTTCGCCGCCGAAAGACTCGGCCAGGCTGGACGCCAGCAGCGCGGTATCGGTCCAGGCAAGGTCGCTGTCGAGTGCGGGGTCGCGTGTCTGCAGCACAAGCTCGACTTTGTTCCGGCCGGTTTCAGTGGCCTGGCCTGGGCGGGGAACGAGTGAAATGTCCTGATATTCCGAATCGATGGGAAATTTCATCGGGCCGTGCCCTGGCGTGCTGCCTCGCAGGGTGAATGTGAGCTCGGCGCCATTGCGCTGGAATGAGGCACGCCGCCGCGGCAGCACCTGGGCGAAGTCGGCCAGCACGACCCTGGAGGTCTTGGCCGAGTCGATGGCGTTTGGCTGGTATCGTACCAATGCCAGCCGGACAAAGGGCATATAGCTTTTGCCCGGGTCCAGCTCGATGTCGGCATACCACAGCCCGCGTTCGGCATTCCAGTAGACGCGATGTCCAACCACGTGCACGGTTTGGTTTGCATCTTCCTGCAGTTTGATATCTTCGTGGGTAATGCAGGCCGGAAAATCGGCGGCCCGTGTACGGTATTTGGGCAGATCGGTATCCCAGAGAGGGTCGAGCCCCCACTGAGTCACGAGCGGAACCAGTCTGTCGGGGATATCGGTAAACCGCTGGTTTTCTCCAAGAATGACGACACCCAGCAGTTCCCCGTCTCCGGAGGAAAACCAGGGCCGTTCCAGCCAGACGCGCAGGCCATTTCCCACCCGTGTGACTTCAAGCGATTGCTTGCCCGGCGTTTCTTGCCAGAGGAAGGTGGGTAGCGTGTAGAGCAGTTGCGGTTCGTCGGGTGGGGCGCTTGCAAGAACCAGGGTATTAGGGGCATTTCCCGTGCCATTGGCAAGTACGGGGGCCCCCGGATCGTTGTCGGCGCCGACCGTAACCAGCGGGCCTTGGGCAATCGGGCCGATGCGCGTCACCTGGTCGCGCTGTTCGTAAAGCGCGGCGGGCAGATATTCGCGAAAGCGGGTGGTCGCGCGCAGCGTGTAATGGATCAGCCTGAATTTCGTGTCGCCGAATTCGTGGCGGTCGCCACGGGCGCGCGGGCTGGTGGTGGTGACAGGCCGCTGTTCGTCGACCGCGTTGCCAAGGGAGAAAAGGTTGGGGTAGTTTTCCGCCAGAAGCACTTCGCCGAGCGCTCCGTGCGAAGCCTGCAGTTGCGGGCCTGCCGGGTTTTTGGGATCGTCTACCCATTCGTGCCATGTCGCTTCGATCTCGATCTTGCCCGTGCTGGGCCCATGCAGGCGCACACGCGAGCCCAGGCTGGCATGCAGGGCCCCCGCCTCGCGCTCGGCTGTCAGCTCCAGCAGTTCGGGAGCACATACAGGTTGCTGTGTTGCGTGTACCAACACCAGTGATCGATAGGGTGTGATCAGCCAGTTGCAGCCCAATTGCGCCATTTGCCGTACAAATGCCTGCTGGCCCTCGGAGTCGACCCAGTCGGGTATGCCGAAGGTATTGAGCAGCGCCTTGTTTACAAAGCTGGAGTAGCGCAGGCGCACGATTCGGCCTTTGGGAACGAACAGGGTAAGAACCCGCTGGGTTTCATCCCATTTCGGCAGGCCCTCGTCGCTGTAGGTTTCCTGGCAAGGCGGGTCTTGGAGCGCGCCGACGCGTTCCGCAAGCACGATACGCAGGCCTTGCGTGTCGGGCCATGCCTGGCTGTAAGACACGAGCAGCACGAGCTCCTGGCTTGGCGTCATGACGACGGCCGTGTTCGGGCCAAGGACCATGGGCCCGGTAATTCCCGGCAGGCTGTGCCCGGCCGCCGCGCGCAGCGCAAAGCCACCGGCGGCGCCATCCGGCAAGTAGGGCGTTTCAACCCGCGCTTCCCGGTGGATGACATACTGCCCCGGTGCGAGCCGGTCGCCCGTAGGATTGTCGGCAGAGGGCAGCCGAGGTGGCAATGCCGTGGTCGTGGCGACGTTCTGCAGCGCGGCGGGCGTGACCAGTTCAATCTGGGTCGCGGGGCTTGCATCGTACAGGGTGCGGGCGTCGCGTGCCGCGATTTCGTAGGCCTTCTTGATGCCTGCGGGATTTGCGAACAGCGCGTCGAACAGGCCATGCGTTTCGCACTGCAGTTGTGACGATTTGGGCGGCACGACATGTCTTTCACTGATCGGACCGTATTCGAAGTCGGCGGAGGCGGGGAGCGCGATGGCCGCTGAAAATGCCGCCGTGCCCAGGTAGGTGCTTGTGCCGGCGTCCCAGTTGCTGCGTATCACCAGGCGCTCAAGAGATTCACCTTCGCTGGTACGGGCACGGTGCAGCAAGGGAGGCGGGTCGACTGGTTCGAAACGCCAATACGTCACCGGGTCTGTGACGTTGCCATCGTCTTTCAATGCGGGGTCTTCGAGGGAAAGGCTGTTGCCGGCCAGGTCGACGACGCGTGCGCGAAAACGGTAGGCTGTGCCGAAGCGCAAGCGCGCGAGGCTACCCTTGAGCGCAGAAAAACTGACGGCCAGGCCGTTGCCGCCACTGGTGATTTCGTCTTTGACCGCCTCGGGCGTCTCGCCTTGAGTGCCGCTTGCCGCGTCTTCGTAGGCGCGCAGTGTGCGGCCGGGGCGCGGCGCAACCAGGCTCCATCCGGCCCAGCGGAACAGCGATTCGTGCAGATAGTGATCATCGGGGTCGACGCCGTCGGCGGCATTGCCTGCCGCACTGGTGGTCGAGGCGCCCTTGACGTAGCCTTCGTCGTCCGGCAGGTTTATGGTTGCGTCGCTGCCCGCGTAGCGATATGTGCCGTGACGCTGGCAGAGCGAATACCAGCGGCCTGGCCTGTCGGGCAGATAAGGCTGCACGTCTACCCGATAGCCGCGCAGCACGTCTTCGGTGAAGAGCACGATTTTCCCTGATGCCGCCGAACCGGACTTGATAGCCTGGTCTTTCAGCGCGGCGGCCGCGGCATTTTGCGCAATGATGGCGGCGCGTCCGTGGCGCGATACGCCTAGCCCGCCGGAGCGCAATGCGGCCACGGCCTGCTTGCTGCCCGTGGTGTAGGTGACCGCGCCGTCGTTGCCCGGCACCAGGCTTTTTGCAATCAGATTCTGCGCCGACAACAGGAAGTTGACTGTTTTCAGCGCAGTGGCATCCGGATCAAGTTGATAGACATCGAACGCGCTCTGGTTTTTCTTGGAACCCCATTGGTCATTGGCAAGGTGCAATGCGAGCAGGCCGTGTTCGTGATCGCTGCTTCGGGCACGTGTCGTGAAATGGAGGGAGTCGGCGTGCCATGCGGTGCGGGGGCATGTGTCAGCGGCGGTGTCGTGCGTGCCGTTCCAGTGCAGTTCCAGAGACATAAGCCCCTGGGTTTGCGCCGCAGAGGCAAGTTGCTGGTCGATTACGGAGTCGGGCGCCAGTACGCAATCGATGACCAGCCCAAGACGACGCAGCAGTTCGGGGTAGTCGCTGTATGACGCGATGATGCGATGAAAGTCGAATTCAGGGAGCTTTGGCGGCGCTGGTGTTTTGGATGGATCCGGCCTGCGCAGCGCGCGTTGCGCGGGGCTGGCCTGCGTGCGCTGATAGAAGCGGTTCGCCTGATACAGCGTGTATTCCGCCGCAGAGTTCCAGAGCGCCATCAGGGCGTCGTCGGGGGCCCCGTTCGGGGCATGCCAGTCGGAAGGCAGGGCCCGGATCGGGAACGTGCCACCGGGCCGTGGATTGCCCTGGCTGTCGGTGCCTATGCCCACCATGGCCGCCTGGTACCTGCTTTTCGGGCCGAAGACCATTGCTTGCAACTGGCGCGAGGGCCCGCCTTTGCTGTCGTTGTCCAGGAGGCGGTCGAAGCCTGGCAAGGGAACTTCGAAATGTTGCCGGTCGGTATCGATTTTTTTTGTACGAGTGCCGAACTCGGTCAGCATGTCTTTGAGGTCGGGATGTGCGTCTTTCCACGGCAGCAGCGTGGGGTGCGTGCTGGTGGATTGCACTGCCAGACGGCTGTAATGCCTGCGCACCAGGCCCAGCACATTGCGTACCGCGTATGAGCGCAGGTTGACCTGGCTCATATCCTTGAATTCGAAGCCGGCTACCGGTGTTTGCCCGGGGAGAAGCCGCTTCCATAGCGCTGGATCGGGTGTGCTCGTGGGTATTAGCTTGACTGTCTTTGTTCCGACGCGCAGCGCGAACTCGGCCTGTTGGAGAGTGAGCGGCCACTGTTGCCAGTCGTCAAAGGCTTTAAGTATTTGCTCATCAGGCGCCTCGGGAGTGAGCCGCGGCGAGGCAATGATGGAGACGCGCAACTGGCCGGCATGGGGGCCGTCGGTGGCGCGACCGTTCGGGAGAACCGTCCAGACAATGGTTTGCTTGGCCATACCGGTTCCTCAGGCAAAAGCCTCGGCGTATTCGCGCCAGGCATATTCGGTGGTGTCATCGATCAGGGCCAGCTCGTCGGCCAGCGCAAGTTCAGGCTTCACACCCATCAGGTCGCGGAAAGATGGGTCGCCGTTGGAGCCGGCGAATTTTCTTTCACAGCTGACGGTGACGCTGGCCGAAAACAGGAAAACCTCGACTTCGATGGTCAGCTCGGCCTTGCCTACGCATTTTCCGCTTTCGAACTCGTAGTGCAGATCGAGGTACAGTTCGATGGATGCCGTGATCAGACCCAGTACGCTGACGCTTCCCCCCAGGCGGAAATATCCTGTCAGTGAACAGTCGGTCTTTTCCATGCGGAAATAAACGCCGGCCATGACATGTACGCCGCCCGACGCCACACCGAGATCGATCGAGATGCTGGCGCCGAACTCGAATGCAGCTTCAAGAATCTGGATGCCGCTTGGGTCGAGTGTGATGCCGAAGAAGCCGCCGCCGCCGAACATGCATACCGACAGATTGAATGGCTGTTCGCGGGAGCAGAAATTGAAACGCACAGACAGGGGCTGACCGATGAACGGTACGGTAAAGCCGGCTCCCAGGCTCAGGTTGGACAGATTGAACACGCCGATGGCTACACTGGGTAGTGCCACATCGAAGCCGGCGTCGATGCCTTGCGTGGTGATGTCCAGGTGCGGTGGATCGGAAAAGCCATCGAGCGGAATCAGATCGCGCAATGTCTCGACAAACGAGAGCGGCCCGACGAATTTGATGTCGGTGAGCCGCACATCGACATCCATCTTGGCAGCTGAGTCGACGCGAAATTCTATTTTTTCGAAGTTGAGCTCGATAAAGCTGGCCGGCGCTATCAGGACCAGGTCGAAACTCTTGAGGGAACAGACGACTGAAATTTTCGGTGCGCTTTGCCCATTTTTTTTGACTTTCGCTTCGACCGCGACAAGAAAGCCGTGTGTGTCGTTGGCGCGAAATAGCGGCGGGTCGCCGGCTTTGAATGCCCAGCTGTTGATGGGTGGATTCCAGTCGAAGCGAATGGTCAGTTCGTCGCCGGCCAGCATTTTCAGCAGGTCCAGGAGCTCGGTTGCGCCCTCGAGTACCTGCAGCACCGTGTCGATTGCCGCGAGCGCGATTTTTTTCGGTGCGCCGTCCAACAGGCGCGAGGTCGTGAGTGTGTTGCGAATGGGCGTAATTGCCGCCTGCACGTCCTGCAGGAGGGTCTTGAGCTCTGTGGGCTTGGAGAGCAGCTCACCTATTTGTTCCGGGTGGCCGACGATCGCATCCAGCGCGGCGAACAAAGTCTTGCCCTGCGCGATGAGCACCAAGATGGTGCCCACATCGTCCAGCAGGGCATCGATGACGCTGGCAATTTGCAGCAGGCCCTGACGAAAGCCGGCGGGTAGTGATACCCCGCCCACCGAGGCGTGCGCGGCAGTGCGCAAGCCGGCCGTTGCCGCTTTTGCCGTGGCAATGGCGCCGGGCAGCTCAGGCAAGGCCGGCGCTGTATCGATCGATGTGCCTATGAGTTTTTGAACTTGTGTTGCCACGTCGTCGAGCGCGGACATCAGGTGCGTGAGTTGAGTCTTTGCGTCGGCCACCAGGGAGGCGGCGTAGGACTGCGCCTGATCAAGCAGATCGAGCAAGGTATGCTTGACGGCATCGATCGCGCCCTTGGCGAGGTTGCCGGGTTGGTCGGACAGTTTGGATACCAGATCGAACAACTGTACCAAGCCATTGATGAAACTCTCCGCCTGGGAGGATGCGTTGGAGGCGAACCGGGGAACCTGTTCGGGCTTGTCAGCCAGATTGCTGATGGTCTGGATGACATCGCCAAGCGGGATACAGCCGAACAGCAAGGGCAGGGGCAAATCGGACAGGGATTTCGGGAATGCATCGGCCCCCGTCATTTTGCCCGCGATGAAATTACTGACGTTGCCGCTTACCGGGCCCACAAGGCGAGAGACCGCGCTGGGCTTCAGGTTTGGCTGGACAAAGCCGCCCGAGCGATCGCCCTGGGTGGAGAAGTCGAGCATGGCCATGCCGCTTTCGGACAGGACGTCGGCATAGACCTGGCCCTGATTGCCGTTGGAAAAGCCGTTTTTCAGGTAGTAGGCGTTCCATTGGATGGTGTTGGCCTTGGCACTGCCGGTCAGTTGCGCCAAGGCTGGAATTCGTACTTTGCCTTGCGTAATGCATGGGTAGAAAATGGCCTGCGACAGACCGTTGCTGTAAGCACGCAGTTTTGCATTGTTCTTTTCGACGACGGCATCGAAACTGATCTCGTCCGCCTGCAAAGTGGTGTCGCCGGCCTTTAGGCTTTGCGCCAGGGATACCCGCTGCTGCCTGAATTGTGCGGTGCGACGCGCCTGCGCGGCCGGCGCGCGCCAGGCATCGGCCGCCTTCAGTGCGTTGGCCTCGGCGGCGTCATAGTCTGGCGAGAGCTTGCTGCCGACCTTCTTTTGCGGGTTGGCTAATGCATTGTCCATGAAGATCATGGGCAGATCGAATTGCACGATGCGCCCGTCGAGATCGGTGGCGGTGCATTTGAATCGGAATGGCGCGCCGTTCACATAGGGCCAGAACAGGAGCTGGCCGCCGAAAATGGCGCTGCCAGTGCTGGCCGGGTCGTCAAGATTGGGCGTGACTTCGGTAAGGATGCGCACGCTTGTAAATGGCATCTGGCGGTACAGGAAGATGCTGCCGTCTTGCGTGGTGAGGCTTGGATCGGCATAGCGGCGTTCGTGTTCGCGCACTATTAGAAAGTGGCGATGGCGCATGTAGGCCGTATTGCCGGGCACCTGTTCCACAACGAGATTGCCTTGGCCGTCGCGCGCGCCGTTGTGGAATTTTCGTTCGCTTACTTTGACCAATGCCACACGGTGGCCAAATGGAAACAGCAAGCCTTTGTAGACCACTCGCACGTAGTGGTCGCGGCCCATGGTGCCGCGATGTACCCATTCTTCGAGTGACAGGCCGGGGGGATCCCAGCTACCCCGAGAGTCGAGCCAGGCGCCGAGCGACGACAGCATGAGCAGCCTGGCATCGATAGGTAGCGGCGTATAGTTTGATACCGAGAAGTTCGACGATAGATGGGTGATCTGGAAGCGGTCGAAATCGTTCAGTGGCATGCGAAATGGAGAGGTGTCCGATAGCGGCAGGTCGGCCGCTATCGGGAAGCCTGATTGCATGCTTTTGCTGGAGCCTTCGCCGGTCAGCGCCCAGACTGCGCGCACTGTGCGCTGCGGGTCGGGTGTGGGTGGTTCGATCAGGCTGCCGTCGGCGGCTGGCGCCACCAGTCGGGAATGCCACAGCTCGGTCCGGCGGGTTGCCTGCGATGTGACCGGGGTACTGGCGTGGTGCCAGCGTTCTCCTGCATGCGGGCTCAGGATGAGTCGCCAGGGAAGTTCTATGGCGGTTTGCTGCGGCCCCGGGGCCGATGGCCGTGGGCTGAGCCGGGGCCGTCTTTGCTTCGCGTTGGCAGCAGGGCTGCCGGCATGAACACCGCTTGCGAGAGGCGCCGCCATGTTCTTGCGCAAAGGGCTGAGCCCCGGGCCGCCGGTAGCATGACGCAGGAGCAGTGTGGTGGTGTCGCCCTGCAATGTTGCGATTTGCAGGCTGCGGATCGCAAAGCTGGCCAGCGCGGCACGTTGAGTGGCCTTGAGATCGCCGATATTGCGCGCGAATAGATCGCTGAAGTGAAGCGGCTGTTGGCTTTGGGCGGGCGGCAGGGCATTGGCGGGTACTGCAGGCGTGAGCGGCTGGATGGCTGTCAGCAGTCCTTCGAGCGTGTAGGGTACGTTGAAGTCGTCGGGTACGGTGAAGGCCAGCCGGGACTCGCCGGAAATTCGGGAACGTACTGGCGGACCGGTAGGTACTTCGGTGCCGGCATCGCCAGGCTTGGTTTCATAGAAGGTTTGCTCGGTGATGGATTGCGGCGGGAAATGCACGACCAGCGTTGCAGGCCCTGGCTTGTCCTTCTTCAGGCGCGGCGGTGTGCCGGGCACGACCGCAAGGTTGTGGAGTTCGAAGCGCAGCGCAAGCAGATCGGCCGGGCGCACAACGGCCTGCCCCGGGCGATTGCGCTTGAAGAAATTTTCGTTGGGATCGGGCAGGATCGACGGAAGAGGGATCCGGGTTTTTTCAATCGGGATCTCTTTGGAGCCAGGAGCGGCGGAACCAGAGCCGGCGGGCAGTTTGCGGCGTTTTGAGGCAGCCGCAGCCTTCTGTTGCAATTTTATAGTAACCATATCCGTCCCCCCTGAGACAAAAATGGTATTTCTTCTTGCGGAACAGCGTCGTCTTTTCTTTTCCAGACAAGATATCAATCTCGGACAGCAAGGTCAAGCAGTTAATTGTTGTTCGCCGGGACTGGTCATCCGCTTCGACGGCGTTTAATCTTCTACGTCTTTTCACGGAACGCCGTCTTGTCGTGGCTGGCCGCTCCCGCCTATCTGGATGGCTGGGGCACGCCCTGTTCTTGCGCGAAGGCCATCGCCGCATCCATTTCGCGGGCCCGGATCATGGCGGGGCGCGCGAGCACGCGATCGATATAACTGCGAATGACCGGCAGTTCGGGTACGAGCTTGAACTTGGTGGTCCAGTCCAGGGCGCCGCCCCACAATACGTCGGCGGCGGTGTAGCGGTCGCCCAGCAGCCAGGGGCCGGATTCCAGTTGCTCGGTCAAGGTTTTCAGCACGGTGTCGTAGTCCCCGTAGGGCGACGTCGAAGGCGCTGCCGGCGGGTTTTTTTGCGCGCGGTCGACCAGCGCCGGTTCGAAGCAGGAGCCGTAGAACACCATCCAGCGCAGGTAGGGCCCGCGCAGCGGGTCGCCGATGGGCGGTGCGAGCTTCGCTTCCGGATAAAGGTCGGCCAGGTACATGAATACCGCGGGTTGTTCTGTGATCAACGCCCCGTCGTGGAGAATGGCCGGCACCTTGCCCATGGGATTGATGGCCAGGTATTCGGGATTGCGCTGCTCGCCTTTTTTCAGGTTGAGGGTGTGCAGATCGTAAGGTACGCCCAGCTCCTCGAACAGCGCCAGCGTGCCGCTGGAACGGGTGCGGGGGGAATGAAAGAATGTGACGCGGGGCGGGGAGCTCATCTTGATGGCACCTGTGGAGTCGCGAAGGAAAGATACGGCCGGCCGGACTTGCTGTTTGCCCGGTTTCAAGCCCTGTGATGCCTAGGGCCTGGGCTTGAAGTTATTCTACCCATAATTCGCTTATGCTAGAGGGGTTTTTCAGGAGTTAACAGATGCCAATATTGGCTTTCAAGCAGGTAGATGTGTTTGCGACGACGCCCCTCAAGGGCAATCCGCTTGCCGTGGTCATAGGCGCGGACGAATTAAGCGACGAAAAAATGGCGGCTTTCGCCAATTGGACAAACCTGAGTGAAACCACTTTTCTGCTCAAGCCCACATCGCCGGACGCCGACTACCGCGTCCGCATTTTCACGCCGGGCGGCGAGTTGCCCTTTGCCGGGCATCCCACGCTGGGAAGCTGCCATGTCTGGCTGGCGGCGGGTGGCCAGCCGCGAGGCGAGGAAGTGGTGCAGGAGTGCCAGGCCGGTCTCATTCGTTTGCGGCGCGATGACAGCCTCCTGGCTTTTGCGGCACCGCCGCTGCGCCGTACTGGAGCGGTCAAGCCGGATCTGCTTGCACAGATCGCCTCGGGCCTGGATATTGCGCGCGATGAAATCCGGGCATCCCAATGGGTCGATAATGGCCCGGGATGGGTAGCCGTGATGCTGGCATCGCGCGCCCAGGTACTGGCATTGCGGCCCGATTTCTCGATTCTCAGGAACGTCAAGCTGGGTGTGGTGGCGCCCTGGGATCGGCAATACGATGGCGAGGAGGCGCAGTTCGAGGTTCGCGCGTTTGTGCCCGGCCTGGGTGTGCCGGAAGACCCCGTTACAGGAAGCCTGAACGCCGGGCTTGCCCAATGGCTGATCGGCAGCGGGCATGCTCCCCGTTCTTACGTGGCGGCGCAGGGCACCGCGCTGGGCAGGATGGGCCGGGTACATGTGCAGCAGGCCGGATCCGACATCTGGATAGGCGGTGCAACGACCGTCTGTATTGAAGGTACGGTCAACCTTTGATCGGCGTGACAGGCGGCTCGGTCCGGGCGGAAAGCCCAGCCCTTGCCGCCGGCCTTGAGCTATCAGGCCTTGGCGGTGCGATGCTTCATATTGGGCAATAAAAACGCCGTAACACCCAGCAGAGGCAAGAACGAGCATACGTGATAGACGTACTCGATGCTGGTGGCGTCGGCCAGGTTGCCCAATGCCGCGGCGCCTATGCCGGCCATTCCGAATGCCAGGCCGAAAAACAGGCCTGAAATCGTGCCTGTCTTGCCCGGCACCAGTTCCTGGGCGTAGACCAGAATGGCGGAGAAGGCCGACGCAATCACAAGGCCAATAACAAAAACCAGTACGAGTGTCCAGAACAGGCTGGCGTAGGGCAGCATCAATGCAAAGGGTGCGGCGCCCAAAATGGAGCCCCAGATCACGCGCTTGCGGCCTATGTGGTCGCCCACCGGGCCGCCCACGATCGTGCCCAGCGCCACGGCAAACAAAAAGACGAACAGGCAATACTGGGCGTACTGAATGGATACCCCGAAGCGGTGCATCAGATAGAAGGTGAAATAACTGTTCAGGCCCGCAAGGTAGAAGTACTTGGAAAAGACCAGTACCAGCAGCACCACCAGCGCGCGTATCACCTGCTTGCGTGTCAGGCCTGTGTCGGTTTTGCTCAGGCTTGCGCGTCCGCGGACACTGGTCAGGTGGAATTTATACCAGCGGCTGACTTGGTACAGGATGAGCATGGCCAGCAGCGCGGCCAGTGAGAACCAGGCCACGCTGCGCTGACCGAAAGGCACGATGATCAGCGCAGCCAGCAAGGGGCCCAGGGACGAGCCCAGGTTTCCGCCGACCTGGAAGATGGACTGTGCCAAGCCGTGCTGGCCCGCCGAGGCCATGCGCGCTACGCGGGAGGATTCGGGATGGAAGACGGATGAGCCCATGCCTATCAGTGCGGCGGCCGCAACCACGCTGGGGAAGTCCCAGGCCTGCGACAGCAGGAGCAGGCCCATGAACGTAAAGCCCATTGCCGTGGGCAATGAGAAAGGCTGGGGCCGCTTGTCGGTGAACAGGCCGATAATGGGTTGCAGCAGGGACGATGAAAACTGAAAGGCCAGGGTAATGATCCCGATCTGGGCAAAACTCAGGTTGAAGTTTCCCTTGAGGACCGGATAGATCGCCAGCAGCACCGACTGCATCATGTCGTTGAGCAGGTGCGAGACGCTGATCGCACTCAGTACGCCATACGCAACTCTGTCTGTCTTGGCTGTGTTGATGGTTGGGGCCGCTGCTGGGTTCATGCTCTGGTGTTCCGCTTTTGAAAACAGTGGATATTGAATGCCGATTGATGAAATATAAGCATGCTGGTCATGACTGTCTTTATAATATAAGACAAACTTCATTGAATTTCGGCCATACGCAATGCCCAGACCCATCGACCTGGTAGAGGACGCGGACCGCGATGTCATCGCCATGGAGTCCTGGTATCCCGGCGGACAGATCGTCGACGCGCATTCGCATCGGCGCATACAGCTGCTTTATGGCGCCACCGGCACCATGCAGCTGGACACGAAATTCGGCACCTGGATCGTGCCGCCGGGTTTTGCCGTCTGGATTCCCGCGGGTGTGCCGCACCAATTGACCATGAACAATGTCGTCACGCACAGCCTGTATTTCAGGATCTCGGCCTTGGGCGATCCTCCCCGGAAATGCCAGGTTATAGAGGTGCCCGCGTTTTTAAGGGAATTGATCCGGGAATCCATCAATGTGCCGCTGCTTTACGAGCCGGATTCGCGCGATGAGCTGTTGATGAAAATGCTGTTGCTGGAGGCTTGCCTTCAACCTGTGGTGCCTTTGCATTTGCCCATGCCCAAGGATCCGCAGTTGGCCAGGCTATGCCAGGCGTTCTACAAGGCGCCGAGCCAGTCCGCCACGCCGCAGGAATGGGCGCGGCAACTGCATATCAGCGAACGCACGTTTTATCGCCGTTTTCTGCTCAATACAGGCATGACCTTCAGCAGCTGGCGGCAGCAGGCTTGTGTTTTTGCGGCGCTGTCGCGCCTGTCGCTGGGGCAGAGCATAACGACTATTGCTCTGGACATGGGCTATGAAAGCCCATCGTCGTTTTCCACCATGTTCAAGAAATCCATGGGGTTTCCGCCAAGCCAGTATGTGAAGAAAATCTGAAGCAGGGACGACCCTGGCGGCCGTCCGCCGTCAAGGCCTGATCTATTGGCCGGCCAGCCAGGTCCAGCGTGGAACCGGTGTGCCGTCTTGCAGGTTTTCGAACCGATTGCGCGCGGCTTGCTGCGGGTGCCGGCTGGCCTCGGATAATGAAAGTACCGGCGTTACACAGGCATCCAGAGGTTCGAACACGGACTCCCAGTGGGATCGAGGCCTGGACGCAAACCGCTCCGTGAATATTTTCTCAAGCGCTGGCCAATGCGCCCGCTGATCACGGTCGGGCAGGGTGTCCGGCGACAGCCCCAGGGCTTCGACAAAAATGCGGTAGAACCTGGCTTCAATGGCTCCCGCGGCCATCCAGCCGCCGTCCGCGCATCGATAGCAGCGATACCATGGCACGCCGCCGTCGATGACATTGGCGGCAGGCCGATCCCGCCAGATGCCGGCGCCCAGTCGTCCGTAGATACCGCTGAGCATATGGGTGGCTCCGTCCATCATCGCCGCGTCGATGACGCCGCCCAGGCCGGAGCGCTCGCGTTGCAGCAGGGCGGCATTGATGGCCAGTGCCAGATACAGGGCGCCGCCGGCCAGGTCGCCTACCAGGTTCAGCGGGACCATGGGCGGTCCTTCGGAAGAGCCCATGGCATGCAGGGCGCCGCTCATCGCGATGAAGTTGATGTCGTGTCCGGCCCGATCCGCCCAGGGGCCTTGCTGCCCCCAGCCTGTCATTCGTCCGTAGATCAGGCCCGGTCGCCTTGCCAGGCATGCGGCGGGACCCAGATTCAGCTTTTCCATTACGCCCGGCCTGAACCCTTCGATCAGCACGTCGGCGTCATCGATCAGGCGAACCGCTGCTTCGCAGCCTTCGGATGTTTTCAGGTCCAGCTCGACGATGTGGCGCCGCCAGCGTCCCATGTCGGCTTCGGGCGGTACCGGTATGCCGAGCTCGGGCATTCGGGGGTTGCGAATCTGCCGTACTTCGGCGCCCAGTTGCGCAAGAATGAGTCCGCAAAACGGAATGCCTCCCACCGTGGCAAACTCGACAACCCGATATCCATCCAGAGGTTTTTCAAGCATGCAAGGCCTGCAGGGATGTTTCGGCCTCGGCAATCAGTTGCCGCATTTGCCGTGCCACGGTGGTGGGTTCTGTGATGCCGAATACGCTTTGCCCGGCCGCTTCGTAGATGAGTGAGTCGTTGTCGAGCTCGTGCATGGCCGTGAATGCATCGCCTGTGAGTGCCTGCTGCATTGGCATGGGCAGCGGTTCGGGGGCGTCCTTGGCGTTCCAGGCGTCGATCCAATCGCTGCGTATCACCCGGCACGGCTTGCCGCTGTGGGCGCGCGTGATGACGGTGTCTTCGCTGTTTCCGGCAATAAGCCTGCGCAGCAGCGCGGGCGGCGTATGGTTTTCGCTTGCAGCCATCCATAGCGTTCCCAGCCAGGCGCCCTGCGCACCCATGGCCAGGGATGCCACGACCTGGCCGCCTGTGGCGATTCCGCCGGCCGCCAGCACGGGCCGGTCGCCGGCGATCTGTACTATTTGCGGTATCAACGAGAAAGTGCCCACCAGTCCGGTATGGCCGCCCGCGTCGTATCCCTGAGCCACCAGGGCGTCGACACCCAGGTCGAGAGCCTTGCGCGCGTGCCGCGCCGATCCGACCAGCGAAATAGTGAATTTACCGGCCGCCTTGGCGCGGGCGATCAGGTCGGCACGAATGCCTATGGCGGTGGCCACGGCGGTGGCCTTGCAATTCAGAACCTGTTCTATTTGGTGCTTGAAAAGTGTTTCGCTGCGTACTTGCTGGGTGAAGAATCCGGGCTTGCTGGCGGCCGGCAGCCCGAACCGGCCGGTGAGCGCCGATACGAATTCTTTATGAGCCGGCGGTATGGCATTGCGCAAGGTCTCGATATCGCCGGTGGCCGGGACATTCTGCGGAAGCATCAGATCCACTCCATATGGCAAGCCCTGAAGCCGCTCCTCCAGCCGTGCGATGATTCCCGGTACTTCGTCGGGCACTTCGCGCGCCAGCCCGAGCACACCGAATCCGCCCGCCCGGGCAATTTCAAGGATGACTTCGGGCGAGTGGGAAAAACCGAAGATCGGGTAGCGGATGCCCAGGCGCCGGCATAGGGCGTTTGTCGGTAGGGCCATGGTCAGTGGACGGCCAGGCCGGCTTTGTTGAGGACGTCGGACCATTTTTTGTATTCGGCCGCCACGTATTGGTCGAAATGCTGCCCGTCCTGCGGGTCCATTTCCATCCCCAATCCCTGCAGACGCTTGACGACTTCCGGTGTCTTGAGAATGGCAACGATGTCCTTGGATAGCTGCTGTTGCACGGCATCGGGGATTTTCGCGGGAGCGACGAATCCGAACCAGGTGCCTACGTCGTAATCAGGCAGGTTGGCGGCGGTTGCTACGGTGAGCAGCTTCGGAAGAGTCGATGATTTGGCGCGCGTTGTCACCGCGAGCGCGCGCAGCTTGCCGTCGCGAATGTGCGGAACGGCCAGGGCCGTGGTTAGAGGCATCATCGAGAGCCGGCCTGTAAGCAGGTCGTTCAAGGCCTCCGGTTGCCCTTTGTAAGGTACCTGAACCAGCTTTACTCCCGCCATTTGGGCCAGCAATTCGCCCGACAGGTGGTTTGAAGTGCCTATGCCGGCCGTGCCGTACGTAATCTCGCCGGGTTTTGCCTTGGCTGCGGCAATCAGCTCGGGCAGCGTCTTGATGGGGCTGGCGGAGGGGACGACAATAATATTGGGCACGATGCCGGCTTCCGCAATGCCGCGGAAGTCGCGCGTGGGATTCCATCGGGCGGATTTGTTCAACAGCGGTTGAACGGCATGCCCTGGGCTGACGACCAGCAAGGTATAGCCGTCGGGCGCCGATCTGGCGACGTACTCGGTGCCGATCGCGCCTCCGGCACCCGCCTTGTTTTCGACAATCACGGCTTGGCCCAGCCGTTTGGACAGGGGCTCGGCGACGATGCGTGCCAGCGAGTCGACGATCCCTCCCGCACTGAAGGGCACAATCATGTGTATGGCGTGATCCGGATATTTTCCGGCGGCGCTCGCGCTGTGGGCGAAGGGCAGGGCAAAGGCAAGCGCCCCCATCATCAGTGATCGGGTAAATTTCATGGTGTAGTCTCCTGGTTTTTTCGGGTTGCGGTCTGTGCGCCGTCTGCTTGTGTGTAGGGAAAGAGCTTGGGTTCAGGCTAGGGTTTGATGCTGCATATTGAATTCGGGATGGTCAAAGTCGCGCGCCATCATCAAACGTGCGATATTCAATTGATGAATCTGGCTGGTGCCTTCATATAGACGGAACAGGCGCACGTCGCGATACATGCGCTCGGCGATGTTGTCGGCGATATATCCGCCGCCTCCGAATATCTGTACGGCCCGATCGGCCACGCGCCCGCACATTTCCGAGGCGAACAGCTTGCACATGGATGCCTCCATGGTTACGTCCTGCTCCTGGTCGCGCTGGCGGGCGGTTTGTAAAACAAGTGCGCGGGCGGCATGCACTTCGGTGCAGCTTTCGGCAATGAACTGCTGTACCAATTGGAAGTTGGCGATGGGTTGGCCGAACTGTTGTCGATCACGGGCCCGTTTTTTCATTTCGTCGATGAGTCGGATCGCGGGCCCCACGCAAAGGCCCGCCAGATTGATGCGTTGCTTGTTCAATGCCTTCATTGCGGTGCGGAACCCCTGGCCGGGAACTCCGCCGACAATGGCGGAGGCATGAACCCTGCAGTTTTCCAGGAATACCTCTCCCACCGGCGAACCATGCTGGCCCATTTTTCGATAGGCTGGCCCGGTGCGCAGCCCGGGAGTCCCGCGTTCGATCAGGAATGCCGAAATGCCTTTTGCTCCGGGAGCGTCGGGGTCGGTGCGGGCAAATACGGTAAACAGGTTTGCCAGTGGCGCATTGGTGATATAGCACTTTGTGCCATTCACTATGTAGTGGTCGCCGTCGAGTTTGGCGGTGGTAGCCAGGGCCGTGGCGTCCGAGCCGGCCCCGGGTTCGGTCAGGGCAAAGCATCCGGTGACCGAGCCATCGGCAAGGCTGGGCAAATAGCGTGTTTTTTGCTCGGGAGTGCCATCGACCACCAGCGATTCGGAAGCGATGCCTGTGTTGCCGCCAAAGCGGGCCCGAAATGCGGGCGCAGCCTGGGATACGACCATGTTGACCCGTGCCAGTTCTTCGGTGTTCAGGCCGCCGCCGCCGTAGGCTTTCGGGATGCTGTGGCCGAACAGGCCCAGCTCGCGCATGCGCTGCACGATGGTTTCCGGAATTTCGTCATGGCGGTCGACGGTTTCTTCGATCGGAATGCATTCGTCCACAATGAACCGATATAGCGCGGTCAGCAGTTCGTTGATGGGCGCGGGATTCATCATGTGTGTTCCTTTAATACAAGCCACAGGATTGTTGTTCGATGCGCAATGCGGCTTCCAGCAAGCGTGGCGCGACTTCGCGCTCCAGCATGCCGTCTTGCAGGCGATATACCGACATGGTGCAGTTGATGGCTATGCCTTCGTCGTCGTGATTGGCGCGGCGCAAGGGCACGGAAATCGCATGTATTTCCTTGCGCCAGTCGCCGTGACTGTGGCAGTAGCCCAGGGTGCGGAATGTTTTTTCGTCGGCATCCAGATACGCTTTTTCGCTTGCGAACCGCTCCGGATCATCGACCTTCAGACGGTTCAGGATAGCGATGCGCTCGGGGGGCGGAGCCCCCAGAATCAGCGCGCGTCCGATCGAGGTGGAAAGCAGCGGTCGCGTGCTGCCGATATCGGGCTGATAGATATTGCCCTGATCGACGCGGCAAGTGTCCACATACACCACATTCAACCGGTCCCGCATGCCCAAATTGACGGTGCAGCCGGTTTCGCGCGCTATCTGTTCCATGAACGGCCGGGCGACCTGGCGGATACGCATGCTGGCCAGCAGGGGGTATCCCAGCGACAATACCCCGGAGCCGAGGCGGTATTTGTGGAATTTCTCGGTGTGGCTCAGATAGCCCAGCATGGTCAGCGTATACGTGAGGCGGGAGACGGTCGCCTTGGGCAGCTTGGTGCGGTCGGAGATTTCCCTGTTGCCCAGCATGGGCTCGTTGGGCGTGAAAGCCCGCAGCACATCCAGCCCCCGGGCGAGGTTGATGGCGAACTGGCGATCGGCGAGCAAGTCGCTTGCATCCACCAAGCCGGCAATAGGCGTTTGAGCCTGTTCGGTGTCGGCGGTGTGTGGCTTGCTGCGATCGATATCGGCGGTGGATGTCTGCACGTGCCTGGGTGAATTGGTTTTTGATGAAGTCATGATATGGCTGGCCTTCGCGTCGAATCAATCTATTGCGGCACTTGTTTCGCTGTGCAAAATGGTGATTGAGCTTGATGTTTGTTCCGTGGCATAACCCTGTCAAGTCATGCCGTCGATGGCGTGGTTTTATACGGAGAAGCAATTGAATGACAAACCTGTTGGCAAAATGAGCGGTGCTTTGAGCGGTGTGCGTATCCTCGATATGGCCACGGTGCTGGCGGCGCCATTCGCTGCGACTTTGTGCGCCGACCTGGGCGCCGACGTGGTGAAGCTGGAATTGCCCGATGGCAGCGATCCCATGCGCAAGCTGGCGCCTGTAAAAAATGGAATACCGCTCTACTGGAAGGTATCCAATCGAGGCAAGCGCGGCATTACCCTCGATGTGCGTAAACCTCGCGGAAAAATGCTGTTGTTGAAGATGTTGAGCGGATTCGATGTGCTTGTCGAGAATTTTCGGTCGGGCACCCTGGAGCGCTGGGGGCTGGATTTCGCGACCCTGTTGGCGGCCAATCCACGGCTGATCGTCTTGCGGCTCACCGGATTTGGCCAGAGCGGACCTTATCGCAGCCGGCCGGGATTTGCCCGCATCTTCGAAGCGATGAGCGGCTTTACGAATCTGGCAGGGGAGGCGGGCGGTGCGCCCATGCACATGAATTTTCCGGTGGGCGATGTCGTAGCGGGACTGTTCGGCGCTTTCTCGATCGCCGCCGAAGTCGCGCGCTTGCGCGCCGACCCTGAATCGGCCGGGGCGGAAATTGATTTGTCGGCAACCGAGGCCTTGTTCAGGATGATGGATCCTCTGGCGGTGGAGTACGAACAGCAAGGGCTGGTGCGCTCCCGCAATGGGAACCTGGCCAGCTATACCGCGCCATCGAATATGTATCGCAGCGTCGATGGGGTGCATTTCTCACTGGTGGCGTCGTCCGACGTGATCTTCCAGCGATTGTGTGCGGCGATAGGCCAGCCCGGACTGGCCGAGGATGAGCGCTTTCGCACCAATATCGAGAGGGTGGCCCACTGCTCCGAACTGGATGATTTATTGTCGGGCTGGTTCGGCGCCCAGCCCTACGCGGTCATTGTGACGGCGCTGGATGCGGTTGGCGTGCCTTATAGCAAGACCTACAACATCGTCGATATTCTTCAAGATCCGCAGTTCATTGCGCGCGAAGCGGTTATTCGGCTGGACGATCCCGATCTGGGATCGATTCCGGCGCCGTGCGTGGTGCCGCGTGTGAAGGGCCGTCCTGCGCCGGCCCCGAGGTCCGGTCCCGGAGTGGGCGAACATAACGCCGAGGTCTATGGCGAGTTCGGTCTTGATTCGGCGGAGCTGGAGGACCTGCGCAGAGAAGGTGTGATCTGATGGCGATTTACCAGTCTGTGGCTAGCCTGTTTGCATCCAGGCAGGGATGACGATCTGACTCCCGGGCGCGGCGTACGACGTCTCGTCCGATGACGGTTTTATGCACTTCGCTTGAACCCTCGCCAATTTGATTCAGCTTGGCGTCGCGGAAAAAGCGCTCCAAGGGAAAATCCTGCAGGTAGCCGCGCCCACCTGTCAGTTGCAGCGCGTCGGTCACGACCCGCATGCCCAGGTCTGTTGCGTGCAATTTGGCCATGGATGCCTGGATGTGCGACTGTGGATCGCCCCGGTCGTAAGCGGCGGCCGCATTGGCGAGCAGAGCGCGCGAGGCTTCTATCTGTGTGACCATGTCGGCCAGCATCCACTGTACGCCTTGATGGCTGCCGAGCCGTTTGCCAAAAACCTCGCGATCATTGCAGTACGTCGCGGCAATTTCGACGGCGCCGATGGCGCGGCCTAGCGCCATCGAAGCATGGCCTAGTCGAGCCCGGACCAAGGCATCCTGTGCCAGGGAAAAACCTTCGCCTTCGGCGCCCAGGCGCCAGCGTTCGGCAACACTTACCTGGTCCAGTTCGATTTCGCTGATGGGTACGCCGTACCAGCCCAGCTTGCCCGTTTCGGGACCGATGCGCACGCCGGGGGCGTTGCACGGAATCAGCAGGGCCACCAGGGGTTCCTCGTCTTTTTGCCCGGACGTTGCAGTCCGGCGGCAACGTGCCACCACGACCAGCCAGTCCGAGGTGCTGGCGCGTGTAATGAATTTTTTGCGTCCGCTGACCACATAGCCGCTGTTGGTGGCGACGGCCACGCTTTGCAGGCCGCGTACATCGGAGCCGGCGCCGGGTTCCGTCAGGGCGAAGGCCGCCTGGATCCGGCCGGTGCACAGCGAGGGGATGAGTTCCTGCTTGACCTCGCCGGAGGCGCCGGCGACGATGGCCCGCGCGGAGAGGTCCGCACCGGTCACCATCGATGCCGCGGCACTGCAAACCCGACCCAGTTCTTCGATCAGCCTGATCCTGAGTTGTTGCCGCGCATCGCTGCCGCCATATTGTCGGGGAAATGCGGTGGCCAGGATGCCCGCATCGGCCAGCAGGCGAAATGTGTTCCAGGCAAAGGTGTCGTTGCGGGCCGTTTCGGCCGCGCCGGGACCAATGGTGTCGACGCAGAGTTCACGCACACGATGCAGCCATTGCTGTTCGTCCTGCGACAGGGCATCGTTGTAGTGGTCCTGAAAGAGTCTGCTCATGAAGGTGGTCCTGGATGGAACGAAAGGCCTAATGATGCGCAGATTGCCGTGCCAGGTAAATCGATGTTTCGCACTGCGGCACGCCGTCTGGACAGGAGCCGGCTTTCATGGTCAGCTTGAGCCTCTTCCACTCCCGAGAAACATGCCATGCCGTCCCCTCTTGCTCCACGTTTTCGCGGCCTGCGTACATATCGCCGCGATCGCGGCGTCGAAAGCCGTGTCGAAGCCTTGGGGGTGAACGACCTGACCCCGGGCGAATTGATTGTGCGCGCGCGCTGGAGTGGGATCAACTACAAGGACAGTCTGGCCGTAACCGGCAAGGCGCGCATTTTGACCGGTTCGCCGCGCATTGCCGGCATCGAGCTGGTGGGAGAGGTGCTGGAAGGAGATGCGCCGGGAATAGGGCCGGGTTCGACCGTGCTGGTGCATGGATTCCAGACGGGTATTGAGTACGACGGCGGGTTTTCAGAAATCGTCCGGGTGCCCGCCGCGCATGCCATGTTGCTGCCGGTGGGCTTGAGCGCGCATGAAATTGCCATATTGGGCGTGCCTGCTTTTACGTGCGCGCTGGCGCTGGAGCGCTTTGAGCGCATGGGCGTGTCGCCCGAATCAGGCCTGGTGGCGGTCAGCGGAAGCACAGGCGCCGTGGGAATCATGGCCATTGGCATCCTCAAGCGTGCGGGTTATCGGGTGGCGGCGCTGACGCGCAACCTGGGCAACTCCCAGGCATTGCGGGCGCTTGGCGCCGACGAGGTTATTGAGGCGTCGTTTGACGACGCCCGGCGGCCTGTGGAGGAGCCTCGCTTTGCAGCCGCCATCGATAATGTGGGCGGTTCGACACTGTCCTGGATGTTGCGTTCTTTGCAGAACGATGGTGTGCTGGCCTCGGTGGGAAATGCGGCGGACAACGCTTTTTCCGGCAATGTGCTGCCTTTCATATTGCGCAATGTGACCATGCTGGGCATACAGGCGAATGCTCCTCGCGATGTGCGAAAACGTTTGTGGGCCAGGCTGGCATCCGACTGGAAGCCCGATTTTTCCGTGTTGCGCGCTCATGTGCGCGAGGTGTCGCTGGATGGCCTTCTTGAGCATTGTGAGCGCCAGGTGCAGGGCGGCACATCGGGAAGGACATTGCTGGCGCTGGCCTGATTTTGACAGCGGACATTTGCCGATGTCGGGTAAGCAATGACGGCTTAGGGCGAATCAATATGTTCGCGGCGGAAACCCACGCCGAATACGCGCGCGGGAATCGAACGGATCAATCGGAATCGCAGTAGAAACCGCGCCGCGCCGGGCAGTGCCACCAGTTTGCCGTCGTCGTGGGCGGCCAGCACGCGGGCAATGATTCTGCGTTGCAGAAAAATCTGGATCGCCTGGATGATTTTGGTGGGCAGGAGGCGGCGCTGCTGTACGGCGGCCAGTGTCGCTTCATCGGGCAGGCCGGGTGCGAGAAGCACCGGCGCAAGGAGGTTTGCGGCAGCCACGGCATCTTGTATGGCCAGATTGATGCCGACCCCGCCTATCGGCGACATCGCGTGCGCCGCATCGCCGATCAGCAGCAGGCCCGGGCAATGCCACTGAGGCAGCCGATCGACACGGACTTCCAGCAGCTTGATATCGTCCCATGACGCAATGGAATTGACCCGATCGCCCAGGAAATCGACACGCCGCGCAATGCGTGCCTGGAATTCGGCAATGGGCCGTTCACGCAGCTGTGCGGCGCCACCTTTGGGGATGACGCAGGCAATTTGCCAGTAGTCAGTGCGATTGAGCAGGACCAGGAGGGTGCCGCGTCCCGGGACGCCATAGGTCCCGTCGGGGTCCGTGGCGTGTCGCGGCAGGCGAAACCAAAGCACGTCCATGGGAGATCCCAGATCGCGGGGCCGCAGCCCCGCCGCATTTCGCAGGCGTGAATGACGGCCGTCGCAGCCTATGACCAGATCGGCGCCGATATGCAGCGGACCTTCGGGAGTATGGGTGATAACTCCCGCCACACGGCCCGTGTCTTCCCGGCGTATGAGCTCGGTGGCCTCGCAGCGCATGCGCAGGGTGAAGTTGGGATATCGTTCGGCCTCGTCGGCAAGCAGTGTCAGCAGGTCCCATTGAGGCACCAGGGCCATATAAGGGAATGGCTTCAGACCACGGAAATCGCCTAGTGCGTGGATGCCGTCGGCAAATAAACCTTCGATTCCGGTGACACGGTGTTGCGGCAATGCATCGAAACGCTTTTTCAGACCGAGTTCGGAAAGGATATCAAGAGTGGACGGATGCACGGTATCGCCGCGAAAATCGCGCAGGAAGTCGCCGTGTTTTTCAAGGACTGTGACGGCAACCCCCGCACGCGCCAGCAGCAGCCCCAGCATCATGCCGGCCGGGCCGCCTCCGACTATGCAGCAGCGAGTATTACTACTGGTTTGCACTGGATCATCCATAAAAGCCAGTGTGCTATGCCGTATATGCCGGGTCAATATAAAAGGCATGGGCGAGACCGATTTAACCCTTACACGTAACAGGGGTGTAAGGGTTTCTACGTAAATGATGCGGCACAATAGTTATTTGTTGTTTGCCTGGAATGTCTATGACCCGCATCGTCCTGTTTGAAAATATTCACCCTAGTGCCAGAGAGGTTTTTGCCGCTGCCGGCTTGAGCGATATCACGGCGCATGCCTCGGCCCTGCCGCCCGACCATTTGCGTCAAGCCCTGGCGGGCGCACAAGTGGTAGGGATTCGTTCCCGCACGCATCTTGACGCAGCCCTGCTGTCGGATTTGCCCGATTTGCGTGCCGTGGGCTGTTTTTGCATAGGCACCAATCAGGTCGATCTCGAAACAGCCATGCTGCATGGCATGCCGGTTTTCAATGCGCCATTTTCGAATACACGTTCGGTAGCCGAACTGGTGTTGGCCGAGGCTATTTTGCTGTTGCGCCGCATTCCCGAAAAAAATGCCCGGGTACACCAGGGGCACTGGGATAAGTCGGCGGCCGGTGCGTTTGAGGCGCGCGGTAAAACCCTGGGGATCGTCGGTTACGGCAATATCGGGTCGCAGGTGGGTACCCTGGCTGAAACGGCCGGCATGCGCGTGGTGTTTCACGATATCGAAGCCAAACTGCCTTTGGGCAATGCGCGCGCCTGCACCACGCTGGAAGCCTTGCTGGCCCAGTCCGATGTCGTGACTTTGCATGTGCCGGGCGGGCGCGGCACCAAAGATATTATCGACGCGGCGGCTTTGGCGGCCATGAAGGCGGGAGCCATATTGATCAATGCGTCACGCGGCACGGTTGTGGACATTGATGCCTTGCATGCCGCCTTGGCCAGCGGGCACCTTTCTGGAGCCGCGCTGGATGTTTTTCCTGCCGAACCAAAAAGCGTCGACGAGCCCCTGGCCAGCCCGCTGATCGGGATGAATAATGTGATTCTGACGCCGCATATCGGCGGCAGCACTCAGGAGTCGCAGGAAAACATAGGCCGCGAGGTTGCCGAGAAGCTGGTGCGCTTTTTGCAGAGTGGGACATCGAAAGGCGCGGTCAATTTTCCCGAGATTCCCTACCAGGAAGCTGCCGGGTCGGCGCGCATTCTGCATGTTCACCGTAATCTACCCGGTGCGTTGGGCACTTTGAGCAATATGATGGCGGAGCATGGCCTGAATATTGTGAGCCAGCAATTACAGACGCGCGGCCAGATCGGCTATGTGATTTCCGACGTCGAGGGCACCGTCGACGATGTCGTGATTTCCGCTTTGCGCACGCATCCGATTACCGTGCGCTGCAATCTGGTGTAAATGACATTGCACCGGAATCAAGGGTTGATGGTTTAGAATCGTCGAGTGACTACTTCCAATATCCGCGCCCTTGATGCCGTGCGTCAACTCAACAGCGATGACTACAAGACGTTGGCTACCTTCAGATATGCTCTGCGGCGTTTCATTGTTTTCAGTGAAACTGCAGCGGTATCGGAAGGGCTGGCGCCGCAACAGCATCAGGCCTTGCTGGCCATCAAGGCGATGCCCGAAGCCCCCAGCGTGGGTGACATTGCCGAACGCCTGATGATACGTCACCACAGCGCGGTCGAACTGGTGGGCCGCTTGGTACGCATGGGGTTGGTCGAGCGGTTGCGCGATTTATCCGACCGGCGCCGTGTACGGGTGTCCTTGACCCCGCTGGCTGAACATAAGCTGGCCGATTTGTCGGCTGCCCATCTGGAAGAATTGCGTGCCATACGGCCGCTGTTGGCGGGACTGCTGAAGCATTTCGATAATTAAGGCATTTTTGGTTTGCGTTGTTTATGGCACTCGAGTGGTTACGGGATTTGGTGGAGGATAGGTATTTGAAGACGCCGTCTATCGGGGCTTGGGGTCAGGGCCGGCACGGCGTGCTTCATCCGGATTTAGCTCGTCAAGGCGGGCGTCGGGCGAACTCACTGCGCCTCGCACACTGCGCGAGGCTCCGTTCAGACAGCGCCCGCCGACTACCCCCGCCTTGCCGAGCTAAATCCGGCGCACGCCTTACGCCGGTCCTGACCCCAAGCCCCGATAGACGGCTCGCGTTATGGCTTGCCTGGAATGAGCTTGCCGGCCCAACGTATATCTCGGTCCATGGCCTGAACGTTTCTCTCGGTGCATAACCCCAACGTATCTCTCGATGCATTGCCTCAACGCAAGCCGCAGGGTGGGCGGTGCTGTGTAGTCCGGCGGTAGTCCAGCGCCGGGTGCTGACGAAGGGAAGGCGGGGGCCTTCGGCGGGCGCTGTCTGAGCCCGGCCTCGCGAGGCCGGGCGAGTTCGCCCGACGCCCGCCTGGACGAGGCAGACCCGGGCAGTCGGGGTGCGTAGCACCACGACCGCTGGACGTGCCGGACTACACAGCACCGCCCACCCTGCGGCGTCTTTATCCTGAACGCGAAGAAGCACCGTCGCACGAACGCGACAGTTAAGGGTTTTCCAGAAGAAAATCGCTTTGAAGGTTTGAAATACTGATTTATATCGTGATACGATATAAATCAGTCGGCTTCCCGCACTACTAGACCCGTTTACCGATGCGGCGTATGCGAGTCCTTATTCCTTTCTTCATTGCCTATCCGCAGGACCTTTTTTAATGTCTTCCCCTAAAGCTTTGCCTCAGGGTGCCGCCGCGACGCCGCCAGAACTGGGTGACTTCACTACCGATAAACGCGTTTTACTGTTGATGGGGATGGCGGTGCTGGTGGGCATATTCGGTATGGCCTCCGCATGGGTGCTCATCAAGCTGATTGCGCTGTGCACCGATATCGCCTATTACGGCCGTTTTTCTTTCGAACACCTGCCTATTTCAGGCACCCCTTTTGGTTGGTATGTCGCATTCGTGCCTGTAATAGGCTGCCTGATCATAGGTCTCATGGCCCGCTATGGCTCCGAAAAGATTCGCGGCCACGGTATTCCGGAAGCCATGGAGGCCATTCTCATAGGCAAGAGCCGCATCTCTCCCAAAGTGGCCGTGCTCAAGCCTTTGTCGTCGGCCATTTCCATTGGGTCGGGCGGGCCGTTTGGCGCCGAAGGCCCGATCATCATGACGGGCGGGGCGATCGGCTCTTTATTGGCTCAGCTTATACACATGACATCCAGCGAGCGGAAAACCTTGCTGGTGGCTGGTGCCGCGGCAGGGATGACCGCCATATTCGGCACGCCGATTGCGGCGATTCTTCTCGCGGTAGAGCTTTTGCTGTTCGAATGGAAGCCGCGCAGTTTCCTGCCCGTGGCCGTCGCTTCGATCGTGGCGGCTGCCATACGTCCGCTGGTCATGGGTACCGCCCCCATTTTCCCGTATGCCGGAGGGGTTACGGTTTCCGTGCACCATGTCCTGGCCTGGGCCTTGATGGGCATCATAGCGGGTTTGGGTTCAGGGCTGCTGACAGCCATTGTGTACGCCTGCGAAGACTTCTTTGAAAGGCTGCCCATACACTGGATGTGGTGGCCTGCCATGGGGGGGTTGATCATCGGTCTGGGCGGTTTGATCGAGCCGGCGGCTTTGGGGGTAGGCTACGACAACATTACCCACTTGCTGGCCAATGACCTGACGATGCGCACCGTGGCGCTGTTGTTGGTGGTCAAGGTCATTATCTGGTCGGTCGCCCTGGGTTCGGGCACGTCCGGCGGGGTCCTGGCCCCTTTGCTTATTTTCGGCGGTGCTATTGGCGCACTGCTAACGCCCTGGCTGCCGCATGCCGATCCGGGGTTCTGGGCCTTGCTCGGCATGGCCGCCATGATGGGCGGCACCATGCGTGCGCCCCTGACGTCTTCCTTGTTCGCCGTTGAGCTGACTGGCAATTTCGAAGTCTTGCTGCCTGTATTGACGGCCTGCCTGTTCGCCTACGGACTGACGGTTCTTCTGCTGAAACGGTCCATCCTGACTGAAAAAATTGCGCGCCACGGCCATCACATTACGCGTGAATATCATGTCGATGCGTTCGATCTGGTGCGCGCGGGCAGCGTCATGACCAAGACGGTGAAAACGTTGCCGGCCAGTACGACGGTGGCTGAGACAATCGCATTCTTTACCACGGTCGAGCATCGCCACACCAGCTACCCGGTCGTCGATGAAAATCAGCGCGTTCTTGGCCTAGTGTCGCGTGCCGACAGCCTGGCCTGGTCGCTCGACAAGGAGCTCGAAGATAGTACACTTCAGGAGGTGATGCAGGATCAGGATCTGATGCTGGGTTATCCCGATGAAATGACTGGCAGGGTTGCCGATCGTATGGCGTTGTCGGGTGTGGGGCGTATCCCTATTGTCGATCGTGCCAACGGACGGTTGATAGGCTTGATCGCACGCAAGGATTTGATGCAGGTGCGGGCTTTGCGCCTGAGCGAGGAAGACGATCGTACCGCCTACTTCCGCTGGCGCCGCCGCAGCAAGAAAAGAAGGACTAAAAAAGCAATCGCATGAAGAAACTGATAGTAAGTTTGTGTGTGGCCGTGGGCTTTGCAACGGGCGCCGTAGCCCAGACGGTTCCGGTTCCCAGTTTGACGGCCAAGGCGTGGCTGCTGCTCGACGCGCAAAGCGGCACGGTGATTGCCGAACAGAATGCCGACGAGCGCATTGAACCCGCTTCGCTGACCAAAATAATGACGGCGTACCTGGTGTTCAAGGCCATCAAAGAGCACAAGCTTGACAAGCAGCAGGTCGTGACCGTGTCGCGCAGCGTCCGGGACATCGCTCCGGGCAGTTCGAAAATGTTTCTGGAGCCCGGCAAGCAGGTCACCATCGACCAGTTGCTGTATGGCCTGTTGGTGCAGTCGGGCAACGATGCCGCCGTGGCCCTGGCCGAGGCAACTTCCGGCAGTGTCAATGCATTCGTCGCGCAAATGAACCAGACGGCCCAGGCCATGGGCTTGCATGGCACGCATTTTGCCAATCCGAACGGTTTGCCCAATCCAGGTACGTATTCCAGTGCCCGCGATTTGTCGGTGCTATCCAGGCATCTGATTCAGGATTTTCCAGTCCTCTACAAGGGCTACGATTCGACCCGGCAATTCACGTACGACAAAATTACCCAGCGCAACCGCAATCGCCTGTTGTGGCTGGATCCCACGGTGGATGGCCTGAAAACCGGTCATACCGAATCGGCGGGTTATTGCATGATCGCCTCGGCGCTGCGGCCCGAAGGCTCGGTGCAGCGCCGCCTTGTGTCCGTCGTTTTGGGCACTCCCTCCGACAAAGCCCGTACGCAGGAAAGCCTGACGTTGTTGAATTGGGGCTTTCAGAACTTCGAGACCGTCAAGCTGTATGGCAAGGGGCAGGTAGTGGCCACGCCGCGAGTATGGAAAGGGCGGCAGGATGACGTGAAGCTGGGGTTCGAGCACGATGTGTACCTGACCCTGCCGCGCTCGGCGCGCATTGCCGGCGTACCCAAGATCAGCACAAATGGGCCGCTGGTCGCGCCGATCGCCGCGCATAGCAAAGTGGCGACTCTGCATGTGACCATTGACGGCAAGCCGCTGGAATTGCCGCTCGTAGCGCTAAGTGGCGTTGCACAGTCCGGCTTTTTCGGACGAGCCTGGGATTCCCTTGCCCTATGGGTAGAGCAGGCGCGCGGCCTGGTTTGACACCCGTTCTATCGGTACTAACACGAAGGGCGACCAAGGGTCGCCCTTGCTTTAAAAGATAATGGCGTCGCGCAGGCTGGAGCCAGAGGCGAGATGGTCGAAGCCTTCGTTGACCTGGTCCAGTGTAAAGGTTCGCCCCAGCAATTTGTCGACAGGCAGCCGGCCTGCCTTGTACAGGTCTATGTAGCGGCCGATATCGATTGCCGGCACACCCGAGCCCAGATAGCTGCCGCGAATTTCACGCTCTTCGCCCACCATCTGCGACAGGGATAAGGGGAAGTGCAGCTTGGGGTTGGGAAGGCCGGACGTAATGGTAGTGCCGCCGCGCCGCGTCAGCTTATAGGCCATGTCGAATGCCGCGACGGCCCCGGCCATGTCAAAACCGTAATCAACCTGGCCGCCGGCCGCGTCGTAAAGGTCGGCGTCGGTCTTTATGTTCTTGGGATTGATCAGGTGGGTGGCGCCCAACTGTCCTGCCAGAGCCAGTTTCTCGTCGCTCAGGTCTACGGCAACGATACGTCGTGCGCCGGCCGCGGCGGCCGCCAGCAAAGCGCTTAGGCCCACGCCGCCCAGGCCGACGATTGCGGCTGTATCGCCAACCTTGATTTTGCCGCGATTAATCACGGCCCCGGCCCCAGTGAGCACGGCGCAACCAAATAGCGCCGCTTCGCGATGCGTGATATCGGCGTTCACCTTGACGCACGAACGCCTGGACACGACTGCATAATCGGCAAAGCACGATACCCCAATATGGTGGTTCAGGTATTCGCCGCCAATATGCAGGCGGCGTTCGCCGCTCAGCAAGGTTCCCTTGGAATTGGCCGCGGCGCCGGGCTCGCACAGGGCCGGACGGCCTTCCATGCAGGGATGGCAGCATCCGCAGCTCGGTACGAAAACCATAACGACATGGTCGCCGGCCTTGAGGTCCGACACGCCCGGTCCCACCTCGACCACCTCGGCAGACGATTCATGGCCCAGTACGATGGGAACCCCCCGCGGACGATCGCCGTTGATGACCGAGAGATCCGAATGACATAGGCCGGCCACCTGGATTTTTATCAATACTTCACCGAATGCGGGTGGATCCAGCTCCACCTGAGCTATCTGCAGCGGCCGGCTATCGGCGTAGGGGGCGGGTGTTCCGATTTCACGTAAAAGTGCGGCTCTGATTTTCATGATTTTTCATTGTCCGAAGGTATCTTGTTGTGCCTTGATTCTACAGCCGTGGCAATTTTGTTGTGTTCCTGATGGCCTGCGTCAACCCGGCCCGGGGCATGAGGTAATTTCGGGGCTTGAGCAAATAGGCAAGATCACACTCTTGCCTATTTCATGATTGAGAGGAACGGCCCTGTGCGATGGATCGAACCAGCGTCAAGGGGCGTTCGTCCGATCGCCGATGGACTGGCTCCTGGTCGGCATCGGGAAGGATATCGGCCAGCGAATAATGATCGAGATGCCGCAGGAACTGTTGCAGCGCGCCGTCGATGATGGCGGTCAGCCGGCAGCGGCCGCTGAGCGAGCATGTATTGCCCGAGCCGAAGCATTCGACCAGTTCCAGATCGTTTTCAGTATCGCGCAGCACGGCTCCCAGATTGATGTCTTTGGGCGCGAGCGCCAGCCGCATGCCGCCGTTCTTGCCGCGCACGGTTTCGATCCAGCCCTGTTGCCCCAGTCGGTGGGTGATCTTCATGAGATGCGGTTCGGAAATGCCGTAGGCATGGGCAATTTCCGAGATTGTGCAGAGGCGTTCCGGATGCTGGCCTACGTACATGAGCAAGCGCATCGCGTAGTCGGTGAGAGTGGTCAGGCGCATGGGCTGGCCCCGGCTCGGAGGCGCAAGGCGATTGCGCCTGTCATGAAGGACCGTTGCGGACGGGGCGAGGCGTCGATCATGGCGTTTTGGGCTTGAGCGAAATTTTGACCTGTTTTTCGTGGCTGCCGATAGAGGGGGGCGAATTCGGGCGCGGCCGGATCAGCATGGGCGTGAAACGCCACAGGTACAGGGCCAGGGCGGCTATCCAGCAAAGTGCGGCGGCCTGCAACAACCAGAGGCTTGCGGCGCTGGGCCACAAGGCGCTCAGACGCAGCAATACCGCAGCGATCATTAGTGCATAGCTGGCACGCATGCTGGAATCGAGCGCCAGCGGGCGCCCCAGGTGACCCAGCGCCGTGCGGGTCACCATACCTATGATCAATATGGCAAAGCCGCCCATGGCGATGATATGCACATGGGTGGCGGGCCGTGCCAGAGGGCCGGATTCAATGCCGCCGATGTAAGCCGCGGCCGCGATCAAACCAAGCCCCAGGGCGGCATAGCCTACATAAAGTATCCATAGCAGGGGGTTGCCGCGTACGGCCAGTGGCTTCCAGGCTGCTATCTGGTACAGGCTGATGGCGCCCGCCGCAGCCAGCGCCCCGGCCATGGAGGACATGAAACCGGTTATGCCGAAAAGAATGGCCAGCAGGCCGATGACCAATTGAGCCTGTCCACTGCGTGTGAGCATGGGCAGCTTGAGCCCGGTAACGGCGCGCATGGCAAAAAATGGAATGATGCGGCGCGCAATCAAAAGGGCGATCACCGCCATGCAGACCAGGCCCAGGTTAAAACGCTGCATAAGCAAGGCATAGTCGCCACGGAGCGCGGCCTGCAGATACAAGGCGTTGGCTACGCCCAAACCCAACACCAGCCACGGAATGCCGTAATTGCGTTTGCTTTTGGCTTTGTGCATGACGCGCAGCAGTGCAAGGGCGCTGATCAGGAAAAAGGCGGATTCGCACAGGCAGGCAATGCGAAAGCCAACAGTGCCTCCAAGCAGGTAACCCAGGCGCGCCGCTATCCACAAAATGCAGATCAGGCCCAGCGCTTTGCCTTTGAGGGGGTTGAAGCCGGTCCAGGTGGCGCTGGCCGTCAGCAGGAAGGCCACGGCTATGGTGGCAATGAAACCCCACAGCATTTCGTGGGCATGCCAGGCTACGCCTGAAAGCGGTTGTCCGATCAGAAACGGCGCGAAAATCCAGATGGCAATCGAGACCAGCGCCCAGCCGCAGCCCGCCATGTACAAGGGGCGGAACCCCATGGCAAGGAAGGCGCTGAGCTGCGGGCTGCCGTGCGTTTGTGGCGTCTGTTCGTCGATTTGCACGAAATTAGACATTGACGATCTCCGAAGGGGCGTGATCGGGCTCGTTGTTGAGTTGGTATCCGTACCATAGGCTGCGGGCAATGCGCTGGGCGAACTCTTCGGCTTGTTCGGCAAAGGGACGGTTGGGCAATTCCGCGGTAGTTTGGTGAAACAACGCCAGCCATTGCTGGAACAGGCTGGCATCGA
The DNA here is from genome assembly GCF_021266465.1 of Paralcaligenes sp. KSB-10. NCBI lineage: Bacteria > Pseudomonadati > Pseudomonadota > Betaproteobacteria > Burkholderiales > Alcaligenaceae > Paralcaligenes > Paralcaligenes sp. KSB-10. The sequence continues at coordinate 2,465,139 of NZ_CP089848.1, read as the reverse complement.
GCCCCGGCAAAGCAATGTGGGTAGGCATGGGTGTGCCGCGGTAGGTGGCAGTACCACGCAGCAGCGAAGACCAGAAACTTACCATTTTGGCCAGGTGCGTGTCCCAATCCTTGACGTGGGCATTGAATATGGGCCCCAGCCTGGCATCGGAGCGTACCCGGCCATAGAAACCATGAACCAGCGCAATGATTTCTTCTTCGGTGCAGAGGTCGCGGTTCGCCATGGGGGTAGGTCTCCAGTAAGAGGCGTTGAATTCGGTAGTCGATCGCAGGCGCACATCGAAAAATCGCGCCTGAAATTCATAAGGTATATATTTTATGTATCTTATTAAAAAACCGCGATGGCGTCAATCGCGGGCAGGGCGGCTTGCGATGAGCCGGCTTTGGCGAAAAATGATGTTGAAATAGCCATAATCGGTGACAATGCAAGGGGTTGCGAAGCGATGCCTGTCGTCGAGGTTCAACGGGCGTGCTATAAATGGCCTGCATGGCTGGCCGGTATTGTGCGCTGCAGGTGTGCCTGCCGTCCTTCGCGTGTCTTAATTCCATTGCCTGAGAGCCCCTTGCGCCTTGTACCGATGCCCCGCCAACGAGTATCGGCAGGGCGCTACCAGAAATATGCCCCAGCCATCCTCTATCAGTTGTGTAGTTCCGTGTCTGAATGAAGAAGCGAACCTGAACGTTCTCTTGCCGGCCCTGATCGCGGTATTGAAAACGTTGGCGCCGGCCTATGAAATCATAGTCGTCGACGACGGAAGCACAGACCACACTCCGATCACTTTGGCCCGTTGGGTGCAGGAACACCCACAGGTGGTTTACCTTCAGCTTTCCAGAAATTTCGGCAAGGAAGCCGCGCTTAGCGCCGGACTCGACATGGCCCGCGGGCAAGTGGTTGTGTGCATGGATGCCGACTTGCAGCATCCACCGGCGCTGATTCCCACCATGCTCGAGCGCTGGCAGGAGGGTATTGAAATGGTGTATGCGGTGCGGGCCACGCGCAGCGACGAATCGGTGTTCAAGCGCTGGGGCACCAAATTGTTCTATCAAATGATGCGCACGTCAGGAGGCCTGAAGGTGCCGGAAAATGCCGGCGATTTCCGTCTCATGGATCGCGCCGTGGTCGATGCGCTGCTGATGCTGCCCGAGCGCAATCGTTTCATGAAAGGCCTTTTCGCCTGGGTGGGATTTCGTTCCGAGCCCCTGTATTATTCGCCGCCCGAGCGCCTGCATGGCACCACCCGTTTCAAGCCCTTCAAGCTGTTTCGCTTTGCCATCGACGGCATCACTGCATTTACCACGTGGCCCTTGCGCATGCTGAGTCTGTCGGGTGCGACTTTGTCGCTGATCTCGTTTGCCTACGGGCTGTATGTGGTGATCAACCATCTGCTGTATGGCGATCCGGTTCAGGGCTGGACGACCCTGATTGCCGTGGTGCTGTTTTTTGCCGGCGTCAATCTGATCTCTCTGGGTGTCCTGGGTGAATATGTGGCCCGCATTTTCGGTGAAGTTAAAAATCGCCCCGTCTATCTATTGCGCAAACAAATCGGCACCGGTTTGCATGATTCCCGGCCCGCAACGGCAGGGGCTGAGACGCCGCGCGTAACGGTTCGCGCTTCCGAGTCTTCCGGCCCGGTTTGACTGCCTCCCGTTTTGCTCCGGGCCAGTCAATTCGCGGTACACGGCTGTAATGCTTTGATGTAGGAAATCTTTTTGATGAAACGCCTTTCCAGCCTGGTTTCCAGAGCTCTTGATGTGCAGTCGACCTGGCTGGTTGCCTTGGCAACGGTGATCTGGCTGTCGGCCACGGCATGGACTCGACCCCTGATTCTGCCCGACGAGGGTCGGTATGTGGGTGTGGCATGGGGCATGCTCAAGCTCGGCGACTGGGCGGTGCCGCGTCTGGACGGTTTGCCTTTTTTCCACAAGCCTCCCCTGTTCTACTGGATTACCGCGTTATCCATGGAACTCTTCGGAGTGAATGAGTGGGCGGCGCGTCTTACTTCGGTGCTGGCGGCCACCCTGATAGTGAGCCTGGCATTCTGGTTTCTGAAAAAACACGTTGGCCAGCGCCTCGCCATCGTGGCCGCCCTGATTCTTGCCTCGCAGCCATTTCTATTTGGCGCTGCGCAGTATGCCAATCTGGACATGACCGTGGCGGCCATGATCAGTGCCACCGTTATTGCGGCGGCCGAAGCCGTATTCAGGGCCGAGCGCGGCGAGCCTTACCGCCGGATGCTGGCGTTGGCGTATGGGATTGCAGGCCTGGGGTTTCTGGCCAAAGGGTTGATAGGCATCGTTCTGCCGGGCGGGATCATCTTCTTCTGGCTACTGGGACGGCGCCGCTACGATTCCTTGCGCCGATTGTTCCATTTGCCTGCCATAGGTGTGTTCCTGCTGGTTTCCCTGCCCTGGATGATCCTCATGCAGGTGCGTTATCCAGGATTTTTCGACTATTACATTATTTATCAGCACTTCGAGCGTTTCCTGGAAACCGGCTTCAATAATCCGCATCCCTTCTGGTTTTATGTGCCGGTGCTGGTGGTGTTGAGTTTGCCCTGGTCGCTGCAGTTGTGGCGCGTGGCCAACAAGGCCTACTGGAAAAATCCGGCCCACGGAGCCCTGCGCGGCCTGATGGTGTCGTGGCTGCTGGTCGTGCTGATTTTCTTTTCCCTGCCGGCGTCCAAGCTGGTGGGGTATATCCTGCCTTTGCTGATTCCATTCGCTTTTTTCCTGGCTGAACCGTTTGCGGCACGCTTGCGGGGCGGATCGGGCGGCGATTCGGACAAGGCGCAGCGTACCTTTTCGGTCTTCCTGGCCGTGTCTCTGGGAATTTGCCTGGTGGCGGTCGTTGCGCTGGTGGTGTCGCCGCTGCCCAGCTCCAAGCCGCTGGTCGCGAAGATGCGGACGTCATTTCATCCCTCGGACAAGATCATCATGCTGGGGCGTTATCGTTACGACGTGGATTTCTACCTGCGCAGCGGCAAATCGGCGCAAGTCGTGTCCAACTGGGATGATCCGTCCATCAAAACCGAAGATACCTGGCGCAAGGAACTCTACGACGCCGGCGAATTCGAGCCCCAGGCGGCAGCGCAATTGTTGATCCAGCCGCAGGCCTTGACGAGCCAATTATGCACGGCCCGGACCGATGCGATATGGCTGATGGGCGACAAGGAAAGCGTCGATGATTTCCCGTTTGTGCGAGAGATGACCGTGTATGCAGAATACGGCAAGTTGCGTGTCTGGCGAGTGGAACCGGGTCCGGCGCTCAAGTTTTGTGCCGAAACGCCCAAAAGCGGCCCAAAATAAAGGTCATTGCTGCAATTGCGATTAAAATCAGCGCAAGCAAAATGTCGTAGCGTACAGTCGTGGCGCGCAGCAGATAGGCATAGGCGATTTCGTTAACACTGAAACCCAGGGCCGACACCATGAAAAAGCGCCGTGCGGCTTTGGCGAGCGGAGCTCTCTGGTGCTTGAAGGTGAATTGGTAATGGCCTGCGAACGAAACGCAAAACGCCACCAGCCAGCCGATCACGTTGGCTATCAGCGGTGCGTACCCAAGAAACCGTACCGTCAGTACGGCAATTAGCCAGTGGGTGGCTGCGGCGGCGCAGCCGACGGCAACAAACCAACTCAGTTGCCGGATAATTTTTCGCATGACTTGTTTTCCAGAGGCACTACGTGGTGGTTGAGGGTAAAAGCAAAAAAATGGTGATCTGCGCCGACGATTTTGGCATGAATTCCGGTATTGATGCGGCGGTACTGAGTTTGGCCGGGCTGGGGCGCCTGAATGCCACCAGTTGTCTGGTCGAAGGGCCGGCGTTCAGCGCCGATGCGGCGGCGCTCAAGGCGAGCGGCCTGCAGATGGGCCTGCACTTGAATTTTACCGAAGCCATGGGGCAGCCAGGTTTGTACCTTCCGGTATCGAAACTGATTATCCGAGCTTATCTGCGTCGCCTGGACGCAGACCGGGTACGAGACCAGATTGTGCGCCAGTTGGATCGCTTCGAGAAGGTTCTGGGCCAGGCTCCCGATTTTATCGACGGCCACCAGCACGTGCACCAATTGCCGCAAATTCGCGAAGCCTTGCTGTCCGAGCTGGAACGGCGTTATGCCGGGTGTCGGCCCTGGCTGCGTTTCACCAGGGTGCGCTTTCAGCCAGGCTTGTCGTGGTCTTTGCTGGCGAAGGCCAAGATCATCGAATTCCTGGGCGCGCATGGGTTTGCGCGGCGGGCGCGTCGCTATGGTTTTCCTCTGAATGATGGATTCCTGGGTGTGTACAATTTTCAGGGTGGAGAGGCCTCCTACCAGACTTTGCTGTCGGGATGGCTTAAACACGCTGGCGATGGCGATGTGCTGATGTGTCATCCGGCGGCCGAAGCGATGGCCGGCGACGGACTGGGTGCGCAGCGCGTGGCCGAGTATCGGGTATTGGCGGGCGATCAGGCGGCGCGCTGGATGGCGGATCGCGGCTTGATTCTGGCCTAGGGCATTTTGGTTCAAGTGTTTAGGACACTGGACGCGTTTCAGTCGATTTTTTGAGCGCTGTTTTTAGGTTTGAGCTGCTGGTACGCGCTTGAATGATGAGGTTGGACGGTGCGTTGCTGTGTAGGCGGCGGTTAATTCTATAAAGACGCCGCAGGGTGGGCGGTGCTGTGCAGTCCGGCACGTCCAGCGGTCGTGTCGCTACGCGCCCCGACTGCCCGGGTCTGCCTCGTCCAGGCGGGCGTCGGGCCAACTCGCAGTGCCTCGCGAGCGAGGCACTGCTCAGACAGGGCCCGCCGAAGGCCCCCGCCTTCCCTTCGTCAGCACCCGGCGCTGGACTACCGCCGGACTGCACAGCACCGCCCACCCTGCGGCTTGCGTTGAGGAAATGCATAGAGAGAAGCGTTGAGGTCATGCATCGAGGTATACGCTGAGTCGGCAAGTTCATTCCAGGCATGCCATTACGTGAGCCGTCTATCGGGGATAGGGTCAGGACCGGCGTAAGGCGTGCGCCGGATGCTACCGTAGGGAAGGCGGGGGCTTTCGGCGGGCGCTGTCTGAGCCCAGCCTCGTGAGGCTGGGCGAGTTCGCCCGACGCCCGCCTGGACGAGGTAGATCCGGATCAAGCACGCCGTGCCGGTCCTGACCCCAAGCCCCGATAGACGGCGTCTTTAAATACCAAAGCTACCAAAGCATCGAATCCCGTAAACAACCCGAACCAAAAATTGCGCTGCTAGTGTTGTACAGGGAAGCCAGCCGCCTCCATGTACCGCCTTTTGCTATTTGGAGCCAGTTTCCGGAAGCGTTGTATCGCCCGGACCGAGCGGCCTTTGCATGAACACCACGTCTATCCACTGGTTGAATTTGAAACCCGTGGAAGGCTGAGTGCCCGCGTGCTTGAACCCCAGGCTGCGGTGCAGGCCTATGGACTGCAGATTGTTGTTGCCGGCGATCACGGCAATCATTTGCCGCCAGGGCCCCTGTTCGCAACGTGCCAGCAGCGCGGTAAGCAAAGCCTTGCCCACGCCCTTGCCGCCCTGGCCATCGGCCAGGTAGATGGAGTCTTCAAGGGTATAGCGATAGGCGATGCGGGGGCGATAGGCCGATGCATAGCTGTAACCGATGATTTTCTTGTCGAGTACAGCGACCAGATAGGGCAGGCCCTGGGCCAGTACGTGCTCGCGGCGCGACTGCATTTCCTGCACTGTAGGTGGAACTTCTTCGAAGGTGGCGGAACTATGCAACACATGGTGCGCATAAATAGCCTGCACATAGGCCATGTCGTCGGCGCTTGCGTCGCGGATTGTCAGGCCCGGAATAGGCTCGGAGTCGTGCTGGGCGGTGTTTCGTTTGGCGGTTTGCAGGATGGTAGGGGCGGTCATGCTATTTTCGATCAGTCGGGATATGCGCTAGTATAAAGATCTATCAAGGAGAAAAAAATGTCGGTACCAGTTAATTCGCTTACGGACTCGTTTGCGGTGGCTCCCCAGCTATCCCCCGAGGATATGCCGGCAGTGGCGGCAGCGGGTTTTAAGAGTGTCATTATCAATCGGCCCGATTTCGAAGGCGGCCCCGATCAGCCCAAGGCGGCCGATGTCATGAAAGCGGCCCAGGCGGCAGGCTTGCAGGTGGAGTATCAGCCCGTGGTCAGTGGGGCCATGACGGCCGACGATGTTGCGCGTTTTGCCGAGTTGCTCGATGTGCTGCCCGCGCCTGTGTTGGCGTATTGCCGCACCGGCACCCGTTGTACGCACTTGTATCATGCCGCAAATCGGGCCTGATGCACCGCTTGCAAATTCCGGCCGCCGCTAGATCTAGCATAAACCCTGTGCCGGCACGCTTTATTTTTGTGCGGCTTATGGTTTAAGCTAGGGTTAATCCGTCAACCAGGAGCAAACACCATGTTCAAGAAAATACTGATTCCCACCGATGGTTCGGCGCTGTCAGCACAAGCTGCGAACAAAGGCGTGTGCTTTGCCCGTCAGATCGGGGCCGAGGTTGTGGCGCTATATGTTACGCAGCCTTTTGCCGCGACGGTGGGTTTTGATGGCATGGCGGCAGCCTATGCCATTACCGATGAAGACTACGAAAAAACCGCGGCCGATCAGGCCAAGAAGTACTTGAAGTCGGTTCTCGACCGGGCCGACACCGCCGGAGTCAAGGCTTCCGGTAAAGCGGTATCCAATTTCAATGTCGCCGACGGCCTGGTCCAGGCCGCTGAAGAAGAGAAGTGCGACCTTATTTTCATAGGCAGCCATGGCCGCAGCGGCTTGTCGCGGCTGCTGTTGGGCAGTGTGACGGTCAAAGTGCTGGGCCTGGCGAAAACCGCCGTGCTGGTCTATCGCGTCAAAGAGAACGATTAATCGGCGAAGGCAGGGCGGCCCTTGTGGCCGCCCGCGCTGAACACAAAGCCCACCGGATTCCGGTGGGCTTTGTGTTTCCTGCCGGTTGCTGTCCTAGCGTGCCGGCATTATTCAGGCGCATTTCGCCCTATTTAAACAGCGCTGCGGCCTTGAGCAGGGTTTCCCAGACGCCGATTACCAGCGGTATGCCGACGTACAGCCAGAAAATGACCAGCAGAACGGGAGAAGTGGTGTTGTTTTGATTCATGTCGTGTCTCCGGCGTCATTTAGTGGCAAGAGCGGGTTGCATATTCAGTTGCTCGCCGGTCATGTGGTGATGCGGAGCGACCGGGCGCACGAAGAAATTGCAAATGAAACCGATGATCAGCAGGATAGCCATGAGGTGCATGGTATCTGTGTAGGCCTGGGACGGAGGGACGCCGTGATTGACCTGGTATTGGCGAATATAGTTCACCAGAACGGGGCCGAAGATACCCCCCGCGGCCCAGGCTGTCAGCAAGCGGCCGTGAATGCCTCCTACATAGCGGGTGCCGAACAAGTCAGCCAGGTAGGCCGGGACCGTCGAGAAGCCGCCGCCATACATCGAAATGATGATCACGTAAAACAGCACGAACAGGGCAACGTTGCCCGCCGCTCCCATGCCCGGGACCAGGAAGTACAGTACGGCTCCCAATGCCAGGAAAATATAGTAGGTATTTTTGCGGCCCACGTAGTCGGATGCCGACGACCAGAAAAAACGCCCCAGCATGTTGAACAGGGAAAGCAGGCCCACGAAGCCTGCCGCGGCAGCGGGGGTGACTTGCCCCTTGAAGCTTTCCTGGATCATGACCGAGGCCTGGCCGATGACGCCGATCCCCGCCGTGACGTTCAGGCAAAGAGCCCACCAGACCAGCCAGAACTGCGGTGTCTTGAGCGCCTGATCGATGTGGACATGATTCTGGCTGATCATCGCATTCTGTTTGGCCGGAGGCGTCCAGCCGGCCGGTTTCCAGCCAGGGGCCGGGATGCGGATGGCCAGTGCGCCGATGTTCATGGAGATGAAGTACAAAATGCCCAGGACGATAAAGGTTTGGGCGACTCCCACCGATGTGGCGCTGTGGAAGTGGCTCATGAGTCCGACCGAAAGCGGGGACGCGATGAACGCACCGCCGCCGAAGCCCATGATGGCCATGCCGGTGGCCATGCCGCGCTTGTCGGGAAACCATTTGATCAGAGTCGATACCGGCGATACATAGCCGACGCCCAGACCTATGCCGCCCAGGACTCCATAGCCCAGATAGACCATCCATATCTGATGCAGGTAGATGCCCAGGGACGCGACCATGAAGCCGCCGCCAAAGCAGCAGGCCGCGGCGAACATGGCCTTGCGGGGGCCTACATCCTCGAGCCATTTACCGGCAAATGCGGCGGAAAGCCCGAGAAAGGTAATGGCAAGGCTGAAGATCCAGCCCAGGGTGGCCAGGCTCCAGTCATCGGGCGCCGATTTGGTAATGCCGATAAGGCGCGTCATGGGGTTGTTGAAGACCGAAAATGCATAGGCCTGTCCGATGCACAAATGGACGGCCAGGGCGGCGGGGGGAATCATCCAGCGGTTGAAACCAGGCCCTGCGGTAATACGTTCCTTGCTAAAAAAGCCATGATCTGATGGGCTGTCGCTCATGTTGTCTCCTTGTTGGTGGCTTTGTTCTGGTAAGTAAAGCGTAAATCGGTTGGGTAAAAATCGTTGGTTGTATGCATGTTGCGGTTGGTGGGGAGTCTGAGTTTTGCGGTACAGGCGTGTGCCGCATCGAGCCAGACTGAAAACTCGGAAAGCGGCTGTTGAAGCATTATGTTTGGCTCGATGTCTTGGGGGTCAGGCGCTGCCGGTTCTGGACGACCGCCTCGAGTACCATGGCGCTCAGTCCGACATCGCTCGATTGCCCATCTGGATGGGCATCCAGGAAGTCCAGCAAGTCAATGCGCATGCGGGGCTCCCAGAATTTCTGAATATGATTGGCGATGCCTTCGAGGCCCTCTGTGTGATCGGGCATGGCTTCGAAGAAATTGCCGATGCTGTTGGCCATGCGGATCAGATGATTGATGTTCAAAAGAGATCTCCCTCGTGACTAAGGTATTCGGGATGGCTATAGATGGTGAATTGCTGTTCGCGGGCGAAGCCGGCCAGCATGATATTGAGTTCGCTGGCGATACGTATGGCGTAGGAGGTGGGGGCGGACACGGCTATCAGGGCCGACATGCCCGCGGCCGCGGCTTTCTGCACCATTTCGAAGCTGGCCCGGCTGGAGATGACGGCCATGCCGTCGGTGGTGGCGATGCCGTGGCGCAGCAAGTGCCCGATCAGCTTGTCGAGCGCATTGTGCCGTCCCACATCTTCGCGGATGTGCCCGACGACCCCATCGAGGCCGGCCCAGCCGGCGGCATGGGTTGCGCCGGTAGCCAGGTGCAGCGGCTGCAGTGTGCGCAGGTGTCTGGCGGCGCTGGAGATGGCCGTGCGGGTGATCGGAGCTCGGCGTGGCGCGACAGGCGGCAGCTCGCGCCGTACTTCGTCCAGGCTTTCGATGCCGCACAAGCCGCAGCCGGTGCTGCCGGCCAGGCTGCGCCGCCGCAATTTGAGCTGGTTCAGGCACGAGCTGGCAATGGTCATTTGAATGACAAGGCCGTTGCTGCGCTCGACGATTTCGATGTCGCGCATGTCTTGCGCTCCGCGTATGATGCCCTCGGTGAACGAAAAACCGTAGGCCAGGTCTTCGAGATTGCAGGGTGTCGCCAGCAAGGCGGCATGGCTGATCCCGTTGTATTCGAGGGCGACGGCCGTTTCGTCGGCGATCTGGTCCATTTCGCTGCGCATTCCGGTTGGCGCATGGGTGCGCAAGACCAGGTGCGAACGCTGCCCTTCCTGTGGGGGGAGGGCAGGTTCGTGCAGGAGGATATCGACCGGTTTCATTCGGGCTGACCTATATCGGAGCGGTTTCGCCCTGGGCGCGTTCGCGTTCGCTCAGCAACTTCTGCTGTATGTCGTTAAAGCGCGTCCATTTGGCCTGCCATTCGGACGGCTCGGTGACACGCCTGGCCTGTACCGCGGTGACTTTGTACTCGGGACAGCCAGTGGCCCAGTCCGAGCTGTCGGTCGTCACGACATTGGCCCCCGATTCAGGGAAGTGGAATGTGGTGTAGACCACACCGGGCTGCACGCGTTCGGTGACATTGGCGCGCAGGACCGTTTCGCCGGAGCGGCTCTGGACGGCAACCCAGTCGCCTTCCTTTATGCCCCGGTCTTCGGCATCTTGCGGATGTATCTCGAGCAGGTCTTCGCTGTGCCAGGCCACGTTCGGAGTGCGGCGTGTCTGGGCGCCCACGTTGTATTGCGACAAAATACGGCCGGTGGTAAGCAGCAAGGGGAATTTTCGCGTGCTGCGTTCCTCGCTGGGCACGTATTTTGTGATGATGAATTTGCCTTTGCCGCGTACGAACTCGCCGACGTGCATGATCGGCGTGCCCTCGGGGGCCTGTTCATTGCAGGGCCACTGCACGCTGCCGCCCAGTTCGTCGATCTTCTTGAATGAGACGCCGGCGAACGTTGGTGTGAGGCGTGCGATTTCGTCCATGATTTCGCTGGCATGGGTGTAGTTCATGGGGTAGCCCAGGGCGTTGGACAGCAGGCAGGTGATTTCCCAGTCTGCGTAGCCGGCCTTGGGCTCCACGATTTTGCGTACGCGTGACATGCGGCGCTCGGCATTGGTGAATGTGCCGTCTTTTTCCATGAATGACGAGCCTGGCAGGAAAACGTGGGCGTACTTGGCCGTTTCGTTCAGGAACATGTCCTGGATGATGATGCATTCCATCGAGGCCAGCGCCTTGGCCACATGCTGCGTGTCCGGATCGGACTGGACGATGTCTTCGCCCTGGCAGTACAGGCCTTTGAAGGTGCCGTCTATGGCCGCGTCGAACATATTGGGGATGCGCAGGCCCGGTTCGGCCTGCAGGATCACGTTCCAGTCGTGTTCGAAATCGCCGCGCACCGCGTCGTCGGAAATATGCCGATAGCCCGGCAGCTCGTGCGGGAAGGATCCCATGTCGCAGGAACCCTGCACGTTGTTCTGGCCGCGCAGCGGATTGACGCCCACGCCTTCACGCCCCATGTTGCCGGTGGCCATGGCCAGATTGGCGATGGCCATCACGGTAGTCGAACCCTGGCTGTGCTCGGTGACGCCCAGGCCGTAGTAGATGGAGCCATTGCCATGGGTGGCGTAAAGGCGCGCCGCGCCGCGCAGATCGGCGGCGGGAACGCCGGTGACCGCTTCCATGGCTTCGGGCGAATTTTCGGGCAGGGACACGAAATCGCGCCATTCCTGGAAGGCCTTGGTTTCGCAGCGGGCCGCCACAAAGGCTTCATCGATCAGGCCTTCGGTGGCAATGACATGTGCCATCGACGAGAGCAGGGCTGTGTTGGTGCCGGGGCGGACCTGCAGGTGATAGTCGGCCTTGACGTGCGGCGCGCTGACGAACTCGATGGCGCGGGGGTCGATGACGATGAGCTTGGCGCCTTGGCGCAAGCGGCGTTTGAGGCGCGATGCAAATACCGGATGGGCGGCGCTGGGGTTGGCGCCCATGATAATGGCCACGTCGGTGTGCATGACGGAATCGAAGGTTTGGGTGCCTGCCGATTCGCCTATGGTTGATTTCAGGCCATAGCCGGTGGGCGAATGGCACACGCGCGCACAGGTATCGACGTTATTGGTGCCGAAGCCGGCGCGTACCAGTTTTTGCACCAGCCAGGTTTCTTCGTTGGTGCAGCGCGACGACGTAATGCCGCCGATCGAGTCGCGGCCGTATTTGCCCTGTATGCGTTTCAGTTCCGATGCGGCGTAGGCGATGGCTTCTTCCCAGCTCACTTCGCGCCAAGGATCGGCAATATTGCCGCGTATCATGGGGGTGGTGATGCGATCCTTGTGGGTGGTGTAGCCCCAGGCAAAACGGCCCTTGACACAGGAGTGCCCGCGATTGGCCTTGCCATCTTTCCAGGGAACCATGCGCACCACTTCCTGGCCTTTCATTTCGGCCTTGAAGGCGCAGCCCACGCCGCAATACGCGCAAGTGGTAATGACGGAGTGCTCGGCCTGGCCCATCATGATGACGGACTTTTCGGTCAGCGAAGAGGTGGGGCAGGCCTGCACGCAGGCGCCGCAAGAGACGCAGTCGCTGTCCAGGAAGGAGTTTTTCTGCCCGGCAACGATGCGCGATTCGAAGCCGCGGCCGTCCACCGTCAGGGCAAAGGTGCCTTGCGTTTCGTCGCAGGCGCGTACGCAGCGATTGCACACTATGCACTTGGAAGGATCGTAGGCAAAGTAGGGGTTGGATTCGTCGACCTGGTCATCGCGATGGTTGGCGCCTTCGTAGCCGTAGCGCACATTGCGCAGGCCCACCACGCCGGCCATGTCCTGCAGTTCGCAGTCGCCGTTGGCGGGACAGGTCAGGCAATCGAGCGGATGATCGGAGATGTAAAGCTCCATGACGCCGCGGCGCAGGTCGTGCAGCTTGGGGGTTTCGGTATACACGACCATGCCGGGTTCGACCGGTGTGGTGCACGAAGCCGGGTAGCCGCGGCGGCCCTTGATTTCCACCAGGCAGAGGCGGCAGGAACCGAAGGCTTCGAGGCTGTCGGTGGCGCACAGCTTGGGAATATTGATGCCGGTTTCCGCGGCGGCCCGCATGATGGAGGTTCCGGCGGGCACCTCGACATCCTGCCCATCGATGGTCAGACGGACGGTTTCGGCACTGGTTCTGGCGGGTGTGCCGAAATCGCGGTCGCGCTTGACAACAGTTTCTAACATGATGTGCTCCGGGATCAGGCGACTTTCTGAGTCGATGTGGGTGTGGCGGAAAGGCCGAAGTCTTCCGGGAAATGGTCGAGCGCCGACAGAACCGGGTAAGGAGTCATGCCGCCCAGCGCGCATAAAGACCCGCCCAGCATGGTGTCGCATAAATCGCGCAGCAGATGGACTTGCTGTTCACGCTGATCGTTGTTGATGATTTTGTCGATGACCTCGGTGCCGCGCACGGCACCGATACGACAGGGCGTGCATTTGCCGCAGGATTCGATGGCACAGAAATCCATGGCGTAGCGGGCCATTTTCGCCATGTCGACGCTATCGTCGAAGGCGACCAGGCCGCCATGCCCAAGCATCGCGGAAATGCCTATATAGGCTTCGTAATCCAGCGGCACATCCCACTGCGATTCAGGCAGGTAAGCGCCCAGCGGGCCACCCACCTGTACCGCGCGCAAGGAGCGGCCCGAGGCGCTGCCGCCGCCGAAATCGTAGAGCAGCTCGCGCAGGCTGACGCCGAAGGCTTTTTCGACCAGGCCGCCTTGTTTGATATTGCCGGCCAGCTGGAAAGGCAGGGTGCCGCGCGAGCGGCCCATGCCATAGTCGCGGTAAAACGCGGCGCCGCGTGCCAGGATGATGGGCACCGACGCCAGGGAAATGACATTATTGATGGCGGTGGGCTTGCCGAACAGACCGCTGACGGCCGGCAAGGGCGGCTTGGCGCGCACGACGGCACGCTTGCCTTCCAGGCTTTCGAGCAGCGATGTCTCTTCGCCGCAAATATAGGCGCCGGCGGCCTTGCGGACTTCGAGATCGAATGCGCGGCCGCTGCCCTGGATGTTGCTGCCCAGCCAGTTTGCCTGGCGCGCCAGGGCAATCGCCGCATTGAGCGCCACAATGGCATGGGGATATTCGGACCGGACATAGATGTAGCCGTAGGTGGCCTGAACGGCCAGGCCCGCAATGGCCATGCCTTCGATCAGGGCGTAGGGATCGCCTTCCATCAGCATGCGGTCGGAGAACGTTCCGGAATCGCCTTCGTCCGCATTGCAGACTATGTATTTTTGCTCGGCTGCCGTGGCCAGCACGGTTTTCCATTTGATTCCCGTTGGAAAGGCCGCGCCTCCGCGGCCGCGCAGGCCCGAGTTGACGACTTCGTCGACAATGGCGGCCGGTTCAATGGCCAGCGCGCGTTTCAGCCCGGCAAATCCGCCATGGGCCTGATAGTCGTCCAGGCTGAGCGGGTCGGTAATGCCGACGCGGGCAAATGTGAGTCGTTCCTGGTTTTTAAGGTAGGGAATTTCTTCGGTCAGCCCATGAGCGAGGGCATGGTGCTTGCCTTCGAGCCAGCGGGCGTCGAACAGGCCGGCGACATCGCTTGCCTCGACCGGGCCGTAGGCATGTCGCCCTTGCGGTGTTTCGATTTCGACCAGGGTTTCAAGCCACAGCAGGCCGCGCGAACCGTTGCGCACGATTTGAACGGAGATTTGGCGGCGCGCCGCCTCCTGTGCAATGGCCTGGGCCACGGCGTCGGCGCCGACAGCCAGCGCGGTGGTATCCCTGGGAACGAAAATCCTGATGGGCTGGGCCATGTCTTATACCCCCTTGTCGCGCAGCAACTGGTCGAGCTTGGCCGGTGTCATGCGGGCGTAAGGCTGGCCGTCGACCATGACTGAGGGCGATTGCGCGCACAGGCCTAGACAGTAAACCGGTTCGAGAGTGACCTGGCCATCGCTGCTTGTGGCGTGAAAGTCACAACCCAGCTGCTGCCGGGCATGTTCGGCGAGGTGTTCGCCGCCCATGGCCTGGCAGGCCTCGGCGCGGCATATTTCAAGCACCACCTTGCCAGCAGGCTTGTCGCGCAGGTGCGCATAAAAACTGATCACGCCGTGAATCTCGGCGCGCGAGAGCTGCAGGGCCTCGGCGAGCACGGGAACGGCCTTGGCCGGGATGTAGCCCAGCGTGTCCTGGATGGCGTGCAGGATGGGCAGGAGATTGCCCGGCTGCCCCTGGTAATGTTGCAGGGCCTGCTGGGCGACCTGCTGCACGGTTTGATCGGACGGTACCGTTTCGGGACGGCTGGGAGGGGTATGCATGACGCTATCCTCGTTATGGGTTTGTCTCGGGCAAGGCTTGTATTGCTTCTTATTATGCATATAATTGCATATTGAATTGAATTGCTTCCAGGCTAATCTACTAGGCATATTCAGTTTTTTCAATAGGCAAGTAATGACATATAAATTCAAAGCACGCCTGAATTCCGAGTGGGTGCTTGAGAAACCCACAGGTGCAATAGTGGCTTTGGGCGAGGTGTTGCGATTGCTGGCCGCCATCGACGCAGTCGGGCATATCGCCGGTGCATGCAAGGCCTGCGGAGTGTCGTATCGCCATGCCTGGGGGGTCTTGCGCAACGCCGAAAAAGAATTCGGTGCCGAGCTGCTCGATACCAATCGCCGGCAGGGCACCAAGCTGACCCCGTTCGGCCAGCGTTTGTTGTGGGCCAACCGGCGTGTCGACGCGCGTTTGATGCCTACGCTCGAAAGCATGGCCTCGGAATTGCAGGAGGAACTGGAACGCCTGTATCCCGAAAGCCAGCCGCATCTGCGTTTGCACGCGAGCCACGGCTTTGCGGTCGAGGGCTTGATGCAATTGGCCAATGACTTGCATATGTCGCCGCTCGAGTTGCGTTACCGTACCGCCATCGAAGCTCTGGCATCGCTCGACCGGCGCGAGTGCGACCTGGCGGGTTTCCAACTGCCGATAGGCGCGTTCGAACTGCCCATTCTGCAACGCTACAGCGAGTGGCTGAACCCCGAAAGGCATTGCCTGATCCACCTGGCCGTACGCAATACCGGCATGTTCGTGCAGGCTGACAATCCAAAAAAAATCCGCACCATTGCCGACCTGGTGAATCCCGATGTGCGCTTTGTGAATCGCCAGATCGGCTCGAGTACCCGCCACCTGGTCGGGTTGATGCTCAAGCAGTTGGGCATTGAAACCTCGCGCATCCAGGGCTACGACAGCAATGAATTCACGCACATGGCGATTGCCGCGCATATTGCCAGCGGCATGGCCGATGTCGGCATTGGCGTGGAAACGGCGGCCTGGCGCTGCGGCCTGGCATTCATTCCATTGGCCAAGGAACGCTATTTTTTCGCGGTGCACCGCGACAGCCTGGGTACGCCCCAGATGGATCGGCTGCTGGCGTTGATGCTGGGTCAGGAGTACCAGAGCTTTGTGTCCGAGCTGGTGGGCTACGATGCCACTTACATGGGCCAGGTTCAAACCTTGCAGGAAGCATTCGGCCCCTCGTTCGTCGCTCTTCAGAGCAGTTAGCGTAAGTGGTTTATGATTGAATCATGAGCAAAGTCATTTTTCTTACCGGCCATCGTGAAGCCGCTTCCCCGGCCTCGGCGGAAACTGCCGTGCCGCGGGCGGGAGGGCCTTTGCTCGACACGCGGCACAGGCCTCTGCACGATTTGCGCATCTCCGTGACCGACCGTTGCAATTTTCGTTGTACATACTGCATGCCGCGCGAGGTATTCGACGGCAGCTACAAATTCATGCCGCATGCGGCGCTGCTCAGTTTCGAGGAAATCACGCGTATCGCCCGCGTCGGTATTGGCCTGGGAGTGCGAAAAATCCGTCTTACCGGCGGCGAGCCCCTGCTGCGGAAAAATCTCGAAACGCTTATCGAAATGCTGGCGCAGTTGCGTACGCCGGAAGGCCTGCCCGTCGATATCACTCTTACCACCAATGGCACTTTGCTGGCCAAAAAAGCCCAGTCGCTCAAAGACGCCGGCCTGACCCGCGTTACGGTCAGTCTCGATGCGCTCGACGATGTCATGTTCGAACGCATGAGCGACAGCCAGGTCAGCGTCAAGACCATCTTGCGCGGCATCGACGAGGCCGCGCGCGTGGGGCTGGCGCCGGTCAAGGTCAATATGGTGGTGCGCAAGGGCCTGAACGACGATCAGCTGATTCCCATGGCGCGCCACTTCCGCCATTCCGGCCATATCCTGCGTTTCATCGAATTCATGGATGTGGGCACGACCAATGGCTGGAACATGAAAGAGGTGCTCACGGGTGCTGAAATATTGAAAAAAATCGGTTCGGAATTCCCTCTCGAGCCGGTACATGCGGGATATCGCGGCGAAGTCGCGGGGCGCTGGCGGTATCTCGATCAAGCCGGCGAAATCGGCGTCATCACCAGCGTATCGCAACCCTTTTGCAGCGACTGTACTCGGGCTCGCCTGTCGCCCGAAGGCAAGTTGTTCTTGTGCCTGTTCGCGGCCAACGGCCATGATTTGCGGGCCATTGTGCGCAGCGATGCCGACGACGAACAACTGGCGGCATGCATGGCCGGCATATGGGCGAGGCGCGACGATCGCTATTCCGAACTGCGCGGCCGGGCAACCACGCCACAGAAGAAAATTGAAATGAGTTATATCGGCGGATGATTGACCGGCAATCGTTAAGCGGCCTGATTCTTGCCGGAGGACGGGCCAGCCGCATGCAACTGGCCGACCAGGCCGCCGTCGACAAGGGCTTGCTGGAGCTGCGCGGCGAACCGCTGGTTGCGCATATGCGGCGCTATCTTGAGCCCCGAGTGGCACAGGTATGGGTCAATGCCAATCGTCATCTCGATACTTATGCGCGCTACGGAACAACAATAAGCGACGATCCGGCATTGGGCGCGGGGCTGGGGCCTTTGGCGGGAGTGGCCAGCGTCCTGGCGAAAGTGGAAACACCCTGGCTCATGGTGGTGCCGGTCGATGTGCCGCTATTGCCCGACGACCTGGTGGACAGATTGGCGCAGGCCCTGGCCGGGACTGGGAAAATCATGGCCTATGCCAGCGCAGGCGGGCCTCATCCTTTATGCATGCTGTTGCATCGGAGCGCGAACCGAAACTTGCTTGAGTTTCTGCGCGAAGGCGGGCGCAAAGTGCAGCAGTGGCAGCAACTGAATCAGGCTGTCGAGGTAGCATTTACAGGGGACTCAAATGCTTTCTTCAATATCAATACGCGGGAGGATTTATGTCTAGCCGAACAGATCGCGCCCGCAGGGCCAATATAGGCGGAGCCGGCTTGCGGGCCTGCCGGCGAATTGCCGTCAGCATGCTGTGCAGTGCGCTGGGCTCGGGCCTGCTTGTGCCTCGATCCTGGGCTGCCGGCTCGACGCTTGCCGATCCGCAGTCAAGCAGTTTGGCGGCTTCCTGCGTAACCTGTCATGGCGCAGCCAGGCCGGTGAAAAATTCCGGCATTCCGAGTCTGGCGGGCAGGCCCGCCAATGAAATAGAACTGAAAATGCGCGCCTATGCGGCGGGCAACACGCCGGGGGATCTGATGCAGCAGATTGCCAAAGGCTACGACGCGGCCACCATAGGGCGGATCGCCCGCTGGTACGCCCAGCTAAAACCGGAGGTGCAATGAAACGGCGTACTTTCCTGCGCGGCCTGGGCCTGTGCGGCGCTTTGTCCATGCCCGGGCTGAGCCTGGCTGCCGACGGAAGCAACGGTCATGTGCTGGTGGTCGGCGGCGGCTACGGCGGCGCAACGGCCGCCCGTTATATACGCCTGTGGAGCAAAGGGACCATCCGCGTTACCCTGGTCGAGCCCAATGCCAGTTTTGTGTCATGCCCGATCTCGAATCTGGTGCTCGAGGGGGCTTTGACCATAGACGATGTCACCGTTTCCTACGATGAACTGCGGCGCCGCCATGGCGTGCAGGTGGTTCGGGACTATGTCGATCGCATCGATGCCGAAGCGGGGCGGGCGCTGCTGAAAAGCGGCGCAAGCATTTCCTATGATCGTGTCGTCGTATCGCCGGGCATTGATTTCATGTGGGACAAAATCCCCGGCATGGCCAGCGCCGGCGCACATGAAAAAATCCTGCATGCCTGGAAGGCCGGGCCGCAAACCGTGGCCTTGCGCCGTCAACTCGAAGCCATGCCCGACGGCGGCCGTTTCATTATTTCGATTCCCGAAGCGCCTTATCGTTGCCCGCCCGCGCCTTACGAAAGGGCTTGCCTCGTGGCTTCGTACTTTAAAAAACACAAGCCGCGTGCCAAGGTGCACATATTCGATGCCAATGCCGACGTGACTTCCAAAGGCGCCTTGTTCAAGGCCGCGTGGAAGAAGTTTTACCCGGACATGATCGAATACACGCCGGAGTTCAAGGCAGTCGACGTCGATGTGGCCACCAACAAGGTCATCTTTGAATTGGGCGAAGAAGAAAGCGCCGACGTGCTGAACCTGGTGCCTCCCATGCGTGCCGGCGCGGTGGCGGTCCAGTCCGGCCTGGCCACGGCCAACGACCGCTGGTGCGAAGTCGACTTTCTGAGTTTCGAGTCAAAGGTGGCGCCCAGGGTGCATGTGCTGGGAGATTCAATCCAGATTGCGCCGATCATGCCCAAGTCCGGGCACATGGCCAATCAGCACGGCAAGACTTGCGCCGCGGCGATCGTGGCCATGCTGAGCCAGCAGCCGGTTGATCCCGAGCCGATTTATTCCAATACCTGCTATAGCTTCGTCACAGAATCGCAAGCCATGCATGTGGCGTCCGTGCACCGCTATGATGCGGGCCAGAAAACCATGTTGACGGTACCTGGCGCGGGCGGGCTGTCGGTGGCGCCGAGCGAACGGGAAGGGCGCGACGCCATGAGCTGGGCGCATGCCATCTGGTCGGACATGCTGTCGTGAAGTGTCCGCGCAGCCCCCGCATGCTCGCGCCAGCCTGTGATCACACAAAAACCGCTGGCCTGTAAACATCTAAGAAATATAAGAAATATAAGAAATAAGAAAAACGTCGCCTAACAATCGCCCAAAAAACTCCGACGCAAGCGGGGGTGGCGGCCCAGGTGGGGTGAGCGAGCTTGAGTCCGCCGCGGCCGGCGCCTGGATCGGGATTCAAGGGAGCGGCTGTCTGTAGTGGTCAAGTTTTAGTGGACAGTTTCAGGCGAGTTTTTCTGGCTTCTACTTTCTCATAAACATCGGGCGCCAAGTAACCCAATGTGGAATGCATACGAATGGGGTTATAGAACAGATGGATATACCGAGCGATATCTTTAGCGGCCTCACTTTGATTGGCATAGCGTTGCGGCCAGAGCCATCCACGCATGCAGTCGCGTTTTCCCGTTTTCGGGGATTTTACCTATTTAGATTATCTAGTTATTAATATATTATTAAAAGAGATATAGAGTTGGAGAAGGATTTTGAGTACAAGCAACAAGCCGCCTGTACCGATAGGACGGCTGCAAAAAGCGCCCGAGGGATTCCTATCGGACGCTTTGATTCACGACATAGCCATCCACGGACTTGACCAAACACGCCGTGGATTCCTGAAAAAGAGCTTCCTGGCCGCCGGAGCTGCCCTCGCGGCGGGCTCTTCGATGATGGCCGCCGCCAAACAAGCCGATGGATCCGGGGCAATAAGCGCTGCCTCGGCCCCAGGAGCCCAGGGCGACCCCATGATCCTGCAGCCCCGTCCATGGAGCACCATACTGGGCAACCCCGTGGCATTCCATCCGTATGGCACACCTTCCAAATACGAAGCCAACCTGCTGCGCCGCCAGTCGCCCGGCCTTACCCCGACAACGCAAGCCTCGGTGGCATTTGCGCCATTGCAGGGCTTTTTCGGAATTATCACGCCCAATGGCCTGCACTTCGAACGCCATCATCAGGGCTGGGTCGATGTCGATCCCGAGCAGCATCGTTTCATGATCAATGGCATGGTCAAGGAAGCCAAGGTCTACACCATGGACGACCTCATGCGCTTGCCCGCAGTATCGAAAATCCATTTTATCGAATGCGGCGCCAATACCGGCATGGAATGGGGCAATGCCGCAGTCCCCACCGTCCAGTACACGCACGGCATGCTGTCGTGCTGCGAATTCACCGGCGTACCGCTCAAGGTCTTGCTCGACGATTGCGGCGCCGATCTGAAAAATGCCAAATTCATCCTCGCCGAAGGCAACGACGGCTCCAGCATGACGCGTACCATTTCTCTCGAAGCGGCCCTGGACGACGCCATCGTGGCCTGGGGCATGAACGGCGAAATGCTGCGCCCCGAAAATGGCTACCCTCTGCGCCTGGTGGTGCCAGGCGTGCAAGGCGTGTCCTGGGTCAAATGGCTGCGGCGCATCAAGGTGGGCGACAAGCCCTGGAACGCCAAAGACGAAACCTCGCATTACGTCGACCTGATGCCCGACGGCACAATGCGCCAGTACACCTCCATCCAGGAATGCAAATCCGTTATTACGTCGCCTTCGGGCGGCCAGGTACTGCTGGGCCAAGGCTTCTTCAATGTCAGCGGCCTGGCCTGGTCGGGACGAGGCAAGATCAAACAGGTCGACGTGTCCTTCGACGGTGGCAGGAACTGGAAAACGGCTCGCCTTGAAACACCCATCCTCGACAAATGCCTGACCCGTTTCAATATCGATTGGGTCTGGGACGGTTCTCCGGTCATTCTGCAAAGCCGCGCCACCGACAGTACCGGCTTCGTGCAGCCGCGCTACAGCCAGTTGCGGGAAGTGCGCGGCACCCGCTCCACCTACCACAATAATGCGATCCAGTCGTGGAAAGTGGCCGCTACCGGGGAGGTCTTCAATGTACACGTGGACTAAGCGCACGGCCGCCGCCGGCATATTGGCCCTGGGCTTGTCGGGGCTGGCGCAGGCTCAGGACAACTTCGGCCTGGGCCGCCCGGCTACCGCCAGCGAAATCCAGGCTTGGAACATCGATGTGCGGCCCGATTTCAAGGGCCTGCCGCCAGGCAGCGGCACCGTCGAGCGCGGCAATACCCTTTGGGATTCCACCTGCGCCTCCTGTCATGGTTCATTCGCCGAAAGCAACGAGGTCTTTACCGCCATCGTGGGCGGAACCACGGAAGAAGACATCAAGACCGGCCATGTCGCATCCCTGACCAGCCGCACCCAGCCTGTGCGCACCACCTTCATGAAGGTCGACACCATATCGACCCTGTGGGACTACATACATCGCGCCATGCCCTGGAATGCGCCCAAGTCCCTCAAGCCCGACGATGTGTACGCCGTGCTGGCCTACCTGCTGAACCTGGCCGAAATCGTTCCCGACGATTTCACCCTGTCCGACAAAAACATGGCCGAGGTTCAGGCAAAAATGCCCAATCGCAACGGCATGGTCTTCTGGAAGGGGCTCTGGGACGTCGACGGCAAGCCGGATACCCATAATACGGCTTGCATGGCCAATTGCGTCGCGCAACCGCTTGTATCGTCAACCTTGCCGCCATACGCACGCAATTCGAATGGCGATCTGGCTGCGCAAATGCGCATTGTCGGGCCGGTGCGCGGCGCCGACACACTCAAGCCGGCGCTTGTCGTTGCGGCGGGCGAAAATGCCGCCGAAGTCAAAAACTATGCGCGCAGCACCCTGGCTCCGGGCGCCGCACAGGGTTCCGCGGGAAAACCCGCGGGGCCGGCGCAAAGTGGCGACGATGCCATTAAACTGTTAAAAGACCACGCGTGCATGGCTTGCCATGCCGTCGATAAAAAATTGCTCGGCCCTTCTTTTTTGGATATAGCCAAAAAATATAAGGGAGCGAGTTATGCTATGCAGAAATTAGCAGGGAAAATCCGCGACGGAGGGAGCGGAGTTTGGGGAGCAGTGCCTATGCCGCCTCACCCGAATCTTGACGATGCCGATATAAATTCGATGCTTCAATGGATTCTGGCGCAGACTTCGGCCGGGCATTAACAGTATTAAAGATGATTCGCTTAAATAAAAGAGGAGTAAGTATGAATCACCAGCGTAGAGACGTGCTGCGGTTAGGCACGGTATTGGGTTTGGCGGTGGCTGCGGGGGTTTTGCGCCCCGAGCAGGCTCTGGCCGCACAAGAACAATGGAACAAAGAGGCCTTCGGCGGCCATTCGGTCGGCGATGTGGTGAAGGCCTTGGGGGGATCCGAGCCTGTCAATAGCGACAAAATCAAGCTGGTTGCGCCCGATATCGCCGAAAACGGCGCCGTGGTGCCGGTCGGAGTGGTCAGCGATCTGCCCAATACCACTCAAATTTCCGTCCTGGTGCCGAACAACCCGAATGCCTTGTCGGCGCTTTTCGACATTCCGGAAAATACCGTTGCCGATATTGCGACCCGCATCAAAATGGGTAAAACCTCCGATATCTATGCTTTGGTCAAAGCCGACGGCAAATATTATGCCGTTCACAAGGAAGTCAAAGTGACGCTCGGCGGCTGCGGCGGTTAACGCGCATACAGAACTGAATCAAGACATCAAGGAACAGAACTATGGCAACCAGACCAATGCGTATACGCGCCGTCGAAAAAGACGGCGTAACCGAAGTTAAAGTACTCATGAGCCACATCATGGAAACCGGCCAGCGCAAGGGCAGCGACGGCAAGATCGTGCCCGCCCATTTCATCGACGTGGTCGAGGCGAAATGCAACGACAAGACTGTGCTCAGCGCCCAGTGGGGCCCAGCCGTCTCGCGCGACCCGTTTCTGTCGTTCAAGTTCAAGGGCGGAAACAAGGGCGACAAAATCACGATAGCCTGGAAAGACAACGAGGGTGAAAGCCGTACCGATACGACGGAAATTCGCTAATCAGCCCGAGGGGTATCGCAGGGTTTCGCAGAAGTCCATAAAGCGGAATCCGTCTTAGGAGAAGGCATTATGAAAAAACAAATATTGACGGCTCTTGCCGTGCTGCTGGGGGGCGCCTTGCTGCCTCTGGGCCAGGTGCAAGCGGCTGAAAGCACTGCCGACGGCATTGCCCAGTATCGCGAGATGCTGGGCGAAGGCGGCAACCCGGCCGACCTGATCGTCATGACGGGGCAAGAGCTGTGGGCCGAAAAACGCGGCCCTAAAAAGGCATCGCTCGAACACTGCGACCTGGGCATGGGCCCGGGTGTCCTGAAGGGCGCCTACGCTCATATGCCGCGCTACTTCAAAGATGCCGATAAAGTCATGGACCTGGAGTCGCGCCTGCTGTATTGCATGGTCAATCTTCAGGGCCTGAACGCCGATGATGTCATCAAGCACGCCATTTCCAAAGCGGGCGAGTATTCGTCCGATATGGAGTCGCTGGTGGGTTATGTGGTGGCGCAGTCCAAAGGCGTGAAAATCGCCGTTCCGCAAAACAACAAGCACGAACGCGAGGCCTATGCCCGTGGCAAGGAAATCTTCTTTTTCCGCGGCGGCCCCTACGATTTTGCCTGTGCTTCCTGCCACAGCGTCACGGGTCAGCGCATCCGTTTGCAAGATCTGCCCAATCTGACCGCTTCCGGCCCGGCTCGCGAGGCATACTCCAGTTGGCCAGCCTATCGGGTCTCGCAAGGCGCGTTGCGCACCATGCAGTGGCGTTTGAACGATTGTTTCCGCCAGCAACGCATGCCCGTCCTGAAATACGGCTCGCAGGCTTCCATTGATCTGACGGTTTTCCTTGGCGTCAATGCCAACGGTGGCGCCATGGCAGCGCCTGGTCTGAAACGGTAACAGGAGCCAATATGAAAAAATCAAAATTCGCACCCTTTGCCGCGATGGTCGCGTTGTCGGCCGCATCGGTTTCCGTCATGGCCGCGGAACATGCCGTCAAGGTAGACCACAAGGCCCTGGTGGCCGAGCTCAAGGCTTCGTTCTCCGAGAAGGGAACCGCCAAGCTGGATCGCCTCGACCAATCGCCCATGCAACAGGTTTGCTCGCAAGCCGGCTTGTCAGGCAAACCGCTTACCAAAGAGCAGGCCGCCGCGATTACCAAAGAAGCCCTGGCCAGTATCAAGGCGCCGGCCGACGGGCAGTATCTGGGCAACTGGAAAGCCGGGGAAAAAATCGCCCAGAGCGGCAAAGGCCTGCAATACACCGACAAGCCGGGTTCGAGCAGCGGCGGCAATTGCTATGCCTGTCACCAGATGACCAAGGCGGAAATCTCGTACGGCAATATCGGCCCGTCGCTGTTGCACTACGGCACGCAGCGCGGAAATTCCAAACAGGTCGTCGAATACACCTGGAACAAGGTCTACAACTCGCATGCGTATAGCGCCTGCTCGGTGATGCCTCGTTTCGGGGCGGCGGGCATTCTCACCGAGGCGCAGTTGAAAGATGTCATGGCCTTGCTGTTCGATCCCAAGTCGCCGGTGAATGACGATACGGTCAAGCCGTGATTCCTTGGCTCCCGCGGCTTGCGCCGCGGGAGCCCGAGCAGCTTATCGAAGGATGTGCGAAATATGTGGCAAAAAAGATTTGCTGCAACCCTGTTGGGGATAGCGGGACTGCTGTCTGCCGGGCTTGCACGGGCCGAGCCGGTCGTGGGCGATGCCATCGATTTGCCGGCCGTAACCTTGCTCGATGGCCGGCATTTGGCGGAAGGCTATTTTCGTGGCAAGCCGGTCATCGTGGAGTACTGGGCTTCATGGTGTCCATTTTGCGGGCGGCAAAATCCCTATCTGCAAAAGCTGACGCTCGAAGCCCAAAAAAAGGGCCTCGAAATCCTTACCGTAAGCATCGACCGCAAAGAATCGGCTGCCAAGGATTATCTCCAGAAGCATCGCTACACTTTTGCGGCAGCCATGGAAACCCCAGAGCTGCTCAAGGTATTCGGCAAGCGCAAAGTCATCCCCCAGATCTTCGTTATCAAGGCCGACGGCAAGCTGGCCGAGGTCATCCCCGGAGAAATGTTCGAAGAGGATGTCCTCGACCTTATCAAGTATGCCCCCAAGGCGCCTGGTTGATGCTCGGCCTTGCGCGGTTCCGGTGCCGCGCCTGACCAGGGCACCCTGGCTTATTGGCAGACGTTCACACGCAATGCGGCATTCCAGGGAAGTGCGGCCAAACGCCGGGCTTTGCGCCTTCAGGCAGGTGCTCTCCAATTTATTTTTGAATGGTTTTTCATGATCAGTCGTCGCGAATTTCTACAAGTTTTGGCCATCGCCGCCGCGGGCGGCATGAGCTTATCTCATTCAGCGCGGGCTGCCGAGCAGGCCGCCAAGGATTTTTACGATCTGCCGAAATTCGGCAATGTGAATCTGCTGCATTTCACCGATTGTCACGCGCAGCTCCTGCCGATTTATTTTCGCGAGCCCAGCGTCAATTTTGGAATTGCCGATGCGAAGAATCAAGCGCCTCATCTGGTGGGCGATTATTTCCTGAAAAAATACGGCCTGGCGTCGGGATCCGCGCAGGCCTATGCGTTTTCCTGTGTGGATTTTGAAAATGCCGCCAGGCACTACGGCAAGGTAGGCGGTTTTGCGCACTTGGCCACGCTGGTCAAGCAAATGAAGGCCAGTCGCCCGGGTGCCTTGCTGCTGGATGGCGGCGATACCTGGCAAGGCTCGGCAACGGCCTTGTGGACCAAGGCCCAGGATATGGTGGATGCCAGCCTGGCGCTGGGCGTCGATATCATGACGGCGCATTGGGAGTTCACCCTGGGCGCCGAGCGCGTAAAGGAAGTGATCGAACATGACTTCAAGGGCAAGATCGATTTCATTGCCCAAAACATTGAAACGGCCGATTTCGGCGATCCGGTGTTTCCGCCGTATTCCATGCGTGAAATGAACGGCATCAAGTTTGCCGTGATTGGCCAGGCGTTTCCCTATACCCCCATAGCCAATCCCCGCTATATGGTGTCCGAGTGGACCTTTGGCATACAGGAAGCCAATTTGCAGAAGGTCATCGACGAGGTGCGCGGCAAAGGGGCGCAGGCCGTCGTGCTGTTGTCGCACAATGGCATGGATGTCGACCTGAAGCTGGCCTCGCGCGTGCATGGGCTGGATGCGATTCTGGGTGGCCATACCCACGACGGTGTGCCCGAGCCTGTGCTGGTGTCCAATTCAGGCGGCAAGACGCTGGTCACCAATGCCGGCAGCAACGGCAAGTTCCTGGCCGTGCTGGACTTCGACGTCAAGAACGGCAAGGTTGCCGATTTCCGCTACAAGCTGATGCCGGTGTTCGCCAATTACCTGGCGCCCGATGCGGCCATGACGGCGCTTATTGAAAAATCGCGTGCGCCGTTTGCCGCGAAGTTGGCCGAGCCTCTGGCGCAGACCGACGATACCTTGTATCGGCGCGGCAATTTCAACGGCACATTCGATCAACTGATTCTGGACGCCCTGATGGCCGAGAAAGGGGCCGAGATCGGGTTTTCACCCGGCTTCCGCTGGGGTACCAGCCTGTTGCCGGGCGCCACCATTACGATGGAGCACTTGATGGACCAGACGGCCATTACGTATCCGTACACGACCTTGAACGAGATGCCGGGCAGCCAGATCAAGACCGTACTGGAAGACGTGGCCGACAATCTGTTCAATCCCGATCCTTATTATCAGCAAGGCGGCGACATGGTGCGTGTGGGCGGCATGCATTACAGCATCGAGCCGGGCAAGCCCGCCGGTCACCGCATCGGCGACATGAGCCTGAACGGCAAGCCGATTGAAGCCGACAAGGTATATAAAGTGGCCGGTTGGGCGCCCGTGGCCGAAGGCGTGAAGGGCGAGCCTGTCTGGGAGGTTGTGGCCCGTTATCTGCGCGACCGGAAAACCATCAAGTCCCTGACATTGAACGAGCCTATCGTCAAGGGTATGGCAGGCAATCAGGGCAAGGTGTGACGGCCCGTCGAAATCGACAGTACATTTTTTCAGCTATGTTTAACGTATATTTTCCATGCATTCCAATCCGGAGAAAAAACCATGATCAAGAAAATCCTCGCCCTCGTCATTAGCCTGGGCGTACTGGGTTTTGCCAGCGCCGCTTTTGCGGCGGACCCTGTCCCGCGTGTCGTCTACCACATCAATGATTCCGAGCATCAGGCCCTGGGCGGTTTGCGCAATATCCGCAACCAGCTGGACACGGCCCCCAATACCAAGATCGTTGTCGTGGCGCACGCCTTGGGGGTGGATTTCCTGATGAGCAATTACAAGGACGCCGCCAAGGTCGATCCGCTGATCTCGGCCCTGGCTGCGCGCGGAGTCGATTTCGAGGTTTGCGAAATCACGCTCAAGAACCGCAAGCTCAAGAAAGACGATTTCATCATGGAAGCCAACTTCACTCCCTCGGGCGTCGTGCGCATTACCCAGTTGCAGAACCAGGGCTATGCGTATCTGAAGCCTTGAGGGGGCGTCAGGCCAGCCAGTACCGGTAATCGTAATAGGGCACGACGGCGTCGTTGCCCACCGCGGTATTGACGCGGATGCGCGCAAAACCGCTGGCCCATGGCAATGAGCTGATAATGCCCGAGCCTTGTTTGTCGTAAGGAACAAGCCCGGGTATCTCATGCGGCGTCGGTTCGGCGCGCACACGCAGGAATTCTTCGCGTGTTTCCTTGAATTCTCTTGATGTTTTCAGTCGGCCCCAATGAACCGGCGGCAGAATTTCGGCACGGCCCTGCATAGTGCGTATTAGGGGCGTAACCAGCAAGGCGAAAACGCTGAAGGCCGAGACGGGATTGCCTGGGAGGCACACGATGGGTTTGCCGCGAGCGTGCGCCAGGGCCACCGGTTTGCCGGGTTTCATGCAGACGCGCCAAAGGTCGAGCGTGCCGCCGGCCTGTTCGATGGCGGGTTTGACCAGGTCTTTTTCACCGACCGAAACCCCGCCTACGGTCAACACCAGATCGCAGTCCTTGAGCAGTGTATTCAGGGCTTTCTGCAGGGAGGCGCTGGTGTCGAGCGCGTGCAGCACATGTACGACCCGGGCGCCCAGCTTATCGGCCAGCACGGCCAGCATGGGGCCGTTCGAGTTGTAGATATGTTCGTTCTTGCGGGGCTGGCCGGGGAACACCAGCTCGTCTCCGGTCGTCAGGATGCCCACCTTCAAGCGCGGATAAACCGGCAGTTCGATGATTCCCTGCGAAGCCAGCAGCGCGATTTCCGCTGCGCCAAGCAGGGTACCGGCCGATAGGATGGTCTGGCCCGCACGCACGTCTTCGCCCTGCTTGCGGACATGCGAACCCTTTTTGGGTTCCTGGCGGATATCGACGGCATTGTCGATCTCGTGGCAATCTTCCTGCATGATGACGGTATCGGCTTCGGCCGGCATCAGGCTGCCGGTGAACAGGCGTATGGCCTGGCCTTGCTGCAAGGGTTGCGGCTGCTCGCCCGCAAAACAGCGTTGCTGGATGGACAGCCGCCGGCCGGCATGATAGTCGGCGTAGCGTATGGCATAGCCGTCCATGGCGCTGTTGTCGGTGGGAGGCAAATCAAGCGTTGCAATGACGGGGCGGGAAAGTACGCGCCCCGCGGCTTGGTATAGCGGGCAGTTTTCGGTGTCTTTGGGGCGTTTGCCGGCTTCGGCCAGGCGGGTTTGGGCTACGTCGAAATCAAGCATGGTATGGGGGTGGATGGCAAGAGAAATTAGCGGGCCTGGTAGTGAGTACCGAAATTACAAGGACGGTGGGTGCTGTCGAGTTGTTGGCGGATGATACCTTCCCAGGCGGTCTTGCATGCATTGGTCGAGCCGGGCACGCAAAAAATAAGCGTATCGTTGGCTGAGCCCGCGAAAGCATCGGATTGCAGGGAGGAGGTGCCGATTTCCAGGTACGACAAATGCCGGAACAGTTCGCCGAATCCCGCGATGCTCATGTCGAGCAAAGGCGTAATGGCGGCGGCGGTGGATTTCTGGTGCGTGAAGCCGGTGCCGCCGTTGGTGATAATGATCTGGATGTTTTCATCGGCGATCCAGTCGCTGACGATTTGCCGGATCTGGTATAGATTGCCCTGGCTGAGCGCCCGCCTGGCGCAGCGGTGGCCGTCGGCCTGCAGGCTGGCGGCCAGGTAATCGCCCGAGGTGTCGTCGTCGGCGGTACGCGAGTCGGAAATGGTCAGGACGGCGCAGTTCAAAATGACCCGGGGCTTATCGGCGGACGCTTTGCTCACAATACGGTTTCCTTAAGTAGAAGTGGGGGTGCTGTCTTCCCATTGCCCGGTTTTGTCGGCGTCTGCCTGGCGCTGCTGCACCCAGAAGCTTTCGCCGCTGGCCAGTGTTTCGCGTTTCCAGAACGGCGCACGGGTTTTCAGGGCATCGATAATATACTCGCAGGCCCTGAATGCGTCAGTACGATGGGCACTGGCGACCGCGACAAAAACAATCTGTTCTTTATAGTGCAGCTTGCCGAAGCGATGTACCACCAGGCTTTCGTGCGCGTGCCAGCGTGCCTGGGCCGAAGCGCAGATGGCCTCGATTTCGCGTTCGCACATGCCGGGGTAGTGCTCCAGAAACAGGGTATGGGTGGCGGCGTCGTCGGCATAGTCGCGCACGTATCCGGTAAACGTGACGAGCGCGCCGGTTTTGCCGGCGGTGCGCTGGCGCAAACCCGCAGTCAGTTCGGCGGTATCGAAATCGGCTTCTTGCACAATGACCATGATGTCAGCCTCCGGTAACCGGTTCGAATACGGCGACCTCGTCGCCCGGCTGTATCAGGCTTTGATGATCCACATGGTACTGATTGACCGCCAGCTTCAGGCGGCCGGTTGGCGCCAGTTGCGGATAGCGGCCTTCGAGCTCGCGCAGCCAGTCGGTGCCGCTGAGGGCGTGGCTGAGCGGCCAGGATTCCTGGCGGATTCGGGTCAGGTCTGCAACCCGGGCGAAATACAGAACCTTAATTGCCGTGCCATTCACCGCTTTTACCCCCCGATTTGTAGCTTAGCCTGATTGTTTCCAGAACAATGCCCTTGTCGGCCGCTTTACACATATCGTAAATCGTCAGGGCGGCTATGCTGCAGGCGGTCATGGCCTCCATCTCGACGCCGGTTTTGTAATCGGTGCGGCAAGTGGCCTTGATTGCGATGGCATGATCGGCGTCGTTCAAAAAGAATTCGATCCCCGCAAAGCTAAGCGGCAGGCTGTGGCACAGGGGTATAAGCTCGGCGCAGCGCTTGGCTGCCAGAACGCCCGCGACCCGGGCTGTGTTGAGCACTTCGCCCTTGCCGTTTTCGTGTGCCGTCAGGAGCCGATAGGCGGCGGCGCTCATGCGCACACGCCCTTCGGCGACAGCCGTACGCTGGGTGGGTGTCTTGCTGCTGACGTCCACCATGCGGATTTGTCCGGATTCATCGATGTGGCTGAGTGCCAGCTCGGCCGATTGCGTTTCGCTCATGGGTATGGGCCCAAAGAGGCGCCAGGCGCCATGGTTCATAGAGTTTTCAGGGTGCGTCCGTTCTGTGCAAAGCGGCGCGCAGACCCATCATAACCCTATGATATACGCAATATTCAAGCGATTCGAGCCGGTCCGGCCCGGCGATGTTTTTTTCAGGTATCCAGCGCGTTCTTGACGATTTGGTAATCGATGCTTTTGTCGCGATGAAAGCCGGTGAGCAGGCGCTCGCCCTTGGCGCTGGTCAGGTTGCTGCGGTCTGTGACGAGCTTCTTGCCTTCGATCATGCCTTGCTCGAACATGGCATCGAATTGTTCGATCCGGGCGCCATGTTCCGACGCGTAGCGCGTCAGGTGGGCGCGCGCGGTGTTGCGATGCTTGTCGAGATCTTCGTCGCAGACGCCCATCGCATCGGCTGCGCCATTGGTGGCGCCGGACATGAGCACCCATTGATCGATGGAAATATCGGGATCCAGACTCGAAGCGGCATAAGCACTGCCCAATAGGGCCATGGATAAAATGGCCGCGGAAAGCTTAGGTAGTATCAAAATAAACTCCCTATGAAAATATGGCTTCAATATCGAAGCAACATTGTTGTGAGAGTCATTTTGGCCGATAAAGTTTACTGAATCGTGAAGGAAAGGTATGAAAATGTATCGGCTTGTGCGAGGCTTCGATGAAAATTGCCGGGTGCGGCCATAAACCGCCGGCATCGTCGTATGATTACGAAATCCGGCACGGCTGAGTGTCCGACGAACCGTGGGAAGCCCCACAGGAGACTATGATGTCCATTAAAGTAGGCGAGCGCGTACCCGACGCGACATTGAGCGAATTTTTTGAAACAGAAACCGAGGCATGCAGCGTCGGCCCCAATAATTTCCAGGTTGCCGATCTGGTCAAGGGTAAAACCATTGCCCTGTTTGCCGTGCCGGGCGCATTCACGCCCACCTGCTCGAATAAGCACTTGCCGGGCTATCTCGAATTGAGCGACCAGATCAAAGCCAAGGGTGTCGACGAGATCTGGTGCGTGTCGGTCAACGATCCCTTCGTGATGGGCGCCTGGGGCAGGGATCAGCGGGTGGCCGGCCGGGTTCGCATGCTGGGTGACGGCAGCGCCAACTGGACCCGCAAGCTGGGACTGGAAATGGATCTGTCTGCCCGCGGCTTGGGTGTGCGTTCGCAGCGCTACTCGGCAATCCTGAAAGACGGTGTGGTCAAGCAGCTCAATCTCGAGGGCAGCGGCGAATTCAAGGTAAGCGACGCGGCCACCTTGCTGGGTCAGCTTTAATCCGTTTTTCCTTTATGTTCAAGTCGGTTGCCTCGTTTTTTTCCCTGTACCTCGCCATCCTTTTGCTGCAACTGGGCGCTGGCTTATTCAATACGTATATAGGTTTGAGGCTGACGGCGACGTCGGTGTCCGAGGTTTGGGTGGGCGCCCAGATCGCCGCCTACTATCTGGGGCTGGTTTTCGGCGCGCGCATAGGCCACAAGCTTATTATCCAGGTCGGGCACATACGCGCCTATGCCGCTACGGCAGCGATCGTTACGGTAATGGTGCTGGCCCAGTCGTTGATCGACAATCTGTGGATATGGCTGGGGTTTCGTTTTATTGCCGGGATCGCCATGGTTACGCAGTTCATGGTGATCGAAAGCTGGCTTAACGAGCAAACCGAGAATCATCTGCGCGGCCGTGTATTCGCCTTTTACATGGTGTTCTCCGGTCTGGGCACAGTGTCGGGCCAATTGGCCCTGACCCTGTTCCCGCATCTGAATTACGAGCCCCTGGTTTTTGTGGCCATATGTTCGGCCCTGTGCCTGGTACCCATAGCGCTGACGGGCAGGCTGCATCCGGCCATGCAGAAGCCGGCTCCGATCCTGATCAAGTATTATCTTTCCCGTGTGCCGATGTCGCTGCTGGTGTTTTTCATTGCGGGCAATATCAACGGCGCATTCTACGGCCTGGCGCCGGTGTATGCGGCCAAAGAGGGTTTCTCGAGCGCGCAGGTTGCCGTGTTCCTGGCCGCCGCAGTGGCTTCGGGCCTGGTGTCCCAGTGGCCCATGGGTTGGCTGGCCGATCGCCTCAACCGGGCCGGCCTGATACGCATCAATGCCTGTCTGCTGCTCGCGTTGACACTTCCCTTATGGGGCTGGTGGCAGTTTCCGTTGTGGGCCCTGTTGCTGTTTTCCTGCGCTTTTGGTGTGCTGCAATTCACCTTGTATCCCCTGGGGGCCGCATTTGCCAATGACAATGTCGATCCGGAGCGCCGGGTTGGCCTGAGTGCCATTTTGTTGATGGTTTATGGCGTGGGCGCCTGTCTGGGACCCTTGTTCGTCGGCGCACTGATGCGGCAATTCATGCCCAGCATGTTTTACGTTTTCGTGTCGTGTTGCGCGCTGATCCTGATTGTTTTCGTCAGGCCGAAAAAAGTGACCGGCGCCCATCTCAGCGACGATGCCCCCACCAATTTTGTCCCTATGGCCGATAGCCTGCAAAGCTCGCCCGTGGCGGCGGTGCTCGATCCGCGGGTCGACGTCAACAGCGATATCTCCCGGGACCCCTTGTTGTCCCAGTATGAGGAGGCTGCGGCAGCAGGCAAGGAACGGGCTTAGCGCTTATCGCGGGACAAGGATCAGGATGGCAATTATCGCCAGGGCGACACCCGTGGCGTTCAGCCACGAAAGCTTTTCTTTGAAAAAGCCCGCGCCGACCAGCGTGCCCAGTGAGATCACACCGATATTCATGGCTGAGAATACCAGGGTGGGGTTGTTTGGGAAGACCTGGTGCGAGCGAATATAAAAATAGATATTGCCGAAATTGAGCAGGCCCAGGATCAGGCCGGCCACGATGTTGCGCAGGCTCCACGAGCCGCGCCGGACAAGCAGGTATAGAAGCATCAGCACGCCGGCCAGTACAAAGGTGACGAACAGGCTGCTGGAGAACACGGCACCGCTTTTGGCCAGTTGCTTGAACAGGATATCGATGGTGCCGTAGCCCACCCAGACGCACAGGAGCAGGCCTATCGATTTGCCGACTTCACCCGAGCTGTCCCTGCTCCGGGGGCGGATCAGCAGGCAGACCAGCGCGATCAGGGCCAGCGCTATGCCCAGCAGCTTGGCGGTGGAATGCGCTTCGCCAAAAAGCAGGAACGCGGCAATCAGCGGAAGGAACAGCGACAAACGCTGCGCGGCGTCGCTCAACACGATGCCGGCATGCCGGACTGCGCCCGCCATGGCCAGGAAAATACTGGGCAGCAGCACGCCAAGCGCAATCAGGACCCACCAGGGAGTCGTGGGCTTCATAAGTGAAGCGGGATTGGGCTGCAGGATAAACAGACACAGGCAGGCCGCCACCAGGTAATTGACGGCGATGGCCTGGCCGATTTCAATTTTTTGCTGGCGCGCCACTTTCAGCAGCACCGATACAGCAACGCTGCACCCTACACTGACAATCAAGGTATACATATATTTGAGGCGGGGCAGGTTAAGCGTTGGCGGATTGGGTGCGGGCGGTGTGGTGCGTGGCGGCCTGGCCGACGGCATGCAGGCCCATCCGTTCGAATAGGGCCCGGTCTTCCATCAACTGCGGGTTGCCGGTGGTCAGCAGTTTTTCCCCGTAGAAGATCGAATTGGCCCCCGCCAGGAAACATAGGGCCTGGGTGGTGTCGCTCATGGCTTCGCGGCCCGCCGACAGGCGTACAACAGTTTTGGGCATGGTGATGCGGGCGACGGCAATAGTACGGATGAATTCAAATGGGTCGAGTGCCGGTGTGTCGTATAAGGGCGTACCTTCCACCTTGACCAGATTGTTGATGGGAACCGATTCGGGGTAGGGTGCGAGATTGGCCAACTGCGCAATCAGGCCGGCGCGCGCCGGCCGCGATTCGCCCAGCCCCACGATGCCGCCGCAGCATACATTCAGGCCCGCCGAACGGACCCGCTCGAGCGTATCGAGCCGGTCCTGATAGGTGCGCGTGGAAATGATCTCGCCATAAAACTCCGGCGATGTGTCCAGATTGTGGTTGTAGTAATCCAGACCCGCCGTTCTCAATTGCTCGGCCTGGCCGTCTTTCAGCATGCCCAGCGTCACGCAGGTTTCCAGCCCCAGGCTTTTCACGGCGCTTACCATTTCAGCCACCGCATCGATGTGGTGGGCCTTGGGCGAACGCCATGCCGCACCCATGCAAAAGCGCTGCGCGCCGCCGGCCTTGGCCTGGGCGGCGGCTTCAATCACCTGCTCCAGGGGCATGAGGGCATCTTTCTCCACGGCCGTGTCGTAACGCGCCGATTGGGGGCAATAGGCGCAATCTTCCGGGCAACCCCCGGTCTTGATCGACAGCAGGCTTGAGAGCTGGACGGCGTTCAGTTCATGGTGCGCGCGATGCACGGTTTGTGCCTGATGCAGCAAGTCGAGCAGGGGCAATTCGTAGAGATCCAGAATATCCTTGACGGTCCAGTGCTGCGTCGATGAAGCGGCAACGGAGGGGGCGATAGAAGAAAGCGGTGCGGTCATGGGCATGGCTGGAAGCCTTATATGTGATTGTCAGGCATGGTAAGGGGCGGCAATGCGCATGTGCAAGGGAGCGAAGGCGTGAGGGATATCGGCAGTAGAGCGGTATTGATGGTTAATTGGCCGAATTTATGGCCTAAGAAGTGGAACAATGTACCAAGTAAGGCTATTTCCCTCTGGCTTTAAAATCGTATCGAGTTGAAACGGTGCACCGCTTTGTTGCCGCAGGGCCTTGCAAGTGACGCGGGCCTTGCATGCCGGCCTGGTGTCGGGATTTTACGCGCAGAAGATCGTGCCGCAAACAGCTATCATCTTTGTTTTGAAATGGAGAAAGCGGCCCATGATGCAGTTCGAGCGCAACCTGACCATAGAGTGGGGTGATTGTGACGAGGCGGGGATTGTGTTTTACCCGAATTATTTTTACTGGTTCGATTGCACTTATCAGGGCATGCTGCGCAGCAAGGGTTTGAGCCAGCGCGAAATTCGCGCCCGTTATGGGGCGGTGACGCCGCTGGTTGATGTGGGGGCGAGTTTTCGTTCGCCGATACGCTACGACGACGTCATCACCATAGAGGCCGATTTGCAGGAGTGGGCCGAGCGCCGCCTGCGCATAGGCTATACCGTCAAGTGCGGCGATCGCCTGGTAGCCACCGGCCATGAGCTGCGCGCCTGGGCGGTGGTCACTGCCGCAGGCGGGCTCAAAGGGGCGCCGATTCCCGATGATTTCAAAGTGCTGTTTGGCTGATTTCGGCTTGTGCGCGTTTTCGTTCTTAAGACGCGGGGGTGGCGGCTCAGGCAGGGTGGTGCTCGCCTCGTCCGGTCCTGGCTTTGCCAGGACTGCCCGCGCCCCAAACCCGGGTCGGGGCGGACTCAACGCTCGCTCACTCTGCCTGGGCCGCCACTTCCGCTTGCGTTGAGGTTTTTTGGGGGATTTCAGGGCTGACTTTTTGCGTGCTCATTGCCCAGGCCGCCTTGTGGCATAGCGGCTGGCGGCAATGACGATAACGATGAGTACGGCGAAGAGGTAGGTTACCGGGGCAACCTTCTCGCTGAACAGCCAGGCCGAGGCGAGCACCGTCAGGAACGGCTGGATCAGTTGCACCTGGCCGACGCGAGCGATGCCTCCGATGGCCAGCCCTTTGTACCAGGCGAAGAATCCCAGAAACATCGAGCCGAATGCCAGGTAGGCGAAGGCACCCAGCACGGCCGGCGATGGCCAGTGCGAGACGTGTGCCGCCAGATAAAAAGTCGGCAGGCTGATGAACGGCAGGCTTCCGATCAGGCACCAGCATATGGTCCGCCAGCCGCCCAGTGTGCGCGAGACGCGCCCGCCTTCGGCGTATCCCATGCCGCCGAATATGACTGCGGCAATCAGCCAGAGATCGCCGGCTTGCAGGCTGCCATGTCCGGCGTAGAGCGCGAACCCGGTGACCAACGCCGCGCCAACACACGCCCACAGCCAGAACGACCGCGCCAATCGCTCATGGCTGCGCCAGGCTCCGAACAGGGCGGTGGTAAGAGGCAGCAAGCCATTGAACACGGCTCCGTGCGAGGCCGGTACCGAAAGCATGGCAATGGTGGAAAAAATGGGCCAGGCTGCGACCACGCCCACGGCGGCCAGGGCTATGCCGCGCCATTCGGCGCGAGTGGGGCGGCGGCTGCGGCTTAGCCAAAGAATCAGTCCGGCGGGAATGGCCGCTATCCACGCTCTGCCTAGTCCAATCAGCAAGGGGTTTATTTCGGCGACGGCCAGGTGCGACATGGGCAGGGTCAGCGAAAAAATCAGTACTCCGATTATTCCGTAACCATAGCCTCCCGAATAATGAGGCAGGGAAGTGGCTGGTGCGTTTGCAAGGCTTGTCATGGTGGCGGGTGCGATGTGTGTGTGTCGAGGCCTGGAATTTCCAGTGGCGGCGCATACACTTTATATATGTTTCCTGATACAGTACCTATACAGTTAACCATATCACTTTATAACTGGCCTGGTTGTTTAACCATTACAGCGGCCATGGGATCGCAGATTTGAACCGCCCGTGGCAGGTGCGAGATAGCTCTGTACTCTGTATATATCTTTACTGGGCTTTGGCGGTTGCATGCGTCGTTATAACGAGCACTTCAGCCATGACTCGGCCGACAGTTCTGATTCGATGTGGAAATTCGGCATCGAAATAAACCGAGTCGCCGCAATCCAATCGATACTCGCGTTCGCCTACATTTACTTCCACCGCGCCTTTCAGTACGAGCATGAATTCTTCGCCGGGATGGGGAAACACCGATGTTAGATCGGGAAACACCCGGGGCGGATAAATAATGAAAGGCTCCATTGCCTTTATCTTGCGGCGGCCCGCCATGGATTGATAGCGGTAGCTGCTTCCTTCGCCTCGACGTAGAAGAGGCTCGCGTTCCGCCACCCTCACTACGCTGACGATTTCGTCCTGAGCAGCTTCGCCTGTTCCCAGAAGTTGTCCCACGCTAATTTGATAGGCATCGGCCAGACGCAGCACCGTTGAAATGGATGGCTCACTGATTCCTCGTTCGAGTTTGGATAGGTAGCTTTTGGTCAACCCTGTATTCCGGGCCAGTTGCTCCAGGGAGAATGATTGTTGTCGTCGCAAAGTTTTTAGGCGATGGGGTAGGTCGGTCATGGGCATGCAAGGTGTAGGACTCTTGAAACATGCCCCATTCTAATCCCTGATTTGGGCCGAACAAGATTCAACTGAGGGTATCGGGGTGATTGCGCAGGGCTTGGCGAGCGTGATAGAAAAAACCTGCTTGAGAACGCTTGGGCGTTAGTATCCAGTCGTGAGCTTCCTTCCCAAGCGCTTCAGGTATAGGCTGGATTTTACCGGCCGCCATGGCGAGCAACTGCATTTTGGCCGCGCGTTCAAATTGCAGCGATAGCTCGCACGCCTCCTCGATAGTCGTCGCGGCGACAAGCATTCCATGGTGCGATAACAGGATTGCCCGCTTGTCGCCAAGCGCCGCACTGATGATTTCTCCTTCTTCGTTACCAACAGGCACGCCGGGCCAGGTTTTCAGAAACGCCACATCGTCATATAGAGTGCAGTTATCCATATGAGAAACTTCAAGCGGAACTTCAAGCATGGATAGCGACGCCGCGTGCAGAGGATGGGTATGAACAATGCATTGAACGTCCGGTCGATTCTTGTACACCCAGGAATGGAAGCGATTGGCCGGGTTCGCCATGCCGTTGCCTTCCAGCACATTCAAGTCCTGGTCGACGAGTAAAACATTGGATGCTGTTATTTCGTCGAACCCCAGGCCGAGTCGTTGTGTGTAATAAGTGCCTGCTTGTTCGGCACGTGCGGTGATTTGCCCCGCGAGGCCGGAGTCGTGGCCGCCGTCAAAGAGAATTCTGCATGTAAGCGCGAGACGCTCTCGGGCTGTCCAGGAATGTGTTTCGAGTTGACTCTGCATTTCCTTTTTTGCGCGTGTAATCAACTGGTCCTTTGACAGGGTCATGGTTTCAAACATTAGTAATCTCCGATAGAAATGACTGCACAGTGAATGCGGGCAAAACGCTGCATGGGCCTAATTGATTTTAATGTTGGCGCGTTTGACAATGTCTACCCATTTCGCCTTTTCTTGTGTCATAAACTTTTTGTACTCATCGGGCGCGCCGGTATAAGCTTGTGTGCCTTGCTTGGCCATGGTGTCGCGAAGTACGGGGTCGGCCAGAGTCTTTTGCAGTGCTTCATTCAGTTTCTTTACGATGTCGGGAGGTGTTCCTGTCGGGGTGTACAGGGCATTCCACGAACTGATTTGCAAAGCCGGGTCACCCACTTCGGCACTGGTGGGAACGCCTTGCGCCGATGGCAATCTGCTGGGGGATGCGATCGCCAAGGCTCGTAGTTTGCCTGCGGTGACATGCGGCATGATGACGGTAATTGCATCCAGTACGATATCGACTTGCCCTCCGACAGCCGCATTGACCGCTTCGCTGCCGCTTTTGAACGGGATATGCAAAATATCGATGCCGGTAGTCAACTTGAGGAGTTCCAGTCCCAGGTGCGGAGAACTGCCTATTCCAGCCGATCCATAATTTAGTGTTTTTGGATGAGCTTTCGCATAGGCAATGAACTCAGCAAATGTTTTAGGTCCGAGGTCGGCCCGCACCGCTAATACATAGGGCGAGCCGGAGATCATCCCAACGGGCTGAAGCTGTTTATCCGGGTTGTAGTTGATTTTGGACATAATGAGCGGATTGACTATTTGTGTCCCTACTGTGCCCATGAAAAGCGTATAGCCGTCAGGTATCGAATTCGACGCAAGCTGCGCGCCGATGACCCCGCCCGCGCCTGGGCGGTTGTCGATGATTATGGTTTGCTGAAGGGTGTCGCCCATTTTTTTCCCAAGGTGACGCGCAATGATGTCCGTGATGCCGCCTGCACCAAAAGGCACGATGAGGCGTATGGGGTGATCTGGGTAGGCGGCATGTGTTGGGGCTCCGGCAAATGCTGAAATGGCGATTGCGGCAGTGAGCAGGGTCTTGATTGAAAACACGGTGTCTCTTCCTGTGCTGTTATAAAAGTCAAAGTATGTAAAAGACACATTGTGTCCTTTAGGAAACTTAATGTCAACAAGGCTTCAGGCTGTGATGAAAACATAAATATGTGTTTTGTCCGGCGCATCAATAGATGTTGCTGGCGCATTTTTGGTTCGAGTGTTTAGGACACTGGACGCGTTTCAGTCGATTTTTTGAGCGCTGTTTTTAGGTTTGAGCTGCTGGTACGCGCTTGAATGATGAGGTTGGACGGTGCGTTGCTGTGTTTGCTGTGTAGGCGGCGGTTAATTCTATAAAGACGCCGCAGGGTGGGCGGTGCTGTGCAGTCCGGCACGTCCAGCGGTCGTGGTGCTACGCACCCCGACTACCCGGGTCTGCCTCGTCCAGGCGGGCGTCGGGCCAACTCGCAGTGCCTCGCGCGCGAGGCACTGCTCAGACAGGGCCCGCCGAAGGCCCCCGCCTTCCCTTCGTCAGCACCCGGCGCTGGACTACCGCCGGACTGCACAGCACCGCCCACCCTGCGGCTTGCGTTGAGGTAATGCATCGGGGTATACGTTGGGGAAGCCGCGTTGAGCCAATCACAGGCTGCGTTGAGGCGTCGGGCGCATAGTAAATCCAGGGTTTGGCACATCGTGATGTAGTGGCCATGTGATAGAGGCATAAGTGCTGGCACGTTACCTGTTCTATGGGTACAGGCCCATAACGGTAGATGCAAGCAAGTTGATTCCAGGCAAGCCCTAACGTGAGCCGTCTATCGGGGATAGGGTCAGGGCCGGCGTAAGGCGTGCGCCGGATGCTACCGTAGGGAAGGCGGGGGCTTTCGGCGGGCCATGTTTGAGCGCAGCCGCGCCAGCGGCGTAGCGAGTTTGGCCCGACGCCCGCCTGGACGAGGTAGATCCGGATGAAGCACGCCGTGCCGGTCCTGACCCTATCCCCGATAGACGGCGTCTTTAAATACCAAAACCGTAAATACCAAAGCCACCAAAACATCGAATGCCGTAAACACTCGAATCCTGTAAACAACCCGAGCCAAAAACCCGCTAGTGAAAAAAGGTATAGCTAAAATAAGCTCCCACCCAACGAGGCGCCGCAATGACGGGGTTTGGCCTGGTTTATGCAGGGCGGCGACTAGCGATGGCCGGGGTAGGCTTTGTTTAAGGGTGGTTTCTGATACAGTGCTTATATAGTTTCATGCCGCTTCCGAGTTGGCTGATTGCATGGCCATCATGTTGAACAGTTCAACGGGGCTGAGTCTGTTTTGCAGCATCAAGCGGCGCCTTTTGTGGCGGATTTCTTGCAATGTCCTCCTTTTCTGCTTTTTCTACGGCCGTACCGTCTGATCTGCCTGCGCAAGGGGACGATCCAGCCATGGGTTCGATAGCCACCGCCTGGCGCCCGGTAAAAGGAGCCAGCCAGACGCTGGTCGAGCAGATCGCCCAGCATATGGCGCAGCGCATGGACGAGCAAGTCTTGCGTACGGGACTGCGCCTGCCGTCCATCCGGGCGCTGGCCCAATCGCTGGGTGTCAGTCGTTTCACTGTCGTCGAGGCTTACGATCGTCTCATGGCGCTGGGTCTGATCGAGTCGCGCCGCGGTTCGGGGTTTTATGTCGCGGCGAGAAAATCGCACGCCCCGCTTTTATCCAAAGAACAGGCGGCCGCATCCCTGCCGGGCCGCATGGATGTGGATTGGCTGCTGCGTACCTTGTTTCAGCAACCTGAGAACCCGGGTGTTCCGGCCGAATGGCTGGATGCCGATCTGGTGTTGTCGGCGGTCCTGCAAGTGCGGCGCACGGTAGGCCAGGGCTTGCTGGCCTATGGCAAGCCGCAAGGCTACGAACCGCTGCGCCGGCAGATCTCGGCCGATCTGAACCGGGCGGGAATCGGTGCCCATCCCGAGCACCATTTGCTGACCACTTGCGGCGTCACGCACGCGCTGGACCTGATTATTCGTCATATGGTGCGGCCGGGCGACGTAGTGTTGGTCGAAGATCCCGCCTGGTACCTGGTGTTTGCAAGGCTGGCCGCGGCGGGCGTGACGGTGCTGGGCGTGCCGCGCGCGCCCGACGGCCCGGATCTGGCCCGGCTGGAACATCTCGCCGCCAGCCACCAACCCAAGCTGCTGATCGTGAATACGGCGGTACACAATCCTACCGGCTATACCCTGTCCATGGGCAAGGCCTACGAGATCTTGCGTCTGGCCGAAAAATACGATTTCGCCATCATCGAGGATGACACTTATAGCGAATTGAGCGCCTCGCCGCCTGTGCGCCTGGCCGCTCTGGATCAATTGAACCGGGTGCTGCTCGTGGCCGGCTATTCGAAATTGCTGGCCGCCAGCCTGCGGGTAGGATACATCGCCGCGGCGCCGCAACGGATACACGCGCTGGGCAACCTGAAAATGCTGGCCGGCATGACTTCGCCGGAATTCACCGAACGCATTGTGTATCGGGTTCTGGCCGATGGCCATTACCGGCGCCATATCGAACGGGTCCGGGCGCGGGCCGACGCGGCCCGGACCCTGTGCCTGAAAAGCCTGCGCCGCCTGGGCCTGCAGCCTGAGCACCCGCCGGAGGCGGGACTCTTCGTCTGGGTCGATTGCGGCCAGGACACAGAACCGCTGGTGCGCCGCCTGGCGCAAAATGGCCCTTTGCTCGTACCCGGCTCGCTGTTTTCGCCCGCCCAGGCGCTCTCGACATTCCTGCGCATACCCGTTTCGCTAGGCGAAAGCAGGGCATTCTGGAAGTTGTTCGAGGAATGCCTGGGGGTGGCAAGGGAGGTATGATGATTCGATCAAATCGAGCCGTTTGCAAGAAAGGATGAACCGGGAAATGGATACGTTTGAAATCATTGAAGATGCAATAACCTCGCGGAAAAGCGTCAGGGGGTTTTTACCGAAAGCAATCGATATGAGCCTGGTCGAAAGGATCCTCGCCGCGGCGGCCTATGCGCCCAGCGGCAGCAATATCCAGCCATGGAAGGTGCATGTGGTGACCGGGTCAAAGCGCGATGAGCTTTCAAGCGCACTGGTCGAAGCGCATGATCGAAAAATACCCGAAAACCGGGAGTATCAGTACTACCCGGTGGCATGGCGCAGCCCTTATATAGAAAGGCGGCGCGAAACGGGCTGGGGCCTGTATGGCACGCTCGGCATCCAGAAGGGAGACAAGGACGCCATGGCGCGGCAGCACGGAAAAAACTTCCTGTTTTTTGGCGCTCCCGTCGTGCTTATTTTCACTATCGACAACGACCTGGAAAAAGGCAGTTGGCTCGACTATGGCATGTTTCTCCAGAACATCATGGTGCTGGCCCGCGGCGCCGGCCTGCATACTTGCCCGCAGGCCGCCATCGCGAACTACCCGGGTATCGTCAAGGAAGCGCTGGGCATAAGCGACAGTCAGACGCTGGTTTGCGGCATATCGATGGGCTATGAAGACAGCGGCTGCGTGGCAAATCAGTTCCGGACCCGTCGCATGGATCTGGATGAGTTCGTGACTTTTTGCGCGTAGGATGGCTGCGGTGGAAGGCTAAAACCGCAGCAATTTCACCTTGGAAGCGGCCGGCACGGTCGCCGAAAATTCATAGCGATTGGGTATGTCGTATACGTGCGGCTTGAAGCCGCGCGCCTCTTGCGCCACATGGCTTCTGGCCCATCATGGTATGTCACGCTATTAAAGAAAATAATACCAAGCAGTAATTTGGCTCATGCAGTTTGTGAGTCAGGATGGGGCAATCTATAGTAAAAACTCCTTGTTCAAGCCCATTGTCCGCTTTTTTTTCAGGAAAAAAATTTGTGAAAATGCAGCCTCCCAATGCGACGAGGCGGGCAGTAAGTATGCTCGCCGCGCTACTTGTAATGTTTGGCTCGTCCATGGTGCGGGCCCAGACTCCAGGCTGGCCCGCCGATCCGATAAAACTGATCGTTTCGTATCCGCCAGGCAGCGGCACAGATACGACCGCCCGGGTTCTGGCCGAGCGTATGTCTCTTAGCCTGGGGCAACAGGTCATCGTGGAAAACCGGCCAGGCGCAAGCGGCAGGATAGGCACGCTTTCGGTAGTGCGGGCAAAACCCGACGGCTATACCCTTTTATTCGGCACAGGCGCCGAACTGACCGCGGCGCCTATTACCGTTAAGTCGCTGGCTTACGATCCTCTCAAAGATCTGCAGCCTGTCATGTTGATCAGCAAAAGCCTGGGAATGGTGGTGGCATCGCCTAAATTTGCGCCCAACACATTGAGCGAATTGGTCGCCGATGCCAAGGCCCATCCCGGAAAGTTGAATTACGGCTCGGGTGGGCACAATTCGATTCCGCATCTCCTGGGCCAACAATTCAATTTTGCTGCGGGAATCGAGACGACTCATGTTCCCTATAAAGGGGGCGGCCCTATGCTCATCGATCTGACCAGCGGGTTGTTGCAATATGCCTTCAGTTCTCCGGGAGCCTCGCTGGTCTATGTCCAGACTGGAAAGCTCAAGGCGCTGGCCATCGCGGCGCCGCACCGTTTGCCGGCACTGCCTGATGTTGCGACGATGGATGAGCAGGGATTTCCTGGTTTCGATAACGGCACTTGGTTCGGGCTGCTTGCACCTGCCCATACGCCTGCGGCGATCATTACCCGTTTGCATGTTGTGTTGCAATCCGCTTTGGCCGCGCCGGAAGTCCGCAAGACGCTCAAGGATCTATACATCCAGCCAATCGCCAGCACGCCGGAAGAATTCGGCCGTTTCCTGCACTCCGAAACCGATCGGTATCGGCGGCTTGCAGCCCAATTGGGCATCAAGCCCGAGTAGGGCGGCGTACTGCGACGCCGTGTCGCTCGCCATCCGATATCCATTTCAAGGAATATTCGTCATGCAAGGATTTTCAGCCATTCCACAGGCCGGTAGCGAAGCAAAGCGCTTTACGCAGGAAACATTTGTTTTCGATTGCCTATCGCTATTCTATGTCCTGGACGAACCCTGGGCCGAACGTTGCTTACAGGCGGGAGTGAATGCGGCGAATGTCACGTTCGGCACCGACCAGAGCTGGGACGATGCGTTGCGCAGCTTCGATGTCGGCCTGGAAAAGATAGCCAAGAGCCCTTATCTTGCGCTGGCGACAAACCGCGCACAGATCGACTCGGCGCGTAAGCAAGGCCGGCTGGCGG
Source organism: Paralcaligenes sp. KSB-10 (assembly GCF_021266465.1). NCBI lineage: Bacteria > Pseudomonadati > Pseudomonadota > Betaproteobacteria > Burkholderiales > Alcaligenaceae > Paralcaligenes > Paralcaligenes sp. KSB-10. The sequence continues at coordinate 2,420,218 of NZ_CP089848.1, read as the reverse complement.
TCATTGTCGGCACGCAAGGGTCGGCCATGGTCGATCTGGATTTTCACCGGCTGCGTACCATGCATCGTCTGGGCATGCGCTATTTCGGCCTGGCCTATACGGGCGCAACCTTATTTGCCGACGGCTGCGGCGAACGGCGCGATGCGGGGCTCACCTTTGCCGGTGAGGAATTGATTGATGCCGCCAATGAGCTCGATCTCATTCTTGATCTGTCGCATGCGGGGCATCGCGCCCGGGCCGAAGGCGCAGCCAGGGCGAAATACCCCGTCTGCACACACTCCAATGCCTATAGCGTCAATGCCAACGACCGCAATACCCACGATGAAACAGCTCAGCTAATCCGCGAAAAAGAAGGAATTATGGGCCTGTGCGGCCTGCCTCGCAGCGTCAGGGCCGCCGACCCGACGCTCAACGACATGCTCGATCATGCAGAACACTGGATACGCATAATGGATATCGATCACGTCGGCATTGGGCTCGACTTCACGGAAGCCTACCAGGAAAGCGGCAGCCTATTGCCCGCATCCCTGCGGTGGCGCACATTGCGTCCGGACATCTTCGGCACTCCGGATGAGTTTCTCTCTCAACGCTACTCGAAAGGGCTCTCCACCATACTCGAATTGGCCAATCTGACCCAGGGTATGTTCGATCGCGGCTATACGCCCGAGCAGACCGCGGCGGTGCTTGGCGGCAACTGGCTGCGTCATTTCACTTCGGTTTATGGCTAGCGCCGCCAGCGGCTGTTTGAGCTCCAATGAAACAGCCTGCTGTTTGTCGCCTGTCAACGGAGATACCTATGTTCTTGCGATACTCCGCCCCTCGTGGCGGTCCAGGCATTGTTTTTGGAGGCTGCTTCGCGTTATGTCGCCGCCTGTTGTTTGCCGGCATCGTGGCGATAGCAATGGCGCCTGGTATTGGCTTGGCGGCGAAGTGGCCCATGAAACCCATCAAGCTCGTTATTCCCTACCCTCCGGGTGGAGGTACCGATTTGGTTGCGCGTCTTCTGGCGGCGGAATTGTCTCAGCGCCTGGGTGAGACCGTAGTGGTCGAAAACCGGGCCGGGGCCGGAGGCCGGATTGGCGCGCAGTTTGTTGCGCAATCGGCCCCTGACGGGTATACGCTGCTTTTCGGCACTGGCGCGGAATTGACGATAGCTCCCTCCACGGTCGCATCGATGCCTTATGATCCGGCCAAGGATTTCGAGCCAATCAGTCAAATCGGCAAAGGGCCGTACATACTCGTTGCCTCCACCATGTTTGCGCCGAATACCTTGGCCGAATTGATTGCGTATGCCAAGGCTCATCCCGGCCAAGTCAATTATTCATCGGGGGGCGTTTTTTCCGCCCCTCATTTGCTGGGCATGCAATTCAATCTGGAAGCCGGAATGGATACAGTACACGTCGCCTATAAGGGTAGCGGCCCGTCGCTGGTGGGCTTGATGGGCGGGCAGGTGCAGTATACGTTCAATACTCCGGCCGTGACGCTGGACCTGATAAAGAATGGGAAGGTCAAGGCAATCGCGGTCGCCACCACGCAGCGCCTGCCCAAGCTGCCGCAGGTTCCGACCATGTCCGAGGCTGGATTGCCTGGATTTGTAGGCGGCTCGTGGTATGGCCTTTTGGCGGCTCGCGGTACGCCAAAAGCCATCATCGACCGGCTCAATGCCGAAACCGTACGGTTCGTGAATTTGCCCACGACGCGTCAAACGTTTCTGGATTTATACATAGAACCCGTTGGCGATACTGAAGGCGAGTTCGGTGGTTATATCCGATCCGAAATCGAACGGTATCGCAAGCTTGTAAAAGTATTGGGTTTGAAGCCGGAGTAGCGCCGCATACCGGTATTCAGTATGCGTGCGTGTCATCGGCGCAGGCGGCAAGATTTCCGATCCTTCAGTCGTCCACTTGGGAGAAAAGAGTGCGAGTATCTTTGGATGTTCCACAGGCCAATAGCGAAGCGAAGCGCTTTACGCAGGAAACATTTGTTTTCGATTGCCTATCGCTATTCTACGTCCTGGACGAACCCTGGGCCGAACGTTGCTTACAGGCGGGAGTGAATGCGGCGAACGTCACGTTCGGCACCGACCAGAGCTGGGACGATGTGCATCGCAACTTCGATATTGGCCTGGAAAAGATAGCCAAGAGCCCTTATCTTGCGCTGGCGACAAACCGCGCACAGATCGACTCGGCGCGTAAGCAAGGCCGGCTGGCGGTCATTGTCGGCACGCAAGGGTCGGCCATGGTCGATCTGGATTTTCACCGGCTGCGTACCATGCATCGTCTGGGCATGCGCTATTTCGGCCTGGCCTATACGGGCGCAACCTTATTTGCCGACGGCTGCGGCGAACGGCGCGATGCGGGGCTCACCTTTGCCGGTGAGGAATTGATTGATGCCGCCAATGAGCTCGATCTCATTCTTGATCTGTCGCATGCGGGGCATCGCGCCCGGGCCGAAGGCGCGGCCAGGGCGAAATACCCCGTCTGCACTCATTCCAATGCCTATAGCGTCAATGCCAACGACCGCAACACCAAGGATGAAACGGCGCGGGTGATCGGGCAAAAGGGCGGTGTCATGGGCGTGTGCGGCCTGCCGCGCAGCGTCAGGGCCGCCGATCCGACGCTCAACGATATGCTGGACCATGGCGACCACTGGATCCGTACCGTCGGCGTCGAGAACGTCGGTCTGGGCCTGGATTTCACCGAAGGCTACAAGGCCACGAAGCTGTTGCGTCCCCATACTGTGCGTTGGCGCACCCTGCGCCCGGATATCTTTGGCAGCGTCGACGACTTCCTGACTCAGGATTATCCGCGCGGCTTGGGCACGATTCTTGAACTGGCCAATTTCACCCAGGGTATGTTCGATCGCGGCTATACGCCCGAGCAGACCGCGGCGGTGCTTGGCGGCAACTGGCTGCGTCATTTTACTTCTGTCAATGGGTAGTCAACGGAGATGTCTATGTCCCTGCAACGCTGGTTAACAGTACTTGGAACCCTATGCATGCTGGCTGCTCCCGCAACAGGCACGGCGCAGGCAACCAAGTGGCCATCCAAACCCATCAGGCTCATCGTCGGTTATGCCCCTGGCGGCGGCACGGATGTTGCGGCGCGAATATTCGCAACGCAGCTGTCCCAGCAACTGGGTAAGGCCGTGGTTGTCGAGAACCGGCCTGGAGCGACCGGCAGAATCGGCACGAATCTGGTCGCCCGGTCGATGCCCGACGGATATACCTTGTTGTTCGGGACCTCCGCCGAGTTGACGATTGCGCCCGTGACGTCCGCCGCAATGACCTATGATCCTCTCAAGGATCTGACGCCGATTTCGCAAGTAGGCTGGCTGCCGAATATGCTGGTGGCGTCGACGTCTTTTCCCCCGAATACGCTGGCCGAGCTGATCACCTACGCGAAGGCGCATCCGGGCAAGGTCAACTACGGATCGGGTGGCCAGTATTCGCAGCCCCATTTGATCGGCCTGCGGTTCAATCTGGCCACGGGCATCAACACGGTGCATGTGCCTTATAAAGGTAGCGGGCCGATGATTTCGGATTTGATCGCCGGTCAGGTCCAGTATTCTTTCAGTTCGCCCCAGCCCATGGTCGACCTGATAAAGTCCGGCAAGCTGAAAGCCATATCGGTGCTCTCGCCAGACCGTTTGGCGACCATGCCGACGGTGCCGACCATGGCGCAGGCAGGCTTGCCGGGCTTCATCGATAGCAATTGGGTGGGTTTGCTGGCACCGCAAGGCACACCGCAGGAGGTCGTCGCGCGTTTGCATGCGGCAACGGTTGCGGCGCTGAAATCGCCGCAGTTGAAGCAAGCCTTCGGTAATCTGTACATTTTGCCCATTGGAGGAAGTCCGGACGAGCTGCTCCGATTCATGAAAGCCGAGATAGGCAAATACCGTGAGCTCGCAGCCGCCATCGGCCTGAAGCCCGAGTAAGACGATCGCGATCAGCCCCCGATGTCGTCTCCAGCCTTCATGACTCCTTTTAGCCATGGCATAAGGGCGAAGAGCGGTGGCAGGCATTCGGCCCGAAGGATCTCGTGCGTTCGTTTTGTAAGCGCGCGCCCCATGGTCTCAAACTCGCCCCGGCGCACCAAAAGCGAGAGATCGCGGCTGATTCCTTCCTCGGGAAGGGGCTGTACGGAAATCCCTTCAAACTGCGGCCTGCCCTGGAGCAAATGCAAGGGGGTGGTAATTGCCCAGCCAACGCCCGCCGCGACCAGGCTGCACAGGACTTCGGCCGTTTCAACTTCGAGGCGGCGTTGATTGATCAGGCCCAATTTCTCCAGGTAACGGTCGGTCAAGAGCCCTGCGGTGGAGCGCGCGCTGTATCGAACCAGAGGCAGATTGCGCGCGATTTGTTTCAGATTTGAATGCTGCGTATATGCCGAATGCTCTTTCGGAAGAACCAGAACAAAAGGCTCGCGAAGAAGTAAAAGGCTGAGCTCTTCGGTTTTGCAACTGAGCAGTTCGGCGGATATGATGATATCCAGCTCGCGCGCGCGGAACCCGCGTAGATGCTCAGGTGAAAACCCTTGATAAACAAAAACATCGCGTGCGTACTCGCTAACGGTTCGGATGAGCGAAGGTCCGACTGTTGCTGCAAAGGAATCAAGCATGCCCATGCGTAGTCCCGGCACCGTGCCGCCGGCCTGGAGCGCGGATGTGAGATGATCTGTGTCGGCCAGTATCCGGTGCGCATGCTGGCGCAGTATCGTGCCCGAAGAGGTGAGTTGCAGTGGGCGGAACTCTCGATCAATCAATATCACGCCCAGGCCTTCTTCCATTTGGCGGATTGCCTGCGAGACAGCGGATTGCGTCATGCCCAGCTTCCTGGCCGCTGTTGTCATACTGCCCATTTCACTGACCGCCAGGAATACCCTCATGGAGCTGAGCTCGATTGTGAAGCGATTGCGCATGCCGGAAATCCTTTTCGGTTTGGCGACTTTGCATAATACGCGATACGGTATTGTGGGTGTAGACTCCGCAGCGGCCTGAAAAGGCTGTTTATTGGGGGGCGATGCCGGCTTGTTTGATTTGTTTACCCCATACGGCATGATCTTTTTTCAGGAATTTTCCGAAATCCGATGCATTGAGTGTGGAAAGTTCAAATCCGATCGAATCGAGCGCGGCGGAAAATTCGGGAGCCGCTGCAATTTCCAGGACAGCCCGGCTGACGGTTTCGATGTGTTGCGTGGAGGTGCCGCTAGGGGCAAGCAAGCCAATCCAGGAATGCATTTCGGGGAGGAAATTCAAGCCCAATTCCTTCATGGTGGGCACATCGGGGAGGTAGTGCGATCGTTTGTCGGTCAAGATGGCCAATGCGCGCAATTGATGGTTCCTAATGGCATTCAGGCTGGTCGCGAATTCGGCGCACATGAAATTGACTTGCCCGCCGAGGAGGTCGGTAATCGCCTGCGGAGTGCCTTTGTAGGGAACTGAGATCAGGTCGAGCCTGGCATTCTTTTTCAAAAGCTCTCCGCACACGGTTTGCATACCGTAGGCTGTTCCGTAGGAGAACGATTTCGTGGCCGTGCGCGCGGCATCCAGGAATTCGGCCATGGTTTTCCATGGCGCTTCCTGGCGTACCACGATGGCTAGTGGAAACCCGCCAATGCGTGCGATGGGTTTGAAGTCTGTAGTTGGGTCATAGGGGATTTTTTTGAAGAACCAGGGATTCTGTGACATCGTCGTGCCCGAGGCGGCCAGCAGCGTATAGCCATCCGGCTTCGATCTTGCGCCGCGATCGGTTCCGATAATGCCGCTCGCGCCAGGGCGATTCTCGACGATGAACGGGACGCCGAATTTTGCCTGCAAACCTTTGGCGAGCAGGCGGACAATACTATCGGTCGCGGTACCCACGGCGAATGGCACGATGATGGAAACCGGTTTTTCGGGATAGGCCGCCGCGGTGGCGGTTCCAGGCCCCGAGAAGAGGGATAAGGCAAACAGGAAAGCCCATATCGCCCGATTGCTAGGCAATCGTGGCAGCAAGCTCATCACAACGGGTAAAGTACGCATTTGGATGTTCCTTTATAAATTGGATGAAACGTTCAAGCATGCGAAGCCGGCCCGGGTGAGCAATGAGCTGAACATGCAGCGCCAAGCGAAAATACGATCCTTCCCTCTCGTAGAGGCCGCGAAAATCTTCTTTCCACATTTCCTCAACAGTCAGGGGTGGCCAGATTTGCCGGCCTGGCATCGCGCCGTACAAGAAGAAAGGGGCGTCGGCCAAGTGCCACTCGACCGGTAGTTCAACCAGGGGGAGCGGTACGCCATTGCGAACATGGCGGTAGGGCCTGGTGCTGTCGTGAAAATTGCTTGAAACCGAAACTCCCTCGTCGATCAGATAATCGATGGTGCGAGAGGTGATTTCCCACGAAGGGGCTTGCCACGTCACAGGACGGCGGCCGGTTATTTTCTCCAGGGTCTCGATGCCGGAGGCCAGCTCTTTCCTTTCCTGGCTGGCATCGAGAAGCGGCGGCGACAGATGGTTGTAGCCATGGCTCGCGACCTCATGGCCGCGCCGGAAAATTTCCGTGACGGCCTCGGGGTGCCGGTGTGCGATCAGCCCGGGAATGAAGAACGTTGACCGCACGCTGTGACGGTCGAGCACATCCAGGAGGAATTTCAGGCCTTCCCGGATTTCGTACGTGCCATGCGAAAGAAGCACCGGTTTGCCGGCGTTTTCGGGAGACTTTCCAAGCCAGCTTGACTCGGCGTCCAGATCAATACCAAATACAACCGGGAAATTTGTCATGAGCGTCTATCTCGTTGCGAATCTTGGTGGGGTCGGTGATTGACCATCATTAAATGGCGTAGCCAGCTGCAGCCAAATATCGTGGCGGTTTCTTCTTGCGTATGACGGCGGCCCAACAAGGCTTGGGTCAGATTGGCCAATTCAGCTGATTTGAAAATGGAATTTTTGTGTGTTGTGGCGCAGTTTCGTCGAAATTCATGATTTCTTGCCGCCTTATTACGGAAGATTGCCTATAAGTATTAGCAATTCTTATTAAGCGCTACGCCTCTACCCGGGTATTAATAAATCTTATTCGCCCCTCGCCTTTCTTTGATGGTGCTTGCCCAAGCCCCTGGCTATCAGGCTTACTGACATCTGTTTTAGCAATAAACCTTTTCCTTCCTGCCAATACTCATGAAGTATTCATTTCTCTCTCTCGCACGTAATGCTTTCAGCCACCATCGGGGCTGGATGCCTGCGTGGGATTCACCCGTACCGAAGAGGCACTACGATGTCATCATCGTTGGGGGAGGAGGGCATGGCCTTGCGACAGCCTATTATCTTGCCAAGCTTCATGGCGTGAAAAATATCGCGGTAGTGGAAAAAGGCTGGATCGGGGGTGGCAATACGGGCCGCAACACGACACTGATTCGTTCCAACTACCTGCTCGATACCAACGCGCGATTCTATGACTGGTCGCTCAAGCTGTGGGAGACGATGAGCCAGGAGCTCAATTACAACGTGATGTTCAGCCAGCGCGGCGTTCTCAATCTCGCGCATACCGATGCGCAGCAAGACGCTTATATTCGCCGCGGCAACGCAATGCGCATTAACGGAATCGATGCGGAATGGCTCGATCACAAGCAAGTCGAAGAAATGGTCCCGCTGCTCGACAGTAGCGAGCGGCCTCGTTACCCCGTTATCGGCGGCCTATTGCAAAAACGCGGCGGCGTTGCTCGTCATGATGCGGTAGCGTGGGGTTACGCGCGTGCGGCCAATGCGCTCGGTGTCGATATCCTGCAAAACTGTGAATGTATTGCGATCAAGCAGGAAAGCGGCAAGGTCAGGGGAATAGAGACGAATCAAGGTTTCATCGGAGCCGGCCAAGTAGGTATCGCCGTAGCCGGTCATACCAGTCAGTTGGCCAGGATGGCCGGCTTCACCCTGCCGATTGAAAGCCATTTGCTGCAAGCGTTCGTAAGCGAGCCGGTCAAACCGATCATCAATACGGTCGTGACCTACGGTGCGGGTCATTTCTACATGAGCCAATCCGACAAAGGCGAGTTGGTCATGGGCGGCGATCTGGATTTTTATAACAGTTATGCCCAAAGGGGGAACATGCCGGTTCTCGAGCATGCGACAGCTTGCGCAATGCAAATGTTTCCATTCATCAGTCGTCTACGAATGATGCGGCATTGGGGGGGCATCATGGATATGACGATGGACGGCAGTCCAATCATCAGCAAAACACCATTGCAGAATTTTTACATCGATGGCGGCTGGTGTTACGGCGGCTTCAAGGCAACCCCGGCTTCCGGATGGGTGTTCGCCCACACGATTGCTCACGACGAGCCGCACGAACTCAATCGAGGCTTCAACATGGACCGATTCGAGCACGGCCGCACTATCGACGAAAAGGGCAGCGGCCCAATCCCCAACGCACAGTAAGGCCTTTGCAATGCTTCTCATCAACTGCCCATTTTGCGGGCCGCGTAACCACACCGAATTCGACTATGGCTCGGATGCTTCCGTATTGCGCCCGGCCGACGACGCGCCCGAGTCCGAGTGGTTTGCCTATGTTTATCTGCGCAGCAATCCCAAGGGCGCGCATACGGAATATTGGCAACATGCCTTGGGCTGCCGCAGTTGGATAAAGGTCAAGCGCGATACGCTTACCCATGATATTGCCGGCGTCTCACTGGCAAATGCTCTTGCTCAACGGGAGCAGCAATGAAACAAGCCTTTCGCCTGAAGCAGGGCGGCCTGGTCGATCGCTCGAAGACCATTTCGTTTTTGTTCGATGGCGTGCGCTACGAAGGCCATCCGGGAGATACGCTGGCAGCCGCATTAATGGCCAATGGGGTAAAACTCGTAGGCCGCAGTTTCAAGTATCATCGTCCGCGCGGTATTGTCGCCGCCGGGGTTGAAGAGCCCAATGCGCTGGTGCGCTTGCGCAGCGGTGCGCGCGCCGAACCCAATACTCGCGCCACGGCCATTGAACTGTACGAAGGGCTCGTGGCGGAAAGCCAAAATCGTTGGCCTTCCTTGAAGTTGGACCTGATGGCCATCAACAACTTGCTGTCGCCCTTGTTTCCGGCCGGGTTTTATTACAAAACATTTATGTGGCCCGCACGGCTATGGCCAAGCTATGAGCGCGTGATTCGCAATGCGGCGGGAATGGGTGTGGCGACAAGGCAAGACGATCCGGACCATTACGAGAAACGCTTTGCCTGCTGCGACGTCCTTGTCGTGGGCGCCGGCGCAGCCGGCCTGGCGGCAGCTGGCGTAGCGATGCGAGCGGGGGCGAAGGTTTTTCTCGTCGATGAAAATGCAAGCCTGGGCGGCTCGCTGTTAAGCCAGGGTACGCATATCGACAATATTCCTGCGCCGCAGTGGGCGCGCGACACGGCTGCCAGCTTATCCGCCAGCAGCCGTGTCACTGTTTTGCCCCGCACCACGGCATTCGGGTATTACGACCACAATATGGTGTCGCTCATCGAGCGCGTGGCCGATCATGTTGCGGTACCCGAGCCGCAGCAGCCACGCCAGCGGCTATGGCAGATCCGCGCCAAACGCGTCGTGCTTGCCACCGGCGCGATTGAACGCCCGCTGGTTTTTGGAAACAACGATTTGCCGGGCGTAATGCTGGCATCCGCCATTCGCACCTATGCCAACCATTATGGCGTGGCGGCAGGCCGGCGCATTGTGCTGTTCGTTAACAATAACAGTGCCTATCCGGCCGCATTCGACCTTGCCAGGCTCGGCATCGACGTTGTAGCCATTGTCGATGTGCGGCGCACGATCCCGGCGGCGATTGCGGAACAAGTCCGATCCTTGGGCATCGCCTTGCACCAGGAATCCATCGTGTTGCGGGCTCTGGGCCGCGGCTGCGTCAAAGGCGCCGAAATCGCTTTGCGGGACGGCAGCCGCAGAACACGCATCGCATGCGATGTCATCGGCACGGCCGGCGGTTGGGCTCCTTCCTTGCACCTGCACTCGCAATCGGGCGGCAAGGCCGTCTACGATGAGCGCATTGCCACCTTCATTCCCGGACCGTGCAAGCAGGCGGCCATTTCCGCTGGCGCCGCACGCGGCGTATTTCAATTGCGCGAAGTGTTGAGGGACGGTGCCGCGGCGGCGACGTCGGCGTGCGCGGATCTGGGACTGAAACAGCAAGCGCCAGACATGATCGTGGGGGGTGACGAGCCTGACCTGGATATCGAGGCTTTTTGGCTTGCGCCGCAACCCATGGGAGTCAAGGCGAAGCAATTCGTCGATCTCCAGGACGACGTAACCGTGAACGACGTTGCGCTGGCCGCTCGTGAAAATTTCCGCTCGGTGGAGCATCTGAAACGTTACACGACGCTGGGCATGGGTACCGATCAGGGGAAGACCAGCAACATCAATGGGCTTGCTCTGATGGCGCTTGCACGGCAAGAGCCGATTCCGGTCGTTGGGACCACCACTTTCCGGCCTCCCTACACGCCGGTGACGCTCGGTGCGTTTGTGGGCCGCCAGATAGGTAAAGGTTTTTCCGCCACACGGATCTCTCCCATGCACCAGTGGCACCTGGACAACGGCGCAGTCATGGCATCGGCGGGACAATGGCTGAGGCCCAAGACCTATGTCGGCCCGGGTGAAACCTATGCGCAAGCATGGCGGCGTGAAACGCTTGCCGTACGCCGCGGAGTGGGAATCGCCGATGTTTCCACACTGGGGAAAATCGACGTCCAGGGGCCGGATGCGGCAATATTCCTTGACCTGGTGTACAGCAACCGGTTTTCTACCCTGAAGCCTGGCCGCGCGCGTTATGGATTGATGCTGCGCGACGATGGCATCGTACTGGATGATGGCACCACATCGCGGTTCGCGGAAGACCGGTTTTTCATGACCACCACCACGGCCCATGCGGGCAAAGTATTGGCTGGCCTGGAGTTCCTGCTTGCCACGGCTTATCAAAAATTACGCGTGCGAGTGACGTCGCTCACGGATCAGTATGCACAAATCGCACTGGCCGGCCCCAAGAGTCGAGCTGTCCTGGAGGCATTGCTTCCCGGTGTCGATGTGTCGGATGCGGTGTTGCCGCACATGGGCGTGCTGGAAACGAGCCTGGCCCATATACCACTGAATGTATTTCGTCTGAGCTACTCGGGCGAAATGGCATATGAACTGAACATTCCGGCGGGATATGGAATGGCGCTTTGGATGCGGCTGTGCGAAGCGGGAAAGCCGTTTGGAATTACGCCCTACGGCACGGAAGCGATGGGGGTCATGCGGATCGAGAAAGGCCACGTGGCGGGGCCGGAGATCGATGGAAGAACGACGGCCGACGACCTGGGTCTGGGTAAATTGGCAAGCAAGGCCGAGCCCTTTATCGGTAAGCCGCTGATGCATCGCGAAGGCCTGATATCGCCGGAACGGCCGAAGCTGGTTGGTGTAATGTCAACGTCGCCAGGCGCAAAAATCGTTGCCGGATCGGCTATCGTCCAGGAGCCTGTGGCCGCATCGGTGTCGCTAGGCTGGGTCTCGTCGTCTACGTATAGCCCAACGCTGGATACGCATATCGGGATTGCGTTCATCAAGAATGGCCGCGCGCTTATAGGCCAGAAGTTGACCGCATGGTCGCCCCTGCACAACTACTCATGTGAAGTGGTGGTGGGTGAGCCGGTGTTCTACGATCCTTCCGGGGAAAAACTTCATGGTTGATCATCCTCTTCAATACCAAAGCGCGCTGGCGGATTCGCCAGTCGTCGGAGAGCTTCCCGTGCGTAAGCATCGCATGGGGCTGTCAGAGCTCCCGGTCGATTGCGTGCTGGTTGCCGCCTATGCCGGGTCGCCCGACATCGCGCCGAGCATCGCGCGCATTGCCGGCGTCGCGGCGCCTGGCGCGCCCGGACTGGCTTCAATAGCCGGGCCTGTTTCAATGCTGCCGATTGCGCCCAATACCTGGCAAATCGCGACAACGCCCAATACCGGCACCGCGATTGCTCTTGCACTGAAAAGCGAACTGGGCAGCCTGGCTGCGGTAACTGATCTTTCCTTTGGCCGAATCGTTGCGATCGCGCTTCGCGGCGACGATTCCCATCTTGTGCTCGAGAAAGGGATAGGCATCGACTTCTCTGACGCGGCTTTTGCGGCAGGACGTGTCGTTGCGACAGGGCTGCATGCGGTGCACGTGCTGATCGTCAAAACCACGCCGGGCAGCTTCCACATATTGGTGCCGCGCAGCTTTGCGCTCAGCATCCTGGAATGGCTTGTCGATGCCATCGAAGAATTCAAGGTCTGATTTTTGGCAGGAGTTTATGGAAGTCGTGTGTAAAAAATTTGTTTTGCTCTTATCGTGCCTGGATCGCCCCGGCATCGTTCATGCTGTCGCTGGATTCCTGGCTGATCGTGGTTGCAATATTCTCGACAGTGCCCAGTTCGGCGATGTAAGCAACAACCGGTTTTTCATTCGGGTATGTTTTTCCAGTACGCATAGCCGTGAACGACTTGCCGGCGAGTTCACGGAACTGGCGGATGCCTTTGCGATGCAGTGGAGCCTGAACGATACGACCATCAGGCCGGGTGTTGTGATCATGGTGTCGAAGTTCGGACATTGCCTGAACGATTTATTGTTTCGGCATGGTTCCGGATTGCTGCACGTTGATATCCGCGCCATTGTCTCGAACCATCCCGATTTTTATTCGCTCGCTACCTCGTACAACATACCTTTCCATTGTTTTCCTCTGGATCCGGGCAAGAAGGCCGAGCAAGAGGATAGGGTGCTCGATGTCATCGAGTCGACGAAGTCGGACTTTGTGGTGCTTGCGCGCTATATGCAGATTCTCTCTGACAATTTCTGCAGCAAGCTTGTAGGGCGTGCGATCAACATTCACCATTCGTTCCTGCCTGGGTTCAAGGGAGCCAGGCCCTACCATCAGGCATACGAGCGCGGGGTAAAAGTGATCGGCGCGACCGCGCACTACGTAACGGCCGAACTCGATGAAGGGCCGATAATCGGACAGGAGGTAATCCGCGTCGACCATGCCTTCGACCCCGAAACACTCGCCAACATCGGACGGGACGCCGAATGCATTGCCCTGGCGCATGCTGTCAAGTGGCATGCCGAGCATAGAATCATTCTGAACGGCCGCAAGACCGTTGTGTTCCGCTAGCCTGGAAATTCCAGGCTGGCTGGTCCATTGTCTGGTGCGTTTTTGGTTCGGGTTGTTTACGGGATTCGATGGGTTGGTATTGGTATTTAAAGACATCGTCTATCGGGGCTTGGGTCAGGGCCGGCACGGCGTGCTTCATCCGGATCTATTCAGGCTTTTGCGCCTTTGCCTGAGACGGAGCGCCGCCTGGTTTTCTTTGGGATGCACTGAGGTTCGCCAAGGAGCTCGACCAGCCGCGACTCGCATGGGGAGAGGTCATACCCCCGTCGTTGCGAGATCATGAACGTGAGCGAACCGATGTGCCAGGCGCGGCGTTCAAGTTCCACGAGCTGTCCGCTCGCCAGATCCTCGCCAACGAGGTGCCGCGGCAAGTGTCCCCAGCCGAGACCGGCCTTGAGAAGATCACGCTTGGCACCGAGATCATTGACCAGCCACTGGCGCTTGCCGGCGACTCCCTGTTGGGTCTTTTCCGCTCCCGGCTGGTTGTCCGTCACTACGATCTGAATATGTCCACCAAACTCGTCCATCGGGATGGGTTTCGGTGTCGAAGCGAGTGGATGGGATGGCGCACATACCGTCACCATCTTCGCCTCACACAGCCAACGGCGTTCCATGGCATCCGGGTTCACCTCCGTCACGTTCTCGATCGTGACGGCAAGGGCACACATCTTTTGGAGCACCAGGTTCTCGCCGCCCTGCATGCTCGTGATTCGCAGGTCGATCGCTGCAGTGTGGAACTCTTCTTGCAGCGTCCGCAAACAGTCGATCAGGTGGGCGCGCGGGAAGTAGGTATCGATCGCAATCGAAACCTGTGGCGCCCCGGTTCTGGCGATCGAGCCGGCGCGGTTCTTCATTTCTTCCGTGCGTGAGATTACCGCCCGCGCGTCCGGCAAGAGGCTGCGCCCCGCCGCGGTGAGCTGCGCCTTTCGTGTATTTCGCTCGAACAACTCGACATCAAACGCGCTTTCCAGCGCCTTGATCGCGTGGCTGATGGCTGACTGTGCGCGTCTGAGCTTCCGCGCCGCACCCGAAAAGCTTCCCTGATCGCATACCGCAACGAACGCGCGCAGTTGGTTGATGGTGACATTGTCGAGCATATATATCTAAAAAGTAGATTGAATTAAGCGATTTTTCGTCAATTGTATTGATGTGTCAATAGGCCCATACTCGCTTTGACACTGAGTAAGCAGTTCCCTGCTTCCGTACAACTCCAAGGATGCACGACATGACCAGGCTGAATGGAAAGACCGCTGTGATCACCGGTGGCGCTACCGGCATCGGCCGCTGCCTTTCTCGCGTCGCAGGACAGCAGCTTCATGACCGCCAGCGAGGTCGCCGTCGATGGCGGCCTGGCACAAATCTGACGCGCTACGCCCGGCCGGCCACTCCAATTCGATATTTGGAGCCCGTAGGGCGTGGTAAACCCAAGGAGAATATATGAGCTATGCAATTATTGGCTTCGGCAAGATCGGCCAGGCTCTCGCCCGCGCCTTTGCCCGCAAGAACATCGAAATCGCCGTCGCCAGCCGGCGACCGCCCGAAGCGTTGATGCCGGAGGCACAGGCGATCGGGTCCACGGTCATCCCCAAGACGCTGCAGGAAGCAATCAAGGCCGAGTTGATTTTTCTGGCGGTCCCCTTCGGGGAACATCGCGAGGTCGCCCAAAATCTGGCGAGCTGGCAGGGCAGGACAATTGTCGACGCGATGAATGGTTTTGGCGTCTCCTCTGCCGTGGCCGCCAAAGCCTTCCCCGGTGCCCGGTTCGTGAAGGGCTTCAACCATCTCCTCGCCGGCACCCTGGCTACCGACCCGCACGTCAATGGCGGTCGGCGGGTCGTGTTCCTGTCGGGCGACGACGAAGGTGCTGCAGCGTCGGTGGCGGCGGTTGCCGAACAACTCGGTTTCGCGCCCGTCAATCTCGGGAAGCTCGAAGAGGGTGGCGCGCTTGTGCAGGCGCGCGAGGACAAGAGCTGGGGGCCTTTGATCTTCCAGGACTTATTCAAGAAGGAGCCGTGAGCGATGTACGGCCGCCGCGGCAAGTTCGTGATCACCCACTCGCGCCGAGCGGCATCCGTGTGAATGTCGTATCGCCCGGCATCATCTCGACGCCGGGTTCCTACGAGTTTAGCAAAACGATTCCGGGATTTTCCCCTGATGATTGGCTCCGGAATATTCCGTTGGGTTGCATCGGCGCCACCGAAGACATCGCTGAGGTCGTCGCACTGCTCGTGGCGATTGTTCACCCGCCTCATGCGCAGCTCGTCGAAGCCACGTCACTCTCTGGTAACGACAACCTTACCGATCATGTCGCCGGCCTCCACCAAACGATGGGCGTCGCGTAGCGTCAATGCATTGAAACCGGTTATACGTTTCGTTAATGTATGTTTGATGTCGCCCGCATCCACTAGTTGAGCTAATCGGTTTAGCAGTGCGTGCTGCCGCTCGATGGTGCGGGTCTTAAAGATTGGACGCGTGTACATCAACTCCCAATGAATGGAAATGGATTTTGCTTTGAATGGTCCGATGTCGAGATTCTCCGCATCATCTATTAACGCAAATTGCCCCTCTGGTCGCATTGCTTCAGCGATCTGTGCGATGTATCTTGCGCTGTAGTTGAGCCCTACAACGTGCGAGACTTCTTTAATACCTAACTCGGCAAGCTGAGGTACCCAAGGCTGATGATGATCGATCACATAGTGAGCACCGTGCTGCAACACCCAGTCACGCGTTTCCGGTCTTGATGCCGTACCGATAACAGTCAACCCTGTTAGACGTCGTGCGAGTTGCGTCAGGATTGAGCCGACACCGCCAGCGGCACCCGTTACGAGCAATACATTGTGCTCGGTTGGGTCTGCTGCATGTGCCTGAAGTCGATCAAACAGCAATTCCCAAGCAGTAATCGCTGTCAGCGGTAACGATGCAGCTTCGGCGAAGTCGAGCGAGACAGGCATTAGTCCAACAATGCGTTCGTCGACAGTCTGCAGTTCGGAGTTGCTGCCCGGCCGGTTAATGTCGCCCGCATACCAGACGCGATCGCCGGGGGCAAATCGAGTCGATTTAGCGCCGACCTTTCGAACGATGCCGGCAGCGTCCCATCCAATAATTCGTGGTCGATCCGGCGGGATTGTGCCTCCCATGCGAATTTTCGTATCGACGGGATTGACGGAAACCGCCTTGACCTCGACTAGCAGATCGAAGTCGCCTAACTCTGGCACCTCAATATCGACATCGACAAGTGAATCAGGGTGGTCCACAGGGTGATTCTTATAAAAACCGATTGCTTTCATGATTTGGCCTTGTTGTAAGCGTTTGTCCGATCAAGCTACTTCGAACCCTAATGAGCGAAGTGCTTTCTCGGCTGCCTGCCGATCCTGTAGTGCGTTACCGCCAGAGATGCCGATGCCGCCGATGACCTTGCCACCTTCTACAATCGCGCAACCGCCTCCTACGGAAACGACGCGCGGTCGATGAGCCAGCTGAGATACTTTGCTGTCTTGCAGAATGTCATTCCACACATGAGTCCCTAAACCGAATGACGAAACCGTCCAAGCTTTATCGATAGCGACATCAATGCTCAAAAATGGGGCGCCGTCGGCGCGTTCAAAGGAGACCAGATGTCCGGCTGCGTCGGTAACCGCAATCGAAACAATTATTCCCAGTTCTGCTGAGGCCGAACGGGCAGCCGTTACAAGCGCGTTGGCGGTTTCTGATCGTACAGTTGGTGTGGAAAAGCTCTTGCTTGAAGTAGTTGTAGTCATGATGTTCCTGTCTTTAAAAGAATGTTCCGAACTCAGGTCGACAGGTTAGCAAATGAAATTTAAAATGATAATAGCGTTGTATTACTATTACTTTCAAATGAAAATTGAAAATCTAAGTGATCTGCTAGTTATCCTTCACACCGCACGCACAGGCTCATTAACTGGCGCGGCAGCAGCGCTAGGAATGACGCCGTCGGCGGCAAGTGCTGCGCTTAAGCGGGTCGAGAGCCAACTCAGTACCCGATTGTTCGAACGTTCTACTCGCGCTATGCGTATTACGGACGAAGGGCGAATATTGCTGGACTATGCCCAGCGTGCGTTCGACTTGCTTAGCGAAGCCGAAACTCAGGTAGGTATCGATCAAGCCGAGCTTGTAGGAGTTGTAAGGCTCGCAGCCCCGTCGGACTTAACGCGTAGTGTACTGATGCCATGGCTAAATGAATTTTTAAATTTGCACCCGGCGGTGGAATTGCAGCTGCACGTGGGCGATAGGCCGATGGATGTGGTGCGCGACGAAGTCGATCTGGCATTGCGCTACGGCGAGCTGCCGGACTCTCAATTGGTTGGCCGCCTGTTGGTGGCCCCTCAGGCCGTGTTATGCGCGTCCCCTGAGTATTTACAACGTCATGGCACACCGTTATCGCCGCATGATTTAAAGCACCATAACTGCCTAACCTATATGCGCGGCGGTCAACCTCATCGCTTGTGGCGTTTTGAGCGAGGCGGGGTTGTCACTGACGTGCGGGTGAGCGGTGACCGTAGTGCTGATGACGCCTCTCTTGCTCGTGCCTGGGCAGTAGCTGGGTACGGAATACTTTTCAAGACAAGGTTAGAGTTAGAAGACGAGTTGTCCGATGGGGAACTCATTCCACTTTTAACAGAATGGAATACTGAGATCTATCCACTGCATGCCTTACTGCCTAGCGCTCGGTTTGTGCCGGCGCGAGTACGCGCACTCGTTGAATTTTTGGTGAACAAGTTTAGATCACGATGAAACCAATGATGACCCATCGCGAAACTGCGTGGGGCAATTGCTTGCTTATCCCAATGCCAGAAGTCTTTGCCTTCTTCCTGGTAGTGCTTGATAGACAACAATGCTGGATCGGGTCATGCATCCCAGGATATTGGCGACCGATGCAATTCCGCATCCGGTGATTTCTTCTTGCACGACTGGCTTGGATACCGACATGCTGGTAGTTGGCAACCAAAGGTACTAGGCTCCGGCGAATTGGAGTTTGCCGACACCTTGCAAATTAACGTGCTGGCGAGCGAGCCACAAGTCGTAAGCGTCCTGCATAGTCAGCCAGCTTTCCGGGCTGCGCCCAAGTGACTTGGAAAGGCGAAGCGCCATTTCGGGCGTCACACGAGAAGTGCCGTTGAGTACTCGGCTGAGGGTAGAGGCGGCTACGCCAAGTGCTTGAGCAAGTTCGCGCCCGCTGATATTGTTGGGCTCAAGGTAGATGCCAGAGATAAATTCACCGGGGTGGGGTGGATTGTGCATGTTCATCAGTGATAGTCCTCATAGTCCAGCACATAGGCGTTTCCGTCTTCAAACTCAAAGGTGATACGCCAGTTTCCGTTGACGGTGATTGACCAGCGGTCTTTCATTGAGCCTTTGAGGGGATGGAGCCTAAATCCTGGGATGTCCATGTCTTCGATAACCTGAGCGGTATCAAGGGCGGACAGTTGTAGACGAAGGCGTTTGGCATGGCTTACTTGAACGCCGGATGCGTTGCCAGTCTCGAACAGCCGACGAAGGCCTTTGT
The DNA here is from genome assembly GCF_021266465.1 of Paralcaligenes sp. KSB-10. Taxonomy (NCBI): domain Bacteria; kingdom Pseudomonadati; phylum Pseudomonadota; class Betaproteobacteria; order Burkholderiales; family Alcaligenaceae; genus Paralcaligenes; species Paralcaligenes sp. KSB-10. The sequence continues at coordinate 2,401,578 of NZ_CP089848.1, read as the reverse complement.
GCCGAAAGCTCTTGATCATAGGATAATTGTAGTGTGTTGCGCATCACGAATCAATAGGGCAAGCCCAGGGCCACCATGGAACGCTAGGTCTGACGGGGCTTTGCGGCCGACTAAAGAAGTCGGAAAAGGCGGACTTCGGAACAAAAACAAACTTTGGAATAAAAGTCGAGGCAAAAAAAACTTACTCAATGTAAGTGCTTTTTTTTACTGAATTCTTTGGCGGAGCGGACGGGACTCGAACCCGCGACCCCCGGCGTGACAGGCCCATTGTCGAAGTCAATGTTTATGCAGGTTTACAGCCGCATCCTATTCCAAAAACGTGTTGGTTTGATGTCGCTTCATGCGGTTTGGCGTAGTTTCATTCCAAAGTTTTTTGAAGTGAAATTCATGCTCAGCCTTGCTCCTGGGATGGGCCTGCAAGTGGTCATGTTATATCCTTCAATAATGATTTCTGGCGAAAGAGAGATGCAGGATGGTGGCTGCTTTCGATCCATTGCAGACACAGACAGTTACTAACGCCTACGTTAACGGGCAGGAAGCTGCGCAGCTGGTTTGGCGTCCTGGTTAAAAACAAGAGGGACCACTGTGAAGATGCTCTACATAAACAATACGATTCGGCTGCACTATAGAGTTCCGACCGTCAAAGCAAGTGTTTGCTGGACCGCTCAGTTCCATTTTGTTATGGGCCAAATAGGCATAGTAGATTGCAGATTTCAGACCGTACTGATCCTCTGGATCTTCAGACCAAAATTTCACAATAGTTGGCACGAGGCCAGCCTCTACTAGCTGCTGAATATTTTCGTTATACAGCTGCTCATAACCGTTGCAAATGTCTTCCACGATCTCTGGTGTTTTTAGATAGTCATGATTTCCGGCCAATTCAGCGAATCCGCCAATAGCCTTAACAAGCATTGAATAAGGCCCCCAATGAAGCGAGTCGGTTGTCTTGAATGTGTATTGAAAGTCAGCAACACCATTTATAGCCATTTCCCTCAAACGACTTGCATGATTGGTTTTACTTAAAATCTTGTAAAGCATTTCCCATATACGAGGCAAGGCTTCATTGAGAGGCAAGATGCCATCTTGAAAAGAAGTGCCCTCTGGGACGCGAGTCAGGTGGAACCAATATGTCCTAGTAATAGGGTTCTTTGGTTGGCCAAAGATATCCTCCAGAAGGCGCTTCATTTCATGAGCGCCATCTCCTTCTGATCTTTTTCTCTCGAAGTGCTGCTCTATGTCGAAATGATCAAAGAAGTCAATGATCTGCTCAGGCTGAACGTCATATATTTCTGCGATGCAAGATATGGTCGATTCAACGGTTTCACAATCTAAATACGCCATGGAAAACCTAACTATATTTAAACGACAATCCATACGCGGTTGTCACTCAGATAAAAAATTTAGCTGCAGCAATGGTGCTAGAAAAGCCGACTATAGTTTTCAAGCAAACCTAGAAAGTCCAACGTTACAGTCTTCGATGAGTCCAGAAAGCAAATGGCTGAATGACTAGTTCTGGCCGACAGCGGATCTGTCTCGTCTCCATGAGTCCAATGTAAGCATGCGTCGGCGCCTTCAGGC